>NZ_JBIVPH010000003.1:0-1243200 GCF_044754545.1 Streptomyces sp. NPDC093071 | reverse complement strand
CGCCCGGTTACATTCCGAACCCGGAAGCTAAGCCTTTCAGCGCCGATGGTACTGCAGGGGGGACCCTGTGGGAGAGTAGGACACCGCCGAACAATTTTTAGCCTCAACCCCCAGACCATGTCTGGGGGTTGAGGCATTTTTGCGTTCAGCCCCCTTTTCAGGGTTCCGCTGAGTTTCAGAGACGGCCGGCCGCCTTCAAGGCCAGGTACGCGTCCGCCAGGGCCGGAGGCAGGTTCTCGGGGGTGGCGTCGACGACCGTGACGCCGTGGCGCCGGAGCTGATCCGCCGTGCGGGTGCGCTGGGACTGTGTCTGGGTGGCTGCGGCAGCCTCGTACACGCCCTCGACCGTGCCGCGGTTCGCGGCCATGCGGGCGATGTGCGGATCGGCTACCGAGGCCACGAGGAGCGTGTGGCGCTGGGTGAGCTGCGGCAGGACGGGGAGGAGGCCCTCCTCGATCGGAGCGGCGTCGAGGCCGGTCAGCAGGACGATCAGGGAGCGGCGGGGAGCACGGGAGAGCGCGGTCGCGGCCAGGCCGCGGGCGTCGGTCTCCACCAGTTCCGGTTCGAGCGGCGCCAGGGCGTCGACGACGGCGGGCAGGACGTCGCCCGCGGAGCGGCCCTGGACCTGGGCGCGGAGGCGGCGGTCATAGGCCAAGAGGTCCACGCGGTCGCCGGCGCGGGAGGCGAGCGCGGTCAGCAGGAGGGCCGCGTCCATGGAGGCGTCCAGACGCGGGACGTCGCCGACGCGGCCGGCCGAGGTGCGACCGGTGTCCAGGACGATCAGGACGTGGCGGTCGCGCTCGGGGCGCCAGGTGCGGACGGCGACCGCGGTCTGCCGGGCCGTGGCACGCCAGTCGATCGAGCGGGTGTCGTCGCCGGGCACGTACTCGCGGAGGCTGTCGAACTCGGTGCCCTCGCCACGGGTCAGCACACTGGTGCGGCCGTCGAGTTCACGGAGCCGGGCCAGGCGTGACGGCAGGTGCTTGCGGCTGGCGAACGGGGGCAGGACGCGGACGGTCCAGGGAACCTCGTGGCCGCCCTGGCGGGCCGCGAGGCCGAGGGGGCCGTACGAGCGGACCGTGATCCGTTCGGCACGGCGGTCGCCCCGGCGGGTCGGGCGCAGGCCCGTGGTGAGGCGGCGGCGTTCGCCGGCGGGAACGGTCAGCCGGTGGCGCGAGGAGGCCTGTTCGGTGCCGGGGAGCCAGCTGCTGGGCGGCCAGGCGTCCCGGAGCTGGGCGCGCAGGCGGCGGCGGGACGGGTTGGCGACCGTGAGCTGGACTTCCGCCGCGTCACCGAGTCGAACGGATGTGTCACCGCTTCGGGTGAATTGGAGCGTTCGTACTGGCGCGGCCAGGGCGTAGTCGCACAGTATTGCGAGTGAGAGGGGCGCGTTCACCGCGAGCATCCCCGTCCAGCTGGGGGCGAGGATGCCGACGGGGAGCGATCCGAGGGCCGCGAGCAGCGCGGTTCGTCCGGTGAGGGCCATGGGGCGCCGTTCTCAGCGGGGGACGGGGACGTGGGCGAGGATCGAGTGGATGACGGAGTCCGGGGTGACTCCCTCCATCTCGGCCTCGGGCCGCAGGTGGATGCGATGACGCAGGGTGGGGAGAGCGAGGGCCTTCACGTCGTCCGGGGTGACGTAGTCCCGGCCGGTGAGCCAGGCCCAGGCGCGGGCGGTGGAGAGCAGGGCGGTGGCGCCTCGGGGAGAGACCCCGAGCGTGAGCGAGGGGGAATCACGCGTGGCACGGCAGATATCGACGACATAGCCGGCGATCTCGGCGGAGACCGAGACCTTGGCGACGGCGGTCCGGGCGGCTTCCAGCTCGGCGGGGCCCGCGACGGGACGGACGCCGGCGGCCTTCAGGTCGCGGGGGTCGAAGCCCTCGGCGTGACGGGTGAGGACCTGGATCTCGTCCGCGCGTGAGGGCAGAGGGACCGTCAGCTTCAGCAGGAACCGGTCCAGTTGGGCCTCGGGGAGGGGATAGGTGCCCTCGTACTCGACGGGGTTCTGGGTCGCCGCGACCAGGAACGGTTCGGGCAGCGGGCGCGGGGTGCCGTCGACCGTGACCTGACGTTCCTCCATGGCCTCCAGGAGGGACGACTGGGTCTTCGGGGGCGTCCGGTTGATCTCGTCGGCGAGCAGCAGGTGGGTGAAGACCGGGCCCGGCTGGAAGGAGAACTCGGCAGTGCGGGCGTCGTAGACCAGGGAGCCGGTGACGTCGCTCGGCATCAGGTCGGGGGTGAACTGGACGCGCTTGGTGTCGAGTTCGAGCGCGGCGGCGAGCGCGCGGACCAGCAGGGTCTTGGCGACTCCCGGGACGCCTTCGAGGAGGACGTGTCCCCGGCAGAGCAGGGCGACGACGAGACCGGTGACGGCGGGGTCCTGGCCGACCACGGCCTTCGCGATCTCGGCGCGCAGGGCTTCCAGGGAGGCGCGGGCGCCGTCCGAGTTCGTGGCGGGCTCGGGGGTCGGGGCGCTCATGAGGTGCGTACCTCTCTTTCGAGGGCGTCGAGTTGGTCCGCCAGGCGGATGAGGGTGGAGTCGTCGGCGGGGGCCGGGCCGAAGAGGAGGTGCTGGGGATCCGCGGTGGTCCCGGAGAGACGGGCGGAGAGCGCGGGGAGGAGGAGTTCGGGGGAGTGGGCGTCCCGGGTGGCGACGCCGAGGAGCGGGGCGAGGCGGGTGCGGGTCGCGGTGCGCAGGACGGAGGCGGCGCGGTCGCGGGCGTTGGCCTTGCGGTAGAGGCGGGCGCGACCCTCGGTGGTCTCGGAGGCGCGGACGGCGACGGGGAGTCGTTCGGTCACCAGGGGGCCGAGGCGGCGGCCGCGCCAGACGGCGGCGAGCAGGGCCGCGAGCGCGAGCTGGAGCGTGCCCCACAGCCAGCCTGAGGGGATGAGTGAGAGGAAGTTTCCGGTGGTGTCGTCTTCGGACGCGTCGGCGGAGGCGTCGTACAAGGAGGGGAGGTACCAGACGAGATGGGGCCGGGAGCCGAGGAGTTGCAGGGCGAGCGAGGCGTTGCCCTGCTGGGCGAGACGGGTGTTGTGGAGGATGTCGGGCGAGCCGAGGAGGACCGTGTCGGTGGTGCCGGGGCCGGGGAGGCGGACCAGGGTCGGCCGGCCCCCGGAGGGGTAGCAGGAGTCGGCGGTGGTGCCGGGGGCGACCTCGTAGCGTTCGCCGCCCAGGTCGACGCTGCCGGCGCGGGTGGCTGCGGGCAGAGTGCAGGCGGGGTCGAGGTTCGTGACGGTGGTGCCGGGGGCGCCGGTGACTCCCGGGGCCAGGGTGCCGAGGGAGGGGGAGCCCGCGCCGAGGAGGACCGTGCGTCCGGCGGAGTTCTCCATGGTCGAGCGGAGCGTGGACCGCTGGGCGTCCGTCAGCAGGTCCGGGGCGGTGACCAGGAGGGTGGTTCCGGAGTTCGTGGCCGCCGTGGCCTCGTCGAGGGTGGTGGCGAGGGTGAGCGTGACGCCCCGCTGCTTGAGGAGTTCGGCGACGGCACGGCTGCCGTGGGGTTCGGTGGAGCGGGGGTCGAGGGCGCCGTGGGCGTCGGCGGAGCGGACCGTGGCGAGGACGAGGCCGCCGATCAGGACCAGGGCGACGACGAGGGCCGTGCCGCGGACGCGGGTCCAGATCCGGCGGGCGGAAGGGGCGGTCGACGTGGTGCCGGCCGGTGCGGTGGCCGTGCTGTCGGGTGTCGGGGTGCCGGTGGCCGCGCCGTTCATGCGGGCGTTCCCGTGGAAGGGGCGTCGAGGGCGGGGCGGGTCCGCTCCAGGGCGGTGTCCAACTCCTCGACGCGGCGGTACGCGGGCTCGTCGGCGGTGCGGCCGCCGTACGTGACGTCGTCGAAGGTGCGGGCCGCGAGCCGTAGGTCGTCCGCGTGGGAGGGGAGGGAGCGGCCCGCCTCGGCGGCCGCTTCGTCCGCCGTGCGGCCGGGGCGGGGGTCGAGCAGGGCGCGCTCTTCGAGGGAGCGGACGACGGCCCGCATCCGTTCCTGGACGGCTTCGTTCCAGCGGCCGGCGGAGGCGTGGCGGGCGGCGGTCGCCCGGTGGTCGCGGGCGGAGCGGGGGCCGTCCGCGAAGAGGGAGTCGCCCGTGGTGGCGGGCATGCGCCGGGGGGTGCCGAGGCGCCACCAGAGGGCGGCGGCGAGCGCGATCGCCACCAGGGCGATGACGAGGAGGCCGAGCACCCCGCCCGGGGCGGCCCCGGACGCGGAGCCGAAGAGGGCGTCGAGCCACTCCCAGAAGCGGTTCAGGCCCCGCTGGAGGAGGCTCGGATCGTTCTCGTGGTACATCGGCCTGGACAGCTCCCGCTCCGCCGCCTCGCGGGCGGGGACACGGGAGACGTCCACCGGTACGTCGCCGTCGGCGCGCAGGCGTGCCAGGGCCGTGACCGCGCCCCCCGTGCCCGTCACGGCATCAGCCCCCGACGGCCTTGTCGCCGGGTGCGGGGCCGGGGTCGGGGCGGTCGGCGGCCCGGATCAGTTCGAGGTCCAGGGCCTCCCGACGGATGCGCTGGTCCACGTAGAGGAGGACCGTCACGCCGGCGGAGATCGGGTAGGTGACCGCGCCGGTGATCACGCCGCCGATGCCGGTGACGATCAGGAACGGCCAGCCGAAGGTCTCGGCGGAGCCGGAGGAGAGGGCGGAGAGGGCCTCGCCGTCGACCACGAAGCCGATGGCGATGAACGGGATCGAGATGATCAGCGTGAACACGTTGGTCAGCAGCTGGATGAGCAGGGTGATGCCGAAGATCCGCCACCACGAGCCCCGCACCAGCTTCGCCGAGCGCTTCAGGGCCTGGACGATGCCTCCGCGTTCCAGTATCAGGGCGGGGGAGGCGAGGCTGAAGCGGACCATCAGCCAGATGTCGACCAGCAGGGCGGCGAGGCCGCCGAGGACGGCCAGGGCCACGCCCGGGGCGCCGCCGATCACGAGACCGGGGAGCAGGCCGACGAGCATGATGCCCGTGCCCATCACCGCGAGCAGCAGGGTCAGGCCGAGCAGCCGGGGCAGGTGCGGGCGGGCCTCCCGCCAGGCGGTTCCGAGCGAGATCGGGCGGCCGAGGACCGCGCGGCCGGCGACGACGGCCAGCAGGGCGCTGCTGACCATCAGCACCACCAGGGCCACGACCGTGTCCGGGCCCAGGCCGATCAGGGAGGACCGGGCCGAGTCGACGAGCTGGTCCAGCTCCTCGGCGGATGTGGCGTCCGGGCTGAGCGGCGGGGGCGCCGGGACGAGATAGCGCTGGACCAGGGTGTGGGTGACCTGGGCGAGCACCGCGAGCGCGGCGGTGATCGGCAGGATCGTGCGCCAGTAGGAGCGGAGGGTCTTCACCGAGCCGTCGAGGATCTCGCCCACGCCCAGCGGGCGCAGCGGGACCACACCGGGCTTCGCGGCCGGCGGCCTGCCCCACTGGGCGCCGGGGGGCGGCGCTCCCCAGTTCCGGCCGGGGCCGGGGGGCGGCGTCTGGCCGGTGGGCGGGGACCACCGGCCGGCGGGCGGCTGGTCCTTGGACCACTGGGAGGTGGAGCCGTTCACGTCGGCCGGGCCGGCGGGCCGGGGAACGCCGGAGCCTTCCTGGCCGCCGGAAGGGGCGGATCCGGGCGAAGTCCAGCCCGGAGTGTCGTTCACGGTCGTCCACCTCGTGGGAATGGTCGCGGTGCCGGATCGGCGAACCGGCTCGGTCACGGCGGCCGACACCTGAACCACGGCGGCGGGCCGGGTGCCATCGTGCCACGCGGGGCCCACCCGTGGGCGGGAGCGGCCTCGTCCTTCGTAGCTTCGTCCGGACCTTCATTGTGAGGACGGCAGGCGGCACACTGTGCGGATGCCCGATCCGGCCGCGCGAACCGTGCGGCAGCGGGCCGAGCGGGTCGTTCTCCACAAGATCACGACCCTGACAGGGGGAGACGCTGTGGGACAGGTCACGGCAGGTAACGATTGGCTAATGGGATGATGTCGATATGAAGGGACGCGTTCTTGTCGTCGACGACGACACCGCACTGGCCGAGATGCTCGGCATCGTGCTGCGGGGTGAAGGGTTCGAGCCGTCGTTCGTCGCGGACGGTGACAAGGCGCTTGCCGCTTTCCGAGAGGCGAAGCCCGACCTGGTGCTGCTGGACCTGATGCTGCCCGGCAGGGACGGCATCGAGGTGTGCCGGCTCATCCGGGCCGAGTCGGGAGTGCCGATCGTCATGCTCACGGCCAAGAGCGACACGGTCGACGTGGTCGTGGGCCTGGAGTCCGGCGCCGACGACTACATCGTGAAGCCGTTCAAGCCGAAGGAGCTCGTCGCCCGCATCCGGGCGCGGCTGCGGCGGTCCGAGGAGCCGGCTCCGGAGCAGCTCACCATCGGTGACCTGGTCATCGACGTGGCCGGGCACTCCGTGAAGCGGGACGGGCAGTCCATCGCCCTGACCCCGCTCGAGTTCGACCTCCTCGTCGCGCTCGCCCGCAAGCCGTGGCAGGTCTTCACGCGTGAGGTCCTCCTGGAGCAGGTGTGGGGCTACCGGCACGCGGCCGACACCCGGCTGGTGAACGTGCACGTCCAGCGGCTGCGCTCGAAGGTCGAGAAGGACCCCGAGCGCCCGGAGATCGTGGTGACCGTCCGTGGCGTCGGTTACAAGGCGGGACCGAGCTGACATGAGTACGGGCAGTACTGCTCCGAAGCCCGGGGACCCGGGAAGCCGTACGGGGCGGGCTGCCGGACCGGGGCGGGGGGGCTCGCGTTCCGGCCGTCCGCCGCGCGGCGCGCGGCTCCTCCAGGACGGTTCGCGGGGAGGGCGGTTCTTCCGGCTCTTCGCGCGCTGGATCCGCCGGCCCCTGCTGCCCGCCGTGCGCCTGTGGCGGCGGAACATCCAGCTGCGGATCGTCGCGGGCACCCTGCTGATGTCCCTCGGGGTCGTGCTGCTGCTCGGCATCGTCGTCATCGGACAGGTCCGCAACGGGCTGCTCGACGCCAAGGAGAAGGCCGCCCAGGGCCAGGCCGCCGGCGGGTTCTCCGCCGCGCAGGACCGGGCGGCGACCACCCCCGCGACGCCCGGGCAGCCGGACGGCGGGCGGGACGGCGCCTCCGTGAACTGGCGCTCCACCCTGGTCGAGCAGCTGGCCAGCGGCGGTCAGAGCGCCTTCAACGTGGTCGCGCTCTCCCTCGACACCGGTGACACCGCGAGCCGTGGCGTCCGCGCCTCCGGCGAGGTCGACCCGGCGACGAGCATTCCCCGCGAACTGCGGCACTCGGTGGCCCAGGGCACCGACACCTTCCAGAAGTTCACGCGGATCCACTACACCAGCAGCAAGGCGTCCGAGCCCGGCCTGGTGATCGGCAAGCGCCTGAACGACGCCGAGGGCACCCAGTACGAGCTGTACTACCTCTTCCCGCTGACCCAGGAGGAGGACTCCCTCGCCCTGGTCAAGGGCACCCTGGCGACCGCCGGACTGTTCGTCGTCGTGCTGCTCGGGGCCATCGCCTGGCTCATGGTGCGCCAGGTCGTCACGCCCGTGCGGATGGCCGCCGGGATCGCCGAGCGGCTCTCGGCCGGGCGCCTCCAGGAGCGGATGAAGGTCACCGGCGAGGACGACATCGCGCGGCTCGGCGAGGCCTTCAACAAGATGGCGCAGAACCTCCAGCTCAAGATCCAGCAGCTGGAGGAGCTGTCGCGGATGCAGCGGCGGTTCGTCTCGGACGTCTCGCACGAGCTGCGCACCCCGCTGACCACGGTCCGGATGGCGGCCGACGTCATCCACGAGGCCCGGGTCGACTTCGACCCGGTTACCGCACGCTCCGCCGAACTCCTCGGCGACCAGCTCGACCGCTTCGAGTCGCTGCTCTCCGACCTCCTGGAGATCAGCCGCTTCGACGCGGGCGCGGCCGCCCTGGAGGCCGAACCGATAGACCTGCGGCAGGTCGTGCGCCGGGTCATAGGCGGCGCCGAGCCGCTCGCCGAGCGCAAGAACACCCGGATCGTGGTCGTCGGCGACCAGCAGCCGGTGGTGGCCGAGGCGGACGCCCGCCGCGTCGAGCGGGTGCTGCGCAACCTCGTGGTCAACGCCGTCGAGCACGGCGAGGGACGGGACGTGGTGGTGAAGCTGGCCGCCGCGGGCGGGGCCGTCGCCGTCGCCGTCCGCGACTACGGCGTCGGGCTGAAGCCGGGCGAGGCGACCCGGGTGTTCAACCGCTTCTGGCGGGCCGACCCGGCCCGTGCCCGGACGACCGGCGGCACCGGCCTCGGCCTGTCGATCGCCGTCGAGGACGCCCGGCTGCACGGCGGCTGGCTCCAGGCCTGGGGCGAGCCCGGCGGCGGTTCGCAGTTCCGGCTCACCCTGCCGCGGACGGCGGACGAGCCGCTGCGGGGCTCCCCGATACCCCTGGAGCCCGAGGACTCGCGCCGCAACCGCGAGCAGGCGGCCGTCGGCCACGCGCGGGAGAACGGCCGCCGGACGGCGGTGCCGACGCAGTCCGGCGGGGACCGGCAGGCGCTCCCGGTGCCGCCGGGGCTGCCCGGGGCACCCCGGGCGACCGTCGACCCGACGGCGCTGCCCGGAAGCGGCGCCCGGGTGGTGCCGCGGCCGGCGACGGACGCGGACGGCCGCGGGCCGGGCACGGCGACCGCCGGCCGGAACGGCGGCGGGGACGGCGCGGGCAACGGGAACGCGGAGCAGGAGGGTGGGACACGTGGGCGCTGACTCCCGAGCGGAGCACGCGGGGCGGGGACGGGTCGCGCGAGTGACGCTGCTGGCCGCGTGCGGCACCCTTCTGGCGGGCGGCTGCGCGTCGATGCCCGACAGCGGGGAAGTACAGCAGGTGAAGGGCTCCAACACGGGCGACTCGCAGGTACGGGTCTACGCCGTCGCCCCCCGCGAGAACGCGGACCCGGACGAGATCGTCGACGGCTTCCTGGAGGCCATGACCAGTGACGACCCCGGTTTCGCCACCGCCCGCAAGTACCTGACGAAGAAGGCCGCGGGCAGCTGGAAGCCGGAGCAGAGCATCACCGTGCTCGCCACCGCGCCCAACCGCAAGCAGGCCGACCGCAACGCCGACCCCGACAAGGAGGGCCGGGTCTACCCGCTCGCCGGTCGCAAGATCGCGACGGTGGACGCCCGCCACGCGTACCAGCCGATCAGCCCCGCCGACTACCTGTGGTCGATCCAGGTCGTGCAGGAGCCGACGGGGAACGGCAAGGGCAAGGAGTGGCGGATCGACAGCCTCCCGCCCGGCCTGGTCCTCGGCGAGGCCGACTTCCTCCGCAACTACCGCTCGGTCAACAAGTACTACTTCGCCTCCGGGGAGGACTGGGTCGTCGCCGATCCCGTCTACATCCGGCAGCGGCAGGATCCGGTCACCCGGATGGATCCGGTGACCCAGACCGTCAAGGCGCTGCTCGACGGCCCGACGAACTGGCTGAAGCAGGCCGTCGACTCCAGCTTCCCCTCCCGTACGACGCTGCAGAAGGACGTCACCACCCTGGCGACGGACGACCAGTCCACGCTGAAGGTGCCGCTCGACTTCAAGGGGAACCGGGCCGACGGGGTGGCGTGCCGACGGATGGCGGCGCAGTTGCTGTTCACGCTGCGCGACCTGCCGTCCGTACGGGTCGAGCAGGTGGAGCTCCTGGACAAGCAGGAGTCGCTGTGCCGGCTCGGCAAGGGGCAGGCGGCCGAGTTCGCGCCGGTCCGGGAGACCGACCTCGACGAGAAGCCGTACTTCGTCGACGAGCAGGGCCGGCTGAAGAAGCTGGTGGTCGCGGGCAAGGAGACGGCCGCGCCGGTCGACGTGCCGGGACCGCTCGGCAAGGGCCCGGTGGCGCTCGGTTCGATCGCCGTCGACCGGGGCGAGAGCCGGGCGGCCGGGGTCGACAAGAACGGCCGGCGGCTGTTCGTCTCCTCGATCACCATGGAGCAGGCCGCCCAGCCGCCCGTCCTGGAGAGCAAGGGCGTCCGCCCGGAGGACCGGCTGTCCGCGCCCAGTTGGGGCGGCCGGGGCGACCTGTGGGTGGCCGACCGCGATCCGGCCAAGCGGCGGCTGTGGATGGTGCCGGGCGGTACCGGGCAGCCCGTCGAGGTCCGCACGCCGTGGCTGGAGGAGGACCGGATCGAGTCGCTGCGGGTCTCCGCCGACGGCGTCCGGATCGCCCTGGTGGTCAGGCACGGCGAGCGCACCACCCTCCAGATCGGCCGGATCGAGCGGCAGACGACGGACGAGGAGAGCACCGTCTCGGTGGTGGACCTCCAACCCGCCGCGCCCCGGATGGAGTCGGTCACGGCCGTCTCCTGGGCCGGGCCCAGCCGGCTCGTCGTGGTCGGCAAGGAGGCGGGGGGCGTGCAGCAGATCCGCTACCTCCAGACGGACGGCTCGACCTCCACGACCTCGCTGCTCCCCGGTCTGAACGGGGTGAGTTCGGTGTCCGCGCCGCACACGGAGTCGGTGGACACGCCGATGGTGGCCGACTCCGAGGACGGCATCGTCCGGCTGCCGCCGGGGACGAACTGGCAGCCGGTGGTGAAGAGCGGGGACTCGCCGGTCTATCCCGGCTAGGCCCGTCCGTCCGGGGCCTCCTCCCGGTGCGGGCACCGGCCCGCGCGGGGCGTACCTGACGTACTCCGGGGCCCACGGGGCCTTCGGCGAGCGCCGTTTCCGCCGCTCGCCGCAGGGGTTTTCCACAGGGGTGGCCGGAGGGCGCCGGAAGGCGCACAGTGGAGCCATGCGGGGGTGGTGGCGCGAGATCGCCGGGCTGGTCCTGCCGGTCGCCTGCGGAGGCTGCGGCAGACCGCGGACCGAGTTGTGCCCGAAGTGCGCGCGGGCGCTGACCGGGACCGCGCCGCGCCGGGTGCGGCCGGAGCCCGAGCCCGCCGGGCTGCCCGCGGTCCACGCGGCCGCGCCCTACGCCGACGCCGTACGGGAAGTGCTCCTCGCCCACAAGGAGCGCGGGGCGCTCGCCCTCGCCGGGCCCCTGGGCGGCGCCCTGGCCGGTGCCGTGGAGGCCGCCGCCGGGGCCTTGGCGGGGTCCGGGGACGGGCCGCTGCTCCTCGTACCGGTGCCGTCCTCGCGGCGCTCCGTGCGGGCGCGCGGGCACGATCCGACGCGGCGGATCGCCCTGGCCGCGGCCGGGCGGCTGCGGCGGGCGGGGCGGGACGTGCGGGTGGTGCCCGTGCTGCGGCAGCGGCGGTACGTGGCGGACCAGGCCGGGCTCGGGGCGCGGGGGCGGCTCGCGAACCTCTCCGGTGCCCTGGAGGTCGTGCCGGGCGGCGCGCGGCTGCTCGCGGCGGGAACGGTGGTGCTCGTGGACGACCTGATGACCACCGGAGCCTCGCTGGCGGAGGCGGCCCGCGCCCTCGGAGCCGTACAGCTTTCGTTCATTTCTGAAATACCGCACGGTTTAGCGGCCGCTTCCGCGCAGCACGGATTCGAACAGCGGGCGGCGGCTGTGATTGCATCCTCTCCCGCTTCGTTCGAAATAAACCGGAACTCTTCGAGATCTTGGATCGTTGCAGGTGGTGAGAGGTGAAAACGCCCGAACGGAGGTATGTCGCGGTAGCGGGTGCCGACACCCGTCCGAAGGGGCTATGTTCGGTTGTGAGGAATGGCGAAAGCCGTCTCCTCACCGAATACATGGTTGCGCCTCTGGACAGGAGTTCAGGGCGAATTAACCTCCTGTCGAAGGGGTGGGGATCTTCCCGACCGGGGAGGAGGAGGTGAAAGTCGCCGAGTCCGAGCTCCGGTAATCCATCCGGAGTCTGGTGCAAAGGGAGATGCCCGGCGGCCGAGGAGCCGATCCGGGCGATCCGGGAACGGAGTTCTGCGTGGACATCGTCGTCAAGGGCCGCAAGACCGAGGTGCCCGAGCGGTTCCGCAAGCACGTGGCCGAGAAGCTGAAGCTGGAGAAGATCCAGAAGCTCGACGGCAAGGTGATCAGCCTCGACGTCGAGGTGTCCAAGGAGCACAACCCGCGGCAGGCCGACCGGTCCGACCGCGTGGAGATCACCCTCCACTCCCGCGGCCCGGTGATCCGGGCGGAGGCTGCGGCAGGCGACCCGTACGCAGCGCTCGACCTCGCCAGCGACAAGCTCGAGGCGCGACTGCGCAAGCAGCACGACAAGCGGTACACCCGCCGTGGCAACGGCCGGCTGTCGGCCGCCGAGGTCGGTGACGTCGTGCCCGGCGTCGCCCAGTTCGACGGGGACGGACGGCTCGTCGTCGACGAGGGCGACGAGGTGCCCACCAAGATGGTGGGCTCGATCGAAGTCCAGGGCGACGGCCCGCTGGTGGTCCGGGAGAAGACCCACACGGCCGCACCGATGACGCTCGACCAGGCGCTCTACGAGATGGAGCTGGTCGGGCACGACTTCTACCTCTTCGTCGACTCCGACACCAAGCAGCCGAGCGTCGTCTACCGGCGACACGCGTACGACTACGGCGTCATCCACCTGGAGAGCGATCCGCTCGCCGAGAGCGACCCGCTCGCCGACGGCGGCGCCGGCGGTGCGCTCGGCGGCTGATCGCCGCCCCGCGCCCTTCCCTTCCCACGGTGCCCCTGGAGCGCCCGACGCGCCCCCAGGGGCACCCCCGTGCGCCCGAGGATCGAACCGCATCCGCCCGGGCATGAAATCATGGCGTGCACGCCAACCCGTGCTTCCTGGGCACGGGTTGGAGGACCGGAAACGAATTCAGGCCACGGCCTTCAGGGGGAGGAACGATGGCGGACAGCTTCGGGCCGGTGCTCAGCGGGCACGAGCACGGTGAGTCGGTCCCGGAGGGATCGGATTCGGACAGCGGAACGTTCCGCAAGGAGCCGATCCGGGTCCTCGTCGTGGACGACCACGCCCTTTTCCGACGCGGTCTGGAGATCGTCCTCTTTCACGAAGAGGACATCCAGGTCGTCGGAGAAGCCGGCGACGGGGCCGAGGCCGTCGAGAAGGCGGCCGATCTGCTGCCCGACATCGTCCTGATGGACGTGCGGATGCCCCGGCGTGGCGGCATCGAGGCGTGCACCACCATCAAGGAGGTCGCCCCCAGCGCGAAGATCATCATGCTGACGATCAGCGACGAGGAGGCCGACCTCTACGAGGCGATCAAGGCGGGGGCCACCGGCTACCTCCTCAAGGAGATCTCCACCGACGAGGTCGCGACGGCGATCCGCGCGGTCGCGGACGGGCAGTCCCAGATCAGCCCCTCCATGGCGTCCAAGCTCCTCACCGAGTTCAAGTCGATGATCCAGCGGACCGACGAGCGCAGGCTCGTGCCCGCGCCCCGGCTGACCGACCGCGAGCTGGAGGTCCTCAAGCTCGTCGCGACCGGGATGAACAACCGGGACATCGCCAAGGAGTTGTTCATCTCGGAGAACACCGTGAAGAACCACGTCCGGAACATCCTGGAGAAGCTTCAGCTGCACTCCCGGATGGAGGCCGTGGTCTACGCGATGCGGGAGAAGATCCTGGAGATCCGCTGAGGTACCCCGGTCTGCCGAGGGACTTCGGGCCTCAGCCCAGTTCCCTGATCAGGTCCGGGGCCAGGGCCGGGAGGTTCACGCGGTCCGGGAGCACCGTCACCGTGTCGCAGCCGACCCACTCGGCCGCCTCGCGCAGGGCGCGGGCCACCGCCGGGACCGCCTTGGGGCCGTCCAGGGTCACCTGGCGGGCCACGAGCGTCCGGCCCTCGCGGGCCGGGTCCACCCGGCCGACCAGACGGCCCCCCGCCAGGACCGGCATCGCGAAGTAGCCGTGGATCCGCTTCTGCTTCGGCACGTACGCCTCCAGGCGGTGCGTGAAGCCGAAGATCCGCTCCGTGCGGGCCCGCTCCCAGATCAGCGAGTCGAACGGCGAGAGCAGCGTCGTGCGGTGTCGGCCGCGCGGCTCGGTCGCCAGGGCCGCCGGGTCCGCCCAGGCCGGCTTCCCCCAGCCCGCCACCGTCACCGGCACGAGCCCCGACGCCTCGACCACCGCGTCGAACTGCTCGCCCTTGAGCCGGTGGTAGTCGGCGATGTCCGCGCGCGTGCCCACGCCGAGCGCCTCGCCCGCCTGCCGCACCAGGCGCCGCACGCACTCGGTGTCGTCCAGGTCGTCGTGGAGCAGCGCCCCGGGGATCGCCCGCTCGGCCAGGTCGTAGACCCGCTTCCAGCCGCGCCGCTCGACCACCACCACCTCGCCGTGCATCAGCGCCCGCTCCACGGCGATCTTGGAGTCGGACCAGTCCCACCACTCGCCCTTGTTCTTCGCGCCGCCCAGCTCGGTCGCCGTGCGCGGGCCCTCGTCCCGCAGCTGGGAGATCACCTTGTCGTACGCCCCGGGCGACAGCTCGTGGCCCCAGTGCGGGCGGCCGCGGTAGGCGCGCCTGCGGAAGGCGAAGAGCGGCCACTCCTCGACGGGCAGCACGCAGGCGGCGTGCGACCAGTACTCGAAGGCGTGCGTCCCCGTCCAGTACGCGTCCTCCACCGTCGTGCGGCCCACGGCGCCCAGGCGCGCGTACGGGATCAGCTCGTGCGAGCGGGCCAGGACCGAGATGGTGTCGAGCTGGACCTGGCCGAGGCTCCGCAGCACTCCGCGCACACCGGCGCGGCGGTCGGGCGCACCCAGGAACCCCTGGGCGCGCAGCGCGATCCTGCGGGCTTCGTCGGCGGACAGTTCGGCGGCGGGGCGCGGCACAGACGTCATGGACCGCACCCTAGGCCCCGGCACTGACAGCGGGAGCGGGATCGCGTCAGCCGGAGCGGGACCGCGTCAGGCCGCCGGCAGGTCGCGCGCGGGGAGGTACGGCAGGGGGCTGGGCAGGCCGAAGTCGGAGGGGAGCAGGGCGCCGACCCAGGCGTCCCGGAGCGTGCCCTTGTTGGGCAGGGCGGCGCGCTGGGTGCCCTCCATGACGAAGCCGACGCGCTCGGCCACCGCGCGCGAGCCGGTGTTGCCCACCTCGGCGCGCCACACCAGGCGCGTGCAGCCGAGGCCGGTGAAGGCCCAGTGGGCCAGGGCGCGGACGATCTCCGTCATGTAGCCGTGGCCGCGGTGGTCCGGGGCCAGCCAGTAGCCGACCTCCCAGGTGCCCAGGCCGCGGTCGCTCAGGGAGGCCGCGGCGAGCAGCGGGCCGCCGGCCAGCGGTTCGGCGACGAAGGGGTACTCGGTGTCCTCGCGCCAGCCGTCGGGCACCAGGCGGTTCAGGAAGAAGTCGGCGTCCTGGCGGGTGTAGGGGTCCGGGACGGTGGTCCAGCGGCGGATGGCGGGATCCTGGCAGATCGCGTACACGTCCTCGGCGTCGCCGGGGGTGGGGTTGCGCAGCCGCAGCCGGTCGGTGGTGAGGGTGATCGGTTCCATGGAGGGATTGTGGTGACCGGCCGGGGGCGAAGCGAACACTTTTCGGGTGGGGCGGCACCTTCCGCCCGCCTCGTGCGTTCTCATTCCGGGCGTGCGTACGGCTCCGGCACTGCGGGCCTCCCTGTGCGGGGGCGGTCTCGCTTACGATGGCCGTTGCGGTGGGGACCACCTGCCGTGCCCGCGCTCGTGTCCATGACAAGACCTAGTGCCAGGCCCGACCGGCAAGGAGACCAGCCTCAGTGTCCGTCTTCAACAAGCTCATGCGTGCAGGCGAAGGCAAGATCCTGCGCAAACTGCACCGCATCGCGGACCAGGTCAACTCCATCGAAGAGGACTTCGTCAACCTCTCCGACGCCGAGTTGCGGGCGCTCACCGACGAGTACAAGCAGCGGTACGCCGACGGTGAGAGCCTCGACGACCTGATGCCCGAGGCCTTCGCGACGGTGCGCGAGGCCGCCAAGCGCGTCCTCGGCCAGCGCCACTACGACGTCCAGCTGATGGGCGGCGCCGCCCTCCACCTCGGCTACGTCGCCGAGATGAAGACCGGTGAGGGCAAGACCCTCGTCGGCACCCTCCCGGCGTACCTCAACGCGCTCTCCGGCAAGGGCGTGCACCTGATCACGGTCAACGACTACCTGGCCGAGCGCGACTCCGAGCTCATGGGCCGGGTCCACCGCTTCCTCGGCCTGAACGTCGGCTGCATCCTCGCCAACATGACGCCGGCCCAGCGCCGCGAGCAGTACAACTGCGACATCACCTACGGCACGAACAACGAGTTCGGCTTCGACTACCTCCGCGACAACATGGCGTGGTCCAAGGACGAGCTCGTCCAGCGCGGCCACAACTTCGCCTGTGTCGACGAGGTCGACTCCATCCTCGTCGACGAGGCCCGTACGCCGCTGATCATCTCCGGCCCCGCCGACCAGGCCACCAAGTGGTACGGCGACTTCGCCAAGCTGGTCACCCGCCTCACCAAGGGCGAGCCCGGCAACCAGCTCAAGGGCATCGAGGAGACCGGCGACTACGAGGTCGACGAGAAGAAGCGCACCGTCGCCATCCACGAGGCGGGCGTCGCCAAGGTCGAGGACTGGCTGGGCATCGACAACCTCTACGAGTCGGTGAACACCCCGCTCGTCGGCTACCTGAACAACGCCATCAAGGCGAAGGAACTGTTCAAGAAGGACAAGGACTACGTCGTCATCGACGGCGAGGTCATGATCGTCGACGAGCACACCGGCCGCATCCTCGCCGGCCGCCGCTACAACGAGGGGATGCACCAGGCGATCGAGGCGAAGGAGGGGGTGCAGATCAAGGACGAGAACCAGACGCTCGCCACGATCACCCTCCAGAACTTCTTCCGTCTGTACGACAAGCTGTCCGGCATGACCGGTACGGCCATGACCGAGGCCGCCGAGTTCCACCAGATCTACAAGCTCGGCGTCGTCCCGATCCCGACGAACAAGCCGATGATCCGCAAGGACCAGTCGGACCTGATCTACCGGACCGAGGTCGCGAAGTTCGCCGCCGTCGTCGACGACATCGCGGAGAAGCACGAGAAGGGCCAGCCGATCCTGGTCGGCACGACCTCCGTCGAGAAGTCCGAGTACCTCTCGCAGCAGCTCTCCAAGCGCGGCATCCAGCACGAGGTGCTCAACGCCAAGCACCACGAGCGCGAGGCCAGCATCGTCGCCCAGGCCGGCCGCCGCGGCGCCGTCACCGTCGCCACGAACATGGCGGGACGCGGTACGGACATCAAGCTCGGCGGCAACCCGGACGACCTCGCCGAGGCCGAGCTGCGCCAGGCGGGCCTGGACCCGGTCGAGCACGTCGAGGAGTGGGCCGCGGCCCTGCCCGGCGCCCTGGAGCGGGCCGAGAAGGCCGTGAAGGCGGAGTTCGAGGAGGTCAAGGACCTCGGCGGGCTGTACGTCCTGGGCACCGAGCGCCACGAGTCCCGTCGTATCGACAACCAGCTCCGCGGCCGCTCCGGCCGTCAGGGCGACCCGGGCGAGTCCCGCTTCTACCTGTCGCTCGGCGACGACCTGATGCGCCTGTTCAAGGCGCAGATGGTGGAGCGCGTGATGGCCATGGCCAACGTGCCGGACGACGTGCCGATCGAGAACAAGATGGTCACCCGCGCCATCGCCTCCGCGCAGTCCCAGGTCGAGACCCAGAACTTCGAGACCCGCAAGAACGTCCTGAAGTACGACGAGGTCCTCAACCGGCAGCGCGAGGTCATCTACGGCGAGCGCCGGCGCGTCCTGGAGGGCGAGGACCTGCGCGAGCAGATCCAGCACTTCATGGACGACACGATCGACGACTACATCCGCCAGGAGACCGCCGAGGGCTTCGCGGAGGAGTGGGACCTCGACCGTCTGTGGAACGCCTTCAAGCAGCTCTACCCGGTGAAGGTCACCGTGGAGGACCTGGAGGACGCGGCCGGGGACCGGGCGGGCATCACCGCCGAGTTCATCGCCGAGTCCATCAAGGACGACATCCACGAGCAGTACGACGCGCGCGAGAAGCAGCTCGGCTCGGAGATCATGCGCGAGCTGGAGCGGCGCGTGGTCCTGTCGGTCCTGGACCGCAAGTGGCGCGAGCACCTCTACGAGATGGACTACCTCCAGGAGGGCATCGGCCTGCGGGCCATGGCGCAGAAGGACCCGCTGGTCGAGTACCAGCGCGAGGGCTTCGACATGTTCACCGCCATGATGGAGGGGATCAAGGAGGAGTCCGTCGGCTACCTGTTCAACCTGGAGGTCCAGGTCGAGCAGCAGGTCGAGGAGGTCCCGGTGCAGGCGCCCTCGCTCGACAAGGGCGACGCGGTGCCGGCCGGTGCCGGGCGTCCCGAGATCCGCGCCAAGGGGCTCGACGCCCCGCAGCGGCCGGACCGGCTGCACTTCTCCGCGCCGACCGTGGACGGCGACGGCGGGGTCGTCGAGGGCGACTTCGCCTCCGGCGAGCCGGACTCCGGCGACGGGCTGACCCGCGCGGAGCGGCGCAAGGCGCAGAAGAACGCGGGCGGCGGGCGTCGCCGCAAGAAGTGACGCGCTGAGCCTTCGGCGCGGGAGGGGCCGTTCACCCGGTGGGGTGGGCGGCCCCTCCGTCGTCATGTGCGGTGGGCGGCGGTCGCGCCCAGGCCGTCGAGCTCCACGGCCGCGCAGCGCCAGCGGTGGTCGGCGCCGCGTTCGAGGCGGAACGCCATCGCCCGGACGCGGGCGCCGGTGGCGACGGTCGCGAAGGCCTCGACGGCGCCCTGGGCGGGATGCGCCTGGATCGAGCAGCGGCGCAGGACCGGCCGGGGGCCGAGCGAGCGCAGGGGCGTCTCCGGGGCGAGCCGGACGAGCTGCTCGTACGCCTCGCCGAGGGTGTGCCCGAGCATCCAGTGCACCGGCCGCTCCCCGCTCAGGACGGCGAGCAGCCGCTCGGCGAAGACGGTGTGCGGGGGGAGCGCGTGGGGCACACCGCGCCCGGCCGTACGCGGCCGGGCACCGGCGGCCCCACGCGGCCGCGTCCCGGCGGGCCCTCCGGGGGCGGTACGGGGGCGGGGGGCGCGGCGGGTGGCGGCGGCGGTGGGGGCGGGGGCCTGGGCCTGGGCCGGGACCGTGGGGGCCGGGGCGGCCGGGGCCGGGGCTGTGGGGGTCGTGGTGAGCCCGGCGGCCGTGGAGGTGGCGGGCGGGGCCGTTGTGGAGGCGGTGGTCGAGGCCTGGGCCTTGGCAGGCCTGCTGATCGAGGCCGGGGCCGGGGTCGGGCTGGCGGCCGGGGCCGGAGCCGGAGCCAGGGGCGTGGGGGCCGTGGTCAGGGCCTTGGCGTGCCCGCCGGCCAGGGCCGGAGAGAGGGTGGTCGGGGTCGTGGCGGGCCCGCCGTCCGAGGTCGGAGCCGGGGTCATGCGGGTTGCGGTCAGGGCCGTGGCGGGGGCGGTCGGGGCCGTAGGCATGAGGGTTGCGGTCGGAGACGTGGCGGGCCCGGCGGCCGTGTCCGGGCCGGTGGCCGTGGCCGTGGTCGTGCTCGGGCCGGCAGTCGTGGTCGGAGAGGCGGTCCTTGCGGTCGGGGCCCCGGGCGTCGACGGTTCGGCGGGTCGCGGCGTCGCGGGCGGTGGCGTGAGGGTCGTGGTCATGGTGAGCCCCTGTTCGTTGCGTAACCGAGTGGTACCGGTCAGTAACTTTCGTTGGGGATCTTGTACGGCGGGGGGCCGGGGCGCCGCAAGGAGGCCGTCGTTCCGGGGTGGGGCGGAGGGAGATCACCTATCCGGGTGACGGGGGCGGAAATCGGCTCTTCGGGGGTCCTGCGTACGGGCGCGGGGGGTGGACGGGCGGCTCGTTCGGCCCGCCGCCCCGAAGGGGGACTCCGCACGTATCCTGAGGTCCTCTCCCTCTACGAAAGCGGCCAGCCGATGCGCGTCTACGTCCCCCTGACCCTCCCCGGTCTCGCACAGGCGCACAAGGCGGGCGAGCTGGGCCCCGGTCCGCTGACCGCCTACGCCGTCACCCCCGTGCTGCGCGAGTGGTACGTCTCCGACGACATCGAGGAGCTGGAGTACGCGGCGCTCGGCCGGGCCGCCGCCGCCTCCCTGCGGCTGCTCGCCGCCGACCCCGGGGCACCCCGGCGCCGGGTCGTCGTCGCCGTCGACGTGGCCGACGAGGACGCGGTCACGGACCCCGACCGCGGGCTCGACGCCGGTTCGATCGGCGAGGTCCGGATCGCCGGGCCCGTACCGCTGGCCAAGGCCGCGGCCGTGCACGCTGACGCGGACGACGCCGAGGCGGACGTCAGGGCGGCGGCGGACGCGCTGGGCGCGGCGGACCTCGGCGACGACGACGCGCGGTTCACCGTCGACGGGGTCGAGGACCACGAACTGCTGTGGTTCGGGGTGCAGGAGATCCCCGGGCTGCTGGGCTGAGGGTCACGGGAGGATCCCGAGAGGGCTCCGCACTCTTCGCCGTCGGAGGCGGCGGGTACCGTCCTTCCATGGGGAAGCACGGAAAACACCTGGTCTGGGACTGGAACGGCACGCTGCTCGACGACATCGACGCCGTCATCGGGGCGACGAACGCCGCCTTCGCCGAACTGGGACTCGAACCGCTCACGCTGGAGCGGTACCGCGAGCTGTACATGGTGCCGGTGCCGAAGTTCTACGAGCGACTCATGGGGCGGCTGCCCACCGACGCCGAGTGGACCCTCATGGACGGGGTCTTCCACCGGTACTACTGGGAGCGCGCCGAGCACTGCGGCCTGACCCTCGGCGCCGCCGAGCTGCTCGCCGCGCGCCAGGCGTCCGGCTTCACGCAGTCGCTGCTCTCGCTCGCCCCGCACGCCGACCTCGTGCCCCTCGTGCGGCGGCACGGGATCGCGGAGCGGTTCCTGCGCATGGACGGGCGGACCGACACCTCCACGGACGGGAAGTCCGGGCACATGGTGCGTCACCTGGCCGCCCTGGAGGGCATCCTGCCCGAGAGGGTGGTCGTCATCGGCGACGCGGCGGACGACGCGCTCGCCGCCGCGCACGTCGGGGCCAAGGCCGTGCTCTACACCGGCGGCTCGCACAGCCGCGCCTCCCTGGAGCGGGTGGGGGTGCCGGTGGTCGACTCCCTCGCGGAGGCGGTCGCCGTGGCGGAGGAGCTGGTCTAGCCCCTCCGCCACCACCTACGGGCGGAGCCCTCAGCCCCGCGACCCGAGCACCTTCAGGAACTCCCGCATCCAGACCGGATGGTCCGGCCACGCCCGCGAGGAGACGAGCAGCCCGTCCACCACGGCCGCCGTGTCCTGGAACGACGCCCCGGCCGCCTGCATGTCGAGCTCCAGGGCCGGGTAGGCCGTGACCCGGCGGCCCTCCAGGCTGCCGGTCGCCGCCGTCAGGAGCGGGCCGTGGCAGATCTGCGCGACCGGCTTGTCCGCGTCGAAGAAGGCCTTGAGGATCTTGCGGAGCTCCGGATCGTTCCGCAGGTACTCCGGCGCCCGGCCGCCCGGGATCACCACCGCCGCGTACGCCCCCGGGTCGACCTCCGAGAAGGCCAGGTCGGCGGGCCAGGTGTAGCCGGGCTTCTCGGTGTACGTGTCGAAGCCGGGCTCGAAGTCGTGGACCACGAACCGCAGCGTCTTGCGGGCCGGAGCCGCGATGTCGACCTCGTACCCCTCCTCCAGGAGGCGCTGGTAGGGATACAGCACCTCCAGCGACTCCGCCGCGTCCCCGGTCACGATCAGGATCCTCGCCATGGCTCTCCCAGCTCGCAGAAGGTCGGATGCCGTGCCAAGAGGACATGTGTCGCTGTCCATAACGTCAAACTTCCACCCCCTCTTTTGTACACATACGGCTCATGACGGTTCGGGGGTCGGGAGCGATAGGCTTTCGTCGTGATCAGCGCGATACGCCGAGGGGGCAGTGAAGCCCCCGGCTGCCGCCCGACCCGCTCCGGCGGCCGGGCCGACCGCGCGTGCGCCGATCCCCTCCGCCCGGGCGGGCCGCCGTCGGCGGCCGAAGACGACCCGGGCATCTCTCATCCGGGCATGACGCCGTCTTTCGCGGAAACACGACGCGGAGGCGTGATGCCCTTCCTTCCACCGATGCCGCGCAACGGCGCGCGGCCAGGAGTCAGAGGACATGCAGACCAAGCTGGACGAAGCCAAGGCCGAGCTGCTCGAAAGGGCCGCCCGGGTAGCTGAGCACAGCCCGGTCGGGGGGCGACTTCCGACGGGGCCGGACGGTGCGGGCCGACGCCCGGACGGCGACACCGTGCTCGAGTACCTCCAGCGCTACTACCTGCACACCGCGCCCGAGGACCTGTCCGACCGCGACCCGGTCGACGTCTTCGGCGCCGCCCTCTCCCACTACCGCCTCGCGGAGAACCGTCCGCAGGGCACGGCGAACGTGCGCGTCCACACCCCGACGGTCGAGGAGAACGGCTGGACCAGCAGCCACTCCGTCGTCGAGGTCGTCACCGACGACATGCCCTTCCTCGTCGACTCGGTGACCAACGAGCTGTCCCGCCAGGGCCGCGGCATCCACGTCGTCATCCACCCGCAGGTCCTCGTCCGCCGCGACGTCACCGGCCGCCTCATCGAGGTCCTGTCGGCCCAGATCCACGGCGAGCTGCCGCACGACGCGCTCACCGAGTCCTGGATCCACGTCGAGATCGACCGCGAGACCGACCGCGCCGACCTCAAGCAGATCACCGCCGACCTGCTGCGCGTCCTGTCCGACGTCCGCGAGACGGTCGAGGACTGGGAGAAGATGCGCGACGCCGCGCTGCGCATCGCGGACGGCCTCGCCGACGAGCCCACCGCCCCCGACCTGCGTCCGACCGAGGTGGAGGAGGCCCGCGAGCTGCTGCGCTGGCTCGCCGACGACCACTTCACCTTCCTCGGCTACCGCGAGTACGAGCTCGTCGACGGCGACGCGCTGTCCGCCGTGCCCGGCACCGGCCTCGGCATCCTGCGCTCCGACCCGCGCCACTCCGGCGACGACGAGGGCCACCACGCCCACCCCGTGTCGCCCTCCTTCAGCCGGCTGCCCGCCGACGCCCGCGCCAAGGCGCGCGAGCACAAGCTGCTGATCCTGACGAAGGCCAACAGCCGGGCGACCGTGCACCGGCCCTCGTACCTCGACTACATCGGCGTGAAGAAGTTCGACGCCGCGGGCAACGTCGTCGGCGAGCGCCGCTTCCTCGGCCTCTTCTCCTCGGCCGCCTACACCGAGTCCGTCCGCCGCGTCCCGGTCGTCAAGCGCAAGGTCCAGGAGGTCCTGGCGGGCGCCGGCTTCTCCCCGAACAGCCACGACGGCCGCGACCTGCTCCAGATCCTGGAGACCTACCCGCGCGACGAGCTCTTCCAGACCCCGGCCGACCAGCTCCAGGCCGTCGTCACCAGCGTCCTCTACCTCCAGGAGCGGCGCCGGCTGCGGCTCTACCTGCGCCAGGACGAGTACGGCCGCTACTACTCGGCCCTCGTCTACCTGCCGCGCGACCGCTACACCACCCGCGTCCGGCTGCGGATCATCGACATCCTGAAGGAGGAGCTCGGCGGCACCAGCGTCGACTTCACCGCCTGGAACACCGAGTCGATCCTCTCCCGGCTGCACTTCGTCGTCCGCGTCGAGCCCGGCACCGAGCTGGCCAAGCTCACCGACGCCGACGTCGAGCGCATCGAGGGCCGGCTCGCCGAGGCCGCCCGCTCCTGGTCCGACGGCTTCGGCGAGGCGCTCAACGCCGAGCTGGGCGAGGAGCGCGCCGCCGAGCTGCTGCGCCGCTACGGCAACGCCTTCCCCGAGGGCTACAAGGCCGACCACTCGCCGCGCGCGGCCGTCTCCGACCTGGTCCACCTGGAGGCCCTCGCCGACAGCGAGAAGGACTTCTCGCTGTCCCTGTACGAGCCGGTCCTCGCGGGCCCCGGCGAGCGCCGCTTCAAGATCTACAAGACCGGCGACCAGATCTCCCTCTCCGCCGTCCTGCCGGTCCTCAACCGGCTCGGCGTCGAGGTCACCGACGAGCGCCCCTACGAGCTGCGCTGCGCCGACCGCACCCACGCCTGGATCTACGACTTCGGCCTGCGGCTCCCGGCCACCAACGGCAGCGGCGTCACCCTGGGCGACGACGCCCGCGAGCGCTTCCAGGAGGCCTTCGCCGCCACCTGGACCGGCGAGGCCGAGAACGACGGCTTCAACTCCCTGGTCCTCTCCGCCGGGCTCAACTGGCGCGAGGCGATGGTGCTGCGCGCCTACGCCAAGTACCTGCGCCAGGCCGGCGCGACCTTCAGCCAGGACTACATGGAGGACACCCTCCGTAACAACGTCCACACCACCCGGCTGCTCGTCAACCTCTTCGAGGCCCGGATGGCGCCGGAGCGCCAGCGCGCCGGCACCGAGCTGATCGACGCCCTCCTCGAAGAGCTGGACGCCGCCCTCGACCAGGTCGCGAGCCTGGACGAGGACCGCATCCTGCGCTCCTTCCTCACCGTCATCAAGGCCACCCTGCGGACCAACTTCTTCCAGAAGGACTCCGAGGGCCGGCCGCACTCCTACGTGTCGATGAAGTTCGACCCGCAGGCCATCCCCGAGCTGCCGGCCCCGCGCCCCGCCTTCGAGATCTGGGTGTATTCGCCGCGCGTCGAGGGCGTCCACCTGCGCTTCGGCAAGGTGGCCCGCGGCGGTCTGCGCTGGTCCGACCGGCGCGAGGACTTCCGCACCGAGATCCTCGGCCTGGTCAAGGCGCAGATGGTGAAGAACACCGTCATCGTGCCCGTCGGCGCCAAGGGCGGCTTCGTCGCCAAGCAGCTCCCGGACCCGACCGCGGACCGGGACGCCTGGCTGGCCGAGGGCATCGCCTCGTACAAGACGTTCATCTCGGCCCTGCTCGACATCACCGACAACCTGGTCGCGGGCGAGGTCGTGCCGCCGGTCGACGTGGTCCGCCACGACGAGGACGACACCTATCTGGTCGTCGCCGCCGACAAGGGCACCGCGACCTTCTCCGACATCGCCAACGGGGTCGCGGAGGCGTACGGCTTCTGGCTCGGCGACGCGTTCGCCTCCGGCGGCTCGGCCGGCTACGACCACAAGGGCATGGGCATCACCGCCCGCGGCGCCTGGGAGTCCGTCAAGCGCCACTTCCGCGAGCTGGGCCACGACACCCAGACCGAGGACTTCCGCGTCGTCGGCGTCGGCGACATGTCCGGCGATGTCTTCGGCAACGGAATGCTGCTCTCCGAGCACATCCGCCTGGTCGCCGCCTTCGATCACCGGCACATCTTCCTCGACCCGGAGCCCGACGCGGCCGTCTCGTACGCCGAGCGCCGCCGCCTCTTCGAGCTGCCCCGCTCCTCCTGGGCCGACTACGACGTCTCGCTGCTCTCCTCGGGCGGCGGCGTCCACCCCCGCAGCGCCAAGTCGATCCCGATCAACGCGCAGGTCAGGGCCGCCCTCGGCATCGAGGACGGGGTCACCAAGATGACCCCGGCCGAGCTGATGAAGGCGATCCTGCAGTCGCCCGTCGACCTGCTGTGGAACGGCGGCATCGGCACGTACGTCAAGTCCTCGGCCGAGTCCAACGCCGACGTCGGCGACAAGGCCAACGACGCCATCCGCGTCGACGGCCAGGACGTCCGCGCGAAGGTGATCGGCGAGGGCGGCAACCTCGGCGCGACCCAGCTGGGCCGCATCGAGTTCGCCCGCACCGGCGGCCCCGAGGGCGCGGGCGGCAAGGTCAACACCGACGCCATCGACAACAGCGCCGGCGTCGACACCTCCGACCACGAGGTCAACATCAAGATCCTGCTGAACGGGCTCGTCGCCGAGGGCGACATGACCGTCAAGCAGCGCAACAAGATCCTCGCGGAGATGACCGACGAGGTCGGCACGCTCGTCCTGCGCAACAACTACGCGCAGAACACGGCCCTGGCCAACGCCGTCGCCCAGTCGCCGTCCCTGCTCCACGCCCACCAGCGGTTCATGCGCCGCCTGGGCCGCGACGGGGCCCTCGACCGCTCCCTGGAGTTCCTGCCCAACGACCGGCAGATCCGCGAACTCCTCAACAACGGCAAGGGCCTGAGCCAGCCGGAGCTCGCCGTCCTCCTCGCGTACACCAAGATCACGGTGGCCGACGAGCTGATCGGCACGGAGCTGCCGGACGACCCGTACCTGACCGGGCTGCTCCACGCGTACTTCCCGACGCTGCTGCGCGAGCGGTTCACCGAGGCCGTCGACGGCCACCCGCTGCGCCGCGAGATCGTCACCACCGTCCTGGTCAACGACACCGTCAACGCCGGCGGTTCGACCTTCCTGCACCGCCTCCGCGAGGAGACCGGCGCGTCGATCGAGGAGATCGTCCGGGCGCAGACCGCCGCCCGCGTCGTCTTCCGCCTCGGCCAGGTCTGGGACGCCGTCGAGGCCCTCGACAACGTGGTGCCGGCCGAGATCCAGACCCGGATGCGGCTGCACTCGCGCCGGCTCGTCGAGCGCGGCACGCGCTGGCTGCTCAACAACCGGCCGCAGCCGCTCCGGCTCACCGAGACCATCGAGTTCTTCGCCGAGCGCGTCGAGGAGGTCTGGTCGCGGCTGCCGGAGCTGCTGCGCGGCGCGGACCTGGAGTGGTACCGGTCGATCCTGGACGAGCTGACCGGGTTCGGGGTGCCGGAGGAGCTCGCGCGGCGGGTCGCCGGGTTCTCCTCCGCCTTCCCGGCGCTCGACATCGTCGCGATCGCGGACCGGACGGGCACGGACCCGCTCGCGGTGGCCGAGGTCTACTACGACTTGGCCGACCGGCTGCGGATCACCGACCTGATGGACCGGATCATCGAGCTGCCGCGCGACGACCGCTGGCAGTCGATGGCCCGCGCCTCGATCCGCGAGGACCTGTTCGCGGCGCACGCGGCGCTCACGCAGGACGTCCTGACGGCGGGCGGCGCCGACGCCGGGCCGGAGGAGCGGTTCAAGGCCTGGGAGGAGCGGAACGCGGCGATCCTGGGCCGCGCGCGGACGACCCTGGAGGAGATCCAGGGCTCGGACACCTTCGACCTGGCGAACCTGTCGGTGGCGATGCGGACGATGCGCACGCTGCTGCGCTCGCACAGCTAGGGAGCGCGCGAGCGAGGGGCCCCGCCGGTTCTCCGGCGGGGCCCCTCGCCCTTTCCGTCGTCCTCCGGCGCGCTCACTCCTCCGGCGCGGCGGCGACCGTCGAGGTCCACAGGCGGCGGGCGGCGAGCAGGGCGGCGGTGAGCAGCAGGCCGTTGCGGAGCACCATCACGGCGAGGCCGGTGGGGGTGCCGTCGATGACGTCGAAGTAGAGGACGGGGTACGCCAGCGCGCTCAGCGCCGCCGCCGGGAGGAGCAGCAGCGCCACCGGCCGCATCACGGTGTCCCGGGAGGTCAGGCAGACGGCGGCCAGCCCCAGCAGCCAGATCATGTACTGGGGGCTGATCACCCGGCTGGTGACGGTGAACAGCAGGACGGCGGCGAAGGCCGTGTCCAGCGGGGTGGCGGGGGTCCAGCGGTGGGCCCGGACGCGCCAGAGGACCAGCCAGGCCAGGGCGAGGACGGTGCACAGCAGGGCGAGGTGGCCGAGGGTGGAGACGTACGGGCCGACGTACTCCAGGGCGCCGTAACGGAACTCGACCTTCCCCGGCCAGACGCCGGCGGACCGGGCGAGCGCGAGGGCGGTGCCGCCCAGGGACTCGATCTGGATGCCCCGGTCGCCCTGCTGGCGCAGGAAGCCGAGCGACTCGGAGAAGAAGAGCGCGAGGGTCGCGAGGAGCGCGACGGCGGTGACGGCGGCGGCGCTCCACGCCTCCCGGGTGGTCCGGCCCCGGGGCGTGCCGAGGAGGGCCAGCGCCGGCCACACCTTGACCATCGCCCCGATCCCGGCGAGCGCCCCGCCGAGCTGGTGGGCGGTGGTCGTCCGGGCCGTGACGGCGAGCAGGGCCAGGACGGCGAGGGCGGTGGTCTGGACGTCGTACCGGGCGAGGGGGAGGTGCAGGAGGAGCGGGAGGCCGCAGACCCAGATCCAGGCGCCGTGGGTGAGGCGCGCGCCGTCGGCGCGGGCGAGGGCGAGGGTGACGACCGCGTCGGCGAGGAGGGTGAGGGTGACGAAGGCCTGGAAGTAGGTGAGCCAGGGGAGGGCGCCCGGGGACATGATCACGAGCCCGGCCCCCGGCGGGTACTGCCAGGTGACGTCGCCGGGCGGGAAGGTGCCCGTGACGAACTTCCCGTACCAGTGCTCGTAGAGCGCCACCTCGCGGGCCACCCCGCCGATGCCGAGGTCGTCGCGGAGGAGCAGCAGGAGCATCCCGGCCCGGGTGAGGAGCCAGACGGCGGCGAGCGCGAGCCGGGGGCCGCTGCCGACCGTGACGAAGGTGGCGGAGGTGAAGGTGTCCGACGCGAAGGGGGAGCGGGTGAGGGCGGGGGGTTCGGTGCCGGTGGGGCGCGGGGGGCCGGACGGGGGGCCGGACGCGGGGGAGGCCGGGGGTGCGGCGCCGGCCGGGTGGGGGGTCTGCGGCTGATCGTTCGTCACCCCACCGCACTTTAGACCGTAATGTCGTTTTTGCCGGTGGTCTTCGCCCCTGACGCGGTGAACTCCTCGTACGCCGCCACCACCTCCCGCGCCGGGCCGTCCATCCGGAGCGTCCCCGCCTCCAGCCACAGGGCGCGCTCGCAGGTCTCCACGACGGTGGAGTTCGAGTGGCTGACCAGGAGGACCGTCCCGGCCTCCGCCCGCAGTTCCTCGATCCGCCGCCTGCTGCGGCGGCGGAAGCGGGCGTCGCCGGTGGCCAGGGCCTCGTCGATCAGCAGGACGTCGTGGCTCCTCGCGGCGGCGATGGAGAAGCGCAGCCGGGCGCCCATTCCGGAGGAGTACGTCCGCATGGGGCGGGAGATCGCGTCGTCCTTCTCGTTGACGCCGGAGAAGTCGACGATCCCGTCGTAGCGCTCGCGGACCTCCGTACGGCTCATGCCCAGGGCGAGGCCGCCGAGGACGACGTTCCGCTCGCCCGTCAGGTCGTTCATCAGGACCGCGTCGACGCCGAGGAGGGCGGGGCGGCCGTGGGTGTAGATCCGGCCCCGGTCGACGGGCAGGAGCCCCGCGACGGCCTTCAGGAGGGTGGACTTCCCCGATCCGTTCGAACCGATCAGGCCGATCGCCTCGCCCCGGTACGCGACGAAGTCGACTCCCTCGACGGCGTGGACCCGGCGGGTGGCCGGGGTCCTCCGCCACCGCCCGCGTCCCCGTTTCTCTCCCCGTCCCTGCCCCTGCCCCTGTCCCTGTCCGTGCACGGTGTACGTGATGTGGACGCCGTCGGCCACGACGGTCGGGATCCTCTCGTGCTCGCGCGCCTCAGCCACGGCCGTACGCCTCCTCCGCCTTCCAGAACCAGAGGAAGCCGCCCGCGAAGGACAGCAGGGCCCAGCCGGCGGCGAGCGCCCAGACGTGCGGCGGCAGCCGGTCCGCCGTGTGGCTCCCGATCAGGGCGAAGCGCATGAGGTCGATGTAGACCGCCGCCGGGTTGCAGCGGAGGGCGAGCACCACGCCCTCGGGGAGCCGCCCGCCGCCCGCCAGGTTCTGGATCGACCACATGGCGCCCGAGGCGTACATCCAGGTGCGGAGCGCGAACGGCATCAGCTGGCCGACGTCCGGGGTGCGGGCCCCGAGCCGGGCCAGGGCGAGCGCCACGCCCGTGTTGAACAGGGTCTGGCAGACGAGCGCGGGGACGGCGAGCAGCCAGCTCCGGGCGGGGAACTGGCCGCAGCAGAGCAGGATCACGACGAGCGCGGCGAGCGAGAGCAGGAACTGCTGGAGCTGCTGGAAGGCGAGCGAGAGCGGCAGGCTCGCGCGCGGGAAGTGCAGGGCGCGGACCAGGCCGAGGTTGCCGCTGATCGCCCGGGTGCCGGCCATCAGCGTGTTGGAGGTGAAGGTCCACACGAAGACGCCGGTGATCAGGAAGGGGACGTAGTCGGGGACGCCGTGCTTGGCGTTCATGAACACGCCGAAGATCAGGTAGTAGACGGCCGCGTTGAGCAGCGGGGTCGCCAGCTGCCAGACCTGGCCGAGACGGGCCTGGCTGTACTGGGCGGTCAGCCGGGCGGTCGCGAAGGCGGCGACGAAGTCGCGGCGGGACCAGAGCTGCCGGACGTACTCCGCCAGCGGCGGACGGGCCCCGCTGACGGTCAGTCCGTGCCGGAGGGCGAGCGCGCGGAGGTCCTCGGCGGGGGGAGGGGCGGTCCGGGACGGGGGCGGAGCGAGGGTGACGGTCATGGGCGGGCTTTCGGGGCGGGGTCGGCATGGGCGGTACGGGCCGGGCCGGGTGACGGGGCTCGTTACGACGGGACGGTCCCGTACCGTCGCTACGGGGACAGTAGGACGCCGGACGACGGAACGCAACCGTATCGTCGTGACGTCGTCGTTGGTTAGGATGCCGTCCATGACCGAACCGACCCCCCGCCGCACGCCCGCCGGAGCCGCCGTGCTCCGCGAGGACGTGACCGAGGCCATCCGCGCCGCCGTCTTCGAGGAGCTCGCGGCCGTCGGCTTCGCCCGGATGTCCATCGAGGGGATCGCGCGCCGCGCGGGCGTCGGCAAGACCGCCGTCTACCGGCGCTGGAAGTCCAAGCTCTCCCTCGTCCTCGACCTCGTCGGCGCCTTCGCCGCCCAGGGCCTGCCGGTGCCCGCCACCGGCTCCCTGTACGGGGACGTGCGCGCCCTCCTGGAGGTGGCCGCGCAGGCCCTGAGCCACCCGGTCGCCTCCCGGGTCGTCCCCGACCTCCTCGTCGAGGCCGCCCGGCACCCCGAGATCGCCGACGCCGTCAAGGCAGCGCTGCTCGACGGACAGCAGGGCGTCGTCGCCCGGATCATCCGCGAGGCCGTCGCGCGCGGCGAACTCCCCGAGGGCGCCGACCCGGACCGGGCCCTCGACCTGGTCGCCGGGCCGCTGTACTGGCGCCTGGTCGTCGTCCGCACCCCGCCGCCCCCGGGGTACGTCGACGACCTCGCGCGCTCGGCGGTGGCGGCGCTCACGGGCTGACCCCGCGAAGAGGGGTCACTTCACCGCGCCCGCCATCACCCCCGACGCGAACTGCCGCTGGAACGCGAAGAACACCACCAGCGGCACCACCATGGACAGGAACGCGCCCGGTGCGAGCACGTCCACGTTGTTGCCGAACTGCCGGACCTGCTGCTGGAGCGCCACCGTGATCGGGGGTGACTGCGAGTCCGCGAAGATCAGCGCGATCAGCATGTCGTTCCAGACCCAGAGGAACTGGAAGATGCCGAGCGAGGCGATCGCCGGGCCGCCGAGCGGCAGCACCACCCGGGTGAACAGCCGGATCTCGCCCGCCCCGTCGAGCCGCGCCGCCTCCAGGAGCTCGCGCGGGATCTCCGCGAAGAAGTTCCGCAGCAGGAAGATCGCGAACGGCAGGCCGAAGGCCGTGTGGAAGAGGACCACCCCGGCGGTCGTCTCGAACAGCCCGACCGCCCCGAACAGCTTCGACACCGGCACCAGGGCGACCTGCACCGGCACCACCAGCAGGGCCACCACGCCGAGGAACCACCAGTCCCTGCCCGGGAACTCCAGCCACGCGAACGCGTACCCGGCGAACGAGCCGATCACCAGGACGAGCAGCGTGGCTGGGACGGTGATCAGGACGGTGTTGAGCAGGGAGCCGGTGATCGTGTCGTTCGCGAGCAGGTGCGCGTAGTTCTCCGTGGTCAGCCGGGCCGGCGCCGCGAACACCTCCCACCAGCCGCTCGCCGCGATGTCGGACGGCGAGCGGAGCGAGGAGAGCAGCAGCCCGACCGTCGGCAGCAGCCAGAACAGGCCCGCCAGGACGAGGAAGACCCGGACCGCGCCGGACGCGGCCACGGACGCGATCCGCGCCGCCGGGGAACGGGAGGGACGGGTCGGCCGGACGTCGGTCGTGCTCATCGGCGGGCCTCCCTGCGCATACGGCGGATGTTGAGGACCATCACCGGCACCACCAGCAGGAGCAGCAGGACGGCGATGGCCGAGCCGACCCCGAGGTCCGCGTCCGTGCCGAAGGACGAGCGGTACAACTGGAGCGCGAGCACGTTCGCGTCGTCCTGCGCCGAGCCCGGTGCGATCACGAAGACCAGGTCGAAGATCTTCAGCACGTTGATCATCAGGGTGACGAGGACGACCGCTAGGACCGGCGCCAGGAGCGGCACCGTGATCCGGCGGAACACCTGCCACTCGTTCGCCCCGTCCACCCGCGCCGCTTCGAGCAGTTCGCGCGGCACGGCCGCGAGCCCGGCCCCGATGAGCACCATCGCGAACCCGGCCCACATCCACACGTACGCCCCGATGATCGCGGGCGTGACGAGCGAGGGGCCCAGCCACTCGACGCCGTTGTACTGCTCCCGGAAGTTGCCCGCGGGCAGCCGCAGCACGGCCCCGTCCGCGCGGTCGGCGGGCAGGGCGAACGTGCCGTCGGCCGCCGCCGTCGCCGTGGCGACCACCTTCCCGTCCCGTACGGCCTCGATCCGCAGCCCCGCGAGGCCCCGTTCGGCCGGGTCGACCTCGTTCGGCCGCCCGCCGCCGCCCCGGGTGAAGTCCAGCCAGGCCGTGCCGGTGATCGTGCCCGGGTCCGTGCCGGCGGGCGGCGCGGCCGGGCGCGCGCCCTCCGGCATCTGCGCCGGGGCCACCCCGACCAGCGGAAGCCGTACGGGCTGCCCGGCCCGCACCGGTTCCTTCGTCACGAACGCGCCGTCCCCGGCCGCCTTCAGCGGGTGCACGGGCAGCGGCCTGGCCTTCGGGAAGACCGAGGACTCGGCGAAGGTGTCGTGGACGCCGACCCAGACCGCGTTCGCGACGCCCCGGTCCGGATCCTGCTCGTACACCAGCCGGAAGATGATCCCGGCGGCCAGCATCGAGATCGCCATCGGCATGAAGACGAGCAGTTTGAACGCCGTTCCCCAGCGGACGCGTTCGGTCAGGACCGCGAAGACCAGGCCGAGGGCGGTGGCGACCGCGGGGGCCACCACCAGCCAGACCAGGTTGTTCTTCACGGCGGTGCGGAGCGAGTCGTCGGTGAACAGGGCCAGGTAGTTGTCGAGGCCGACGAAGGAGGAGCCGGAGCGGTCGAAGAACGAGCGCTGGACGGAGTACCCGATCGGGTAGACGACGAGCGCGCCGAGCAGGAGCAGGGCGGGCAGGAGGAACCCCGCCGCCACGGCCCGGCGCCGCCTCGCGTCCCCGCTGCCCTTCCCTCGGGAGCCGTCCGTTCCGGCCGTGCTCCTCGCGCGCGTGGCGGTGGTGGAGGACATGACCGGCCTCAGCCCTTCGCGGCGGCCCGGTACGCCTTCGCCGCGTCCGCCTCCAGGCGCGCCTGGGTCCCGGCGATGTCCTTCGGGTTCTTCAGGAAGTCCTGGAGCGCCTTCCACTCGCCCTTGCCGGGCGTCCCGCCGAACGACTGCGGCATCTGGTCCGACATGTCGAACCGGAAGTCGTCACCGGCGCCGATCAGGGCCTCGGCGATCTCGCGCTGGACGTCGTTCGGGTACGCCGACGGGTCCAGGTTCTTGTTCGGCGAGAGGAAGCCGCCCGCGCCCGCCCAGATCTTCGCCGCGTCCGGGGAGGCCAGGAAGGCGAGGAGCGCCTGGGCGCCCTTGGTGTCCTTGAGGGCCACGGCCGCGTCTCCGGCCGTCACCACGGGCACGGTCCCGGCGTCCCCGACCTTCGGGAAGGGGAAGACCTTCGCGTCCGTGCCGATCTTCGCCTCGGTCTGGGCGATGTTGACGGCGGCGAAGTCGCCCTCGTAGACCATCGCGCCCTTCGGCTCGGCCCCGCCGGTGAAGGTCTGGGTGACCGAGGCCGGGTACTCCGTCTGGAGCGCGCCGCTCGTGCCGCCCGCGAGCAGCGACGGCTTGCCGAACAGCTCGGCGAGCGTGGTCAGGGCGGCGGTGACGGACGGGTCCGTCCACTTGATCTCGTGCTTCGCCAGCCGGTCGTACTTCTCCGGGCCCGCCTGGGAGAGGTAGACGTTCTCGAACCAGTCGGTGAGGGTCCAGCCGTCCGCGCCGCCGACCGAGACCGGCGTGACGCCGGACGCCGATATCGTCTCGGCGGTGGTCAGGAACTCCTTCCAGGTCTTCGGCTCGGTGGCGCCCGCGTTCTCGAAGACGGCCGTGTTGTACCAGACCAGGGACTTGTTGGCGGCCTTGAAGTAGACGCCGTACTGGGTGCCGTCCACCGCGCCCAGCTCCTGCCAGCCGCGCGAGTAGTTCGCGGCCAGCTGGGCCTTGGCCTCCGGGCCGACCGGCTTGAGCCACTTCTGGGCGGCGGCCTGCTGGATCGCCCCCACCTGCGGGAGCATCGCCACGTCGGGCGGGGAGCCGCCCGCGATCTTCGTGCCGAGGAAGTTCACGATCGGGTCCTGGGCGGGCACGAACGTCACGGTCGCGCCGGTCCGCTTCTCGAACTCCTTCAGGACCTTGGTGAAGTTCTCCTGCTCCGGGCCCGTCCAGACGGCCGCGACCTCGATCTTCTCGCCCTTCAGGGGGAGATCGCCGCTCGGCTTCGCCTCCGGGTCCCCGGAGCCGCCGTCGCCGCAGCCCGCGAGGGCGAGCGCGGCGAGCGCCGTGAGTGCCGTGAAGGTCACGGCGGCCTTGCGTGGACGAAGAGTTGTACGCATCGCTGCCCCGTCTCTTTCGTGCGCTGAGCTGTCCCGTGCCGACAGGTCTACGCCCGGTGATGCGGGGGCCGCAATACCGCCTTCCGTGTCAAGTGGACGATCGTGATTGGCTCGTGACGTGGCGTCAGGAAGGGTTTCCGGCGGACGTCGCGGGAGAGGAGAGGGGGGCCACGGGTGTCGCCTCCACCGAGCGGGCCGCGCGGTCGAGCGCGCTCGCGAGGAGGGCGAGGTCCGTCGGTCCGTTGCCCAGCTCGCGGACCGGGCGGCGGGTGGGCGGGTCGCCCATCCGCTCCCACTCCAGCGGGACGACCGTCGGCCGGAGCGTCGCCGTCCGGGGGATCCGGCCGGTGACGCGGCCCGCCTGGAAGGGGGTCACCCGGCCGTCCGGGTGCCCGAGACGGCCCCGCCCGGCCGCCGGGACGTCCGGTCCCGCCGTCACCGGGGGCGCGTCGAGCACGATCCGCAGCCGGGCGCTGTGGGCCGGCTCGGTGTCGGCCGTCCGGTCCGGGCGGGCCGAGGTCACGACGAGGTGCACGCCGAGCCGCTCGCCGTGCCGGGCGACGGCCTCCAGGGCCCGCACCACGGACCCGGCGGCGGGCCGGCCGGGGGCGCCGAGCGCGGGCGCGACCAGGGCGTCGAAGTCGTCGACCAGCACGACCAGCCGGGGCAGTGCCCGACCCCCCGCCGCCGCCTCCCCCGAGGCGGGCCGCGGAATCCGGATCCCGGCCCCCTCGGTACGGGGGACGCGTCCGCTGGGGCGGTTGTCGAGGTCGTCGGCCCCGGTGCGGGGCACGCGCCCGCTCGTACGGGTGTCGAGGTCGCCGTCTCCGGTGCGGAGGGTTCGGCTGCTGGGGCGGTCGCCCGGGTCGCCGTCTCTGGTGGGAGGGACGTGCCTGCTGGGCCGGTCGGTGAGGTCGTCGGCTCCGGCGCGGGGCACGCGCCCGCTTGTACGGGTGTCGAGGTCGCCGTCTCCGGTGCGGAGGGTCCGGCTGCTGGGGCGGTCGCCCGGGTCGCCGTCTCCGGCGCGCGGGGTGCGCCTGCTCGTACGGGTGTCGAGGTCCCCGTCTCCGGTGCGGAGGGTTCGGCCGCTGGCGTGGCCGCCCAGGTCGCCGTCCCTGGTGGGGGGCACGCGCCTGCTGGGGCGGTCGGTGAGGTCGTCGGCCCCGGTGCGGGGCACGCGTCCGCTCGTACGGGTGTCGAGGTCGCCGTCTCCGGTACGGAGCGTTCTGCCGCCGGCGTGGCCGCCCAGGTCGTCGGCCCCGGTGCGGGGGACGCGGCGGTCGTCCGGGGAGCCGGGGCCCCGGCGTGGGAGTCGGCCGCTGGGTGTGTCGGTCAGGAAGGCGTCCGCTCCGGAGCGGGACGGGCCGCTGCCGGTGCGGGCGGGGCGGGAGTCCCCGCCGGGGTACGGGGTCCGGGCGGGGGTGTCGTCCGCGCCCGGGTACGGTGTCCGGGGCGCCGTGCGGCTGCTCGGGAGGGCGCCGATCGTGCCGTCGCCCGTGCGGAGGGTGCGGCCGCTCGAATGGTCGCCGGTGTCCGGGAGGCGGACGGTCGCGCGGGCACCCCGGGGGACGGACTCCGCCGCGCTCGGCGCGCGCTGGCCGATCAGCCGCTCGGACACCTGCGGGGCGCGGGCGCCCCGGCGGTCGGCGAAGGGGGTGTCCCCCAGGAGCTCGGCCCGCCGCTTCAGCTCGGCGCCGAGCGCCTGCGCGAACTCCCTCATCCGGACCGGGTCCGACGCCACCAGATGCTCGGTCACGTGCGGCAGCTCCGTACAGGCCGCGAGGCCCTCGCCGCGCTCGCCACCGGCCCCGTCCACGAGGAGCAGGCCGAGCCGGTCGGGGCGGCCGCCCGCCGCGAGCGAGGCGGCGATCGAGCGGAGCAGCTCCGTGCGCCCGCTGCCCGCCGGGCCCTCGATCAGCAGGTGCGGGCCCTCCTGGGTGAGGTCCACGGCCAGCGGGCCGTGCGGGCCCGTGCCCAGGACGGCCGTCCCGTCCCCGGCGGAGGCCCAGCGGGCCATCAGGGAGGCGGGCGTGGCCCGGGCGAGCCCCAGCTCGTCGAGCAGCCGGGAGGACGGGGGCAGCGCGGCGGCCCGCCCGTGCGGCGCCGCCGGGGTCTCCGGCCGCAGCGGCGCGAGGGCCCGCCCGAACCGCTCGGCCCAGGCGACGGAGACCGCGTCGACCACGCCGACGGTCCCGTGGCCCGCCACGCGCCCGCCCGCCGTGCGCAGCAGCCGCAGCGCCGTCGCCACGTCCCCGCTCAGGAGCGCGGCGGCCCCGCACTCGCGGAACGCGAGGGACGCGGCGCACGCGGCCTCGTAGGTCGCGGCCACCGGCGACACCGGGGAGGCGGAGGGCGCCTCGGCCAGACAGAGGAGGTGGATGCCGGCGGCCGCCCCGGCTCCCGCGAGCCGCGCCACGGTCTCGCGCAGCGCCGCCGTACCGGGGTCGCCGTCCACGACCACCACCGTCCGGGGCCCCTCGTAGCGGGCGGCGGCCTCCGCGACGGACGCACGGTCGGCGCTGGGCCAGCCGGGCCCGAGCGGGCCGTCGTCGAGCCGCCGGGTCAGCTCGGACGTGCGCGCGTGGGCCTGCTCGCGGTCGTACGCCAGGAGCAGCCGGCAGTCCTGGCCGTGGGCCGGGCGGACGTGCGGGAGCCAGCCGAGCCAGCCCCAGGCGCGGCGCCGCTCCTCCAGGGAGCGGTTCCGGTCGGCGCTGACGAGGACGATCTCCAGGTCGGAGGGGGAGTGCAGGGCGGCGAGCTGGGCCACCACCGAGCGGGCGAACCCGGCGAGCCGGTCACCGGGACCCGCGAGACCGAGCGAACCGGCCTCGCGCAGCCCGACCGTGACCGGCACCCCGGAGAGCTCGGCGCGGTCCGTGGTGCCGAGCCGGACCGCCAGGTACTCGGGGTGGTCCGGGTCCCGCTCCCAGAGCCGGGGGCCGGGGCCGAGCGCGGTGAGCAGGACGGTGGCCGGGTCGGGCCAGGTGTCGGCGCCCGGTACGGGCCCCCGGGCGCCGTCGCGGGCGCCGGGGCCCTGCCGGGTGCCCGCGTGCGTGTCGGGGACCGGACGGGCCTCGGCGGCGGGGGCCGGAAGCTCCTCGCGGCCCCCGGCGAGCCGCCGGGCCCACGCGCCGAGCCCGCGCCTGCCGGCCGGTCGCGACGCCTGCGTCTGCGCCCGGGCGGCCGGGCCCCCGTCACCGGCGGAGCCGGAGCCGTACGGGTCGTGGGGGCCGCCGTCGCGCGCGTGGCCGCGGGAATCGTCGTCGTAGCGGTCGTGCGCGTGCGGGTCGCCGCCGTGGTCGTGGTCGTGTCCGTCGGCGTACGGCGCGCCCCGGCCGTCGTCGGCCGCGTCGCCGCCCCACGCGAGCGCGTGCCCGCCGCCGTGGGTCGTGTCGTCGTCCACCGGGCCGCCCGGAGCCGTCCGGGGGCCGCCCGGGGCCGCCCCGGGACCGCCCGCCGGGACCGGCCGGTCCGCGCCGGGCCCGCGCGTGAGCCGCAGGTGGCCCTCGCCGTCCGGGGCCGTCGCCACCGCGTCCGTACCGCAGGGGTCGTCGCCCGGGCCCGTCAGGCGGAGGGCGGACTCGCCGAGGCGCAGCAGCGCGCCCGGCCGGAGCCGGACCGGGCGCTCGCCGACGGGGGCGCCGTCGAGGGTCGTGCCGTTCGTCGAGCCGCGGTCGGCGACCGTGACCCGGCCGTCCGCGCCGACGGTCACCGTGCAGTGCGCGCGGGAGACGTCCGGGTCGTCGAGCGGGACGTCGGCGTCGACGGAACGGCCGATTCTGATCGCTCCGCCGTGCAGCAGGTGCACCCCGCCCGCGTCCGGACCCGCCACCACGTGCAGCCGGGCGGCCGCACCCTCCCCGACCCGGTCGTCCGGTCCGGGGACCTGGAGCGAGAGGACGGCGCCGTCGACCAGCGGGGGCTCGCCGAGCACGCAGCGCCGGCCGTCCAGCCGCTCCGCGCCCGCGTAGAGCACGGTCGTGCCCGAGGCGGAGGTCTCGGGGCCCGTGACGGCGGCGGCCAGCTGGGAGGCCACGGCGGAGAGCGCCGTCCCGGCCGGTGCGGTGACGAGCACGTCGCAGGCGCGCCCGGCGCCGTGGCCGGCGTGCGGCGCGAGGACGGTCAGCCGGATCTGCATCGCCGTCAGCGGTCCCTTCTGCGCGACGTGCCCGGCAGGGGAACCGCCCGTGTCTCCCCCCACCCGGCACGGACGCGTCGTCCGGTACAGGTCGGCACGGCGCGGGGCTCCCGACCCCATCGGTGCGACGTGCTGGAGGCATCCTCGCACCTGCCACCGACAGCGCGCCCGCCGGTCGGCCGTAAGTGATCTTGAATGGTCGGCTGTGGGCGCAAAAGTGCCTGGTTGGACATGCCTTCGGAACATGCCCGGCAACCGACCCGCTCGGAGAAGCGTCTCCTTCCGGACAGGACCGGGGTACGTTCCGGACATCTTCGGTCAGGGCGTCCTCCGGAAACGCCCTGTGGACGACCGGCCTGGGACCCGTTCGGCGGCACTAAAGTGGGTCGGACACCCGGACGGGTCACAACAGAGGACAGGGACCGCGGGGACAGCACAGGAACCACCCCAGGACCACGATCAGCAGGGAGCGCGTGACGTGCGGCCTATCGGCAGCAAGTACCTGCTCGAGGAGCCGCTCGGCCGCGGCGCCACGGGCACCGTCTGGCGAGCCCGCCAGCGGGAGACGGCGGGCGCCGAGGCGGCCGTGCCCGGCCAGCCCGGCGAGACCGTCGCGATCAAGGTCCTCAAGGAGGAGCTGGCCAACGACGCGGACATCGTGATGCGCTTCCTGCGCGAGCGGTCCGTGCTCCTCCGGCTCACCCACCCGAACATCGTGCGCACCCGCGACCTGGTCGTCGAGGGCGACGTCCTCGCCCTCGTCATGGACCTCGTCGAGGGCCCCGACCTGCACCGGTACATCCGGGAGAGCGGACCGCTCACCCCGGTCGCCGCCGCGCTCCTCACCGCCCAGATCGCCGACGCGCTCGCCGCCAGCCACGCCGACGGCGTCGTCCACCGCGACCTGAAGCCGGCCAACGTCCTGCTCGCCGAGCACAACGGCGAGATGCACCCGATGCTCACCGACTTCGGCATCGCGCGCCTCGCCGACTCCCCGGGCCTGACCCGCACCCACGAGTTCGTCGGCACGCCCGCGTACGTGGCGCCCGAGTCCGCCGAGGGCCGCCCGCAGACCTCCGCCGTCGACATCTACGGCGCGGGCATCCTCCTCTACGAGCTGGTCACCGGCCGCCCGCCGTTCGCGGGCGGCACCGCCCTGGAGGTCCTGCACCGCCACCTCAGCGAGGAGCCGCGCCGCCCCTCGACCGTCCCCGGCCCGCTGTGGACGGTCATAGAGCGCTGCCTCAGCAAGGACCCCGACCGGCGCCCGAGCGCCGTGAACCTCGCCCGCGGCCTGCGCGCGGTCGCCGCCGGCATCGGCGTGCACGCCACGCCCGCCCAGATCGAGGCGGCGGACGGCGTCGGGGCGCTCCTCGCCCCCGACCCGGCGCCCGCGCCGGTCCCCGGGACGCCCGGGGCCGCCGACCCGACCCAGGTGCTGTCCCACGGCGCCCCCGGCTCCGCCGACCCCACCCAGGTGCTGCCCGCCGGGGCCGGGGCGCCCCCGCGCTACGACCCCGCCGGCGCGACCAGCGTCATGCCGACCGGCGGCCCGGGCGGCGGCGCCGACCCAACGACCGTCATGCCCCCCGTGCCCCCGGGCCCGCCGCAGGCCGGACAGGGCGGTCAGGCCGGACAGGGCGGCCAGGGCGAGGAGCCGCACCCCTGGCAGAACCAGCTGCGCGCCGCCCGCGACCGCAACGAGCAGACGCAGGTGCAGTACCTGGACCCGAGCCAGGACCCCCTGCGCCGCCGCCCGCAGCGCCAGCCGCAGCAGCCCCCGCACCCGCCGCAGAACCAGCAGCGGCAGCAGCCCCCGTCGTACCAGCAGCAGCGCCCGGCTCCGCAGCGGCCCGCGCCCCAGCGGTACCAGCCGCAGCACCAGCCCCAGCAGTACGCGCCCCCGCCGCCGCCCGCCCCGCAGCAGCAGTACGCCCCGCCCCAGCAGCAGTACGCGCCCCCGCAGCCGCCGCCCCAGGCCCCGGCGCCCCGCGAGCCGCGCCCGCCGCGCGAGCCGCGCCGGCGCAGCGCCAACCCGATCCGGATCCCCGGCCTCGGCTGCCTCAAGGGCTGCCTGGTCATGATCATCCTGTTCGTGGTCGCCGGCTGGCTCGTCTGGGAGCTGACCCCGCTCCAGAGCTGGGTCGCCGAGGGCAAGGGCTACTGGGAGGCGATCGGCGACGGCGTCTCGTCCTTCACCACCTGGGTGTCCGACCTATTCGACAGCGCGAGCACCGGCACCGGAAACACGGGTGCTACCGGCGGTACGGGACAGTAATACTGTTGATTTGTCGACTTCCAGGGGGTGTTTTCCTCCCGGAAGTGACGAGCGGCGCCCACGGACGCGTACGTTTGGCGTGAACCGCAGCCGCTGAGGGAGCAGTCTTGGCACGGAACATCGGCAGCCGCTACACCGCCCACCAGATCCTCGGGCGGGGCAGCGCCGGAACGGTGTGGCTCGGCGAGGGCCCCGAGGGGCCCGTCGCCGTCAAACTGCTGCGCGAGGACCTGGCCTCCGACCAGGAGCTCGTCGGCCGCTTCGTCCGGGAGCGGACCGCCCTGCTCGGACTCGACCATCCGCGCGTGGTCAAGGTCCGCGACCTCGTCGTCGACGGCAACGACCTCGCCCTCGTCATGGACCTCGTGCGCGGCACCGACCTGCGCACCCGCCTCGACCGCGAGCGCCGGCTCGCCCCCGAGGCCGCCGTCGCGATCGTCGCCGACGTCGCCGACGCCCTGGCCGCCGCGCACGCCGCCGGGGTCGTCCACCGGGACGTCAAGCCCGAGAACATCCTGCTCGACATGGAGGGCCCGCTCGGCCCCGGCGGCGCCCACCCCGCCCTGCTCACCGACTTCGGCGTCGCCAAGCTCATCGACACCCCCGGCCGCACCAAGGCCACCCGGATCATCGGCACCCCCGACTACCTCGCCCCCGAGATCGTCGAGGGCCTCCCGCCGCGCGCCGCCGTCGACATCTACGCCCTCGCGACCGTCCTGTACGAGCTGCTCGCCGGCTTCACCCCGTTCGGCGGCGGCCACCCCGGCGCGGTGCTGCGCCGCCACGTCACCGAGACCGTCGTCCCGCTGCCCGGCATCCCCGAGGAGCTGTGGCAGCTGCTCGTCCAGTGCCTCGCCAAGGCCCCGGCCTCCCGGCTGCGCGCCTCCGAGCTGGCCGCCCGCCTCAGGGACGTCCTGCCGCTGCTCAAGGGCATCCCGCCGCTCGACGTGGACGAGCCCGACGCGGAGCCGGCCCCGGAGCCGTACGAGGACGACGCCCACTCCACCGCGACGGGCGCCGCCGAGCCCGGCCCGCGCCGGGCCGCCGTCCCGCTGGTCCCCGGAGCCTCCGCCGACTCCCACCGCGACACCCACACCTCCATGCGGGTCCCGGCCCCCGACGAGCTCTCCGGCGGCCCCCTCGGCACGGCCCGCGCCCCCCGCCCGGCGGGCGCCCGCCGCCCCGGCTCGGCCCGGCACAAGGCGGGCGCGGTCCGCAAGCGCCGGATCGCCTTCGCCGTCGCGGCGGTCGTGCTCGCGGGAGCCCTGGGCGCCGGCGGCTACTACGCGGCCTCCGGCGACGGGGAGGCCCCGCCGCAGGACTCGAAGCAGTCCTCGCCCCTGCCGTAGGGCCCCCGCGGACCGCCGGGACACCCCCCGGCGGCCGCAGGTTCGGCTCCCCGCCCGGAGCCGTTACGCTGGACGCGTGGCAGTCGTCGACGTATCCGAAGAGCTGAAGTCCCTCTCCTCGACCATGGGGTCGATCGAGGCCGTCCTGGACCTCGAGAAGCTGAGGGCCGACATCGCCGTGCTCGAAGAGCAGGCCGCGGCCCCGTCCCTGTGGGACGACCCGGAGGCGGCGCAGAAGATCACGAGCAAGCTTTCGCACCTCCAGGCCGAGGTCCGCAAGGCCGAGACGCTGCGCGGGCGGATCGACGACCTCGGGGTGCTCTTCGAGCTCGCCGAGGAGATGGACGACCCGGACACCCTCGCCGAGGCCGAGGCGGAGCTGACCTCCGTCCGCAAGGCCCTCGACGAGATGGAGGTCCGCACCCTCCTCTCCGGCGAGTACGACGAGCGCGAGGCCCTGGTCAACATCCGGGCCGAGGCCGGCGGCGTCGACGCCTCCGACTTCGCCGAGCGGCTCCAGCGCATGTACCTGCGCTGGGCGGAGCGCCACGGCTACTCCACCGAGATCTACGAGACCTCGTACGCGGAGGAGGCCGGCATCAAGTCGACCACCTTCGTGGTGAAGGCCCCGTACGCCTACGGCACGCTCTCCGTCGAGCAGGGCACCCACCGCCTCGTGCGCATCTCGCCCTTCGACAACCAGGGGCGCCGCCAGACCTCCTTCGCGGGCGTCGAGGTCCTGCCGGTCGTCGAGTCCTCCGACCACGTCGAGATCGACGAGTCGGACCTGCGCGTCGACGTCTACCGCGCCTCGGGCCCCGGCGGCCAGGGCGTCAACACGACCGACTCGGCCGTGCGCATCACGCACCTCCCGACCGGCATCGTGGTCTCCTGCCAGAACGAGCGCTCCCAGATCCAGAACAAGGCGAGCGCCATGAACGTCCTCCAGGCCAAGCTCCTGGAGCGCCAGCGCCAGGAGGAGCGCGCCAAGATGGACGCGCTGAAGGACAGCGGCAGCTCCTGGGGCAACCAGATGCGCTCGTACGTCCTCCACCCGTACCAGATGGTCAAGGACCTCCGTACGGAGTTCGAGGTCGGCAACCCGCAGTCCGTCCTGGACGGCGAGATCGACGGCTTCCTGGAGGCGGGCATCCGCTGGCGCAAGCAGCAGGACAAGTAGCCTCCGCGCGCTCCTCCCCACGGGCCCCGCACCGACACGGTGCGGGGCCCGTATTCGCTGGAGCAAGCGGACGACGGCCCGTCAGGACGCTTTGTCGACAAGGGAACTGACGCGGCGGGGCCCGTAGTTCAGGGTTTACGTCACAGTTGCATCGTCGCATGTCGGTCAGCAAGTGATCTTTCGGGCATCGCACGCGCAACGACCTTGACGCCTCTTCGGAAACTCGGAAGGGTGACGTACTGGCATGCGCATTTCTGGGGCGCGTGTGAACGGGGGCCGGTCCAGTCGTGACGCCGCCCCTGCCGCGCAGGCCCCGAGCGCTGCCCCATGACGAGATGAGCTACTGGGGGTAGCAGCCAGATGACCAACAAGACGCGGGTCCGCCTGGTGCGGGTCGCGGCCAGTGCCGTGATCATCGCCGGTGCGTCCCTGACGGCGGCCGGCGCCGCACAGGCCGTCGACAGCTTCGGTTCGGACGCGAGCCAGTCCGAGGAGATCACCCTCCAGAGCGAGGGCGACACCGACGGCAACACGATCGTCGGCAGCATCGAGGGCGCCGAGAGCGGTGGCACCGACACCGCCGGCGGCAACGACGCGGCCGGTGGTAATGACGCTGCGGGTGGTAACGACGCGGCCGGTGGTAACGACGCGGCCGGTGGTAACGACGCGGCCGGTGGCAATGACGCTGCGGGTGGTAACGACGCGGCCGGTGGTAACGACGCTGCGGGCGGCAATGACGCCGCTGGTGGCAATGACGCTGCGGGTGGTAACGACGCGGCCGGTGGCAATGACGCTGCGGGTGGTAACGACGCGGCCGGTGGCAATGACGCTGCGGGTGGTAACGACGCGGCCGGTGGCAATGACGCTGCGGGCGGGAACGACGCGGCCGGTGGTAACGACGCTGCGGGCGGCAATGACGCCGCTGGTGGCAATGACGCGGCCGGTGGTAACGACGCGGCCGGTGGCAATGACGCTGCGGGCGGGAACGACGCCGCCGGCGGTAACGGCAACGGCGGCAACGGGAACGGCGGCAACGCCGGAAATGGTGGGAACGGCGGCAACGCCGGAAACGGCGGCAACGGAAACGGCGACAACGGCGGTTCCGGTGACACCGGCGGCTCGGGCGGCAACACCGCCTCCTCCACCGGAGGCGGCAACGCCACCGGCGGCGGTGCCGGTTCCTGCACCGTCGACGTCGACGGCGCCGAGTGCGTCGACGCCTCCAACAACAACCCCGACACCCAGAACGTGGGCTCGCAGCCCGTGCAGCAGGGTCAGGCCAAGGAGGAGCTCGCCGAGACCGGTGCGGCCGAGACCTCGTTCCTGATCATCGGCGCCGCGACCATGATCGCCGGCGGCATCGGCTTCCGTATGCTGCCGCGCCTCGTCGCCGGCGGCCGTACCGCCGCCTGACGGTTCCGTGCGTGACGAAGGGCCGGGGAGACCTCTCCCCGGCCCTTCGGTCGTTCATCCGGCTCGTATGGGCCTGTAGGGGCCGTCCGGGCGGCCCCTAGGCCGTACGGACCGCCGCGAGCAGCGCGATCGCCGCAAGCAGGGCGATCGCCACCGTCAGCAGCATGGCGGGGGAAAGACCCTGCGGGGTCAGTCGCTCCCGGTTCGCGCGGCAGACGGGGCAGCGGCCCTCGGCGACCGGGGCCGCGCAGTTGGCGCACACCAGTCGGTCGTAGGTCATGCGCTCTCCTCCTCCCGCACTGGGGTACCCACCAGGGCAACGACCGGAGGGGTCCGGGCGTTCCCCTACCACTGTGCCAGCTCCGCGCCGTTTCGGCGCGCCCCGCAGGCCCGTCGCCCTCCGCCCGGAAGGGCGAAAAGGATATACCGCACAAGCCAGGACCGCGACTGCGGGGGCCGTCCCCGGTCGCGTAAGGTCACGCACACCTACTCCCGGCCGACCGTGGTGCATCCGTGATCCGATTCGACAACGTCTCCAAGTCCTATCCGAAGCAGAACCGCCCCGCGCTCCGGGATGTATCCCTGGAGATCGAGAAGGGGGAGTTCGTCTTCCTCGTCGGTTCCTCCGGCTCCGGAAAGTCGACCTTCCTGCGGCTGCTCCTGCGTGAGGAGCGCGCCAGCCAGGGCCAGGTGCACGTCCTCGGCAAGGACCTGGCCCGGCTGTCCAACTGGAAGGTGCCGCACATGCGGCGCCAGCTCGGGACCGTCTTCCAGGACTTCCGCCTGCTGCCCAACAAGACCGTCGCCCAGAACGTGGCCTTCGCCCAGGAGGTCATCGGCAAGCCGCGCGGCGAGATCCGCAAGGCCGTCCCCCAGGTGCTCGACCTGGTCGGCCTCGGCGGCAAGGAGGACCGGATGCCGGGCGAGCTCTCCGGCGGTGAGCAGCAGCGCGTCGCCATCGCCCGCGCCTTCGTGAACCGGCCGATGCTGCTGATCGCCGACGAGCCCACCGGCAACCTCGACCCGCAGACCTCCGTCGGCATCATGAAGCTGCTCGACCGCATCAACAGGACGGGAACCACCGTCGTCATGGCGACCCACGACCAGAACATCGTCGACCAGATGCGCAAGCGCGTCATCGAGCTGGAAAAGGGTCGCCTCGTCCGCGACCAGGCGCGCGGCGTCTACGGATACCAGCACTGAGCCTGTAGCGAGTAGGAGAAAGCAGACCCATGCGCGCTCAGTTCGTGCTCTCCGAGATCGGCGTCGGCCTCCGGCGCAATCTCACGATGACCTTCGCCGTCATCGTCTCCGTGGCCCTCTCGCTCGCCCTGTTCGGCGGCGCCCTGCTCATGCGCGAGCAGGTCAGCACGATGAAGGACTACTGGTACGACAAGGTCAACGTCTCCATCTACCTCTGCAACAAGGCCGACGCGGCCACCGCGGGCAAGTGCCCCAAGGGCGCGGTCACCGGCCAGCAGAAGGAGCGGATCGAGGCCGACCTGAAGAAGATGGACATCGTCGAGTCCGTCCACTACGAGACGTCCGACGAGGCCTACAAGCACTACAAGGAGCAGTACGGCGAGACCGCCCTCGCCTCCGTGGTGACGCCGGACCAGATGCCGTCGTCGTTCCGGGTCAAGCTCAAGGACCCGGAGAAGTACCAGGTGGTGGCCACGGCCTTCGCCGGCCGGGACGGCGTCGAGTCGGTCCAGGACCAGCGGAACATCCTGCAGAACCTCTTCGACCTGATGAACGGCATGAACATCGCCGCGCTCTGCGTCATGGGCCTGATGCTGGTCATCGCGCTGATGCTGATCGTCAACACCGTGCGCGTCTCGGCCTTCAGCCGCCGCCGCGAGACGGGGATCATGCGGCTCGTCGGCGCGTCCAGCTTCTACATCCAGATGCCGTTCATCATGGAGGCCGCCTTCGCCGGACTCCTCGGCGGCGGCGTCGCCTGCGTGCTGCTGCTGCTCGGCCGGTACTTCCTGATCGACCACGGCATCGCCCTCGCCGACAAGGTCCAGCTCATCCAGTTCATCGGCTGGGACGCGGTCTTCGCCAAGCTGCCGCTGGTGATCGCCATCGGGCTCCTGATGCCCGCCGTGGCGGCTCTCATCGCGCTGCGCAAGTACCTGAAGGTGTGAGAAGACACCCCTCTCCGCGCATGGCGTCGTACGGCCAAAGCCCGTGCGGCGCCATCGCCTTGTCCTAGAGTGGGCGACATGCCGGCCGGCACCGACCTTCTCTGTATCCGGCCCCGCGGAGTGCTCCGTGGGGCCGTTCTGACGTTGGTCTTCACCGGCGTCCTCGCCACCGCCGCCGCCACGGGCTCGCTGCCCCGGCAGGAACCGGCGGCCGAGCGGGCCGGGGGGACCCCGGACGAGGGACGGTGGTCCGGGGACCGGGCGCCCGTCGACAGCGCCGCGCTCCGCCGCGCCGCCGCCGCGGCCATGGCCGACGGGAAGTCGGGCAAGGAGGCCGCCGAGGAGTTCGTCAGCCGCAGCGGCGACCGCTGGGGCGCGGTGTACGACAAGCGGGAGTACGCGGAGTTCGAGCAGTCCCTCGACGGCGCCTACACGGGCGTCGGGCTCTCCGCGGGCCGGGCCGACGGCGACCGCGTCCGGATCACCCGGGTCCGGTCCGGCGGCCCCGCCGCCGGGGCCGGGCTCCGCACCGGCGACCGGCTCGTCTCCGTCGACGGCCGCCCGGTCGACGGGCTCTCCGTCTCCGAGGTCGTCGCCCTGCTGCGCGGCGACGGGGTGCCGGGCTCGTCCGTCGCCCTGCGGGTCGAGCGCGGGCGCGCCGCCTGGACGCAGACCCTGCGCCGGGCCCGGCTCGCGACGGACCCGGTGACCGTCCGCCGCCTCGACGACGGGGCCGTACTGATCCGGGTCGAGGCCTTCACCAAGGGCGCGGGCACGCGCGTGCGGGACGCGGTGCGGGACGCCCCGGCCGGCGCGGGCGTCCTCCTGGACCTGCGGGGCAACGCGGGCGGCCTGGTCGAGGAGGCCGCCGTGGCCGCCTCCGCCTTCCTGGACGGCGGGCTCGTCGCCACGTACGACGTGGAGGGCGAGGAGCGGGCCGTGTACGCGGAGGGCGGCGGCGACACCGAGCGGCCCCTGGTGGCGCTGGTCGACGGGGGCACGATGAGCGCGGCCGAGCTGCTCACCGGCGCCCTCCAGGACCGGGGGCGGGCCGTCACGGTCGGCTCCCGGACCTTCGGCAAGGGCTCGGTCCAGATGCCGAGCACCCTGCCCGACGGCTCGGTCGCCGAGCTGACCGTCGGCCACTACCGGACCCCGGCCGGGCACGCCGTCGACGGGAGCGGCATCACCCCGGACCTGGCGGCGGGGGAGCGGGCCGAGGAGCGGGCGAGGACGGTATTGAGTGGCCTCGGAGGGGGCTCGTAGTGCGAAAATGACCGCACTATGGCAAAGGGACTCGTGAACGTGCAGGGCAAGCCTGCCAAGAAGAACCAGGACAAGGCGCCGGAGCGCAAGCTGATCGCGCAGAACAAGAAGGCGCGGCACGACTACCTCATCATCGACACCTACGAGTGCGGTGTGGTGCTCATGGGCACCGAGGTCAAGTCGCTGCGGATGGGACGGGCCTCGCTGGTCGACGGCTTCGTCCAGATCGACAACCACGAGGCGTGGCTGCACAACATCCACGTCCCGGAGTACATGCAGGGCAGCTGGACCAACCACTCGGCCAAGCGGAAGCGCAAGCTGCTCCTGCACCGGGAGGAGATCGACAAGCTGGAGGCGAAGTCGCAGGAGACGGGTCACACGATCGTGCCCCTCGCCCTGTACTTCCTCAACGGCCGGGTCAAGGTCGAGATCGCCCTCGCCAAGGGCAAGAAGGAGTACGACAAGCGCCAGACCCTGCGCGAGAAGCAGGACACGCGCGAGACGAACCGGGCCATCGCGGCGGCCAAGCGGCGCCAGCGCGCGGGCCAGTCGCTCTAGCCGGGGGACCGGCCGCCGGGAATACGCTGGCGACGGCCGCCGTTGGTCACGTACGATGGGCCACGCACCCCACGGCGGGTGCGACCTTTGAAAAATCAACATGGGGATGATCGGTTTCGACAGCGGATACCGATGCAGAGGAAGCGTGTCGAGGAAGCGGCAATGATCTCGTAAACCATATGTCGCAACCAATAATCGCCAACACCAAGAGCGATAACTCCCGCTTCGCCCTCGCTGCCTAATTTTAGGTAACGAACAGAAGCCTCTGTGAGGAGCGTCAGCCCGGGGATGGTCCCGACCCGGATCCTGGCGTCATCAAGGGATCTAAACCTCTAGCCCCGGTCACGGGGGTTGGAGGGAAATCAAACAGTGACTGAGCCCGTCGGAGACTTGTCCGCGTGATCTCCGGGGCTGAGAAACGCGTAGCGGACTGCACACGGAGAAGCTCTGTTTCCGTACCGTTGGACGCGGGTTCGATTCCCGCCATCTCCACTCATCCCATGTGGGCGAAGGCCCGGTGGTCACCACGACCGCCGGGCCTTCGTCATGCCCGCGACCGCACAGAGGGCCAGCGCCGTGGCCGCCGCAGCGAGCGGGACCAGGAAGCCGAACGCGGCGAACGGGGCGTGGTCGGCGGCCCAGCCGCCGGTGGCCGAACCGGTCGCGATGCCCGCCAGGAGCGCGGTCACGGCCAGGGTCATGCCCTCGTTGAGCCGGTCGGCGGGCGTGAGGCGCTGGACCAGGCCCATCCCCGTCACCATCGTCGGCGCCGTCGCCATGCCCGCCACCAGCAGGCCGGCGGCCAAGGCGAGCAGGGAGCCGGTCGAGGCGGCGAGCAGCGGCAGCGCCATCAGGGCCGTCATCGCGGCCAGGCAGGTGCGCAGCCGGGCGGTGCGGCGGATCCGGCCGTAGAGCAGGCCGGCGGCGCAGGAGCCCGCCGCCTGGAGGGCGAGGACCGGTCCGGCGACGGGCCCGTCCACGTACGCCAGGGTCACCACCTCCATGGAGCCGAAGACCGCCCCGGTGGCCAGGAAGACCGCGAGCAGCGGCACCATGCCGGGGGCCCGCAGCGGGGAGCCCGCCGGGACGCGCGGGGCGACCGGCGGCTCGGTGGAGCGCTGGGCCGTGAAGAGGAGCGTCCCGCCGAGGAGGAACGCGCCGGCCGCGAGCGTGCCCGCCTCCGGGAAGAGCGCCGAGCAGAGGAGGGCGGCGAGCACCGGGCCCACCATGAAGCAGAGCTCGTCGACGGCCTGCTCGAAGGAGTTCGCGGTGTGCAGCGCGTCCGGGTCGTCCCGCAGGAGGTGCGCCCAGCGGGCCCGGGACATCCCGCCGGTGTTCGGGAACGTGGAGGTGAGGGCGACCGCCGCGAAGAGCGTCCAGGCCGGGGCCCGTCCGTGCACGCACAGCGCCAGGACCAGCTGGCCGAGGAGGGCGTACGCGGCGGCCGGGACCGCGATCCTGGCCTGCCCGTACCGGTCGACGAGCCGGGCGGTCAGGGGGGCGACGACGGAGCCGACGGCGAGACCGGTGGCGGTGACCGCGCCGGCCAGGGCGTACGAGTCGTACGCCGCCGCGATCATGATCACGGCGCTGACGCCGAACATGCCCGCGGGCAGCCGGCCGATCAGGCCCCCGGCGGTGAAGGCGAGGGTGCCGGGGCGGGCGAAGAGAAGGCGGTAGGGGTTGCGGGTCCGCCCGGCGCGGCGGTCTTTCCTCTCACAAGAGGAGATGGGGGAAGGGGCGTCGTAGCGCGGCGCGAAGGCCGGGCCCGCCGGGGTCAGGGTGAGGTCCGGTTGCGGCATGGATCAAGGTTCGGGCGCCCGCACCCGCCCGGTCCAACACCTGATCGATGGCCATTCACGCACCCGTGTTGTTGAATGCGGCGGTGGCCTCTCCGTACGACACCGACCCCCGTCTCCTGCGCGCCTTCACCGCCGTCGCCGAGGAGCTGCACTTCACCCGCGCCGCCGCCCGCCTCTACGTCGCCCAGCAGGCCCTCAGCCGGGACGTCCGGCGCCTGGAGCGCGAGCTGGGCGCCGAGCTGTTCGTCCGGACCACCCGGCAGGTCTCCCTCACCCCCGACGGCGAACGGCTCCTGCCGTACGCGCGCCGGGTGCTCGCCGCCCACGACGAGCTGCGCGAGGCCTTCCGGGCCGCGCCCCGGCCCCTGCTCGTCGACCTCAACAGCCCCGACCTCGCCCATGAGTGCGTCCTGCGCCGGGCCCGCGAGCTCGCCCCCGACCTCGAACTGATGGCCCGGTACGAGAGCGGCCTCACCGGCGCCGCGCGGGCCGTCCTGGCCGGCCGGCTCGACGTCTCCTTCGGCCGCTACGGCGGCCTCGCGGCCGATCTGCGGGCCGGACTCGACGCGCAGTTCGTGCGGTACGAGCCGATGGCCGTGATCCTGCCCGACGACCATCCCCTCGCCGCGCTCCCCGAGGTCCCGCTCGCCTCCCTCGCCGGGGAGCGGATCTACGCCGGGGCCGGGAACGAGCGCACCCCCGAGTGGACCGACCTCGCCGTCCGGCTCTTCGCCGGGCGCGGCATCGAGCTCTCCCCGCCCGCCCCGCTCGCGGTCGGCAAGGAGGAGTTCCGCCGGATCATGGCCAAGCACCGCCACCCGGTGCTCGCCGTCGTCGAGTTCCCGCCCATGCCCGGCTGCGTCCTGCGGCCGCTGGTCGCCCCCGTCCCCCTGTCGCCCGTCAGCCTGGTGTGGCGCAAGGGGCTCCGCCACCCCGGCCTGGACGCCCTGCGGACCGCCGCCGCCGAGATCGGCGCCCGGGAGGGCTGGCTCGTCCGCCCGCCGGACTCCTGGCTGCCGGAGGGCGAACCGGGCCTGCCCGGCACCGGGCTCCCCCGTCCCCCGCGCACGGCGGCCCCGCTCACAGCAACCCCGCCCCCCGGGTGAGAGCAAGGTTCCGCCGCCGTCACCTCGCGGCACCGGCCTGAAACGCGGCCTCCCTAGCGTCGTTGGCAGGTGGACCGGGGCAGTGGACGCCCCGGGCCCGACCCCGCGGAGGTGCGACATGGGCGGCCGGTGGATCGAACGGTGGGAACCGGAGGACGAGACCTTCTGGCGTGAGGAGGGGGAGCGGATCGCACGGCGGAACCTGGTCTTCTCCGTCCTCTCCGAGCACATCGGCTTCTCGATCTGGAGCCTGTGGTCGGTCATGGTCCTCTTCATGGGACCGCAGTACGGCGTCGACCCCGCCGGCAAGTTCTTCCTGATCGCGACCGCCACCTTCGTCGGCGCGCTGATCCGGATCCCGTACACCTTCGCCGTCGCCCGCTTCGGCGGCCGGAACTGGACCGTCTTCAGCGCCCTGCTGCTCCTGCTGCCGACCGGCCTCGCCTTCGCGGTCATGGAGCCCGGGACGTCGTACACCACCTTCGTCCTGGTGGCGGCCCTCACCGGCGTCGGCGGCGGCAACTTCGCCTCCTCCATGACCAACATCAACGCCTTCTTCCCGCTGCGGAAGAAGGGCTGGGCGCTCGGGCTCAACGCGGGCGGCGGCAACATCGGCGTCCCCGTCGTGCAGCTCGTCGGCCTCCTCGTCATCGGGACCGCGGGCGCGGTGCACCCCCGGATCGTGCTCGGCGTCTACCTGCCCCTGATCGTGGTCGCCGCCACGTGCTCCGCGCTCTTCATGGACAACCTCGCCCCCGTCAGGAACGACACCGGGGCCGCGAAGGAGGCCGTGCGGGCCCGGCACACCTGGATCATGGCCTTCCTCTACGTCGGCACCTTCGGCTCCTTCATCGGCTACAGCTTCGCCTTCGGCCTGGTGCTCCAGACCCAGTTCGGCCGCACCCCCCTCCAGGCCGCCTCGCTCACCTTCATCGGCCCCCTGCTCGGCTCGCTCGTCCGGCCCGTCGGCGGCTCCCTCGCCGACCGGCACGGCGGCGCCCGCATCACCCTGTGGACCTTCGCCGCGATGGCCGCCGCGACCTCCGTGGTGATCTACGCCTCCGTGATCGAGTCCCTCGCCGTCTTCCTCGCCGGCTTCATCGGCCTCTTCGTCCTCAGCGGCCTCGGCAACGGCTCCACGTACAAGATGATTCCGGCGATCTTCCTCGCCCAGGGACACCGGAAGGGGCTCGCCGACGAGGAGGCCGAGGCATACGGCCGGCGCCTCTCCGGCGCCGCCATGGGCCTCATCGGAGCGGTCGGCGCGCTCGGCGGGCTCGGCATCAACCTCGCCTTCCGCCAGTCCTTCCAGACCTCCGGCACCGGCACCGCCGCCTTCGTCGCCTTCCTCGTCTTCTACGCCCTCTGCATGGCCGTCACCCGGGCGGTATACCTTCGGCGGCCGGCGGCCGTGCCCGAGACCGCCGAGGCCGTCACGGAGCCGGAGCCCCGGCCCGGTTACGCGAAGGTGTGATCCCCGGTGCCCGGCACGGACCGTAACGACCAGGAAATACGGGCGAACCGCGTCCGTCACGCGTCCCCGTCAGGCTCTGCGTCCATGGACGAGCAAGAACACGGCCCCCTCGCCGGCTTCACCGTCGGCGTCACCGCGGCGCGGCGCGCGGACGAACTCATCGCCCTGCTGCGCCGGCGCGGCGCCGCCGTCGTCCACGGACCCGCCCTGCGGATCGTGCCGCTCGCCGACGACACCGAACTCCTCGCCGCCACCAAGGAACTCATCGGCCACGCCCCGGACGTCGTCGTCGCCACCACGGCGATCGGCTTCCGGGGCTGGGTCGAGGCCGCCGACGGCTGGGGATGCGGCGAGGAGCTCCTCGCCGTCCTGCGGGACGTCGAACTCCTCGCCCGGGGACCGAAGGTCAAGGGAGCCGTACGGGCCGCCGGACTCACCGAGTCCTGGTCGCCGTCCTCGGAGTCCATGGCCGAGGTCCTCGACCGGCTCCTCGCCGAGGGCGTGACCGGCCGCCGGATCGCGCTCCAGCTGCACGGGGAGCCGCTGCCCGGCTTCGTGGAGGCGCTGACCGAGGGCGGCGCCGAGGTCGTCGTCGTCCCCGTCTACCGCTGGATGCCGCCGGAGGACACCGGCCCGCTCGACCGGCTCCTCGACGCGGTCCTCGCCCGGAGCCTGGACGCGGTGACCTTCACCAGCGCCCCGGCCGCCGCCTCGCTGCTCTCCCGGGCCGAGGAGAAGGGGGTACGGGCGGAACTCGTCGCGGCGCTGCGGCACGACGTGCTCGCGGTGTGCGTGGGGCCCGTGACCGCGCTGCCGCTCCAGGCGGAGGGCGTCGACACGTACCAGCCGGAGCGCTTCCGGCTCGGGCCGCTCGTCCAGGTCCTCTGCACCGAACTGCCCGCCCGCGCCCGGGTCCTGCCGGTGGCCGGGCACCGCGTGGAGGTGCGCGGCCACGCCGTCCTCGTCGACGGCGCCCTGCGCCCCGTCCCGCCCGCCGGCATGGCCCTCCTCGGCCTCCTCGCCCGCCGCCCCGGCTGGGTCGTCTCCCGCGCCGACCTCCTGCGCGCCCTCCCGGGCGCGGGCCGCGACGAGCACGCGGTCGAGACCGCGATGGCCCGCCTCCGCACGGCCCTCGGCACCCCGAAGCTGATCCAGACGGTGGTGAAGCGGGGCTACCGGCTGGCCCTTGACCCGTCGGCGGACGACAAGTACGACGGGTAGGGGACGGGGTTCCGGAGCCGGGCGGCCCGCTACCGTACGCGCATGACCGCCGAAGGCCCCCGCATCCGCCCCGCAGTCCCCGCCGACGCCCCCGCCCTCGCCAGGGCGGTGGTGCGGAACCGGGAGTACATGAAGCCGTGGGAGCCGTACCGGGCCGAGCGGTACTACACCGTCGAGGGACAGGCCGAACGGCTCGCGGACGGCGGGGTGCGGTGGTTCGCCGTCGACGGGGACGAGATCACGGGCGTCGCCACGCTCTCCGGGATCGTCCTCGGGCCCCTCCGCAGCGCCTCCCTCGGGTACTGGATCGACCCGCACCACGCCGGGCGCGGCCTGGCCACCGCGCTCGTCGCGGAGGCCTGCCGGGCCGCCCGCGACGACCTCGGGCTGCACCGCGTCGAGGCCGGGACCCTCCTCGACAACCACGCCTCCCAGCGGGTCCTCGCCAAGAGCGGCTTCACCCGGATCGGGACCGCTCCCCGGCTCCTCCACATCGACGGCGCGTGGCGCGACCACCACCTCTTCCAGCGGCTCCTGCACGACGACCCCCCGCCCGCCTGACACGGCGGCTCCCGGTGGCGTACGCTCGACGGCTGCCCAGTGCACGTGAGAAGGGGGCCTTAGGTGGCCGCGCAGGAAGCCGTGGACACGGTCAGGGACCGTGAGATCGGTGTCGAGCAGGAACATCTTGACCAGGTCTACCGCCGGCTGGAGGAGAAGATCCACGAGGCGGAGTTCCTGATGAACGACGCCGCCCGGCGCGGGCAGGTCGGCACGCCCGGCGCCCTCGCCGAGCGCGACGCCCAGGTCTTCCGGGCCGGCATCCACCTCAACCGGCTCAACAACGAGTTCGAGGACTTCCTCTTCGGCAGGATCGACCTGCTGTACGGCAAGGACGGGAAGAAGGGCCCCGACGGGGCCTACACCTCCGTCGAGCCCGCCGAGGACGCCGTACGCCCGGACAACACCGCCGACATCGGGGAGACCCTCCACATCGGCCGCATCGGCGTCCTCGACTCCGACTACGCGCCGCTCGTCATCGACTGGCGCGCGCCCGCCGCCGCGCCCTTCTACCGGTCCACCCCCGTCGACCCCGGCCGGGTCGTGCGCCGCCGGGTCATCCGCTCCAAGGGCCGCCGGGTCCTCGGCGTCGAGGACGACCTGATGCGCCCCGAGCTGCGGGCCACGCTCGGCGGGCACGAGCTGCCCGTCATCGGCGACGGCGCCCTGATGGCCGCCCTCGGCCAGGCCCGCGGCCACACCATGCGGGACATCGTCTCCTCCATCCAGGCCGAGCAGGACCTCGTCATCCGGGCGCCCGCCGCCTCCGTGACGTACGTGGAGGGCGGCCCCGGCACCGGCAAGACGGCCGTGGCCCTGCACCGGGCCGCGTACCTGCTCTACCAGGACCGGCGGCGGTACGCGGGCGGCATCCTGATCGTCTCCCCGACCCCGCTCCTCGTCTCGTACACCGAGGGCGTCCTGCCCTCCCTCGGCGAGGAGGGGCAGGTCGCGATCCGCGCGGTCGGCTCGCTGGTCGACGGCGCCGAGGCCACCGCCTACGACGACCCGGCCGTGGCCCGGATCAAGGGCTCCTCCCGGATGCTCGCGGTGCTCCGCAAGGCCGCCCGGGGCGCCCTGGAGACCCCCGCGCCCAGGGTCCAGCCCGAGCTGGGGGAGGACGCGGAGCGGGCGCCCGCCGGCACCCCCACCCGGCTGCGCGTCGTCGCCTTCGGGCGCCGCCTGGAGCTGGAGGCCGACGAGCTGCGGCGCATCCGCCACCACGTCCTCGGCGGCACCGCCCCCGTCAACCTGCTCCGCCCGCGCGCCCGCCGGCTGCTGCTCGACGCGCTCTACGCCAAGTCCGGCGCGTCCGGTCGGCACAGCGACCCCGAGCTGGCCGCCGAGCTGCGCTCCTCCTTCGACGAGGACGTCTCCACCGAGGACTCCTTCCTCGGCTTCCTCGACGCCTGGTGGCCCGAGCTCACCCCCCGGCAGGTCCTCGGTGCGATGGCCGACGAGCGGCGCCTGGGCCGCTGGGCCCGCCGGATCCTCAACCCGGGCGAGGTGCGCAGGCTCGCCCGCTCGCTGCGCCGCCCGGAGCTCTCCGTCCACGACGTGGCCCTCCTCGACGAGCTGAACACCCTGCTCGGCGCCCCGGCCCGGCCCCGGAAGCGGCGGGAGTACGACCCGCTGGACCAGCTCACGGGCCTGGAGGAGCTGATGCCGGTACGGGAGGAGACCCAGCGCGAGCGGGCCGAGCGGCTCGCGGCGGAGCGCACCGAGTACGCGCACGTGATCGTCGACGAGGCCCAGGACCTCACGCCCATGCAGTGGCGGATGGTCGGGCGGCGCGGCCGGCACGCCACCTGGACGGTCGTCGGGGACCCGGCGCAGTCCTCCTGGTCCGACCCGGACGAGGCGGCCGCGGCCCGGGACGAGGCGCTCGGCTCCCGGCCGCGCCGCCGCTTCGAGCTGACCGTGAACTACCGCAACCCGGCCGAGATCGCCGAGCTGGCCGCCAAGGTCCTCGCCCTCGCCATGCCGGGCAAGGAGTCGCCCCGCGCGGTCCGCTCCACCGGCGTCGAGCCCCGGTTCGTCGCGGTCCCGGAGGGCGCGGGGGACGCGGATCTGGCCGAAACCGTACGTTTCGAGGCGCGAAGGCTGCTCGAACAGGTCGAGGGCACGGTCGGCGTCGTCGTCGCCATGCGGCGGCGCGAGGAGGCCGCCCGCTGGCTCGCGGAGCTGGGCGACCGGGTGGTCGCGCTCGGCTCCCTGGAGGCGAAGGGCCTGGAGTACGACGCGACGGTGGTCGTCTCGCCCGCGGAGATCGCGGACGAGTCCCCGGCCGGGCTCCGGGTGCTCTACGTGGCCCTGACCCGGGCGACGCAGCAGCTCACGGTGGTCGCGGGGGCTGGCGACCTGCCGGACGCGGCGGGGGTGCCGGACCTGCTGCGGGACTGAGCCCCAGTCTGCGGCGGGCCCGTCCGGCGCCCGCCGCGGCACCGGAACCACAGCCGGTTTCAGGTCAACCTGTGGCGCTGGAATCACCGGCGGGAGTGGTTTGTTAGCCTGGGTGTGGCACCGGCTCGATCCAAGCCCCCGGGCCCAACCTTCGTCCCTCAGAGGGACCACTTGCCGCGAGGCGAGCATGGCGGGTCGGTGCCACCTAAGCCGTCCTTTGGACGTACGTACGAAGTCGAGGCCCTCGTCACCCCAGGTGGCGGGGGCCTCTTCTGTTTCCCGAGCCTCTCTCGTATGGTGGAAACTACTTTCCGAAAACAAAATGACCGCATTACCCGCTACTCGCAGGTAGGTGCGACCATCGGAGGGCGCCGCCGGGCAACCAGCCGGGGCGGCGTAGCAACGAAGCTCAGGGAAAGCAGAGGAACTCGGCCATGGCAACGGCGCCCAGCGTCTCGTACTCGATGACGGTCCGGCTGGAGGTTCCCGCGAGCGGGACCGCGGTCTCCCAGCTCACCACGGCGGTGGAGTCGTCCGGCGGTTCCGTCACCGGCCTCGACGTGACCGCCTCCGGCCACGAGAAGCTCCGCATCGACGTCACCATCGCCGCGACCTCCACGGCCCACGCCGACCTGATCGTGGAGCAGCTGCGCGGCATCGAGGGCGTCGTCCTCGGCAAGGTCTCCGACCGCACCTTCCTGATGCACCTCGGCGGCAAGATCGAGATGGCGTCCAAGCACCCCATCCGCAACCGCGACGACCTCTCCATGATCTACACCCCCGGCGTCGCCCGGGTCTGCATGGCGATCGCCGAGAACCCCGAGGACGCCCGCCGCCTCACCATCAAGCGCAACTCCGTCGCGGTCGTCACCGACGGCTCCGCCGTCCTCGGCCTCGGCAACATCGGCCCCAAGGCCGCCCTGCCCGTCATGGAGGGCAAGGCCGCCCTCTTCAAGCGCTTCGCCGGCATCGACGCCTGGCCGCTCTGCCTGGACACCCAGGACACCGACGAGATCGTCGCGATCGTCAAGGCCATCGCCCCCGGCTTCGCGGGCATCAACCTGGAGGACATCTCCGCGCCCCGCTGCTTCGAGATCGAGGCCCGGCTGCGCGAGGCCCTCGACATCCCGGTCTTCCACGACGACCAGCACGGCACCGCCATCGTCGTCCTCGCCGCCCTCACCAACGCCCTGCGCGTGGTCGGCAAGGGCATCGGCGACGTACGGGTCGTCATGTCCGGCGCCGGCGCGGCCGGTACGGCCATCCTGAAGCTCCTCCTGGCCGCGGGCGTCAAGCACGCCGTCGTCGCCGACATCAAGGGCGTCGTCCACGCGGACCGCGAGGACCTGGTCGAGGCCCCGGCCGACTCGCCGCTGCGCTGGATCGCGGACAACACCAACCCCGAGGGCGTCACCGGCACCCTCAAGCAGGCCGTCGCCGGCGCGGACGTCTTCATCGGCGTCTCCGCCCCGAACCTGCTGGACGCCGAGGACGTCGCCGCCATGGCGGAGGGCGCCATCGTGTTCGCGCTCGCGAACCCCGACCCGGAGGTCGACCCGGCCGAGGCGCGCCGGACGGCCGCCGTCGTCGCCACGGGCCGCTCCGACTTCCCCAACCAGATCAACAACGTCCTGGTCTTCCCGGGCGTCTTCCGCGGCCTGCTCGACGCCCAGTCCCGCACGGTCAACACGGACATGATGCTGGCGGCCGCCGCGGCCCTCGCCGACGTGGTCACCGAGGACGAGCTCAACCCGAACTACATCATCCCGTCGGTCTTCAACGACAAGGTGGCGGGCGCGGTCGCCGGAGCGGTCCGCACCGCGGCGAAGGCGGCGGGCGGCGGCGCGGCCCCGGCCGCGCTCTGACGGCGCGTCGCGATTCGCGGTGGCGTAAACCCGCCTTTAGGGTTGCTTTTCGACTCCGCGCGGTTCGCGGGGAGTCGACAGAACGTCACCACCGCGGGGTTCCGGCGCTTTTCGTGTGACCCGCGGGGGTGCCGGATTGGCGTTCCCGCCGCTGGTGGGGGCAGGATGCGTGTTTGGGCGCGAGGGTCTGTCATGTGACCCGGGTCCGGGGACTGTCCGAGGGCCCTGGCAGCATCGGCTTCGCTGTACCCAATCGCGCGGCTTCCGCCGCGTGGCACGCCTCACAGGCAAGAAGAACACGGGAGTAACAACATGAACCGCAGTGAGCTGGTGGCCGCCCTGGCCGACCGCGCCGAGGTGACCCGCAAGGACGCCGACGCCGTGCTGGCCGCTCTCGCCGAGACCGTCGGTGAGGTCGTCGCCAAGGGCGACGAGAAGGTCACCATCCCCGGCTTCCTGACCTTCGAGCGCACCCACCGTGCCGCTCGCACCGCTCGTAACCCGCAGACCGGCGACCCGATCAACATCCCGGCCGGCTACAGCGTGAAGGTCTCCGCGGGCTCGAAGCTCAAGGAAGCCGCCAAGGGCAAGTAAGCGGCCTGGAGGCGCAGAAAGGGCGGCCACCCCGGTCACGGGGTGGCCGCCCTTTCGTTCGCCCGCCAGAACGCCCCGTACGGCCCCGTGGGCCCGCCCGGGGCGTCGTGGAGCCCCGTGCGGCCCGTACAGACCCCGGAGGACCCCCGAACGGCCGTACGGCCCCACGCGCGTGCGTGGAGCCGTACGGTACGGAGGAGCGCGGGGCCGCTAGACCAGCGCGCTGCCCGGCAGCTCGACCTTGGCGCCGAGCTCGATCAGCTTCTCCATGAAGTTCTCGTAGCCGCGGTTGATCAGCTCGATGCCGTGGACCCGCGAGGTGCCCTGGGCCGCGAGCGCCGCGATCAGGTACGAGAAGCCGCCGCGCAGGTCGGGGATGACCAGGTCGGCGCCCTGCAGCCGGGTCGGGCCGGACACGACCGCCGAGTGCAGGAAGTTCCGCTGGCCGAAGCGGCAGTCGGAGCCGCCCAGGCACTCGCGGTACAGCTGGATGTGCGCGCCCATCTGGTTCAGCGCGGAGGTGAAGCCGAGCCGCGACTCGTACACCGTCTCGTGGACGATGGAGAGGCCGGAGGCCTGCGTCAGGGCCACCACCAGCGGCTGCTGCCAGTCGGTCTGGAAGCCGGGGTGCACGTCCGTCTCCAGGGCGATCGCGTTGAGCGAGCCGCCCGGGTGCCAGAAGCGGATGCCGTCGTCGTCGATCTCGAAGGCGCCGCCGACCTTCCGGTACGTGTTGAGGAAGGTCATCATCGAGCGCTGCTGCGCGCCGCGCACGTAGATGTTGCCGCCGGTGGCCAGCGCCGCCGACGCCCAGGAGGCCGCCTCCAGGCGGTCCGGGAGCGCCCGGTGGGTGTAGCCGTCGAGCTTGTCGACACCGGTGATCCGGATGGTCCGGTCGGTGTCCATGGAGATGATCGCGCCCATCTTCTGCAGGACGCAGATCAGGTCCTCGATCTCGGGCTCCACGGCCGCGTTCGACAGCTCGGTGACGCCCTCGGCGAGCACCGCCGTGAGCAGCACCTGCTCGGTCGAGCCGACCGAGGGGTACGGCAGCCGGATCTTGCAGCCGCGAAGGCGCTGCGGGGCCTCCAGGTACTGCCCGTCCGCCCGCTTCTCGATGGTCGCGCCGAACTGGCGCAGCACGTCGAAGTGGAAGTCGATGGGCCGGCCGCCGATGTCGCAGCCGCCCAGGCCCGGGATGAAGGCGTGGCCGAGGCGGTGCAGCAGCGGGCCGCAGAAGAGGATCGGGATGCGGGACGAGCCGGCGTGGGCGTCGATGTCGGCGACGTTCGCGGACTCGACGTGCGTCGGGTCGAGGACGAGCTCGCCGGGCTCGTCGCCCGGACGGACCGTCACTCCGTGCAACTGGAGCAGTCCGCGGACCACGCGGACGTCACGGATGTCGGGCACGTTGCGCAGGCGGCTGGGGCCGCTGCCGAGCAGAGCGGCGACCATCGCCTTGGGCACGAGGTTCTTCGCGCCGCGGACGCGGATCTCGCCCTCCAGCGGGGTGCCGCCATGGACGAGCAGTACATCGTGGCTGTCTGTGCCGGTCATGAATCTCGCGTTCCGGAAGTGGGTCCGACGGGTGGCCAGTGAAAAGGGTAAGGGGCCATGGAACCTCGTTCGGATGCTCCGGGGGACCTCTCAGACGTAATGAATTCGGCACAACACCCTCTGTTCGCGTGATCTTGCGGAGCGTCACCGTCCGGTTGCCCCGGCGGGCCGGCCGCGCCGCCCGGCCCCGTCCCCTCTGAACTGCGGCGGTCCCCGACTTCCCGCGTTCGCGCCCGACGGGCCACGCGGAGGCCGAAGATGCGGGATCATGTCTCGCATGACCGAGGTGTCCTCGCTCACAGGACGGCTGCTCGTGGCCACCCCCGCCCTCGCGGACCCGAATTTCGACCGCGCGGTGGTGCTGCTGCTCGACCACGACGACGAGGGCTCGCTCGGCGTGGTCCTCAACCGGCCCACGCCGGTCACCGTCGGTGACGTCCTCGCCTCCTGGGCGGACCTCGCCGGCGAGCCCGGCGTGGTCTTCCAGGGCGGTCCCGTCTCGCTCGACGCGGCCCTCGGCGTCGCCGTGATCCCCGGCGACGAGGGCCCGCTCGGCTGGCGGCGGGTGCACGGGGCGATCGGCCTGGTCGACCTGGAGGCCCCGCCCGAGCTGCTCGGCCCCGCGCTCGGCTCGCTGCGGATCTTCGCCGGGTACGCGGGCTGGGGCCCCGGCCAGCTGGAGGACGAGCTCGGTGACGGGGCCTGGTACGTGGTCGAGTCCGAGCCCGGCGACGTCTCCTCGCCGCGGCCCGAGGCGCTCTGGCGGCAGGTGCTGCGGCGACAGCGCGGCGAGCTGGCGATGATCGCGACGTATCCGGACGACCCGTCCCTCAACTGACGGCGACCCGTCCCTCAACCGAGGGCCCGGCTTTCAGTACCCTTGGCGGTTATGAGCACTCTCGAGCCCGAGCGCGGGGCAGGTACGGGGACCCTCGTCGAGCCGACGCCGCAGGTGTCCCACGGTGACGGCGACCACGAGCGCTACGCCCATTACGTCCAGAAGGACAAGATCATGGCGAGCGCCCTGGACGGCACGCCCGTCGTGGCGCTGTGCGGAAAGGTCTGGGTGCCGGGGCGCGACCCCAAGAAGTACCCGGTCTGTCCGATGTGCAAGGAGATCTACGACTCCATGGGCGCCGGCGGCGACAAGGACAAGGACAAGGGCGGCAAGGGCAAGTAAGTCAGGTCCCGCCGTCGGGGCGAGCCGGTGACGGCCCCCGTCGTGCGTGCTTCGGCGCGCGCGACGGGGGCCGTTCCGTTTTTCCGGGCCCCTCCGGGCTCCTCCGGCCGGACGCGGCGGGCGCCGTTCCGTTTTTCCGGCTCCTCCCGGAGCGTCCCCGTTGCGCAGGGTGCTTTCGCCGGTCACGGAGTGGTTGAGGTGGTCGAGACCTCTTGTCGGCCCGCCCGGAGTCCGCCTAGCCTCACGCGTGTTGTGCAGCGCGAAACGCTCATTGCACATGCTGCAACGCACGCACCTGGAGGGGATCCGCCATGAAGCTTCCTGCCCCCATCACCGCCACGGCCGCCGCACTCCTGCTGGCCGGCCTGACCACCACCGCCTGCGCGCCCCAGACCTCCGACGGGAAGGCCACGACGGACGAGAAGAGCGGCACCCTGCGCGTCTGGCTCTTCCAGGAGGTGAGCAACAAGCCCAAGGAGCAGGCCGTCGAGCAGGCCGTCGCCGCCTTCGAGAAGCGCAACCGGGGCGCGAAGGTCGAGGTCGAGTACATCCCCGTCGAGACCCGCGCCCAGCGCGTCAAGGCCGCCTTCAACGACCCCGAGTCGGCCCCCGACCTCATCGAGTACGGCAACACCGACACCGCCGGATACGTCAAGGACGGCGGCCTCGCCGACATCAGCGCCGAGTTCGCCGCCTGGGACGAGGCGAAGGACACCGACGCCACCGCCCGCCAGTCCGTCACCGTCGGCGGCAAGGTCTACGGCGCCCCCTTCTTCGTCGGCATCCGCGCCCTCTACTACCGCACCGACGTCTTCGGCGAACTCGGCCTGAAGGCCCCCAAGAGCCAGGCCGAACTCGTCGAGACCGCCAAGAAGATCCGCAAGGCCAGGCCCGAGCTGTACGGCATCGCCGTCGGCGGCGCCTACACCTACGGCGCCATGCCCTTCGTCTGGGCCGCCGGCGGTGAACTCGCCACCGCGCACGGCGACTCCTACAAGGCCGCCATCAACAGCCCCGACGCCCTCAAGGGCATCACCACGTACACCTCGCTCTTCGGCGACGACAACTGTCCGGCCGCCAAGTGCGCCCAGATGGGCGGCAACGCCACCGTCACCGCCTTCGCCTCCGGCAAGGCCGGCATGGCCATCGGCGGCGACTTCAGCCACGCGGCCGTCGAGGCCGGCACCGTGAAGGGCAAGTACGCCGTCGTCCCGCTGCCCGGCACCACCCCCGGCTCCATCGCCCCCGCCTTCGCCGGCGGCAACAACATCGGCGTCCTCAAGAGCAGCCCGCGCCGCACCCTCGCCGTCGACCTCCTCAAGTCCCTCACCGGCAAGGAGACCCAGGGCCGGCTCTTCGACGCGATGGGCTTCCTGCCCACGTACACCGACACGCGCGCCGCCGCCGCTCAGCGGCAGCCCTTCGTGAAGCCCTTCACCGACACCCTCGCCGCCGGCACGAAGTTCGTCCCCGCGTCCCCCGGCTGGGGGCAGATCGACGCCTCCCTCGTGCTGCCCACGATGTTCCAGGAGATCGTCAGCGGCCGTAAGGACGTCAAGGCGGCGGCGGACGACGCCGCGAAGAAGATGGACGCGGCCTTCGCGCCGGCCGGCTGATCCGCATGACCACCCAGCTCACCCCGCCCGTCGAGAAGCGGCCCGCCGCGGCCCCGGGCCCCGCCCCCGGGGCCCGCGGCCCCCGGCGCCCCGGCGCCTGGACCCCCTGGCTGTACCTGCTGCCCGCCCTCGTCGTCCTCGGCGCGCTCCTCGTCTATCCCGTCTACCAACTGGGCCTGATCTCCTTCCTGGAGTACACCCAGGCCCAGGTCAGCGGCGGCGAACCCACCTCGTTCCAGGGGTTCGGGAACTACGCGACGCTCTTCTCCGACCCCCAGTTCTGGCAGGTCCTCCTCGCCACCGTCGTCTTCGCCGCCGCCTGCGTCGTCACCACCCTCGCCGTCGGCTGCGCCCTCGCCGTCCTCCTCACGCGGGTGCGCGCCCTGCCCCGGCTCGTCCTGATGACGGCCGCGCTCGGCGCCTGGGCCACCCCCGCCGTCACCGGCTCCACCGTCTGGGTCTTCCTCTTCGACCCCGACTTCGGCCCCGTCAACCGGCTCCTCGGACTCGGCGACTTCTCCTGGACGTACGGGCGGTACAGCGCCTTCGCCCTCGTCCTCCTCGAAGTCGTCTGGTGCTCCTTCCCGTTCGTGATGGTCACCGTCTACGCGGGCATCCGCGCCGTCCCGACCGAGGTCCTGGAGGCCGCCGCCCTCGACGGCGCCTCCCAGTGGCGGATCTGGCGCTCGGTCACCGCGCCGATCCTCCGGCCCATCCTGGTCGTCGTCACGATCCAGTCGATCATCTGGGACTTCAAGCTCTTCACCCAGATCTACGTGATGACGAACGGCGGCGGCATCGCCGGCCAGAACCTCGTCCTCAACGTGTACGCCTACCAGAAGGCCTTCGCCTCGTCCCAGTACAGCCTGGGCTCGGCGATCGGCGTCGTCATGCTGCTGATCCTGCTCGCCGTGACGCTCGTGTACCTCCGCCTGCTGCGACGCCAGGGAGAAGAACTTTGAGCGCATTCCGGATCCCGGGCGTCCGGCGCCCCGGGCGGCTCGCCGCCGAGGCCGGTGCCCTGCTCGTCGCCGCCGCCGTCGCCTTCCCGCTGTACTGGATGGTGCTCTCGGCCTTCAAGCCGGCCGGCGAGATCCAGTCCACGGACCCGCGCCCCTGGACGCTCTCGCCGTCCCTGGACTCCTTCCGGCGGGTCTTCGAGCAGCAGGACTTCGGGCGCTACTTCCTCAACTCGCTGATCGTGGCGGGCACGGTCGTCCTCGCCTCCGCGCTCATCGCCTTCCTCGCGGCGACCGCCGTCACCCGGTTCCGGTTCCGGTTCCGGACGACGCTCCTGATCATGTTCCTGGTCGCCCAGATGGTGCCCGTCGAGGCCCTCGCCATCCCGCTGTTCTTCCTCATGCGGGACCTCGGCCAGCTCAACACCCTCGGCTCGCTGATCCTGCCGCACCTCGCGTTCTCCCTGCCGTTCGCGATCTGGATGCTGCGCGGCTTCGTCCGGGCGGTCCCCGAGGCCCTGGAGGAGCAGGCGCAGATCGACGGCGCGAGCCGCACCCGGTTCCTGTGGCAGATCCTCTTCCCGCTGGTCTTCCCCGGCCTGGTCGCCACCAGCGTCTTCTCGTTCATCTCCACCTGGAACGACTTCCTCTTCGCGAAGTCGTTCATCATCAGCGACACCTCGCAGTCGACCCTCCCCATGGCCCTGCTCGTCTTCTTCAAGCCCGACGAGAACGACTGGGGAGGCATCATGGCAGGCTCGACCGTGATGACCGTCCCGGTGCTCGTCTTCTTCGTACTCGTACAGCGCCGCCTGGTCTCGGGACTCGGCGGGGCGGTGAAGGACTGACGCGATGACCGATTCCACGGACCTGATCCCCGCGCCCCTGTCAGCCGGGCGGCGGGGGAGCGGCCCCGGGCACGTCACGCTCGACGGGCGGACCGTCCTGGACGCCGGACCCGGCACCGAGGGCACCGCCCGCTGGCTGCGGGCCGCCCTGGGCGCCGCCACGGGGCTGCCGCTCCCCGACGGGACGGGGGAGCGCGCCGTACGCCTCCGGATCAGCGAGGAGGTGGCGCGGGAGCACGGCCCCGAGGGGTACCGGCTGACCACCGAGGACCCCGGAGCCGCCGTCCTCGTCGAGGGCGGCGGCCCCGCCGGGGTGTTCTGGGGCGCCCAGACCCTCCGCCAGCTCCTCGGCCCCGACGCGTACCGCCGGGCGCCCGTGACGGACCGGGCCGCGACCCTCCCGCACACCACCGTCGAGGACCGGCCCCGCTTCGGCTGGCGCGGCCTCCTCCTCGACGTCTCCCGGCACTTCACGCCCAAGGACGACGTCCTGCGCCTGCTCGACCTCCTCGCCGCCCACAAGCTCAACGTCTTCCACTTCCACCTCACCGACGACCAGGGCTGGCGCATCGAGATCGAGCGGCACCCCCGGCTCACCGGGGTCGGCTCCTGGCGGGCCCGCAGCAAGTGGGGCCACCGGGCCTCGCCGCTGTGGACCGACACCCCGCACGGCGGCTTCTACACCCGGGACGACATCCGCGAGATCGTCGCCTACGCCGCCGAGCGGCACATCACCGTCGTCCCCGAGATCGACCTCCCCGGTCACTCGCAGGCCGCCATCGCCGCCTACCCCGAACTGGGCAACACGGACGTCGTCGACACCGCCGCCCTCACCGTCTGGGACACCTGGGGCGTCAACCCCAACGTCCTCGCCCCCACCGAGGAGGTCCTCCGCTTCTACGAGGGCGTCTTCGAGGAGGTCCTGGAGCTCTTCCCGTCCCCCTTCGTGCACGTCGGCGGCGACGAGTGCCCCAAGGACCAGTGGAAGGCCTCCCCGGCCGCCCAGGCCCGCATGAGGGAGCTCGGCCTCGCCGACGAGGACGAGCTCCAGTCCTGGTTCATCCGCCACTTCGACCGCTGGCTCGCCGCCCGGGGCCGCCGCCTGATCGGCTGGGACGAGATCCTCCAGGGCGGCCTCGCCGAGGGCGCCGCCGTCTCCTCCTGGCGCGGCTACGGAGGCGGGATCGCCGCCGCCGAGGCGGGCCACGACGTCGTCATGTGCCCCGAGCAGCACGTCTACCTCGACCACCGCCAGGCGCCCGGCGAGGACGAACCGGTGCCGATCGGATACGTCCGCACCCTGGAGGACGTCTACCGCTTCGAACCCGTCCCGCCCGGCCTCTCCGAGGAGGCCGCCGCCCACATCCTGGGAACCCAGGCCAACGTCTGGACGGAGGTCATGGAGAACCGCTCCCGCGTCGACTACCAGGTCTTCCCCCGCCTCGCCGCGTTCGCCGAGGTCGCCTGGTCCGCGCTCCCCGCCCCCGAGGAGCGCGACTACACCGGTTTCGAGCGCCGCATGGACACCCACTACCGGCGCCTGGACGCCCTCGGCGTCGACTACCGGCCGCCCGCCGGACCCCTGCCCCGGCAGCGGCGCCCCGGGATCCTCGGCAGGCCCCTGGAGGGAACGCCCCCGAACGTGTGAGGCCCTCCGCACCCCCGTCACCCGGGAGCGGCGAACCCCGCCGCCCAAGAGCGGCGAAACGGAACTCCCCGCCGCTCCCGGGACGTCCCGGACGGAACAGTCCTTCGCGGACCCTCGCGCCGGACGGCTCGGAAGATGTGCCAGAGTTGCCACGTCCGGCCTGTGAGCACGTACGGTACGCCCACACGCAGGCGCGACGGCCGGGCACAGTCGGGGACCGCCGGGACACCGGGAAGGGGCAGCGGGTTGACCACGCACGCACCACAGACGGCGCAGGCCGTGACGCTGCCCGCCTCGCTCGACGAGGCCGTGGCGGCGCTCACGGCCATGCCGGCAGCCGTCCCCGTCGCCGGCGGCACCGACCTCATGGCCGCCGTCAACAAGGGCCAGCTCAGGCCCGCCGGACTCGTCGGCCTGAGCCGCATCAACGAGATCCGCGGCTGGCAGTACCAGGACGGCCACGCCCTCCTCGGCGCCGGCCTCACCCACGCCCGCATGGGCCGCCCCGACTTCGCCGCCCTCATCCCGGCCCTCGCCGCCGCCGCCCGCGCCGCCGGACCGCCGCAGATCCGCAACGCCGGCACCCTCGGCGGCAACGTCGTCACCGCCGCGCCCACCGGCGACTCGCTGCCCGTCCTCGCCGCCCTGGAGGCCGACCTCGTCGTCCTCGGGCCGCTCGGCAGCCGCGAGATCCCCGTCTCCCACCTGCTCGCGGGCCGCGACCTGCTCGCCCCCGGCGAACTCGTGGGCTTCGTCCGGGTCCCGCTGCTCCACGCCCCCCAGGTCTTCCTCAAGGCCACCGGCCGCACCGGCCCGGCCCGCGCCACCGCCTCCGTCGCCGTCGTCCTCGACCCGGCCCGGCGCGGGGTGCGCTGCGCCGTCGGCGCCGTCGCACCGATGCCGCTGCGCCCCCTGGAGGCCGAGCGCTGGATCGCCTCGCTGGTGGACTGGGACAACGACCGGGGGCTCGCGCCGGAGGCGCTGACGGCGTTCGGCGAGTACGTCGCCGCCGCCTGCATCCCGGACCCGCAAGGGGGCGAACAGCTGCCCCCGGCCGTACTGCACCTGCGGCGCACCGTCGCCGCACTCGCCCGACGGGCACTGGGGAGGGCACTCGCGTGAGCAGCGACGAACAGCAGGGCAACCAGGGCGGCTGGGAGCCGATCCCGCAGAGCGAGGGGTACGACGGCGACGCGACCGCCTTCGTGCAGCTCCCGCCGGACTTCATGCTGGACGGCGTGCCCCTGGAGGCGCCCGGCCACGGCTACGTGCCGCCGATGATCACCCCGCTCCAGCCGCTCGCCCCGGCCCCGGAGACCGACCCGGCGGCCACCGGCGGCTGGCCGGTCCACCCGCCGGTCGAGGCGGAGCCGGTACGGCCGTACTTCGACCAGGCGCAGGGCCGCGGCTACGAGCAGGACCGGGGCTACGAGCAGGAGCACGTCCAGGGGTACGAGCAGGACCGCGGCTACGAGCAGTCCCAGGGGTACGAGCAGCCGCAGGACTTCGAGCGGGACCGGAGCGGCTTCGAGCGGGAGCAGGGCGGCTTCGAGTACTTCGAGCAGCAGGGCGAGCCCTTCGACCCGTCCGGGTACGGCGATCCGGACCCGCACGCGACGGCCGAGTGGCACTTCGCGGAGACGGCGGAGCACGCCCCCGAGCCCGCTCCCGCCCCCGAGCCCGGCCCCGGTGACACCGGACAGTGGCAGATCCCCGCCGAGGCCCCGGCGACCCTCCCGGGCGGCGCGCCCGCGCCCTGGGCGCTCCGGGAGGAGCCGGAGCCCGAGGCCGTCGAGGAGACGGCTCCGGAGGCCGTACAGGACGCTCCGGACGCCCTCGACGCCCCCGAGGCTGACCCGGCTCCGGAAGAGGCCCCCGAAGCCGCGCAGGACGCCCCCGAAGCGGACCTCCCCGAAGCGGATCCCGCCCCCGAGACGGACGCCGGTCTCCGCGCGGAGACCGTCCTCGACACGGACGTTCCCGACCCCGTGCCCCCCGTCCCGGCGGAGGTCCACGCCTCCACCGACAGCGACGAGCACCCCCACACCTCGTACACCCTCCGGGTCAACGGCGTGGACCGGCCCGTCACCGGCTCCTGGATCGGGGAGTCGCTGCTCTACGTCCTGCGCGAGCGCCTCGGGCTCGCCGGGGCCAAGGACGGCTGCTCGCAGGGCGAGTGCGGCGCGTGCAACGTGCAGGTCGACGGCCGGCTCGTCGCCTCCTGCCTGGTCCCCGCGGCGACCGCCGCCGGGAGCGAGGTGCGGACGGTCGAGGGCCTCGCGGTCGACGGCGAGCCCTCGGACGTGCAGCGGGCCATGGCCAGGTGCGGCACCGTCCAGTGCGGCTTCTGCATTCCCGGCATGTGCATGACCGTGCACGACCTCCTGGAGGGCAACCACGCCCCCACCGAACTGGAGACCCGCCAGGCGCTCGCCGGCAACCTGTGCCGCTGCTCCGGCTACCGGGGCGTCCTCGAAGCCGTACGGGACGTCGTCGCCGAGCGCGAGGCCGGGGCCGCCGCCCACGCGCCCGAGAGCGCCGACGAAGCCCGCATCCCGCACCAGATCCCGCACCCGCACGACGGAGGCAAGGCGTGAGCAGCGACGCGACCACCGCCGTTCCCACGGCCACGGTCACGGACGTCCCCGGACCCCTCGGACAGGAGCCGGCCGCCCACGGCCTCGGCGCCTCGCTCCCGCAGGCCGAGTCCCGCGCGAAGACCGAGGGCACCTTCCCGTACGCCTCCGACCTGTGGGCCGAGGGCCTGCTCTGGGCCGCGATCCTGCGCTCCCCGCACCCGCACGCCCGGATCGTCTCCGTCGACACCTCGGCCGCCGCCGCCATGCCGGGCGTGCGGGCCGTGGTGACGGCCGCCGACGTGCCGGGCGCGGCCACCTACGGGCGCCGGGTCGCGGACCGGCCCGTCTTCGCCTCCGACCTGGTCCGGCACCACGGCGAGGCCCTCGCGGCCGTCGCCGCCGACCACCCCGACACGGCCCGGCTGGCCGCCGCCGCGATCAGCGTCGAGTACGAGGTCCTCGAACCGGTCACCGACCCGGAGAAGGCCTTCGCGGCCGAGCCGCTGCACCCCGACGGGAACCTGATCCGGCACATCCCGCTCCGCTTCGGCGACCCGGAGGCGGCCGGCGAGGTCGTCGTCGAGGGCCTCTACCGGATCGGGCGCCAGGACCCGGCGCCGATCGGCGCCGAGGCCGGTCTCGCCGTGCCCCGCCCCGACGGCGGCGTCGAGCTGTACACGGCCTCCACCGACCCGCACACCGACCGGGACCTGGCCGCCGCCTGCTTCGGCCTGACGCCCGACCAGGTCAAGCTGGTCGTCACCGGCGTCCCCGGCGCCACCGGCGACCGCGAGGACCCGGGCTTCCAGATCCCGCTGGGCCTGCTCGCGCTGCGCACCGGCTGCCCGGTCAAGCTCACCGCCACGCGCGAGGAGTCGTTCCTCGGCCACGCCCACCGCCACCCCACCCTGCTGCGCTACCGGCACCACGCCGACGCGGAGGGACGCCTGGTGAAGGTGGAGGCGCAGATCCTCCTCGACGGCGGCGCGTACGCCGACTCCTCGTCCGAGTCCCTCGCGGCGGCCGTGGCCTTCGCCTGCGGCCCGTACGTCGTCCCGCACGCCTTCGTCGAGGGCTGGGCCGTCCGCACCAACAACCCGCCGTCCGGCCACGTGCGGGGCGAGGGCGCGATGCAGGTGTGCGCCGCGTACGAGGCGCAGATGGACAAGCTCGCGGCCAAGCTGGGCGTGGAACCGGCCGAGCTGCGGATGCGGAACGTCATGGCGACCGGCGACATCCTGCCCACCGGCCAGACGGTCACCTGCCCGGCCCCGGTCGCCGAACTGCTCTCCGCCGTACGGGACTTCCCGCTTCCCCCGCTGCCCAAGGACACCCCCGAGGGCGAGTGGCTGCTGCCCGGCGGCCCCGAGGGCGCGGGCGAACCCGGCGCGGTGCGGCGGGGCGTGGGCTACGCGCTCGGCATGGTCCACATGCTCGGCGCCGAGGGCACCGACGAGGTCTCGACGGCGACCGTGCGGGTCGTGGACGGGACGGCGACGGTCATCTGCTCGGCCGTGGACACCGGTTCGGGCTTCGCCACGCTCGCCCGCCAGATCGTGCAGGAGACCCTCGGCATCGACGAGGTGCACGTCGCGCCCGTCGACACCGACCAGCCGCCCGCCGGACCGGCCGCCCACGGCCGGCACACCTGGGTCTCGGGCGGGGCCGTCGAGCGGGCCGCGAAGATGGTCCGCACCCAGCTCCTCCAGCCGCTCGCCCACAAGTTCGGCATGTCGACCGAACTGCTCCAGATCACCGACGGCAAGATCACCTCGTACGACGGGGTCCTGTCGACGACGGTCACCGAGGCGCTCGACGGCAAGGAGCTGTGGGCCACCGCCCAGTGCCGCCCCCACCCCACCGAGCCCCTGGACGACGCGGGCCAGGGCGACGCCTTCGTGGGCCTCGCGTTCTGCGCGATCCGCGCGGTCGTGGACGTGGACGTCGAACTCGGCGCCGTACGGGTCGTGGAGATGGCCGTCGCCCAGGACGTCGGCCGGATCCTCAACCCGGCCCAGCTCGCCACCCGCATCGAGGCGGGCGTCACCCAGGGCGTCGGCGCGGCCCTCACGGAGAACCTGCGCACCGCCCGGGGCCTGGTCCGCCACCCCGACTTCACCGGCTACGCCCTCCCGACCTCGCTCGACGCCCCGGACATCCGGATCGTGAAGCTGGTCGAGGAGCGCGACGTGGTGGCCCCCTTCGGCGCCAAGGCCGCGAGCGCCGTCCCCGTCGTCACCTCGCCCGCCGCGGTCGCGGCGGCGGTCCGCGCGGCCACCGGCCGCCCGGTCAACCGCCTCCCGATCCGCCCCCAGGCGGCCGTCGCGGCGCCCCAGTAGGACCCGCCGGGGCCCTCCGCACCGCCCGCCGGTCCGGAGGGAGGGCCCCTTCTCACTCCCCGTACACCGGCATCGCCGCGATCCGGCCGCCCCGGACGAGGAAGACGCGGTTGCCGCCGCTCGCCATCCGGTAGGTGCCCTCGCCCCTCATGCTGACGGTGAAGAGCTGGTTGCCGGTCTCCTTGTCGACCGCCTTGAGGTGGCCGTTGTCGGGGGCGTGGAGCCAGACCGTCGTGCCCTCCACGACCGGGGGAGCGAGCGTGCCGGGGCCCGTGCCGTCCAGGATCTCGTGCCACTCCTGCTTCGGGGAGGAGGAGCCCATCGTGGTGCCGTAGCGGTAGGCGTGGAAGGAGTGGGCCGCGAAGACGACGATGTCGCTCGCGGCGGGCGTGCTCCAGTCGGCCTTCCCGCTCCCGGCCTCCTCCTCCCACAGCGGGACGCCCGCGTCGAGGCTGCGGGCGGTCAGCTTCGGGCCGCCGAAGTAGACGATGTTGCGGCTGAACGCCGGGGCCTGTCCGGCGGTGCCCTGGCCCGTGAACTCCCACTCCGTCCGGCCGGTCTCGGCGTGGAGGGCGGCGACCCGGCCGTCCCTGCCGTGGATCACCAGCCGCCGGTCGGCCGCGAGGGCCCGCGCGGCGCCGCCGGGGGAGCGGGGCGAGGTCATCGGGCGCTTCCAGGCGGTGGCGAGGGTCCAGGCGTCGACGGCGTGCAGCTCGTCGTCCTCCGTCACCAGGTAGACGCGGGTCCCGTCGGCCGCGAGGACGTCCCTCACCCCGGACCCGCTCCTCCAGACGGGCCGGCCGGTGGAGGCGACGAACGCGCGCAGGACGCCGTCCCGGCCGGCGCCGACCACCATCCGGTCCGCGACGGACACGAAACCGGCGTCCGCGTCGATCTCCTTCGCCCGCCACCGCTCCTTCCCGTCCGTCACGGACAGGGCGAGCAGGCCGCCCTTCGCCGCCCGCACGACCACCACGTCCCGTACCGGCAGCGGGAGTTCGTCCCCCGGCGCCGTCCCGTCGACCGGGCCCCACAGCGGCTCCGGGGCCTCGCCCGGCTCGGTGTCGACGGCCCAGACGAAAGCCGCCTCGGGGGTCGCCGCGGCCGGCGGCACGTCGGCGGTCGGCGACCCGCCGTTCCGGTTCAGCCACCAGGCGCCCGCCCCGCCGCCCGCGCCGAGCACCGCCACGCCCACGGCCGCGCCGGTCAGGAAGCGGCGCCGGGACGGCCGGCCGGACCCGGGCACGGCGGTGTCGGCGGGCGCCGTCAGACGCTTCACCGCGGCCTCGCGCCGCTTGACGTCCTCCGCCAGCGGCCCCTTGCGCCACACCCGCTCGGCGCCCTTCGGCGGCGCGAAGGCCGCGGCGATCCGCGCGGGGTCCGGCCGGAGCGCCGGGTCCTTCGCCAGGCACGGGCCGATCAGGTCCCGCAGCTCCGGCGGCACCCCGCCCAGGTCCGGGACGCCGTGCACCACCTCGTACTGGAGCGCCGCCACGTTCCCGGCGTCGAAGGCGCGCCGCCCGCTCGCCGCGTGGACCAGGACCGCCCCGAGCGAGAAGACGTCGGAGGCCGGGCCGACCCGCTGCCCGAGGACCTGCTCGGGGGCTCCGTACCCCGGTGTGACCGGGATCTGGCCGGTGGTGGTGAGGGTGAGGCCGTGCTCGGGGCGCGCGATGCCGAAGTCGATGACCCGGGGGCCGGCCGAGGTCAGCACGATGTTCGCGGGCTTGAGGTCCCGGTGGACGAGCCCGGCCGCGTGGATGTCGTACAGCGCCCCGGCGAGCCGGGCGGCGAGGACGCGGACCGACGGCACGTCCAGCGGTCCGTACGCGCGGACGGCCTCGTCGAGGGTCGGCCCGGCGAGGAACTCGGCCGCGATCCAGAGCCGTCCGCCCTCGGTCTGCGCCCCGAGGATCCGGGCCACGCCCCCGCTCGTGACGGCCCGCGCCATGTCGGCCTCGCGGACGAACCGCTGGGCGAGGTGCGGGTCGTGGGCGAGCTCGGGACGGAGGACCTTGACGGCGGCGGGCGTCCCGGCGCCGTCCCGGCCGACGTACACCTTGCCCATGCCGCCCTCGCCGAGGACGCCGAGGAGCCGGTACGGGCCGAGCCGGAGCGGGTCGCCGGCGGCGAGGGGCTGAGGGGTCATGGGGACGCTTTCGAGGAGAGGGATCTGCTGGGGACTTGGTGGTCAGACGGGCTCGTCGGCCCGGCGGCTTCGGCTTCGTCGGCCCGGCGGCTTCGTCAGGCGAGCGGCAGGGACACCACGGACGTCTCGCCCGCCCCGAAGAGCCGGGTCCTCTTCTTGTCGGTCACGAAGCGGCTCGCCTCCGTCCGGAACACCCAGTCCGAGCGGTAGCCGTCCAGGGCGACCGCGTTGAGACCGCCCCGCACGGGCGTGTAGACGTACTTCTCGCCGATCACGGGGGTGGCGAAGAGGTACGGGGACAGGGAGCGCCCGGCCGGGCCCTCCGTCCGGTGCCTGCGGCCGTTGTCGGCCCCGACGGACACCAGGCCGGGGGTCTCCCTCCGCTCCTGCGCGTGGACGAGGCCGTTCGCGACGGCCGGCACCCCGTAGGAGGTGGAGGCGGAACCGGAGCCGTACTCCCAGGCGACGGCGCCGTCCGTGAGGCGCAGGGCCCGCAGCCGGTCGCCGCCCAGGTAGACGTGCCGCTCGTCGGTCACCAGCTGGCCGGGGATGTACGAGGAGGAGTCCTTCAGGGGCAGCCGCCGCCGCCACAGCTGCCGGCCGGTGCGCAGGTCGCGCGTCTGGACCAGGAAGGAGTCCAGGTCGCCGCTGTTCTTGCCGAGGACCAGCCGGTCGCCGACGACCTTGGAGAGCCAGGGCCGGACGCCGTCCCACGCGTACGGCTGCCGCCACAGCTCCCGGCCCGCGCGGACGTCGACGGCGATCAGGTGCCAGCCGGTGTCGTCCCGGTCCCCGGTGACGTCCCAGTCGCCCCGCCGGGAGGAGGCGAAGAGCACGCCGTCGGAGGCGGTGAGGAGTTCCGTGCCCTTGTAGGAGCCCTCGAAGCCCTTCAGGTCGATCGTCCGGGACGTCCCCCCGCCGCCGCCGAGGCCCCCGCGCGTACGGAGGTGGAGGACGCCGGGGCCCTCGAACTCGCCGCTCGACATGTAGAAGACCGTGCCGTCGGTGGTGACCTGACGGGGCTCCATCACCGCGCTCTCGGTCCAGAGTTCGGAGCCGTCGCTCATGTCGAGCACCCGGAACTCCGTGGTCTCGGCGAAGCCGACGACGCCGTCCGCGACCAGCGGGGTGATCCGCTGCTCGCGGTCGAAGGCCTTCTCCTGCCACAGCGGCGCGGGCGCCCCGTCCGCGGCCGTCGTGGCGGGGACGGCGGTGGGCCCGGCGGACCCTCCGCCGGCCGGGGGGCTGTCCTGGCGCCCGCTCCGCCACGCCCACAGGCCGCCGCCCGCGCCCGCCGCCCCGAGCAGGGCGGCGCCGCCCACGGAGAACAGCCGGCGGCGGGAGAGCGGGGCGGCGGGCACGGTCTCCGCCGCGACGGGCCCCTCCGGGGCCGGGAGCCGGTGCGGGGCGTGCAGCCACACGTCGGTCGCCCGGCGGCCGATGTCGGCGAGGACCAGCGGCGGCAGGTGGTCCGCGAACTCCCCGTGCCCGTCGTGCAGGTGCTCCACCAGGACGGCGGTGGTGGGGCGGGCCGCCGGGTCCTTGGCGAGGCACGCCGTCAGGAGCGGCAGCAGCGCCTCCGGCACGCCGGTGAGGTCGGGCTCGGTGTACCGCACGCGGTAGAGGAGGTCGGCGGGGGAGCCCGTACCGAAGGGGCCGCGGCCGGCGGACGCGAAGACGAGGACGCCGGCGAGCGCGAACACGTCGCCCGCCGGGCCGTGTTCGTGCCCGCTCGCCTGCTCCGGCGACATGAACGCCGGGGTGCCGGCCGCCGTCCCGGTGCGGGTCAGGTGGTCGTCGCCGGCCGCGCGGGCGATGCCGAAGTCGATGATCTTCGGGCCGTGGGCGGTGACGAGGACGTTCGAGGGCTTCAGGTCGCGGTGGACCACGTCCGAGGAGTGCAGCTGGGCGAGGGCCCCGGCGAGCGCGGCGCCGAGGGCGCGGACGGTCGGCTCGGGGAGCGGGCCGCCGAGCGCCACGGCGTCGTCCAGGGGCGGCCCGAGGACGTACTCGGTGGCCAGCCACGGGGTCTCGGCCAGCGGGTCGGCGTCGACGACGGCCGCGCCGTGGCGCGCGCCGATGATCCGCGCCGCGTCGGTCTCCAGCCGGAACCGGCTCCGGAAGGCGGGGTCGGCGGCGAGCCGGGCGTGCACGGTCTTGAGGGCGACCGTCCGGCCGCCCGGGGTGCGCGCCAGATAGACCGTGCCCATGCCGCCCGCGCCGAGGCGGGCGAGGAGACGGTACGTGGCGACGGCGGCCGGGTCGTCGTGGGTCAGGGGCGACAGCATGAGGTCAGGTCCGTGCGATCTTCAGGCGTGTACGGGGACGGTGGCGGTCTGCCCGGGGAGCGGCGGCAGCTCGGCGGCGAGGAGCTCGGCGGACTGGCGGGCGAGCGCGGCGACCACCCGGCCGGGCAGCCATCCGGGGGCGAGCGGGGCGGGGGCGAGCGCGGCCGCCAGGGCGGCGGCGGTGGGCCGGTCGGCGGGGTCGCGGGCCAGACAGCCGGCCACCAACGGCCGCAGCCAGGGCGGGAGTTCGTCGCGCTCGGGCACGGTGTGGCCGGTGGCGGCGTACGCGAGGACGGCACCGAGCGCGAACACGTCCCCCGGCGGCCGCGGCCGCCCTCCGGCCGTCTGCTCGGGGGCGAGGGCGCCGGGGTCGATCCCGGGCAGCCCGGCGCGCGGCTCGCCGTCGGGCCCCGCGGCCCGTACGGCCCCGAAACAGCTCAGGAGCGGCCCGCCGGCGGCGATCAGGACGGCGCCGGGGGAGACCCCGGCGTGCGCGAGGCCCCCCGCGTGCACGGCGGCGAGCGTCTCGGCGAGCGCGCCCCCGACCCCCCGCACGACCCCCTCGGGCAAGGGCCCGCCGTACACGGCGAGGGCGACGGGGAGGGGGAGGGCGGGGAGGTAGGGGGTGGAATACCAGGCGGGGGTGGGGGAGGGCGCGGGCCCGGCTCCGGCTCCGGGCGAGGGCCCCGTCACCTCCGTCACCGGTGCGATCCACGGCCCCGCCAGGTGCCGCCCCGCCCCCGCCTCCGCCGCGAAGCGGGCCGGGTCGGCGTCCGGCAGCGGGGTGCTCAGCAGGACCGTGCGCCCGTCCTCGCCCCGGGCCACGAACCGGCGGCAGGGGGCGGGGGAGCCGGGCGGGTCGAGACGGGTGATCAGCCGGTACGGCCCGATCCGCCGCGCGGACTCCCGCCGTGTGCGTGCCTGTTCCACCGGATCGTCCCCCCGTCGTCCCGACGCCCCGGGGCCACCGGAGCGGGAACGAGCCTATCGAGACGGCCGACTCCGGCCACGGGAGGGGCGCGGGAGCGGCGAGGGCCCCCGGACCGAGGGTCTGGGGGCCGTGGCGCCGTGGAGACCGTGATCGGAATCGAACCGACGTAACTCGCTTTGCAGGCGAGTCCCTGAACCACTCGGGCACACGGTCGTGTGGGGTGACGAGTACGACCGTAGGGGGCGGTCCGAGGAGGGCTCAAGGGGGCGCGGGGCCGTGCCACGCGACTGCCACACGCCCGCAACACTCCGTTCGCGGTCGTAGGTCCGAGGGCCGAGCGGTCCCCGGTCTTCCGACAGGGGTCATTCAGGTCTACACCTCTTACTCTGGGGGGATGAGCGCCCTCGAACCCCGAGACGCCGGCACCGACGCCGCCGTCACCCCGGCCCCCGGAACCCGTGCCGACCGCCCCGGAGACCGGGGGTCCGTCCTCGACCCGGCGCACCGGGCGCTCAGCATCGGCATCGTCTCCGTCGTCCTGCTCATCGCCTTCGAGGCGACCGCCGTCGGCACGGCCATGCCCGTCGCCGCCCGCGAGCTGAACGGCGTGTCCGTCTACGCCTTCGCCTTCTCCGCGTACTTCACCACCAGCCTCTTCGGCATGGTCCTGGCCGGCCAGTGGTCCGACCGGAGCGGCCCGCTCGCGCCCCTCGCCGCCGGCATGTCGGCCTTCGCCGCCGGACTGCTCCTCTCCGGGACCGCGGGCGTCATGGGGATGTTCGTCCTGGGCCGGGCCGTGCAGGGCTTCGGCGGCGGCCTCGTCATCGTCGCCCTGTACGTGGTGGTCAGCCGCGCCTACGACGAGCACCTCAGGCCCGCGATCATGGCGGCCTTCGCCGCGAGCTGGGTCGTGCCCTCCGTCGTCGGCCCGCTCGCCTCCGGCACGATCACCGAGCACCTCGGCTGGCGCTGGGTCTTCGTCGGCATCCCCGTCCTCGTCGTCCTGCCGCTCGCCCTCGCCCTCCCCGCGATCCGCCGCACCGCCTCGGGCCCCGCCGACCCGGAGGCGCCCGTCGCGCCCTGGGACCGGCGCCGGATCCGGCTGGCGCTCGGCATCTCCGCGGGCGCCGGGCTCCTCCAGTACGCCGGGCAGGAGCTGCGCTGGCCGTCCCTGCTGCCCGCCGTCGCGGGCGCCGCGCTGCTCGTGCCCGCCGTGCGGGGGCTGCTGCCGCGCGGCACCCACCGGGCCGCCCGCGGCCTGCCCTCGGTGGTGCTGCTGCGCGGGATCGCCGCCGGGTCCTTCATCGCCGCCGAGTCCTTCGTGCCGCTGATGCTGGTCACCCAGCGGGGCCTGAGCCCCACCCTCGCCGGGCTCTCCCTGGCCGTCGGCGGCCTCACCTGGGCGCTCGGCTCCTGGATCCAGTCCCGGCCGTGGACGGAGCCGTACCGGGAACGGCTCGTCGTCCTCGGGATGGCCCTGGTCGCGCTCGCGATCCTGACGGCCCCGAGCGTCCTGATCACCGCCGTGCCCGTGTGGACCGTCGCGGTGGCCTGGGCCTTCGGCTGCCTCGGCATGGGCGCGGTGATCTCCTCCACGAGCGTGCTCCTCCTGAAGCTCTCCGCCCCCGAGGAGGCGGGCGCGAACTCCGCCGCCCTCCAGATCTCCGACGGCCTCTCCAACGTCCTCCTCCTCGCCTCCGGCGGCGCGGCCTTCGCGGCCCTCGGCGGCGGCGCGGTGGGCCACGCGGTCACCTCCCACACCGCCGCCACCGGCTCCCACCCGGCCGCCTTCGCCGCCGTCTTCCTGCCGATGGCGGCGGTGGCGGCGGCGGGGGCGTGGGTGGCGACGCGGCTGCACGGGGAGCCGGCGGCCCGGAGCTGAATCCGTTGGCACCGGTACGGTGCCGCTCGCTACCGTTCCGGCATGGCCACGCACCCGCGCCCCCACGACGACGACCGACCCGGAGCCCCCGCACGGGGGGAGGCCGACGCGCCCGCCGGGGAGGCGGCCGTGCGCCGGACCGCCGAGGAGCAGGCCGCCAAGTGGCACGAGCTGATGGAGCGGCTCAAGTGAGCCGCGTCCGCCTCTCCACCGAGGACGTCCTGATCGTCGCCGAGTACGCCGTGGACGACCAGCCGTTCGTCGTCCGCGACCCCGGGCTGCTCGACTCGGCGGTGCACCGGCCGTCGGCCACCGTGTTCGGCGAGGAGGCGTACCCGGACCTGCTGGGCAAGGCCGCCGCGCTCCTGCAGTCCCTCGCCGTGAACCACCCCGCCGTCGACGGGAACAAGCGCACCGCCTGGCTCTCCTGCGTGACCTTCCTCGCCCTGAACGGCGTCCAGCTCCGCCCCGACGTCGACGCGGCGGAACGCCTGGTCATCGCCGTCGCCACCGGGGAGACGGACGAGGTCGGGGCGATCGCGGACGGCCTGCGGGCGCTGATCGACCCCGACGTGAGCTGAATCGCACCCGGGTGGGAGACCTCCCGTCGGGTACGAGGTCCGGGCCGGGCCGCCGGTAAGGTGGCCCGGTTGTCATATCTGGACGAGCGTCGAACCGGAGATCGTGACTACCACCGCCCCCTCCTCACACCACCTCTCTCCCGCCTTCCCCGGCCGCGCCCCCTGGGGCACCGCCAACAAGCTGCGAGCCTGGCAGCAGGGCGCGATGGAGAAGTACCTCCAGGAGCAGCCCCGCGACTTCCTCGCGGTCGCCACCCCCGGAGCCGGCAAGACCACCTTCGCGCTGACCCTCGCCTCGTGGCTGCTCCACCACCACGTCGTGCAGCAGGTCACCGTGATCGCGCCCACCGAGCACCTGAAGAAGCAGTGGGCCGCGGCCGCCGCGCGCATAGGGATCAAGCTGGACCCGGAGTACAGCGCGGGCCCGCTCAGCAAGGAGTACGACGGCGTCGCCCTCACCTACGCGGGCGTCGGCGTCCGGCCCATGCTCCACCGCAACCGCTGCGAGCAGCGCAAGACCCTCGTCATCCTGGACGAGATCCACCACGCCGGGGACTCCAAGTCCTGGGGCGAGGCCTGCCTGGAGGCCTTCGAGCCCGCCACGCGCCGCCTCGCGCTCACCGGCACCCCGTTCCGCTCCGACACCAACCCGATCCCCTTCGTCACGTACGAAGAGGGGAACGACGGCATCCGCCGGTCGTCCGCGGACTACACCTACGGCTACGGCAACGCCCTCGGCGACGGGGTCGTCCGGCCGGTCATCTTCCTCTCCTACAGCGGCAACATGCGCTGGCGCACCAAGGCCGGCGACGAGATCGCCGCCCGCCTCGGCGAGCCGATGACCAAGGACGCGGTCTCGCAGGCCTGGCGCACCGCCCTCGACCCGCGCGGCGACTGGATGCCGAACGTGCTGCGCGCCGCCGACCAGCGGCTCACCGAGGTCCGCAAGTCCATCCCGGACGCGGGCGGCCTCGTCATCGCCTCCGACCAGGAGTCGGCCCGCGCGTACGCCAAGCTGATCCGCGAGATCACCGGCACCCGGCCCACCCTCGTCCTCTCCGACGACACGGGCGCCTCGCACCGCATCGACGAGTTCAGCGAGAGCGAGGACCGCTGGATGGTCGCGGTCCGCATGGTGTCCGAGGGCGTCGACGTCCCCCGCCTCGCGGTCGGCGTGTACGCGACGACGATCTCGACCCCGCTCTTCTTCGCCCAGGCCGTCGGCCGCTTCGTGCGCTCCCGCAGGCGCGGCGAGACCGCGTCCGTGTTCCTGCCCACGATCCCCAGCCTCCTCGGCTTCGCCAACGAGATGGAGGTCGAGCGCGACCACACGCTCGACCGGCCGAAGAAGGCGGGCGAGGACGAGGACCCGTACGCCGAGTCCGAGAAGGAGATGGCGGAGGCCGAGAAGCAGCAGGACGAGGACACCGGCGAGCAGGACATGCTGCCCTTCGAGGCGCTGGAGTCCGACGCCGTCTTCGACCGCGTCCTCTACAACAGCGCCGAGTTCGGGATGCAGGCCCACCCCGGCAGCGAGGAGGAGCAGGACTACCTGGGCATCCCCGGCCTCCTCGAACCCGACCAGGTGCAGCTCCTCCTCCAGAAGCGCCAGGCCCGGCAGATCGCGCACAGCCGCAAGAAGCCGGACACCGAGGCGGACCTCCTGGAGCTGCCCGCCGAGCGGCGGCCCGTCGTCTCCCACAAGGAGATGCTCGAACTGCGCAAGCAGCTGAACACGATGGTCGGCGCGTACGTGCACCAGAGCGGCAAGCCGCACGGCGTCATCCACACCGAGCTGCGCCGGGTCTGCGGCGGCCCGCCGAGCGCGGAGGCCACCGCCGGCCAGATCCGGGAGCGGATCAAGAAGGTCCAGGAGTGGGCCACGCGGATGCGCTGAGCCCGCCCGCCGCCCGTCGACCGGAGGCCCGTACACCACGGTGTACGGGCCTCCGCCGTCCCGTCGTGACGCGGGACCGGCACCGGTGCCGGCCCCCACGGCCGGCCTCCGGAACCCCTTCCACGCTACGAGCACGACATAGCCGTTCTTGTCGCCCGAAGTCCTCTCTCCGGCCGACGAAGGTCCCGAAACGTCTCCATCCGGTCGCCGGCGCCCGGATTCTGGACGAGGTCTTCCGCTGAGCGGAGCGGGTCGCTACTGTCCCGGCTCAAAAGCATTCGCCCCGTGGCAGCGCCGCCGCGGAGCGCAGCCGGTGTACCCCTTCCTGCCGGCGGCCTCTGACGTGCGTCGCCGCGGGACCGGCGAGGCAACCCCGTGAGAGTCCCGCCTCCATCTCACTCCGAAGGAGAGGGCGTCGTGACCGCGGAGACCTCCCAGACGCTCGACCGGGGACTCAGAGTCCTCAAACTGCTCGCCGACACCGACCACGGCCTGACGGTCACCGAGTTGTCCAACAAACTCGGCGTCAACCGGACCGTGGTCTACCGCCTCCTGGCCACGCTCGAACAGCACGCCCTGGTCCGCCGCGACCTCGGCGGCCGCGCCCGCGTCGGCCTCGGCGTGCTGCGGCTCGGGCGCCAGGTCCACCCCCTGGTGCGCGAGGCGGCGCTGCCCGCGCTGCGCTCGCTCGCCGAGGACATCGGGGCGACGGCCCACCTCACCCTGGTCGACGGGGCGGAGGCGCTCGCGGTCGCGGTCGTCGAACCGACCTGGACCGACTACCACGTGGCCTACCGGGCCGGCTTCCGCCACCCGCTGGACCGGGGCGCGGCCGGCCGCGCGATACTCGCCGCCCGCCAGGGCGGCCTGACCGAACCCGGCTACACCCTCACCCACGGCGAACTGGAGGCCGGCGCCAGCGGCGCCGCCGCCCCCCTCGTCGGCGTCACCGGCGTCGAGGGCAGCGTCGGCGTCGTCATGCTCGCCGACGCCGTCCCCGAACGCGTCGGCCCGAGGGTGGTGGACGCGGCCCGAGAGGTCGCGGACGCGCTGCGCTAGGGCGCGCGGCGGATCAGGAAGGGGCGGCGACGGGGATACGCGTACGGGGCGGGCCCCGGCCCCCGTGACCGCCCCCGGCCTGCGGGTCTCGCCCCGGGCCACCCGCGCGGGCCGGGGCCCGTGTCGCCGGTACGGGCCTTGCTCCGTTTCGGCCCTGTGGGCCGGAGCCTGTGCCGTTCGTGCGGGGCGGTGTCCGTGCCGCCCCTGTGCGGGCTCCGGCCCGTGCCCGCCCGCGTCCATTCGTTCCCGAGCCGTCTCAGGAGGTCAACAGCGCCCCCAGCGGGGTGCGTTCGTGGTGGACCGACCTGCCCGTGCGGGTCGTCGTGAGGAGGCCCGCCGCGCGGAGCGCCTGCGCGTGGGACGAGGCCGTCGCGTTGCTGACGCCGAGCCGCCGGGCCAGGTCCGTCGTCGTGAGGGGCCCGCCGTCCAGTGCGTGCAGGAGCGCGGTGCGGGTCCGGCCGATGACCCCCGCGAGGGCCTCCTCGGGAGAGCCGCCGTCCGGAGCGGCGAGCGGCAGCCCCCGTCCCGCCGGGAGGGCGAGGACCACCGGACGGTCCGGCCGGTCCTGGACCAGCGGGCCGCCCCGCCAGTGGAAGGTGGGCAGCAGGACGAGACCGCGCCCGGCGAGGCGCACCTCGCGGCGGGCGGCGGTGGCGCCCGGCCACTCCCACACCCCGTCCCGCAGCCGCGAGCCCGGCGCCCGGTCCGCCAGGGCCGCGCCGAGCCCCCGCGCGGCGACGGCCAGCGCGTGCCGGGTGAACTCCGCCCGGTGCAGGTCCTGCACCAGCGGCCACACCGGCGCGAGGACCGCCCCGTACGCCGCCCGCTGCGCCCGGTCCAGCGTCCGCCAGGCCCCCGCGTCCCCGCCGTACAGCCCCCGGAGCCACGGCGGTGCGGCGCCCCGCCCCGCGTACACCCGCTCCAGCTCCGACCGTACGAGCCTCGGCCGGGCCTCCCGCAGCAGTGCGAAGCCCTCCTCGCGGGTCTCGCCGAGGACGTCGAGGAAGGACGGGGGCTCCCCGCCCGGCACCAGGTCCGCGAGCGGCCCCGCCGTGCCCGGCAGGGTGCGCAGGAGCCTGCCGCGCCAGCGGCCGAAGAGCAGTTCCTCGTGCGGCGCGCCCAGCATCAGCAGGGCCGCGTGCAGCTCCGCCACCGGGGACGGCCGGGGCGCGAACCGCACCCGGGCGAAGTCCTCCGCCGTGAAGTGGACGCGCAGCATCCGTCCCCCGTTCCCGCCAGCCTTTCGGGCAGGGCCTGAACCCTCGTGCCCGCCCCCGTCCCGGCCAAGGATGCCGGGCATGAACCGCGATTCCTCCTCCGGCCCCGGCCGCCGCACCGTCGCCAAGGCCGCCCTGCTCGGCACCGCCGCCGTCCTGGCCGGTCCCGCCGCCGTCGCCCGCGCCGACCGGCCCCTCGTCCTGCGGCTGCCCGCGCCCACCGGCCCCCACCCCGTGGGCCTGCGCGCCTTCGCCCTGACCGACCCCTCCCGCACCGACCCCTGGAAGCCCGAGCCGGGGGAGCCCGCGTTCGGCGCGCGCCGGGTGATGATCAGCGTCCTGTACCCGGCCCGTACCGTCCGGGGCTTCCCGCGCGCCCCGCAGCTCACCCCCGCCGAGGCCGGCGTCTTCACCGGCCTCGCGCCCCTCGTCCGCCCCGGCCTCCCGGCCGCCGGCGTCGACTGGGGCGCGACCCTCACCCACGGACACGTCGGCGCGCCCCCGCTCCCGGGGCGCCGCCCGGTGCTCCTGTACAGCCCCGGCGGCGGCGACTCCCGCACCCTGGGCACGACCCTCGCCGAGGACTTGGCGAGCCACGGCCACGTGGTGGTCCTGGTCGACCACCCCGGCGACGCGAGCCAGGTGGAACTGCCCGACCGGATGCGCGTCACCGTCCTGCGCGGAGAGCCGGACGCGGAGACCTTCCGCACCATGGTCGACACCCGGGTCGCGGACCTCCGCCTCGTCCTCGACCGGCTCGGGAGCCTGCCGCTCGCTCCGGTCATGGACCGGCACAGGACCGGGATCTACGGGCACTCGGCGGGCGGCACCGCGGCCGTGTCCGCGTTGGCCGGCGACGACCGGATCGTCGCCGGGGCCAACCTGGAGGGACACCTCGACCTGGACCCCGTGGAGGGCCTCGCCCGGCCCCTGATCCACTTCCGCACCGACGGCTTCGCGGGCGCCGCCCGCCTCACCGCCTCCTGGGAGGGCGTGCCCGGCCGCCGCGTCCGCCTGACCGGCGCCGGCCACTGGGTCTTCGGCGACCACGCCTTTCTCGTCCCGCGGCTCCGGGCGGCGGGGCTCGTCACGGCCGGGACCCGGGACGCGCTGATCGGCCCCGCGCGTCCGGCCGCGGCGGTCTCCTCCGTACGCCGGGAGCTGCGGTCCTTCTTCGCCCGCCACCTGTCCTGAAGGTCCGGCCCCGCCCCCGTACCCCCGCGCGCCCCAGTAGATTGGACGCGTGCTCTCCCGTCTCTCCCGTCCCCGTGTCCTCGCGCTCGGCGCGCTGCCCGTCGTCGCGCTCTTCGCCGTCGTCGGGCTGGCGCCGCTGCCGTACGCGATCGCGCAGCCCGGTTCGACCGCCGACGTGCTCGGCGAGGACAAGGGGAAGCCGGTCATCACGGTCAGCGGTGCGCCGGTCCGGGAGACCGAGGGGCAGTTGCGGATGACGACGATCCTCGCGACCGGGCCGTCCGCGGACATCCGGTTCGGGGACGTGGCCGACGCCTGGTTCCGGACCGACCGGGCCGTCCTGCCGAAGGGCTCCGTCTATCCCTCGGGGAAGTCGGACGCGGAGATCGAGAAGCGCAACCTCGGCCAGATGAAGCAGTCGCAGGACGCGGCCGCCCTCGCCGCCCTCGGCTATCTGAAGCTGGACCCGGAGAAGGTGAAGGTGACCCTGCACCTCGCCGACGTCGGCGGGCCCAGCGCCGGGCTCCTCTTCTCCCTCGGGATCGTCGACAAGCTCGACGGCGACGGGGACGGCGGCGACCTCACCGGCGGCCGGACCGTCGCCGGTACGGGCACGATCGCGCCCGACGGGAAGGTCGGCGCCGTCGGCGGGGTCTCCCTCAAGACGCAGGCCGCCGCCCGGGACGGCGCCACCGTCTTCCTGGTGCCGAAGGCGGAGTGCTCGGACGCGGAGGCCGAGCTGCCGAAGGGGATGCGGCTCGTCCCCGTCACCGCCCTCGGCGACGCGGTGGCCTCCCTCAGGGCCCTGGAGCAGGGGCAGGACGCGAAGGTTCCGTCCTGCTGATCCCCTCGGGGACGGTGGGCGCCGGCCTGGAGTCCATCTTCCGCCACGTCGGGAACGCCAGGGGCGCGAGCGTCGCCAGGAAGGAGAGCGTCCCGATCCCGAGCAGCGTCGCCGCCGTCGCCAGGAGCGGCGCGGTGGTGTCGGTGAGCGAGACGGCGTTGGCGGTCAGGACGGTAGCCGGCGGCCGTACGTCCTCCGTTCCCCGCCTCCCCCGGGGCGGTCATGCGGCCAGGGTGACCGGGCGGTCGGTGCCCGTCGCGAGCCGCAGGCCCAGTTCGACCATGCGCCAGCCGAGCTGGGCGCGGAGGGAGGGGGACTCCCTTACGGGGTGAGGGCGTTCGGCGGCTCGGTGGGCCTCGGCGGCGGTGAGGGCGTGCAGCTGGAGGTGGATGTCGGCGTGCATCGTGCGTGTCCTTCCGTACGGGAGAGGGGCGTGCTGCTCAGCCTTCGTGCTGCGGGAACGCGTGCAGATGGACCCGTACGCGCTCGGCGTCCGGCGCGTCCTGCTCGGGGGCGGTCCGGTACTCCTCCACCAGGGCGTGCACCCTCTTGCTGAGCTCGCGCAGCTTCGCGGGCGGCAGCCGCAGCGTGAAGTCGCTCATGTCGGCGGAGCCGAGCCACTTCTGGCCCCAGTCCTCCCGGGTGCCGAGGTAGGTGTTCAGCTCCTGGGTGTGGATGTTCGCGATCTCGTGCATGTAGACGTCGACGGCGCCCCGGACCTCCGGGTCCTGGTTCTGGTACAGCGACTCGTCGAAGACCGTGCCGCCCGGGACCGCCTTCCACCACCGCTCCCGGCCCTTGCCGCGCTCCGGGTCGTCCTCGACGAAGCCGTGGGCGGCGAGCTGGCGCAGGTGGTAGCTGGTCGCCCCGCTGGACTCACCCAGCCGCTCGGCCAGTTGGGAGGCGGTAGCGGACCCCTGGTGGCGCAGGGCGCGCAGGAGCTGGATGCGGAGGGGGTGGGCGAGGCCGCGCAGGGAGCGGGGGTCCAGGGGGCGGATGACGTGCTCTTCGGGCTCGGGCATGTGCTGAGCGTAGGTGCGCAAAGAAGTACTTGCAAGGGTTTCTTTGCAAGTGCTTCTTTGCATGTGCTGGACCCTTACGTCAGCGGCTCCCCGCTCGCCGCCTGCTCCACCAGCGGGATGATCCGCAGCGGCACCGGGTTCTCCATCACGATCGCCGTCGACGCCCGCACGATCCCCTCGAACCCCACCACCTTGTCGATCACCCGCTGGAGGTCCGCGTTCGAGCGGGCCACGAGGCGGCAGAGCATGTCCCCGTGCCCCGTGGTCGTGTGCAGCTCCAGGACCTCCGGCACCGTCGCCAGGTGTCCCCGCACGTCCGCGCCCTGCCCCTGCTTGATCTCCAGGGTCGCGAAGGCCGTCACCGGATACCCGAGCGCCGCCGGGTCCACCTCGGGACCGAACCCCCGGATCACCCCCGACGCCTGGAGCCGGTCGAGCCGCGCCTGCACCGTCCCCCGCGCCACCCCGAGGCGCCGGGACGCCTCCAGAACCCCTATGCGCGGCTCGCGCGCGAGCAGCGCGATCAGCCGCCCGTCCAAATGATCGATCGCCACAGCGGCCCCTCCGTAGTCAGGATGTACAAGTCGCCCGACCATCCTGGCGTGTCGCTGTACAGATTGACCAGGGAAGAAGCAAACTCTTGCGCACCTTGCCGAACGACGGGACATTGCTTCCATGACTGAGACCATCGATCACACCCCCTCCACGGCGCGGCAGGCCGACCCCTTCCCCGTGAAGGGAATGGACGCGGTCGTCTTCGCCGTCGGCAACGCCAAGCAGGCCGCCCACTACTACTCCACCGCCTTCGGCATGAAGCTGGTCGCCTACTCCGGGCCGGAGAACGGCACCCGCGAGACGGCGAGCTACGTCCTCACCAACGGCGCCGCGCGCTTCGTGTTCACCTCCGTCATCAAGGCCTCCACCGACCGGGGCCGCTTCCTCGCCGAGCACGTCGCCGAGCACGGCGACGGCGTCGTCGACCTGGCGATCGAGGTCCCGGACGCCCGCGCCGCCTACGCGTACGCCGTCGAGCACGGCGCCACCGGCATCACCGAGCCGCACGAGGTGAAGGACGAGCACGGCACCGTCGTCCTCGCCGCCATCGCCACCTACGGCAAGACCCGCCACACCCTCGTCGAGCGCTCCGGCTACGACGGCCCGTACCTCCCGGGCTTCGTCTCCGCGAAGCCGATCGTCGAGCCCCCGGCCAAGCGCACCTTCCAGGCCATCGACCACTGCGTCGGCAACGTCGAGCTCGGCAAGATGAACGAGTGGGTCGGGTTCTACAACAAGGTCATGGGCTTCACGAACATGAAGGAGTTCGTGGGCGACGACATCGCGACCGAGTACTCGGCGCTCATGTCGAAGGTCGTCGCGGACGGCACCCTCAAGGTGAAGTTCCCGATCAACGAGCCCGCGATCGCGAAGAAGAAGTCGCAGATCGACGAGTACCTGGAGTTCTACGGCGGCGCCGGCGTCCAGCACATCGCCCTCGCCACCAACGACATCGTCGCCACCGTGCGCGCGATGCGGGCCGCGGGCGTCCAGTTCCTCGACACCCCCGACTCGTACTACGACACCCTCGGCGAGTGGGCCGGCGAGACCCGGGTGCCGGTCGAGATCCTGCGCGAGCTGAAGATCCTCGTCGACCGCGACGAGGACGGCTACCTGCTCCAGATCTTCACCAAGCCGGTCCAGGACCGCCCGACCGTCTTCTTCGAGATGATCGAGCGCCACGGCTCGATGGGCTTCGGCAAGGGCAACTTCAAGGCCCTGTTCGAGGCGATCGAGCGCGAGCAGGAGAAGCGCGGCAACCTCTAGGGGCCGCCCACGCGCGCGAGGGGGTCCGGGGCAGCACCCCGGACCCCCTCGCCGCGCCACCGACCGGGCCGGCCCGGGTCCGGCCGCCCGGCCGGACCCGGCGTCCGCCCCCGGCGTTCCGCGGGACACGGGGCCCGTTCGGGACGCCACCCTTCAAGGACGGCCGGGTACGCGCGCGCACCTGACCACACGCGCGCGTACCCGGCTGCACGTCCTGCCTGCACGGGGCCCGCCCTGCCCCCGGCGCACCCGCACGGCCCGGCACCGCACTGCCCGCGCGCCTCTGTACTGCCCCGCCACCGGGCTGCCCGCGCGCCTCCGTACCGCCCCGCACACCCCGGCAGCGCCCCGAGCCGCGCCCCCGGCCACACGCCCCCACACCGCCCCGAGCCGCGCACCCCCGCACCGCACCGCCCCGCGCACGTCCCGGCGACAGCCCCCGCCCGGCATCGAGCCGCGCCCCCCGGCGGCACGCCCCCTACGCGCGCGTCCCCGGCCCCGCCGTCGCCGTCCTCTCCGTCTTCTCCTTGGCCACGGGCGCCACCGGCAGCGCCCCCTCCGGCAGTTCCTCCGGTGGTTCGCCGAGGGTCGCGAGGGCCGTCGCCGCCCGCGGGGCGTGCAGGGGCGAGAAGGCCGGGTTGATCCGCAGGGCCTCCGCCAGGTGGCGGCGGGCCGGGCCCCGCAGGCCGAGGGCTCGTTCGACCTCGCCCCGGTGGTACGAGAAGAGGGCGCTCCGCAGCCCCTCGTCCGTGGCCCGCTTCACGTACTCCAGGGCCTCCTCCGCCCGTCCCGCCCGGAACAGCGCCCACCCCAGCGCGTCCGCCACCCCCACCGACCGGTGCCCCCGCGCCCACTCCGCCCGCAGCCGGACGACCGCCGCCGCCGGGTCGCCGTGGTCCGCGCCGAGCAGCCCGAGCGGCACCTCCGCCCGCGCCCACGTACCCGTCCGCAGCCGCTCGTACAGCGCCCGCGCCTCCGCGTCCCGGCCCAGCGACTCGTACAGCTCGCCCGCCTCCAGGAGGTACTCCGGCAGCGGCAGCCGGGACAGGGCCGCCCGCCAGTCCCGCACCGCCCCGTCCGTGCGCCCCAGGGACGCGAGCGCCCGCGCCCGGCCCGCGAGCGAGGGCCCGTGGTCCCGTACGAGCCCCAGCGCCGCCCCGTACCGCTCCAGGGCCTCCTCCGGCTCGCCCCGCTCCCACGCCAGGTCCCCGAGCCGCCCCAGGGCCGCCGCCTTCTCCGCGTCCGCCTCCGCGAGCGCCGCCGCGTCCAGGGCCGCCGCGTCCGCGTCCTCGCGCCAGCCCCGGTCGCGGTACGTCTGCGCGGCCCGCGCGCGCACCACCGCGCCCGCGTGCAGCTCCTCCAGCCTCTCCATCGCCTTGCGCGCCGCCCCGTAGTCCCCGAGGCCGTTGTACGCGTCGATCAGGACCGGGTACGCCGGCCAGCGCCCCGGCTCCGCCTTCCGCACCCGCTCGCCCCACTCCCGGGCGGTCCGCCAGTCGCCCCGCGCCCCCGCGAGGGCCCCCAGGCCCAGCTGCGCGGCCGTGTTGCCGCGCGCGGCGGGCCGCTCGGCCAGGGAGCGGCGCAGCGCCTCCTCGGCCCGCGGATAGTCCCGTACGTCCCCGAGGCGCGTCCCGCGCTCCACGTACGCCGTGCCGAGCTCCGCCCAGGACGCCCCGTCGTCCGGGTGCGCGCGCAGCCACCGCTCCCGGTCCGCGATCAGCGCGGCCAGGTCCGGCAGCGCCGCCTGCGCGCCCGCGCGGGCCGCGATCACCGCCCGCTCCGCCGGTCCCGGCGGGGGCGGCGTCCCCCGGCCGAGGAACTCCGGGGCGTACAGCAGCGCCGTCGCCGCGAGCACCGCCCCCACTCCGGCGGCGAGGACCGCCCTCGACACGTTCTGGCTCTTCACGGCACTCACTGTGCTCCCAGCCCCGCCCGTACGAAGAGCACACGAAGCGCCCGCTCCGGCAGGTTCACACCGATGGCCCCGGGTGCCACGCTGGACGCATGGACGATCTCCAGACACCGCAGAAGGACGACCTCCGGTCACGGCTCCACGCGCGCCTGCTCGCCGGACTGCCCGCCGAGGCCCTGCTCACCGACCCGGACGTGACGGCCTCCTACGCCCACGACATGGCGAGCTTCTGCACGGCCGGCACCCCCGCGGCCGTCGTGCTCCCGCGCACCGTGGAACAGGTCCAGCACGTGATGCGGACCGCGACCGAACTCCGCGTCCCCGTCGTCCCGCAGGGCGCCCGCACCGGACTGTCCGGCGGCGCCAACGCCACCGACGACTGCGTCGTGCTCTCGCTCGTGAAGATGGACCGCATCCTGGAGATCGACCCCGTCGACCGGATCGCCGTCGTCGAACCGGGCGTGGTCAACGCCGTCCTGTCCCGGGCCGTCGCCGAACGGGGCCTGTACTACCCGCCGGACCCGTCCAGCTGGGAGACGTGCACCATCGGCGGCAACATCGGCACCGCCTCCGGCGGCCTGTGCTGCGTCAAGTACGGGGTCACCGCCGAGTACGTCCTCGGCCTCGACGTCGTCCTCGCCGACGGACGCCTCCTGAGCACCGGCCGCCGCACCGCCAAGGGTGTCGCCGGATACGACCTGACCCGGCTCTTCGTCGGCTCCGAGGGCAGCCTCGGCATCGTCGTGAAGGCCGTCCTCGCCCTCAAGCCGCAGCCCCCGGCGCAGCTCGCGCTCGCCGCCGAGTTCCCCTCCGCCTCCGCCGCCTGCGCCGCCGTCTGCGCGATCATGGAGCGCGGCCACACCCCGTCGCTCCTCGAACTGATGGACCGTACGACCGTGCAGGCCGTCAACAAGCTGGCGCGCATGGGTCTGCCCGACACCACCGAGGCGCTCCTCCTGTGCGCCTTCGACACCCCCGACCCGGCCGCCGACCTCGCCGCCGTCGGCGAGCTGTGCACGGCGGCGGGTGCCACCGAGGTCGTCCCGGCCGCCGACGCCGCCGAGTCCGAACTCCTCCTCCAGGCCCGCCGGCTCTCCCTCACCGCCCTGGAGACCATCAAGTCGGCCACGATGATCGACGACGTGTGCGTGCCCCGCACCCGGCTCGCCGAGATGCTCGACGGCACGGCGGCCGTCGCGGAGAAGTACGGCCTGACCATCGGCGTCTGCGCGCACGCGGGCGACGGCAACACCCATCCCGTCGTCTGCTTCGACCACACCGACGAGGACGAGTCGCGGCGGGCGCGCGAGTCCTTCGACGAGATCATGGCGCTCGGGCTCGCCCTCGGCGGCACGATCACCGGCGAGCACGGCGTCGGCGTCCTCAAGAAGGAGTGGCTGGCCCGCGAGTTGGGGCCGGTCGGTCTCGAACTCCAGCGCGGGATCAAGGCGACCTTCGACCCCCTCGGCCTCCTCAACCCCGGAAAGCTCTTCTGAGGCTCCCCGCTCTTCCGGGACTCTCCGGTCTCCTGGGGCTTCCCGCTCTTCCGGGGCTCCCCGGAAGGGCCTGCGCACGGGCTCAGCGCTCGCCGTCCTGCGACTCGTCCGACGGCCACGGGTCGCGCAGCCACAGGTCGTCGGCGGCCACGGTGGTCGCGAGCAGTTCGGCGAGCCCGTCGTCGATGCCGAGCCGCTCCGACTCGGTGCCCGGCGGCACCGCGCGCAGGGTCCGCTCCAGCCAGGCGGACACCTGCGCGGACGGCGCTTCCAGCAGGGCGTCGCCGTCGGGGGAGGAGAGCGCCATCAGGACGACGCCGCGGCCGTCGACCTTGGTCGGCCAGATGCGGACGTCCCCGTGGCCGCAGGCCCGGAAGACGCCCTCGACGAGCAGTTCGCGCGCGAAGGTCCAGTTGACCGGGTGGTCCGTGCCGATGTGGAAGGTGATGTGGACGGCGTACGGGTCGTCGGTCCGGTAGGCGAGCCGCGCGGGCACCGGGACGGCGCGCTCGGGGGAGAGAACCAGCTTCAGCTCCAGCTCGCGCTCGACGGTGGTGTCGTCGGTGTTCTGCATGGTCGTACTCCTTCTCGTGGAGGGCCCCGGGTGGGCCTTCACCAGGAGAGAGCGGGATGCCCGCGGCTCATTACGCGACTTCGGGAAGTTTTTTCGGGAAGTTTTTTCCGGCACGTGTGCCCGGGCGCGTCCCGGACATGCTCCTCTGGACGAGGGAACCCGAGGCATCGGCCCGAACATCACGAGGAGTGACCGATTCCGGCGAGTGTCGCCCGAAGGCGGCCTTTCTCCCGGGCTCTTTCATCCCTCGGCGACGTTCTTCGTTACTGTCATCCCTGGGCGCGGCACGCCCGGCGCGCTGCCGTGCGGATCAAGGGCGTTGTGACTGAACGGAGTCGGGGCAGTGGCTACTCCTCCTGGAGGCGGCGGAGAGGTACCGCAGGCGGGGTACTACCCGGACCCGTCCATTCCCGGGTACATCCGGTACTGGAACGGGGGCGCGTGGGTCCCCGGCACGAGCCGGCCCGCCCCCTCGGACGGCGACGCCCCGCCCCCGCCCGCCGCGGCGGCCCCGGCCGGCCCGCTCCTGGCCCCCGGCCCCGCTCCCGCCCCCACCTCTGTTCCCGCGCCCGCCGCCGAGACCGAGCGGCCCGCCGCCTCCGTACCGGCCCAGGCGCAGGCCCCGGACCACGTGCGGGCGCGGCCCCCGGCCCAGGACCAGCCCCAGGACCAGCCCCGGGCCCAGGCGCCCGCGCACGTGCCCGCCCGGACCCAGGCGCCCGCCCCGGCCCCCGCGCCCGTGGCCGCGCAGGCCCGGACCGAGTCCCCGGCGCCCGCACCCGTCCGGACGCCCGCCCCCGCCCCCGTACCCACCGTGGAGGAGACCGGGCCCGTCTTCCTCGACGAGGAACCGGCCCCGGCCGAGCCCGCCTCGGCCTGGCAGGCCGACACCTCCCGGCAGACCGGCTTCGGCGGCGACCGCGACCGGAAGGTCTCCTGGGGCGCGCCCCGGTCCCCCGACCCGCGCACCCCGACGGAGTGGCCGGTCGCGGGCGAGCAGGCCGAGCCCCAGGCCCCGGCCCAGGCGCAGCCCCAGGCTCAGGCACAGCCCCAGGCCCCCGCCCCGGTGCGGCCGGTTGACCCCCGTCCGGCCGGGGGAGCGGCACGCCTCGGCGGTATGCCCGTCACGCCGATCCCCACCCCGGCGCCCCGGCCCGCACCGCAGCCGGCCCCGGAGCCCGCCCCCGCTCCCGTCACCCCGGCCTGGGCCCAGCCGCAGGCACAACCCCAGCCGCAGGCACAGGCCCAGCCCCAGCCGCAGGCCCAGCCCCAGGCCCCGTCGCAGGAGCAGCCGCCGCCGGTCGTCCCCTGGAAGCCGCCCGTCGAGGACCCCTTCCTCCAGGCGGCCCGCGCGCAGGCCTCCGCGCGCCCCGCCGGGCTCGGCAGGCGCCTGCTCGCCCGTCTGATCGACTCCGCCGTCACGGGCGCCCTCGCCGGCGCGGCCGCCTTCCCCTTCCTGACCGCCGCGCTCGACCACATCGAGGGCAAGATCGAGGCGGCCCGGCAGTCCGGCACCACCGTCCAGGTCTGGCTGGTGGACTCGACGACCTCCGTCCAGTTCGGCATCGCGCTCGCCGCCCTCGTCGTCATCGGGATCCTGTACGAGGTGCTGCCGACCGCCAAGTGGGGCCGCACCCTCGGCAAGAAGCTCTGCGGGATCCAGGTGCGGGACATCGAGGCGCACGAGCCGCCGACGTTCGGCGGATCCCTGAAGCGCTGGCTCGTGTACGGCGTCCTGGGCGTCCTGGCCGTCGGCGTCCTCAACGTCCTGTGGTGCGTCTTCGACCGGCCCTGGCGCCAGTGCTGGCACGACAAGGCCGCCCGCACCTTCGTGGCGCGCTGACCCGACGGGGGCCGGGCCGGAGCCGGTGCCGGGGCCGGGTCCCCCGAACGGGCGGTGATTCCTTGCGGGGGCGTCCCGCCCGGGATGCACTGCCCCCATGAGCACCGACCAGCCGCCGCCCGGTCCGCCCCCCGACGAGGACCCGTTCCGCAAGAGGCCGCAGGAGCCCACGCCGCCGTACGGGGGCGACCAGCCGCCCCCCGGCGGTCCGCCCCCCGCCGGCCCGCCTCCGGGCGGCCCGCCGCCCGGGAACCCGTACGGCTCCCCGTACGACAACAACATGCCCCCGCCACCGCCCCCGTACGGAGGCGGCTACGGGGGTGGTTACGGCGGGACCGATCCGCTCGCCGGGATGCCGCCGCTCGCCGACTCCGGCCGGCGCATCCTCGCCCGGCTCATCGACTGGGTCATCGTCGCGGTGCCGCTCGCGATCATCGGCATCCCGTTCAAGGTCTACGACCGGGTGTCGTCCGACGACGACTTCGGCGACGCGGTCAGCAGCTTCAACGGCGGGGGCCAGCTGGTCTTCCAGCTCATCACGATCGTCGCGTACGTCGCCTACGACACGATCCTGACGGCCAGGAACGGCCAGACCCTCGGCAAGAAGCTGATGAAGCTGCGGGTCGCGATGCTCAACGACGGCTCGACGCCCCCGATGAGCCAGTCGCTGCTGCGCGCCGTCGTGCTGTGGCTGCCCGCGCTGATCTGCTGCGCCTGCCTGTGGCCGCTGCTCCTGCTGATCCTGATCCTGGTCGACAAGCCCTACAAGCAGGGCCTGCACGACAAGGCGGCGAAGACGGTGGTGGTCTCCGTCCCGCGGTAAGGCCCCGAAGCACGGACGTCATCGGCGTCACGAAGAGATCCGGGCCCCGGTCCTCCCGCCCACGCGCGCGGCCGGCACCCGGATCTCTTCGTTCCCGGAAGTCCCGGAAGTCCCGGAGGCTCCGGAAGCGGGCGCGATCGGCGCGGAGGTCTTGACGGACCCCGCCCGCCCCGGCATCCTCACCGCCACGAGGACGCCGAGCAGCAGTCCGGCGGCACAGGCCGCGGCGATGCCGGCGGTCGACGTCGTGCCGGTGAGCAGCAGCAGGGCGACGGTCGCGAGGACGACGGTGGCCGAACCACGGATGAGCTGTGCGGCGTTCGGACGCTGCATGACGAGTACCCGCCCCTCAAGACAACGGTTCGACTCTACGACGGTGGATGCCCGGGTGGAGCGAGGGGTAAGCCCGACCGCGGCCGGTGCCGGTGCACGGGGGGCGCACAGGGTCACGTGATCGTCAAAAATCCTTCACGACGCGCCCATGAGGCGTCCGATTACCGGAAATCGGCTCCTGCATAGTGCAGTTGGTATGTCCAAGTCAAGGTCTGTCTTTTCTGGTCTCACTCCGGTCGAATGTCGTCACTTGTGACGCGCGACCCGCCGGGCGGACACCCCACCTCCGGTCCGCGAGTGCGGTCGCCGGGGAGGACTACATCAAGTGACCAACAGACGACGGGCGATCAGAACGTCCGCAGTCGTCGTGGCGCTGGCGGCCACCGCCGCCACCGCCTCGACGTTCACCACCGCGTGGGCCCACAACGACGGCAACGTCACGCCGGCCGACGTCCGCCACGACCCGGCGCCCGGCGCGCCCGGCGCGGGCATCGACAAGACGGCGGTCGACCACGACCTCGAAGGCCCCTACAGCGAGCAGCAGGCGCAGCAGCGCAAGGCCGCCCTGGAGCAGGTGCTGAGCGGCAAGAAGAAGGTCGAGCGCCGCGGTGGTTCCCAGGTCGTCAAGCTCGACAGCAAGAAGTACGTCGAGCTGGGCCGTGAGAAGACCGACAAGATCTTCACGATCCTCGTCGAGTTCGGCGACAAGGTGGACAACACCACCCTCGTCGACCGCGCCGACGACGACACGACCGAGCCGAAGCCGAAGTACGGCGGCACGCCCGGCCCGCTGCACAACCAGATAGCCAAGCCGAACCGCAAGAACGACAACTCCACGGCCTGGCAGAAGGACTACAACCAGCAGCACTTCCAGGACCTGTACTTCGGCACCGGCAAGGACGCCAAGGGACAGCCCAAGGAGTCGCTCAAGACCTACTACGAGAAGACCTCGTCCGGCCGTTACTCGGTCGAGGGCGGCGTCTCCGACTGGGTCAAGGTCGAGTACAACGAGGCCCGTTACGGCTCGAACTACTGCGGCAACAGCAACTGCTCCAACGTCTGGGACGCCGTCCGCGACGGCGTCACCGCGTGGACCGCCGACCAGAAGGCCAAGGGCCGCACCGACGCCCAGATCAAGGCCGACCTGGCGCAGTACGACCAGTGGGACCGGTACGACTTCGACGGCGACGGCAACTTCAACGAGGCCGACGGGTACATCGACCACTTCCAGATCGTCCACGCGGGCGAGGACGAGTCGGCGGGCGGCGGCGCCCAGGGCGGCGACGCCCTGTGGGCCCACCGCTGGTACGCCTACGGCACCAACGCGGGCAAGACCGGCCCGGCGAACAACAAGGCCGGCGGCACGCAGATCGGCGACTCCGGCATCTGGGTCGGCGACTACACGATGCAGCCGGAGAACGGCGGCCTCGGCGTCTTCGCGCACGAGTACGGCCACGACCTCGGTCTGCCGGACCTGTACGACACCTCCGGCCTCCCCGGCGCCGAGAACTCGACCGGCTTCTGGTCGCTCATGTCCTCCGGCTCCTGGCTCGGCCGCGGCAAGGACGCCATCGGCGACCTGCCCGGCGACATGAACGCCTGGGACAAGCTGCAGCTCGGCTGGCTGAACTACACCAAGGTCGCCAACGAGGCCCGCAAGTGGAACTCCACCCACAAGCTGGGCGTCGCCGAGTACAACACCAAGAACCCGCAGGCGCTCGTCGTCGAGCTGCCGAAGAAGCAGGTCACCACCGAGATCGTCGCGCCCGCAGAGGGTGCCACGCAGTGGTGGAGCGGCATGGGTGACGACCTCAAGAACACCCTGACCCGCTCCGTCGACCTCACCGGCAAGACGTCCGCCTCCCTGGAGCTCCAGGGCTGGTACGACATCGAGCTCGACTACGACTACCTGTACGCCGAGGTCTCGACCGACGGTTCCAACTGGACCGCCCTGGACGGCACCGCCGACGGCAAGCAGATCCCGCGCGACGCCAGCGGCGCCCCGGCGCTGACCGACGTCTCCGGCGCCCACAAGAAGCTGGTCTACGACCTGTCCGCCTACGCGGGCAAGAAGTTCGACCTCCGCTTCCGCTACCAGACGGACGGCGGCGCGGGCGGCAAGGGCTTCACCGCCGACGCCATCACCGTGACCGCCGACGGCGCCGCCGTGTTCTCCGACAACGTCGAGAACGGTGACAACGGCTGGGCCGCCAAGGGCTTCTCCCGCGTCGGCAAGGGCTTCACCAAGGCCTACGAGCAGTACTACATCGCCGAGAACCGCCAGTACGTCTCGTACGACACGACCCTCAAGGTCGGCCCGTACAACTTCGGGTTCACCGGCGAGAAGTCGACCTGGGTCGAGCACTACCCGTACCAGAACGGTCTGCTCATCTGGAAGTGGGACCTCTCCCAGAAGGACAACAACACCGCGGTCCACCCGGGCCAGGGTCTGATCCTTCCGGTCGACGCCCACCCGTCCCCGCTGAAGTGGAAGGACGGCACCCTGATGCGCAACCGCGTCCAGGCGTACGACTCCACCTTCGGCACCTACAGGACCGACGCCCTCCAGCTCCACAAGGCGGACGTCGCGACCTTCGTGCCGTCGCTCAAGGGCAACCCGGTCTTCGACGACCGCAAGGGCACCTACTGGTTCCAGGAGACCGCTCGCGCCGGTGTCCAGGTAACTGACACCAACACCAAGATCGAGGTCGTCAAGGAGCCGAAGAACGGCGAGACGATCACGGTCCGCGTGGGCCCGTCCACGAAGTAATCGGTAAAACCGCAGGTCAAAGCATGATCGGCCGTCGCCCCCTAGCGGGCGGCGGCCGATCGTGTTTAGGTGCGTCTGACGCTTTTCTTATTGACACCGACCACGGGGGAGTGGTTCCACATGCCCAACGGAGGGTTCTGCAAGCTGCCGGGAGGCAGCGTGGTCGTGGCCATAGGGCTGCCCAGCCCGGCCGGCGACGGCGCCACGGTCCGCTTCCTGGTCCACGCGGCGAACCGGGCCCGCGCCCTGACCCGGCTGCGGAACCTGGGACTGCGCGCGGTCTACCTCCGGGGCAACACCGAGCCGCCCACGCCGGACGAGGTCACCGCCGTCCTGCACCACCCGGACGGCCTGCTGTGGAGATCCACCCCGGGCGCCGCCCAGGAGCTCTGGCACCCCGCCCGCTCCCTGCCCAGGGAGCCGGCCGTGCGGGAGGCGCCGGCGGCGGTCGTGCCCCGGGGCCGCGCCGCGTAGGAGGCCCCTCCACCGAGGACCCCTTCCGGGCGGCGCCTCAGACCACCGGCTTCCCGGTCAGCTCCACGCCCGCCGCCCGCAGCTCCTCCAGGGCCCGCTCCGTCGTCGCCTCCGCCACGCCCGCCGTCAGGTCGAGCAGCACATGGGTCCGGAAGCCCTCCCGGGCCGCGTCCAGGGCCGTCGCCCGGACGCAGTGGTCGGTGGCGATGCCGACCACGTCGACCTCGGCGACGTCCCGCTCGCGCAGCCACTCCGCGAGCGTCAGGCCGTTCTCGTCGCGCCCCTCGAAGCCGCTGTACGCGGCGTCGTAGGCGCCCTTGTCGAAGACGGCGTCGATCGCCCCGCTGGCGACGGCGGGCGCGAAGTTGGGGTGGAAGCCGACGCCCTCCGTGCCCGCCACGCAGTGCACGGGCCAGGAGGTGACGTAGTCCGGGTCCTCGCCGGGCGCGGCGAAGTGCGCGCCCGGGTCCACGTGGTGGTCGCGGGTGGCGACGACGTGCCGGTAGGAGGTGCCCGCCGTCTGGCCGACCAGGTCGGTGATGGCGGCGGCGACGTCCGCCCCGCCCCTCACCGCGAGGCTGCCGCCCTCGCAGAAGTCGTTCTGAACGTCCACAACGATCAATGCGCGGTGCATGGCGGGTGTCCTTAGGGCGTCGGAGGGGGTGGGATCGAGCCTAGAGACTTCCCCTCCCCTTCGGGAGGGGGCACCCCGGGCCACTACGGCGGCTACGCCGTTCTGCGGAGGCGTACGGGCCGGACGCGCGGACGTCAGGCGTACTCGGTCGGCAGCACCGGCTCGCCGCGCGACAGCTGGACCGCCGACATCGGCAGCCCGGCGCGGGCCGCGATGTGCCGGGCCCTGGCGGCCTCCAGCGGCTCGCGGCCCACCACCTGTCCGCCCTTGACCAGCTCGACCAGGAGCTGCCGGTCGGCGAGGTCCGCCGGGACGGGTCCGGTGCCCACGACCTCCGCCTCGGCGACGCCGTCCGCACCGGTCCTGCGGGCCGCCCACTTGCGCCCGCCGACCGAGGCCTTGCCGCCCAGGGACTTCTTGGCCACCGGCACCAGCGGCGCCTTCGGGTCGGCCGAGGCGGCCCGGGCGACCAGCTTGTAGACCATGGAGCAGGTCGGGTGGCCGCTGCCGGTGACCAGCTGCGTGCCCACCCCGTACGCGTCGACCGGGGCCGCCGCGAGCGAGGCGATGGCGTACTCGTCCAGGTCCGAGGTGACCACGATCCGGGTGTCCCGGGCGCCCAGCTCGTCCAGCTGCGCCCGCACCCGGTGGGCGACGAGCAGCAGGTCCCCGGAGTCGATCCGGACGGCCCCGAGCTCCGGGCCGGCCACCTCGACGGCGGTCCGGACGGCCTCGGCCACGTCGTAGGTGTCGACCAGCAGGGTCGTGCCGCGCCCCAGGGTCTCCACCTGGGCCCGGAAGGCGTCCCGCTCGCTGTCGTGGAGCAGGGTGAAGGCGTGGGCGGAGGTGCCGACGGTCGGGATGCCGTAGCGGAAGCCGGCCGCCAGGTCCGAGGTGGAGTCGAAGCCGCCGACGTAGGCGGCGCGGGAGGCGGCGACGGCCGCCAGCTCGTGGGTGCGCCGGGCGCCCATCTCGATCAGGCCCCGTCCGCCGGCCACGGCCGACATGCGGGAGGCGGCGGCCGCGATGGCCGAGTCGTGGTTGAGGATCGAGAGGATCACGGTCTCCAGGAGCACGCACTCCGCGAAGGAGCCCTCGACCCGCAGGACGGGGGAGCCGGGGAAGTACACCTCGCCCTCGGGGTAGCCCCAGACGTCCCCGGTGAAGCGGTAGCGGGACAGCCACTCCAGGGTCGGCTCGTCGACGATGGAGCGCTCGCGCAGGAACTCCAGGACGGCCGGGTCGAAACGGAAGTTCTCGACGGCGTCCAGGACGCGTCCGACGCCCGCGAGGACCCCGTAGCGCCGCCCCTCGGGCAGCCTCCGGGTGAAGACCTCGAAGACGGAGCGCCGGTCGGCGGTGCCGGCCGCGAGGGCCGCCCGGAGCATGGTCAGCTCGTACTGATCGGTGAAGAGCGCGGTCGACGGCACGTCCACCGGCAGCCCAAGGTCCGCAGCGTTCATGGCAGTGATGCTAGCGCAGAAATCGTCAGAGTGACGATTTCTGGTTCCGCGCCCCCGCCGGAGCCCCGGCCCGTTTGTGCGATGGACCCCCCGGGGTGGCAGCATGGGGTGAGTGAGCGTCGCGCCTATCGAGATCGAACGTACGGACCCGGCCGAGGAGACATCGGCGGTCGTCGAACCGGACGTGCCCTGGGTGACCCTCGTGCACAACGACCCGGTCAACCTGATGAGCTACGTGACCTACGTCTTCCAGTCGTACTTCGGATACTCCAAGGACAAGGCGCACAAGCTGATGCTCGACGTGCACCACAAGGGCCGCGCGGTGGTCTCCAGCGGCACCCGCGAGGAGATGGAGCGGGACGTGCAGGCGATGCACGGCTACGGCCTCTGGGCGACCCTCACCCAGGACCGCGGCTGATGGCCGGCCGCTTCGAGGCCCTGGCCGGCGGCGGCGCGGCCGTCGCCCTCGACGACGTCGAGATCTCCATCCTCCGCTCCCTCGCCGTGCAGCTCATGGAGCTGATCGGGCCGGGCGACGAGCCCGCCGCCGACGCCGACCCGCTGGCCGCGCTCTTCGCCGAGGGCCCCAGCGAGCCCCCGTCCGACCCCGCCCTGCGGCGCCTCTTCCCCGACGCGTACGGGGACGACACCGAGGAGCTGCGGGCGGCCGCCTCCGACTTCCGCCGCTACACCGAGAACGACCTGCGGGCCCGCAAGCGCGAGGACGCCCTCGTGGTGGTGCGCGCCCTGGACTCCCTCTCCGCCGAGGCGGCGGGGGAGGGCGGCGCGGTCCTCAAGCTCTCCCCGGACGAGTCCCGGGCCTGGCTCGGCACGCTCAACGACCTCCGGCTGACCATCGGGACCCGTCTGGAGGTCGCGGACGACGAGGAGAGCGAGCGGCTCTACCGGCTGCCGGACTCCGACCCGCGCAAGCCGATGGTGATGGCGTACCTCTGGCTGGGGGCGCTCCAGGAATCCCTCGTGGAGACCCTGCTGTCCTCCTGACCCCTCCGTGAGGGGTCGCGACACCGGCTGTTCGCTCAGCGGACGCTCAAATCCGGATAACGAATGCGTTATCGGAGCGTCCGCTTGGCCCTCTTGAATCCCGTGTGTCCGTATTTTTATGTGACCCGCGCCACGCGCAACTCCCTCGATCACCGCCCACCCCGTGATAAATCTTCACGACCGCTCGGGGACGCCACCCCTGTCCCCGAGGGCGCTTGGACCGGCTGACCGCCGGTGGCACTCCATCCACATCCGGGGGGATCAGGATCTGGTCCGCGGCAGACGCACACGCAGTCGCGCGGATCAGCATGGAGAAAGGCGCACCACCATGACCTCTGTGCAGGTCGACAAGCAGCACGACGGCACCGACGGGGCCGTGGGCGGCGGCGAGGGCTACCAGCGTGGCCTCGGCGCCCGGCAGATCCAGATGATCGCGATCGGCGGTGCCATCGGCACCGGACTCTTCCTCGGCGCGGGCAAGGCCATCCACAAGGCCGGACCCAGCCTCATCCTGGCCTACGCGATCGCGGGCCTGGTCATCTTCTTCATCATGCGGGCCCTGGGCGAGCTGCTCATGTACCGCCCCGTGTCCGGCTCCTTCGCGGAGTACGCGCGCGAGTTCATCGGCCCGTTCTGGGGCTTCGTGACCGGCTGGACGTACTGGCTCTTCTGGGTCGTCACCGGCATCACCGAGGTCACCGCCGCGGCCACCTACATGACGTACTGGTGGGACATCCCGCAGTGGGTCTCCGCCCTCGTCTTCACCGTGATCCTCTACGGCGCCAACCTGATCTCCGTGAAGCTCTTCGGCGAGCTGGAGTTCTGGTTCTCCATGGTCAAGGTCACCGCCATCATCGGCATGATCCTGATCTGCGCCGGCATCCTCACCGTCGGCTTCTCCGACGCCGGCGACACCGCGACCGTCGCCCACCTGTGGAACCAGGGCGGCTTCTTCCCGAACGGCGTCGGCAGCACCCTGATGACGCTCCAGATCGTCATGTTCGCCTTCCTCGCCGTCGAGCTGGTCGGCGTCACCGCCGGCGAGTCCAAGGACCCGAAGACCGTCCTGCCCAAGGCCATCAACACCGTGCCGTGGCGCATCGCCGTCTTCTACGTCGGCGCGCTGATCATGATCCTGTCGGTCGTGCCGTGGACCGAGTTCCAGCCGGGCGTCTCCCCGTTCGTCGCGGCCTTCGAGAAGATGGGCCTCGGCGTCGGCGCCGCCATCGTCAACTTCGTGGTCCTCACCGCGGCCCTGTCCTCCTGCAACTCGGGCATGTACTCCACCGGCCGGATGCTGCGCGACCTCGCGCTCAACGGCCAGGGCCCGAAGGTCTTCACCAAGCTCACCAAGAGCGGCACCCCGCTGCTCGGCCTGACCTTCTCGGCCTCGCTGATGCTCGTCGGCGTCTGGATCAACTACGTCGCCCCCGGCAAGGCCTTCGAGTACGTCGTCTCCTTCGCCACCATCTCCGGCATGTGGGCCTGGATCATGATCCTGGTCTGCCAGATCCGCTACCGCGCCAAGGCGAACCGCGGCGAGCTCCCCGAGTCCACGTTCAAGGCCCCGGGAGCCCCCTTCACCAGCTGGTTCGCGCTCCTCTTCATCGGCATGGTCATCGTGATGATGGGCATCGACGAGGGCGCCCGCGTCTCCCTCTACTGCGCGCCGGTCTGGGGCCTGATCCTGGGCGTCTCCTACCTGGTCCTGAAGTCCCGCAACCCCGAGGGCGCGGCCTTCGCCAAGCGCCCCTGATCCCGGGCGGAAACCGCACCCGTCCCAGCATCCGGGCCCTCCCGTACCACCCCTCGGTACGGGAGGGCCCGTCTGTCTATCCTGTCGCCATGCTGACCATCACCCGGGCCCTGTACGACCAGATCGTGGAACACGCCCGCGCCGACCACCCGGACGAGGCCTGCGGCGTGGTCGCGGGCCCGGCCGGCAGCGGCCGCCCCGAGCGGTTCGTCCCCATGCTCAACGCGGCCCGCTCGCCCACCTTCTACGAGTTCGACTCCGCGGACCTGCTCAAGCTCTACCGCGAGATGGACGACCGGGACGAGGAGCCCGTGATCGTCTACCACTCGCACACCGCGACCGAGGCCTACCCGTCCCGCACGGACATCACGTACGCCAACGAGCCGCACGCCCACTACGTCCTCGTCTCCACCGCCGACACCGACGGCACGGGCCCCTTCCAGTTCCGCTCCTACTCCATCGTCGACGGCGTCGTCACCGAGGAGGAGGTCGAGGTCGTCGCGGCGTACGACGCCTGAGACACTGACCCGGAACCCGGGCGGCAGGACCCAGGAAGCCGGTGCGAATCCGGCACGGTCCCGCCACTGTGACCGGCGTCCCCAGGACGCCGGGAGCCAGGAACTGGCCTGCCGCCTCCCACCACCGATCGGGGACGTGGAAATCCCCGGAGGAGGCACACCGCCATGTCCCGGCCCCGCCGCGTCCTGCTGCCCGCAGCCGCCCTCGTCCCCCTGCTCGCCGCCTGCTCGGCCCCCGCGGAGCAGACGCCCGCGGCGAAGGCGGCACCGGGATTCCCGTACACCGTCACCAACTGCGGCGTGAAGAGCACCTTCCAGGCCCCGCCGAAGCGCGCGGTCACCATGAACCAGCACGTCACCGAGATCATGATCGCCCTCGGCCTGGAGAAGTCCCTCGTCGGCACCGCCTACCTCGACGACGAGGTCCTGCCCGCCTACGAGAAGGCGTACGACTCCGTCCCGGTCCTCGCCAAGGAGTACCCCTCCAAGGAGGCCCTGCTCGCGGCCAACCCCGACTTCGTCTACGGCGGTTACGCCTCCGCCTTCGACGCCAAGGACGGCCGCAGCCGCGACGACCTGAAGAAGGCGGGCATATCCACCCGCCTCAACACCGAGTACTGCCCCTCCGGCAAGACCTCCGTCGACGACCTCTACCGGGAGGTGACCGAGGTCGGCCGCACCTTCGGCGTCCCCGACCGCGCCGAGAAGTGGATCGCCGGGGCCCGCGCCACCGTCGCCGCCAACGAGAAGCGCCTCAAGGACCTCCCGCCCGTCTCCGTCTTCGTCTACGACAGCGGCGACAAGACCGCCTTCACCGCCGGCGGCAAGGGCATCGGCAACGAACTGATCACCCGCGCCGGCGGCCGCAACGTCTTCGCCGACCTCGACAAGGCCTTCGGCGACGCCACCTGGGAGCAGGTCGTCGCCCGCAAGCCCGAGGTCGTCGTCATCTACGACTACGGCTCCACCACCGTCGAGCAGAAGAAGAAGCGGCTCCTGGAGGACCCCGCCCTCAAGGACGTCCCCGCGATCAAGAACCGCCGGTTCGCCGTGATGCCCCTCTCCGACGCGGTCCTCGGCGTCCGCGTCCCCGCCGCCGTCGAGAAGCTGGCCGCCCAGCTCCACCCGGCCGCCGCCCGATGAGCACCGGGACCCGCGCCCCCGGCACCACGGAGAAGCAGACCGTTCCGGCGCGGGTCCCGCGCCCCCGGCCCCCGGCCGGGCGGCTGCGCACCCCGGCCGTCGTCGCCGGGCTCCTGCTCGCCCTGGCCGCCGCCTGCCTGGCCTCCCTCGCCCTCGGCTCCGTCCGCATCCCGCCCGGCCAGGTGCTCGACGCCCTGACCGGGCGGGCCGGGCCCTCCCCGTACCGGACGATCGTCCTCGACGTGCGGCTGCCCCGGCTCCTGCTCGGCGTCGTCGTCGGCGCCGGGCTCGCCGTCGTCGGCACCGTCCTCCAGGCCCTCGTCCGCAACCGGCTCGCCGACCCCTTCCTCCTCGGGATCTCCTCCGGGGCCTCCGCCGGAGCCGTCCTCGTCCTCGTCGTCGGCATCGGGGGAGGGGTCACCACCACCCTCGCCCTGCCCGCCGGGGCCTTCGCCGGAGCCCTGGTCTCCCTCGTCCTCGTCTACGGACTCGCCCGGCGCGGCGGCACCATGACCGGCCCCCGGCTCGTCCTCGCCGGCGTCGCCGTCTCGTACATCCTCTCCGCCCTCACCACCCTGATCCTGGCCGCGGGCGGCCGCCCCGAGCACTTCCGCGAGGCGCTGTACTGGTCCCTCGGCGGCCTCGGCAGCGCCCGCTGGGACACCCTCGTCCTGCCCGCCGCCGTCCTGGTCCTCGGCCTCGGCGTGCTGCTCGCCCTGGCCCGCCCGCTCGACCTGCTCCTCGTCGGCGAGGAGGACGCCACCGTCCTCGGCCTCGACACCGCCCGCTTCCGCGCCGCCGTCTTCGTCCTCGTCTCCCTCGTCACCGCCGTCATGGTCTCCGCGAGCGGGGCCGTCGGCTTCATCGGCCTCATGGCCCCGCACGCCGCCCGGTTCGCCGTCGGCGCCCCGCACCGCCGCCTGCTGCCCGTCGCCGCGCTCGGCGGCGCGGTCGCCCTGGTCCTCGCCGACCTCGGCGCCCGGACCCTCATCGCGCCCCAGGACCTCCCCGTCGGCGTCCTCACCGCCCTCGTCGGCGGCCCGTTCTTCCTCTGGCTGATGCGCCGACGCCCCGAAGGAGCGCTCCTGTGACCGAACTGCGCCTGGAGGGCCTCGCGTACGAGGACCGCCTCCGCTCCGTCGACCTCACCGTCCGCCCCGGCGAGACCGTCGGCCTCATCGGCCCCAACGGCAGCGGCAAGACCACCCTCCTGCGCTGCGTCTACGGCACCCTCGCCCCCACCGCCGGACGCGCCCTCCTCGACGGCGACGACCTGCGCGCCCTCGGCCCCAAGGCCCGCGCCCGCCGCGTCGCCACCGTCCCCCAGGACACCGGCACCGACTTCGAGCTCACCGTCCGCGAGCTGGTCGCCCTCGGCCGCTCCCCGCACAAGCGCTTCTGGGAGGGCGACACCGCCCCCGACCGCGCGCACGCCGACGCGGCCCTCGCCCGCGTCGGCCTCGCGGGCTTCGCCGACCGCGCCTACCCCACGCTCTCCGGCGGCGAGCGCCAGCGCGCCCTGGTCGCCCGCGCCCTCGTCCAGGAACCGGCCCTGCTCGTCCTCGACGAGCCCACCAACCACCTGGACATCCGCCACCAGCTGGACGTCCTCGCCCTCGTCCGCACCCTGGGCACCACCAACCTGCTCGCCCTGCACGACCTCAACCTGGCGGGGGCGTACTGCGACCGGATCTACGTCCTGGAGCGGGGCCGGGTCGTCACCGGCGGCACCCCCGCCGAGGTCCTCACCCCCGCCCTCCTCGACGCCGTCTACGGCGTGGACGCGGAGGTCGTCCCGCACCCCAGGACCGGCACGCCGACCGTCGTCTACCTGCACGGTCCGGCAGTCGGTCAGGAAGCATCCAGCATGTGAGATCACATTCCGGAACCCGGACCGGGAATCGATACGATGAGCCCATGGTTTCCCACGACGTGAGCGAAGAGACGCCGAGCACCGTCATGCTCGTTGCCCGCCTGCACGTCGACCTGGGCCGCCTCGCCAGCGCGATCTGTACGATCCGGACCGCGCTCTGAGCGACCGGCGACGACCGGCCGAGCGCCCCCACCGTACGATCCCCTCCGCGCGGGGCCCCAGCAGCGCGCCCATCACGCCACTTCCGACAGGAGCCCACGCCATGGCCATCGAGGTCCGCATCCCGACCATCCTCCGCACCTACACCGACGGCGCCAAGGCCGTCGAGGCCAGCGGTGGGACCCTCGCCGAGCTCTTCGCCGACCTGGAGACCCGCCACGCCGGGATCGAGGCCCGCATCGTCGACGGCGACAAGCTCCGCCGCTTCGTCAACGTCTACCTGAACGACGAGGACGTGCGCTTCCTCGACGGCATCGACACCAAGCTCTCCGACGGCGACAGCGTCACGATCCTGCCGGCCGTCGCCGGCGGCATGGTCTGATCCACATGCGTTACGACTCCCCGCTCGCGGCGGTCGGCAACACGCCGCTGGTCCGTCTCCCCCGGCTCTCGCCCTCGGACGACGTCCGGATCTGGGCGAAGCTGGAGGACCGCAACCCCACCGGCTCGGTCAAGGACCGCCCCGCGCTCCACATGATCGAGCAGGCGGAGAAGGACGGCCGGCTCACCCCCGGCTGCACCATCCTGGAGCCGACCAGCGGCAACACCGGCATCTCCCTCGCCATGGCCGCCAGGCTCAAGGGCTACCGCATCGTCTGCGTCATGCCCGAAAACACCAGCGAGGAGCGGCGCCAGCTGCTGGCCATGTGGGGCGCGGAGATCGTCTCGTCCCCCGCGGCGGGCGGGTCCAACACGGCGGTGCGCGTCGCCAAGGAGCTCTCCGCCGAGAACCCGTCCTGGGTGATGCTGTACCAGTACGGGAACCCCGACAACGCCGGTGCGCACTACGCTGGCACGGGCCCCGAGATCCTCGCCGACCTGCCCTCGATCACCCACTTCGTGGCCGGGCTCGGCACCACCGGCACCCTGATGGGCGTCGGCCGCTACCTGCGCGAGCACAAGCCCGACGTGAGGATCGTGGCCGCCGAGCCGCGCTACGACGACCTCGTCTACGGCCTGCGCAACCTCGACGAGGGCTTCGTACCGGAGCTGTACGACGCCTCCGTCCTCACCACCCGCTTCTCCGTCGGCTCCGCCGACGCCGTCACCCGCACCCGCGAACTCCTGCGGCAGGAGGGCATCTTCGCGGGCGTCTCCACCGGCGCGGCCCTGCACGCGGCCATCGGCGTCGGCAACAAGGCCGTCAAGGCGGGGGAGAGCGCCGACATCGTCTTCGTCGTCGCCGACGGCGGCTGGAAGTACCTCTCCACCGGCCTCTACACGGCCGCGACGACCGAAGAGGCCATCGAGACGGTCCAGGGCCAGCTCTGGGCCTGAGCCTCCCCTCCGGGAAGGCGCCCTAGCGCGCGAGATGACGGACCCGGTCCCACAGGGCCGGGTCCACCTCTCCCACCCTCCGCCGGAAGTCCGCCACCGGCACGGTCCGCAGCTCGTCCGTCTCCAGGAAGCTCGGCCGCCCCCGCGCGTCGCCCACCGTCCCCGGCGGCAGCGCGATCACCCCCGGCCGCTCCTCGTGGTGCTTGCTGGTGATCTTGGCGACGAGCGCGCCGCCTCCCCGTACCGCGAGCACCAGACAGGGCCGGTCCTTCGACCCGGGCCCGTCCTCGAAGGGCACGTCCGCCCACCAGATCTCACCGGCCTTCGGCCCCCGGCCCTCGCGGGACTCCGCGGGCCTGTCCGACGGACGCGCGGACGGCCGGGCCGGCGGCCGGGTCCGTCCCGGCGGACGGGTCCGCTCCGGAGGGCGCCGGGAGGAGGGCCGACGCGTCGACCGCCTCCGCCCGTCGACGACCGCCACCACCAGCGCGAGCACCACGACCGCGACGAGCGCGGGCCACCACGACGTGTCCATACCGCACGACGGTACCGGCGCGCGGTTCCCTGCGCCGTGGCGGGTCGGCATCCATCCGAACCGGTGACAGAGCCCGTGAGTTCGCCCACAACCGGCCACCGCGAAGGAGCGACGGGCCCCGGTGCGCCTTACGCTCGACAGACCGCACAGCCTCCCCTCCCCTGCGCATTCCCGCACCCGTCCACGGAGGTTCACGCTCCATGAAGCTCACCGTCGTCGGCTGCTCGGGGTCGTTCCCGTCCGCGGACTCGGCCTGTTCGAGCTACCTCGTCGAGGCCGACGGCTTCCGGCTGCTCCTCGACATGGGCAACGGCGCCCTGGGCGAGTTGCAGCGCCACATCGGTCTGTACGACCTCGACGCGATCTTCCTCAGCCATCTGCACGCCGACCACTGCATCGACATGTGCGGGTACTTCGTCGCCCGCTACTACCGGCACGAGGGCGGGCGCTGCGACGCGATCCCCGTCTTCGCCCCCGAGGGCGCCGAGCAGCGGCTGACCACGGCGTACGCGGACACGCCGTCGCCCACCGCGATGGGCGAGGTCTTCGACTTCCACACGCTGAAGTCGGGCAGCTTCGAGCTGGGCCCGTTCTCCGTCCGCACGGAGAAGGTGTGCCACCCGGTCGAGGCGTACGGCATCCGGGTCGAGCACGGCGGCCGCTCCCTCACGTACTCCGGGGACACCGGCACCTGCGAGGCGCTGCACGAGCTGGCCGAGGGCACCGACCTCTTCCTCTGTGAGGCCTCCTTCACCCACGGCAAGGAGGACATCCCGGACCTCCACCTCAACGGCCGCGAGGCCGGCGCCCAGGCGGCCCGCGCCGGGGTGGGCCGCCTCGTCCTGACCCACATCCCGCCGTGGACGGACGGCGAGCGGAACCTGGCGGACGCGCGCGAGGTGTACGCGGGGCCGTCGGAGCTGGCGAGATCGGGCGCGGTGTACGAGGTCTGAGCGCGCGTACGGACACGCGGACGGACGCTTACGGACGCGTACGGACAAGGGGAAGGCCCCGGAACCTGGACGGTTCCGGGGCCTTCCCTTCGTAGGGGGCGGGGCTCACGCCTTGGTGAGGTCCTCGACCTCCTCCTCGGGCTCGCGGCCCGGGGTGGGGAGGTTGAACTTGGTGATCGCGAAGCGGAAGACCGCGTAGTAGACCGCCGCGAAGACGAGACCGATCGGGATGATCAGCCACGGCTTGGTCGCGAGGTTCCAGTTCAGGCCGTAGTCGATGAGACCGGCGGAGAAGGTGAAGCCCGCGTGGACGCCGAGCGCCCAGGTCACGGCCATGGATATGGCGGTGAGGACCGCGTGGATCGCGTACAGGAGCGGCGCGATGAACATGAAGGTGAACTCGATCGGCTCCGTGATGCCGGTGACGAAGGAGGTCAGCGCGAGCGAGAGCATCATGCCCATGACGGCCTTGCGGCGCTCCGGGCGGGCGGAGTGCGCGATGGCGAGGGCGGCGGCCGGGAGGCCGAACATCATGATCGGGAAGAAGCCCGACATGAAGATTCCGGCGCTCGGGTCACCGGCGAAGAAGCGGTTCAGGTCACCGTGGACGACGTCGCCGGCCGCGTTGGTGAAGTCACCGATCTGGAACCAGGAGACGGTGTTCACGAACTGGTGCATACCGACCGGGATCAGTGCGCGGTTGATGAGGCCGAAGAGGCCGGCGCCGACCGAGCCGAGGCCGGTCATCCACTCGCCGAAGCTGGAGATGCCGTTGCCGATGGGCTCCCAGACCAGACCGAAGACCACGCCGACGAGGGTGCCGACGAAGGCCATGATGATCGGGACGAGGCGGCGGCCGTTGAAGAAGCCGAGCCAGTCGACCAGCTTGGTGCGGTGGAACTTCTGCCACAGGATCGCGGAGATCAGACCCATGAGGATGCCGCCGAGGACACCCGGGTTGTTGTAGGTCGCGGCGACGTCGACACCCTTGTTGGCGGTGGTGTTGACGACGGCCTCGGTGACCGGGAACGCCTTGAGGACGTTGCTGTAGACCAGGAAGCCGACGAGGGCGGCGAGGGCGGTCGAGCCGTCGGCCTTCTTGGCGAAGCCGATGGCGACGCCGATGCAGAACAGCAGGGGCAGGTTCGAGAAGACAGCGTCACCGGCCGTGGCGAACACGGAGGCGACCTTGTCCCAGCCCAGTCCGTCCTTGCCGAAGACGTCGGGCTGGCCGAGACGGAGCAGGATACCCGCGGCCGGCAGGACGGCGATCGGCAGCTGCAGGCTGCGACCGACCTTCTGCAGGCCCTGGAACAGGCCGGATCCGCGCTTCTTGGCGGGAGCGGCGGCCGGGGCGGTGGCCGTACTCATCAACTTCCTCCAGTAAGGCAAGGCGCCGCCAGAGAAGTCAAAGGGGGTGACGGCGGCGTCTCGTGGAACGCGGTGGTCTGGACCGCGTGGTCTACACCAATGAGTGGTGTAGACCAGTTTTAGCACGCGCGACTTAGATAAGGAACCTGTGAATTCTCACCCGATCGGACACGCTCCGTAGCGGGCACGGAAAGGCCCCCGGACCGTGGGGTCCGGGGGCCTGGGGGCGTCCCGCCGAGGGGGCGCGACAAGCTCACTTCACGTTGTCGCGCTCCATCTCCTCCTCCACCTCCTCGGGCTCGCGGCCCGGGGTGGGGAGGTTGAACCTGGTGATCGCGAACCGGAAGATCACGTAGTACACGACCGCGAAGGCCAGGCCGATCGGGATGATCAGCCACGGTTTCGTCGCGAGGTTCCAGTTGATCACGTAGTCGATCAGACCGGCCGAGAAGCTGAAGCCGTCCTTCACGCCCAGCGCCCAGGTCACGGCCATCGAGACGCCGGTGAGCACCGCGTGGATTGCGTACAGCACCGGGGCGATGAAGAGGAACGAGTACTCCAGCGGCTCGGTGATGCCGGTGACGAACGAGGTCAGGGCCACCGACAGCATCAGGCCGCCGACCTCCTTGCGCCGGTGCGGCTTGGCGCAGTGGGTGATCGCGAGCGCCGCCGCCGGCAGCGCGAACATCATGATCGGGAAGAAGCCCGTCAGGAACTGGCCGGCGTTCGGGTCGCCCGCCAGGAACATCGGGATGTCACCGTGGACCACCGTGCCGTCCGGCTTCGTGTACGTGCCGAACTGGAACCAGATCGGCACGTTGAGGAACTGGTGGAGGCCGATGACGAGCAGCGCCCGGTTCGCCACGCCGAAGATGCCCGAGCCCCAGGCCCCGAGTCCGACCAGCCAGTCGCTGAAGCTCTCCAGGGCGTCGCCGATCGGCGGCCAGATCCACAGGCAGAGCGCGGCGAACGCGATCGCCACGAACGTCATGATGATCGGGACGAGACGGCGACCGTTGAAGAAGCCCAGCCAGTCGACCAGCTTCTTCCGGTGGTAGCGCTGCCACAGGTACGCGGTGAACAGGCCCATCAGGATGCCGCCGAAGACGCCGGGGTTCTGGTACGTGTACCCGGCGAAGGCGTCGTCCGCGCCCAGGCAGCCGCCCCCGATGTCCCGGGTGCCCTCGGCGCAGTCCTTCGGGAACTGGCGGAGCACCGTGTAGTAGACGAGGAAGCCGACCACGGCCGCGAGCGCCGTCGAGCCGTCCGCCTTCTTCGCCATGCCGATGGCGACGCCGATGCAGAACAGCAGCGGCAGGCCGAGGCTGCCGTCGAGCAGCGCACCGCCCGCGCCCGCCATCACCTTGGCGACGTTGTCCCAGCCGAGGCCGTCGGCGCCGAAGACGTCCGGCTGCCCGAGCCGGTTGATGATGCCGGCGGCCGGCAGGACGGCGATGGGGAGCTGGAGGCTGCGGCCCATCTTCTGGAGGCCCTGGAAGAGACCGCTGCCCCAGGACTTCTTCGGCGCGGCCGCGGCGCTGTCGGTACTCATCGGCGTCCTCCCTGCCCGGAACAAGCCGGGTGCGCGTCTCGTTGCACACTGGTGTAGACCAGTTGCGGTAGGCTCCGGGAGCCCGCTGAGGACAGGCCGCCGGTGATCGTCATCATTCGGCAGAACGGCGGCACTCGCTCGCGAAGTTGGGCCAACCGTGGGTTACCGTGGCAAAGCGGACCGCAGGTGCGCCGGGATTCGCGTCCTCGCGAACGGAACGACAGGGAGAAACGCATGGCCACCAAGGCTGAGAAGATCGTCGCCGGGCTCGGCGGCATCAAGAACATCGAAGAGGTCGAAGGCTGCATCACCCGCCTGCGCACCGAGGTCGTGGACCCCGGCCTCGTCGACGAGGCCGCCCTGAAGGCCGCCGGCGCCCACGGCGTCGTGAAGATGGGCACCGCCATCCAGGTCGTCATCGGCACCGACGCGGACCCGATCGCCGCGGAGATCGAAGACCTCATGTGAGGACCCGCGTGAGGACCTGACGCGAGCGACCGACTCGCGTCGGCGGGGCCCGTTCCGGCAGGGGAACGGGCCCTTCGCCGTATCCGGATACGCTCCTCCCATGTCTCGCATCGACGGCCGTACCCCCGAACAGCTCCGCCCCGTCACCATCGAACGCGGATGGAGCAAGCACGCCGAGGGCTCCGTCCTCATCTCCTTCGGCGACACCAAGGTCTTCTGCACCGCCTCCGTCACCGAGGGCGTCCCGCGCTGGCGCAAGGGCAGCGGCGAGGGCTGGGTCACCGGGGAGTACTCCATGCTGCCCCGCTCCACCAACACCCGCGGCGACCGCGAGTCCGTCCGCGGCAAGATCGGCGGCCGCACCCACGAGATCTCCCGCCTGATCGGCCGCTCCCTGCGCGCCGTCATCGACTACAAGGCGCTCGGCGAGAACACGATCGTCCTCGACTGCGACGTCCTCCAGGCCGACGGCGGCACCCGCACCGCCGCCATCACCGGCGCGTACGTCGCCCTCGCCGACGCCGTCGCCTGGGCGCAGTCCAAGAAGCTGGTGAAGGCCGGCCGCAAGCCCCTCACCGGCACCGTCGCCGCCGTCTCCGTCGGCATCGTCGACGGCGTCCCGCTCCTCGACCTCTGCTACGAGGAGGACGTCCGCGCCGACACCGACATGAACGTCGTCTGCACCGGCGACGGCCGCTTCGTCGAGGTCCAGGGCACCGCCGAGGCCGAGCCCTTCGACCGCAAGGAGCTCAACGCCCTCCTCGACCTCGCCTCCGGCGGCTGCGCCGACCTGGCCGAACTCCAGCGCAAGGCCCTCGAAGGAACCCTCTGAGGAACCCTCCGGGGTGCCACGGCGTCCTGACGGACAACGGGCGCGCGGAGACGATCCGCGCGCCCACCCGTCCCATCCAGGGGGAGGACCCACCTTGAAGCGCCGTCTCGCACTCGCCGTGGCCACGGCCGCCACGCTCACCACCGTCCTGAGCGGCTGCGCGGCCCTCGACACCGCCATGGACTGCGTCAAGACCGCCGACGCGATAGCCACCTCGGTGAGCAACCTCCAGCAGGCCGTCTCCAACGCCTCGAACGACCCGACCCAGATCGAGGAGGCCCTGACCTCGATCTCCACCGAACTGGGCAACCTCGAGAACACCACCGACAACGCGGACCTCTCCCAGGCCGTCGACGACCTCACCAAGGGCGTCGACTCCGTCCGCACGGCGGTGAAGAACGGCGACACCACCCCGGACATCACCCCCATCACCAACGCGGCGGGCGAGGTCACGAAGGTCTGCACCCCGGGCTGACCGACCGGCCGGCCGACCGGGCCGGCGGCCCCGGGATAATCGACGCCATGACCCGTCTGATCCTCGCCACCCGCAACGCGGGCAAGATCACCGAACTCCACGCGATCCTCGCCGACGCGGGCCTCGACCTCGAACTCGTCGGTGCGGACGCGTACCCGGAGGTGCCCGACGTCAAGGAGACCGGCGTCACCTTCGCGGAGAACGCGCTCCTCAAGGCCCACGCCCTCGCGCGGGCCACCGGCCTCCCCGCCGTCGCCGACGACTCGGGCCTCTGCGTCGACGTCCTCAACGGCGCCCCCGGCATCTTCTCCGCCCGCTGGTCCGGCACCCACGGAAACGACCGCGCCAACCTGGACCTGCTCCTGGCCCAGCTCTCCGACATCGCCGACGAACACCGCGGCGCCCACTTCGCCTGCGCCGCCGCCCTCGCCCTCCCGGACGGCACGGAACGCGTCGTCGAAGGCACCATGCCGGGCACCCTCCGCCACACCCCCACCGGCACCAACGGCTTCGGCTACGACCCGATCCTCCAGCCCGAGGGCCACACCGTCACCTGCGCGGAACTGACCCCGTCCGAGAAGAACGCGATCAGCCACCGCGGCAAGGCGTTCCGGGCGCTGGTCCCGGTGGTGCGGGAGCTGCTGGGCTGATCACGGTATGCGAATGGCCCAGCGACACGAGATGCGCTGGGCCATTCGTACAGGTACGCCCGGTCGGATTCGAACCGACAGACACGACCACCTAAAGATCGCCGCTCAGCCCTTGGCGTACGGGCGCGTACACGATCCCCTACTTTACCCGTCGTCCTCCGCGACACCAGGTGTTCGTGACCGCATGACAGTTGGGGCACAGCAGCCGCAGGTTCTCGTGCCGGTCGTCACTCCAGTCTCCGTTCACGTGATCGACTTCCAGGGTCATCGGTCTTCCGAGCCACTCGGGCCCGACACCGCATTCAGCGCATTCCTCGGGCACGCCCACCTCGCGAAGCGCCCGCCGGAGCAGATGGGTCCTGGTGCGGCGCCTACCGCCGTGCCGGACCAGAATCTCTGCGGCGGGCTTGACTGCTCCGGTCCTGCCCCGCTGGTGCGCCTGCCCGAGGAAGTGGGTGGTGCTCAGGCCCGCCTCCGACGTCCACTGCCGGAACAGCGCACGCATCTGTCCGCTGTCCGGCCGGCCCAGGAGGCGCAGGGCACCGGCAATGGAGAGGGAGCTCTCGACCGCATTCCGCAGATCCTCCACCGTCGGGCGGGGTGGGGGACCGCCGCGTCGACGCCGGGGAAAGTGCGAGATGTCGATGCCGTAGTCGGCAAAGCGCTTCAGGAGGTAGCGACGGAGTTTGTCGTACGGCTCCACGCCGAAGAAGTCCATGACCTCCTCGACGCTCGCGCACCGCGAGGCCGCCTCGGCCAGCCGCTCGCGCGTGTACCGGATGCCCGCCCTCACCGGTTACGCCCCTTGCCTCGTCCCCGGTAGTTGTCCGTCGCCGAGTGGCAGTTGGGGCAGAGGAACCGCAGGTTCTCGATGCGGTTGTTGCGCCAGTCGCCGTCGATGTGGTCGATCTCCAATGCAAGCGGGTGGCCGCGCCACATCCCCTCATTACCGCACCTCGCGCACTGCCTCTGTACTCCGGACTCCACCATCGCCCAGGCGAGACGTTCGCTCGGAACGCGCCGGGCTTGCGGGCCGGCCTGCTCGACGAGCAGGGCTTCGGGTGTCCGCGGGCGCCAGGGCTTGCCCTGCCGGGACGGCGCGCGGAAGTGCGAGACATCGATCCCGTACGCCCTCACCCGCCGGCTGATGTGCGTGTGCTGCCCGCCCACGACCTCCACCCCCAGCCGCCGCAGCACCTCGCACATGTTCGTGGACGCCGCCACCGCCTCCGTCAGGACCTCCCGGGTCCACCGGACGCCCTCCCGCTCGAAGTGGGACGTGTCCACGCCCAGCTTCCGCATACGGTCGGCCACGTACCGCCGCGTCGAACTCCTCGGGTCCACCCCGAGTCGCTCCAGCGCCTCCGTCAGTGTCCGTGCTCCCCGCGCGGCCGACTCCAGCCGTTCCCTCGCGTACGCGCTCGTCCTCATCCGTCCCCACTCCTTGTACGGCTCTCGTACGGAGTAACGAGCCGAATATCGGACGGTCACGTCATATCGCGTATGAATATCGCGACCCGCGGGAAAGGCGAACGGCCCGCGCCGGAGGTGATCGGTGCGGGCCGTCCATGCGGAAAGTGAGGCGTCAGAACTTCGGCTCCGGCGCCCGGGCCATCACCATCTCCGCCGCCTCCTCGTGGGTCTCCACCGACGGGGGAGAGCCCTCTAGGGGCTGGCGGGCGGTTTCCTTCATGCAGGCGACGGCGATGACGCCGACGAGGGCCGCGCCCATGGCGTAGTACGCCGGCATGAGGTTGTTCCCGGTCGCGCCGATCAGGGCGGTGATCACGAGGGGGGTGGTGCCGCCGAAGAGGGAGGTGGAGAGGTTGTAGCCGACGGAGAGGGCGCCGTAGCGGACGTCCGTCGGGAAGAGGGCCGGGAGCGCCGCCGACATGGTGGCGAGCAGGCAGACCAGGGACAGGCCGAGCATCACCATGCCCGCCGCGATCGCGGGGATCCCGCCCTGGCCGATCAGCAGGAACGCCGGGAGGGAGAGGAAGAGGAAGCCCGACATGCCCGTCATCAGGACCGGCTTGCGGCCGAAGCGGTCGTTCAGCCGGCCCACCCGGGTGATGACCAGCATCATGAGGACCATCAGCAGGAGCAGGATCAGCAGGCCGTGCGTCTCGCTGTAGCCGAGTTCGTCCGAGAGGTACGTCGGCATGTAGGAGAGGACCATGTAGACGGCGATGTTGTACGCGCCCACGAGCGCCACGCACAGCAGCAGCATCGGCCACTGCCGCCGGAAGATCTTCGCCAGGTCGCCCTTGGTCGTGGTCTCCACCGCGTCCGCCGCCTCCGACGGGTGCGCCGCGTCGGACTCCAGGCGCTGGAAGGCCGGAGTCTCGTCGAGCCGCATCCGCAGGTAGAGGCCGACCAGGCCCAGCGGCCCCGCCACCAGGAACGGCACGCGCCAGCCCCAGGCCTCCATCGTGTCGGAGCCGAGCCACGCGGTGAGCGCCGTCACCAGGCCGGCCGCGCCGACGTACCCCGCCAGGGTGCCGAACTCCAGGAAGCTGCCGAAGTAGCCCCGGCGCCGGTCGGGCGCGTACTCGGCGATGAAGGTCGAGGCCCCGCCGTACTCACCGCCCGTCGAGAAGCCCTGGAGCATCCGGAAGGTGATCAGGAGGACCGGCGCCCAGAAGCCGATGGAGGCGTACGACGGGATCAGGCCGATCGCGAAGGTGCCGACCGCCATCAGGATCATCGTCAGCGCGAGGACCTTCTTGCGGCCGATCCGGTCGCCCATCGGGCCGAAGAACATGCCGCCGAGCGGGCGGACCAGGAAGGCGACCGCGAACGTCGCGAACGACGACAGGAGCTGGACCGTGTCGTTCCCGGACGGGAAGAAGACGTGCCCGAGGGTGACGGCGAGATAGGCGTAGATGCCGAAGTCGAACCACTCCATGGCGTTGCCGAGCGAGGCCGCCTTCACGGCCCGCCTGACCGCCGCCTCGTCCGTCACCGTGATGTCGGTCCGCCGCAGCCTGGGCTGCTTGCGCCGGTTGACGGCCCGGAAGAGCCGGGGGTGGCGTCTCAGGGCCCCGGGGTCGGCCGCGGGGTCGTGATCGGTGGCCGGCATGACCGTTCGTCCTCTCTCCGGAAACACACAAGAGGCTCTTCTGCGCGGTCGTGCCGTTCGCAAACGGGGATCGTCCGGAGTGCGATCCCCGTCACATGCGGGAGGTGCGTCAGGCCTCGACGCCCAGGTCCCGGATGATCTTGGCGACGTGGCCGGTGGCCTTCACGTTGTAGAGGGCGCGCTCGACCTTGCCCTCCTCGTCGACGACCACGGTGGAGCGGATGACGCCCGTCACCGTCTTGCCGTACAGCTTCTTCTCGCCGAAGGCGCCGTACGCCTCCAGGACCTTCTTCTCCGGGTCGCCGACCAGGGTGACCTTCAGGTCCTCCTTCTCGCGGAACTTCGCCAGCTTCTCCGGCTTGTCCGGCGACACGCCGATGACGTCGTACCCGGCGCCCGCGAGCAGCTCCAGGTTGTCGGTGAAGTCGCAGGCCTGCTTGGTGCAGCCGGGGGTGAGGGCGGCGGGGTAGAAGTAGACGATGACCTTGCGTCCCCGGTGGTCCGCGAGGGAGACCTCGTTGCCGTCCGCGTCGGGAAGGGTGAAGGCGGGGGCGGTGTCGCCGGGCTGCAGTCGCTCGCTCATGGCTCTCCTCGGGAAACGTTCGCGTACGCGTGCAGAGCCTAATGGGGGTCTGGGGCGACCCTTCGGCGGCGGAGCTGACAGACTGTCCGTCAACGACCGGATCACGACGATCACGGCGATCACGACTACGGAGGCAGTGCGGTGTCGGACGCCAGGACCCCTGCGCAGATCGAGGCGGACATCGTTCGCCGACGCGAGCAGCTCGCCGTCACTCTCGACGAGATCGGCATTCGGGTGCACCCGAAGACGATCATCGGGGACGCGAAGGCGAAGGTGGCCTCGACGGTCGACCAGACCGCCGGCCGTGCCTTCGTCGCCGTCAACCGGGTCGTCTCGGACGTGAAGGCCCGCTTCACCCACGCGGACGGCGCGCCCCGTCTGGAGCGCGTGGTGCCGGCGGCGCTCGCGGTCGTCGCGGTCGTCGGGCTGATCGCCGTCGCCGGCCGCAAGGGCAAGGGCTGACGGCTCCCGGCGCCCCGGTGCGGCCGGTGGCGCGGCGCCCGCGCACGGGTTCCGCGGACGGGGTTCCGTCACGGGCGACACGCCCGGACGGGTAGGTTCACCCCGTGAGCGAGAACACGCACGACAAGCTGCCCATCCGGATGCTCCACGACCGGGTCCTGGTCCGTACCGACTCCCCGGAGGGGGAGCGGCGTTCCGGCGGCGGCATCCTGATCCCGGCGACCGCCGCCGTAGGCCGTCGCCTCGCCTGGGCCGAAGTGGTCGCGATCGGCCAGAACGTCCGTACGGTCGAGACCGGCGACCGGGTCCTGTACGACCCCGAGGACCGCGCCGAGGTCGAGGTGCGGGGCGTCGCGTACGTCCTGATGCGGGAGCGCGACCTGCACGCGGTGGCGGCGGACCGGTTCCAGGGGACGTCCGACTCGACCGGGCTGTATCTGTAGGCCGGGCCTGTGCGAGGGCCCCGGTGACCATGGTCACCGGGGCCCTCGTCCTTTCTTTGCTAGCCTGGAGGGACCCCGACGAGACGCGCCGTACCGGGTACACGACAAGACGACGCACCCCTGTTGTTCCGTCTCACGGAGGTGTCGTCATGGCCTGGGTCCTTCTCGTCGTCGCGGGTCTGCTGGAAGTCGCCTGGTCGATCGGGATGAAGTACACCGAGGGCTTCACCCGGCTCTGGCCGAGCGTGTTCACCGGCGCCGGGATCGTCGTCTCCATGCTGCTGCTGTCGCAGGCCGCCAAGACGCTGCCGATCGGTACGGCGTACGGCGTGTGGGTCGGCATCGGCGCGGCCGGCGCGGCGGTGTTCGGCATGGTGGTCCTGGGGGAGCCGGCGACCGCCGCCCGCATCTTCTTCGTCTGTCTGCTGCTCGTGGCCGTGGTGGGCCTGAAGGCGACCTCGGGTCACTGACCGCCCCGCCGGTCGCCGGGTGCGACCCGTTCGGCGGTACGGGGGGCGGGGAAGGCGGCGCCGGGCTCGGGACCGCCGTTCCGGGCCGGGGCCGCCTCCGGGCCCGCCTCCCCGGTCACGTACTCCTCCGGTCCGTCCGCGCTCGCCGTCGGCGCCGGTGACGCGGACGGCGGCTCCTGGGCCTCGACCCCCGGCATCAGCCGGAGCTCGAAGTCCCTGGGGGGCGTCCCCGCGAGGGCCTCCCGGGTGAACCGGCCCCAGATCTCGGCGGGTTCTCCGCCCCCGGCGACCCGGGGCGCCCCGAGCGCGCCGTACAGCGGCTCCTGGTGTCCCGTCTCGGGGTCCTGGCCCATCAGCGCGACGACGGTCGCGAGGTCCGGGGTGTAGCCCGCGAACCAGGCGGCCTTGTCGTCCTCCGCCGTGCCCGTCTTGCCGGCCGCCGGGCGTCCGGCGGCCTGCGCGGCCGTTCCGGTGCCCGCCTCGACGACGCTCCTGAGGATCGACGTGGTGGTGTCGGCGGCCTCCCGGCTCACCGCCTGCCGGGGCCGGAGGTCCGGCAGTTCCAGCCGTTCTCCGCCCCGGGTGACGCCCTGGACCAGGGTGTACGCGCCGAGCCTGCCGTGGGCGGCGAGCGTCGCGTACGCCGTGGCCATGTCCAGGACGCTGGCGGTGGCCGCGCCGAGCGCGATGGAGGGGGAGGCGGTGAGGTCGGGGGTGGTGCCGGGCAGGCCGAGGGAGATCGCGGTCCGGCGCACGTGCGCGGGGCCGACGTCGACGGCCATCTGGGCGTACACGGCGTTCACCGACAGGTCGGTGGCGGTGCCGACGGGGATCTCGCCGTAGCTCGCGTCGTCCTCGTTGGCGGGGTCGTACGCGCCGCCGTTCCAGCCCTCCACCGGGCGCCGGTTGGTGCCGTCGTACAGCGTGTACGGGGTGATGGGGCGGCCGCGCTGGGTCTGCGCGCCGTTCTGGACGGCCGCCGTGAAGACGAAGGGCTTGAAGGTGGAGCCGACCTGGTAGTCGCGGCGGGTGGCGTTGTTGACGTACTGCCGGGTGTAGTCGATCCCGCCGTACATGGCGAGGACCTCGCCGTTCGCCGGGTCGACGGCCGCCGCCCCGACCCGTACGAAGCGGTCGGCGGGGTTGCGTTCGGGGTCGAGCCGGGAGACGACCCGGTCCTCGACGGCCCCGGCGAGGGCCTCCTGCTTGGCGGGCTCCAGGGTGGTGGTGATCCGGAAGCCGCCGCCGGCGAGGGTCTTCTCGTCGACGATCCCGCGCCCGGTCAGGTACTCCTCGACGGCCTGGACGACGTAACCGCGCTGTCCGGACAGGGCGGTGACGGCGCGTGCGGTCTGCGGGTCGGGGAAGCGGGCGGCGGCGCGGTCGGCGCGGCTCAGCCAGCCCTCGGTGACCATGCCGTCGAGGACGTAGTGCCAGCGGGCGACGGCCTTGGCGCGGTTCTCGGGGTGGGTGGTGACGTCGTAGGCGCTGGGGGCCTTGAGGAGGGAGGCGAGGTAGGCGCCCTCGGCGGTGTCGAGCTGCTCGACGTCCTTGCCGTAGTAGGCGCGGGCGGCGGCCTGCACGCCGTACGCGTTCCGTCCGAAGTAGCTGGTGTTCAGATAGCCCTGGAGGATCTCGGCCTTGCTCTTCTCGCGGCCGAGCCTGATCGCGATGAAGAACTCCTTCGCCTTGCGGCTGAGGGTCTGCTCCTGGCCCAGGTAGTAGTTCTTGACGTACTGCTGGGTGATGGTGGAGCCGGACTGGCGGCCCTTGCCGGTGGCGGTGTTCCACGCGGCGCGGACCATCGCCTTGGGGTCGACGGCCCGGGAGGTGGCGAAGTCGCGCTCCTCGGCGGCGAGGACGGCCCGCTGGAGGGTGAGCGGGATCCGGTCGAGCCGGACGCTCTCGCGGTTGACCTCGCCGTCGCGGGCGAGGGGGGTGCCGTCCCGGTAGAGGTAGACGTTGGACTGGGCGACGGCGGCGGCGTTGGCGGGCGGGACCTTCACCAGGAGGTATCCGGCGGTGAGGGCGCCGGCGAGGAGCAGGACGCCGAGGAGCAGGGTGCCGAAGAGGCCGCGCAGGAGGCGCCGGAAGGGGCCGCGGCGGCGGTGGCGCCTGCGGGGCGCGGGGGCCGTCGCCCGTCCGGGCGGAGGCAGGGTGGGATCCCTCGGCTCCCAGCCCGGGCGGGACGTCCGGGGGGCGCCGCTCGGGTCGGAGCCCGTGCCGGGGCTCGTACGGGAGCCCGTGCCGGGGCCCGTGCCGGGGCTCGTACCGGGAGAAGGGGACGAGGAAGGGGACATGGCATCCCATATTGCCCGCAATAGCCGAAAAGTCCCGAACGCGACTCGAATATCCCGCATGTGACGCGAAAACGGGTCGCGCCGGACACCCCGCCCCCGCTAGGGTCGTGCGCTTCGCCTCCGTCCACCCCCGGAAAGGGACCCCCATGCTGCGGCTGTACGCGACGGTGGCCGCGGGCGGTTTCCGGCGCTACGCCACCTACCGGGTGGCGACGGTGGCGGGCGTCTTCACCAACAGCGTCTTCGGCCTCGTCCTCTCCTACACGTACATCGCCCTCTGGGACGAACGGCCGCACCTCGGCGGCTACTCCATGGACGACGCCCTCGCCTACGTGTGGATCGGACAGGCCCTGCTCACCGTCTGCGGCCTGATGGGCGGCGGCTTCGAGGAGGAGCTGATGGAGCGGATCAGGACCGGCGACATCGCCGTCGACCTCTACCGCCCCGCCGACCTCCAGGCCTGGTGGTTCTCGGTCAACGCGGGCCGGGCCGGCTTCCAGCTCCTCGGCCGGGGCGTCGCCCCGATGGCGCTCGGCGCGCTCGTCTTCGGCTTCACCCTGCCGTCCGGGCCCGGCGGCTGGGCGGCGTTCCTGCTCGCGGTGGTCCTCGGCTCGGTGGTCGGCTTCGCGCTCTGGTACCTGGTGGCGATGAGCGCGTTCTGGCTGCTCGACGGCCAGGGGGTGATGCAGATGGCCTGGCTGGGAGGCCTGTTCTTCTCCGGGATGCTGCTCCCGCTGAACGTCTTCCCCGGCGCCCTGGGCGAGGTCGCCCGGGTCCTGCCCTGGGCCTCCCTCCTCCAGGTCCCGGCCGACGTCTACCTGGGCCGGTACGAGGGCTGGGAGCTGGCGGGGGCGTACGCCTTCCAGGGCTGCTGGGCCCTGGCGCTGCTCGGCGCGGGCCGGGTGGCGCAGGCGATGGCGACGCGGAAGGTGGTGGTGCAGGGTGGCTGAGACGGCGACCGGCCCCTCCGGGGAGGCGTCCCGCACGCCCGGAGAGGCGGCCCGTACGCCCGGCGTCCTGGGCGACTCCCTCCGCACCTACCGGATGGTCGCGGCCATGTGGATCCGCTCCACCATGGCGTACCGGTTCTCCTTCGCCCTGACGCTCTTCAACAGCTTCTGCGTCACCTTCTTCGACTTCGTCGTCATCCTCCTGATGTTCGGCCAGGTGAAGGGGCTCGGCGGCTTCTCCTTCGCGGAGGTCGCCTTCCTCTACGGGACGGCCGGCACCGCCTTCGGGCTCGCGGACCTGACGATGGGCTCGCTCCAGCGGATGGGGAAGCGGGTCAGGGACGGCTCGCTCGACGTCTTCCTGATGCGCCCGGCGCCGCTGCTCGCCCAGGTCGCGGCGGACAAGTTCGCGCTGCGCCGCTTCGGCCGGGTCGCGCAGGCGCTGCTCGTCCTGGTCTGGAGCCTGCTCCTGCTCGACGTGGACTGGACGCCGGTGAAGGTCGCGCTGCTGCCGGTGACGGTGGTGTGCGGGGCGGTGATCTTCGGCGCGGTGATGGTGATCGGCGCGTCCGCGCTCTTCTGGCTCCAGGACGCGGCCGAGGTCACGAACGCCTTCACGTACGGCGGGAACACGCTCCTCCAGTACCCGCCGACGATCTTCGCGCAGGAGCTGGTGCGGGGCGTCGTCTACGTGGTGCCGCTGGCGTTCGTGAGCTGGCTGCCCGCCCTGTACGTGCTCGGCCGGCCGGCCCCGGCGGGGGTGCCGGACTGGGCGGCGTTCGCGGCGCCCCCGGTGGCGCTGGTCTGCTGCGGGGTCGCGGGCCTCGCCTGGCGGGCGGGGATCCGCTCGTACCGATCGACGGGAAGCTGAGGACTCCGGATGTCGTCCACCGAGCCCTTCATCCACCTGGACGGGGTGGAGAAGACCTTCACGGTCCGCCGCAAGGCGGGCCTGGTCCGCCGGGAGAAACGGGAGGTCCGGGCGGTCGACGGGATCTCGTTCGGAGTGGAGCGCGGCGAGATGGTCGGCTACATCGGCCCCAACGGGGCCGGGGAGTCCACCACCATCAAGATGCTGACCGGCATCCTCACCCCCAGCGGCGGCCGGCTGCGGGTCGCGGGCATCGACCCGTCCCGCGAGCGCACCCGTCTGGCCCAGCGGATCGGGGTGGTCTTCGGACAGCGGACCACGCTCTGGTGGGACCTGCCGCTGAGGGACTCGTACCGGCTGATGCACCGCATGTACCGCATCCCCGACGCCCGCTACCGCGAGAACCTCGACCGCTGCGTGGACCTCCTGGACCTGGGGGAACTCCTCGACGTGCCGGTGCGGCAGCTCTCGCTCGGCCAGCGGATGCGCGGCGACGTCGCGGCGGCCCTGCTGCACGACCCCGAGGTGCTGTACCTGGACGAGCCGACGATCGGCCTGGACGTGGTCTCGAAGGCGAAGGTGCGGGAGTTCCTGCGCGAGCTGAACGGGGAGCGGGGCACGACGGTCCTCCTGACCACCCACGACCTGACCGACATCGAGCAGCTCTGCTCCCGGGTGATGGTCATCGACCACGGACGCCTGATGTACGACGGCGAACTCTCCGGCCTGCACGCCGTCGGCGAGAGCGAGCGGCTCCTGGTGGTGGACCTGGAGCGCGAACTGCCCCCGATCGACGTGCCCGGCGCCCGCTTCGTACGGGCGGAGGGACCGCGCCAGTGGCTCGCCTTCCCGGCGACGGAATCGGCGGCCCCGTTGGTCGCGGCGGTGGCGGCCGCGCATCCGCTCGTCGACCTGTCGGTGCGGGAACCGGACATCGAGGCGGTGATCGCGAAGATGTACGGGGGAACTCGGGAGGAGCGCCGGGAGTCCCTGAGGTAGGAGGTCGACGCATGGTGAGTTTCTCGTACACGGCCGCGGACGAGGAGAAGAGCAGGGGCGTCCGGCGCATGAAGACGCTGGCGACGTCCCTGCTGCTCCTCGTGGCGGTGGTCTACGCACTGGCGACGTGGGCGCGGAACTCCGGGGCGGGAGCCTGGGCGGGGTACGTCGCGGCGGCGGCGGAGGCGGGCATGGTGGGCGCGCTCGCGGACTGGTTCGCGGTGACGGCGCTCTTCCGGCATCCGCTGGGGCTGCCGATCCCGCACACGGCGATCATCCCGAAGAAGAAGGACCAGCTGGGCACGTCGCTGGGCACCTTCGTCGGCGAGAACTTCCTCTCCGCCGACGTCGTACGGGGCCGGCTGACCGCCCTGGGCATCGGCGGCCGCCTGGGCGCCTGGCTGGCGGACCCGGCCCACGCCGACCGGGTGGTCGCGGAGCTGTCCACGGCCCTGCGGGGCGCGCTGACGGTCCTGCGGGACTCGGACGTGCAGGCGGTGGTGGGGGAGGCGATCACCCGGCGGGCGGAGGCGGTGGAGATCGCGCCGCCCCTGGGCAAGACGCTGGAGAAGGTGGTCGACGACGGGGCGCACCGCCGGGCGGTGGACCTGGTCTGCACCCGGGCCCACGACTGGCTGGTCACCCACGGGGACTCGGTGATGGACGCGGTCCAGGGCGGGGCGCCGGGCTGGACCCCGCGCTTCGTGGACAAGCGGATCGGCGAGCGCGTCTACAAGGAGCTGCTCCGCTTCGTCACCGAGATGCGGGACATGCCGGGGCATCCGGCGCGCGGGGCGATCGACCGCTTCCTGGCGGACTTCGCGGTCGAGCTCCAGTCGGACACGGACACCCGGGTCCGCGTCGAGCGCCTGAAGTCGGACCTGCTGGCCCGCCCGGAGGTCCAGGACGTCATCGCCTCCGCCTGGGCGTCGGTCCGCTCCCTGATCATCGCGGCGGCCGAGGACGACCACAGCCAGCTCCGCCTGCGCGCCCGCGCCTCCCTCATCTCCCTGGGCCGCCGCCTCTCCTCGGACGCCCGCCTCCAGGCGAAGGTCGACGGCTGGGCGGAGGACGCGGCGGCGTACCTCGTCACCACCTACCGCGACGAGATCACGTCCCTGATCACGGACACGGTGGCGAGCTGGGACGCGACCCAGACCTCGAAGAAGATCGAGGCGAACATCGGGCGGGACCTGCAGTTCATCCGGATCAACGGGACGGTGGTGGGAGCGCTCGCGGGGCTGCTGATCTACACGGTGAGCCACGGGCTGGGGGGCTGAGCCCTGTCGTGGGGGCTCAACCCTTGTCGCGGGTGCCTCAGTCCTTGTCGCGGGTGACGGCCCAGGAGGCGGCGGCGACGGCCCCGGCCACGGAGAACACGGCGGGCCAGGCGCCGACCTTCTTCGCGAGCGGGTGCGACCCGGCGAACGCGGCGACATAGGCGGACGTCAGCCCCACGGACGCCTTCGCCCCGCCCACCCGCTGCCACTCCCGCGCGGCCACCCCACCGGCCACGGCGAGCACGACCCCACCGAGCGGCCGCTTCTTGGTCCACCGCGCGACGGCGTACCCGCCGACGAGGCCGGCGGCGGCGGTGAGGGGGGAGGGGATGCGGGGCATGGCGGGGCCTCTTTCGGGTCGACGGTTCGTCCTCGGTTCGTCCTCCGAGCGTACGAGGTGGGGGCGGGGGGCCTGCGGGGGGTCAGGGTTCGACGGGGGTACGGGCGGCGCACCGGCCGCAGAGCGTCTCGTCCCCGACGGGCCGGAACAGCATCGGCTGGGTGTGGTCGCCGGAGCACTCGCGCGCGCCTTCGAGCCGCGAGGACAGCCGGGGCCCGGACGGCGAGGGGTCGTCGGGCCGGGGCAGGGCGCGGGGCGGTACGTCGCGGAGCAGGTACCGGACCAGCCCACCGGGCCGGTGCACGGGCGTTCCCGCACCGGGCAGGCCGCGCAGCACGTGCTCGTGGACGTCGGCGGAGGTGTGCCCGGCGTCGAGCCAGCGCGCGGCGAGCCGGGCGAGTTCGTCGCGCATGGCGGGCGGGATGTGCCGGAGGGCGGGGGAGAGGAGCGGCAGCGCACCGACGAGGGCGCGGGCCTCTTCCTGCCGGGGGCTGGTGATGGCGGCAGGCTCGTCGGCCGGTTCGTCGGCCGCCGACGGAAGGTTGGAGGTGTCCTCTACGGGTTCTTCCTCTGGATGACCGCCGGTCGACGGGGCCCCCGGAGCACCGACGGCCGGGACACCGGCGGCTCGATTCCGGGGACTCGGCGCGACCTGCGGGGATACCTGGTCCCCGCAGGTGGGGAGGGGGGTCCGGGCGAGGATCTTGGCGGCCTCGTCGGCGGTCAAGGGAGCGCTGGAGACGAGCTGTTGGGTGATCCAGTGCCCACCGGCACCCTGGACCCGCCGCTCGTGCACGAACCCCTCTTCCTTGAGCTGCCGCTTGGCCCGCCCGAAGGCGCAGGCCCCGATCCGGGCGCGCTCGGCGGTCCGGGAGAGCGATTCGCGGGCTCCCCGAGGGAGCGAGAGCTGCCAGGTGAGGAGGCGCACGGCGTCGGAGTTGAGGCGGGGATGCCGGATGATCTCGTGCGAGTACTGGCCGAAGGCGCGCGTGGGCGCGATAACGTTGCGGTAGATCACGGGTGGGTCCTGTCCACTGGTGGTTCAGGCCCTCGCTGACGGCTGCAACCATCGGCGGGGGCCGTTTCACGCGACCGTACAGCACGCAAAGTGTCAAGCCGGACACACGGCGTGAAGATCACCTATGTGGGTGATCTTCAGGGCACCCGCACGTCTCCTCAACGCTCGGACGCGTCCCGCCAGTAGTCCGCCAGCATTTCGCCCGGCCACGTCGGCTGGGTGATGGGGCCACGGGGGAGCATCTCCTGGAACACGGCGACCAGGTCGACGACTTGGGTCCCCTCGTCGGCGTCCAAGTCCGTGACGTACAGGTCAAGCCCGTCCACCTTGAGCAGCCTCGGGAAAGAGGTCGCGAGCCGGGCCGGGCGCCGGTGGTTGTGATGCACGAAGGTCCCGGTCGCCGGCCAGGCGGGGTTGTCGCGGGGGCTGCGGGCGTGGAGGGCGACGTCGTCCGGGGAGCCGAGGTTGAAGAACCAGGTGACCTGGAGGTGGGAGAACTCCTCGATGCCCCGCAGCGTCTCGACGGGGAACTCCGGCCGCAGCCGGATGATCGACTCCACCCCGCCCTTGAAGTCGTCGAGCTTTCCGGTGTGGCCCCCGACGACATCGGCGATGACCGGTACCTGGATGAACTCTGTTGCCACGACTGGTCCTTCTTCCTTTCTCGGCGTGGTCGACCTCTCAGTCATCCCCTCCCGTCAGCTTGCGGCGATCGTTGAGTACGTCCAGACGTCGGCAGGGATCTCGTGCCGAAGTTGCCACTTGATCCCCATCGGCTTGCTGCCCTTGTGATCGACGTACTCGGCCGGCCCCAGGAGCATCCAGGGCTGCGGGCCGCCGATGTCGGTCTTCTTGTAGCGGCGTACGAAGAGGAGGACGTGGGAGCCTTCTGCCTTGTGGTTCTGGTAGCGGCGGCCCGTTGCTGACGTGCCCGAAATCCGGTTCTGGGACTCCCAGTGGAAGAGGAACTCGCTCACGGCGTAGTCGTGGTAGCGCGTCTGGGGAGAGAAGTCTTTCTCATCCTTTTCAAGGGTGATGAAGAGGGCGTCCGTCTTGATGTTGTCGCACCACTTCACCCCTTCACGGAAGTGCCCGGGCACATCGCGGTCCACGAGCGACTGCCCCAGTGCAGGGAGGATCTCCTCGCGACTGTAGGAGGCGTGGACGGTCAACGGCAGTTCGGCGAGGGGGCCGCTCAGGCTGATGGGGACGTGGTCGAGTCGTTCCCATGCGTAGTCCAGCACCTGACGGAGCTCACTTCGGACGGCGTACTGGGCGCGGAGCGACTCCAAGCCTTCCTCGTAACTCGTGAACCCGCTCAGCGGCCAGAGGGAGAAGTAGAGCATCCGCGCGAAGGCCTGGTCCCGGTTGTTCAGCTCGGTGTAGCGCGGGGCGTCGTCCTCAAGGATCCTCGAGTAGGCGGCGATCCGCTCCGGGTCGTCGGCGTGGTGGAAGGCCGACATGCGCTTGAGGAGGGCCTCTTCTCCCTGCGGTGCGTCCTTCGGCAGCAGCCCGGACCGGCGGAGCAGCCCCGTCCACGAGTTTCCGTTGCCGCGGTAGATCTCCTTTAGCTCGCGGCCGCTTTCGTGGAGGTACGCCGAGAGCTTCGGCATCCCGTACCGCTTGACCTCCTGGGCGAGCTGCGTGACGTTGACGCCGATCTGACTCCGAATGTTGTCGATGATCAGCTCCTTGGCCTTCGACTCAAGGATGATCTGGCAGCCGGACGGCAGCTGGGGGAAGTCATGCTCGATGTTGGCGAGGAGGCGGTTGCGCGTCAGGTTGGTCAGAGCGCGGAACTGCTCTTCGAAACGGAACTCCTTGCGGTGCTGACCGATGAAGTCGAGCACGGTGAGGACCGCCTTGTCCTGTGTGCGGCGCAGCCCGCGGCCCAACTGCTGGAGGAAGACCGTGGCACTGGAGGTCGGACGCAGCAGGAGCAGGGTGTCGACATCAGGAATGTCCAGCCCTTCGTTGAAGAGGTCGACCGAAAAGATCACTTGGATCTCACCGGCGCGCAGGGCGGCCAACGCCGCCTTGCGCTCTTCCCGGGGGCTCTCACCCGACAGCGCGACGGCCTTGAGACCGGCACGTCGGAAGAATTCCGCTATGAAGGTGGCATGGGCGACGGAGACACAGAAACCGAGAGCCCGCATGGCTCCGGGATTCGCCACCTTGTCCCGCACGGCCTGAACGACGAGTCGCGCCCTGGCGTCATTGCCCGTGAACAGTTCGCTGAGCGCCGAGGAGTCATACGCCCCTCGCTTCCAGGCGACGGCGCTCATGTCCGTGTTGTCGGTGATGCCGAAGTAGTGGAACGGGCTCAGGAGGTCGTTCTCCAGCGCTTCCCACAGCCGCATCTCCGCCGCGATGCGGCCGTCGAAGAACTCGTCCTGGACGTTGCGGCCGTCCATGCGTTCCGGCGTGGCGGTGAGTCCCAGAAACTCCAGGGGCCGGAAGTGCTCGATGATCTTCCGATAGGTCGACGACACTCCGTGGTGGAACTCGTCGATGACGATGACGTCGAAGTGATCGGGAGATAGTTGCTCTAGACGCTGTCCCTTCAGGGACTGCACACTGGCGAAAATGTGCTTCCACCCTTCGGGCACGAGGCCGCTGTGAAGCTCCTCGCCGAAGTTGGCGTCCACGAGTACGTCCTGGTAGGTGCGCAACGACTGGCGCAGGATCTCCTGACGGTGGGCGACGAACAGGAGGCGTAGATCACGGCCGTGCTGCTGCCGCAGGTGCTTGTAGTCCAGCGCGGCCATGACCGTCTTGCCCGTGCCGGTTGCTGCTACGAGAAGGTTGCGGTGCCGGTCGTGGACCTCGCGTTCCACCTGGAGACGTTCCAGCATGTCCCGCTGGTGCGGATACGGCCGCACCTCCAGTCCGGACAGGGTGATCCGCTGGTCCGAGGAGGCACCCTTGCCGTGCCCTGCTATCTGGAGCGCTTTGCTGAGCCGTGTGGCGTCGCGCTCGGGGTCGTACGGCTCGAAGGCGGGATCGTTCCAGTAGGAGTCGAAGGTGGCCTCGAACTTGCGGATGACGTCAGGCGTGGCGACGGACGACAAGCGGACGTTCCACTCCAGCCCGTCGAGGAGCGCCGCCTTCGACAGGTTGGAGCTGCCGACGTACGCGGTGTCGTAGCCGCTGTGTCGCCGGAAGAGCCACGCCTTGGCGTGCAGGCGCGTCGAGCGGAGCTCGTAGTTGACCTTGACCTCGGCGTTGAACTGCCGGACGAGGCGGTCGAGCGCCTGCCGCTCGGTGGCCCCGATGTACGTCGTCGTGATGACCCGGATGGGGACGCCCCGGGTGTGGGCGGCCTCGAGCGACTGCTCGATGACCCGCAGACCGTGCCACTTCACAAAGGCGCACAGCAGGTCCACGCGATCGGCCGTGGCCAGCTCGGCCCGCAGCTCGAAACCCAAGCTGGGGTCTTCCGGTGCATTGGTGAGGAGGGCCGTCTCCGCGAGGGGGGTCGCAGGACGGATCCGGTACACGCCCTTGGCCTCTTGCTCCGCGACGGCAAGGAGCTGGCGCGGACCGTCAGCAACGAGTTCGACCCATTCTCGGGCGCCCTCGATGGTGTTCATCGATTCGAGGATGTGGTTGGCCGCATGGACGTGCTCCGTCGCAGGCAGTCTCTCCAGGATGCGACGCACGGTGTCGGCCACGTGCTGTGCCAGGACGCGCGGGGACGACTCGGGTCCGACGGCCTCGTCGATCGCGTACCAACCGCGCTCAGAGAGGACCTTGAGCTGTGCTTCGAGCCGCAAGGTCACCAACTGCTCGTAGAGCCCCGAAACCGGCCCGCCGGAGTCCGACAGCTCGCTCATCGTGTTCCCCTCCCTGATCGACCCCCATTGGTATCAGGCGTCACGGACAGGAGCTCGATGAGGCACCGGGCCGGCGATCACTCCGACCCGTGACACTTCCCGTACGTCTCCCCCGACCCGCACCAGCACTCCGCCCCCCGCGCCGGAGGCCACGCCGTGGCGCGGGCTCGGGCCGCCAGGGTGGTGGCGTACTGGGGGAGGAGGTCGGCGTTCGAGGGGCGGGTGGACTCCGAGGCGGCGAAGGCCTCGTAGGAGGGGACCGTGGCGCGGACGATGCCGAGGTTGGGGGTGCCGGCCTGGGCGAGTTCGCGGAGGGAGGCCTCGATGTCGGTGAGGTGGGCCGTGTAGGTGGGGTACTCGGCCTCCAGCTCCGGGTAGGCGGCGAGGAGCTCGTCCAGTTCCGGTTCCGGCCAGTGGAGGACCGCGACCGGGAAGGGGCGGGAGAGGGCGGTGCGGTAGGTGCCCAGTTCGGAGCGGAGGCGGGCGATCTCGGCCCGGAGCTCCGCCGGGTCCTCCGAGCCCAGGGACCAGAGGCGCTTCGGGTCGTGGAGTTCGTCCAGCGGGACCGCCGCCGTGTGGAGCCGGTCCGCCAGCGCGTCCCAGTCGTCGTGCGGCAGGGCCAGCATCCGGCGGACCCGGTGCCGGGTCGTGATCAGGGACCGGGTCGCGTGGGGGAGGTCGTCCGGGGCCGTCACCAGGAGTCTCGCCGCCTGCGTCAGGGTCGACTCCGCCTCCTCCAGCTCGTCGTGGGCCTCCAGCGTCTCCGCCGCGATCTCCCACGGTGCCGCGTCCGACGGCCGGGCGCCCCGGAGGCCCTCGATGATCGCCCGGGCCTCCGCCTCGTGCCCGTACTCCCACAGGTTCGCCGCTTTCAGCGCCCTGATCAGGTGCGGGTTCGCCGGCTCGGACGACAGGAGGTCGTCGTAGAGGGCCGTCGCGCCCGGGCGGTCGCCCGCCAGCTCCAGGTGGGCCGCCGCCTGGAGGTACAGGGGCTCCCGGTCACCCGGGTACTGCGCGGCGGTGCGCAGCAGACGCTCGGCTTCGGCGGTGTGGGCGGCAGGCGTGTCGGGGCGCATGAGTCACACCGTACTGCTGTACGGCCCCCGAGAGTTGGCACCCCGGTCCTTGTCGTGCCCCCCGGGGGGAGGCGGGACGCGGGCGTGCGGTCTCACCTGCGGGGTTTCGTCCCCCTCCCCCCGGGAGTGGCCGATCTCTCTTTCCGGGGGCTATCTCCTCGCCAGGACGAGCGCCAGCACCGCCCCCGTCACCGCCAGCGCCGCCGACGCCACGAGGGCCGCGTCCGGGCCCGCCGTCGCCAGGGCGAGCGTCAGGGACACGCCCGCCGAGGAGCCGATGTAGCGGGCGGTGTTGTTGGCGCCCGAGCCCATCGCCGCCCGCTCCGGCGGTACGGAGTCGACCGCGAGCCGGGGGAGCGCCGCGTTCAGGAGGCCGCTGCCCGCGCCCGCCACCAGCAGGCCCGGGAAGAGGCGCCACGCGCCCGCGTGGTTCTCCAGGGCCCCCAGGAACGTCAGGACACCCGCCGCCGACAGGGCGAACCCCAGGGCCAGTTGGCGCGCGGCCGACAGCCGGGCCGCGAGGCGGCGCGCCTGGAGGGCTGCCACGAACGCCGTCCCCGACCAGAGCAGGAACAGCCAGGCCGTGCCCAGCGGGGACATCCCGGCGCCGACCTGGAGCAGCGTCGGCACCACGCTGAACAGGCCGATCACCGCCAGGCCCGTGAACAGCGCCCCGAGCGTCGACGCCAGGAACGCCGGCCGCCGCAGCAGCGCCAGGTCGATCATGGGGTTCCCGCTCCGCGCCTCCACCGCCGCGAACAGCGCCGTCAGGGCGGCCGAGGCCAGGAGCAGGGCGCCCACCGGGGCCCGCAGCCAGCCGTCCCTGCCCAGGGTGAGCGCCGTGAGCAGCGCCGCCAGGGCCAGGCCGAGGGTCAGCGCCCCCACGACGTCCGGGCGGGGTGCCGGAGGGGGTGCCAGGCAGGGTGCCGGGTGGGGTGCCCCCGCCCCGGATGTCTTCGTGACCGCCGCCCGTCCCGCCCCCGGCAGCCACCGCGCCCCCGCCCCCGCCGTCGCCGTCGCCAAGGCCCCCGCCCCCAGTACCCCGTACGCCAGACGCCAGTCCACCGGGCTCAGCGCGCCCGCCAGGAGGGGGCCGAGGGCGATGCCGCCGCTCACCGACGCGCCCCACAGGCCCGTCGCCCTGATCCGGTGCCGGCCCGTCGGGTACGCGTGGGCGAGCAGGCCCAGGCTGCCCGCGAGGACGGCCGCGCTCGCCGCGCCCTGGGCGATCCGGGCCGCCGTGAAGGCGGACGTGGAGCCGGCGAGCGCGCCGAGCGCGGTGGTGAGGCCGAGGGCGAGCGTGCCGAGGAGGAAGACCCGGCGCCTGCCGTACGCGTCGGCGAGGCCGCCGGCCACCAGGAGGAACGCGGCGAGGCCGAGCGGGGTGCCGTTGAGCAGCCAGGCCTGGGCGGAGGGCGGGGTCCCGAAGGCGGCCGCCACGGCGGGGAGGGTGGGCATCGGGGCCGTGTAGTTCATCAGCGCCACGGCCGTCGCCGTCGCCGTCACGGCCAGGGTGGCCGTCTTCGGGCGCCCCTCGCGGACCGGGGAGAGGGCGGACACGGGCGCGGGGCGCGTTCGTCGGGGCACGGCGGGGCCTCCACCTGTCGGCCGATCGGTCGGTTCGGTGAACGAACTCAACGTATCAGGTCGGTTCGTTGACCGAACCGGGTTCGGTACGATGGATCCCATGGCCCTCGGCAAGGACTACGCCCGGCAGCAGTGCTCCATCGCCCGCGCCCTCGAAGTGGTCGGCGAGCGCTGGACCCTCCTCGTCGTGCGCGACGCCTTCTACGGCGTCCGGCGCTACGGCGACTTCCTCGCCCACCTCGGCGTCCCCCGTGCCGTCCTCGCCGCCCGCCTCCAGGCCCTCGTCGAGGTCGGCGTCCTCGAACGGCGGCGCTACCGGGAGTCGCCCCCGCGCGACGAGTACGTCCTCACCGAGCGCGGCCTCGCCCTCTGGCCCGTCCTCTGGTCGCTCGGCTCCTGGGCCCGGACCGAACTCCCCGGCACCCTGCCGATGCGCCGCTTCCACCACGCCGTCTGCGGCACCGAACTCGACCCGCACGGCGCCTGCCCCGCCTGCCGCCTCCCCGTCCCGCCCGCCGACATCGAGATGCGGCCCGGCGCCGGACTCGACCCGGACCCCGCCGACCCCGTCGGCCGCGCCCTCCTGAAGCCCCGGCGCCTCCTCGTACCCCTGGAGACCGGTTAGACCGGCAGGCGGGGCGAGGGAACTTCCCCGTCCCGTCGTGCGTCTTCCCGGAGAGGAATCCGGCGGTACGGAGGAGGTGACGGGATGACGGGCAGGACCCCGGCCCCACGGGTCGTCGCGCCGCTGCTCTTCCTGCTCGCCCTCGCCGGACTGCTCCTGTCCGACGGGGCTGGCGGCCTCGCCGGAGCCGGTGTCTCCGCCGCCTTCGCCCTCGCCGCGGCCACCCTCGTCCACACCCTGACCGGCGTCCGTACGACTCCGGCCGCGCCGCCGGCCGCCGTCCGCACCGCCCTGCGCGACCGCGAGCGGCGCACCGCCTTCCTGCCGCAGCGCGACCCCGACGCCGCCGGCCGCCGCAGACCCCGGGCTCCCGGCCGTCCCCTCCCGACGGCCGCGTAGGGAGCTCCCGCACCCCCCGGACAACCCCCGCGCGGATCCGTCATGCCGAGAAACGCACCTCTCCCCGGCACGACGAGACCCCACGGAGGGCTCCCCCATGTCCGCGCTCATGTCCCTTTTCGCCGCCCTGGTCGAGCGGCTCGCCGAGCTGCTCCAGCCGCTCTTCGCCACCACCGCCACCGCCGCCGCGATCGTCCTCTTCACCGCGCTCGTACGGCTCGCCGTCCACCCGCTCTCCCGGGCCGCCGCCCGCGGGCAGAAGGCCCGCACCCGCATCGCCCCGCAGCTCGCCGCGCTCCGGAAGAAGCACGCCAAGAACCCCGAGCGGCTCAAGAGGGCGATCCTCGACCTGCACGCCAAGGAGAAGGTCTCGCCCTTCGCCGGCATCATGCCGAGCCTGCTCCAGGCGCCCGCCTTCCTCCTGATGTACCACCTGTTCGCCGGGGACCGGATGGCCGGGCACGCCCTCTTCGCCGCCCCGCTCGGCGACCGCTGGGCCGACGCCCTCTCCCACGGCGGCGCGTTCGGCCCGGCCGGGCAGGTCTACCTCGTCCTGTTCGCGCTCGTCACCGCCGTCGCCGCCTTCGGCTACCGCCACACCAGGCGGCAGCTCGCCGCCCAGCCCCTCGACCTCGGGCAGTCCGCCCCCGGCGCGGGCACCGTCACCAAGGTGATGCCGCTGCTCTCCTTCGCCACCCTGATCACGGTCGCCGTCGTCCCGCTCGCCGCCGCCCTCTACGTCGTCACCAGCACCGCCTGGACCGTCGTCGAGCGGGCCTTCCTCTTCCGCACGCCGGTGGCGGGGGCGCCCGGCGACGGCGTCGCTACTCGCGCGTAAGGGTCCACTGCGTGGGCGGGGTCTTGCAGAGCGGACCGTTCTCTTGGAGGATCGACCAATCCTCCGATGGCCGCACTCCATCGGCCGGGGCATCGCAGGGCCCTCCCGGGCCCACCTCGACCACAGGGAGAAGACCATGAAGCTGCTGCGTGTCGGCCCGCCCGGAGCCGAGCGTCCCGCCCTCCTCGACCAGGGCGGCACCCTCCGCGACCTCTCCGCCCTCGTCGACGACGTCGACGGCGCCCTGCTCTCCGACGCCGGGGCCCTCGACCGGATCCGCGCCGCGGCCGGTGCCGGGGTGCTGCCCCCGCTCGACGCCACCGGGCTGCGCGTCGGCCCGCCCGTCGGCCGGATCGGCAAGGTCGTGTGCATCGGGCTCAACTACCACGGGCACGCTGCCGAGACCGGCCAGGCGACCCCGGCCGAGCCCGTCGTCTTCCTCAAGGCCGCCGACACCGTCGTCGGCCCGGACGACACCGTGCTCGTGCCGCGCGGCTCGGTGAAGACCGACTGGGAGGTGGAGCTGGCGATCGTCATCGGCCGCACCGCCCGCTACCTGGAGACCGACGAGCAGGCCCTCGCGCACGTCGCCGGGTACGCGGTCGCCCACGACGTCTCCGAGCGCGAGTTCCAGATCGAGCGCGGCGGCACCTGGGACAAGGGCAAGAACTGCGAGACCTTCAACCCGCTCGGCCCCTGGCTCGTCACCGCCGACGAGGTGCCCGACCCGCAGGCGCTCTCCCTGCGCCTCTGGGTCAACGGCGAGCTGAAGCAGGACGGCCACACCTCCGACCAGATCTTCCCGGTCGCGGAAGTCGTCCGGTACGTCAGCCGGTTCATGACCCTCTACCCGGGCGACGTCATCAACACCGGCACGCCCGCCGGCGTCGCCATGGGGCAGCCGGAGCCCAAGCCGTACCTGCGCCCCGGCGACGTGGTCGAGCTGGAGGTCGAGGGGCTCGGCCGACAGCGCCAGGAACTCAAGAGCGCCTGAGGCCGCGAAGGCCGCGAGGACGGCGAGGACGGCGAGCGCGGCGAGGGCCCGAAGGTCCCGTGGCGGAGCCGTAAGACCGTCAGGAAGGGCTCTCGCCTGGGCCCTTCCGTGGTGAAAACGGCGGCGCCCCGCGTGGGGCGTCGCCATTTTCACACGTATTTTGCATATTGCCCGATATGGAACGAATTTCGCACGCGCGAGGGCGGGATCGGCGCCGCCTCGCCCTCATCGCCGCGTCCACGGTCGCGGCCACCGCCCTCGTCGGCACCCTGGCCGTCACCGGCCACGCCGACCCGCTCCCGGGCGGCCTCGGGCCCTGCCTGCCGGGCAACTGCCCCGCCACGTACCCCGACCTCAACAGCGGTCCCGTCCAGTACCGCGACAACAACATCAACATCTTCGTCGGCGGTGACTTCCTCGTCCGCGAAGCCGCGGCCGAGGCCGAGGGCAAGGTCGTGGTCCTGGGCGGCTTCGACATGAACAAGCGCGTGGGTGCTTCCGCCGTCTACAACGTCGGGATCGTGGGCGCCGGGTCCCGCGTCCCGCCCGACAACGGCACCGACTTCCTCACCGTCGGGGAGAACGTGACGGTCGCCGCCGGGCAGCGGCTGCTCACCAGCGAGGGCACGGTCAGCGGCGTCACGCGGTACGGGGGCGCGCTCTCCGGCACGGTGATCCCGGACCCGGTGCAGGACGACGACGCGGCCGCCCCGTACGTCTCGCTCCGCGACCAGCTCACCGACGCGAGCCAGTGCTACGCCTACGTCGGCGGGGCCCACCGCGCCACCACCGGCACCGCCGTCAACAGCGGCTCGGAGACGCTCTTCACGGGTGACGGTGCCTCGGACCTCCAGGTCTTCGACGTCGACTTCGACCTGGAGTCCGCGAGCGGCGGGCAGCAGAACCTCCGCTTCGAGGGCATCCCGGCCGGGGCGACCGTCCTCGTCAACGTCTACGGTGCCGACCGCACCGTCGACACGTACATCAACCAGCTCCCGGACGGTCTGCGCGAGCGGGTCCTGTGGAACTTCCCGGACGCCGCGACGGTGAAGTTCGAGGGGACGGCCCAGTTCGCGGGCAGCGTCCTGATCGGCAACCAGGCCAGCACGGCGACCGTGACCATGCCGGGCACGAACGGGCGCTTCTTCACCACCGGCAACCTGACGCACGCGTCGGAGGCGACCGGCGGCGGCGGGCAGGAGATGCACGCGTACCCGTTCAACGGGGACCTGCCGTCCTGCACGGATCCGACGCCGACTCCCACGGATCCGACCCCGACGCCGACGGACCCGACGCCGACCCCGACGGACCCGACTCCGACGCCGACGGACCCGACGCCGACGCCGACGGACCCCACCCCGACGCCGACGGACCCGACTCCGACGCCGACGGACCCGACTCCGACGCCGACCGACCCGACTCCGACGCCGACGGATCCGACTCCGACGCCGACGGACCCGACTCCGACGCCGACGGATCCGACTCCGACGCCGACGGATCCGACTCCGACGCCGACGGATCCGACTCCGACTCCCACGGACCCGACTCCCACGCCGACGGACCCGACTCCCACGCCGACCGACCCCACCCCCACCCCCACGGACGGTGGCTACGGTGACGACACCGGCGGTTACGGTGACGACACCGGTGGCTCCGGCGACTCCGGTGGTACCGGTGGGCCCGGCGGGCACGGTGACTCCGGCGGGACGGGCGGACCCGGCGGTCACACCACCACCGGAGGCCAGAGCACCGGCGGTCACGGCAACTCCGGCGGTTCCAACGGGTCCGGAGGCCACGGCAGCACCGGTGGCCACGGCAGCACCGGCGGGCACGGCTCCACCGGTGGTTACGGCGACTCCGGCGGCAACCACCACGGTTCGAACGGCGAGCTCTCCGAGACCGGCGCCGGGAACGGGAAGATCGTCATGGGTGCCATGGCGGTCGTCCTCGCCCTCGGCGGCGGCGCCCTCGTGATGATCAGCCGGCGCCGGCGCCGTACGAACTGAGCAGCCGCTCCAGCGCCTCGACGACCAGGGCGTGATCCTCGGCCTGCGGCAGCCCCGAGACCGTGACCGAGCCGATCACTCCCGCGCCCTCGACCCCGATCGGGAACGACCCGCCATGGGCGGCGTACCGGTCGGGGTCGAGGCGCGAGGACGCCTCGAACGTCGTCCCCCTGGCCCGGAACCGGGCCCCGACCAGGAACGAGCTCTCGCCGTACCGCTCGACGACCCGCCGCTTGCGGTCGATCCAGGCGTCGTTGTCCGCGCTGGACCCCGGCAGGGCGCAGTGGAACAGCTGCTGCGCCCCGCGCCGCACGTCGATCGCCACGGGCGCCTTCCGCTCCCGGGCCAGGGAGACGAGCAGCGTGCCGAGCGCCCAGGCGTCCTCGTACGTGAAGCGGGGGAGGACCAGCCGGGCCTCCTGCGCCTCCAGTTCGGTGATCTCCGAGCCGCTCACAGCGCCACCGTGATCCCCTCGCGGGCCGACTTCCGCGCCGCCTCCAGGACGTCGAGCGCGTCGGCGGCCTGGTGCGCGGTGACCGGGTTCGGGCCGGTGCCGCGCAGGGCGGCGGCGACGGCCGCGTAGTACGCCGGGTAGTCGCCGGGCAGCGACTCGACCGGGGTCCCGCCGCCGGTCAGCGGCGACTCGCCCGCGCCGAGCCGGCCCCACAGCTCCTCCGGCTCCGTGCCCCACACCGCTCCGGGTTCCGGCCGCAGCCCGTCGCGCAGGGCCGCCTCCTGGGGGTCGAGTCCGTACTTCACGAAGCCCGCGCGCCGCCCGAGCACCCGGAACCGGGGGCCGAGCTGGGCGGTGGTGGCGCTCACGTACAGGTGCGAGCGGACCCCGTTCGCGTGGGTGAGCGCGAGGAACGTGTCGTCGTCGGCCTCGGCGCCCGGCCGGCGCACGTCCGTCTCGGCGTACACCGAGACCACCGGGCCGAAGAGGACGAGGGCCTGGTCCACGACGTGGCTGCCCAGGTCGTACAGCAGCCCGCCGATCTCCTCCGGCGCCCCGGACTCGCGCCAGCCGCCCTTCGGCTTCGGCCGCCACCGCTCGAAGCGGGACTCGAAGCGCTGGACCTCGCCGAGCGCGTCCTCGTCCAGGAGCCGGCGCAGGGTGCGGAAGTCGCTGTCCCAGCGGCGGTTCTGGAAGACCGAGAGCAGCAGGCCCCGCTCCTCGGCGAGGGCGGCCAGGCCGCGCGCCTCGGCGGCGGTCCCGGCGAGCGGCTTGTCCACGACGACCGGGAGGCCCGCCTCCAGGGCGGCCGTGGCGACCTCGACGTGCGTCTTGTTGGGGGAGGCGACGACGATCAGGTCCAGCTCCTCCGCGCCCGGCGCCCACAGCTCCCCGGGCTCCGCCACCACCCGCACGCCCGGGTGGGCGGCGCGGGCCTCGGCGGCCCGCTCGGGGTTGCCGGTGGTGACGGCGGCGAGGGTGAGGTCGCCGGAGGCGGCGATCAGCGGGGCGTGGAAGACGGAGCCGGCCAGGCCGTAGCCGACGAGTCCGACGCGGAGGGGGGTGCGGGGGGTGTCGGTGCCAGTCATGCGCCTCACTTAAGCAACGCTGTTGCTAAAGTGCAAGCGGCCCTGACAATGGGGGTGTGAAGAAGGACCAGGGTGGAGTGAACGTACCGGCGCTGCGCAGCCACAACGCCGCGCTCGTGCTCGATCTGCTGCGCGGGGCGGGGGAGACCGGGATCAGCCGTCTGGAGCTGGCCGAGCGGACCGGGCTCACCCCGCAGGCCGTCAGCAAGATCACCGCGCGGCTGCGGGCCGAGGGCCTCGCGGCCGAGGCGGGCCACCGCGCCTCGACCGGCGGCAAGCCCCGTACGGTCCTGCGCCTGGCGCCCGCCGCCGCGCACGCCGTCGGCGTCCACCTCGACCGCGACGAGCTGACGGTCCTCCTCGCCGACCTTGCGGGCACGCCCGTCGCCCTCCGCCGCCGCCCGCTGGACCTGGGCGCGGGCGCCGGGCCGGTCCTGGACGCGGTGACGGAGGAGGTGCGGGCGCTCCTCGCCGAGGCGGGGGAGGGGCCCGTCCTCGGCGCCGGGGTCGCCATGCCCGGCCCCCTGGACCACCGGGCCGGGCGGCCCGGCCGGGTCACGGGCTTCCCCGAGTGGGCCGACCACCCGGTCCGCGAGGAGCTGGCCCGGCGCCTCGGGCTGCCCGTCGTCCTCGACAAGGACACCAACGCCGCCGCCCTCGGCCTCGCCCTGCGGCCCGGCGCCCCCGGCTCCTTCGCCTACGTCCACCTCGGCACGGGCCTCGGCGCCGGACTCGTCCTCGGCGGCGCGCTCCTGCGCGGGGACAGGACCGGGGCGGGCGAGCTGGGCCACCAGACCGTCCAGCTCGACGGGCCGCCGTGCGGCTGCGGCGGGCGCGGCTGCCTGGAGGTCCTGTGCCTGGCGGCGGTCGCGCGCGGCGAACCCGCCGGGGCCGCGCGGATCCTGGGCACGGGCGCCGCCAATCTCGTACGGCTCCTCGACATCGACCAGGTCCTCCTGGGCGGCCGGGTGGTGCTCGCCGCGCCGGAGGCCTACGCGGACGGGGTGCGGGAGGTCCTGGCCGGCCTCGGCCTGACGGCCCCGGTGGGCGTCGTCGCGGAACGGGACGCGGTGGCGGAGGGCGCGGCGTGGCTCGTCCTGGCGCCGGTCTTCGGGAAGGAGCCGGGTCGCCTCCACCGGATCGGACCGGTTGATCGGACAGTCGGAAAGTAGGCTGATCGGGCGGAATCCCGGTCCTTCCGGAGGAGCGCCCGGTGTCGCTGCCCGGCCCGCCCCCTCCCGCGTGGCAGCGTCGCGGCCGTCCCCCTGCCCGCGATCAGCAAAGGCACCGGCACCATGGCATCCGTACCCCTGCGACTGCGCAGCGTCCGCGCCGTGACCGTGGCGACCGCCGTGGCGGCCCCCTTCGCGCTCGCGGCCCCCGTCCCGGCGACGGCGACCTCCGCCCCGGCTCCGGCGGCGACGGTCCCCGGGGCGGGCGCGGCCGCCCCCGAACCCCCCGGCGCCCCGCAGCTCCCCGCCGTCCCCGCGCCCGACCCGCCCGTCCCCGGCTGCGGCGTCCCGGACGACGAGGCCTTCCCGCTCGACACCCGGATCCACGGCGGCCCGTCCGGCTACACGGCGGGCGGGCCCTTCCGGGACTGGCGGCTCGACCTCACGAACACCACCGGGTCGCCCTGCTCCGGCATCCACCCGGTGCTCGTCCTCACCGACCGCGACCGGGTCCTCCGGCCGGAGCAGATCCGCTTCGAGTTCTACGACGCCGGGGCCGCGCGCTGGCACCCCGTGGCCTTCCAGGAGACCTCGGAGGCCGAGAACGTGGGCGTGTTCACCGACTTCGGCGGCTTCGCCGTCCCGGCGGGCGAGACCCTCACCGTCCCCGTACGGCTCGCCTTCGGCGCGGGGACGGCCCCCGGCGAGGTCCTGGTCAACGCGGCGATCGTCCAGCGGCGGGGGGCGGACGGGGACTGGATCGGGGACTCCGGCGCCTACCGCCTGACCATCGGCCCGACCACCCCGACCACCCCGACCACCCCGACCACCCCGACCGCCCCGACCGCCCCGACCGCCCCGACTGCCCCGGCTGCCTCGGCCGAGCCGTCCGGGCCCACCACGCCGCCCGGGACCACGGCCCCGGCCGTGCCCGCCGAACCGTCCGGGAACACGAGGAGCACGAAGCCGCCGAAGCCGTCACCGCCGGCGGACCCGACGGTCCCGGTCGCACCCACCGCCCCGCCCGGATCGACGGCCCCCGCCAGACCGACCGGCACCCCCGCCCCGTCCGCTACCTTCACCCGGCCGCCGTCCGCCGCCGGAGAGGCGCCCGCGCAGACGCGCCCCACGGTCCCCGAACTCGCCCACACCGGAAGCGCGTCGGACGCCCGGGCCCGCGCCCTCGCCCCCTTCGCCGTCGCCCTGCTCCTGCTCGGCGCCGCCCTCGTCCGCGCGGGCCGCCGCCACCGGCGCTCCTGAATCGCGCGCCTCGCGAACGGTTGCCGCTCCCGCTCGGAGCCGCCGGTCCTCCTGAACCGCGCCCCGCGACCGGCCACCGCCCCCGCTCACCCCCGCGCCACCCTCCGTACACCTCCCCGTTCACCCCCGTCTGCGACCATCCCCCGGTGAACTACCAGAGCACTCCCGGCGCCCCCGTCCGCTCCGGCGTCCCCGAGCACGGGCGCGTCCCCAAGTACTACGCCGTCAAGGCGAAACTCGCGCTGATGGTGGACGAGTTGGGGGAGGGCGGGCCGCTGCCCACCGAGCGCGACCTCGCCGTGCGGTACGAGGTGTCCCGCGAGACCGTCCGGCAGGCGATCCGCGAACTCCTCCTGGAGGGACGGCTGCGCCGCCGGGGCCGGGGCACGGTCGTCGCGGGCCCCAAGCTCGAACAGCCCCTCTCGCTCGCCAGCTACACCGAGGGCGTGCGCCGCCAGGGTCGCCGCCCCGGCCGCACCCTGATCTCGCTCGACCGCTTCCCCTGCCCGGAGGCGCTCGCCCCCGAGGTCGGCGCCGAACGCGGCGCACCCGTCTGGCACATGGAGCGGGTGCTGCTCGCCGACGACGAGCGGGTCGGTCTGGAGAGCACGTACGTCTCCGAGGCCCGCGCCCCGCGCCTGGACGCCGACTTCGACCCGGACTCCTCCTTCTACGCGTACCTCCACGACCGGCTCGGCATCGCGTTCGGCGACGCCGACGAGCGCATCGAGACCGTCCTCGCGACCCCCCGCGAGGCCCTCCTGATCGGCACGCCCCCCGCCCTCCCGATGCTGCTGCTCCACCGCGTCTCCCGGGATGCCGACGGCTGCCCCCTGGAGCGGGTCCGCACCCTCTACCGGGGCGACCGCTTCAGCTTCACCACCCACCTGGGCCGCCAGGACTGACGGGAGGAAGGCCCGCCCGCCGAAAGTCCACAACATCACGAACAGGTAACGGGTCTGGTCCAAGTTTGGCGACCCGTTCACCGTCCCGTCGTCCACCCGCCCCGCCCGCGCCACCCGCCCCCGCGACCGTCGTCGGCATGAAGGTGATCGTCGTAGGAGCCGGCGTGGTGGGAACCATGCACGCCTGGCACGCAGTGGAACGCGGCCACGAGGTCGTGCACATCGAGCGCGAGGCCGAGGCGCGCGGCGCCTCCCTCCGCAACTTCGGCCAGATCTGGGTGAGCGGCCGCGCCGGCGGGGAGGAGCTGGAGACCGCCCTGCGCGCCCGCGAGCTCTGGGAGGCCATCGGCGCCCGCGTCCCCGGCCTCGGCTTCCGGGCCATCGGCTCCCTCACCCCCGTGCGGAACGCGCTGGAACGCGCCGTCGCCGAGGCCGCCCTGGCCCGCCCCGACGCCGCCGCGCGCGGCTACGAGCTGCTGACGGCCGACGAGGCCCGCGCGCTCAACCCGGCCCTGCGCGGCGAGTTCGAGGCCGCCCTCCGGTGCGAGCGGGACGCCGCCGTCGAGCCCCGCACCGCGCAGCTCGCCCTCCGCGAGGCCCTCCTCGCCACCGGGAAGTACACCTTCCTGCCGAACCGGGAGGTCCGCGACGTCGTCGGCGAGCACGCCGTCCGCGACGACCGGGGCGAGACGCACGGCGGCGACGCCGTCGTCCTCTGCACCGGCGCCTCGCTCTCCGGCCTCGTCCGCGAGGTCGCCGGCGAGGTTCCGGTCCGCCGGGTCCGCCTCCAGATGATGCAGACCGACCCCCTCGGCGAACCGCTCACCACCTCCGTCGCGGACGCCGACTCCTTCCGCTACTACCCGGCCTACGCCTCCGGCGCCCTCGACGCGCTCAACGCGGGCCAGGCGCAGGACCCCACCGCCGCCGCCCACCGGATGCAGCTCCTCATGGTCCAGCGGCTCGACGGCGGACTGACCATCGGCGACACCCACGAGTACGAGCACCCCTTCGCCTTCGACACTCTCGAAGACCCCTACGAGCACCTCACCCGCGTCGTCGAGTCCTTCCTCGGCCGCCCGCTGCCGAAGATCCGGCGCCGCTGGGCCGGGGTGTACGCGCAGTGCGTCGACACCACCCGGGTCGTGCACCGCCAGAAGGTCCGCGACGGCGTGTGGCTGGTGACCGGACCCGGCGGTCGGGGCATGACCTGCTCGCCCGCCATCGCCGAGACGACCGCGAACGAACTGGGCTGGTGAACCCCATGACCACGCACAAGATGAACCTCGTCGTCCTCGACATGGCCGGCACCACCGTCGCCGACGACGGCCTCGTCGAGCAGGCCTTCACCGTCGCCGCCGAGCGCCTCGGCGAGGACCCGGCCGCGATGATCGGCCACGTCCGCGCCACCATGGGCGAGTCGAAGATCTCCGTCTTCCGCCACCTCCTCGGCGGCGACGAGCAGCGCGCCCGGCAGGCCAACCTCGCCTTCGAGGAGGCGTACGGAGAGCTCGTCGCCGACGGCAGGATCGCCCCGCTCCCCGGCGCCGCCGAGACCATCGCCGCCCTTCAGGAGCAGGGCAGGACCGTCGTCCTCACCACCGGCTTCGCCCGGGTCACCCAGGACGCCATCCTCGACGCCCTCGGCTGGCGGGACCTCGTCGGCCTCACCCTCTGCCCGGCCGACACCGGCGGCCGGGGCCGCCCGTACCCCGACATGGTCCTCGGCGCCTTCCTGCGCACCGGAGCCGTGGACGACGTCCGCCGGATCGCGGTCGCCGGGGACACCTCGTACGACATGCTCTCCGGCGTCCGCTCCGGCGCCGGGATCGTGGCCGGCGTCCTGACCGGCGCCCACGGCGAGGCCGCGCTGAAGGAGCACGGCGCCACCCGCGTCCTCGCCTCCGTGGCCGAACTCCCGGAGCTGATAAGGGAGTACGAGGCATGACCACGGAAGCGCGAGGGGCGAACAGCGGCATCCGCTTCGACGCCGTCTCCGTCGCCTACGGCTCCACCACCGTCCTCGACTCCCTCGACCTGACCGTGGAACCCGGCGAGGTCATGGCCCTCCTCGGGCCCTCCGGCTCCGGCAAGACGACCGCGCTCCGGGCCGTCGCCGGGTTCGTCCGGCCGGTCTCCGGGCGGGTGTTCATCGGGGACCGGGACGTCACCGACCTGCCGCCGTACCGGCGCGGGATCGGCATGGTCGTCCAGCAGTACGCCCTCTTCCCGCACCTGCGGGTGGACGCCAACGTGGCCTTCGGCCTCAAGGCCCGCAAGGTCCCCAAGGCCGAGATCCCCGGCCGGGTCGCCGAGGCCCTGGAGATGACCGGCATGGCCGACTGCGCCCGCCGCCACCCCCGGGAGCTCTCCGGCGGGCAGCAGCAGCGCGTCGCCATCGCCCGCGCCCTCGCCGTACGCCCCGACGTGCTCCTCCTGGACGAGCCGCTGTCGGCGCTCGACGCGCAGCTGCGCTCCGGGATGCTGGCCGAACTGGCCCGGCTCCACCGCGAACTGCCCGACGTGTCGATCCTGTACGTCACCCACGACCAGGTCGAGGCGCTGACCCTCGCGGACCGGATCGCCGTCATGGACCGGGCCCGGCTCCGGGACTGCGGCACCCCGCAGGACCTGTACCGCAGGCCCCGCACCGAGTTCACCGCCTCCTTCGTCGGCAACGCCAACCTGCTGCCGGTGACGGTGGGCGCGGACGGGGCGGCCCTCGGCGGGACGGAGCTGGAGGTGGCGACCGGGGGAGCGGCGCCGGGCTCCTCGGCCACCCTCTGCGTCCGCCCCCACCTCGTCGGCCTCGGCGACGGCCCGAACGCCCTGCGGGGCCGGATCACCGAGGTCCAGTGGCGCGGCTCCACCCACCGGCTGTACGTGGAGGTGGCGGGCCACCGGGTGAAGGCGGATGTCCGCGAACTGCGGGAGACGCCCCCGCTGGGCACCGAGGTCACCCTGCACTTCGCGCCCGAGGACGCGGTGCTGCTGACGGCGGGGGTGACCGAGGAGCCGGGGGCGTCCGGCGGCTCGGGGGTGACCGGTGGCTAGCGCCGTCACCGCGACCGCTCCCGCCCCGGCGGGCGCGGTGAGGACCCGGCGTACCACCCCCGCCTGGGTCTGGGCCCTGCCCCCCGTCGCCGTCCTCGGCCTCGTCTTCCTCTACCCGCTCGCCCTCGTCGTCCGCGAGTCCCTGGCCCCCGGCGCGTACGCCGACGTCCTCGGCTCCGCGTCCTTCCGCGACGCCCTCGTCACCACCGTGTGGATCGCCGTCGCGGCCACCGCCGGCTGTCTGGTCCTCGGCTTCGCCCTCGCGCTCGTGATCGCGTTCGTGCCCTTCCCCGGCGCGAAGGCGGTGGCGAAGTTCATCGACGTCTTCCTCTCCTTCCCGTCCTTCCTGATCACGCTCGCCCTGCTGTTCCTCTACGGCACGGTCGGCATGGCCAACGGGATCTGGACCGACGTCACCGGCGCCGCCACCGGGCCCTTCCGCTTCCTGACCACCCCGTGGGGGGTGCTCCTCGCGGAGATCACGTACTTCACCCCGTTCGTGATGCGGCCCCTGCTCGCCGCCTTCTCGCAGATGGAGACGGCCCAGCTGGAGGTGGCGTCCTCGCTCGGCGCCCGGCCGCCGCGGATCGTCCGGCAGGTGATCCTGCCCGAGGCGCTGCCCGCGCTCGCCGCCGGCGGCAGCCTGGTCCTCGTCCTGTGCCTCAACGAGTTCGGGATCGTCCTCTTCACCGGAGCCAAGGGCGTCACGACCCTCCCGACGCTCGTCTACGGCAAGGCGATCCTCGAATCCGACTACACCGCCGCCTGCGTCGTCGCCGTCGTCAACGTCGCCCTCTCCACCGGCCTCCACGCCCTCTACCGGGGGGTGAGCCGCCGTGCTGGTGCATAGCCGTACGGGCAGGTGGACGGCCTGGGCCCTGTTCGCCGTCCTCTTCGTGCCGCTCTTCGCCCTGCCGCTCCTCGTCGTCCTCGCCGCCTCCTTCTCCACCCACTGGTCCGGCGCCTTCCCCTCCGGCCCCACCACCGCCCACTACGCGGCGGCCGTACGCGGCGAGTCCCTCCGGGCCCTGACCACCAGCCTGGTCACGGCCGTCACCGCCAGCCTGGTCGCGCTGACCGCCGGCACCTGGGCGGCGCTCGCCTCGGCGGCCCTCGGGAAGCGGGGCCGGCGGATCGTGGACGCGCTCTTCATGCTGCCGGTCGCCGTGCCGTCCGTGGTGGTCGGCCTCGCCGTCCTCGTCGCCTTCTCGCAGCCGCCGGTGCTCCTCAACGGCACCCGCTGGATCGTGATCCTGGCCCACACCGTGCTCGTCACGGCCTTCGCCCACCAGTCGGTATCGGCCGCGATCCGGCGCCTGGACCCGATGTACGAGCAGGCGGCGGCCGGTCTGGGCGCCCGCCCCTCGTACGTCCTGCTCCGGGTGAAGCTGCCGCTCCTGCTGCCGTCCCTGAACGCGGCGGCCGGGCTCTGCTTCGCCCTGTCCATGGGGGAGCTGAGCGCCACGATGATGCTCTACCCGCCGGACTGGACGCCGCTGCCGGTGCTCGTCTTCACCGCCACCGACCGGGGCTCCCTCTTCACCGGCTCGGCGCTCGCCGTGGTCCTCATGGCCGCGACGCTGCTCGCCCTGCTCGCCGTCTCCCGCGTCCGCACCAAAGCCTCGTACCGCTGAGCTTCCCGCCGCCGAGTCCCGTACCACCGAATCCCGTACCACCGAATCCCGTACCACCGGACCCCGTACCACCGGACCCCGTACCGTCAGGAGAGAACAACGCCATGCTCACGCACATCAGGCCGGTCGCCGCCGTCACCGGCGCCCTCGTCCTCGCCGCCTCCCTCACCGCCTGCGGCGGCTCCTCCGCCGCCTCCGACGAGAAGGTCGTCACCGTCTACAGCGCCGACGGCCTCAAGGGCGAGGCGGGCGACGGCTGGTACGACAAGGTGTTCGCGGACTTCGAGAAGCGGACCGGCATCAAGGTGAAGTACGTCGAGGGCGGCTCCGGCGAGATGGTGCAGCGCGCCCTCCGCGAGAAGAGCAACACCCAGGCCGACGTCCTCGTCACCCTGCCGCCCTTCATCCAGCAGGCCGGCTCCAAGGGCCTGCTCCAGGCGTACGCGCCGCAGGGCTCCGACCGGGTCGACGGCGCCGACAAGGCGGCCGACGGCACCTGGACCTCGATCGTCAACAACTACTTCGGGTTCATCCACAACAAGAAGGAGCTGCCCGAGGCGCCCACGTCCTGGGAGGAGCTGCTCGACGCCCGCTACAAGGACCGGCTCCAGTACTCCACCCCCGGCGTCGCGGGCGACGGCACCGCCGTCCTCATCAAGGCGATGCACGACTTCGGGGGACAGGCCCCGGCCATGGAGTACCTGAAGAAGCTCCAGGCCAACAACGTCGGCCCGTCCTCCTCCACCTCCAAGCTCGCCCCCAAGGTCGACAAGGGCGAACTCCTCGTCGCCAACGGCGACGTCCAGATGAACTTCGCCCAGTCCAAGTCCATGCCCCACCTCGGCATCTGGTTCCCGGCCAAGGGGAACGGGAAGCCCACCACCTTCGCCCTGCCCTACGCCGCGGGCCTGGTGGACAAGGCCCCGCACACCGAGAACGGCAAGAAGCTCCTCGACTTCCTGCTCAGCGAGGGCGCCCAGCGCGAGGTCAGCGCCGTCGGCGGCGGCTTCCCGGCCCGCAAGGACGTCAAGCCCACCGACGCCAACGCCGTCGCCCTCGCCGGGCTCATGGAGGGCGTCGAGGTCTTCGAGCCCGACTGGGCCGACATCGACGAGAACCTGACGGCGTACGTCGACGCGTGGAAGTCCGCCACCGGAAGCTGAGAGTTCACCGTACGGCCCCTGGAACGCCCGTGCGGATCGCGGAAGGATAACGGGTACGGACCAACGCCCCCGAGGAATCGGGGGCGTCGGCGCGCCCGCTCCCTTCCGCAGCACCCACGGAGGACTCCGACATGCCGCTCACCGGCATCTCCCGCCGCACCCTGCTCGCCGCCACCGGCGCCACCGCGGCCGTCGCCGCCACCGGCCTCGCCACCGCCCCCGCCGCCCTGGCGGCCACGACCGCCACGGCCGCCGCCCCGACGCTCCCGAACGGCACCAGCAAGGACAAGGTGCTCGTCGTCGGCATGGACGGCCTGCGGTACGACCGGATCGACGCCGCCCAGGCCCCCACCCTCAAGTCCCTGATGGCCAACGGCACCTACGGCCGCTCCCTGCTCTACGCCAACCCGATGGCCGCCACCTCCTCCGGCCCCGGCTGGTCCACGATCTCCACCGGCGTCTGGCCCGACAAGCACGGCGTGAAGGACAACACCTTCGCCGGGAAGAACTACGGCCGGTACCCCGGCTTCCTCGCCCGCCTCCACCAGGTCCGCCCGAACCTCTCGCTCTTCGCCGCCGTCGACTGGCCCGAGCTGGACACCCACGGGACCGTCACCCCCGGCGCCGACGCCAAGCTCGTCTACAACAACAACTACGCCGTCAACGACAAGGTGATCACCGACATCACCGAGGACGTCCTGCGCAACCAGAACCCCGACGTCCTCTTCGTCTACTTCGGCGAGACCGACGAGATCGGCCACAACTACGGCGCCGCGCACAGCAAGTACCTCGACGCCATCGACGTCCAGGACGCCTACCTCGGCCGGCTCCTCGCCGCGATCAAGGCCCGTCCCTCGTACGCCACGGAGCGCTGGACCGTCATCGTCACCACCGACCACGGCCATACCGACGGCGGCGGCCACGGTGGCTCCACGGTCGAGGAGCGGCGCACCTTCGTCCTCGCCCAGGGCCCCGGCATCGCCGCCGGCGCCCGCCCCATCGACACGCGCCTGGTCGACGTCGCCGCCACCGTCTTCCACCAGCTCGGCATCGTCCCCGACCCCTCCTGGGGCCTGGACGGCAAGCCGATCCAGGAGCGCTCCACCGACCCCTTCGACACCCTGTACGGCTCGCTCACCGGCCGCGTGGACGAGACCGGCATCCCCGCCGGGGTCCTCGGCTTCACCCGCACCGCGCCCAGCGGCTGGTCCGTCATCGACAACGCGATGGGCACCGGCGGCGTGACCGAGTGGCGCGGCTGGTCCTTCGCCACCGACGAGTTCTGGTCCCGCTCCCAGCGCGACCAGTCCCGCGAGCTGAACGTGCGGGCCCGGGGCGTCTTCGCCGTCGCCGACTCCGACGAGTGGGCCGACAAGAGCTTCTCGGGGACGTACGACTCCACCCTGGTCACGCCCGCGCACCACGTCTCCGGCGCGTCCTCGGTCACCCTCGGCTTCACCACGCTCTACCGGCAGGAGGGCGCCCAGACCGCCCAGGTCCTGGCGAGCTTCAACGGCGGCACCCCGACCCTCGTCAAGAGCTACACCGCCGACGTCCTCTCCCAGCCCCAGTCCCTCACGGTCCCGGTCCCCTCCGGCGCCTCCACCGTGAGCTTCCGCTTCCGCTACACGGGCTCCAACAACTGGTACTGGACGATCGACGGGGTCAAGATCACCGCATCCTGATTCAGGCCCTACCCACCCGCCCGGGCTGGGTTCGCGCGGGCGGGCAGGGCCTACGCTGGGGGCGTCGCCACAGCGCAGTCGCGGCGCCCCCAGCACCCGCACGACATGTACGGCAGGAGTCCCGCACCCATGGCAGAGCGCAAGCCGATCGAATCCTGGCTCACCGACATGGACGGCGTCCTCATCCACGAGGGCGTGCCGATCCCCGGCGCCGACGCGTTCATCAAGAAGCTGCGGGAGACCGGGAAGCCCTTCCTGGTCCTCACCAACAACTCGATCTACACCGCGCGCGACCTGCACGCCCGCCTCGCCCGGATGGGCCTCGAAGTCCCCGTCGAGAACATCTGGACCTCCGCCCTCGCCACCGCCAAGTTCCTGGACGACCAGCGCCCCGGCGGCACCGCGTACGTCATCGGGGAGGCCGGCCTCACCACCGCGCTGCACGACATCGGCTACGTCCTCACCGACCACGACCCGGACTACGTGGTGCTCGGCGAGACCCGCACGTACTCCTTCGAGGCGATGACCAAGGCCGTCCGGCTCATCAACGCCGGGGCCCGCTTCATCTGCACCAACCCCGACGAGACCGGCCCCTCCCTGGAGGGCCCGCTCCCCGCCACCGGCTCGGTCGCCGCGCTCATCACCAAGGCCACCGGCAAGGAGCCGTACTTCGCGGGCAAGCCGAACCCGCTGATGATGCGCACCGGGCTCAATGCGATCGGCGCCCACTCCGAGTCCAGCGCCATGATCGGCGACCGGATGGACACCGACATCCTGGCCGGTCTGGAGGCGGGGATGCAGACCTTCCTCGTCCTGACCGGCCTGACGACCCGGGCGGAGGTGGACCGCTACCCGTTCCGCCCGTCCCGGATCGTCGACTCGATCGCGGACATCGTCGACCGCGTCTGAGGCCGGAAGGGGGGTCCGAGGGCCCGGGCGGCCGCTCTCCGGATGCGAAAGCCACCGGAACGGGTGATCCTTCCTAGCAGGAGGTCACGATGCGTTCTGGTCCCATTGCTCTCCGTGCCGCGGGGGCGGCTCTCGTGTTCGTCCTGGCTCCCGCGGCGGGCGCCGCGCACGCCCACGACGGGGTGAGGGTCACCGTCACCCCGTCCACCGCCTCGCCCGGCGACGACGTGGACGTCCGCGTCGAGGGCTGCGAGGGCACGACCGGCGCCGCGAGGTCCCGGGCGTTCACCGCCGACGCGGAGCTCACCGGCCGGGACGGCGGGAAGCACCCGATGTACGGCGACGCCACCCTCAGGTCAGGGCTCGACGCCGGTACGTACAAGGTGAGCGTCACCTGCGACGGCCACGAGCACCGCGACGCCGGCACCGTCCGGGTCGAGCGCCGCGAGCCCACCCACCGGCCCACCCACGAACCGACCCGCGAGCCGACCCACCACGCGACCCCGGTCGCCCCGGTCCGCGCGGGCGGGGGCGGCACCGCCGCCTTCGCCGCGCCCGCCGCCCCCGGCGTCGCCCAGGCCGCGGGCGAGAACGGCCTCGGCACCCCGTACACCGTGCTCGGCCTCGGCATGGCCGCCCTCGCCGCCGTGGCGGTGGCCTTCCGCAGCTCCCGCCGCCGCACCGACGGCTCCTCCGGCACGGGCACCGGTACGGGCACGAGCACGGGTACGGAGTGACGGTGCCGTCCGGCACCCGCCCGGCGGGCACCGGGCGACTCGTCACCGGCACGGCCTGGGCGCTGCTGTTCCTCGGGCTCTGGCTCGGGGGCGGCGGGACGGAGGAGGGCCCCCTGGGCAGCTCGGCGCCGACGACCGGCGACATCGCCGCCGTCGGCCGCCCGCCGGGGGCGGAGCTGCCCCCGGCCCGCGCGCCGCTCGCGCCCGTCGCGCCCCGGCGGGTCGAGGTCCCCTCCCTCGGCGTCGACGCGCCCGTCGTGGCGCGCGGCCTGGACGGCACGGGCGCCATCGATCCGCCGCCGTTCGAGGAGCCGGACACGGTGGGCTGGTTCGGCTCCGGCACGAAGCCGGGCGCGGCCGGGGCGGCCCTGTTCGTCGGCCACGTCGACACCGAGACCCGCCCGGCCGTCTTCTACGGCCTGAGCGCGGCCCGCCCCGGAGCGAAGGTCCTCGTCACCCGGACGGACGGCTCGGTCGCCGAGTTCACCGTCGACGACGTGCAGGTCTTCCCCCGCGAGGAGTTCGACGCCACGAAGGTCTACGGCCCCCGCGAACCCGGCCGCGCCGAGCTCCGCCTGATCACCTGCGGCGGCACCTTCGACCGCGCGACGGGCGCGTACACGGCGAACGTGGTGGTGTCGGCGTACCTGACGGGATGACGGAGTGACGGGACCGGCGGGACGACCGGAGCCCGAGCCGCCCGGGAACGATCAAGGCCCCCTCACCATCGGTGAGGGGGCCTTGACCTTGCGTGCGCCGCCAGGGACTCGAACCCCGGACCCGCTGATTAAGAGTCAGCTGCTCTAACCAACTGAGCTAGCGGCGCCTGCTGACAGAGAGAACTCTACCCGACGCGAAGACGTGCTCCTGACCAATAACGGTCGTCCCCGGCCTGTCGGACGGTCGTATCAGTCCGTCGATCCGTCAAAATGTGATTTATCGCCACAGTTGTCGTGAAGGCGCCCCAAACGACGGTCGAAAAGATCTTTGACGAGTGTGGAGGGGAATCGCATGAGCGTGCCGGTCTTCGAGGAGATCGAACCAGCGGCCGACTGCGCCTGCCCGGGCTGCGCCCGGCAGCGGCGCGACCTCGCCCTCGGCCTGCCGGTCCGGGCGGGCGGCCACCCGGCGGCCCACGGCGCCCGCCGCGCCCTGGTCCTGATGACGGCGGCGGGCGTGGTCCTGGGCGGCGGCGGGGCCGACGCCGCCACGGCCCTCGCGCGCGCGACGGACGCGCCACCGGACGCGCCGGAGGAGGCGACGGGCGAGGTGACGGAGGAGGTGACGGGGGAGGCGGCGGATCCGGATCCCGCCCCCGCCGTCGGCCCCGACACGCCGCAGGGCGGACGGGGGCCCCTGCACGGCGCGCCGGGCCCCGGCCCCGAACCCGCGCCGGCCACCACCCCGGCCACGGGGCAGCCCGCCACCGGCCAGTCCGTGCCCGGTCAGCCCGCGACCGACGCGCTCCGGCCGACGACCCGTGCCGAGATCATCGAGCGGGCCAAGCGGTGGGTCGCGGCGCAGGTCCCGTACTCCATGGAGAAGTACTGGACCGACGGATACCGCCAGGACTGCTCCGGCTACATCTCCATGGCCTGGAACCTGCGCGGCAACGAGTGGACCGGCAGCCTCGACCGCTTCGGCGAGAAGATCGCCCGCACCGACCTCCAGCCCGGCGACATCCTGCTCTTCCACAACCCGGCCGACCCGAACCGGGGCTCGCACGTCACGATCTTCGGCGGCTGGGCCGACGCCACGCACACCTCCTACGTCGCGTACGAGCAGACCAAGCCGCGCACGCGGAAGAAGGTCACGCCGCTGGCGTACTGGGAGAACTCCGACCGGTACGTGGCCTACCGCTACAAGGGCGTGGTGGCCGGCGGCACCGGGGGCGGGGAGTCGGCCGAGGCGCCGCCGTTCCCCGGCGCGGCGAAGTTCGGGCCGGGCCGGAGCAACGCGTACGTGACCCAGCTCGGGCGGCTGCTCGTCGCGCGCGGCGCCAAGAAGTTCTACGCGGTGGGGCCGGGCCCGCTGTGGACCGGGGCGGACCGGCGGGCGACCCGGGCGTTCCAGCAGGCGCAGGGGTGGCGGGGCAAGGAGGCGGACGGACTGCCCGGGCCCCACACGTGGGAGCTGCTCGTGACCGGCAAGGGCCGGAGCATCGGCGGTTCGAGTGGTTCGGGCGGGTCGAGCGCGAATGCCGCGCCCTTTCCCGGGCGTGGCTCCTTCCGTCCGGGCCAATCCAACGCATATGTGGAGAAGCTGGGCAAACAACTGGTGAAGCGGGGCTTCGGCAAGCACTACGTGTCGGGACCCGGTCCGCGCTGGACGGAGGCGGACCGCCGCAACGTCGAGGCGTTCCAGCGGGCACAGGGCTGGCGCGGCGGAGCGGCCGACGGCTACCCGGGCCCGGAGACCTGGCGGCGCTTGTTCCGATGACCCCGAGAGCATGAGGTGGACCCGAATGACGGCATCGACCCCGAACCCCGCGGACTCCGGCGCGGCGGCCTCACGTGACGCGGCCCGCACGGCGAGACGCCTGACGGACGGCACCCTTCCCCGCACGTCCCCACCTCCGACGGCCCTGGCGGTGGCGGAGGCTCCGGCGGTTCCGGAGACCCCGGCTGTTTCGGAGATCCCGGAGGCCCCGAAGACCCCGGCTGTTCCGGAGGCCTCGGCAGCTCCGGCGGCTCCGGCGGCCAGTAAGCCGGTGGCCCCGTTGCCCGACACCGCGCCGGAGCCGACCCCCGCCCCCGCCGCGCCGGAGGCCCCCGCCCCGGCCGACAAGCCGGAGCCCGCTTCCGTACGGACGGAGGCGCCGACCGCGCCGACCGCACCGGCCGCACCGGCGGCGACGACGGTGAAGGTGCAGGTGAAGGCCCCGGACCTGGCAAAGGCGCAGGCACCCGCACCGGCGAAGACGCCCGCCCCGGCCCCGGCGACGGAAAAGCCGCAGGCGACGGCACCCGCTCCGGCAAAGCCGCAGGCAACGGCACCCGCCCCGACCCCGGCAAAGCCGCAGCCGCAACCGCAGCCGGAGTCACCCACACCCGCCCCCACCCCCGCCCCCGCCAAGCCGCAACCGCAGGCGAAGGCGCCCACCCCCACCCAGCCCCCCACCCAGCCCCCCACCACACCCCCGCAAGCGGACGACCGCCCCGCCCCCCGGCCCCCCGCCAAGACCCCCGTCCCCGACTTCGGGCGGATCAAGGGCGCCCGCGTCGCCGTCGTCGCCCTGCCCGTCGCCGGGGTGGTGCGGGTGGCGCGGCGGAAGAACGTGATCGGGACCGAGACCACCGGCTCCATCCCCGTGCACCTGCTCTTCCGGGACCAGCCGGAGACCGCCGCCCCCGGTGCGAAGGACGACGACGGGGGACCCGACACCGTCGCCATGGCCGCGCCCGCCGCCCCGGGGAAGGCCCGCAAGCCCGGCGTCCCGGTCCCGGCGAAGATCCTGCCCCCGGCCGAGCGGACGCCCGGGGCCCGGCCCCGTACGGCGGTCAAGAGCAGGGCCCGGCACGCGGCCCCGCCCCCGTCCTCCCGTCCGGCCCCCACCGCCGACCCCGCCCTCGTCGAACGCCCCGGCTCCGTGCTGCCCGGGTGGGTCGGGGTGGTCGCCGGGGCCCTGGCGATCGCCTGGTGCGCGGCGATCGTGTGGTGGACGGGCGCGGTGCCCGAGGGTGCGGCGCGGATGCTGCGGCTCCCGGTCCGCCCGTACCACGGTGTCCACCTCGGCCAGTGGGCCCTGCTCGCCCTCGGCGTCGTGGCCGTCCTCTTCGCGCTCGGCGGCCTCGGCCGGGGCCGGGTCGGCTACGCCTGGGTCCTGACGCTCTTCGGGGACTACCGCGGCACGGTCCGCCGCACCGGTCTGATCTGGGTCAGCCCGCTGCTGCTGCGCCGCCGGGTGGACGTACGGCTCCGGCACTGGCGCAGCGAGCCGCTGCCGGCCGTGGACGCGCGGGGCACGGCGCTCGACGTGGTCGTCCTGGTGGTCTGGCGGGTGCGGGACACGGTCCGGGCCTCGCTCGGGGTCGACGGCCACGAGGACTACCTGCGGGAGCAGGTGGAGGCGGCGATGGCCCGGGTGCTCTCGCAGCTCCCGGCGGACGCGTTCCACGAGGACGCCCCCACGCTCCGGGACGCGGAGGCGGTCGGCGAGGCCCTGACGCGGATGCTGTCGGCGGAGTGCGCGCCGGTCGGTCTGGACGTCTTCTCGGCGCAGCCGACGCGGATCGAGTACGCCCCGGAGGTCGCGACGGCGATGCGGCGCAGCCGGATCGCGGCGCTCGACGCGAAGCACCGGGACAGCGTCCTGACGTCGGTCGTGGACGCGGTGGACGACGTGGTCCACCGGCTGACCAGTCGTGGTCTGGTCGAGCTGGACGACTACGAGCGCAAGGCGCTGGTCAAGGACCTGACCGTGGCGTTCTACACGGGAAGGACGTCTTCCGCCGAGGGTGCCTGAAGGGATGGACAGGGCCAACGTAGGTCCATACCTTGGTAGTTGGTCCAGACCAAAATGCGTCACCGCGGTACGGCGAAGAACAGGGAAACACCGGCACCACCCGCACGCGTGCAGCACGACCCGACGGAACTCCCCCACGTTCTCAGGAGCGACACGATGCGCAAGAAATCGATAGGTGCGACGGCGGTGGCGCTCGGCGTCGCCGGCGTCACCCTCCTCGGCACCGGCAGCGCCGGAAGCCACGGCTACACCGACTCGCCGATCAGCCGTCAGAAGCTCTGTGCCAACGGCACCGTGTCCAACTGCGGCAACATCCAGTGGGAGCCGCAGTCGGTCGAGGGGCTCAAGGGCTTCCCGGCCGCCGGGCCCGCCGACGGCAAGATCTGTGCCGGCGGCAACGCCCCGTTCGCCCAGCTCGACGACCCCCGGGGCGGCACCTGGCCGGCGACCAGCGTCACGGCGGGGCAGAGCTACAACTTCCGCTGGCAGTTCACGGCCCGCCACCGCACCACCGACTTCAAGTACTACATCACCAAGAACGGATGGAACCCGAGCCAGCCGCTCACCCGGGCCGCCCTCGACCCCCAGCCGTTCCTGACCGTGCCTTACAACAACCAGCAGCCGCCGGCGACCCTCTCGCACTCCGGGAACCTCCCGGCGGGCAAGACGGGCCGTCACCTGATCCTGGCGGTGTGGACGGTCGCGGACACCGCGAACGCCTTCTACGCCTGCTCGGACGTGAAGTTCTGACGATCCGGCGGACGTAGTCCGGCCCCGGGGGGCGCGATCCCGCACGAACCGCGCCCCCCGGGGACCCCGCACGACCCCCGGGGCCGGGGCACGAGCCACGCCCCGCCCCCGGGGGCACCCATCCCGCCCCGGGGGGTAGGTCCAGCCCCACCCCCTCCCCACCCTCCAGCCCCATGGCCCGGCCCCCGGCGCCCGGCCTAGCGTGGGCGCCCATGGAACCCCGTACGCCGGACCCCCGTACAGCAGAAGCCCGCGCACCGGACCCCCGTACGCCCTGGCAGGCGCTCACCCGGCCCCGCTTCCTGTCCGGCCCCTGGCCGTGGCGGGCCGCCGCGTACCTGGCCACCGGCGTGCTCGCCGGGGCCGCCGCCGGGCTCGTCCTCCTGGTCCTCGGGGTCTTCTCGCTGTTCCTCGTCGGGCTGCCGCCGCTCCTGCTCTCCGGCCCGGCCCTCGGCGCGCTCGAACGCCTCCGCCTCCGGCTCGTGGACCGGGACCCGGCCCCCGATCCGCACCGCGTCCCCGCCGCCCCCGGCCTCGCCGCCTGGCTCCGGCTGCGGGCGGGGGAGCAGGCGACCTGGCGGGAGCTCGCGTACGCGCTGCTGCTCGCCACCGTCCTGTGGCCGCTCGACCTGGCCGTGCTCGCCGTCGGCGCCGGTCTGCCCCTGGCCCTGATGAGCGCCCCCGTCCAGCTGGCCGTCGACGGCCACGAGGCCAAGGTCGTCAAGGCCTACCTGGTCACCACCTGGCCCGGCGCCTTCGCCACCGCCCTCCTCGGCGCCGCGCTCCTCCTCGCCCTCGCGTATCCGCTCGCCGCCGTTGCCGGGGCCCGCGCCGCCCTCGCCCGCGCCCTGCTCGCCCCGCGCGACGCCCCGGCGGGCGGGATCGGGGAGGTCATCGCCTCCCGGGCCCGGCTCGTCGACGCCTTCGAGGCCGAGCGCCGCCGCATCGAGCGCGACCTCCACGACGGCGCCCAGCAGCGCCTGGTCGCCCTCACCATGACCCTGGGCCTGGCCCGCCTCGACGCCCCGCCGGGCCCGCTCGCCGACCAGCTCGCGAAGGCCCACGCGGAGGCCGGGCGGGTCCTGACCGAGCTGCGCGAGCTGATCCACGGCATCCACCCCCAGGTCCTCGCCGACTACGGCCTCGGCCCCGCCCTCGCCGACGCCGCCGACCGCTCGGCCGTCCCCGTCGACACCGACGTCGAGCTGCCCCGGCTGCCCCGGGCCGTGGAGAGCGCCGGCTACTTCGCGGGCTGCGAGGCGCTGGCCAACGTCGGCCGGCACAGCGGCGCCCGCCGGGCCCGGATCACCGCCCGGCACGCGCACGGCGTCCTGCGGCTCGACGTCGAGGACGACGGGCGCGGCGGCGCGGACCCGGCCCGGGGGAGCGGCCTCACCGGGCTCGCCGACCGCATCGCCGTCCTCGATGGCACACTGACGATCACCAGCCCGCCGGGCGGGCCGACCCTCCTCCGAGTGGAGATCCCTTGTCCCGTACCGAGCAGTCCGGCGCGGGCCGCCGGCTCCGCGTCGTCCTCGCCGAGGACGGCGTCCTCCTCCGGGAGGGTCTGACCGGTCTCCTGGCCCGCTTCGGCCACGAGGTCGTCGCCGCCGTCGGGGACGCCGACGCCCTGCGCGAGGCGGTCGCCGCCCACGACCCGGACGTCGTCGTCACCGACGTGCGGATGCCGCCCGGCTTCCGGGACGAGGGGCTGCGCGCCGCCGTCGCGCTCCGCGCCGAGCGGCCCGGCCTGCCGGTCCTCGTCCTCAGCCAGTACGTGCAGCGCAGCTACGCCGCCGACCTCCTCGACGCGGGCGACGGCACCGGCGTCGGCTACCTCCTGAAGGACCGGGTCGGGCAGGTCGAGGAGTTCCTGGACGCCCTGGTCCGGGTCGCGGACGGCGGCACGGTCGTCGACCCCGAGGTCGTACGGCAGCTGCTGCGCCGCCACCGGGACCCGCTCGCGGCGCTGACCCCGCGCGAGCGCGAGGTCCTGGGCCTGGTCGCGGAGGGCCGTTCGAACGGGGCGGTCGCCCGCCGGCTCGTGGTGACCGAGGCCGCCGTCGGCAAGCACATCGGCAACATCCTCGCGAAGCTGGACCTGCCCCCGGCCGAGGACACCCACCGGCGCGTCCTCGCCGTCCTGACCTATCTGAAGGCGTGACGGGGACGGCAAGAAGGCCCCCCGCTCGCGCGAGGGGCCTTCTCCGTCTGTGCGCCGCCAGGGACTCGAACCCCGGACCCGCTGATTAAGAGTCAGCTGCTCTAACCAACTGAGCTAGCGGCGCCTGCTGACAGAGAAAATACTACCCGGTCCCGCGGGGTGCTCCGGACCGCCCCTCGGGAGGGGCGGTCAGATGGCCAGCGAGAGGACCACCGGGGCGGCCCTGCGGTTGAGCGTGTCGGCCGCCGCGCGCAGCCGGTGGGCGTGCTCGATCGGCAGGGAGAGCGCCAGACAGCCCACGGACGCGCCCGCCGTCAGCGGCACGGCGGCGCAGACCGTGCCCACCGCGTACTCCTGGAGGTCGAGCACGGGGACGGTGGCCGGCTGGCTGTCGAGCTTGGAGAAGAGGATCCGCTCGCTGGTGATGGTCCGCGAGGTCAGCCGGGCGATCTTGTGACGGGAGAGGTGGTCGCGCCGCCCGTTCTGGTCGAGCTGGGTGAGCAGGCACTTGCCGACCGCGCTGGCGTGCGCCGCCGAGCGGAAGTCCACCCACTCGTTGACCTTGGGCGTGCGCGGGCCGTCGGCGAACTGGGTGATCTTGACCTCGCCGTCGATGTACCGGCTGATGTAGACGGCCGCGCCGACGGAGTCGCGCAGCTCGGTCAGGGTCTCCTGGAGCTTGGCCTCCAGGGCTTCGCGGCGGGTCATGCCGGAGCCGATGAGGACCAGGGAGTCCCCGACCACGTAGGCGCCGTCGGCGACCTGCTCGACGTAGCCCTCGCGGCGGAGCATCAGGAGCAGCGAGGAGAGGTGGGCGACGGGGAGCCCGGTCTCGCGGGCGATCTGGGCGTCGGTCACTCCGCCACCGTGCCGTGAGACCGTCTCCAGGACGCGAAGGGCGTACTGCACCGAATGGAACGGCGCGGTGGGCTCGGGCTTCAGCGCCACGGTTTCCCCCTACCAGGTTGTGACCGCAAGCTTTCGTACCACGATAACCGCCAAGGGCCGTTCGCGGGGCGGCTGTTGGCGAGAATGATGCGGAGGGCCCGGGCCCTCATCTGGGGCGCGCCACTCTGGCATATGCCCCCGTCATGACTTTTCCGCAGACCCTCAGGTCAGGGGCGTGCATCCCGGTGCTCGCGCGTACGTTCGGGCCGGTGGGAGAGGAAGATTTCTCACGCGGAAACGGACCCCGCGGACCCCCTCCCGGTGGCCGATAACGGATGGGAACGGGGTGGCGGGAACCCGTCGCCGCCCCCGAGGGGCGTGCGCGGGGGCGCACGCAGGGGCGCGCGGAGAGGTGGCGGAGGTGCGGGCGAGGAGGCGGCGGAGGTGTGGCCGGAGCGGCGTACGAAGAGGCGGATGGAATAAACGGAGACACCCTCCTGTTCTCCTCCCCATGTATTCGCACGTGTGCCGAGGAGGATCCCGACGGTGACCGACACCATTCGAGGAGAGGCGCGGGGCACCGCACCCGTACCCCTGTCCGTGCTGGACCTGGTGACCGTCGGCAGCGGGCGGACCGCGTCCCAGGCCCTCGCCACCAGCGTCGAGCTGTCCCGGCTCGCGGAGCGGCGCGGCTTCCACCGGCACTGGGTGGCCGAGCACCACTCCATGCCCGGGGTCGCCTCCTCCTCCCCGGCGGTCATCCTCGCCCACCTCGCCGCCCACACCCGGCGCGTCCGGCTCGGCTCGGGCGGCATCATGCTGCCCAACCACGCCCCGCTCGTCGTCGCCGAGCAGTTCGGCATCCTGGAGGCCCTCGCCCCGGGCCGGGTCGACCTCGGCCTCGGCCGCGCCCCCGGCACCGACGGCGCCACGGCCGCCGCCCTGCGCCGCACCGACCGGCTGAACGAGGGCGCGGACGACTTCCCGGAGCAGCTCGCGGAGCTGACCCGGTTCCTGGACGACGACTTCCCGGACGGGCACCCGTACGCCCGGATCCACGCCGTGCCCGGCCCGGTGCAGGGCCCGAAGGGGCGCCCGCCGATCTGGCTGCTCGGCTCCTCCGGCTTCAGCGCCCGGCTGGCCGGCGTGCTCGGGCTGCCCTTCGCCTTCGCCCACCACTTCTCGGCCAGGAACACGATCCCGGCGCTCGACCTCTACCGGGACTCCTTCCGCCCCTCGGAGGTACTCGACGCCCCGTACGCGCTGATCGGCGTCTCGGCGCTCGCCGCCGACGAGGCCGCGGAGGCCCGCCGCCAGGTGCTCTCCGGGGCCCTCGCGATGCTGCGGCTGCGCACCGGCCGGCCCGGTCTGGTGCCGACGCCGGAGGAGGCGGAGGCGTACTCCTTCAGCCCGGCCGAGCGGGAGTTCGTGGACGGCTGGCTCGCGAACGTGGTGCACGGCACCCCGGACGAGGTCCGCACGGGCCTGGACGACCTGCGCAAGCGCACGGGCGCCGACGAGCTGATGATCACCGCCAACGCGCACGGCGGGGAGGCGCGGCTGCGGAGCTACGCGCTCATCGCGGACGCGTACGGGATGCCGGAGCTCGCCGAGGAGCGTTCCGGGGCGGAGACCGCCGGGTAAAACCCGGATTTCCGAGGCCGGCTGGTTCAGCGTCGAACGAACCCCGGGCCTTCCCTAAAGGAACCTTAAACCGCTCGTCACCGATGGTGGCGGGCGGTTCCGTTTTGTGCTGCACGTCTCTGACAAGGGCTTTCTTCCGTCAATTGGTCTAGTCCTCAATCTGGTTCAGACCATTGACTCGCCGTTCACGCGCCGGTTATCACTGCTCCAGCTCCTGTACGGCACCACCCAGTACCCCCATCCGGAGGCCGCACGTGCACCCCCGTAAGTCATTGATCGCCGCGCTCCTGAGCTCGGCCCTCGCCGCCGGCGCGCTCGCGGCGACCGCCGGACTCGGCTCCGCCCAGGCGGCCCCCACCTCGACCACCGCCTCCGCGGGCAACGTGCGCATCGCGTACTACGACCAGTGGAGCGTCTACGGCAACGCGTTCTACCCCAAGCACCTCGACACCCGGGGCATCGCGAGCCAGCTGGACGTCATCAACTACTCGTTCGGCAACATCCACCCCACCAACCTCACCTGTTTCCAGGCCAACAAGGCCGCGGGCGACGACAACAACCCCAACGCGGGTGACGGTGCGGGCGACTCGTACGCCGACTACCAGAAGTCCTTCAGTGCGGCGGACAGCGTCGACGGCGTCGCCGACAAGTGGGACCAGCCGATCGTGGGCGTCTTCAACCAGTTCAAGGAACTGAAGGCGAAGTACCCCCACCTGAAGATCAACATCTCGCTGGGCGGCTGGACCTACTCCAAGTACTTCCACGACGCGGCGAAGACGGACGCGAGCCGCAAGAAGCTCGTCTCCTCCTGCATCGACCAGTACCTCAAGGGCAACCTGCCGGTCGAGGGCGGCTACGGCGGTCCGGGCACGGCGGCCGGCATCTTCGACGGCATCGACGTCGACTGGGAGTACCCCGGCTCCTCCGGCGGCCACCTGGGCAACCACTACGGCCCCGAGGACAAGCAGAACTTCACCCTCCTGCTCGCCGAGTTCCGCAAGCAGCTCGACGAGTACGGCGCGGCCAACGGCGGCAAGAAGTACCTCCTGACCGCGGCCCTCCCGGCCGGCCAGGACAAGATCAAGTACATCGAGACGGACAAGATCGGCGCGTACCTCGACTACGCGAACATCATGACGTACGACATGCACGGCGCCTGGGACGGCGACGGGCCGACGTACCACCAGTCCCCGCTGTACCCCTCCCCGAACGACCCGACCGACGTGATCGCGCCGGGCACCGAGAAGTACAGCATCGACGCGGCCATCGACTCCTGGATCGACGGCAACCAGGCCTACGGCATCGCGGGCGGCTTCCCCGCCAACAAGCTGACCCTGGGGTACGAGTTCTACTACCGCGGCTGGAAGGGCGTCCCGGCCGGGACCACCAACGGCCTCGCGCAGACCGCCACCGGCGGCTCCGGCGCCCGCCCGCTCAGCCAGCAGGCCGGCATCGCGCACTACAAGGAGCTCGGCGGCATCGTCGACAACGCGTCGACCACCTTCTGGGACGACCAGTCGAAGTCCTCGTACTTCTACAAGGACGGCGAGTTCTTCACCGGCCTCAACCAGAAGTCCATCCAGGCCCGGGTGGACTACGGCAAGCAGCGCGGCCTGGCCGGCGCGATGATGTACTCCCTGCTCGGCCTGGACAACAACGCCACGCTCCTGAAGCAGATCAACACCGCGCTCGGCGGCACCACCACCGAGCCGACCAACCCGACCACCCCGCCGACGACGCCTCCCACGACGCCGCCGACCACCCCGCCCACCACGCCTCCGACCACCCCGCCGACCAGCGGCTGCGGCTCGGTCCAGGCGTACGTGGCCGGCACGGTCTACAACGCGGGCAACGAGGTCGCCCACAACGGCCGCAAGTACAAGGCCAAGTGGTGGACCCAGAACGAGGTGCCCGGCACCACCGGCGAGTGGGGCGTCTGGCAGGACCTCGGCGCCTGCTGAGTGCCCGGCCCCCGCTGAACCCCTCATGACCGCTGCCCCCGCCCGGAATGTCCCTCCGGCCGGGGGCAGTTCCATGCCCGGAGCCGTTGCGCGCGTACGGCTCCGGGGCGGGCGGGTCGGGTCGGTGGCGGGCTCCGTGCCGGTCAGGCCGGCAGGGGCTCCGTGCCGATCAGTTCCGCGATCCGGTCCGGGGTCACCGCCCGCGAGTACAGCCAGCCCTGCCCCGTGTCGCAGCCGATCCGCCGCAGCCGGCTGGCCTGCCCCGCGGTCTCGACGCACTCGGCGGTGACCGTGAGCCCGAGCCGGTGCGCGAGCTGGACGAGCGCCTCCACGATCAGCTCGTCGGCCGGGTTGGCGTGCTCCTCGTCCTGGAAGCCGCGGACGAAGGAGCCGTCCAGCTTGAGCACGGAGACCGGGAGCCGGCTCAGATAGGCGAGGTTCGAGTAGCCGGTGCCGAAGTCGTCGATCGCGATCCGCACCCCCATGTCGCTCAGCGCCTGGAGCGCCTGGAGCGGCCGGCCCGCCGAGCCCATCACGGCGGACTCGGTCAGCTCCAGCTGGAGCAGGTGCGGGGCGAGCCCGGTCTCCGCGAGGATCCCCGCCACGTCCGCGACCAGGTCGGAGTCCCAGACCTGACGGACCGCCACGTTCACGCTCACGAAGAGCGGGCGCTCGCGCGGATGGTCCTTCTGCCACTGCCGGGCCTGGCGGCAGGCGGTGCGCAGGATCCAGCGGCCCAGCTCCACGATGGAGCCGTCCTCCTCGGCGATCCCGATGAACCGATTCGGCGGCAGCGGGCCGAACTGCGGGTGGTGCCAGCGCACCAGCGCCTCCACCCCGCGCACGGCCCCGTCGGCCAGGTCCACGAGCGGCTGGTACTCCAGGGCGAACTCCCCGTCCTCCACGGCCGGCCGCAGGGTGGAGGAGAGCGCCTGCCGGGTCATCCGGTGGGCGTTGCGCTCGGGGTCGAAGAGGGTCCAGCGGGCCTTGCCGTCCGCCTTCGCCCAGTACAGCGTGGTGTCGGCGGCCTGCATCAGGGCGGTCGCCGTCGTCCCCCGCCCGGAGCGCTCGACCACGCCGATGGAGGCGGAGACCGAGAGCCGCTGCCCGGCCAGGTCGAAGGGGTCCTGGAGCGCGTCGAGCACCGAGCGCGCCAGATCCGCGAGCTGCTCGGTGCCGGTGGAGTCCTCGACCAGGATCGCGAACTCGTCCCCGCCGAGCCGGGCCACCAGGTGCCCGCCGCTGCGGGTGTAGCCGTCGCTGTCCGCGCACTCGGTCAGCCGCCCGGCGACGGCGGCCAGGAGTCGGTCCCCGACCCGGTGGCCGAGGGTGTCGTTGACCGCCTTGAAGCCGTCGAGGTCGAGGTAGCAGAGACCGATCCGCCCTGTTCTGCCATACCCGTGCGATGCGTACGACTCGTGTGACTGATGCGACTCGTGTGACCGGTACGGCTCCGGGGGCGCGGCGGTCTCCTGCTGGGCGGCGTCCAGGGCGGCCGAGAGGCGCTCGAAGAAGAGCGCGCGGTTGGGCAGCCGGGTCACCGGATCGTGCATCTGGAGGTGGCGCAGGCGCGCCTGGAGCTCGCGCCGGTCGCTGATGTCCGCGATCGACAGCAGGACCCGCCGGCTGTCGGGCACCGGGGCGACGGTGACCTCGGCCCACAGCGAGCGCCCGTCGGCGTGCTTGAGGCGGCGGGTGCAGCGGAAGCGGGAGCGGCGGCCGCCGAGCACCTCGCGGTACGCCTGCCAGGTGCGCCCGTCGGAGGCGAGGTCGACGAGGTCGGCGGCGGCCTGTTCGCGGAGCGTCCCGGCCTCGGCGCCGAGCAGGGCGCCGAGGGAGTCGTTGGCCGCGACGACCACGCCGTCCTGGTCGACGAGGGCCATGGCGAGCCGGGCGACCCGGAAGGCGGCGCGGTAGTCGCGGAGTTCGGCCTCCCGGCGTCCGTCGTGACGCTCCGTGAGGGCGGGCTCGGCCGTGTGTGTCTCCGCCGGCTCTGGGTGCACCGGTCCTTCGGGGGTTCCGCTCACCGCTCGCTCCCGTAGTGCAGTCGGGCCGGTCGTACGGGGACGGGACGGTCGGCCGAGGAAGAGTGAGCCGATCATAGGGCCAGGCCGGGCGGCCGTTCCAGCTCCGGGGCGCACCCGGGGGCCGCCCGGCGCTGTGAGGATCCCCACCGGAGCACCCTGCCCGATCGTTTCTGCCCGGCTCTGACACGGGTCGATGACGGGGTGACCGATGGTGACTTTCCGTGAACCTGTTTCCGTCCGTGTCGCGTCGACACGGCGTTGCGCACTCACCCGACCGGGGTAGCGGAAACGTGCGAAATTAAGCAAATCATCACAAGGTGGGTGGGGTGTCCCGCATTCGTGATCCGGAGGTCGACGTGAGGGGTCAGCAGCCACCCGGGGGAGTGGAGCGGCGTCCCCGGCTGCGCGCCGGCGCGGCCGCCTTCACCTCGCTCGCCGCCCTGGCCGCCACCGGGCTCGTCGCGGGCCCCGCCGTCGGCGTCCCCGCGGCGAACCCCTGCGTCCTGCCCCGCACCCAGGCCCACCACTCGCTCGGGCTCGACACCTGGAACGGCTCGTACCCCCGCCCGGACCGGGACCTCGACGCGGTCGTCGTCTTCCTGTCCTTCCCGGACTCCGAGCCGCTCACCACCCCGGCCGAGCTCAACGCCGACCACTTCCCCGGCACCAGCGAGTTCTTCGAGCGCGCCTCCTACGGGCGCTTCACCCTGACCCCGCACCCCCGCACGACGTGGACGCCGATGCCGCGCGAGTCGGGCGCGTACGACATACGGCGGGACTGGGACGCGGGGAAGCGGGCCGAGTACCTCCGCGACGCGGTCGCCGCGGCCGACGCGGACGTCGACTTCTCCGCGTACGACATCGTCTACCTGGTCGCGGACCCGGACGCGCCGGGCGTGGACTCCGACGCGACGAAGGTCGTCAACCTGGACCGCCCGCTGGAGGCCGACGGCGCCGAGATCAGGCGGGTCGTCACGGTCTTCGAGCGGCACCCGCCCGACCGCAACGTCCTGGCCCACGAGACCGGCCACGTCTTCGACCTGCCGGACCTCTACCACCGGCCGGAGGACGGCAAGGGCGACTGGGACACCCACGTGGGCGACTGGGACGTCATGGGCAGCCAGTTCGGGCTCTCCCCGGACCTCTTCGGCTGGCACAAGTGGAAGCTCGGCTGGCTCTCCCGCGCGCAGGTCACCTGCGTCCAGGGCCCGGAGTCCCGGGTGGTCGCCCTGGAGCCGACCGACGCCCCGCCCGGGGACGGCGGCGCGCTCGGCACCCGCCTCGCGGTCGTCCGCACCGGCCCCGACAGCGTGCTCGCCATCGAGGCCAGGAGCGACACCGGGAACAACGCCGACACCTGCACGGAGGGCGTGCTCGTCTACCGGGTGCGCGGCGGTACGGCCTCCGGGGACGGCCCGGTCGAGGTCGTGGACGCGCACCCCCGCACCGAGGCCTGCTGGGAGCGCTCGGTGTACCCGCCGCTGGCGGACGCCCCGCTGGAGGAGGGCGAGACCTTCACCGTGTCCGATTCGGGCGTCCGGATCGAGGTCATGGACCGCTCGGGGTCGGACGTCTGGACGGTCAGGATCACCCCGGCGGACCGGGGCTGAGACCCCGCCCGCCGGAGCCTCCGCCTTCTCCGCGCTCTCCGCCTTCTCCGCACACGAAGAAGCCCCCCGCTTTCGCTAGGGGCTTCTTCCGTCGGTGCGCCGCCAGGGACTCGAACCCCGGACCCGCTGATTAAGAGTCAGCTGCTCTAACCAACTGAGCTAGCGGCGCCTGCTGACGTCGTAGACATTAGCACCCGGATCGGCGGGAGGAAAAATCGATACCCGCACGTCGGCGGCGGAGACCGCCCGGACGGCCCGCACGCAGGCCCAGAGCACGACCTCGGGGCCGGGCAGCCACGGGTGGCGGGTGTCGGGGGCCACCAGCCAGCGGGGCCCGGCGGAGCCGGAGGGCACGAGCGGCGGCACGGTCACCGCGTCCCCGAGGCCGTGACAGAGCGGCCGGGGCACCGCGTCGCCCCACTCCTCCCAGTCCAGCAGGGCGGGCAGCCGCTGGGCCGTGCCGGGCGCGGCGAACAGCATCATCCGGCCCCGGTGGACCGCGACGGGCCCCGATCCCGGGCCCTCCGTCCACAGCTTGTCCAGCATCCGGCGCCCGAAGACCGGGTCCACGTTGACGACGTCGAAGACCGTCCCGCAGGGCAGCGCGGCGGGCGAGTCGGGCCGGGACTCCCAGCGGGTGAGCGCGGTGCCCCGCCCGCCGACGGCCGAGGCCAGCCAGGAGGCCCCGTCGGCGGTCACCCGGGCGGTCTGGTGCCGCCCCTCGTCGCCCTCCCGGAGGAACCGGAACATGTCGTGCGGGGTCTCTTCGCGCAGCCACGTCGTCATGCGTTCAGGTGTACCGGGAGTGACGGACCGGTTTCCAAGGGTTCCCGAAAACCCTGACAGGAGATGAGGGCGAGGAGTATCGTGCGCCCTCGGCATATGCCAGGGGTGGTTTTTCGGTCATCGCACGGGCCTCCGGCCATGTGCGCCCCCGTATCGCGCCCCCGCGCTCCAGGGCGCGTGTCGCGCGCCCCGAGCCCCCTGTCGAGCCCCCCGCTCAGTCCTCGCTCAGTCCTCCGTCGGCCGCCCGTTCGTCCGGATGAGGTCGCGGCCGAACTCGATCATCTTGCGGGCGTAGTCCTCGGTCCACTGGGCCCGCTCGGCGACGTCGGCCACCGTCAGGCGGTCGAACCGGCGCGGGTCCGCGAGCTGGGCCGCCGCGATCGCCTGGAACTCGGTCGCCCGGTCCGTCGCCGCCCGGAACGCCAGCGTCAGCTCCGTCGCCCGGGCCAGCAGCTCCCTCGGGTCCTCCAGCGACTCCAGGTCGAAGAAGTGCTCCGGATCGGCGGACGCCTCGGCAGGCTCGAAGATCAGCGGCGCCGGCCGAAGCCGCCGCTGCCCGCTCCGCTCCGCGGATTCCGCCATCATCGTTCTCCTCTTCGCACGGGTCTCGCACCGGTCTCGCACGGACGCGCCCGCCCACGGCCGGAGCCGCGCACGGACACGGCCCGGAGGACCGGGCCGCCATCCATTGTCCCGCGCCCCGCAAGGGCGCGAACGTCCGGCCGCGCGCCCCGGGGGCTCACGGCGTCCAGACCACCCGGTGTTCCCCCAGGTGGGAGAGGACCGCGTGGTTCGCCTCCCAGCCGTCCGGGAACGACACCGCCGCCCCCAGCCGGACCGGTTCCGTCGACGGGTGCTCGTCCAGGAGCTCCGCCACGCCCGCCCGGCACACCACCACGCACGCGTGCCGGTGCCGGGAGGCCAGGACGCACAGGCGGCCCGTCTCCAGGTGGAAGGCGGTCGCGTCCGGACGCCCGGACAGCGGGTGGAGGACCACCGTCACGTCGTACTCGCGCCCCTGGAGCCGGTTCGCCGTGTCCACCGTCACCCCGGACACGCCCAGGTCCGCGAGCGCCGCCCGGACCGCCGCCGCCTGGTCGCGGTGGGCGGTGCCGACCGCGATCCGGTCGGGCGTCAGGGGCACCGGGTGCTCGGCGCGCTCCGAGACCGCCGCGCCGCCCCGGTCCAGGAGCCGCCGCACCACCAGGGCGATCGCCCCCACCGCCTCCGGGTCGGTGCGCGGGGTGTGCCGGGCCGGGAGCTCCAGCAGGCCCCAGCCCGACTCGGCCGCCTCGTCCAGGACCCGGTCCGGGCCCGAGCCGTCCGACGGCACCCCGAAGGACAGCTTCCGGTCCCCGTGCCCGGTGCCGCTGCGGAACGGGGTGTACGGGTAGAACGCGTCCGACACCAGCGGCGCCGCCGACGCGGGCAGCCGCCAGGAGACCGGCAGCCGGTGCTGCGGCAGCTCCGGATTGTGCGCGAGCAGGGTCGAGACCGCGCTCGCCGACGGGTCGTACGTTAGCCCCGCCCACTGCTCCGCGCCCACCACCGAGAACGGGTCCAGCTGCCCCGGGTCGCCCACGAAGAGCGCCCGCTTGAAGAGCCCCGCCACCGCGAGCAGCGCGTCCGACCGCATCTGGTACGCCTCGTCCACGATCGCGTGCGCCCACGGCTCCACGTTCTTCACGTGCCCCCACTTGGCGGCCGTCGAGATCACCACCGGCAGCCCGGCCAGATCGCCCGCCTTCGCCGACTTCCGCACGTTCTCCAGGTCGTCGAGCGCCTTGTCGTACGGGTCGGAGTCGCTGGAGTGCAGCCGGCCCACCTCCAGGTCCGGCTCCTTCTCGGCCAGCCGCAGCACCAGGTCGTCCACCTGCGCGTTCGTCTGCGCGACCACCATCAGGGGGCGGCCGGCGGCGGCCAGTTCCAGGGCGGCCCGCACGACGAGCGTCGACTTGCCCGCACCCGGCGGGGAGTCCACGACCACGCCCCGCGAGCTGCCGTGCAGGGTGTCCGCCAGGATGGCGGCCGTCGCCCGCCCGGCCTCGGCGGAGGGATCGAACACGGTCACGGCACGTCCTCGGGGGTCACGGGGGCGAACGCGCTCACAGCACGTCCTCGGGAGTCACGGGGTCCGGCAGTTCCACGGCGTCCGTCCGGGGCGGGCCGCCGTGCGTCCAGGGCGTCTCCTCCGGGTCCGGCAGCTTCGGCCCGGTCCGCTGGTCGTGCTCGAAGAGCGTCCAGGCGATCCGCTCGCCCTTCTCCGGCACCGACCCCTCCGCCGGCTCCTTCGACCGGCCCATCCGGTCCAGGAGCCGCAGCAGCAGCGAGCCGTCCTCCTCGTACCGCACGAACTCCGCCGTCTGCGGCTTCCCGTCCAGCGAGCGGTACGCCTTCACCCGTTCGGCCAGGTGCGGCCGGTCGTCCGTGCGGACCGTCAGCAGCGGCCGGGGCGCGGGCCGCTTCGACTCCGTCCACGCCATCGTCACCTCCACCACCTCCGCCGCGAACGCCTCGCCCGCGAGCCGCCGCCCCGCCAGGACCAGCGGATCGTCCAGGGCCTCCTGCGCCTCCAGCTGGCCCTGCGCCTGCTCGCGGGCCGCGAGCTTCCGCGCCGCCGTCACCGCGTCGTCCCGGCGCGGCTGCGGCGGCTCGCCGGCCGCGACCCGGTCCCGGTGGGCGGTGAAGGACCAGCGGTCCCGGGTCCAGCGGTCCCCGACCCTGGCCCCCTCCGGCAGCTCCCGCAGCAGGTCCACCGCCCGCCACACCGCGTCCCACGTCGGCTTCAGCTGCGAGACGACGAGCCGGCGCACCTCCCGCTCGGCCGTCAGCAGTTCGCCCAGGGCCCGCTCGGCCGCCCCGGCCTCCTCGGCCGCGCCGGACGCCTGCCGGGCCCGGTCGTACCGCTCGATCGCGGGCGCGAGCAGCCGGTTGTCGAAGGCCGGGTCCGTAGCGGGCCCGGCGGGCGGGCAGAAGAGCTGCCCCCGCTCGTCCCGGCCCGCCTCCGCGCGCAGCGCCCCCTCCCGGCCGGACACCCCGTCCTCCGGGTCGATCCAGGCGAGCAGCGCGCCCAGGTGCTGGTCCTCCAGGGAGGACTGGCCGGTCGCCCAGTGCCGGTTGAGCAGGTCGGTCGCCGCGAGCAGCAGCGACGAGCCCGGCACCCGGGCCCGCTCCCCGAAGTGCGTCAGCCAGCGCCCGAGCAGCGGCACCCGGGGCGGCGCCGGGAACGGCGTCTCCGGGTCCTGCTCGGCCGTCCGCCGGAACCGCGTGGAGCGCCCGAGCAGCCGTACGTACTCGATGCCCGCCCGGCTCGGCACGATCAACTGCGGCGCGTCCGCGCACAGTTCGACCTCGACCCGCACCTTCTTGCCGGTCTCGGCGTCCGTCTCGTTGCGCTCCACCAGCTCGACGACGTCCGCGAACGCGTCGACGTACGGCAGGACCTCCTCGGCCAGGTCCGCGAGGAACGCGAACCGCAGGTCGCGGTCGCGGGGCTGGGGCACCACCAGGAGCCTCGGCTCCTCGCGGTCGGTGCCGACGAGCGCGCCCAGCGGGGCGCCCGCCTCGCCGGCGGTGGTCAACGGAACCAGGACGAGCGGCCGTTCGGAGACGCGCCGGTGCCGCACGGTGGCGAGCGGCTGCGCCCGCCCCGACTCGACGGCCTCCATCCGGGCCAGCGTGGAGATCAGCGACATGCGAGGCCCTCCCGGGGCGCGGTGCGGGAAAGGGACGTCAGCAGGGGCATTCGACGTGCTCCCGGGGGATGCGGGCGGGCGCCGACGCCAGCGCCTCCTCGCGCAGGGCCCTGGCCCGCCGCAGGGCCGCCACCGCCGGGTCGTCCGGGTCGCCCGCCTCGCCGCGCGCCGCCGCCAGGACCGCGCCGACCGTCGTCAGGCCGCCCAGCTCGCCCCGTACCGCGCGGCCCAGGGTCTCCACCGCGCCCGCCTCCCGCGACCGCGACCGGCAGTGGAAGGCCAGCTCGCAGGCGGCCAGGCACTCCGGCGCGTACTGGTGGGGCACGGACTCCACCGCCGCCGTCAGCTCCTCCGGCGAGCGCTCGGCCACGTCGAAGCAGACGCCCTCCGGCAGGGCGTCCGCGATCTCGTCGATCCGGGTGAGCCGGTCCAGCTGGCGCCGGGTCACCGACCGCTGCTTGCGCACGTCGACGACCGAGGCCGTCGGCACGTTCGAGAAGTCCTTCGGGCAGACCAGGAGCACCGAGTGCGCCACCCGCGCGCCCTCCGTGACCGCCGCCACCCGCTCCAGCGCGAGCACGTACACGGCGGCCTGCCGGGCCGCCGCCCCCACCTTCGCCGCGTCGGCCGAACCGTCGATCGTCGGGAAGGACTTGATCTCGACCACCGTCCACCCGCCGTCCGGACGCACCACCACCGCGTCCGGCTCCAGATAGACGGGCGAGCCCGCCACCTCCAGGGCGAGCAGCGGATGGTCCAGCAGCGTCCACCCGCCGGACCCGGTCGCCTCCCGCAGCGCGAGCGCCGTACGGGCCACCCGGCCGTCGGGTCCGGCCGCCGTCAGATCGGGCACGGCCACCTCGCCGGGCTCCTCCACCCCGAGCAGCCGCAGCAGTTCGCGGCCGCCGTCCGCCTTCACCTTCGCCTCGAAGGAGTTGCCCCGCACGATCGCGAACTGCGACTGCCCGAAGGGGGCCGGGGAGCCGAGCTTCGCGGCGAGGGCGGACTTGTCGATCCCCGCGCCGTCGAGCAGGGCCCGCCGCTGGCAGCCGGGGTTGGCGGCGAGCGCCGCGAGCGCCCGCGCGTCCAGCGGACGCGGCGCGTTGGCCGGTCCGCGCAGCTCAGCGAGCCGCTGCCGACGTGTCGTCTGCGGCAGCGGCGGCAGACCGTTGTCCGGGGATGTGCTCACCCGCCGAAGTCTCGCATCCCCCACTGACAACCGGAGGGGCTTCCCCCGTTCCCGCCGTTCCGCCCGCCGTTCGGCCCGTCGTCCCGCGCAGCCGGTCGACCGCCCGCAGCGCGTGCGGCGCGAGCAGGTACCCGGCCCCCATCACGGCCGCCCCCGCGACCGCGTCGAGCAGGTAGTGGTTGGCCGTGCCCATCACCACCACCGTCGTGAGCAGCGGATACGCCACCCCGAGCGCCTTCAGGAGCGGAGTCCGCCCGTACCGCCACAGCATCACCCCGCACCACAGCGCCCACCCCACGTGCAGACTGGGCATCGCCGCGTACTGGTTGGTCATCCCGCCCAGGCCGCGCGGCGCGCTCGCCTCGCCGCCCCACCAGCCGTACGCGCTGAAGTGGGCCATCGTGTCGGTGAATCCGTGCGCCGCGTCGAGCAGCCGGGGCGGGCAGGTCGGAAGGAGCGTGAAGCCGACGAGCCCGAGCAGGGTGGCGGCCATCAGCCAGGCGCGGGCCGCCCGGTAGTGCGCGGACCGCCGCCGGAACAGCCACACCAGGACCGCCGGGGTGACCAGGTAGTGCAGCGTGGCGTACGCGAAGTCCGCCGGGATCCCCAGCGCGGGGACGTCCGTGAACAGCCGGTTCAGGGGGCGCTCCGCGTCGATCCCGAGCAGCCCCTCCAGGCGCAGGATCGCGAGGCCGTGGTCGACGGCCGAGGCCTCGTCGCCCCGCACGAGCAGCCGACCGCCGGTGTAGGCCGCGTACACGACGCCGATCAGCGACAGCTCGGCCCACCAGCGTGGCTTGCGCATGGACAAGGTCCCCTCCCGTGAGGCGTACGGCCCGGGGGAGGGGACGCCGGACGGCACCCGGTGGTTGCCCGCGTGTCGCCCCGAATTCGGTTGGGCGATGATGGAAGGAGCACGTCCGCACCGCGAACCTCTGGAGAGCCTTCCCATGGCACCGCGCATCCTGCTCGCCCGGCACGGCCAGACCGAGTGGTCGCTCCTCGGCCGGCACACCGGCAGGACCGACATACCGCTGCTCGAAGAGGGGCGCCGCGGCGCGAAGCTGCTCGGCGAGCGCCTGCACCGCGGCCCCTGGCAGGGCCTGCCCGGCACGGAGGTGCGCACCAGCCCCCTGGTCCGCGCGAGCGAGACCTGCGCCCTCGCCGGCTTCGGCGACCGGGCCGAGCCCTGGGACGCGCTGATGGAGTGGGACTACGGGGCGTACGAGGGCCTCACCCCGCCCCAGATCAAGGAGCGGCGGCCGGACTGGTTCATCTGGCGCGACGGCGTCCCGGAGGGCGAGACCCTGGCCCAGCTGTCGGACCGCGCCGACGAGGTCGTGGAGTGGGCCCGCTCCGCCGACCGCGACGTCCTGGTCTTCGCCCACGGGCACATCCTGCGCTCCATCGGCGCCCGCTGGCTCGGCGAGGACGTCTCCTTCGCCGCCCGCATCCGCCTCGACCCGACCAGCCTGTCGGTCCTGGGCTGGGCGTACGGCGACCCGGCGCTCGAACGCTGGAACGACACCGGGCACCTGGAGCAGTAGCCCCCTTCGCTCAGCGGGTGGCCGCCAGCACCCGGCCCGTCTCCGCGAGGAGTTCGCGGATGCGGGCCGAGGCGATGCCGTCCAGGGAGTCCACCACCCGGCGCGCCTCCGCCGTCGCCTCGTCCGGACGGCCCGCGTGCGCCAGGTCCCTGGCGAGCTGGGCGCGGTAGAGCGCGAGGTTCCGGGCGAAGTGCGGGTTCTGCAGGACCGTGGCCCGGTGGGAGTGGCGGACGGCCCGGCCCCGGTCGCCGAGCACCGACCAGCACTGGGCCTCCTGCGCCTCCCGCTCCGGCTCCCCGAAGAACGACATCCACTCCGGGTCGCCGTCGGCCGGGCCCCGGTCGAAGAACGAGTGGGCGCGGCCGAGGGCCTGCTCGCAGGTGGACCGGTCGCCCAGCGCCGCCCACGCGCACGCCTCCCGCAGGGACAGCAGCGACAGCAGCCGGGCCGAACCCAGGGGCTCCGCGGCCCGCAGACCGGCCTGCGCGGCCCGGACCGCCTCCCGGTACCGGCCGGTGTCCCGGGCCAGGAACGAGGTGTTGCAGAAGGCGTGCGCCTCCAGGGCCGCGTTTCCGGAGTTCCCCGCCACGCGCGCGACGGCCAGGGCCTCGGCGTAGTGCGAGCGCGCGTCCTCGTGCCGCCCCGAGTCGTGGGCCAGCCAGCCGACGGAGAGGGAGAGCTCGCCCGCGCCCGCGTGCAGCCGGTCCTCGGTGGAACGGCGGGCGGCGGTGCCGGCGTCGAGCAGCGCGTACGCGGTACGGAGCGGCTGGGCGGCGACCTTGTAGAGCCCGTCGGCGCCGTGCCGGTCGTCGAGCAGCCGGATCCGCCGCACGGCGTCCTCGACGGCCCGCACCTCGGTCTCGCCGATCCGGTGGGTCCCGCGGGGGCTGGGGATCGCGACGGCGGGGCCGCCGAGTCCCAGCGAGGCGGCCGCCAGGGTGGCGGAGCCGCTCGTCATGAATGCGCGACGCAGCACGTCGCTCTCCTCATCGTTCCGGGTCGTGGAGGCGGCGGGGGGCGAGGTCCCGGCCGGGACGGTCTGCCGCCGGCCGCGCACCGTCTCCCGCGCGGAGAAGCCCAGGTCGGAGAGGCCGAGTCCGGGGAACATGTGCAGGAAGACCCGCTCGTACGCGTAGTTCGGGCAGCGGATCTCGCCCGCCTCCACGCGCCCGATGTAGCGGGCGTCGCACGCGACCTGTTCGCCGATCTCCCGCGCCGCCCGGCGGACGGCCGCGGCGAACTCCGCCGGCGACTGCTGCCCGCGGAGCCTGCGGAAGGCGAGGTTGGGAACTGCCCGTGACATCGCCATGGCCGAGCCCTCTCCTGGTGCTGCCGGTGGTCCGGCGGCAGAAACGTACCCGCTGTGACCGAATGCCTACGCAGAGTTTGGCTACAAATCGGATATCTCGCCTGCGATCTGCCATGAACTGCCATCCTTTGCGGCGGGAAAACGCCGTAGCCGTTGACGCGCACGGGCGTTGAACCGTAAGGAGAGACGGAACGTGTCTCCTCATGGAGCGAGGAGGGGTCCCATGTCGGAGATCGGTTCACAGTCGGCCGCTCGACCCGTGCCCGCCCCGGGCGCCGCCGGGGCCGAGTCCGCCGCCGAAGCCTGGGACCTGGTCACCGTGCCGGTCCGCCAGGGCCTGGAGGCCGTCGACATCCTGCGCCGCGCCGGCGCCCCCGCCGTGGGCCCCGTGGTGCACGACGGCACCTGCGACACCCTGGGCTTCCTGGTCCCGCCCGGCACCGCCGCCGCCTGGGACGTGCCGGGCAGCGCGTGTACGCGCACCTCGGGGCGCGGCCTCCGCCTCCCCGAGCTGCCGGAACTCCCCGAGCTGCCGGAACCGGACGGCGGCGCCCCCCGCCCGGCCGGCTGGCTGCTGCCCCCCGGCGACACCGACCCGGTCACCGACCCCGCCGTCCTGCGCCGGGCGCTCGGCGAGGCGGCCCGGCTCATCGAGGCCGCCGACGGCTGTCGCTGAGTCCTCGGGGCCTGCCCGACGGTCCCGGGCACGCCGGTCGCGGTCCGATCGTCCGATAATGGACCGATGGCCAGGAACAAGCAGCGCGACCGGGCGGCGGCGACCCCCCTCACCGAGACCGTCGACGGCGGCCTCGCCGAACTCGTACCCGACCGGGAGCGCCCGCGCGCCTGGACGCTGCTCGTCGACGGCGCCCCGCAGTCGCACGTCGACCTGGACGATCCGGCACACCTCTCCTTCGCGTACCAGCGGCGCCTCGGCCACGTCGTGGACCTCGCCGCCCCGCCGAACCGCCCGCTCCAGGCCGTGCACCTCGGCGGCGGCGCCCTCACCCTCGCCCGGTACGTCGCCGCGACCCGGCCCCGCTCCACCCAGCAGGTCGTGGAGCTCGACGGGCCCCTGGTCCAGTTCGTCCGCCGGGAGCTGCCGCTCGACCCCGCCGCCCGCGTGCGGGTCCGGTCCACCGACGCCCGCGCCGGCCTCGCCAAGGTCCAGGACGGCTGGGCGGACCTGATCATCGCGGACGTCTTCGGCGGAGCCCGTACCCCCGCCCATCTGACCAGCACCGAATTCCTCGCCGAAGTGCGGCGGGCGCTGCGGCCCGGCGGCCTCTACGCGGCGAACCTGGCCGACGGCCCGCCGCTGGCCCATCTGCGCGGCCAGATCGCCACGGCCGCCGCCGTCTTCCCCGAACTGGCCCTGACCGCCGACCCGACCGTCCTGCGCGGGCGCCGCTTCGGCAACGCCGTCCTGCTCGCCTCCGACCGGGAGCTCCCGGTGGCCGAACTGACCCGCAGGGTCGCCACCGACCCGCATCCGGGCCGGGTCGAACACGGGCGGGCCCTCGCCGACTTCGCCGGGGGAGCGGCCCCGGTCACCGACGCGACCGCCAAGCCGTCACCGGCCCCGCCCGCGTCCGTCTTCCGCTAGAGGACTCGGACAGGGGCTCGGACAGAGGACTCGGGCAGAGGGCTCGGGCAGGGGGCTCGGACAGAGGGCTCGGGCAGAGGACTCGGACAGGGAGGGCGGCTCAGATCGCCCGGTCCTCGATCTCCACGCGCGGCGCGGTGTCGTGCCACACGCAGAAGACCGACAGCTCGCGGCCGTCCCGGGTGAAGGTCACCCGGATCCAGGTCGTCTGCTTCCACACCTGCATCTGCCAGCCCGGGGCGGGCGTCGCGGAGACCAGCTCGGCCGAGGTCTCCCCCAGGTCGAAGGCGACCCGGCCGCCGTCCACGGCATAGCTCTTCACGTTCGCGCCGGAACCGGAACCGGTGCCGGAGCCCGGGCCGTTGCCGGAACCGGATCCCGATCCCGACGCCGGTGGCACCGTGGCCGGAGGGGACTTCGCCGGGGCCTCCGTCGTCGGATCCGGCCGCGGCGGAGTGGTGGACGGGGTGGCGGAGGGGGTCGGGCCGTCGCTCGGCGTGGTGGACGCGGACGGCCCGTCGGTCCCGGGATACCGGGTCGAGGAGGTCAGCGGTCCGCCGCCGGAGCCGTACGAACCGTCGAAGGACCCGGCCGGCAGGGGCAGCGCGCGCGGCGGGTCGTACACGGTTCCGGACAGCACCGTGTGCACTCCCCACCAGGACAGGGTGACCGCCGCGCCGGTGGCGAGCGACCAGGCCAGGGCGTGAACCAGTCCTCTTCGCACCGGCCCATACTGCACCACCCCCGGCCGTTCCGGATCAGGGGGTGCACATGGTCCGATGATCCGCCCGCATGGCGTACGGTGCCGCCCATGGCAAGTGTGCTCGTGGTCGAGGACGACCAGTTCGTGCGCTCCGCCCTCATCCGGCAGCTCTCCGAGGCGTCCCACACCGTACGGAGCGTCGGCACGGCACTTGAGGCGTTGCGCGAGGTCGCCCATTTCCGTTTCGACGTGGTCATCCTCGACCTCGGACTGCCCGATCTGGACGGGTCCGAGGCGCTCAAGATGCTGCGCGGCATCACCGACGTGCCGGTGATCATCGCGACCGCCCGGGACGACGAGGCCGAGATCGTACGGCTCCTCCACGCGGGGGCCGACGACTACCTCGTGAAGCCCTTCTCGGTCGACCACCTCTCGGCCCGGATGGCCGCCGTCCTGCGCCGCGCCCGGTCCGGCGCCGGAGAGGCCCCGCCCTCCCGGGTCATCCGGGTCGGCGGCCTCACCGTCGACCCGCTGCGCCGCCAGGCGGAGCTGGACGGCGCGCCCCTGGACCTGACCCGGCGCGAGTTCGACCTGCTGGCCTTCCTCGCCGGGCGGCCCGGCGTGGTCGTCCCCCGCAAGGAGCTGCTCGCCGAGGTGTGGCAGCAGTCCTACGGCGACGACCAGACCATCGACGTCCACCTGTCGTGGCTGCGGCGGAAACTGGGCGAGACGGCCGCCCGGCCCCGCTATCTGCACACCCTGCGCGGGGTGGGCGTGAAGCTGGAGCCGCCCGGGGAGCCGCGGCCGTGAGATGGGCGCTCGTCAAGGTGTGCCTGGCCGTCACCGCCATGGTCGTGGTCGCCTTCGCCGTCCCCCTCGGGCTCGTCGTCAAGGAGATGGCCCGCGACCGGGCCTTCTCCAACGCGGAACGACGGGCCGCCGGGCTCGCCCCCGTCCTCGCCATCACCACCGACCGCGACGAGCTCGACAAGGCCGTCGCCACCACCGAGGACGGGGCCGCCGGCCGGCTCGCCGTCCACGTCCCCGCCGCGACGCCGGGCGGCCCGCCGCTGGAGATCGGCACCCGCCGGGCGGGGGAGGAGCAGCTCACGGCCACCCGCGAACTCGGCCGGGCCTCCATCACCGAGGTGCCCGGCGGCTTCGCGCTGCTCCAGCCCACCGCGCTCAGCAGCGGCCAGGTCGCGGTCGTCGAACTCTTCGTCCCCGAGGGGGACGTGTCCAACGGCGTCGGCACCGCCTGGCTGGTCCTCGCCGGGGTCGGCGCCGCCCTGATCGTCGGCTCCGTCGCCGTCGCCGACCGCCTCGGCGTCCGCATGGTCCAGCCCGCCCAGCGGCTCGCGGGCGCCGCCCACGACCTGGGCGAGGGGCGGCTCGGCGCGCGGGTCCCCGAGGAGGGGCCGCCGGAGCTCAAGTCCGCCGCCGTCGCCTTCAACTCGATGGCCGACCAGGTGGTCCAACTCCTCGCCAACGAGCGGGAACTGGCCGCCGACCTCTCCCACCGGCTGCGCACCCCGCTGACCGTCCTGCGGCTCAACGCGGCCTCGCTCGGCTCCGGTCCGGCCGCCGAGCAGACCCGCGCGGCGGTCGAACAGCTGGAGCGCGAGGTCGACATCATCATCCGTACGGCCCGGGAGGCGAAGCCGCAGACCCAGGCGACCGGCCCCGGCGCGGGCTGCGACGCCGCCGAAGTGGTGCGCGAGCGCATGGACTTCTGGTCGGCGCTCGCCGAGGACGAGGGGCGCCGGGTGCGGGTCGCGGGCGTCGAGCGCCCGGTCCGCATCCCGGTCGCCCGGCCCGAACTCGTCGCCGCGCTCGACGCGCTCCTCGGCAACGTCTTCCGGCACACCCCCGAGGGCACGGCCTTCTCCATCGACGTCCACAACGGCGACGACGCCGTCATCGTCCTGGTCTCCGACGCGGGCTCCGGCATCGCCGACCCGGCCGCCGCCCTGGCCCGGGGCAACAGCGGCGGCCGGGACGGCTCCACGGGCCTCGGCCTCGACATCGTGCGGCGCGTCGCGGAGGGCACCGGCGGCGACGTCCGCATCGGCCGCTCGGTCCTCGGCGGTACGGAGGTCCGCGTCTGGATCGGCCTCGGCGGCCGCGCCGGCGCCCACGGCCAGGCCACCGCCCCCGGCCACCGGGGCCACCGCCCGCCCCGCCGCAGACGCGGGGGGACGGGGACGCGGCGGGCCCGGGAGAGCTGACGCCTCCACCGGGCGTCCGACCGGGCGCCCGGGGTGACCCCCGCCCCCCTGGGAGCGGGCAGCCGGGGTGACGCCTCCGCCGGACCGTCGACCGGGCGTCCGGGGTTGCCCCCGGTCCTCCCTAGGGCAGACAGCCGGGGCGCCCCGCCCCCGGTCCGGAATCCGGCGTGAGCCCCACGCCCCGGTCCGGAATCCGGGTCGTACCTTTCCTGGCCCCGATGGGTTCCTTAAGCGGACCCTAAGGATCCCCGGCCCTGTCCGCGGAAGCCCCTTTGTCCGTTTCCCGGTCGCTAGCGTGCTGCCGCACCACCCCCCACCCCCGCACACAGAGGCAGGCACGCCATGGGCACCCGTTCGCACCGGCGCAGGGCGAGTACGAGGACCAAGGTCGTCGGAGCGGTCGTCGCGGCGGCCGTCGTCGGCGGCGCGGCCTTCGCGCTCACCGGTACCGCCCAGGCCGCCTCCGTCGGCGCCGCCTACACCCGGACCAGCTCCTGGACCGGCGGCTACACCGGCCAGTACGTCGTCACCAACGAGACGTCGGCCGCCCAGTCCGACTGGACCCTGGAGTTCGACCTGCCGGCCGGCACCGCCATCGGCTCCCTCTGGAACGGCGAGCACACCGTCTCCGGCCGGCACGTCACCGTGAAGCCCGCGAGCTGGAACCGGCAGCTGGCCCCCGGACAGTCCGTCACCGTCGGCTTCGTGACCTCCGCCGCCGGCGAGGCGGGCGACCCCGCCAACTGCCTGATCAACAAGGTGTCCTGCTCGGCCGGCGGCCCCGCCCCCACCCCCAGCGGCCGCCCCACCGAGCAGCCCACGGCCACCGCCTCCCCCACGGCCACCGCCTCCCCCACGGCGACGGCACAGCCGACCCCGACCGCGTCCGCCACCACGGCCCCCACGCCGACCCCCACGCGGACGCAGACCCCGACGCCCACGCCGACGACCTCCACGCCGGCCCCCGTCACCGGCGCGAAGTTCGCCCCGTACGTCGACACCTCGCTCTACCCGGCGTACGACCTGCTCGCGACCGCCGACGCCACCGGCGTGAAGGAGTTCAACCTCGCCTTCATCACCTCCGGCGGCGCCTGCGCCCCGCTGTGGGGCGGGGTCACCGACCTGGCGAACGACAAGGTTGCCGCCCAGATCGGCGCCCTGCGCGCCAAGGGCGGTGACGTCCGCGTCTCCTTCGGCGGCGCCGCCGGCCACGAGCTGGCCCTGAACTGCTCCTCGGCCTCCGCGCTGGCCTCCGCGTACGGCAAGGTGATCGACCAGTACAAGCTGACCAAGGTCGACTTCGACGTCGAGGGCGCGGCCCTGCCGGACACCGCCGCCAACACCCGCCGCTCGCAGGCCATCGCGCAGCTCCAGAAGTCCCACCCGGGCCTGAACGTCTCCTTCACCCTGCCGGTCATGCCCGAGGGCCTGACCCAGCCGGGCGTGGACCTGCTCGCCGACGCCAAGCGCAACGGGGTCCGGGTCGACGCCGTCAACATCATGGCGATGGACTACGGCCCGGCGTACAGCGCCGACATGGGCACGTACGCGATCCAGGCCGCGACCGCGACCCAGGCCCAGATCAAGGGCGTCCTCGGACTCTCCGACGCGGCCGCCTGGAAGGCCGTCGCCGTCACCCCGATGATCGGTGTCAACGACGTCCTGAGCGAGATCTTCAAGGTCGACGACGCCACCCAGCTGGTCGACTTCGCGCAGTCCAAGGGGCTCGGCTGGCTCTCGATGTGGTCCTCGACCCGTGACAAGCAGTGCCCGGACGGCGCCGTGAACCGCGCCGACGCCACCTGCTCCTCGATCCTCCAGCAGCCCCTGGCCTTCACGAAGGCCTTCGCCGCCTACCGGTAGGACCCCCGAAGAACCACTGTGCCCCCCACACCGCGCGCCCCGGCCGTCCCCTACCCCCGGCCGGGGCGCGCCCCCTTTTCCCCTCCCGCGTCCTCCGGGAACGACCTCGTGGGAACGGCCTCGTGGGAACGGCCTCAAGAGAACGACGAAGGCCCCGGTTCTTCCGAACCGGGGCCTTCGTCACACAGGGTGAGTAACGGGACTCGAACCCGCGACATCCTGGACCACAACCAGGTGCTCTACCAGCTGAGCTATACCCACCATGACCGGCGGTTTTCCCGAGGGTTTCCCCGACCGGCCGAGAAGAAGTCTACAGGGTCCGGGAGGGTGCTCGCGCCCGCGTTTTCCGGAGGGGCGTTCGAGGGCGCGAGCGAGCGGTCAGGCCGGGGTCACTCCGCGGGGAGGACGTGGCGCGCCGCGATCCGCTTCGCGGTCTCCGAGTCGGGGCCGGGCTGCGGGACGAAGACCGCCTCGCGGTAGTAGCGCAGCTCGGCGATGGACTCGCGGATGTCGGCGAGCGCCCGGTGGTTGCCGTTCTTCTCCGGACTGTTGAAGTACGCCCTCGGGTACCAGCGGCGGGCCAGTTCCTTGACCGAGGAGACATCGACGATCCGGTAGTGCAGGTGGCCCTCCAGGGCGGGCATGTCGCGGGCGAGGAAGCCGCGGTCGGTGGAGACCGAGTTCCCGCACAGCGGCGCCTTGCCGGGCTCCTTGACGTGCTCGCGGATGTAGGCGAGGACCTGGGCCTCGGCGTCGGCGAGCGTGGTGCCGCCCGCCAGCTCGTCGAGCAGTCCCGAGGCCGTGTGCATCTGGCGCACGATCTCCGGCATGGTCTCCAGGGCCGCGTCCGGCGGGCGGATCACGATGTCCACCCCGTCGCCGAGCACGTTCAGTTCCGAGTCGGTGACCAGCGCGGCCACCTCGATGAGTGCGTCGTCCGTCAGCGAGAGCCCGGTCATCTCGCAGTCGATCCACACCATGCGATCGTTCATGCGTCCACCTTAGGGCCTTCCGGGTGCGCGGGATCCGGCCCGGCAGCCCGACGGGCGCCCGGGGGAGGTGTCCCCGGACGCCCGTCGATCCTGCGGTGCGCGGCTTGTGGCCGCGGGTCTCTGTGATCGCCTACGGGGCGCTGCGCTGGCCCGGGAGGGAGGGGCGCCCGGGAGCGTAGGCGTCGGACTGCGGCTTCCCCGGCTCCAGCGGGGGGCCCGGCCGCCGTACGCCGGCCGTGACCTGGGCGGGCACGACCGGGTCGAGTACCGCCGTACCGGTCTCGCCCTGCGGACGCCGGGCGCGGTACGCCGCCCGGTAGGCCGCCGGCGAGGAGCCGAGCTGGCGCCGGAAGTGGCCGCGCAGCGCCACGGGGGAGCGGAAGCCGCACCGGCCCGCCACCTCGTCGACCGAGTAGTCGGAGGTTTCGAGCAGCCGCTGTGCCTGGAGCACCCGCTGGGTGATCAGCCACTGGAGCGGCGCCGAGCCCGTGAGGGAGCGGAACCGGCGGTCGAAGGTCCGCCGTGACATGTACGCGCGCGCCGCGAGCGTCTCCACGTCGAACTGCTCGTGGAGGTGTTCGAGCGCCCAGGCGACGACCTCGGCCAGCGGGTCGGCGCCGATCTCCTCCGGTAAAGACCTGTCGAGGTAGCGCTCCTGACCGCCGCTGCGCCGCGGCGGGACGACCAGCCGGCGCGCCAGGGCGCCCGCGGCCTCCGTGCCGTGGTCGGTCCGCACGATGTGCAGACACAGATCGATTCCGGCCGCGGTGCCGGCGGAGGTCAGGACGTCCCCGTCGTCGACGAAGAGCTCCCGCGGGTCCACGTGGACCGACGGATAGCGCTTGGCGAGCGTCGGCGCGTACATCCAGTGCGTGGTCGCCGGGCGGCCGTCGAGCAGTCCGGCCGCGGCCAGGACGAACGCCCCGGTGCACAGCCCGACGATCCTGGCCCCCTCCTCGTGTGCGCGGCGCAGCGCGTCGAGCGCCTCCGGCGGCGGCGGCGAGGTGATCGACCGCCAGGCCGGGACGACGACGGTGCCCGCCCGGCCGATGGCCTCCAGGCCGTACGGCGCGGTGAGTTCGAGCCCGCCGGTGGTCCGCAGCGGTCCTTCCTCGCCGGCGCAGACGAGCAGCCGGTAACGTGGCACTCCGGCGTCCTGCCGGTCGATGCCGAACACGGAGAGCGGGATGGAGCTCTCGAAGATGGGGCCGCCGCTGAACAGCAGCACCGCGACGACTTCGCGACGGCGGCGCCCGGACAGTTTCCGTCCGGCCTCCGGTGCGGTGGAGTCCTGGCTCATGACGCTAAGCCCCCCTCGGTGTTCGCGTCTCCCTGGTCGTGTCGCTGCTGCACGTTTCCCCTCGGTTTTGCACGAGACCCCAGTCTTCGGTACCCATGATCGAATCTACTGCGTCCCGTGGCGCCGGGGTGACAAGTTCTCCAACCGGTGGATTGTCGACAAGGCAACTTGGCGCGAAGCGATCGATGGCGGGGAGGCGCGTCCGGAGGCCCCCGAGGGGTGCGCCGGGGTGGTGAACGCCCCGGTACGCGGGGGGTGTGACCCCCTGGGACGGGGCTTTCGGGGGTGTCGGCGCCGGGGCTGGCCAATCGTTACGCCAAGGACTCGCCGGTCATGGGAAGTTGGCTGAAAACGTATGGGCTCGGGTGTGCGAGCCTGTCAACTCGGAGGGGGTCGGGGACCCCTCCGGAACTAGCGCCGGCGTCCGCCGCGGGCGGTCTCCGCGCGGAGACCCCGCTCCGAGCGCCGCAGCAGCAGCCGGCAGGCCGCCGTCACCGAGAGGAGCCCGAGGGCGGCCCCGGCCGCCCCGCCGAGCGAGGTGCCGTAGACGACGAGCACCACCGGGACCAGGACGCAGCAGAAGACCGCCCAGCGGACGACGTCCCCGGCGGCCTGCTCGCCCCTCCCCGCCGCCGGTTCCACCGGGGCGGGGTCCGCGCGGGGCGCGGCGAGCGTCGGGGTGGGGGTGACGGAGGACCGGACGGCGACGGTCGGCGGTACGGGCACGGGCGCTCTCCCTGCGACGGTGGAACGGACCTGTGGCAACGAGGTACGGAACGCTCCGGTCACTCCCGCCGCCGCCCGTTCGGCCCCGCGCGGACCCGGGACCCGGGCCCGGCGCGCCCCCGGCCCGGCCCCGGGCCGCCCCCGCGCCGGACGCCCGGCCCGGCTCGGGCCCCTACGCGAACCCCGCCCCCGCGCGGAGCGCCGATCTCACCCCGGCGCGGAACGCCGATCTCACCCCAGAGCAGACGCCTGTAGGACACAACCGGCATTGCCAGATCGCGAACCGCTCGTGCATTCTCCCTGGAACGCCGTGCACGAGCGGCGTGCCCGCCGGGTCCGGAGCGGTGGGGCCTGGGCAGGAGAGGAGTGCCGCCGTACCCTTGGGGGTATGGGGTTGGGAAGATGATTCCCGGACACAGCTCCGCCGCCTCCCGTCGTTCCTCTCCTCCTTCTCCCGTCCCTTCCCACGAGGACCCTCTTCGCCGAGACACCGATGGCCGGTCACGAATTCCCCGAACCCGCGGACCGCAAGCGCGTCGCCGACTCCACGGTCGACCCCCTCGCGGTCGAACAGCCACGTCATGCCTGCGACCCGGCCTTCCGGCACGGAGTGGTCGTCGGCTTCGACGGCTCCACGTCCAGTGAGCGCGCCCTCGCGTACGCCATCGGCATGGCCCGCCGCTCCGGCTCCGGCCTGATCATCGTGCACGTGGCCAACCGGCTGCCCACCACGGTGTGGGCCGGCTGCGAGCCCCCCGTCTTCGTGGACGTCCCCGACCACCGCACCGAGGTCCTCGGCCTGGAGCTGGCCTGCGCCGAGCACCTCTCCGAGGTCCCCTGGATCCTGGTCGAGCGCGGCGGCGACATCTGTCACGAGCTGGAGGAGGTCGGCCGGGAGTACTCGGCCGACGCGATCGTGGTCGGCTCCACGCACGGGATCGTCGGGCGGATCTTCGGCTCGGTGGCCGGCCGCCTCGCGCGCCGCGCCCAGCGCCCCGTCGTCGTCATCCCGTAACTCCGCACCGCTCGCTCCCCTCCCTCAACTGCCGTCATCCGGCCATAATTTCGGCCTTCCTCAGGTGAATTGTGTACTTGTGAAGGGTAGATAAAGGCCACGGAACACAGCAGCTCACGCAGCACGACTGCGCATCTGAAGGGAGCCCGCCGTGGACAACGACGTCGCCGCGGGAAACACCAGCTCCACGCTCGGCCACCTCGCACTCGGACTGACCCTCCTGGCCTTCGGCCTGGGCGGCACCGGTGTCATCGACAACGTCGCGGCGACGGACGCCGCGGGCCTCGCCACCTGGGTCGGCGGGGTGACGCTCTTCCTCGTCGGCCTGCTCGCGCTGCGCGCGGGCGACACCCGGGAGGGCACGGCGTACACGGCGCTCGGCGCCTTCTGGTTCACCTGGGGGACCGCCGTCGGCGGCGGCGCCTCGGCCGACGCCGTGGGCGTCTTCCTGCTCCTGTGGGCGCTCCTCGCGCTCACCCTGACCCTGGCGGCCTCGGGCGGCGGGCTCTTCGGACAGGGTGTGTACGGGCTGCTGTTCGTCGCGCTGGTGCTGCTCGGCATCGGCGCCCTGGCCGGCAACGACGGCCTCGGGAAGGCGGGCGGCTGGGTCGCCGCCGTCGCCGGACTGCTCGCCTGGTACGGCGCCACGGCCGCCGTCGCGGGCTGGCCGACGGCGCTCCGGCGCCGGGCGTCGGGCGAGAGCGCCCCGGCCACGAGCTAGTCCGGGAAGTGCGACGGTCCCCGTGCACGGGAGGTGTGTGCACGGGGACCGTCGCGTGTCAGGTCGGGCGGCGCCGGGGGACAGGCCCGGCGGCGGGTCCGGGGGACAGGCCCGGACCGCGCTGCTACTCGACCGTGACGGACTTGGCCAGGTTGCGCGGCTTGTCGATGTCGCGGCCCATGGCGAGGGCGGTGTGGTACGCGAAGAGCTGGAGCGGGATGCCCATGAGGATCGGGTCCAGCTCGTCCTCGTTCTTCGGGACCACGAGGGTGTGGTCGGCCTTCTCCTGCGGCTGGTGCGCGACCGCGAGGATGCGGCCGCTGCGGGCCTTGATCTCCTCCAGGGCGGCGCGGTTCTTCTCCAGGAGGTCGTCGTCGGGGACGATCGCGACCGTCGGCAGGGCCGGCTCGATGAGGGCCAGCGGGCCGTGCTTCAGCTCGGAGGCCGGGTAGGCCTCGGCGTGGATGTAGGAGATCTCCTTGAGCTTGAGGGAGGCCTCCAGGGCGACCGGGTAGCCGCGCACGCGCCCGATGAACATCATCGACTGGGCGCCCGCGTACTCCTCGGCGAGGCGCTTGATCTCGTCCTCGCCCTTGAGGATCTCCTCGATCTGGGCGGGCAGCTTGCGCAGGCCCTCGATGATCCGCTTGCCGTCGGTGACGGACAGGTCGCGGATGCGGCCGAGGTGCAGGGCGAGCAGCGCGAAGGCGGTCACCGTGTTGGTGAAGCACTTGGTGGAGACGACGCAGACCTCGGGGCCCGCGTGGACGTACACGCCGCCGTCGGCCTCGCGGGCGATGGCGGAGCCGACCACGTTGACGACGCCGAGGACGCGGGCGCCCTTCCGCTTGAGCTCCTGGACGGCGGCGAGCACGTCGTAGGTCTCGCCGGACTGGGAGACCGCGATGTAGAGGGTGTCGGGGTCCACGACCGGGTTGCGGTAGCGGAACTCCGAGGCCGGCTCGGCGTCGGCGGGGATGCGGGCCATGGACTCGATGAGCCCGGCGCCGATGAGACCGGCGTGGTACGAGGTGCCGCAGCCGAGGATCTTGATGCGGCGGATGGTGCGGGCCTCGCGCGGGTCCAGGTTCAGGCCGCCCAGGTGCACGGTGGAGAAGCGGTCGTCGATCCGGCCGCGCAGCACGCGGTCGACCGCGTCGGGCTGCTCGGAGATCTCCTTGTGCATGAAGGTGTCGTGGCCGCCCATGTCGTAGGAGGCGGCCTCCCACTCGACGGTCTCCGGGGTGGCGGTGGTGGTCGCGCCGGAGGTCGTGTAGGTGCGGAAGTCGTCGGCCTTGAGGGTGGCCATCTCGCCGTCGTCGAGGGTGACGACCTGGCGGGTGTGGGCGATCAGGGCGGCGACGTCGGAGGCGACGAGCATCTCCTTCTCGCCGATGCCGAGGATGACCGGGGAGCCGTTGCGGGCGACCACGATGCGGTCGTTGAAGTCGGCGTGCATCACGGCGATGCCGTAGGTGCCCTCGATGACCTTCAGGGCCTCGCGGACCTTCTCCTCCAGGGTCTCGGCCTGGGAGCGGGCGATGAGGTGGGTGATGACCTCGGTGTCCGTCTCGGAGGCGAAGACGACGCCGTCGGCCTCCAGCTTGGCGCGGAGCTCCTGGGCGTTGTCCACGATGCCGTTGTGGACGACGGCGACCTTGTTCTCGGGGTCCAGGTGCGGGTGCGAGTTGACGTCGCTCGGCGCGCCGTGGGTGGCCCAGCGGGTGTGGGCGATGCCGGTGGTGCCGGTGAAGCGCTTGGGGACGCGGGCCTCCAGGTCGCGGACGCGACCCTTGGCCTTCACCATCTTCAGGCCGGAGGCCTTCGGGCTGGTGACGACCATGCCGGCGGAGTCGTATCCGCGGTACTCCAGGCGCTGCAGGCCCTCGAGCAGCAGCGGTGCCACGTCGCGCTTACCGATGTAACCGACAATTCCGCACATAAAGGTGAAACCCCTCCAGGTCAGTGGATGTACTCGGCCGTTCGGGCCGTCCTTCGGGAGCCGGGGAGGCTCAGCCGTACACGATCCGGCGCAGCTGCCGGAGCGAGAGCTCCGGCGGTGCCACGGCCCGGTGCGGCAGCTCCGCCGCGATCCGTTCGAAGATCTCGGCGTTCACGGCCCCGCCGGACTGCAGTTCGCGGTGGCGGCGGCGGACGAACTCCTCCGTCGTCTCGTCGAAGTACGCCAGCACGTCGAGCACCACCCGGGCGGCCTCACCGCGCTGGAGCGCGGTGCTGCGGACCAGGTGGTCGATGAGGTCGTCGTGCGACGGACGGCGTTCGAGCACCCGTGAATACTGAGGGGTACTCCCGCCTCCACGCAAGAATCCTGCCCGAAATCGGGCAGGTATGGTGGGGTCGAGCCCTCGAACCGGGTGGTTGGCCTAGACCTTGACCGGTGGCGAGCTCGACGGTACGCAGGAACCTGGTTCGGAGAGAGAAACCGACAGACGCGTCGACCACCCGAAGGGGAGCCCGCCCGTGAGACAGCGCCGAAGGATTCCACGCCTGATCGGATCCCTGCTCCTGGTCACGGCCGCCGGCGTCGGCTGCGGTGAGACCGCCGTCGGCACCGACGGCAAGGCCGCCGGCCACCGCGCCGCCGCCGAGCCCGAGGTCCGCCCGCTCGGCCGCATCGTCCCCGTGCCCGCCTCCGTCGCCCCCGGGGGCGAGCCCTACGCCCTCACCACCGCCACCCGCATCGGAGTGGACACCCGCTCCGCCGAGACCAAGGCCCTCGGCGCCTACCTCGCCGGACTGCTCCGGCCCGCCACCGGCCTCCCGCTGCCCGTCGTCGACGAGCAGGCGGCCCGCGGCGGCATCCGGCTCAGGATCAGCCCCCGCGACACCGCCCTCGGCGACGAGGGCTACCGGCTCCGCTCCGGACCGGACGGCATCACCCTGACGGCCCACCGCCCCGCCGGACTCTTCCGCGGCGTCCAGACCCTCCGCCAACAACTCCCCGCCGCCGTCGAGCGCGGGACCGTCCAGCCGGGCCCCTGGAAGGTCGCGGGCGGCACGATCACCGACACCCCGCGCTACGCCTACCGGGGCGCCATGCTCGACGTCGCCCGCCACTTCTTCACCGTCGACGAGGTGAAGCGGTACATCGACCAGCTCGCCCTCTACAAGGTGAACACCCTCCACCTGCACCTCTCCGACGACCAGGGCTGGCGCATCGCCGTCGACTCCTGGCCCCGCCTCACCACGTACGGCGGCTCCACCGAGGTCGGCGGCGGCCCCGGCGGCTTCTACACCAAGGAGGAGTACAAGGAGATCGTCCGGTACGCCGCCTCCCGCTACCAGGAGGTGATTCCGGAGATCGACGTGCCGGGCCACACCAACGCGGCCCTCGCCTCCTACCCCGAGCTCAACTGCGACGGCGTCGCCCCGCCGCTCTACACCGGCACCAAGGTCGGCTTCAGCTCCCTGTGCGTGCCCAAGCCGGTCACGTACGACTTCGTGGACGACGTGATCCGGGAGATCGCCGCCCTCACCCCCGGCCGCTACCTCCACATCGGCGGCGACGAGGCCCACTCCATCAGCCACGCCGACTACGTGGCCTTCATGGACAAGGTGCAGCCGGTCGTCGCCAAGTACGGGAAGACCGTCGTCGGCTGGCACCAGCTGACCGGCACCACCCCCGCCCCCGGCGCCCTCGTCCAGTACTGGGGCCTCGACCGCACCCCTCCCGCCGAGAAGGAACAGGTCGCCGCCGCCGCGCGCGCCGGCACCGGCCTGATCCTCTCGCCCGCCGACCGCACCTACCTCGACATGAAGTACACGAAGGAGACCCGGCTCGGCCTCTCCTGGGCCGGATACGTCGAGGTGCGCCGCTCGTACGACTGGGACCCGGCGGCCTACCTCCCCGGCGTCCCCGAGAGCGCCGTCCGGGGCGTCGAGTCCCCCCTATGGACCGAGACCCTCGCCACCACCGACGACCTCGACGTCATGGCCTTCCCCCGCCTGCCGGGCGTGGCCGAACTGGGCTGGTCCCCGGCGTCGACCCACGACTGGGACACGTACAAGCTCCGCCTCGCCGAACAGGCCCCGCGCTTCGAGGCCCTCGGCATCGACTGGTACCGCTCGCCGGAGGTGCCGTGGCCGGCGGGGTAGCCGGCGCTTGAACGGGAACGCCCGGCGGGGGTCTTCCGCCGGGCGTTCCCCGTGTGCGGCCGGCGAGCGACGGCCGGACCGTTGTCAGTGCCGGTTCCTAAGATCACCCTCATGACAGCAGACCTGGTCCACGCGTCATGGAACCGCATCGACGCGTGGCTGCGCGAGCACGCGCCCCGCACCTTCGCCACGCTCCGGCCGCCCGCCGGGGACGAGGAGATCGCGATGGCGCAGGAGGAACTGGGGGTCACCTTCCCCCCGGACCTGGTCGCCTCGCTCCTCCGGCACGACGGGGCGCTCGAGGGGCCCGAGGCCTTCCGGTTCGATACGGGCGACCGGCTGCTCGGAATGAGCGGCATCCTCGCGGACACCCGGTTCCTGCGCGGCATCGACCAGGGCCCCGACGGGGAGACCGAGGACTACTGGCTCCACGGCTACGTGAAGTTCGCCTCGTACGACGTGACGTCGGACGGCCTCCTGCTGGACTGCCGTACCGGACGGGACTCCTTCGGCGCGATCGGACGGTTCTTCGACGAGACCGGCACCGGTTTCGGGCAGGCCGACTCGCTGGGCGGGTGTCTGGCCGAACTGGCCGACACGCTGGAGCGCGGCCGGGACGCCGGTCTCGTCACGTTCAACGGCCGGCTGATCTGGGAGGGCTCTCCGCCCGCCAGACCGGAGTGGAGCGCCGACGACCCCCTTCCGGCCCCGGACGAGCAGTTGCCGGAGCTGGACCTGTCCTACGGCCCCGCCGACCTCCTCCACGTGAGCCATCTGGACGGCCACGAGGAACTCGGCGCGCTGATCGCGGTCCTGCCGTACGAGCGGGTGGCCGAGGCCGCGCGGAAGCAGGTGCGCAGACTGGCGGTCGACAGCGGGCTGAACGACTACCCGGAGGTCGCGGCGGCCCTGGACGCGTGGGAGCGCGGCACGGCCCGGCCGCGGCCGGACCGGACCGACCCGCTCGCCCTGCGGCTCCGCGCGGTCCTCGCACGGGCCGACGCCGGCCGGGACCACGCGCGCAGATGGGCCGCGGAGAAGATCGCCCTCGGGATCTGGGGCTCCCCCCACCGGTCCGTGTGCGAGACCGCGGAGACCCGCAGCCACTTCACCCTCGACTGGCGTGCGGACCTCCACGAGGACCTGGGCGGCCTGCCCCTGCCACCGATGCCCGACGACCGGTTCTGGGGAACCCTGAACAACCCCGCCGTCGACTCCAGCTGGTACGCGGCCCAGTACGCCCAGGACCAGGGCTGACCCCAGGGCGGCCGGGTCCGGCTGCCGCCCCCTGCGGAGGGGGCCGGCCGGCGAAGGCGAAAAGACGCGAGCCCCGGCGGAGGACCGTCTCCGGCGGGGCTCGTGTCGGTCGTGGGGTCAGGCGAAGCGGGTGATCGGGTTCGGGAGGTCGCCGACGAGCTGGAGGGCCGCCGACGGGTCCGAGAGGTCGACCATCTGCTGGTTGTCGCGGAGCTGGAGGCGGTTGAGGGCCGACAGGGCGAAGGTCTTCGCGAACATGTCGTACCGCTCGAAGCGGGCCGCGAACTCCGGGTGTTCCTGCTGGTAGCCGCGCACGCACTCCGCGACCGTGCGCCAGAAGTCGTCCTCTCCGAGTACGCCCTCCGCCGCGAGGGTCGCCGCCAGGAAGCGGAAGAAGCAGTCGAAGACGTCGGTGAAGACCGAGAGGAGCTTCATGTCCTCCGGGACCTCGGCCCGCACCCGCTCCACCGCCGGCGGCAGCACCGCGTCCGGGTCCATGACGACGATCTCCTCGGCGATGTCCTTGAAGATCGCCCGCACGACCCCGCCGCGCTCGTCCAGGACCAGGATCACGTTCTCGCCGTGCGGCATGAACGCCAGGTCGTAGGCGTAGAAGCTGTGGAGGACCGGGAGGAGGTAGGCGTCGAGGTACTGCCTCAACCACGCTGTCGGCTCCTCGCCCGACTCCCTCATCAGCGCGCCCGCGAAGGACGCGCCCGCGTGGTCCACGTGCAGCAGCGAGGCCATCGTCGCCAGGCGCTCGCCCTCCGCGAGGGACGGCACTGGCGACTCGCGCCAGAGCGCGGCCAGCATCTTGCGGTAGGGAGAGTAGCGGTCGGTGGCGGCCTCGTACTCCAGGTGCCGGTAGCCGACCGCCGCCCGCTCCCGGATGATCGAGAAGCGTGCCGACGCGAAGACCGGGTCCGACTCGATCAGACCGTGCAGCCAGTCGTTGATCGCCGGGGTCGCCTCCATGTACGCGGCCGAAAGCCCCCGCATGAAGCCCATGTTGAGGACCGACAGGGCCGTCTTCACGTAGTGCTTGGCCGGGTCCGAGGTGTTGAAGAACGTACGGATCGACTGCTGCGCCAGATACGTGTCGTCGCCCTCGCCCAGGTACACCAGGCGCTCCTGCGCCACCTCGGCGGCGAAGGTGACGGACAGCTTGTTCCACCACTGCCAGGGGTGCGCCGGCATGAGGAGGTAGTCGGCGAGGTCCAGGCCGCGGGCGGCCAGGGTCGCCGCGAAGCCGTCCACCGCCGCGTCGCCCAGCTCCGCGCGGACGAAGGCCTCGTAGTCGATGCCCGCCCCGGCGGTGAAGGCGGCCCGGTCGCGGCGGGCGGCCAGCCAGATCAGGCGGATGTCGCTCGCGGCCTCGGGGGCGTACGCGCGGAACTCGTCGACGCCGAAGCCGAGCCGGCCGTTGTTGGCGACGAAGCAGGGGTGACCCTCGGTCATCCCGGTCTCGATCGCCTGGAACCCGGCGCGGGCCAGGTCGGCGGAGGAGACCTGCGGCTTGGTCGCCTTGTAGGCCGTGCCCGCCAGGGTGGAGGAGATCTCCTCCAGGTACACCGGCAGGATCTCGTCGCTCAGGCCCAGCGAGCCGCGCAGCTCGATGATGAAAAGCAGCGCGTCCAGGGGGAGTTCCTCGTCGCCCCGGTGGCGGGTGATCGACGCCGGGTCGATCTGCCAGTGGTCGAGGGCGTACCGGTCGGCGGCGAAGCGGTACGCGGTCGCGCCGTCGTCGGACAGGACCTCGTACCGGTCGTCGCCGAGCCCGCGCGGGTCGAGCAGCCGCTCGTGCGCGAACTCGGCCAGGCCCTTGCGGATCAGCGCGCGGTTGGCGTCGGCCCAGCGCCCGGGGGTGAGGTGGGCGACCGCGTCGGCGGTCTGCGGAACGGTGCTCATGCGGCGGCTCCCACGGCGGCCTCGAACTGTGCCCGGGTGCAGAAGCTCAGCAGCGCCTTCTTCTCCGGCTTCTGGATCTCGCGCTCGGGCACGAAGCCCACGGCCGCGTTGAGCGCGTGCACGGCCTTGTTGTCGACGTCCGGCTCGACCACCACGCGGGCGGTCGCCGGGTCGGCGAACAGCTCCGCCATCACGGCGGTGATCACCTTGCGGGTGAAGCCGTGCACGGGGGTGTCGGTGGGCGCGACCAGGAAGTGCATGCCGACGTCGCCCGGCTGCGGCTCGTAGAGCCCGACCAGTTCCAGGTGGGCCGGGTCGTAGCGCTCCATGAGGATCGAGGGGACCCCGTCGACCAGGCCGACGAACGCCTCGTGGTGCGGGTTCGCGGCGAAGGCCGTGTACTCGCGCACGACGTCCTCCCGGCTCGCGTCCTGCATCATCCAGAAGGCGGCCTTGGGGTGGGTGACCCAGCCGTGGAGCAGCTCCGCGTCCTGGACGGGGTCGAGCGGGCGGAAGCGGACGGTCATACGGCGAACTCCTGGAAGGCGATGGTCTTCTCGACGGGGTAGTACTCGCGGCCCAGCATCGCGGCGATGATGCGGGCGTTCCGGTACGCGCCCATGCCCAGGTCGGGCGAGGTGATCGAGTGGGTGTGGACGCCGGCGTTCTGGAGGTAGACGCCGCGGCCCGTCGTGTCGATCGCGTAGTCGCGCGCCACGTCGAAGCGGCCCTGTCCGTCCCATCGGAGGCGGTCGCGGACCGGCTCCAGGAAGGCGGGGACGTCGTACTTGTAGCCGGTGGCCAGGATCAGGCCGTCGGTCTCCAGGGTGAAGTCCTTCTCCTGCTCCTCCTGGCGGAAGCCGAGCGCGTACGTGCCGCTCTCCTCGTCGTACGCGGCGGTGTGCAGCGCGGAGTTGGTGAGGAGCCGGGTGGGCACGGGGCCGTTCAGGTTCTTCTGGTAGAGCAGGTCGAAGATGGCGTTGATCAGCTCGCCGTCGATGCCCTTGAAGAGGCCCTTCTGCTCGGTCTCCAGGCGGTAGCGGGTCCGCTCGGGCAGCGCGTGGAAGTAGTCCACGTACTCCGGGGACGTCATCTCCAGGGTGAGCTTGGTGTACTCCAGCGGGAAGAAGCGCGGGGAGCGGGTCACCCAGTTGAGCCGGTAGCCGTGGACGTCGATCTCGCTCAGGAGGTCGTAGTAGATCTCGGCGGCGCTCTGGCCGCTGCCGACCAGGGTGATGGTCTTCTTCTTCTGGAGCTCCGCCTTGTGCGGCAGGTAGCGCGAGTTGTGGATCAGGTCGCCGCCGAGGTCCCGGCAGGTCTCGGGGACGTGCGGCGGGGTGCCGGTGCCGAGCACGATCCGGCGGGCGCGGTACGTCGCGCCGCCCTCGGTGGCCACCTCGTACACCTCGGCGGCCTCGTCGAAGGCGACGGCGGTGACCGTGGTCGAGAAGCGGACCGAGGTGAGCCGGTCGGCGGCCCAGCGGCAGTAGTCGTTGTACTCGGTCCGCAGCGGGTAGAAGTTCTCCCGGATGTAGAACGAGTACAGCCGGCCCTTCTCCTTCAGGTAGTTGAGGAAGGAGTACGGCGAGGTCGGGTCCGCGAGGGTGACCAGGTCCGACATGAACGGGGTCTGGAGGTGGGCGCCCTCCAGGAACATCCCGGAGTGCCACTCGAAGCCGGGCTTGGACTCCAGGAAGAGGCCGTCCAGCTCCTCGATCGGCTCGGTCAGGCAGGCGAGTCCGAGGTTGAACGGACCGAGCCCGATGCCGATGAAGTCGTGGACCCGGGCCGCGTCGTGTGCGGCGGTCCCGGACGCGGCCGTTCCGTGTGCGGCCTTCTCGGACGGAGCCTTCTCGAGCGGGGCCTTCTCGGACGGGGCCTTCTCAGGCGTGGACAAGGTTCTCTCCCAGGTACTGCTCGGCGTGGCCGGCTATCAGATCGAGGACGGCCGCGATGTCGGCGGCGGTGGTCTCGGGGTTGAGCAGGGTGAACTTGAGGTACTGGCGGCCGTCGACCTTGGTCCCGGCGACGACGGCCTCGCCGGAGGCGAACAGGGCCTCGCGGGCGTGCAGGTTGGCCCGGTCGACGGCCTCGGGGTCGGCGTCCGCGCCGGACGCGGGGACGTAGCGGTAGACGAGCGTGGAGAGGCTCGGCTCGACCACGACCTCGTAGCGGGAGTCGGCGGCGAGCAGCGCGTGGCCCTCCCGGGCCAGGGCGCAGACCTCGTCGAAGAGCCCGCCGACGCCGTCGGCGCCCATCACCCGCAGGGTCATCCACAGCTTGAGCGCGTCGAAGCGGCGGGTGGTCTGGAGGGACTTGTCGACCTGGTTGGGGATCTTCTCGGCGACCGTGCGGAGCGGGTTGAGGTAGTCCGCGTGGTACGTCGCGTGGCGCAGGGTGGCGCCGTCGCGGACCAGGAGCGCGGAGGAACTCACCGGCTGGAAGAAGGACTTGTGGAAGTCGACGGTGACCGAGTCGGCCCGCTCGACGCCGTCGAGCAGGTGACGGCGGGTGGGGGAGGCGAGCAGTCCGCAGCCGTAGGCCGCGTCGACGTGCATCCAGGCGCCGTACTCGTCGGCCAGCTCGGCGATCTCGGGCAGCGGGTCGATGGAGCCGAAGTCGGTGGTGCCGGCGGTGGCCACGATCGCCATCGGAACCAGGCCCTCGGCACGGCAGGCGGCCAGCTCGGCGGCGAGGGCGGTGGCCCGCATCCGCTTCTCCGCGTCGACCGGGACGGAGACGACGGCCCCGGTGCCCAGGCCGAGGAGGCCGGCCGACTTCTGGACGCTGAAGTGGCTGCACTCGGAGGAGAAGATCCGGAGCTTCGCCGGATCGTCCGTCTTGGCCTCCTCGCGGGCGAGGAGCAGGGCCTGGAGGTTGGACTGCGAACCGCCGCTGGTGAACACGCCGTCGGCGGCGGGCCCGAAGCCCGCCCGGCCGTTGGTCCAGTCGATCAGCTTCCGCTCGATGAGGGTGCCGCCGGCGCTCTGGTCCCAGGTGTCCAGGGAGGAGTTGACGGCCGAAAGGACGGCCTCGCCGACGACGGCGGGGATGACGACCGGGCAGTTCAGGTGGCCCAGGTAGCGGGGGTGGTGGAAGTAGACGGCGTCGCGGAGGTAGACGTCCTCCAGCTCGCCGAGGGCGGCGGAGACGTCCCCGAGCGGCCGGTCGAGGTCGACGGCGTCGATGACGGGGGCCAGCTCGGCGGGGGTCGTACCGGTGAACGGTCCTCGCACCGAGGCGAGTTTGTCCGCCACCCGCCCGACCCCTTCGGTGACGGAGCGACGATAGCTCTCCGCCGTGGTGCCGTTGAGCAGGTGGGAGCGCATGGGGGGACCCTTCCGGGAGGAAACGCTGGGGGCAGGGGGGATCGCCGGAGGAAGCGACCGCTGGAATGTAGGTGAGCCTAACCTAATTTATTGGCACCGAGTGCCATCAAGCCGCCCTGGAACGGGGTGGCTTGAGTGAGATGGATTACGTGGCGGAAAAACGCCTACGCGTCGTCGCGGGCCGCGTCCTCCCGCGTCTCGTCCGGGACCTCCCGCAGCGCGTCCTCGGACAGACCCTTGCGCCAGTAGCCCACGAACGTCACCCGGCGCCGGTCGAGCCCGCGCTCCCGCACGAAGTGCCGCCGCAGCGCCTTCACCGACCCCGACTCGCCCGCGATCCACACGTACGGGGACTCCCCGGGCAGTTCGGACCCGCGCACCGCGTCCACGGCGGACGGCGCCCCCTCCTCCCGTACGAGCCAGGTGACCTCGGCGTCGGCGGCGGTGGGCAGTTCGGTCCGGTCGCCGGAGTGCGGGACCTCCAGGAAGACCCGGGCGCGGGTCCCGGCCGGCAGCCACTCCAGGATGGCCGAGGCCGCCGGGAGGGCCGTCTCGTCCGCCCAGATCACGACGGCGTCGGCGTCCTCGGGCGGCCGGAAGCGGACGGCCGTGTTGTCGGCCACGGCGGGGCCGAGGACGACCACCCGGTCGCCGGGCGCGGCGCCCGCGGCCCAGCGGCAGGCCGGCCCGCCGTCCTCGTGGAGCGCGAAGTCGATGTCCAGCTCGTCCGGCCCGGTGCGCTGCTCGCGGGCGGTGTACGAGCGCATCACGGCCCGCTCCTCGTGGGGCATCGCCCGCCAGGCGCCGAGGATCGCGTACATGTCCTGCCCGTCCAGGGGTGGCAGGACGGGGGCCTCCTGGCCGGGGTGCGGCAGGAAGAGGGAGAGCGACTGGTCGCGGCCCCCGGCGGCGAAGTCCTTCAGGTCCTCGCCGGTGAAGGTGACCCGGACCAGGGACGGGCCGAGGCGCCGCGTCCGGTCGACCCGGAGCGAGAAGAACCGGAAGGGGGCGGTCTCGGCGTGCGTCATGGGGCGGGCACCTTTTCGGTACGGGGTCTCCACGGGGGTCTCCCGGGCGTGCGGGGGCCACTCTGTCCGGCGGCGAATGTAGGTTAGCCTAACCTCATAATTACCGGTCGGTCAGGGGTCCCGGAACCGGCCGCGTGCACGGCGAAGCCCGTCCGCCCCGTGCACGGCGAAGCCCGCCGCCCCCGCACGGGAACGACGGGCCCTCACCCGCGCCGGATTCAGCCCGTCAGGCCCAACTCCCGCGCGATCAGCATCCGCTGCACCTCGCTCGTGCCCTCGCCGATCTCCAGGATCTTCGAGTCGCGCCACATCCGGGCCACCGGGTACTCGTTCATGAAGCCGTAGCCGCCGTGGATCTGGGTCGCCTCGCGGGCGTTGTCCACGGCCACCGTGGAGGAGTACAGCTTCGCGATGGCCGCCTCCTTCTTGAAGGGCTCGCCCAGGACCAGGCGCGAGGCCGCGTCCCGCCAGCCGATGCGGGCCATGTGCGCCCGGGTCTCCATGTCCGCGATCTTGAACTGGATGGCCTGGTTGTCACCGATCGGGCGGCCGAAGGCGTGACGTTCCTTCGCGTACTTCACGGACTCGTCCACACAGCCCTGCGCCAGGCCCGTCGCGAGCGCCGCGATGGCGACCCGGCCCTCGTCCAGGATCCGGAGGAACTGCGCGTAGCCGCGGCCCTCCTCACCGAGGAGGTTGCCGACCGGGACCCGGACGTCGTCGAAGGACAGCTCGCGGGTGTCCGAGGCGTTCCAGCCGACCTTCGAGTACGGGGCCGCGACCGTGAAGCCCGGGGTGCCGGAGGGGACGATGATCGAGGAGATCAGCGGGCGTCCGTCGGGCTTGCGGCCGGTGACCGCCGTGACCGTCACCAGGCCCGTGATGTCCGTACCGGAGTTGGTGATGAAGCACTTCGAGCCGTTGATCACCCACTCGTCGCCGTCGCGGACGGCCGTCGTGCGGGTGCCGCCCGCGTCCGAGCCCGCGCCGGGCTCGGTCAGGCCGAACGCGCCCAGGATCTCCCCGGCGCACAGCCTCGGCAGCCACTCCCGCTTCTGCTCCTCGGTGCCGAACAGGTGCAGCGGCATCGCGCCCAGCGAGACGCCCGCCTCCAGGGTGATGGCCACCGAGGAGTCGACCCGGGCCAGCTCCTCCAGGGCGATCCCGAGGGCCAGGTAGTCGCCGCCCATGCCGCCGTACTCCTCGGGGAACGGCAGCCCGAACAGGCCCATGCGGCCCATCTCGCGGACGATCTCGTACGGGAACTCGTGCCGCTCGTAGTAGTCCCCGATCTTCGGGGCGATCACGTCGTGGGCGAACGCCTCGACGGTGCGGCGGAGTTCCTGGTGCTCGGCGGAGAGCCGGTGGTCGAGGGACATGGGTTCCTTCACTCCTTGTGGGAGAGGGCGCGGACGGTACGGGACGGGCTGGGTCGGCCCAGCTGTTCGGCCATCCACACGCTCGTGGCGGTGAGGGCGGCCAGATCGACCCCGGTCTCGATGCCGAGGCCGTCGAGCATCCACACGAGGTCCTCGGTGGCGAGGTTGCCGGTCGCGCTCTTCGCGTACGGGCAGCCGCCGAGGCCGCCGGCGGAGGCGTCGACCGTGGTCACCCCGTGCCGCAGCGCGGCCAGGGTGTTGGACAGGGCCTGCCCGTAGGTGTCGTGGAAGTGCACGGCGAGGCGGGAGGCGGGGATGCCCGCTTCGCCGAGCGCGGTGAGCAGGGCTTCGACGTGGCCGGGGGTGGCGACGCCGATGGTGTCGCCGAGGCTCAGCTCGTCGCAGCCCATGTCGGCGAGGGCCTTGGTGACCCGGACGACCTGCTCGATCGGGACCGGGCCCTCCCAGGGGTCGCCGAAGCACATCGACAGGTAGCCGCGGACCTTCAGTCCGGCCTCTATGGCCCGGATGACGGTCGGCGCGAAGAGGGCGAGGGCCTCGTCCACGGTCCGGTTGAGGTTGGCCTTGGCGAAGGACTCGGTGGCCGAGGCGAAGACGGCGATCTCCCGGGCGCCGAGCGCGAGGGCCCGGTCGAGGCCCCGCTCGTTCGGCACCAGGACCGGGAGGCGGACCGGCAGGTCGCGGACCAGCGGGAACAGGCCCTCGGCGTCGGCCAGTTGGGGCACCCACTTGGGGTGCACGAAGCTGGTCGCCTCGACGGTGCCGAGCCCGGCGGCGGCGAGGCGCCGGATGAACTCCGCCTTCACCTCCGTCGGGACGGCCCCCTTCTCGTTCTGGAGGCCGTCGCGGGCCCCGACCTCGTGGATCCGGACCCGGGCGGGGAGCCCGGCGCCGGGGACGGTCATGGGCAGTCCGGTGGTCACGCGTCCTCCCCGGAGGTCTCGTGCGGGGTGACGACGGCCAGGACCTGGTCCATCGCGACGGTGGTGCCGGGCGTGACGTCCAGCTCGGTGACGGTGCCGGCGTGCGGGGCGGAGATGACGTGCTCCATCTTCATCGCCTCCACGACGAGCAGGCTCTGCCCGGCCTCGACCTCGTCCCCGACGGCCACCTTGACCACGGTCACGGTGCCGGGCATCGGCGCGGCCAGCGTGTCCGCGCCGCTCCGCCCGGCCCCGCTGAGCGCGGCCTCGACGGGGTCGTGGTCGAGCACGTGCCAGGAGTCGCCCTCCCGGCCCAGCCAGGCGCCGGCGCGGTGGAAGGAGTGGGTGACCCCGTCCACGACGACCGTCACCGAGGCGTCGGTGACCCGGGCGCCCGGCGGGGCCTCGACGGTGACGGGTTCGAGTCCCGCTACGCGTACGGGGAAGGCGAGCGGGGCCGGAGCGCCGCCCAGGCGCCAGCCGTTCGGCACCGAGAAGGGGTCCGTCCAGCCGTCCCGGGGCGCCGGGGCCAGCTCCGCGAGCCGTACGGCCGCCGCCGCCGCGTACACCTCGGCCGGCACGTCCTTGGGGACGAGGCCCTCCGCCTCGCGCTCCACCAGGCCGGTGTCGAGGTCTCCCTTCACGACGTCCTCGTGGGCGAGGAGACGGCGCAGGAAGCCCGCGTTCGTCGGGACGCCGAGGGTGACCGTGTCCGCGAGGGCCGCGCGCAGGCGGCGCAGGGCCGTGGGGCGGTCCGGGGCGTGCACGATGACCTTCGACAGCATCGGGTCGTAGAGGGACGAGACCTCCGTGCCCTCGCTCAGGCCCGAGTCCGTACGGGCCCCGTCGCCCTGCGGCTCGTGGAGCGCCAGGACCGTGCCGCCCGAGGGCAGGAAGCCGCGGGACGGGTCCTCGGCGCAGATCCGGGCCTCGATCGCCCAGCCGTCGAGCCGGACGTCCTCCTGGGCGAAGGGCAGCGGCTCGCCGGAGGCGACCCGCAGCTGCCACTCCACCAGGTCGATGCCGGTGATCAGCTCGGTCACCGGGTGCTCGACCTGGAGCCGGGTGTTCATCTCCATGAAGCAGTACGAGGCGGGGTCGCCGCCCGGGACGATGAACTCGACCGTGCCCGCGCCCACGTAGCCGCAGGACCGGGCCGCCTCCACCGCCGCCGCGCCCATCGCCGCCCGGAGCTCCGGGGTGAGCAGGACGCTCGGCGCCTCCTCCACGATCTTCTGGTGGCGCCGCTGGAGCGAGCACTCGCGCTCCCCGAGGTGCACCACGTTCCCGTGGGTGTCGGCGAGGACCTGGATCTCGATGTGCCGGGGCCCGTCGATCCACCGCTCCACGAGCAGCGTGTCGTCGCCGAAGGAGGCGCGGGCCTCGCGCCGGGCCGCCGCGATCTCCTCGTCCAGGACCGCCAGGTCCCGCACGAGCCTCATGCCCTTGCCGCCGCCGCCCGCGCTGGGCTTGAGCAGCACGGGGGCGCCCAGCTCGCGGGCGGCCTCGGCCAGTTCGGGGTCGGCGGCGCCCGGGACGACGGGCACGCCCGCCGCCTTCACGGTCTCCTTCGCCCGGATCTTGTCGCCCATGAGGGAGATCGCCTCGGCGGACGGTCCGATGAAGACGAGCCCCGCCTCGGCGCAGGCCCGCGCGAAGGCGGCGTTCTCGGCGAGGAAGCCGTAGCCGGGGTGGACGGCCTGCGCGCCGGTGCGGCGGGCCGCGTCCAGCAGCGCGGGCACCGACAGGTACGACTCGGCGGCCGGCGGCGGGCCGATCCGCACCGCCGTGTCCGCCTCCCGCACGTGCCGGGCGTCGGCGTCCGCGTCGCTGTACACGGCCACCGAGCGGACGCCGAGCTCCCGCAGGGTGCGGATGACCCGGACCGCGATCTCGCCCCGGTTGGCCACAAGAACGGTGTCGAACATGCTCCGAGAACCCCTCACATCCGGAAGACGCCGAACTGGGGGTCACCCAGGGGCGCGTTGGCACAGGCGGTCAGGGCGAGGCCGAGGACCTGCCGGGTCTCCAGCGGGTCGATGACCCCGTCGTCCCACAGCCGCGCGGTGGCGTAGTAGGCGCTGCCCTGGGTCTCGTACTGCTCGCGGATCGGGGCCTTGAAGGCCTCCTCTTCCTCCGCGCTCCAGCCGTCGCCGAGCTGGTCGCGCTTGACGGTCGCGAGGACGGAGGCGGCCTGCTCGCCGCCCATGACCGAGATCTTGGCGTTGGGCCACATCCACAGGAAGCGGGGGGAGTAGGCCCGGCCGCACATCGAGTAGTTGCCCGCGCCGTACGAGCCGCCGACGACCACGGTCAGCTTCGGGACCCGGGTGGTGGCGACGGCCGTGACCATCTTGGCGCCGTGCTTGGCGATGCCGCCGTGCTCGTACGCCTTGCCGACCATGAATCCGGTGATGTTCTGGAGGAACACCAGCGGGATGCCGCGTTGGTCGCACAGCTCGATGAAGTGCGCGCCCTTCTGGGCGGACTCGGCGAACAGGATGCCGTTGTTGGCGACGATGCCGACCGGGTGCCCGTGGATCCGGGCGAAGCCGGTGATCAGCGTCTGCCCGTACTCGGCCTTGAACTCCTGGAAGCGGGAGCCGTCCACGACCCGGGCGATGACCTCGCGCACGTCGTACGGGGTGCGGGAGTCGACGGGCACGGCCCCGTACAGGCCGTACGGGTCGACCTTCGGCTCCTCGGCCGGCTCGACCGACCAGGGGAGCGGGCCGCGCCCGGGGAGGGTGGCGACGATGTTGCGGACGATCCGCAGGGCGTGGGCGTCGTCCTCGGCGAGGTGGTCGGTGACGCCGGAGATCCGGGAGTGGACCTCGCCGCCGCCCAGCTCCTCGGCCGTGACGACCTCGCCGGTCGCGGCCTTCACCAGCGGCGGGCCGCCGAGGAAGATCGTGCCCTGGTTCCGCACGATCACGGCCTCGTCGCTCATCGCGGGGACGTACGCGCCGCCGGCCGTGCAGGAGCCGAGGACGGCCGCGATCTGCGGGATGCCCGCGCCGGACATCCGGGCCTGGTTGTAGAAGATCCGGCCGAAGTGCTCCCGGTCGGGGAAGACCTCGTCCTGCATCGGCAGGAAGGCGCCGCCGGAGTCGACCAGGTAGAGGCAGGGGAGGCGGTTCTCCAGGGCCACCTCCTGGGCCCGCAGGTGCTTCTTCACCGTCATCGGGTAGTACGTGCCGCCCTTGACGGTCGCGTCGTTCGCGACGATCACGCACTCGCGGCCCGAGACCCGCCCGATGCCCGCGATGACGCCGGCGGCCGGGGCCTGGTCGCCGTACATGCCGTTCGCCGCGAGCGGGGCCAGCTCCAGGAACGGCGAGCCCGGGTCGAGGAGGGTGTCGACCCGGTCCCGGGGGAGCAGCTTGCCGCGTGCGGTGTGCCGCGCCCGGGACTTCTCGCCCCCGCCCAGCGCGGCCGCCGCCAGCTTGGCGCGCAGGGTCGCGGCCAGCTCGTGGTGCGCGGCCTCGTTCGCCTGCCAGGCCGGCGAGGCGGGATCCGCCGCACTCGACAGCACGGGTGCCTGCTGCATCGACCGATCTCCCTTGTCCGGTTAATGAGCGTTAACGTATGGCGGACAGGTTAACGACCGCTAACGGGGTTGTCTAGAATCGAATTCATGGCCACGACTACCACCGCCGGCGGCAGGATCGACGCCCCCACGCGCCGCGAGCAGATCCTCAAGGAGGCCGCGCGCCTCTTCGCCGAGCGCGGTTTCCACGGCGTGGGCGTGGACGAGATAGGGGCCGCCGTCGGCATCAGCGGCCCCGGGCTCTACCGGCACTTCCCCGGCAAGGACGCGATGCTCGCCGAACTGCTCGTCGGCATCAGCGAGCGGCTCCTCGACGGCGGCCGGCTGCGGGCCGGCGAGGCGGCGGGCGACCCCCGGGCCCTGCTCGGCGCCCTCATCGACGGGCACATCGACTTCGCCCTCGACGACCGGCCCCTGATCACCCTCCACGACCGGGAGCTGGACCGGCTCAGGGACGAGGACCGCAAGCGGGTCCGCAAGCTCCAGCGGCAGTACGTGGAGCTGTGGGTGACGACGGTCCGCGAGCTGTACCCGGACGCCCCCGAGAGCGAGGCCCGCACCGCCGTCCACGCGGTCTTCGGCCTGCTCAACTCCACCCCCCACCTGGCCGCCCTCGGCCGCCGCCCCATGGAGGAACTCCTCCGCCGCCTGGCCCACGGCGCCTTCGGGGCGCTCGCGGCCGGCTAGGACGCCGACCCTGCCGGGGCCCGGCGGGCGGGACGGTCCCTCCCTGCCGCTCCCGGAGCGCGACCGCACGCTCCCGGGGCGCGACCGCACGCGCGCGGGGCGCGAGGACGACACGGCGCCGCCCGGCGGCCGGGGCGACCGGGGCGTCCAGGAGGCGGAATCCGGTCCCCGGCCGGCCCGGGGCTCGGACAGAATGAGCCCCATGCCGATACTCAGCCGCCCCGCCCTCGTCGAGCACCTCGTCCGCACCCGGATCGCGGGAGACGTCGCCACCCCGCGCGACAACAACCTCTCCCACTACAGAAAGCTCGCCAACGGCGACCGGCACTACTGGCTCGGCCTGGAGCTCGGCGACCGCTGGACCGACGAGCAGGACGTGCTGGCCGTGATGGCCGAGCGGTGCGGCGTCGTCGACGACCCGGCCCACCGGACCGGCCAGGACACCATCGACCCCGAGCTGACCGTGGACGCCCTCGACCGGGCGGCCGCCCGGCTGCGCAAGGCCGCCGAGGGACGGGAGCGGGTCCTCTTCGCGACCGGCCACCCCGGCTCCCTCATCGACGTCCACAGCCGGGTCGCGGCCGCGCTGCGCGCCCGGGGCTGCGACGTCGTCCGCATCCCCGGCGGCCTGATCGCGGACGAGGGGTACGTCGTGCAGTTCGCGGACGTCGCCGTCTTCGAGCGGGGCGCCAGCCTCTGGCACACCCACTCCCCGGAGCCGATGAACGCGATCCTGGACGGCCTGGAGGTCCTGGGCGAGCCCGCGCCCGACCTGGTGGTCGCGGACCACGGCTGGGCCGGGCGCGCGGCCCAGCGCGGCATCGACTCCGTCGGCTACGCGGACTGCAACGACCCCGCCCTCTTCCTGGGCGAGGCCGAGGGCACCATGCAGGTCACGATCCCGCTCGACGACCACGTCCTGGACCCCCGTTACTACGAGCCGATGACCGCGTACCTGCTCGACGCGGCCGGTCTGGGCTGATCCGCGGGCTCACTCCGGCCCGCGCCGCCCCCGGCCCGGCGTCGGGTCCAGGTACACCCGGCGGACCGCCGGCACGCGCGCGCGGAGCCGGTCCTCGGCCTCCTCGCAGGCCCACTCGATCTCCTCGGCCGGCACGCCGTCCCGGAAGTCGACCTTCGCGGCGACCAGCACCTCGCCCGGCCCCTGGATGAGGGTCGTCAGGTCGAGCACGTCCGCGACCTGCGGGACGGACAGCAGCTCCGCGCGCACGGCGTCCCGCGCCTCCTTCGGCAGCGGGCGGCCGACGAGCAGCTCGGCGTTGGAGCGGCCGAGCACCCAGGCCACGTACACGAGCAGGGCGCCGATGAGGATCGAGGCGACCCCGTCCCAGACGCCCGAGCCGGTCAGCTGGCCGCCGAGCAGGCCGCCCGCCGCGAGCAGCAGTCCGGCGAGGGCGGCCGAGTCCTCCATGACGACCGCCTTGACGGTGGTGTCGGGGGTGCGCCGCAGATGGGTCGCGAGGGGGATCCTCCGCTCCCGCGCCTCGCCCCGGACCTGCCGGAGCCCGGTCCGCAGCGAGAAGCCCTCCAGGAGGAAGGCGACGGCGAGCACCACGTACGAGACGAGCGGGTCGCCCAGCTCCTCGCCGTGGGTGAGGGTGTGGATCCCGTCGTAGACGGAGAAGACCGCGCCGCCGACGAAGGTCGCGACGGCCGCCAGCATCGCCCAGACGTACCGCTCGCCCGCGTATCCGACCGGATGGTCCTCGTCGGCCGGCTTCCCGCTCCGCCGGAGGGCGGTGAGCAGCATGAGCTCGGTGACGGTGTCGGCGACCGAGTGGGCCGCCTCCGACATCATCGCGCTCGACCCGCTGATCAGCCCCGCCACGGCCTTGGCGACGGCGATGCCGAGGTTCGCCCCCGCCGCCACGAGCACGGTGAAGGTGCTCTCGCCGTTCCCGTCCTTCGGCTTTCGACCCATGGTCGGAACGTATGCCCGGTCAGGAGCGCGGCACGCGAACGACACCCTCCTGGATGACCGAGATGGCCAGCCTCCCGTCCCGCGTCCAGATCCTGGCCTGGCCGAGGCCGCGCCCGCCGCCGGAGGAGGGGGACTCCTGGTCGTACAGGAGCCACTCGTCGGCCCGGAAGGGCCGGTGGAACCACATCGCGTGGTCGAGGGAGGCCCCCACCACGTCCCCGACGGCCCAGCCGCCCCGCCCGTGCGCGAGCAGGACGGAGTCGAGCAGCGTCATGTCGGAGACGTACGTCGCCAGGCAGACGTGCAGCAGGGGGTCGTCGGCCAGTTTGCCGTTGGTGCGGAACCAGACCTGCGAGCGCGGCTCGCGCGGCTCCCCGGCCGAGCCCCAGGGCGGGGTGTCCGCGTACCGCAGGTCGACGGCGGCCCGCGCCTCGATCAGGCGCCGGGCCACGTCCTCCGGCAGGTGCCGGGGCAGCATCTCCCCGGCCGTCGGCAGGGTCTCCGGGTCCGGCGCGGCCGGCATGTCCGCCTGGTGGTCGAGCCCCTCCTCGTACGCCTGGAAGGAGGCGGAGAGGTGGAAGATCGGCTGCCCGTGCTGGACGGCGACGACCCGGCGGGTGGTGAAGGAGCGGCCGTCCCGGATGCGGTCGACCGAGTAGACGATCGGCGCGCCGGGGTCGCCGGGGCGCAGGAAGCACGCGTGCAGGGAGTGCGCGAGGCGGTCCTCGGGCACGGTCCGGCCCGCCGCCACCAGGGCCTGGGCGGCCACCTGGCCGCCGAAGACGCGGGGGACGAGCGAGGACCGGGACCGGCCCCGGAAGATGTCCCGCTCGATCCGCTCCAGGTCGAGCAGATCGAGCAGGGACTCCAGGGCCCCGGGGGCGTCCGGGACGGCCTGGACGCCCAGGGCGTCGTGCGCCTCGGGCACTTACAGGCCCATCGACTTCGCGATGATCGACTTCATGATCTCGCTGGTGCCGCCGTAGATGCGGTTGACGCGGTTGTCGGCGTACAGGCGGGCGATCGGGTACTCGTTCATGTAGCCGTAGCCGCCGTGCAGCTGGAGGCAGCGGTCGATGACGCGGTGGGCGACCTCGGTGCAGAAGAGCTTGGCGCTCGCGGCCTCGGCCGGGGTCAGCTCGCCCGCGTCCAGGGCCTCCAGGGCGCGGTCCGCGACGGCCTCGGCGGCGTCGACCTCGGCCTGGCAGGCGGCCAGCTCGAACTTGGTGTTCTGGAAGGAGGCGACCGGCTTGCCGAAGACCGTGCGGTCCTGGACGTACTGCTGGGCGAAGCGGACGGCGGCCTTGGCCTGCGCGTAGGCGCCGAAGGCGATGCCCCAGCGCTCGGAGGCGAGGTTGTGGCCGAGGTAGGAGAAGCCCTTGCCCTCCTCGCCGAGCAGGTCCTCGACCGGGACCTTGACGTCGACGAACGCCAGCTCGGCGGTGTCGGAGGTGCGCAGGCCGAGCTTGTCGAGCTTGCGGCCGATCGAGTAGCCCTCGGACTTCGTGTCCACGGCGAAGAGGGAGATGCCGAAGCGGCGGTCCTCGGCCGACGGGGCGGAGGTGCGGGCGCAGACGATCACGCGGTCGGCGTGGACGCCGCCGGTGATGAAGGTCTTGGCGCCGTTGAGGACGTAGTGGGTGCCGTCCTCGGAGAGCTTGGCGGTGGTCTTCATGCCCGCGACGTCGGAGCCGGTGCCCGGCTCGGTCATGGCGAGCGCCCACATCTCCTCGCCGGAGACGAACTTCGGCAGGTAGCGCTTCTTCTGGTCCTCGGTGGCCAGCATCTTCAGGTACGGCAGGGCGAGCAGGACGTGGACGCCGGAGCCGCCGAACTGGACGCCCGCGCGGGAGGTCTCCTCGTAGAGGACGGCCTCGAACTTGTGGGTGTCCAGGCCCGCGCCGCCGAACTCCTCGGGCACGTTGATGCCGAAGATGCCCAGCTCGCCGAGCTTGTAGTAGAAGTCGCGGGGCGCCTGGCCGGCCGCGAACCACTCGTCGTAGACCGGGACGACCTCGGCCTCGATGAAGGCCCGGATGGTCTCCCGGAACGCCTCGTGGTCCTCGTTGAATACGGTACGGCGCACGAGCCGCCTCCTTCGGTTCCTGTCCTGGTCCGGCCGGTCGCTCCGACGCTCCGACATTTGTCTAAGCGCTTGCTCAGCCTTTGTCGATCGAAGTTACCCATCGGTCACCCGGTCTGTCCAGACTCCGCGCCTGTGATCCAGCGCCCTCCGGCGGTGTCGTACGCGTACGCCGGCCGCCCTTTCGTCCCGCTCGTCCGGAAGGGCTTCCCGTCATCCGTGATCCTCACCGTCCCGGACCGGTCCCCGGCGCTCCACTCGAGTTCCAGGTACCAGCGGCAGTCGCAGCCCACCGTCCGCGCGGAGACCAGCAGCTCCTCGGGGTCGGAGGCGGTGACCTTGTACGGGAAGGAGACGGCCGGGATCGTCCGGGGCTCGGCCCCGGAGGCGTCGTGCCCGTCGACGGGCCGGGCTAGCGGGCGCGGCCGGTCGAGGTCCACGGCGAAGTGGCGCGGGGTGACGGCCCCGCCGCAGCCGTCGCCCATCCGGTACGCGTTCCACGGCGGCGGCGCGGCCCGGCCGACCACACGGACGTGCAGGGCGTGGAGGACGACGGCGGTGGACGGCGAACGGCCCTGGACCGTGACCCGCACCAGCGTCTCCCCGCCGTGCACGGCTCCGTGCGCCTCCGCCCACGCCTCGGCGTCGGCCGTGACCGGCGGCGGGGCGACCGCGCGCGGGGCCCGGTCCACGAGGTACGTGTGCCCGCAGTCGCCCTGCCAGAGCTGGGAGCCGATGGTCCAGGTGAAGGGGACGGGCCGCTCCCTTCCGGGGGAGGGGGCGGAGGTGGAAGGGGGCGCGGGGGCAGGGGCGGAAGGCGTGCGGGAGGGACGGCCGAGCAGGGCGGCGGCCAGGGCGAGCACGACGAGGACAACGGCTCCGGCGACGAGGAGCGGGGCGGGGAGGGAGGGGAGACGGCGGGCGCGGGGTGCTTCCGGCGCGGTCGGTTCGGGTTCCGGGCTCGGTTCCACCGAGGTCGGTTCGGATTCCGGGGCCGGGCTCGGTTCCGGCGCGGACGGCACAGGCACGGGCGCGGGCGCGGGCGGGGCCGTCGGCCGGTCGCCCGGGGCCACGGAGGCGGCGAACTCGGGCAGGGGCGGCACCGGCGGCCGGCGGGCGCCGTCTGCGCGGGTCCAGGCCGCCTCCAGGGCCCGTCGCTCCTCCGCGTCCGCCCCGCACAGCAGGGCGAGGCGGTCGACCACGGCGAACTCCTCCGGGACGGTCGCGCCGGAGCAGTAGCGGTGGAGGGTGGACGCGCTGACGCTCAGGCGCCGGCCCAGCGCCTCGTAACTCCTCCCGTCCCGTGCCTTCAGCGCGCGCACGAGCCGCGCGAACTCCTCGACGGCGGCGTCCTTCGGCATTCCATCCCCCTCGCCCTTGCGTCCCACTCTTCACGTCCTTGCACGTCAGCGGGGGTGGAATGGTTCCGGGACGGAGGGCGGGCGCGTCACCGTTGCGGGAGGCGGGGCGCCGGCCCGACGCTGGTGGAGCACCGACCGAACCACCCGACGGGGGAACCACCACCATGACCAAGCACGGGGGAACCACCACCATGAACAAGCTCCGCACCGCACTCGCCGCCCTCACCGCCGCCGCGGGCCTCGTGGCCCTCGCCGCCGTCCCGTCCCAGGCGGACACGGCGGCGGCCCAGCGGGCCCGGGCCGGCCAGGCCCTCCAGAGCCCGCACGCCTCCACCTTCCTGACGGCGGCGCAGCTGCCGCCGTCCGCGACCCCGTGGACCGCCACCCGGGTCTTCGACGGCGTCCCGGAGAACGGCGGCGTCCTCTGCGCCCCGTACAAGATCCCGGCGCAGAACAGCCGCTACCGCGAGTTCAGCACCGAGCTCGACACCAACGGCGTCCAGGTCACCACCGTCGCCCGCACCGAGGCCGACGCCGTGAAGCTGGTCGACACCCTCCGCACGTCCCTCGCCGGCTGCGGCCCCCTGCTCGAACAGCAGAACCCGGGCCTGCACGCCGTCAGCGCCTCCCACGGCAAGGTCGCCGTCGAGGAGGGCGCCTGGGTCTACAGCCTGGACACCGCCGACCCGCAGATCGGCACCACCGACATCCACCTCTTCTCCGTCGGCCGCGACGGCCGCACCGTCACCCTCGTCCGCTGGGGCCAGATGGGCGACCTGAAGGACGCCCCGCTGAACGCCTTCCGCACCACGACGAAGACGGCCGTCGACAAGCTCCGCTGATCCGCCGCTCCACGGCCTCACCCGAGCGCGAACCACAGCTCCATCCGTACGTCCGGGTCGTCCAGGTCCCGGTCGAGGAGCGTCGCGCAGCGGGTGATGCGCTGGCGGACGGTGTTGCGGTGGACGTCCAGGGCCACCGCCGTCCGGTCCCAGCTGCCGTGGAGGGAGAGCCAGGCGCGCAGGGTCTCCCTGAGGGGTTCGTTCAGGGGGGCCAGGAGGGTCCGGGCGTGGGCGGCGGCCTCGTCCGGGTCCACGAGGGACGCGAGGCCGCCCGGACGGTGCCGTACGAGGGCCGACCGGGTGGCCTCCGCGCGGCGCAGGGCCCGTGCCGCCTGTGCGTCGGCGGCGGGGAGGTCCGCCGCCGCGGCCGGGGCGGAAATGCCGAGGAACCAGCCGGGCCGGGCGGTGACGGGCGAGGAAGCGGGCAGAAGGAGTCGTACGGAGGCGGGGGCCGCCCCGGAACCACGGGCCGCTCCTGCCTCCCCAAGGGCCTCCGCCCCGGTGCCGGAGGCCACCAGCGCCGTCCCCAGCGACGCCGCCAGGTCCGCCGCCGCGAACGGGGTGCCGTCGCCGCCCCGCGCGTGGACCACCGTCCACGGGCCCGGGTCCAGGGTGGCCGCCGCCTCCGCAGGGGAGGCGCCCAGGAGCAGCCGGACCAGGGCCTCGTCCCGCACCGCCGCGTCCGCGCCCCGGTGCGGGGCCGTCAGGAGGGAGAGCAGGACCACCGCGACGCCCGTGATCGTGTGGTCGCCGGGGCCCCGCCGCTCCGCCGCCACCCCCAGGACCAGCCCGTCGCCGCCCCCGAGGGCGTACGCCGCCAGGCGCAGGCCGCCGCTCTCCCCGCTCGCGGAGGCCGGGCCGCCGGGGCGCGGACCTCCGCCCTCCCCGCCCGCCGCCGGGCCGCCGGGGCGCGGGCCCAGGACGCCCGCCAGCTCCCGCAGCGCCCGGGACGCCTCCGCCGGGACCTCCCGGCCGGCCGCCGCCGACTCCGTGCCGTCCGGGGCGAAGAGGACCGCGCGGCCGCCGAGCCGGGCGGCGAGCGCGCCGAGGACCGCCGGGACCGGGGCCGGCCGGGCCGCCGCCGTCGCCAGGGACCGCTGGGCCTCCGTCACCCGGCGCAGCTCGTGCAGCCGGGCCTCCGCCATCAGCCGCCACACCGCCCGCGCCACCGCCGTGAACGGGGTCCGGGGCGGCACTTCGAGGAGCGGGAGCCCCCGGAGGGCGCAGGCCTCGACCAGCTCCGCCGGGACCGTGTCGTACACCGGGGTCACCCCGAAGGCGAGCGCCGCCGCCCCCGCCTCCGCCACCCGCTCCACGTACCGCGCCGGATCGGCGAGCTGCACGCCCGCCGTCATCAGGAGCTCGCCGCCGAGCAGGTACGGGTACGGGTCGGCCATCTCCGAGGTGTGCACCCAGTGCAGCGGCACGTCCCCGGGGCCGGCGAGCAGCCGCAGCCCCAGGTCCCGGCGGGCGAGCAGCGCGGCCAGCGGGACCGGCGGGGCCGGGGGAGTGGAGGCGGGGGGCGCGGTGCTCGTCGTCATGGACCCTTCGTACATCATCGGCTCGTACAGTGGAGGAAACGCACACTTCTGCCCGGCTTTCCCGGCGCCTACCGTCGTGCCGGAGAACCGAGCCGGAGCACCGATCCGGCACACCCCCTCGCCCCCGGAGGACCCGACCATGAGCAGCGACCAGAACGCCTTCCGCGGCCCGATCGACTCGTCCCGCGTCCCGCGGTACGCCGGCCCCGCGACGTTCGCCCGGCTGCCGCGGCTCGACGAGGTCGGCACCGCCGACGTCGCCGTGGTCGGCGTCCCCTTCGACAGCGGCGTCTCCTACCGCCCCGGCGCCCGCTTCGGCGGCAACGCCATCCGCGAGGCCTCCCGCCTGCTCCGCCCCTACAACCCGGCGCAGGACGCCTCCCCGTTCGCCCTCGCGCAGGTCGCGGACGCCGGTGACATCGCCGCCAACCCCTTCAACATCAACGAGGCCGTCGAGACCGTCGAGGCCGCCGCCGACGAGATCCTCGGCACCGGCGCCCGCATGATGACCCTCGGCGGTGACCACACCATCGCGCTCCCGCTGCTCCGCTCGGTCGCCAAGAAGCACGGCCCGGTCGCCCTGCTCCACTTCGACGCGCACCTCGACACCTGGGACACGTACTTCGGCGCCGAGTACACCCACGGCACCCCGTTCCGCCGGGCCGTCGAGGAGGGCATCCTCGACACCGAAGCGCTGTCCCACGTCGGCACCCGCGGCCCGCTGTACGGCAAGCAGGACCTCACCGACGACGAGAAGATGGGCTTCGGCATCGTCACCTCCGCCGACGTCTACCGGCGCGGCGCCGACGAGGTCGCCGACCAGCTGCGCCAGCGCATCGGGAACCGCCCGCTGTACATCTCCATCGACATCGACTGCCTCGACCCGGCCCACGCGCCCGGCACCGGCACCCCCGAGGCGGGCGGCATGACCTCCCGCGAGCTCCTGGAGATCCTGCGCGGCCTCTCCTCCTGCAACCTGGTCTCCGCCGACGTCGTCGAGGTCGCCCCGGCCTACGACCACGCCGAGATCACCGCCGTCGCCGCCTCCCACACGGCGTACGAGCTGACGACGATCATGTCCCGCCAGATCGCGGCGGGCCGCGCGGCGAAGTAGCCGGCGGGGCGGGGACCTCCCGCTCCGCGCGACACTGGTGAGCGCCGGGCGCGGCCGCCCCCGGCCGTGTCCGCCCCACCCCGCCACCGCCCCGAGGGACCCGCCATGACCCACGACCACGACCTGGTCCTGCGCCCCACGCCCGCCCAGATCGAGGCGGCCCTGAACCCGCCCCCGGGGCGGACCGGCGGGGACCTCGTCGTCGAGACCCTCTCGGGGCTCGGCGCGACCACCGTCTTCGGGCTCCCGGGGCAGCACGTGCTCGGGATGTTCGACGCGCTGCGCCGCTCCCCGCTGCGGTACGTGGGCCTGCGCGTCGAGAACAACGCGGGCTTCGCCGCCGACGCGTACGGCCGGATCACCGGCGAGGCGGCCCCGCTGCTGCTCTCCACCGGGCCCGGCGCGCTCCTGTCGCTCGCCGCGCTCCAGGAGGCGGCCGCCGCCTCGGCGCCGGTCGTCGCGATCGCCGGCCAGGTCCCGGTGGCCGGGCTCGGCGGCGGGCGGCGCGGCCACCTGCACGAGCTGCGCGACCAGCAGGCCTCCTTCCGGGACGTCGTGAAGTCCGTCCACACGGTCCGCACGCCGTCCCAGATCCCCTCCGCGATCGCCGCCGCCTGGGAGTCGGCGCTCACCGCCCCGCACGGGCCCGTCTGGGTGGAGATCCCGCAGGACGTGCTCACGGCGGAGACGACGCTGCCGGTGGTCACCGCGATGGACGCGACCCCCGAGGACGTCGTGCCGCGCCCCGAGCTGACGGCGGTGGCGGCGCACCTGCTCGCGCACGCAGAGCGGCCCGTGATCGTCGCGGGCGGCGGGGTCGTCCGCTCCGACGCGTCGGGGAAGCTGCGGGCCCTGGCCGAGCGGATCGACGCGCCCGTGGTCACCACCTTCGGCGGCAAGGGCGCCTTCCCCTGGAAGCACCCGCTGTCCCTCCAGTCCTGGCTGGAGGACCGGCACACCACCGACTTCCTGGAGGACGCCGACGTCCTCCTCGTCGTCGGCTCCGGGCTCGGGGAGCTGTCCTCGAACTACCACACCTTCGCCCCGCGCGGCCGGGTGATCCAGATCGAGGCGGACGCGGGGAAGCTGGAGTCCAACCATCCGGCGCTCGGCATCCACGCCGACGCCCGGCTCGCGCTCCAGGCGATCCTGGAGACGGTCGGGGAGCGCACCGACCCGACCGCGCCCGAGCGGGTCGCGGCCGTCCTCGGCCGGGTCCGGGACCGGATCGCCGCCCAGGACCTCGGCCTGGAGCAGCGGGTCGTCGCCGCCGTCCGCGAGGCGCTCCCGGCCCGGGCGCCGAGCTTCTGGGACATGACGATCCTCGCGTACTGGGCGTGGTCGGCCTTCGACGCCCGGCACCCGAACACCATGCACTCCGCGCAGGGCGCCGGCGGCCTCGGCTACGCCTTCCCCGCCGCCCTCGGCGCGGCCGTCGCGGACCCCTCCCAGCCGGTCCTGGCGGTCTCCGGCGACGGCGGCGCGATGTACTCGCTCGCGGAGCTGGCGACGGCGAGGCAGTACGGGCTCGACGTGACGTGGCTGATCGTGGACGACGGGGGCTACGGCATCCTGCGGGAGTACATGACCGACGCGTACGGCGAGGCCACCGGCACCGAGCTGACCCGCCCGGACTTCGTCGCCCTCGCCGAGTCCTTCGGCGTCCCGGCCGCCCTCACCACCCCCGACACCCTGGCCACCGACCTCGCGAAGTCCCTCGCGACCCCGGGCCCCTCGGTGGTCGTCCTCCCGGCCCTGCTGCGGATGTTCGAGCCGACGCACCTGTGAGTGAACGGCGTTTGCCGCCTCGTTTCCGTGGTGCATATGCTCCTTGCGTCACCGATATAGGGAGGATGTGCCATGTCGAATCTCTACGTCGAGGTCGACGACGAGGCTCTGGCCGAGGCCGCCGAAATACTGGGCACGAAGACGAAGAAGGACACGGTCAACGCGGCCCTGCTGGAGGTCGCGCGGCGGCACAGGCGGCTGCGGGCGCTGGAGCAGCTGACGGCGATGGCGGAGCGGGGGGACTTCGAGATCCTCATGGACAAGAGGAACTACCGTCGGTGAGCCCGGTCACCTACCTCGTGGACACGTCCGCAGCCGTCAGGATCCTGGCCAGGAGGCAGGTCCAAGAGGAGTGGGTCAAGTACCTGACGGAAGGCACCGTGGGCCTCTGCGATCTCACCGAGCTGGAGATCCTCTACTCGGCCCGGTCCGCCAACGACCGGATCGCGAAGGAGGACCTCCTTGCCCAGCTCTTCAACTGGACCCCCGTCCCCGACGGCGTCTACACCCGCGCCCGCCGCGTCCAGCAGATGCTGACCAACCAGGGCGAGCACCGCAGCGCCGGTCCGGTCGACCTCCTCGTTGCCGCCACCGCCGAACTGACCGGTCTCACGCTCCTCCACTACGACAAGGACTTCGAGACCGTCGCCCGCGTCACGGGCCAGCCGACCCAGTGGGTCGCCCCGCCCGGGACGGCCTGAGCCGGACGCGGCACGGGTCCTAGGACCACCGCCCGACCCTCCTCCGACCCGGGCCCCGTCTTTGTTGCGGCGGGATGAAATCCCACGTCGGCCGTGTTGGGCCTTCCGGTAGAGCAGGACGTACGGGAGGTCACACGTGGCGGTCGGGGAGAAACAGCGGGGCTGGGCGCGCAGGCTGGCCGGGTACGCCTGGCGGTACCGGGCGAACACGCTCCTGGCGCTCGGGTCGTCGCTCGTCGGCATGGGCGTCCTCGCCCTCGTGCCGCTCTTCACCAAGGTGATCATCGACGACGTCATCGGGACGAAGACCCGGGACCTCGCGACCTGGACCGGGCTCCTGATCGGCGCCGCCGTCCTCGTCTACGCCCTCACCTACGTCCGCCGCTACTACGGCGGACGCCTGGCGCTCGACGTGCAGCACGACCTGCGCACCGACATGTACGGCACCATCACCCGGCTCGACGGGCGGCGGCAGGACGAGCTGTCCACCGGGCAGGTCGTCGGGCGGGCCACCACCGACCTCCAGCTGATCCAGAGCCTCCTCTTCATGCTCCCGATGACCATCGGGAACGTCCTGCTCTTCCTGATCTCGCTGGGCATCATGGCCTGGCTCTCCCCGCCGCTCACCCTCGTCGCCCTCGCCGTCGCCCCCGCCCTCTGGTACGTCGCCCGGCGCAGCCGCGCCCGGCTGCACCCCGCCACCTGGCACGCCCAGCAGCAGGCCGCCCTCGTCGCCGGGGTGGTCGACGGGGCCGTGTCCGGCGTCCGGGTCGTCAAGGGCTTCGGCCAGGAGGACCAGGAGACCGGCAAGATCCGCGAGGCCGGGCGGAGGCTCTTCGCCGCCCGGCTGCGGACGGTCCGGCTCAACTCCCGGTACACCCCCGCCCTCCAGGCCGTGCCCGCCCTCGGCCAGGTCGCCGTCCTCGCCCTCGGCGGCTGGCTCGCCTACGAGGGCCGGATCACCCTCGGCACCTTCGTCGCCTTCTCCTCCTACCTGGCCTCGCTCGTCGGCCCGGTCCGGATGCTCGCCATGGTCCTCACCGTCGCCCAGCAGGCCCGCGCCGGCGTCGAGCGCGTCCTCGACCTCGTCGACACCGAGCCGGTGGTGAAGGACGGCACCAAGGAGCTGCCGGCCGACGCGCCCGCCACGGTCGAGTTCGACGACGTCTCCTTCGCGTACGAGGGCGCCTCCGGCAGTATCAGGCCGGTGCTCGACGGGTTCTCCCTGGAGATCCGGCCCGGCGAGACCGTCGCCGTCGTCGGCGCCTCCGGCTCCGGCAAGTCGACCGTCTCCCTCCTGCTCCCCCGCTTCTACGACGTCTCCCGGGGCGCCGTCCTCGTCGGCGGCCACGACGTCCGCGAGCTCACCCTCGACTCGCTGCGCGCCGCCGTCGGCCTGGTCCCCGAGGACTCCTTCCTCTTCTCCGACACGGTCCGCGCCAACATCGCGTACGGCGTCCCCGACGCCACCGACGAGCAGATCGAGACGGCCGCCCGCGCCGCCCAGGCCGACCGGTTCATCGCCGAGCTGCCCGACGGGTACGACACCAAGGTCGGCGAGCACGGGCTGACCCTCTCCGGCGGCCAGCGCCAGCGCGTCGCGCTCGCCCGCGCGATCCTGGCCGACCCCCGGCTGCTCCTCCTGGACGACGCCACCTCCGCCGTGGACGCCCGGGTCGAGCACGAGATCCACGAGGCCCTGAAGTCGGTGATGGCGGGCCGTACGACCCTGCTCATCGCCCACCGCCGCTCCACCCTCAACCTCGCCGACCGCATCGCCGTCCTCGACGGCGGGCGCCTCGCCGACATCGGCACCCAGGAGGAGCTGGAGGAGCGCTCCCCGCTCTTCCGGCGGCTGCTCACCGACCCCGAGGAGCTGGGCGCCGTCTCGCCCGGCCGCGTCGCCCCGTCCGGACCGGCCGAGGACCGCACGCTGCGGGACGAGCTGGACGCCGAGTTCGACGCCGAGCGGGGCATCACCCCCGCCCTGTGGGTACGGGACGGGGACGCCGGCCGGGAGAGCGCCGTGCCCGGCGCCACCCCCGAGCTGCTCGCCGCCGTCGCGGCCCTGCCGCCCGCCACCGACGTCCCGGACGTGGACGAGGCCCGGGCCGTGGCCCCCGAGGACGCGTACGGCCTGCGCCGGCTGCTGCGCGGCTTCGGCGTCCCGCTGCTCATCAGCCTCGGCCTGGTCGCCCTCGACGCCGGCACCGGCCTGCTGCTGCCCGTCCTGATCCGGCACGGCATCGACGAGGGCGTGAACCGGCTCGCGATCGGCGCCGTCTGGGCGGCCTCCGCCCTCGCCCTGCTCACCGTGCTCGTCCAGTGGGTCACGCAGACCGCCGAGACCCGGATGACCGGCCGCACCGGCGAACGGGTCCTCTACGCCCTGCGCCTGAAGATCTTCTCCCAGCTCCAGCGGCTCGGCCTGGACTACTACGAGCGCGAGCTGACCGGCCGGATCATGACCCGGATGACCACGGACGTGGACGCCCTGTCCACCTTCCTCCAGACGGGCCTGGTCACCGCCTTCGTCTCCGTCGTGACCTTCTTCGGGATCATGGTCGCGCTGCTCGTGCTCGACCTCCAGCTCGCCCTGGTGGTCTTCGCGACCCTGCCGGTCCTCGTCGTCGCCACGTACTTCTTCCGGCGCTCCAGCGTGAAGGCGTACGAGCTGGCGCGCGAGCGGATCAGCGTCGTCAACGCCGACCTCCAGGAGTCGGTCGCCGGGCTGCGGATCGTGCAGGCCTTCCGCCGCGAGCGCTCCGGCGCCGAGCGGTTCGCGGAGCGCAGCGACTCCTACCGCGAGGCCCGCGTCCGGGGCCAGTGGCTCATCTCGATCTACTTCCCGTTCGTCACCCTGCTGTCCTCGGCGGCCGCCGCGGCCGTCCTGGTCGTCGGCGCGAACCGCATCGAGGCCGGCACGCTCACCACCGGCGCCCTCGTCGCCTACCTCCTCTACATCGACCTGTTCTTCGCGCCCGTGCAGCAGCTCTCGCAGGTCTTCGACGGCTACCAGCAGGCCGCCGTCTCCCTGAAGCGGATGCAGGAACTCCTCCAGGAGCCCACGTCGACGGCCGCCGCCGACGCGCCTCTGGACGTGCTCTCGCTGCGCGGCGAGATCGCCTTCGAGGACGTGTCGTTCGAGTACGGCAACGACGTCGGCGACGGGGGAGAGGCGGCGCTGACCGGGGTCGACCTGCGGATTCCCGCCGGGCAGACCGTCGCCTTCGTCGGCGAGACCGGGGCCGGGAAGTCCACCCTGGTCAAGCTGGTCGCCCGGTTCTACGACCCCACGGGCGGCCGGATCACCGCCGACGGCACCGACCTGCGGGACCTCGACCTCACCGCGTACCGGCACCGGCTCGGGGTCGTCCCCCAGGAGGCGTACCTCTTCGCCGGGACGGTCCGGGACGCCATCGCCTACGGGCGGCCCGAGGCGACCGACGCCGAGGTGGAGGCGGCGGCCCGCGCGGTCGGCGCGCACGACATGATCGCCACGCTCGACGGCGGCTACCTCCACGAGGTGGCCGAGCGCGGCCGGAACCTCTCCGCCGGGCAGCGCCAGCTCGTCGCGCTGGCCCGCGCCGAGCTCGTCGACCCGGACGTCCTGCTCCTGGACGAGGCCACGGCGGCCCTGGACCTGGCGACCGAGGCCCAGGTCAACCAGGCCACCGACCGCGTCGCGGGCCGCCGCACCACCCTCGTCGTCGCCCACCGCCTGACCACGGCCGCGCGCGCCGACCGGGTGGTCGTCATGGACCACGGGCGGGTCGCGGAGGACGGCACCCACGACGAGCTGCTCGCCCTGGGCGGCCGGTACGCGAAGCTCTGGAGCACCTTCGTGGGGGAGGCGGAGCCGGCGCGGGTGGAGGCCTGAGCCGGGGCGGAGGCAACCGTTCGGGCCCCCGGCGCGTCGTAGACCCGTACACCCGTACGGAGCTTCACCCGGGAGGGGGCCGCATGGCCACGGACGACACGCCGGCCGCACGGCGCGGGCGGCGGGCGCTCGCCCGTGTCCTCGTGCCGTGCCTCACCGCCCTCGCGCTGCTCCTGCTGCCCTTCCCCGGAGGCCCGGGCGCCGGCACCGCCGACGCCGTCTCCGTCTGCCAGGGGCGGCCCACCCGGACGCTCGCCTTCCCCACCGGGGAACTGCGCCTCTACCGGACCCGGCAGTACGTCTGCGCGATCACCGTCGGCAAGGCCACCGGGCCCCGCCGGCCCATGTCCGTCTCGCTCCAGCCGCGCGGCGGCCGCCCCGCGGTCAAGTCCGGCCGGTTCGACCGCCAGACCGGCCCCCTCACCGTCCACGCCCTCAACCGCTGCGTCCGGGCGGCGGGTTCGGTGGCCGGAAGGGGGACGTCCACGGGGTGGATCCTGTGCTGAAGCACAGGAAAGTTCACGAGTAAGGACCAACTGGGTCTGGCGGTCCACACGTTGCCCCCGCTAGGTTCGCGACACCGTTGTGAATCATGGGGAGGGTGTATGCGCAAGTCGCTCAGGCTGCTGCTGTCGCTCTCGGTGCTCATAGGCACCGTGGGCTCGACCGGCGTGGCTACCGCCGCGGACACGGACACCGACAGCGCGGCCGTCATCGACGCGCGGAACGCGGCCGCCGACAAGGCCGCCGCCAAGGACATCAAGGACCGCATCCTGGCGATCCCCGGGATGACCCTGATCGAGGAGAAGCCGTACGCCGGCTACCGCTTCTTCGTCCTGAACTACGAACAGCCGATCGACCACGCGCGCCCGTGGAAGGGCACGTTCCAGCAGCGGATCTCGGTCCTCCACAAGGACACGGACCGTCCCACCGTCTTCCGCACCAGCGGCTACGGCCTGAGCACCACGCCGAGCCGGGCCGAGCCGACCCGGATCGTCGACGGCAACCAGATCTCCATGGAGTACCGCTTCTTCACCCCGTCCCGGCCGCAGCCGGCCGACTGGTCGAAGCTGAACATCTGGCAGGCCGCCAGCGACCAGCACCGGATCTTCACCGCCCTCAAGAAGATCTACGGCAAGAAGTGGCTCTCCACCGGCGCCTCCAAGGGCGGCATGACCGCCACGTACTACGAGCGCTTCTACCCGCGCGACATGGACGGCGTCGTCGCCTACGTCGCCCCGAACGACGTGGTGAACGACGAGGACTCGGCCTACGACCGCTTCTTCGCGACCGTCGGCACCAAGGAGTGCCGCGACCGCCTGAACGACCTCCAGCGCGAGGCCCTCGTCCGGCGCGCGCCCCTCCAGGCCAAGTACAAGGCGTGGGCCGAGTCGCAGGGCGCCACCTTCAACACCGTCGGCACGCTCGACAAGGCCTACGAGGCCGTCGTCCTCGACTTCGTGTGGGGCTTCTGGCAGTACTACGGCCAGGACGTCTGCGACCAGATCCCGGTGGCGAAGACGGCGACCGACGAGGAGGTCTACGACACGATCGACGCCTACTCCGGCTGGTCCGCCTACACCGACCAGGGCCTGGAGCCGTACACGCCGTACTACTACCAGGCGGCCACCCAGCTCGGCGCGCCCTTCATCAAGCAGCCGCACCTCAAGGGCCTGAGCCGCTACGGCTACCAGCCCGCGCGGAACTTCGTGCCGCGCGAGATCCCGATGAAGTTCGACCCGCGCGCCATGAAGGACGTGGACTCCTGGGTCCGCAACAACGCGCGCCAGATGCTGTTCGTCTACGGCGGCAACGACCCGTGGGGCTCCGAGAAGTTCCGCCTGGGCAAGAACGCGCGCGACAGCTACGTGTACGTGGCCCCGGGCGCCAACCACGGCGCGAACGTGGAGGGCCTGGTCGAGGCCGAGCGCAAGAAGGCCACCGCCCGCATCCTCGCCTGGGCCGGCGTCCCCGCCCCGGCCGAGCGGGCGGCGCAGCCGCTCGCCCGCTTCGACGCCCGCCTCGACAAGGCGGTCGACGAGGAGGCGACCCGGGAGCACGGCCTGCGGCCGTGACCCCTTCCGCGTGAAGCGGGGGCGCACCCGGCCGGGTGCGCCCCCGCTTTTCGTCCGCTAGCGGTACGAGAGGCCGTATCCGACCGGATACAGCACCCGGGCCGGGTCGTCGGCGCTCTGCACCGGCACCGGGAGCCGGCCCCGGGGCTTCGCCCGCCCGGCCAGGACCCGGACGGCGGCCCGGAGTTCGACGTCGGTCCAGGAGTACGCGGCGAGGGTCGCCCGCTGGCCCGTCAGGTGCGCGATGTCGTACGGGTTGCGGACGGCGACCGTCACGACGGGCACCCCGGTCGCCGCGAGCCGCGCCACCAGCGTGCGCTGGGTGCTGGTCGCGGTGACGTTGTACGTGCCCACGACCACCACGTCCTTGCCGGCCGCGGCCGCCACCGCCTCGTCGATCCTCGTGGTGGTCGGGGCGGTCCCGGTGGGGAGCGCCGTCGCGGTGAACCCCAGCTCCCGCAGGGCCTCCGTCAGGGTGGCGGTGGGCGGCCCGGTGGTGCCGGACGGGGAGGCCGGATCGGCGCCGACGACCAGGACCGAGCGGTGGCGCGCGGGGCGCAGCGGCAGGAGGCCGCCCTCGTTGAGGAGCAGGGTGATGGTCGTCTCGGCGATCCGGTCGGCCTGCGCGAGGTGGGCCTTCGCGCCGACCACCCGCTCGACGCGCGCCCGGGTCACGTACGGCTGCCGGAACAGGCCCAGCTTCGCCTTCAGGCGCAGGATGCGCAGGATCGATTCGTCGAGCCGGGCCTCAGTCAGCTCGCCGTCGCGGACGGCCTTCAGGACCGCGTTCCAGGCGACGTCGAGCTTGGGCGGGTTGAGCAGCTGGTCCACCCCGGCCTTGAGTGCGAGGACCGGGACGCGCTCGTCGCCGTACTTGGTGCGCACGCCCTCCATGCCGAGCGCGTCGGTGACCACCACGCCGTCGTAGCCGAGCCGTTCGCGCAGGATGCCGGTGAGGATGGGCCGGGAGAGGGTCGCCGGGTCCCCGCTCGGGTCGAGCGCGGGGACCACGATGTGGGCAGTCATGATCGAGTCGATGCCGGTCTCGATCGCGGCCCGGAACGGCGGGGCGTCCAGCTCCTCCCACTGCTCCCGGGTGTGGGTGATCGTCGGCAGGCCGTAGTGGCTGTCGACGGCGGTGTCGCCGTGGCCGGGGAAGTGCTTGGCGGTGGCCGCGACCCCGGCCCGCTGGTAGCCCTGGACCTGGGCGGCGACGAGACCGGCGACCGCGTGCGGGTCGGAGCCGAAGGAGCGGACGCCGATGACCGGGTTGGCCGGGTTGACGTTCACGTCGGCGACCGGGGCGTAGTTCTGCCGGATGCCCATCGCGGCGAGTTCGTCGCCCGCGATCCGCGCGGCCCGGCGGGCGTCGGCGTGCGAGCGGCCGGCGCCGAGGGCCATCGCGCCGGGCAGCAGGGTCGCGGGCTCGCCCACCCGGCAGACGATGCCGTGCTCCTGGTCGGTGGAGATGAGCACCGGGACCGGGGTGGGCCGCGCGAGGGCGGCCTGCTGGATGCCGTTGGAGAGGTCGGCGATCTGGTACGGGTCGCGGGTGTTGTGGGCCCAGGAGAAGTAGATGATCCCGCCGACGTGGTAGCGGGCGACCAGCTCGGCGGCGGTGCGGACCCCGATCTCGGCGAGGTTGGCGTCGACGTCGGCCTGGTCCGGGGCGGTCGCGGAGTGCCCGTACACCCGCATCACGAAGAGCTGGCCGACCTTCTCCTCCAGGGACATCCGGTCGACGATCCGCCGGAGCCGCCGGTCGTCGTACCGCTCGGGCGCGGCCAGCGCGGGGGCGCTCGCCCCGGTGACGGCGGCGGCCGCGGCGGCGGCGGTCACCGCGAGGAGGGCGCGGCGGGAGGGGGTGGGGGAGGGGGTGGGAGCGGAGGCGGGTGCGGGGGCGCGGTGGTGCACTGGTGCTCCTTCCGGCCGTGCGGGGTTGAAGGAAACTTCCAAGGAGTCACGGATAGCCGGAAAGTAACTGCCAGGTCAAGGACCCGCGCGGGAATCGCCTGGCGGCGGGCCTGAGTGGGGGGTGCGGGGCTCCTGGCGGCGGGCTGTTCGTGGGGGCCCGGGGTGGCCGGTCCGGGGGTGTTGCGGGGTGCCTCGTGGCGGGGGCTGCGCGGGAGCCGGCCGGGGGGTCGGACCTGGGGGTGTGCGGGTCGCCGGGTGGTAGGGCGGTACGGGAGCCGCCCGGCGGAGGGGGCGGGACCGGCCGGTGGTGGGGGCGGGGCCGGCCGGTGGTGAGGGCGGGACCGGCCGGTGGTGGGGGCGGGGGAGGTGCGGGTCGTCTCGTGGCGGGGCTGCGCCGGGGCGGGCGGGAGCCGGCCGGTGGGCCGGGGCCTCCCGGTGACGGGGCCGGACCGCCCCGGGCCGGGTGGAGGTGCGGGTCGCCCCGTGGTGGGCCTGCGTCCGGGCGGGCCGGAGCCCCGGTGGCGGGGCGCGTCAGACCGAGGACGCTATCGCCGGCCAGAGGTCCTGGAGGGTGCGGACCGTTTCGCGGATCGCGGGGCGGCGGGCCGCGCCCGTGCGCCACATGGCGTGCAGGCGGCGCTTCGGCATCGGGTCCAGGCGGATCGGCGTCACGCCCGGCGGCAGCGCCCCGCGCCCCAGGCGGGGGACCAGGGCGATGCCCAGGCCGGCCGCCACGAGCGCCACCTGGGTGTGGTTCTCGCCCGCCTGATGGACGATCAGCGGCTCGTACCCGGTCGCCCGCAGCGTCCGTACGAGCCAGTCGTGGCAGACCGATCCCGGCGGCTGCGAGATCCACCGCTCGCCCGCCAGCTCCTCCCGGCGCACCGACTCCCGCGCCGCCAGCGGATGGTCCCGGGGGACGAGGATGTCGCACAGGTCGTCGCCGACGACCGCCTGCTCGACCCCCGGCGGGGCCGGCAGCGGCGCGATGTCCCAGTCGTGCGCCACGGCCAGGTCGATCACGCCCCGCGCCACCAGGTCGACCGACAGGTGCGTGTCCACCTCCGAGAGCCGGAGGTCCAGGTCGGGGTGGAGCCGGGTCAGCTCCGCGAGCGCCCGGGGCATCAGACCGCGCGCCGCGCTCGGGAAGCAGCCGATCGCCAGCCGCCCGGAGGGCTTGCCGCGCCGCTCCTCCAGACGCACCTCCGCCTCCTCCATCAGGGCGAGGAGCCGGCTGGTGGTGGCCGCCAGCTGGTGGGCCTCGTCGGTGAGCCGGATGCCCCGGCCCTGCCGTTCGAGCAGGGTGGTGCCGGTCTCCCGCTCCAGCTTGGTGATCTGCTGGGAGACCGCGGAGGGGGTGTACCCCAGGGCCTCGGCGGCGGCGCCCACCGTCTTGTGGACGGAGACGGCGTGCAGGGCGCGAAGACGGCCGATGTCCAGCACGGTGACCACCTCGGAGGCTGCGGAGGAGCGCGGAATGTAGCGTCACTACATCCAATCATGTAGCGATCCGTGCTGGTGCTACACGGTCGCCGAGGGGATCCTCGGACCATGCGCCCCGCACACATCGCCCTGGCAGCGCTGGTCGCCGCTGTCTGGGGAGTCAACTTCGTCGTCATCGAGATCGGCCTCGGCCACTTCCCGCCGCTGCTCTTCTCGGCCCTCCGGTTCCTCGCCGCCGCCCTGCCCGCCGTCTTCCTCGTCGGCCGCCCGAAGGTGGCCTGGAAGTGGATCCTGGCCGTCGGCCTCGTCCTGGGCGTGGCCAAGTTCAGCCTGCTCTTCATCGGCATGGACCTGGGGGCGCCTGCCGGGCTCTCCTCGCTGATCCTCCAGATCCAGGCGGTCTTCACGGCCCTGTTCGCCTTCGTGGCCCTCGGGGAGCGGCCGGGCCGGGTCAAGGTGGCCGGCATGGCGATCGCCCTCGCGGGCATCGCGGTCGCGGCGGTCGACGAGGGCACCTCGGGCCCCCTGATCGGCTTCCTCCTGGTGATCGGCGCGGCGGTCTGCTGGGGCGTCTCCAACGTCCTGACCCGCAAGGCCTCCCCGCCCGACGCGCTCAACTTCATGGTCTGGGTCAGCACCGTGCCGGTCCTGCCGCTGCTCGCCCTCTCGCTCCTCGTGGAGGGCCCCGAGCGGGACCTCGCCGCGCTGCGCGGCCTCGACTGGACGGGCCTCGGCGTCATCGTCTACGTCGCCTGGATCACCACCATCTTCGGCTTCGGCGCGTGGGGCTGGCTGCTGCGCCGCTACCCGGCCTCCTCGGTGGCGCCCTTCTCGCTCCTCGTGCCGGTCTTCGGGATGTCGTCGGCCGCGCTGTTCCTGGGCGAGGGCATCAGCGGACTGCGCTGGTGCGCGGCGGCGCTGCTCGTCGGCGGCGTGGCGCTGACGTCGCTCTGGCGGGGATCGCCGCCCCCCGCCCCGCCGGCGGTGACGCCCGCGGAACGGGAAACGGCTCCCCAGGACCCGCTGCCCAGCGGCGGCCTGCCTAGTGGCCGCTGAACGGCTCCTTGCTCAGCAGGTAACCGGCGTGGAGCCGGTTGCGGGCGCCGATGCTTTTCATGATGTGGGAGATGTGCCGCTGGCAATTCCGCAGGGAAATTCCGACGACCTGGGCTATTCGTTTGTCCGATTCCCCCTGGGTGAGCAGCGAGATAATGGCGTGCTGAATCTCGGACGTGGCCGCGACCCGATCGGCCCTGCGTTCTTCGGGCGAGAGGTCGGAAGCCGCAGTCCAGGCCCGGTCGAAGGCCTCCGCCACAAAAGCGACAACCTGCGGGTCCCGTACGATCACGGCGCCTTTCGAATCGTCGAGGAGCGGCAGGATGCCGATCTTGCGGTCGAAGATGATGCAACGCGGAAAACCGCCCGCGAGGGTACGCACCTGGGCGCCGAGGGGGGTCACCAGGTCGACGTACGAGAGGGTCGCGGGGTTGAAGCGCGCCGTGTGCTGGTAGAGCGTCCGCATCCTGACCCCGCGGCCCAGCAGTCTGGTCGTGCGGTCCATACTGTCGGCGAGGACCTCCTCCACGCGGGCACCGCCGGGCTGCGAGGAGAGCGCCTCCTCGCGGCACTCGTCCGCGAAGCCGGTGATCAGCCGGCGCACGTCGGACAGCTCGTGGACGACCTCCAGCGAGCAGTGGGCGTGCTGGGCGCGCGGAGTGCGCAGTTCGAGCTGGTCCAGGCCGCTCCGGAGCTCGTCGACGAGCGCCTGGGTGCGGTTCAGCTCCCGCTGGAGCGGATTGAGGACCTTCACGCGGGCGAAGTCCACGGGATGCGGGACCAGGGGCTCCGCGCCGGTGCCGGCGCCCCCGGTGCTCAGCAGCCCCAGTTCGCGCAGGTCCCGGACCGCCTCGTCGGTCTCCCCCCGGTCCATCCCGAGCGCCTCCGCCGCGGTTTCGACGGTGCACCTGGGCGATTCCGATACGAAGCGGTACAAACGGTCCGCCGATTCGTGGAGCGGTGGCGGGTTAATCGCACCGCTTCTGCCGGTTTCATTCAATGTATCCCCCTGTCATGTTTCCGCCAGGGGCAACATGATCCCAGAGGGGACTGGTCTAGAAACGGCTTTCCGCCGGAGGATGAGCGAAGCGCTGACGACCTCAACGCTCGTCCGAAAGGTAGGGGTTTTCCATGGCACGTGCAGCGAGAAACCTTCTCGCCATCACGGCTTCCGCGGCTCTGTCCTTCCTTCTCGTCCAGGGAACCGGCACTCAGGAAGAGCGCGCATTCCTCGCCGGATCCGGCCAGAGCAAAGTGATCAACGACCTCGGGTGGGGATGACCATGCCTCGTAGCAAGTCGTACAACACGTACTCCAGCCTCCAGCGCCCCGAGTTCCGCAAGCGCGTGGACGAGCTCCTCCTGAAGTTCGAGCGTGACTTCTACGAGAAGAGCAAGGGCGCGGAGGGGATGCTCGACGCGAACAAGTTCGACATGGACCTCTACAAGCGCCACAACGTGGAGACCATGATCCGGATCGGTCTCAAGCGCGCCGTGGACCCGCTGGTCGCCAACTACTGGGCCACCCGCGACCCGCAGCTCTCCAAGGAGTGGGGCCTGTACGGAGCCGAGGAGGGCCGGCACGACCGCATGTTCGCCGGCGACCTGCACAAGGTCGGGATGACGGACGAGGAGATCTACGCGATCCGTCCGACCTTCGCCACCGAGCTGCTCAACGGCTACTTCTACTACACGCTCGCCACCGAGGGCCCGCTCGCCTCGATGATCAGCGGCTTCTACCTCGAGTACATCGCGGGCAAGACCCAGCCCGACTGGCTCGACATCATGGAGCAGCACGTCGGCGCCAACAACACCAAGGGCGCCCGTGCCCACCTCGCGCTCGACGAGGACGACGACCACGTCGACATGGTCTGGAACATGATCATGCGCGTGATCAAGGACGAGGACGACGAGGAGCGCTTCGTCGAGCACCTCACGAAGATCAACTCCCTCTTCGTGTCGTACTTCGTCGAGGTCTACGCCGCCACGGTCCTGGGCCTCGGGTCCGACCCGTCGCAGCTGACGCAGGTCTCGCCCGGCGCCGCGGTGCAGACCAACCTGCAGGCTCGGGTCGCCGCGGTCTGACGCTCCGGGTCCGGGGCTCCGGGGCGTCGCCGCCCCGGAGCGCGCCGCGGACCCGCCCGGCACCCGAACACCCCCCTGGCGACACCGGACACCGCGCACCCACGACCCCGCCCCACGCCGCCCGCCGCGGCGCCGGGCGGTGCGGGCGGCGGTGTCCGGTGTCCCTGCGGGCTGCCCACCGTCCGGCAAACCCACGGGAAGACCCATGCGATACGAATGGCCGCGCGAACTGTCCGAGAAGGACATGCGCGAAATGATCGAGCTGATGGACGCCGTCGCGGTCAAGGAGCAGACCCTCGGCTTCTACGAGCCCGTCGGCCCCGAGAAGGGCCTGACGCTGATGCGGGCCTTCGACGCCGACCTGCGCAAGGGCGCGATCGACGTCCTCGCGGTCCGCGACGAGGAGGACGACCGGATCGTCGGCATGGTCACCCTCGCCCGGGCCCCGCTGCCGGCCCGCCGCCACATCGTCGACATGCGACGGTGCGTCATCGCCCCCGACCGCCGGGGCCAGTTCCTCCTGGAGGGCTGGTCCGAGGCCCTGCACAAGGCGCGCGACATGGGCTGTGAGGTCATCACCCTCGAAGTCCGCAGCGACGGCCCCGTCGGCCTCTGGGAGCGGCTCGGCTTCCGCGAGTACGGGCGGCTGCCCGACTACGCCCGCCTCGACGGGCGCGAGGCCGTCACCGGCCACTACCTGTACGCGCGGATCGCCGACGTCCTGGCCCACTTCGAGGCCACCGGCACCTGGCTGCACGAGCCGCAGGAGAGCGCCGCCCTCGCGGGCTGACCCTCTCGCCGCGATCCCGTACGGACCCGCACGATCCCGTATGGATCTGCACGATCCTGTACGACCCGCACGATCCCGTACGGACCCGTACGACCGTACGGACCCGCACGGCCCCGTACCACCGCACGGCCCCGTACGACCGCACATCCCCGTACGGGTCCCGTACCCGCCCCGCATCCCCGGGCGCGTACGGCCTTCACTCCCTCCCGGACCCGCCCGCGTCCCGCGGGCCGGCGCGTCGCCGCACGTCCCGGAGCATCCCGCCGGCGCGCCCTTCCGCGCGCCCGGCGCCCACACCCGCACGGCCTCACCGAAGGGCACACCCATGTCCAAGATCGCCGTCCTCACCAATGACCTCCAGTACGAGCTCGTGGAGAAGAACCCCGAGCGCGTCGCGGCCGTCGCCGCCGCCACCCCGCACTTCACCGGCTTCCTCGACGAGATCCGCCGCCGCGGCCACCACGTCTTCCACCTCCAGCTCGTCAACGACCCCGACGACCCGAACGCCGAGCGCTACGACGGCCACCTCCCGGTCCAGCGCGGCACCCGCGGCGCCGAGGTCCTGGAGGAGTTCCTCGCCCCCGAGGACGTCGTCATGGAGAAGAGCAAGGACTCCGGCTTCTACGAGACGGACCTGCACGAGCGCCTCCAGGCCCTCGGCGTCGACACCGTCCTCATCACCGGGATGCAGACCCAGATCTGCGTCCAGACCACCGCCGCCGACGCCTTCTTCCGCGGCTACAACATCTGGGTCCCCTCCGACTGCGTCGTCTCCGCCCGCCAGGAGGACAAGGACCGCGCCCTGGAGTGGCTGGACGGCTACTGCGCCACCGTCTCCGACTCCGCCGAGGTCATCAGCGTCCTCGACGCCGAGGGCACCCTGCCCCGCAAGAACATCAAGACCCCGTGACCGCGACCCTCCCCGACCCAGGAGCAGCCATGACCGCGAGCACGGCCGGCAGCAGTGACGAGATCCTCCTCGACCACGGCACCGGGGCGAAGCTGAGCCAGGAACTCGTCCAGCTGATCGCCGAGACCCTCGGCGACGTCTACGTCGGCATCATGGAGGACAGCGCGATCCTCCCGGTCGAGACCGGGCGCATCGCCATGACGACGGACTCCTTCGTCGTCGACCCGCCGTTCTTCGGCAACGGCGACATCGGCAAGATCGCCGTCTGCGGCACGGTCAACGACCTCGCCGTGGCCGGATCCCGCCCCAAGTACCTCACCCTGGGCCTGATCCTGGAGACCGGCCTGCCGATCGACCGCCTCAAGCAGGTCCTCGTGTCGATCCGCGAGACGGCCCGCGAGGCCGGCGTGCAGATCGTCGGCGGCGACACCAAGGTGGTCCGCAAGGGCGAGGCCGATCAGCTCTACCTCAACACCGCGGGCGTCGGCGTCTTCGAGCGCGAGCCGCTCTCCATGACCGACGTGCGCCCCGGCGACAAGGTCATCCTCAGCGGCCCCATCGGCAACCACACCGTCCACCTGCTCTCCATCCGCGAGGGCCTCGGCTTCGAGCAGCGCGTCGACAGCGACTGCGCCCCGCTGAACAACCTCATCGACGGGGTCCTCAGCCGGGTGCCGGCCGGCGCCGTCCGCTCGATGCGCGACGTCACCCGCGGCGGACTGACCGCCGTCCTCCACGAGTACGCCGGGAAGCTCGGCCGCACCGTGCGGGTCGACACCCCCAGCCTGCCGATCCAGCACGAGACCGCCATGGCGGCCGACATGCTCGGCATCAACCCGCTGCACTGCGCCAACGAGGGCTGCCTCGCCGTCTTCGTCGACCCCGCCGCCGAGGCGGACGTCCTGGCGGCGCTGCGCTCGCTCCCGTACGGCGAGCACGCCGTCACCATCGGCGAGATCTCCGAGGACACCGAGGCCCTGGTGCTGCTGCGGGACGCCGACGGCCGGGAGACGCAGCTGGAAGAACTCCTCGGGGCCGAACTGCCCCGGCTCTGCTGAGGACCCGACCCAGGAAACGAGGGGGATCACCATGAGCACCGTGACGTCTCCACCGGACACCGCGACCTCCCCGCCGGCCACCGAGGAGTGGCGGCTGCGGGTCACCGGGGTGGTGCAGGGCGTCGGCTACCGGCCGTTCGTCTACAAGCTGGCCCGTGAACTGGGCCTCTCCGGCTGGGTCCGCAACGACCCCGAGGGCGTCCTCGTGGAGGCGTCCGGACCGGACGCCGCCCTGGCCGAGTTCGCCGCCGGTCTCAAGGACCGCGCGCCCGAACTCGCCCGCGTCGACGGTGTCGTGGTGACCCGGGGGCTCCCCGCGGGCAGCGTGCCCGCGGGCCCCTTCACCATCGTCCACAGCGAACACTCCGGCGCCCGCACCGCCCTGCTCCCCGCCGACACCCACGTCTGCGGCGACTGCCAGGGCGAACTGCGGGACCCGAACGACCGGCGCCACCGCTACCCGTTCATCAACTGCACCAACTGCGGGCCGCGCTACTCCATCATCCAGGACCTGCCCTACGACCGGCCGGCCACCACCATGGCGTCCTTCACCATGTGCGCGGCCTGCAAGGCCGAGTACGAGGACCCGCTCGACCGGCGCTACCACGCCCAGCCCAACGCCTGCCCCGACTGCGGGCCCCGGCTCCTGCTCACCGACCGGGAAGGGCGCACCACCGAGGGCGACACCGCCCTGCGCGGCGCCGCCGAGGTCCTCGCCGACGGCGGGATCGTCGCCGTCAAGAGCGTCGGCGGCTTCCACCTCGCCGTGGACGCCACCCAGCCGGAGGCCGTGGCCCTGCTGCGCCGCCGCAAGCGCCGCGACTCCAAGCCCTTCGCGGTGATGGTCCGCGACCTGGCCACCGCCCAGCGCCTCGCCGTCCTCTCCGAGGACGAGATCGACGTCCTGCGCTCCCCGGCCCGCCCCATCCTACTCGCCCGCAAACAGCCCGACGCCCTGCCCGAGTCGGTCGCGCCCTGCAACCCCAACCTCGGGATCATGCTGCCCTCGGCGCCCCACCACCACCTGCTCCTGGACGAACCCGGCCTGGAAGCACTGGTGATGACCAGCGGCAACATCTCCGGCTACCCCATCGCGTACCGCAACGAAGAGGCCCTGGAGCAGCTCTTCGAGATCGCGGACGTCATCCTCTACCACGACCGCGACATCGAGATCCGCGTCGACGACTCCGTCGTCCGGCTCTCCGTCCACGACGAACTGGACGCCCCGCTGCTCCAGTTCATCCGCCGGGCCCGCGGCTACGCCCCGTACCCCGTGGACGTCGGCCGGGAGGTGGCGCCCGCCGTCGCCCTCGGCGCCGAGCTGAAGACCACGGTCGCCCTGTCGCACGGCAGCAAGGTCTTCCTCAGCCAGCACATCGGGGACCTCAAGAACGACGAGACCTTCGCCTCCCACCGGCGCACCGCCCGCCACCTCGCCCGGCTCTACGCCCTGGAGCCGCGCCTGACCGCGCACGACCTGCACCCGCAGTTCCGCTCCACCCGGGCGGCGCTCGACGGCGACGGAGAAGGAGACGGCGCCGGCCGGACCGTCGTCGAGGTCCAGCACCACCACGCCCACATGGCCTCCTGCATGGCCGAGAACCACGTCACCGGCACCACCCTCGGCGTGATCTTCGACGGCTTCGGCTACGGCGAGGACGGCACCGTCTGGGGCGGCGAGTTCCTGCTCGGCGACTACGCCGCCTACCGGCGCGTCGGCCACCTGCGCCGCCTGCCCCTGATCGGCGGCGACCAGGCCGTCCGCGAACCCGTCCGCACCGGCTACGCCCTCGCCCTCGACGCCTTCGACGGCGACCGGGAGAAGGCCGTCGCCGCCTTCCCCGCCCTCGCCGAACTCGACGAGCAGCAGCGGCACGTGTACGCCACCATGGCCGCCCGGGGCATCAACTCCCCGGCCACCTCCAGCATGGGCCGCCTCTTCGACGGCGCCGCCGCGCTCGCCGGGGTCTGCTCCCGGGCCGAGTACGAGGCCCAGGGGCCGATCGAGCTGGAGGGCCTGCTCGCCCGCGACTCCGCCCCGGAGGCCGCCTACCGCTTCGGCGCCGGCGCGCCCGACGCGGACGGTCCCGTCGAGGTCGACCCCCGGCCCGTGATCCGGGCCATGGCCGGCGACCTCGCGGCCGGACTGCCCGCCGACCGGATCAGCCGCCGCTTCCACACCGCCGTCGTGGAGATGGTCCGCGACCGCTGCCGGGCCTTCCGCGAGGAGACCGGCGTGCGGCAGGTCGTGCTCTCCGGCGGCGTGTTCCTCAACGAGTTCCTGCTGCTCAACTGTCTGACCGGGCTGACCGCCGACGGTTTCGACACCTACGTCCACCGACAGGTCCCGACCAACGACGGGGGCATCGCCCTCGGCCAGGTCATGGTCGCGGACGCCCGTACATCCCCTGGGAAGTGATGACGTGACCACCCGCACGACCGCCCCCACACCGGACGAGATCTACGCGTACGTCCGGGCCCGCGAATCCGGCGCCCGCACCTACGCCACCGCTTTCGGCCAGGTCCTCCAGGACGGGCTCGGCGCCCGCGTCCGCGACGGCCACGGCACCGAGTACATCGACTGCCTGGCCGCCGCCGGCACCCTCGCCCTCGGCCACAACCACCCCGAGGTGCTCCGCCGGGTCCGCGAGTACCTGGAATCCGGCCAGGTGCAGCAGGCCCTCGACCTGACCACCCCCGCCAAGTACGCCTTCCTGTCGGCGCTCTACGAGAACCTGCCCGGCACGATGGCCGACACCTTCCGCACCCAGTTCTGCGGACCCGCCGGGGCCGACGCCACCGAGGCCGCGATCAAGCTCTTCAAGACCGCCACCGGCCGCCGCACGGTCCTCTCCTTCCACGGCGCCTACCACGGCATGACGGCCGGCTCGCTGGCCCTCACCGGCAACCTGGGCGCCAAGGAACCGGTGCCCTCGCTCATGCCGGACGTGCACCACCTGCCCTACCCCTACGACTACCGCTGCCCCTTCGGCCTCGGCGGCGACCAGGGCGTCCGGGTCGGCCTCACCTACATCGAACGGCTGCTCACCGACCCCGAGAGCGGCATCACCAAGCCCGCCGCCGTCTTCGTGGAGGCCGTGCAGGGCGAGGGCGGCGTGATCGCCGCGCCCCCCGAGTGGCTGCGCGGACTGCGCGAGATCACCGCCCGGCTCGACATCCCGCTCGTCCTGGACGAGATCCAGGCCGGCTGGGGCCGCACCGGCACCATGTGGGCCTTCGAGGAGTCCGGCATCGAGCCCGACGCCGTCCTCGTCTCCAAGGCGGTCGGCGGCGGCTTCCCGCTCGCCCTGATGCTCTACCACGGCAAGTACGACGCCTGGCTGCCCGGCGCCCACGCGGGCACCTTCCGCGGCAACCAGATCGCCCTGGTGGCGGGCGCCGCCGCCCTGGAGGTCTTGGCCGAAGAAGGACTCGTGGAGAAGGCCGCCGTCAAGGGAGAGTTGCTCGGCGGCCTGCTGCGGCGCCTCGCCCGGTCCCGTCCGGAGATCGGCGACGTCCGCGGCAGGGGCCTGATGTGGGGCGTCGAGCTCGTCGACCCGGACGGCGAGGCCGACGCCCTGGGCGCCCGGCCCGCCGACGGCGACCGCGCCCGCCGCGTCAAGAAGGCCTGCCTGGAACACGGACTCCTTCTGGAGAGCGGCGGTCGGCACGGCGCCGTGCTCCGGCTCCTTCCGCCCCTCACCATCACGGAGGAAGAGATCCACGAAGTGGTCGGCGCCCTGGAGAAGGCCCTCATCGACTGCGCCTGAGAGGGCGCCCGAGGGCCCGCTCCCGGGACGCGGGGCACCACGCGAACAACGCGACGACGTGAAGGAACGAAGCACATGACGACGGCAACCGGTGCCGGGCAGTGGCGGGTCGACTTCGACGCCGAGGTGGTCTTCAGCAACGGCGGTTCGCTGCGGACCGAGGGCTTCCGCCTCGACATCCCCGGCGACGACATCGACGACGCCGAGCTGGGCGAACTCCTCGTGCGGCACCTGGGGCTGCTGATGGTCGGCGGTACGACCATCAGCCGCAAGGAGCTGATCCGGGAGCCGCACAAGGGCTCGCGCAACACCGGGGCGGCGGACGGCGCCCCCGTCCGCCGCACGGTCGACCTGACCGGCCCCGGCACCCGCCTGGACCGGCCCGCCGGGGCGCCCGGGGGCATCGAGGGCCTGGTCGACCTGCCCGTCGTCCTGGTCCGGCTCGCGGGCACGGACGAGCCGGTCGCCGACCGGCTCGCGCTCGCGCCCTTCGAGCCGGCCGGGCACGCCGTCGTCGTCCACACCGGCCGCCCGGACGGCCCCTACCTGACCCCGGACGCCGTCGCGCTCCTCGCCGAGCGCGGCGCCGCCCTGGTCGCCACCGACAGCGTCGAGCGCGACGGCCCCGCGGCCAAGGCCCTCGCCGAAGCCGGCCTCCCCGCCCTCACGGGCCTCACCGGCCTCCCGGACCTCCCGGCCGCCGACACCCGCCTCCACGCGGTCCCGCACCCGGCCGACCACGGCGACGGGACCGGCGTCCGGGTCTACGGGGTGACCGGATGAGCACCTCCGAGATAGGCACGGGGGCGGTGCCTCCGGCCGGAACGACGACCCCGGAGGCCCCGGGCTCCGCCGGGCCGGTGGCCTCCGGGCCCGGGGCGCCGGCCGACAAGGCCCCCGCCCCCGCCACCCCGGCCGGCAAGGCTCCGGCCCGCAAGCCCCGTCGCGAGCTGCTCGCCGCCAGTGTCGGGTCCGTCGTGGAGGCGTACGACTGGACGATCTACGGCGTGCTCGCGCCGTACTTCGCCGAGCAGCTGTTCCCCGGGTCCTCGCCCACCGCCCGGCTGATCGCCGCGTACCTCGGCTTCGCGCTCGGCTTCCTGGTACGGCCGCTCGGCAGCGTCGTCATCGGGCGGCTCACCGACACCCGGGGACGCCGCTTCGGACTGACCCTCACCGTCGGCCTGATCGCGGCCGGATCGCTGCTCCTCGCGATCGTTCCCGGCCACGCCTCGATCGGGCTCGCGGCCCCGCTCCTCGTGGTCGCCGCCCGGCTCGTCCAGGGCCTGTCCGTCGGGGCCGAGAACCCGACCGCCGCCGCGTACGTCACCGAGACGGCACCCGGCCGCCACCGGTACTTCTACAGCGCCGTCTCCTACGGCGGCGTGGTCCTCGGCAGCGCCCTGTCGTTCATCGTGCTCAGCGTCCTCCTCGGCGTGTTCGGGGAGGCGGGCGTCGAGGACGGCGCCTGGCGCCTCGCCTTCGTCTTCGGCGCGCTGCTCGGCCTGACGGCCCTGTGGATCCGGCGCGGCGCGGCCGAGAGCGAGGTCTTCGCCGAGGACGCCCGCACCCGGAAGCGCACGCGCGGCGGCGCGAGCCCCTGGCCCGTGCTGCGGGCCCACCTCGGGCCGCTCTCCGTCGTGTTCGCCATCACCTCCGGCGCCACCACCGTCTTCTACTTCCTCACGGTCGACTTCCCGTCCTACGCCGCCGCCGCGGGCGCCGCCACCAAGGAGGAGGCCTCCGGGGCCCTGCTCCTCGGCATGGTGGCCCTCCTCGCCGGAATGCTCGCGGCCGGGAAGGCGGCCGACCGGTTCGGGGCCCTGCCCGTCCTGCGGACCGGCTTCGCCGGGCTCGCGCTCGGCTCCGTACCGCTGCTCGCCGGGATGGTCGCGGGCCGCGTGCCCGTCCCGGTCGTCACGGTGGTGCTGCTGTTCCTGCTCGCCCTGCCCCTCGCCGTCAGCAACGTCTTCGCGGGGCAGCTCTTCCCGCCCGCCGTCCGGGCGGTCGCCGTCGGCCTGCCGGCCGCCCTCGCGATCAGCCTCTTCGGCGGCACCTTCCCGGCCCTCGCCGAATGGCTGCGCTCCGCCGGCCACGGCGGCTGGGTGCCGTGGTGGCCGGCGATCACCTGCGCGGCGGCGCTGCTCGCCTCCTGGGGCGTACGCGAGCACCCCCTTCCCGACACCCCCGTCTCCGAGTGAGGACGCCATGGACTCCCTGACCGCAGTGCTCGACGCGCTGGAACCGCTGTTCCCCGCCCTGGAGGCCGACTACAAGGACCTGCACGCCCACCCCGAGCTCGCCTTCCAGGAGAAGCGGACGGCGGCGCTCGTCGCGGAGCGGCTCGCGGCACAGGGCGGCTGGGAGATCACCACCGGCGTGGGCCGCACCGGCGTGGTCGCCGTCCTGCGCAACGGCGAGGGCCCCGTGGTCATGCTCCGCGCCGACATGGACGCCCTGCCGGTGAAGGAGGCCACGGGCCTGCCGTACGCGAGCACCGCGACCGCCACCGACGACTCAGGCGCCGAGGTCCCGGTGATGCACGCCTGCGGCCACGACCTGCACGTCGCCGCCCTGATCGGGGCGTGCGCGCTGCTCTCCTCCCGCACGGACCACTGGAACGGCACGGTCGTCGCCGTCTTCCAGCCCGGCGAGGAGAGCGGCTACGGCGCCCGGTCGATGGTCGACGACGGCCTCTTCGAGCGCTTCCCGAAGCCGGACGTCATCCTCGGCCAGCACGTCGGCCCCGGCCCCGTCGGCCTCATCGCCACCTGCCCCGGCACCGTCATGGGCGCCACGGACTCCATCACCGTCAAGCTCTTCGGGCGCGGCGGCCACGGCTCCAAGCCGGAGTCGGCCGTGGACCCGGTCCTCATGGCCGCCTCGCTCGTCCTGCGGCTCCAGACCATCGTCTCCCGCGAGACCCCCGCCCAGGAGCCGGTGGTGGTCACCGTCGGCAAGCTGCACGCGGGCACGACGGCCGCCGTCATCCCGGACACGGCCGAACTCGGCATCAACGTCCGCACCAGCTCGGCCCCCGTCCGCGACAAGGTCCTCGCCTCCATCGAGCGCCTCGCCAGGGCCGAGTCGGACGCGGCCGGAGCGACCGCCGAGCCGGAGATCACCTCCGTCTACCACCTGCCGATGACGGTCAACGACACGGCCGCCGCCGAGCGGGTCGCCGACGCCCACCGGAAGGCCTTCGGCGACGGGGCCGTGATGACGATGGGTCCGACCACGGCCAGCGAGGACTTCGGCATCCTGGCGACGGCGGCCCAGGTGCCGTCCGTGTACTGGTTCTGGGGCGGCCTCGACCCGGAGGTGTTCACGGCCGCGTTCGCCGCCGGCCGCCTCGACGAGGACATCCCGCAGAACCACGCCCCCACCTTCGCCCCGCAGTCGGGCCCCGCCCTGCTCGTCGGCGTCCGCTCCATGGTCGCCGCCGCCCTGTCCTGGCTGGCCGACACCCCGGCGGACGCGGAGGAGACGACCGTATGACCAGGCCCCGCCCGCACGTGACGGTCCTGCACCGCTGGCGGGACACCCACGCGCTGTACGCCGACTACGTCGACCACGGCACCCACCGGGTCACCTACATCAGCACCGAGCTCGGCCGGTCCTCCGTCCCCGGGGGCGCCGAGGCCGTCGTCACCGTCGGCCTCACCGACGACCTGCCCGCCGTCCGCGAAGCCCTCGCCTCGCTCGTCGAGCGGTACGGCCCGCCGGAGGCGCTGCTCGCCCTCAACGAGGGCGACCTCGACACGGCGGCCCTGGTCCGCGAGGAGTTCGGGATCGCCGGGCAGACCCCGGAGGAGCTCGCCGTCTTCCGCGACAAGCTCCTGATGTGCACGACGGTGGCCGCCGCCGGCATCCCGGTGCCGGCGCTCGCCCACGTCCCCGACCCCGACGCCGTACGGGAGTTCGGGCGCGCCCACGGCTGGCCGCTGGTCTGCAAGCCGCACCGGGGCACCGCCAGCAGGGGGGTGGTCCGGCTCGACTCCCCGGCCGACCTGGACGCGCACCCGGAGCTGGCCGCCGACCTCGCGGCCGAGCCCTTCCTCGCCCAGACGTACGTCGACGCCCCGATCCTGCACATCGACGGCCTGTGGGAGGGCGACCGGCTCGGCAGCTGGACCGCCTCCCGCTACGTGGGCGGCACCTGCGCCGACTTCACCCAGGGCAACTGGCTGGGCTCGGTCGAGGAGGACGACCCGGTGCTGCTCGCCGCCGTGGAGCCGTTCGCCGCCGCCGTCGGGGCCGCCCTCGGCGGGGGCCGGCCGTGGGTCTTCCACCTGGAGGCGTTCGTCACCCGGGACGCCGACGGCGGCCCCGCCCTGGTCTTCCTGGAGTGCGGGGCCCGGGTCGGCGGCGGCGAGATCCCCTTCACCTGGCGGGACGTCCACGACGCCGACCTGATGGCCGCGGCGGCCGACCTCCAGCTCGGCCGGGTGCCGGTCCTGCCGACCCTGAAGACCGGCGAGGTCGGCGGCTACCTGCTCCTGCCGCTGCCCGTCCCCGCGCCCTGCCTGGTCGAGCGCGCCGACTGGACCGCGCCGCCGGCCGAGGACCGCAAGCCGTACGCGGTGCTGCACGTGCCCGTCGGCCAGCGGGTGCCCCCGATCAGCGGATACGAGCACGTCGGCACCCGCTTCCGCTTCCGCGGCCCCTCCACCGCCGCCGTGGAGGAGGCCATCGAGACCTCCGCGAACGGCTTCCGGCTCACCTGCACGCCCCTGGACGCGTAACCGCACCGCACCCGCACCACCCGCACCGCCTGCCCCACCCCGCACCGCATCGGAAAGGAACACACACCGTGTCCGTCATGACCACTGAACGCCCGCGCGTCATCCTGGTCGGCAGCCGCATCCGTCAGTACCGGGAGTACGCGCTCGCCTCCCTCGCCGCGCGGTACGAGGTCACCCTGATCGCCCCCGAGGCGCCCAGCTGGCAGGCGAAGTACGTCGACACCCACCGGATCGCCGACACGACGGACGCGCACAAGCTCTTCCCCTCCGTCGCCGACCTGCGCGGCGAGGTCGCCGAGGCCGCCATCGTCACCTGGGACGAGTGGTCGCTCGCCGCCGTCTCCTCGGTCGCCGCGCGCCTCGGCCTGCGGGCCATGGACCCGGCCGCCGCCAAGGTCTGCCGCGACAAGTACGCCACCCGGCAGGCCCTGGAGGCCGCCGGGATGGCGGCCGTCCGCCACGCCCCGGCCGCCGGCGAGGACGAGGCCGTGGCCGCCGCCGAGGCCATCGGCTTCCCCGTCGTCGTCAAGCCCCGCACCCTCGGCGGCAGCTTCGGCGTCATGGTGGCCCGCGACGCCGACGGCCTGCGCCAGGCCTACCGGCTCGCCGCCGCCAGCCGCCTCCAGGGCGCGGGCACCGCCGACACCGTCCTCGTCGAGGAGTACGTCGAGGGCCCCGAACTGAGCGTCGACAGCACCGTCGTGGACGGCGTCGTCACCCCCGTCTGCGTCGCCCGCAAGCGCCTCGGCCCCCAGCCGTACTTCGAGGAGGTCGGCCACCTGGTCACCGGCTGGAAGGACGAGCCCTGGGCCGAGGCCGTCGTGCAGCTGGTCAAGGACTCCCACCGGGCCGTCGGCGTCGACTACGGCGTCACCCACACCGAACTGCGCGTCAGCGCCGACGGACCGCGCCTGATCGAGCTGAACGGGCGCCTGGGCGGCGACCTCATCCCGCACGTCCACCAGCTCGCCACCGGCATCGACCTGGCCGTCGCCGCCGCCGAGATCGCCTTCGAGCGCGTCCCCGACCTCACCCCCACCCGCGCGCTCAGCGGCGAGATCCGCTTCCTCTACCCCTCGTACGACGGCACCATCGACCGGGTCGTCCTGCCCGACCCCTCCGAGGTCGACGGCCTGGTCGAGGCCGTGGCCCTCGCCGAGCCCGGCGACGAGCTCCAGCTCCCGCCGCGCGGCCTCACCCCGCGCTCCGCCGCCCTCATCGCCGTCGGCGAGGACCCGGTCGAGACCCGCCGCGCCCTGGACCGCGCCGAGGGCCTCTCCCGCACCGAGGTGACCGGCGCCAGCACCCACAAGCTCGGCGCCCGCGTCGAGAACGCCGTCACCCGCCGCTTCTTCGACCACGAGCGCACCGCCGCCCGCATGACGGTCTCCGGCGTCCGGGGCGTCGAGTGGTTCCGCTACGGCGCCGGCGGCGGCGAGGGCCTCAACCGCCCCGTCTTCCTCAGCGCCGACGACGTCGCCGGCCTCGAACGCGACCTGAACGGCCTCTTCGAGCTCCTCAAGTCCGTCCCCGGGCGCCTCTTCGGCGGCGACCTGCGCGCCTTCGCCAAGGCCGTCGGCATGAGCGACACCCAGGCCGACCTGGTGCTGCGCGGCGCGGTCGAGGAGATCCCGCCGCTGTCCCGCGCCGACCTCTACCGCGAGACCGGCGGCTTCCGCCTCATGGAGCTGAACACCGGCACCTCGCTCGGCGGCTGGCAGATGGGCGAGTTCGCCCGCGCCCTGATCAAGGACGAGGAGTTCGCGGCCTTCGCCGCCGCCGAGGACCTGGTCTACCCCGACCCGCTGGCCCGCATCACCGACGTGCTGCGCCGCCAGGCCCCGTCCCTCGCCGGCGTCGAGCGCCCGCTGCTCGCCATCACCGACTGGCCCGACGGCTTCGAGAAGTCCAAGTGCTGGATGGAGTTCGTCGTCCCCGCCTTCAAGGACCTCGGCTTCGACCCGGTCGTCTGCCACCTCGGGGACTTCACCTACGAGGACGGCAAGGTCGTGTACGACGGGCGGCGCGTCGACGTCGTCTACCGCCTGTTCCTGCCCGGTGAGATGCCGGACGAGCCCCGCACGTACGACCTCGTCAACCCGCTCCTGGACGCCGCCGAGGCCGGACAGGTCGAGCTGTTCGCCTCGCTCGACTGCGAGCTGTACGGCAACAAGGGCAGCCTCGCCATGCTCAGCGACGAGCGCAACCGGGCCGCCCTCACCGAGGAGGAGCGCGACCTGGTCGACCGGATCCTGCCCTGGACCCGCTTCGTGCGCGACGAGAAGGTCACCTTCGAGGGCGAGAAGATCGACCTCCTGCCGTACGCCGTCGCCAACAAGGACCTCCTGGTCCTCAAGCCGACGCTGCTCTACGGCGGCGTCGGCGTCACCCCCGGCTGGACCACCGACCAGAAGGAGTGGGTGGAGAAGCTCCACCAGGCCGTCGGCGGCCCCTTCGTCCTCCAGCGCCGCCTGCTCCCCACCACCGAGCGGTTCCTCTCCGAGGACGGCGTCACCACCGAGGACATGGCCGTCGCCTACGGGACCCTCATGGTCGACGGGAAGTACGCGGGCACCCTCGCCCGGGGCGTCACCGACCCGGCCGTCGGCATCGTCAGCATGTTGCGCGGGGCCCAGATCGGCTGCGCCTTCCACGTGGCCGACCCGGCGGACGGCGAGGGCGAAAGGTGACCGAGTCCACCGACTCGAACGGCTCGACGGATCCCGCCGGCCCCACCGGGCCGGCGGCTCCGGCGGCCCCCGGCGACGGCGCACCCGCCGCCGCCGGGGGTCGCGAGCGCGGAGCGCTGTGGCGCGACGCCGAGTTCATGAAGTTCTGGACGGGCGAGGGCATCTCCCAGATCGGCGCCCAGGTCACCACCCTGGCGCTGCCCCTGACGGCGGTGCTCACCCTGGACGCGTCCTCCTCCCAGGTCGGCCTGGTGAACGCCGCCTCCTACGCCCCGTTCCTGCTCGTCACCCTGCTCGTCGGGGTCTGGGTCGACCGCGTCCGCCGCCGCCCGCTGATGATCACGGCGAACGTGGGACGCGCGCTGCTCGTCACGGCGGTCCCCCTGCTCGCCGTGACGGACCTGCTGCGCATCGAGTTCGTGTACGTGGCGGCCCTGCTCATCGGGGCGCTCACCGTCGTCTTCGACGTCGCCTACCAGTCGTACCTGCCGACCCTCATCGGCAAGGAACACCTGGTGGAGGGCAACAGCAAGCTCCAGGGCACCAGTTCCCTCGCGCAGATCGGCGGCCCCGGCCTCGCCGGTCTGCTCATCGGCTGGGTCACGGCGCCGTACGCGCTGCTCATCAACGGCGCCTCGTACCTGGTCTCCGTGGTCACCCTGCTCGCGATCCGCAGGCCCGAGCCGCCGCCGGTCGTCCCCGAGCGCCCCACCGGCCTGTGGAAGAGCGTCGGCGACGGCATCCGGATCATCTGGCACAGCGCCCACCTGCGGGCCTGCGCCCTGCAGTCCGGGCTCTACAACTTCTGCTGGATGTCGCTCCAGACCGTCTTCGTGCTGTACGCGGCCCGGCGCCTGGACCTCTCCCCGGGGACCATCGGCCTGCTGCTCGGCACCGGCGCGGTCGGCTCGCTCGGCGGCTCCCTGGTCGCCCGGAGCCTGAAGCGGACCATGGGGCTCGGCCCCGCGATCCTGGCGGCGCTCGTGCTGTGCTGCGCGGCCCCCGTGATCATCCCGCTGGCTCCGGCGAACGACGGGATCCTCACCCTGGTCCTGTTCGTCGCCGCGTTCGCGCTGATCGGCGCGGGCGGCACGATGGCCAACATCCACATCATCAGCCTGCGCCAGTCGATCACCCCGGACGAGCTGCTCGGCCGGATGAACGCCGGCTACCGCTTCGTGTCCTGGGGGATGCTCCCGCTCGGCGCGCTCTTCGGCGGCTGGCTGGGCGACCTGATCGGCCTGCGCGAGACGCTCTTCGTGACCGCCGGGGCCTTCCTCTCGGCGGTCCTCGTGGTGCTCCTCTCCCCGGTCTGGCGCCTGAGGGACTTCCCGCCGCAGATCGGCGCGGAGCCGGGGGAGCCGGAAGAGTCCGAGAAGACGGCGGTGAGGTCATGACGGGCGACGGGACCGTGACGGGCGGCGGAGACGGCACCGTGACGCGCGGCGGCGACGAGGGCGCGGCGCCGGGGGACTTCACGCACCTCCTCGCCCGGCGCACCTCCTGGGGCCGCTCCGACGCCATCGACCGCATCCTGTCGGCCGCGAACGCGCCGGGCGTCCTGTCGATGGCCGGGGGCATCCCGGCCCCCGACAGCTTCCCGGTGGCCCGCCTCGCCGAGGTGACGGACCGGATCCTCTCCCGGTCGGCCGCCGCCGCCCTCCAGTACGCCTCCACGGCGGGCGTCCCGGCGATGCGCGAGGCGGTGGCCCGGCGCGCGGGCGAGACCGGCGCGCCGGTCGGCCCCGAGCGGGCGATGGTCACCGGCGGCAGCCAGCAGGGCCTGGACCTGGTCGCCAGGACCCTCCTCGACGAGGGCGACCTGGTGGCCCTGGACGACCCCAGCTACCTGGGCGCCGTCCAGTCCTTCCGGGGCGCCGGGGCCCGGCTCCTGCCGCTGCCCACGGACCGCGACGGCATGCGGACCGACGTCCTGGCGGAGCGGCTCGCCGCCGGGGCCCGGCCCAAACTGGTCTACGTCGTCCCGCACTTCCACAACCCCACCGGCGGCGTGCTCACGGAGGAGCGCCGCCGGGACCTGGCGGCCCTGGCCGACCGCCACGGCTTCCTGATCGTCGAGGACGACCCGTACGGCGACCTGGCGTTCGACGGGGAGCGGCTGCCGTCCACGGACGTGCACGGCGACCGGGTGATCCGGCTGATGAGCCTGTCGAAGACGCTCTGCCCCGGCTTCCGGGTGGCCGGACTGACCGCCCCGGCGGGCCTGATCGGCGAACTGGTCGCGGCCAAGCAGAGCAGCGACCTCCAGACGAACACCTTCGGGCAGCACGTCCTCGCCGAACTCCTCGGCGACCCGGCGTTCCTCCCCGCCCACCTCGCCCGGCTGCGCACCCTGTACGGGGACAAGGCGCGGGCGACGGCGGCGCTGCTGCGCGAGCGGCTGCCGTGGCTGGCCTTCGACGACCCGCGCGGCGGCCTGTTCTTCTGGTGCGCCGTGGACGACCCCCGGGTCACCTCGGACCTGCTGTACGAACACGCCCTGGCGCAGGGCCTCGCGCTCGTGCCCGGCGCGCCGTTCTGCATCGAGCAGGACGGCTCCCGGCTGCTGCGGCTCTCCTTCGCGACCCTCGACGAGGAGCAGCGGCGGGAGGGCGTCTCCCGCCTGGCGACGGCCTTCGACAAGGCCCGCGCCGACGCGTACTGAACCAACCCGCTGAGCACGCCCCACCGGTGCGCGCCGAACCACCCTCCCGGCGCGCACCGCCCCCGCCCTTCCGACGACACGCAACGAAGGAGCACGGTCATGACGGCACGCACACACCCCCCGGTGACCGCCGACTCGCTGGTGGCCCGGCTGTTCCAGGTGGTCGACTCCCGCTCGTGGGACGACCTCGGCGAGGTCTTCGCCGACGACGCGGTCTACGAGCGCCCCGGCTATCCGGCCCTGGAGGGCCTGGACCGGATCCGCCACTTCTACGAGCACGAGCGGATCATCGCCTCCGGCGCCCACGAGGTCGACCAGGTCACCGGCGGCCTCGCCGCGGCGGCCTGCTGGGGCCGCTTCCGCGGCGCGAGCCGCGACGGCACCGCCCTGGACGAGGGCTTCGCCGACACGTACCTGGTCCGGGACGGCAAGATCGCTTACCGGAGGACGTACTTCTACCGCGCGGCGATCTGACGCGGGAGGCGGGCGGAGCGGGGGCGGGCCGAGGGGCCGGCCCCCGCTCCCCTCACGTCCGGGACGGATCGCCGCCTCACGTCCGGGGCGGGGCCGTCGACCCCCGCACCACCAGCTCCGCCGGGACCGTCTCGCGGCCGCCCGGCGGGGGTTCCTCCGAGTCCGTCGCCAGGCGGCCCGCCCGCGCCCCCGCCTCGTGCAGCGGAAGCCGTACGGTCGTCAGGGCCGGGAACGCGTCCAGGGCGGACGGCAGGTCGTCGTAGCCCGCCACGGACACGTCGCCGGGGACGTCCAGGCCGCGTTCCCTGAGGGCCGCGCAGACGCCGAGGGCCACCGTGTCGTTGCAGGCGACGATCGCGGTCAGCTCCGGGTCGCGGGCCAGCAGCCCGGCCACCGCCGCGTGTCCGGCGCCCCGCTCGTACGGGCCGTGGACGGTCGGCCCCTCCGCGACGCCCGCCGCCGCGAGCGCCTCCCGGTGCCCCTCCAGGCGGTGCCGGGTCGTGGTCCGGTCGGCCGGCCCCGCCACGTATCCGATCCGCCGGTGGCCGAGGCCGAGCAGGTGCTCGGTGAGGCGGCGCGCCCCGGTCCGGTGGTCGAAGACGAGGGCCGCCGCGTGCGCGTCCCCCTCCACCGGCGGGCGCCCGCACAGCACGACCCGGGTCCCCGCGTCGGCCAGCCGGGACAGTTTGGCGGCCGTCGCCGCCAGCCGCCGGGGGTCCTCCAGGGAGCCGCCCATGAGGACCACGGCGGCGGCCCGCTGCCGCTGGAGCAGCGTGAGGTAGGTCAGTTCACGCTCGGGGGAGCCGCCGGTGTTGCAGACGACGGCGAGCTTCTCGCCCCCGCCGCGCCCGGAGGCGCCCGCTCCGATCGCGGTCTGCGCCGCGCTCGCCATGATCCCGAAGAAGGGGTCCGCGATGTCGTTGACCAGCACGCCGACCAGGTCGGACGTGGCGGCGGCGAGGGAGCTGGCGGGGCCGTTGAGGACGTAGTCGAGGTCGGCCACGGCCCGCAGCACCCGCTCCCTGGTGGACTCGGCCACCGGGTAGTTGCCGTTGAGGACGCGGGAGACGGTGGCGGGGGAGACCCGAGCGCGGGCGGCCACGTCCGCCAGGGTGACGGTCATCGCGTGCGTACCTCCGGGGCCTTGTGGGGGGCGTTGTCGGCAGGCTAGCGTTCCTGCCCGTAGAAAGCGCTTTCTATCAGGCGTGGGGCACCCGGGCGATCGTGCGCGGGGCATCCGAGGAGAGGAACCTTCCGTGACGCGCAGGACCGTCCGCATCGCCATGAACGGCGTCACCGGCCGCATGGGCCACCGCCAGCACCTCGTCCGCTCGATCCTCGCCCTGCGCGAGCAGGGCGGCCTCGACCTCGGGCACGGCGAGGTCCTCTGGCCCGAGCCCGTCCTCGTCGGCCGCCGCGAGCCCGCCCTGCGCGCCCTCGCCGGGAGCCACGGCCTCACCGAGTGGTCCACCGACCTCGACGCGGTCCTCGCGGACGACACGGTCGACGTCTACTTCGACGCGCAGGTCACCCCGGCCCGCGCCGACGCGATCCGCCGGGCCGTAGCCGCCGGCAAGCACGTCTACACCGAGAAGCCGACGGCCGGGAGCCTGGCCGAAGCCCTCGACCTCGCCCGGCTCGCCACGGAGAAGGGCGTCAAGCACGGCGTCGTCCAGGACAAGCTGTTCCTGCCGGGCCTGCGCAAGCTCAAGCGCCTGATCGACGGCGGCTTCTTCGGCGAGATCCTGTCCGTACGGGGCGAGTTCGGCTACTGGGTCTTCGAGGGCGACTGGCAGGAGGCCCAGCGCCCCAGCTGGAACTACCGCGCGGAGGACGGCGGCGGGATCGTCGTCGACATGTTCCCGCACTGGGAGTACGTGCTCCACGAGCTCTTCGGCCGGGTCACCTCCGTCACCGCCCACGTCGCCACCCACGTCCCGCGCCGCTGGGACGAGCACGGCAAGCCCTACGGGGCCACCGCCGACGACGCCGCGTACGGGATCTTCGGTCTCGAGGGCGGGGCCGTCGCCCAGATCAACTCCTCCTGGGCGGTCCGCGTCCACCGCGACGAGCTGGTCGAGTTCCAGGTCGACGGGACGCACGGCTCCGCCGTCGCCGGGCTGCGCGGCTGCCGCGTCCAGCACCGCTCGGCCACCCCGAAGCCGGTCTGGAACCCCGACGTCCCCGCCACCGAACCCTTCCGCGACCAGTGGCAGGAGGTCCCGGACAACGCCGCCTTCGACAACGGCTTCAAGGCCCAGTGGGAACTGTTCCTGCGCCACGTCGTCCTCGACGAGCCCTACCACTGGGACCTCCTGGCGGGCGCCCGGGGCGTCCAACTCGCGGAGCTGGGCCTGCGGTCGGCGGCGGAGGGCCGCCGCCTGGAGGTCCCGGAGGTGACGCTGTGACGACGACGCCACGGCCGGACGGCCCCCGCACCGACCCCATGGAAGTGACCCCGTGACGATCCTCCTGCCCACCCCCGACGGCGGGGTGCGGGCGTACGAGCCCCGCACCGACCCGCTGGTGTTCGCCCCGGCCGGGCCCCCGGCCTCCCGTACCGTCTTCTCCGCCGCGCACGTCGTCGCCGACCCGTACGCCGACACCACGCCCGACGGCCCCGCCGCCGTCGACTGGGACGCCACCCTCGCCTTCCGCCGGCACCTCTGGGCCCACGGCCTCGGGGTCGCCGAGGCCATGGACACCGCCCAGCGCGGCATGGGCCTCGACTGGGCCGGCGCGGCCGAGCTGATCCGGCGCTCGGCCGCCGAGGCGAGGGCCGTCGGCGGCCGGATCGCCTGCGGCGCCGGCACCGACCAGCTCGCGCACGGCACCCTCGCGGAGGTCCGCGCCGCGTACGAGGAACAGCTCGCGGTCGTCGAGGAGTCGGGCGCGCAGGCGATCCTGATGGCCTCCCGCGCCCTCGCGGCCACCGCCACGGGCCCCGAGGACTACCTCGACGTCTACGGCCACCTCCTGCGCCAGGCGGGCGAGCCGGTGATCCTCCACTGGCTCGGCCCGATGTTCGACCCGGCGCTCGACGGCTACTGGGGCTCGGCCGACCTCGACGCGGCGACGGAGACGTTCCTCGACGTCATCGCGGCCCACCCGGACAAGGTCGACGGCGTCAAGGTCTCCCTCCTGGACGCCCGGCGCGAGGTCGAGCTGCGCCGCCGCCTCCCCGACGGGGTGCGCTGCTACACGGGCGACGACTTCCACTACCCGGAGCTGATCGAGGGCGACGAGCGGGGCTTCAGCCACGCCCTGCTCGGCGTCTTCGACCCGCTGGGCCCGCTGGCCGCGCGGGCGGTCCGCACCCTCGACACGGGCGACGCGAAGGGCTTCCGCGCGCTCCTGGACCCCACGGTGGAGCTCTCCCGCCACCTCTTCCGGCCGCCCACCCGCTACTACAAGACGGGCGTCGTCCTCCTGGCCTGGCTGGCCGGACACCAGGACCACTTCACGATGGTCGGCGGCCTCCAGTCCGCCCGCTCCCTCCCGCACCTCGTGCGCGCGTACGAACTGGCCGACGGGCTCGGCCTGTTCCCGGACCCGGCCCTGGCGGAGTCCCGCATGAAGTCCCTCCTCACGGTCCACGGAGTCCCGCGATGAACCCCGACCGCTTCTCGATCAACCAGATGACGGTCAAGCAGCTCCCCCTCCCCGACCTCGTCTCCCACTGCGTCCGCCTGGGGATCCGGGGCGTGGGCCTGTGGCGCGAACCCGTCCGGGAGTACGGGGTGGAGGCGGCGGCCCGGCTCGTACGGGAGGCGGGCCTGGCGGTCACCAGCCTCTGCCGGGGCGGCTTCTTCACCTCGGACGACTGGCTCGCCTCCAACCGCGCGGCGGTCGACGAGGCGGCGGCCCTCGGCACCGACACCCTGGTCCTGGTCTCCGGCGGCCTGACCCCCGCCTTCCCGGACCTCCCCGCCGCCCGGGCCCGCATCACCGAGGCGATCGGCGAACTGGCCCCGTACGCGGGGGAGCGCGGCGTCCGCCTGGCCGTCGAACCGCTCCACCCGATGTACGCCTCCGACCGCTGCGCCGTCTCCACCCTGGACCAGGCCCTGGAGATCGCCGAACGCTTCCCGTCCTCCCAGGTGGGCGTGGTCGTGGACACGTACCACCTCTGGTGGGACGACCGGGCCCCGGCGGCGGTGGAGCGCGCGGCCGCGACCGGCCGCGTCCACGCCTTCCAGCTCGCCGACTGGACCACGCCCCTCCCGGCCGGGGTCCTCGACGGCCGGGGCCAGCTGGGCACGGGCGCGATCGACCTCCGCGCCTGGACGGCCCTCCTGGAGGGGGTCGGCCACACGGGCCCGGTGGAGGTGGAGCTCTTCAACGCCGCCCTGTGGGCGCGGGACGGGGCCGAGGTCCTGGAGGAGACGCTGGAACGCTTCCTGGCGATCTGAGGCCCCCGCTCCTCCCGGCGCTACTTCTTCGGGCCGCCCAGCAGGTCCCCGAGGCCGCCTCCCGCGCCGCCCTTCTTCGCGGCGCGCTTGGTGAGGACCGCGACGACGACGGGGACGAGGAGCTCGACCGCGCGGTTCGCCGTGGCCGGCGGGATGCCGGTGCGCTTCGCGACGGCGTTCGCCGCCGGCTTCGCCAGCTTGGCGAGCACCCCGGCCATCAGACCCCCGCTCACCAGGCCGCCGAGGGCGGCGACCCCCTGGAGCGGCGGCTCGGGAGAGGCGACCTCGTCCACGGCGGCACGCACCTCGTCCGCGCTGCCCGGCTCGGCCGCCGCCTGCCGCAGCCCGCCGGACAGCTCCGCCACCGAACTGCCCACGACCTCCTGGGCCCCGTCCGCGTCCGTACCGAGCAGCCCCGCGATCTCGTGGAGCCGGTCGGCACCCAGCTCGTTCAGGACGTCGTCCTGGAAGGAAGGTTCACTCATGCCGGAAACGCTACGGTTCGTCCGTACCGACGGCATCCGGAACCGCGGGCTCTCCACCGGCTCGTCCCCGCCCTGTCCGACCCCTTCGCTACGGTCGACACATGTCCAACGAGAGTCGCGGTCCGGCAGTGGTCGAAGGGGTCCTGGAGCGGATCACCTACGCCAACGAGGAGACGGGCTACACCGTCGCCCGGGTCGACACCGGACGCGGGGCCGGTGACCTGCTCACGGTCGTCGGCGCGCTGCTCGGCGCCCAGCCGGGGGAGTCGCTGCGGATGGAGGGCCGCTGGGGGTCCCATCCGCAGTACGGGAAGCAGTTCACCGTCGAGAACTACACGACCGTCCTGCCCGCCACCATCCAGGGCATCCGCCGCTACCTCGGCTCCGGCCTGATCAAGGGCATCGGCCCCGTCTTCGCCGACCGCATCACCCAGCACTTCGGGCTCGACACCCTCGACATCCTCGAAGAGGCCCCGGGGCGGCTCATCGAGGTCCCGGGGCTCGGGCCCAAGCGGACCAGGAACATCACCGCCGCCTGGGAGGAGCAGAAGGCGATCAAGGAGGTGATGGTCTTCCTCCAGGAGGTCGGCGTCTCCACCTCCATCGCGGTGCGGATCTACAAGCAGTACGGGGACGCCTCCATCTCCGTCGTGAAGAACCAGCCGTACCGGCTCGCCGCCGACGTGTGGGGCATCGGCTTCCTCACCGCCGACCGGATCGCGCAGGCCGTCGGCATCCCGCACGACAGCCCCGACCGGGTGAAGGCCGGCCTCCAGTACGCCCTGTCGCAGTCCAGCGACCAGGGGCACTGCTTCCTGCCCGAGGAGCGGCTGATCGCGGACTCGGTGAAGCTGCTCCAGGTCGACACCGGGCTCGTCATCGAGTGCCTGGGCGAGCTGGCCGAGGACCCCGAGGGGGTCGTCCGGGAGACCGTGCCGGGGCCCGAGGGGACGCCCGTCACCGCCGTGTACCTCATCCCGTTCCACCGGGCCGAGCTGTCCCTCGCCGGGCAGCTCCGGCGGCTCCTGCGGGCCGAGGAGGACCGGATGCCGGCCTTCCGGGACGTGCCCTGGGACAAGGCCCTGGCCTGGCTCGCCACCCGCACCGGCGCCTCCCTCGCGCCCGAGCAGGAGGAGGCCGTGCGGCTCGCCCTCACCCGCAAGGTCGCGGTCCTCACCGGCGGCCCCGGCTGCGGCAAGTCCTTCACCGTCCGCTCCATCGTGGAGCTGGCCCGCGCCAAGAAGGCCAAGGTGGTGCTCGCCGCCCCCACCGGCCGGGCCGCCAAACGGCTCGCGGAGCTGACCGGCGCCGAGGCCTCCACCGTCCACCGGCTCCTGGAGCTCAAGCCCGGCGGGGACGCCGCCTACGACCGGGACCGGCCGCTCGACGCGGACCTGGTCGTCGTCGACGAGGCCTCCATGCTGGACCTGCTCCTGGCGAACAAGCTGGTGAAGGCGGTGGCCCCGGGCGCCCACCTGCTGCTCGTGGGGGACGTGGACCAGCTCCCCTCGGTCGGCGCGGGCGAGGTCCTCGGCGACCTGCTCGCCCCGGGCAGCCCCGTGCCGGCGGTCCGGCTGACCCGGATCTTCCGGCAGGCCCAGCAGTCCGGCGTCGTCACCAACGCGCACCGGATCAACGCCGGCACGCCCCCGCGCACCGACGGCCTCCCGGACTTCTTCCTCTTCGCCGAGGAGGAGACCGAGGACGCGGCCCGGGTCGCCGTGGAGGTCGCGGCCCGTCGCATTCCGGCCAGGTTCGGCCTCGACCCGCGCCGGGACGTGCAGGTCCTGGCCCCGATGCACCGGGGCCCGGCGGGCGCGGGCGCGCTCAACGGACTGCTCCAGCAGGCCATCACCCCGGCCCGCCCCGACCTCCCGGAGAAGCGGTTCGGCGGCCGGGTCTTCCGCGTCGGCGACAAGGTCACCCAGATCCGCAACAACTACGACAAGGGGGCCAACGGCGTCTTCAACGGCACCGTCGGCGTCGTCACCGCCCTGGACCCCGTCGAGCAGCGCCTCACCGTGCGCACGGACGAGGACGAGGAGGTGCCGTACGACTTCGACGAGCTGGACGAACTCGCCCACGCGTACGCGGTCACCATCCACCGCTCGCAGGGCAGCGAGTACCCGGCGGTGGTCATCCCGGTGACCATGAGCGCCTGGATGATGCTCCAGCGCAACCTGCTCTACACGGCCGTGACCCGGGCCCGGAAGCTGGTCGTCCTGGTCGGCTCCCGCCGCGCCATCGCCCAGGCGGTCCGCACGGTCTCGGCGGGCCGCCGCTTTACCGCACTCGCCCACCGGCTCACAGGGCCCGCCCTCGTGTGAAAGATCACGGAGGGGTACCGGAACCGGGGCGAAGGGGGCAGGATATGAAGGTTGGCGGCACTGAGTGCCGCCAATTGGCCCAATGGTCGACCCCGAGTGCACTCTCCTGAGCCAAATGGGGGATGGTAGAGACAGTCAGGGCACCTCGAAGAAGAGGCACTACGTCGGTGAGGGATGACGTGAGCGACAACTCTGTAGTACTGCGGTACGCGGACGGTGAATACACCTACCCGGTGGTCGAGAGCACCGTCGGTGACAAGGGCTTCGACATCGGGAAACTCCGAGCCCAGACCGGTCTGGTCACCCTGGACAGCGGATACGGCAACACCGCCGCCTACAAATCCGCGATCACCTACCTCGACGGTGAGCAGGGCATTCTGCGGTACCGCGGCTACCCCATCGAGCAGCTGGCCGAGCGCTCCACCTTCCTTGAGGTGGCGTACCTGCTGATCAACGGCGAGCTGCCCAAGGTCGACGAGCTCGCGACCTTCAAGAACGAGATCACGCAGCACACGCTGGTCCACGAGGACGTCAAGAACTTCTTCCGCGGCTTCCCGCGGGACGCCCACCCGATGGCGATGCTGTCCTCGGTGGTCTCCGCGCTGTCCACCTTCTACCAGGACAGCCACAACCCGTTCGACGAGGAGCAGCGGCACCTCTCCACGATCCGGCTGCTCGCCAAGCTGCCGACGATCGCGGCGTACGCGTACAAGAAGTCGATCGGCCACCCGTTCGTCTACCCGCGCAACGACCTCGGGTACGTCGAGAACTTCCTGCGCATGACCTTCTCGGTCCCGGCGCAGGAGTACGAGCTCGACCCGGTCGTCGTCTCGGCGCTGGACAAGCTGCTCATCCTGCACGCGGACCACGAGCAGAACTGTTCGACCTCCACCGTGCGGCTGGTCGGCTCCTCGCAGGCGAACATGTTCGCCTCGATCTCCGCCGGCATCTCCGCCCTCTGGGGCCCGCTGCACGGCGGTGCCAACCAGTCGGTCCTGGAGATGCTGGAGGGCATCAAGGCCAACGGCGGCGACGTCGACTCCTTCATCCGCAAGGTGAAGAACAAGGAGGACGGCGTCCGCCTGATGGGCTTCGGCCACCGGGTGTACAAGTCCTTCGACCCGCGAGCCAAGATCATCAAGGCGGCGGCGCACGATGTCCTCTCCGCGCTCGGCAAGTCCGACGAGCTGCTGGACATCGCGCTCAAGCTGGAGGAGCACGCGCTCTCCGACGACTACTTCGTCTCGCGCAACCTCTACCCGAACGTGGACTTCTACACGGGTCTGATCTACCGCGCCATGGGCTTCCCGACCGAGATGTTCACCGTGCTCTTCGCGCTCGGCCGCCTTCCCGGCTGGATCGCCCAGTGGCACGAGATGATCAAGGAGCCGGGTTCCCGCATCGGCCGCCCGCGCCAGATCTACACGGGCGAGGTCCTGCGCGACTTCGTCCCGGTCGAGGCCCGCTAGCCCTCCGCGGCGGCGCACCGGACACCGGAAAAGCGAGAAGCGCCCCGCTCCCCGATCCCCCCACGGGTCGGCGAGCGGGGCGCTTCCCATATCCCCGGTGCGGATTCCCCCCACGGGATCCGGGCCGGGCGTCTGCCGGCGACAGCCGGTGGCCGTGCGGATCGGGCGCGACGCGGTCTGCCGGGGTCCGTACGGGAGGGCCGCTCAAAGCTCCCCGGTGCACGTCCCCCGGCCAACGCTTGCCTGGGACGTCCCCCAAGACATCCCATGAACGTCCCCCAAGACGTTCTCGGCATCGCCCACTTAGACTCACGAACAGCCCAGATGGTTACCCCACAATATCTGTGATCTAGGTCTCGATGTGAAGGTCCTGTGCATCACGTGTAGGTGAACTCACGTGAACCGCCGGAGTCGCAGGCTGTTGGATACGACGAACACGGACGAAAGGGCCATCGCGAGCCCCGCGATCATCGGATTGAGCAGTCCGGCCGCCGCGAGCGGCAGCGCGGCCACGTTGTAGCCGAAGGCCCAGCCGAGGTTCCCCCTGATCGTGGCCAGGGTCCGCCGGGAGAGCCGGACGGCGTCCGCCGCGACCCGCAGGTCGCCCCGGACCAGGGTCAGGTCGCTCGCCTCGATGGCCGCGTCCGTGCCCGTGCCCATCGCCAGGCCCAGGTCGGCGGTGGCGAGCGCGGCGGCGTCGTTCACCCCGTCCCCGACCATGGCGACCGTCCGTCCCTCCTCCTGGAGCCGCCGGATCACCTCCGCCTTCCCCTCGGGCAGCACCTCGGCGATCACCTCGTCGACGCCCACCTCGTCCGCCACGGCCTCCGCCACCGCCCGGTGGTCCCCGGTGAGCAGCACCGGGCGCAGCCCCAGGGCGCGCAGCCGGGCGACCGCCTCGGCGCTGGTGTCCTTGACGGTGTCGGCGACGGTCAGGGTGCCCCGGGCCACCCCGTCCCAGGCCACGTGGACGGCGCCGGGCTCGGAGGCCGCGGGGACCTCGATCCCCTCCGCCGCGAGCAGGGCGGCGCGCCCGACGACGACGAGCCGCCCCTCGACCGAGCCGCGCACCCCGAGCCCGGGGACGTTCTCGAAGGTCTTCGGTACGGGCAGCGGGCCGCACCGCCCGGCGGCGGCCTCCGCGACCGCGCGGGCCACCGGGTGCTCGGAGGAGTGCTCCAGGGCGCCCGCGAGCCGCAGCAGCTCGTCCTCGTCGGCGCCCTCGGTGCCGTACGTCCCCCCGTACACCCGGACTCCGGCGAGGCGCATCCGGCCGGTGGTGACCGTGCCGGTCTTGTCGAGGACGACCGTGTCGATCCGGCGGGTGGACTCCAGGACCTCCGGGCCCTTGATCAGGATGCCGAGCTGGGCGCCCCGGCCGGTGCCGACCAGGAGCGCGGTCGGGGTCGCGAGGCCGAGGGCGCAGGGGCAGGCGATGATCAGGACGGCGACGGCGGCCGTGAAGGCGGCCGTCGGGTCGTCCGTGACGAGGAGCCGGACGACGAGGGTGCCGAGCGCGATCAGCAGGACGACCGGTACGAAGACGGCCGAGACCCGGTCGGCGAGCCGCTGCACGGCGGCCTTGCCGCTCTGGGCCTCCTCGACCAGCTTCGCCATCCGGGCGAGCCGCGTGTCGGCGCCGACCCGGACGGCCTCCACGACCAGCCGGCCCGAGACGTTGACGCAGCCGCCGGTCACGGCCGAGCCGGGGAGGACGTCGAGGGGCAGCGACTCGCCGGTGAGCAGGGAGGCGTCGACCGCCGACGCGCCCTCGGTCACCGTGCCGTCGGTGGCGATCCTCTCCCCGGGGCGTACGGCGAAGAGGTCGCCGGCCCGCAGTCCGGAGACCGGGATCCGCGTCTCCGTACCACCCCTGAGGACGGCCACGTCCTTGGCGCCGAGTTCCATCAGGGCCCGCAGCGCGGCGCCCGCCTTCCGCTTGGCGCGGGCCTCCAGCAGGCGGCCGAGCAGGATGAAGGTGACGACCCCGGCCGCGACCTCCAGATAGATCGCGGAGGAGCCGTCCGAGCGGTCCGCGGTGAGGTCGAAGCCGTGCCTCATGCCGGTCGTGCCCGCGTCGCCGAGGAAGAGGGCCCACAGGGACCAGCCGAAGGCGGCGAGGGTGCCGATCGAGACCAGGGTGTCCATGGTGGCGGCGCCGTGCCGGAGGTTGGTCCAGGCGGCCCGGTGGAAGGGCAGCCCGCCCCAGACGACGACGGGGGAGGCGAGGGTGAGCGAGAGCCACTGCCAGTGGTCGAACTGGAGGGAGGGGACCATCGCGAGCAGGACGACGGGCGCGGAGAGGACGGCGGAGACGGTCAGCCGCTGCCGGAGGGCGGCCGTCTCGGGGTCTTCCGGAGCTTCCGCTTCCCGTACGGGGTCGGGACCGGGATCCGGGTCGGGCTCGGGTTCCGGCGGCGGGGGCTCCTCGGCGGTGTAGCCGGTCTTGACGACGGTGGCGATCAGCGCGTCGACCGGGAGCTCCGGAGGGTGTTCGACCCGTGCCTTCTCGGTGGCGTAGTTGACCGTCGCGCTCACCCCGTCCATCCGGTTGAGCTTCCTCTCGACGCGGGCGGCGCAGGAGGCGCAGGTCATGCCACCGATCGTCAGCTCGGTGATCGTGGACGTCATCAGCGGTTCCAAACGGGAGCGGGGCCGTACCCGGTAACGGTACGACCCCGCGGGGTGCCGGCGGGCCGGCGGTCAGGCCAGCTCGTAACCGGCCTCGTCGACGGCGGCGCGCACGGCCTCGCGGTCGAGCGGGCTCGCGGAGACGACGGTGACCTCGCCGGTCTTGGCGACGGCCGTGACGGAGGTGACGCCGGGGAGCCCGGAGATCTCGCCGGAGACGGCGCCCTCGCAGTGCCCGCAGGTCATGCCCTTGACCTGGTAGACGGTGGTGAGTTCGGTCTGCGCCTCTGCGGTCATGGCGTTCTCCTCGTAGGGTTCGGAGCCGTACGGGACCGAGCTTATACCCCTAGGGGGTATGAATTCCACTCGCGCCGGGCCGTGTCGCACCGGGTCGTGTCGCGGCGGCAGGCTCCTCGACCAGGGGGGAGAGGTAGCGCAGGAGGAGCGTCTTCAGCTCGGCGACCGTGGCGTCCCGCTCGGGGCCCTCGGGCGCGGCGAGGACGAGGTCCAGGCCCCCCTTGAAGGCGGCGAAGGTCATCCCGGCGATCCGGCTCCGGTCGGCGGCGGAGAGCGCGGGCGCGTAATGGCCGATCACGTCCTCCACCCGGGTGAGCAGGGTGGCGTGCAGTTCGTCGTGCTCCTCGGCGATCCGGCCGGGGACGTCGGAGCCGTGCATCAGGGCGAGGAAGGCGGGGTTGGCGCAGTTGAACTGGATCAGCGGGTCCACGACCGCGTCCAGCAGCTCGGGCAGCGGCAGGCCGAGGTTCTCCGCGGTGAACGCCTGGCCGTGGGCCTCCCGCATGTCGTGCAGGAGGCGCTCGCCCAGCTCGATCGCGATGGCCTCCTTGTTCGGGAAGTACTGGTAGAGCGTGCCGGGCGAGACGTGTGCCTCGCGGGCGATCGCGTTGGTGCTGGTCGCCGTGTAGCCGTTCGCGCAGAAGACGTTCGCGGCGGCCTGGAGCAACTGCGCGATGCGGCGCTCGCCCCGCGCCTGACGGCGGCGCGGCTTCGGTTCTTCGGACATGGCCGTCCCAGCTCTCCTCGACCCGTTTGACAAACACGAGAGGTCGCTCGCATTCTTGGGAAACGCGAGTGATCGCTCGTGTTTGCCAGTCTATGGCAATGGGTGACCCGCGCGTCCTGCCGGGAAGCGTGTGCGCACGGGTCAGGTGAAGGGGACACCTCGTCATGGCCGAAGTCAAGAAAACAGCCCCAGACGCCACCGGCGGCGGGGGAGAAGCCGCAGGTGGGACCGGGGGTGGCAGGGCGTCCGGTGGCGGATCCCCGGCCGGGGGCGGCGGGACGTCGGGTCCCGGAGACCGGGGCGGGAGCGGCAAGGCGTCCGGTTCCGGATCCCCGGGTGGGAGCGGCGGGGCGGACCGTTCCGGGCCCCCGGGCGGGGGATGGACGCGGTTCGTGACCGCGCGGCCCCGGGCCACGTTGTTCGTGGCCCTCGTGCTCACCGCGCTCGCCGTGCTCGCCGGGGGCGGGGTCGCGGACCGGATGGGGAGCGGCGGGTGGGAGGACCCGGCCGCCGAGTCCACGTACGCGGCCGAGGAGCTGGAGCGGCACTTCCCCGGCTCCCGGCCGAACCTGCTGCTCCTCGTCGACTCCGGCACGGCCGGGACCGACGCCCCGGCCGTCGCCGCCGAGGCCCGCCGGCTCGCCGGGCGGCTCGACGCCGAGCCGGGCGTCGAGGGCGTCGGCTCCTACTGGTCCACCGGCTCGCCCGCCCTCCGCTCCGAGGACGGCCGCAAGGCCGTGATCGCCGCCCGGATCACCGGCGAGGAGAAGGAGGCCGCGGCCGTCCTCGACCGGATCGCCCCCGCCTACCGCGGCGCCCACGGCCCCGTGGAGGTCTCCCTCGGCGGCGAGCTCGCCGTCCGCCACGAGATGCAGACGCTCATCGAGGAGGACCTGCTGCGGGCCGAGCTCATCGCCCTGCCCCTCACCCTCGTCCTGCTCGTCATGGTCTTCGGCAGCGCCGTCGCCGCCCTGCTGCCCCTCGGCGTCGGCATCGTCGCCATCCTCGGCACCAACGCCATCCTGCGCGGCCTCACCGAGTTCACCGACGTCTCCGTCTTCGCGCAGAACCTGACCACCGCGCTCGGCCTCGGACTCGCCATCGACTACGCCCTGTTCGTCGTCCGCCGCTACCGCGAGGAGCTCGCCGCCGGCGCCGACACCCGCACCGCCGTCCGCACCACCCTGCGCACGGCCGGGCGGACCGTGCTCTTCTCCGCCCTGACCGTCGCCGTCTCGCTCGCCGCGATGCTGGTCTTCCCGCAGTACTTCCTGCGCTCCTTCGCGTACGCCGGGATCGCGGTCGTCCTCCTCGCCGCCACCGCCGCGCTCACCCTGCTCCCGGCCGCCCTCGTGCTGCTCGGCCACCGGGTCAACGCACTCGACCTGCGGCGCCTGTTCCGGCGCGGCCGCGAGCCCGGCAAGGACGCGTCCGGCGCGGGCTGGGCGCGCGCCGCCGGTCTGGTGATGCGCAGGGCGCCCGTCTTCGCCGTCCTCACCACCGCCGGCCTCGTCCTCCTCGGACTGCCCTTCCTGGGCGTGCAGTTCGGCACGGCCGACGACCGCCAGCTCCCCGTCACCGCCTCCTCCCGGATCGTCCAGGACGAGCTGCGGGACGGCTTCCCCGGCAGCCCCGGCGGCGGGATCACCGTCCTCGCCGAGGGACCGGCCACCCCCGCCCAGTACGAGGCCTACCGCGAGCGGATCGAGGCCCTCGACGGCGTCGGCCGGGCCGACGGGCCGGTCACCACGGGCGGCGGCGACTCCGCCCGCGCCTACTTCACCGTCGTGCCCGACGGCGAGTCCGTCGGCGCCGGAGCCCAGCGGGCCGTCGGCGAACTGCGCTCCGCCGAGGCGCCGTTCGACGTCTCCGTCACCGGCCCGGCCGCCGTCCTGGTCGACTCCAAGGACGCCATCGGCGAGCGGCTGCCCTGGGCGGCGGGGATCGTCGCCCTCGTCACCCTGCTCCTGGTCTTCCTGCTCACCGGAAGCGTCCTCATCCCGCTCCAGGCCGTCGTCCTCAACGCCCTGAGCCTCACGGCCATGTTCGGCGCCGTCGTCTGGGTCTTCCAGGACGGGCACCTCTCCGGGTTCCTCGGCTTCACCCCCACCGGCGACATCGAGACCACCCTGCCCGTGCTCATGTTCTGCGTGGCCTTCGGACTCTCCATGGACTACGGGGTGTTCCTGCTCTCCCGGATCAAGGAGGAGTACGACGCCACCGGCGACCACGAGCACTCCGTCCGCTTCGGCCTGAGCCGCACCGGCGGCCTGATCACCGCCGCCGCCGTCATCCTCGCCGTCGTCATGGTCGCCATCGGCACCTCCCGCGTCACCAACACCAAGATGCTCGGCCTCGGGGTCGCCCTCGCCGTCCTCATGGACGCGATGGTGGTCCGCAGCCTCCTCGTCCCCTCCGTGATGAAGCTGACCGGCCGCCTCACCTGGTGGGCCCCGGGGCCGCTGCGCCGCTTCCACGACCGCTTCGGCGTCAGCGAGTCGGACACGTACAACCCTCCCCCCGTCCCGGATGTCGAAGAGGTGTCCCGGAAGTGGCGAGAAACCACTTCGCTGCGCAGCTGAGAAGAACTCCTGGGGGATTCGTGGCACCCATGCGTACGGTTCTGGTTCTGGCGACGGCCCTCGTCGCAGGTGTCGTCCCCGTGTCGCTCGGGGCGGGCGCGGCCTTCGCCGCCCCGGCCCCGGTGGCCCCCGCCCCCGCCGTCGCGACGGGGACGGTCGTCCAGGAGGGCGGCCGGCTGACGGTCCCGGCGGGCGAGGAGGGCCCGGTGACGCTGCGACTCAAGGCCACCCTGCCGGACGGTGTCACGGGTCCGGTGCGGGCCCGCCTCGCCCTTCCCGTCAAGCAGTTCCCGCCGGCCGGACCCAACCCGCACCGGCTGGCCGCGGCCCTGGTCTCCACCTGCGCGGTCGACGGCGGGGCGTTCGCGCCCTGCGTCTGGGACGCGCCGTGGCTCGACGGCGAGGACTACCCGTATCCGGTGCGGATCGACCTGCCGGTCACGGAGGCCGCGACCACCCTCGGCTACGCGCTCACCATCGACACCTCCCTGGACCAGGCCTGGGTCGGCTCCCTCGACGCCCCCGTGGAACTGACCGACTCCACCGGCACCGTGGTGGCCCGGGGCACGGCCGGGCTCGACTTCGTCGCCGGCACACCGGCGCCGAAGTTCCTCGGGACCGTGCACGCCCGCGACAAGGCCGGCGTCCTCTGGCGGTACGAGGGGACCGGCCGCGCCGACAAGCCGCTCAAGCCGCGCAAGAGGATCGGCGGCGGGTGGAACGTCTACACCTCGGTCGTCCCGCTCTTCAACCCCCGGGCGGACGGCACCGGCGACCTCGTGGCCCGGGACAGGTCCGGCGTCCTCTGGCTCTACAAGGGCACCGGCGACCCGAACGCCCCCTTCGCGCCGCGCACCAAGGTCGGCGCCGGGTGGAACGCCTACACCGCCATGGCCGGCCGCTCCAACGGCTCCCTGGTCGCCCGGGACGAGGACGGTGTCCTGTGGAACTACGAACGGACCGTCAACCGTTCGTCCCCCTTCTATCCCCGGAGCAGGGTCGGCGCGGGCTGGAACGTCTACGACACGCTGGTGGGTTACGGCAGGGGGCCGGTGGCCCGGGACTCCCACGGCGTCCTCTGGAAGTACGACGAGACCGCAGGCACCGATCCCGAGGGCTACCCCTTCCGGGGACGCATGAGGGTGGGCGGCGGTTGGAACATCTACACGGCCGTCGTGGGCACCGTCGACCTCGGCCCGCGCGACTACTACGGCGACGCCGTCGCCCGGGACCGGAGCGGCGCACTCTGGTTCTACCAGGGCGTCTACCGGGGCGGGACCACGGTGCCGGGCCCGACCCGCACCCTGGTCGGCGGCGGCTGGAACAGCTACGACCTGCTCTTCTGACCCCTTCCCGGCGACCCGCGAACCCCGCGCGGCGACCCGTACGCCCCGTACGGCGGGACGCCGGCCCCGGAAGGAGTCCGGGGCCGGCGTCCCCGCCCGTCGGGCGGCCGCGGGGATCAGTCGCGGCGGCTCCGGTTGCCGGGGCGGCTCGCGACCCAGGCGCGGATCGTGTCCGCGTACCAGAACGGCTTGCCCGACTCGACGTGGTCGGGCGGCGGAAGCAGCCCGTGCTTCCGGTAGGAGCGGACGGTGTCCGGCTGCACCCGGATGTGCGCCGCGATGTCCTTGTACGACCAGAGCCTCTTGTCCGTCATGCCTGGTACCTCCCTGCGCACCGCGCAGCGGCGGCGGGGGTGCCGTTCGGGGGCGCTGCGGGTGGGCGTTGGCGATCACTGAGCCTGTGCCCCCTGCAACGACCTCCTCAGACAGGAGGGGAACGGCTGTCACGCGCCTGTGACGGGAAACCCGCGTAACGGAGAAAAGCGTGACGAAGGAGGGACGTGCGTGACGGAAGTGACGCATCGGGCCACCGGTGTGTCCGCGTGCGCGGCCCCGGGCCGGGACGGTAGGGGTGCGGGTCACACCCCGCAGGAGCGGAGGAAGCGCCGGGTCCGCAGCGCGACCGGGTACGGGACGTCCGGGTCGCACGGGTACATGTCCTGCTCGACGATCGCGAAGAGGTCCACGTCCAGGGCGCGGGCGGCGGCGAGCACCGGCTCCAGGGCGGGCACCCCGGACGGCGGCTCGCACATCACGCCCCGCGCCACCGCCGGACCGAACGGCGTGCCCTCGGCGACCACCTCCGCCAGGACCGCCGGGTCGACCTGCTTCAGGTGCAGATAGCCGATCCGCTCCCCGTACCGCTCGATCAGCCGGACGCTGTCCCCGCCGGCGTACGCGTAGTGCCCGGTGTCCAGACAGAGCGCGACGGCCTCCGGGTCGGTGGCGTCGAGGAAGCGCGTCACGCTCTCCTCGCCGTCCAGGTGCGTGTCCGCGTGCGGATGGACGACGATCCGCAGCCCGTACCGCTCGCGCACCTCCCGGCCCAGCCGCTCCGTGAGCCGGGTCAGGTCCCGCCACTGCCCGGCGGTGAGGACGGGCTCCTCCAGGACCTCGCCCGTCCGGTCGTCCCGCCAGAACGACGGGATGACGACCAGGTGGCCCGCCCCCATCGCCTGCGCCAGGGCCGCGTTCTCGGCGACGTGCGCCCAGGTCCGGTCCCAGACGTCCGGTCCGTGGTGCAGGCCGGTGAAGACCGTCGCCGCCGAGACCCGCAGCCCGCGCCGGGCGGTCTCCTCCGCGAGGACCGCCGGATCGGTGGGCAGATAGCCGTACGGGCCGAGCTCGATCCACTCGTACCCCGCGCCCGCCACCTCGTCGAGGAAGCGCTGCCAGGGCACCTGCCGGGGGTCGTCGGCGAACCACACCCCCCACGAGTCGGGAGCGGATCCGACCCGGATCCGGGACGGCGACGACGGTGACGGCGGCGCGGACGGCCGGGACGAGGCGTTCGGCGACGGCTGCGGGGACGGCTTCGTCATGACAGCCACCCTGACCGGGGCCGGGATCACCGTCAAGCGCGCCGGTGATCCGCATGTCCGGACATGTCGTTGACACCCCCCGGGTAGGGAGTTAGACCTGAGGACGGGGCCGAGGGCGGGGCCGAGGACGAAAGGTGGCGCGTGCAGACGGAGGAGACGGAGCCGTACGACCTGATCGCCATGGGGCGCCTCGGCGTGGACCTCTACCCGCTCCAGACCGGCGTCGGGCTCGACCGGGTCGAGAGCTTCGGCAAGTTCCTCGGCGGCTCCCCGGCCAACGTGGCCGTCGCCGCCGCCCGGCTCGGCCGCCGCACCGCGCTCGTCTCCCGCACCGGCGCCGACCCCTTCGGCACCTTCCTGCACCGGGAGCTCATGGACTTCGGCGTGGACGACCGCTGGGTGACGGAGGTCGCCGCGCACCCCACCCCCGTCACCTTCTGCGAGGTCTTCCCGCCCGACGACTTCCCGCTCTACTTCTACCGGCTGCCCAAGGCCCCCGACCTGGAGATCCACCCGCACGAGCTGGACCTCGACGCGATCCGCGCCGCCCGGGTCTTCTGGGCCACCGGCACCGGCCTGTGCGCCGAGCCGAGCCGCACCGCGACCCTGGAGGCGCTGCGGGCCCGGTCGGGCGGCGGGGGGACCACCGTGTTCGACCTGGACTGGCGGCCGATGTTCTGGACGGACCCGGCCGAGGCCCGCCCGTACTACGCCGAGGCCCTGCGCCACGCCACCGTCGCCGTCGGCAACCTCGACGAGTGCGAGGTCGCGACGGGGGAGCGGGACCCGGAGGCCGCCGCCCGCGCCCTGCTCGCCTCCGACGGCGGCGCCGTCCGGCTCGCCGTCGTCAAACAGGGCCCGAAGGGCGTCCTCGCGCTCGCCGCCGACGGGACCCGCGCCGAGGTGCCGCCGCTGCCGGTGGAGGTGGTCAACGGGCTGGGCGCGGGCGACGCGTTCGGCGGGGCGCTGGTCGACGGCCTCCTCGCGGGCCGGGACCTCGAAGGGACCCTGCGCCGCGCCAACGCCGCCGGGGCGATCGTCGCGGGCCGGCTCGCCTGCTCCTCGGCCATGCCGGACCCGGCGGAGATCGCGGAGGCCCTGGCCGGGGGCACGGGAACGATCCGTACGGGGACGACCAGTACGGGGACGACCAGTACGGGGACGGCCAGTACGGGAACGACCAGTACGGGGACGACCAGTACGGGAACGGTCCGTACGGGAACGCTTCCGGAAAGGGGGTAGGGATGACCGTCATGAGCCCGAGCCCCGACCGCCCCGCCTCCCCCCACCGCCCCGCGTCCCTCCACCTCCCCGCCGGGGCCGCCGCCCGCGGCCCGTACGCCGTCGACATCGACCCCGGGCGGGCCGGATGGACGTACTCCGCGCTCCGCGTCCTCACCCTCGGGCCGGGGGAGACCCACTCCTTCGGGAGCGGGGATTCCGAATGGACCGTGCTTCCCCTCGCCGGTGCCTGTAGCGTGCGCGTCGACGGCGAGATCTTCGAACTCCGGGGCCGCGCGAGCGTGTTCGACGGGGTGACCGACTTCGCCTACGTACCGCGCGACGCCCACGCCCAGATCGCCTCCGGCGCGGGGGGCCGCTTCGCTTTGGCAGGAGCGAAGTGCGAGCGACGACTCCCCGCCCGCTACGGCCCCGCGCCGGAGGTTCCCGTCGAGACCCGGGGCAGCGGCGACCGCGCCCGCGAGGTGCGGAACTTCGCCTCCGCCGACGCCTTCCCCTGCGACCGGCTCATCGCCGTCGAGGTCGTCACGCCCGGCGGCCACTGGTCCTCCTATCCGCCGCACAAGCACGACGAGCACCGCCCCGGCGCCGAATCCGTCCTGGAGGAGATCTACTACTACGAGGTCCGGGGCCCGCACGGCCTCGCCTACCAGCGGATCTCGCCCTCCCGGCCCGGCGGCGCCGACCTGCTCGCCGAGGTCCGCGACGGCGACGCGGTCCTCGTCCCCGACGGCTGGCACGGCCCCTCGATCGCCCAGCCGGGTCACGACCTCTACTACCTCAACGCCATGGCGGGTCCCGGACCCGGACGGGAGTGGAGGATCAGCTTCCACCCGGAGCACACGGAGGGGTACGCGTGAGCGCCCGGCCGGCCCCGAAGCGCCGCACGGGAAGGCACGCATGAGCACCGTCCGGCTCACCACCGCCCAGGCCCTCGTCCGCTTCCTCGCCGCCCAGTACGCCGAGCGCGACGGCGAGCGCCACCGCCTGATCGCCGCCACCTGGGGGATCTTCGGCCACGGGAACGTCGCCGGGATCGGCCAGGCGCTCGTGGAGGGCGCCGCACGGCCCGGAGGCCCCGCCGCCATGCCCTTCCACCAGGGCCGCAACGAGCAGGCCATGGTGCACGCCGCCGTCGGCTACGCCCGCCAGTCCCGCCGCCTCTCCGCGCACGCCGTCACCACCTCCATCGGCCCCGGCGCCACCAACCTCGTCACCGGCGCCGCCCTCGCCACCATCAACCGCCTCCCCGTCCTGCTCCTCCCCGGCGACACCTTCGCCACCCGCCCCGCCGACCCCGTCCTCCAGCAGCTCCAACTCCCCTCCGCGGGCGACGTCTCCGTCAACGACTGCCTGCGGCCCGTCTCGGTGTACTTCGACCGGGTCACCCGCCCCGAGGCCCTGGTCCCGGCCGCCCTGGAAGCCGTACGGACCCTCGCCGACCCGGCCGCGACCGGCGCCGTGACCCTCGCCCTGCCCCAGGACGTGCAGGCGGAGGCGTACGACTGGCCGGAGGAGTTCTTCGCGGAGCGGACCTGGCGGGTCCGCCGCCCCCGCCCCGACGCGGCCGAACTCGACGCGGCCGTACGGGCCGTGCGGGCCGCCGAGCGCCCCCTGGTCGTCGCGGGCGGCGGGGTGAAGCACAGCGCCGCCGAGGACGCCCTGCGGGCCTTCGCCGAGCGGGCCGGGCTGCCCGTCGCCACCACCCAGGCGGGCAAGGGCGTCCTGCCGTACGACCACCCCTGCGACGTGGGCGGCGTCGGCCACACCGGTACGGAGACCGCCGCCGCCCTGGCCCGTACCGCCGACCTGGTCATCGGCGTCGGCACCCGCCACACCGACTTCACCACCGCCTCCGGCACCCTCTTCCCCGAGGGCGCCCGCTTCCTCAACCTCAACGTCACCGGCTTCGACGCCCACAAGCAGGCGGCGCTGCCGCTCGTCGCCGACGCCCGCGAGGGCCTGACCGCCCTCACCGGGGCCCTGGACGGCCACCGGTCGCGGGACCCGGAGGAGTGGGCCGCCGCCAAGCGGGACTGGCAGCGCCGGGTCGACACCGCGTACAGCGCCCCCGGCGACGGGGACGCCCGCCCCACCCAGACCCAGGTCCTCGGCGCACTCGACACCCTGGTCGACGGGAGCGACATCCTGATCAACGCCGCCGGATCGCTCCCGGGCGACCTCCACAAGCTGTGGCGGCCCCGCTCCGCCGACCAGTACCACGTCGAGTACGGCTACTCCTGCATGGGCTACGAGATCCCCGCCGCGATCGGCGTCCTCCTCGCCGCCCCCGGCCGGCCCGTCTGGGCGCTCGTCGGGGACGGGACGTACCTGATGAATCCCACCGAGATCGTCACCGCCGTGCAGGAGCGCCTGCCGCTGCGGCTGATCGTCCTCCAGAACCACGGGTACGCCTCGATCGGCGGCCTCTCGGAGGCGGTCGGGGCCGAGCGGTACGGCACCGACTACCGGTACCGGGACGCGGACGGCGGCTTCACCGGGCCGCCGCTCCCCGTGGACCTCGGGGCCAACGCCGCCTCGCTCGGGATGCGGGTGCTGCGCCCCCGCACCGTGCGTGACCTGCGGGAAGCCCTCGGGGAGGCGCGGGCCGCGACGGTTCCCACATGTGTCTACGTCGAGACCGAAACGCCCGACACAGTGTCGGGCCCGCCTCCGGCCGCGGCGTGGTGGGATGTGCCCGTGGCCGAGACCTCGACCCGCCCGTCGGCGGTCAAGGCCCGGGAGGAGTACGACCGGCACGTCACCGCCCGACGCCGCCATCTCTGAAGGAGCATTTCGTCATGACGAACACCGTCAAGACCGTCGACCACTGGATCGGTGGCAAGACCGTCGAGGGCACGTCGGGCAACTGGGGGCCGGTCACCGACCCGGCCACCGGCGCCGTGACCACCCGGGTCGCGCTCGCCTCCGTCGAGGAGGTCGACGCGGCGGTGGCCGCCGCCAAGGCCGCCTTCGCCACCTGGGGCACCTCCTCGCTGGCCCAGCGGACCACGATCCTCTTCAAGTTCCGCGCGCTGCTCGACGCCAACCGCGACGCCATCGCCGAGCTGATCGTCGCCGAGCACGGCAAGGTGCACTCGGACGCGCTCGGCGAGGTCGCCCGCGGCCTGGAGATCGTCGACCTGGCCTGCGGCATCACCACCCAGCTCAAGGGCGAGCTCTCCACCCAGGTCTCGAACCGGGTGGACGTGGCCTCGATCCGCCAGCCGGTGGGCGTCGTCGCGGGCATCACGCCCTTCAACTTCCCGGCCATGGTGCCGATGTGGATGTTCCCGATCGCCATCGCGACCGGCAACACCTTCGTCCTCAAGCCGAGCGAGAAGGACCCCTCCCCGTCCCTGAAGATCGCCGAGCTGCTCGCCGAGGCCGGTCTGCCGGACGGCGTCTTCAACGTCCTGCACGGCGACAAGGTGGCCGTGGACCGGCTCCTGGAGCACCCGGACGTGGCGGCGGTCTCCTTCGTCGGCTCCACCCCGATCGCCCGCCACATCCACACCACCGCCTCCGCCAACGGCAAGCGCGTCCAGGCGCTCGGCGGCGCCAAGAACCACATGCTGGTCCTCCCGGACGCCGACCTCGACGCGGCGGCCGACGCGGCCGTCTCGGCGGCGTACGGCTCCGCCGGCGAGCGCTGCATGGCGATCTCGGCGGTCGTGGCGGTCGGTTCGATCGCGGACGAGCTCGTGGACAAGATCCGCGAGCGCGCCGAGAAGATCAAGATCGGCCCCGGCACCGACCCCGCCTCCGAGATGGGCCCGCTCATCACGGCCGCCCACCGCGACAAGGTCGCCTCCTACGTGCACGGCGCGGCGGACGAGGGCTGCGAGGTCGTCCTCGACGGCACCGGCTACACCGTCGAGGGCCACGAGGACGGCCACTGGATCGGCCTCTCCCTCCTCGACCGCGTCCCCACCACGGCCAAGGCCTACCGGGACGAGATCTTCGGCCCGGTCCTGTGCGTGCTGCGCACCGAGACGTATGAGGAGGGCCTCGCCCTCATCAACGCCTCGCCGTTCGGCAACGGCACCGCGATCTTCACCCGCGACGGCGGCGCGGCCCGCCGCTTCCAGCTGGAGGTCGAGGCCGGCATGGTCGGCGTCAACGTCCCGATCCCGGTCCCGGTGGGCTACCACTCCTTCGGCGGCTGGAAGGACTCCCTCTTCGGCGACCACCACATCTACGGCAACGACGGCGTGCACTTCTACACCCGCGGCAAGGTCGTCACCACCCGCTGGCCCGACCCCTCCGACGCCCCGGCCGGCGTCGACCTGGGCTTCCCGCGCAACCACTGACGGCGGGCGGACGCCCGGGTCCCGGAGTGCGGCAGTCGCGCTCCGGGACCCGGGCGTCCTCATTCCGGGACGGTCCAGCCCAGCATCGCGAACACCCCCTCGTCCGCCGCCCCCGCCGCGCGATAGGTCGCCAGGGCGGGACCGTTGTCCGTGTCCACGCCCACCCAGGCGCCGTGGCAGCCGCGGGCCCGGGCCGCCGTGAGCAGGGCCTCCGTCAGGGCGCGGCCCGTTCCGCGCCGTCGGTGGGACTCGTCCACGGAGAGTTCGTAGAGGCACATCTCCGTGCCCTTGTCCGGGTGGGTCATCTCGACGCCGGACACGAAGCCGGCCGGGAAGCCGTCCTCCGTGTAGGCGATCAGCATCAGGTGCCCCGGCGCCGCCAGGAAGCGGGCCGCCCACTCCTCCCTCGCCGGGCCGTCGTAGAGGTGCTCCGCCGCGACCAGTTCGGCCACCGTCGTCGCCCGCCGGATCTCGACCACGTGTCCTCCTCGCGCCCTCGTACCGCGCCTGCGGTATGCGGACCGTACTCCGTACGACCCCAGGAGGTGCGGCACCTCCGTCTTCGGGGCGCCGCGGTCCACAGGGGCGCCGCTTAGGCTCGGGACCATGCGACTCCGACTTCCCCGGTGGGCCGCGGTCACCGCCGCGCTCACCGTCCTCGCGGGTGCCGGCACCTGGACCGCCGTCGCCTCGGACGATCCACCGCCCGTGCACCGCGCGGACCGGACGCTCGACGTCGACGGCGTACGGCTCGACACCTCGTACTTCACCGGCGACGACGACGGGCGCAGGCCCGCCGTCCTGCTCGGCCACGGCTTTGGCGGCTCCAAGGACGACGTCCGCGCCCAGGCCGAGGGACTGGCCCGCGAGGGCTACGCCGTCCTCACCTGGTCCGCCCGCGGCTTCGGCGCCTCCACCGGGGAGATCGGCCTCAACGACCCCGAGCACGAGGTCCGGGACGTCAGCCGGCTGATCGACTGGCTCGCCGCGCGGCCCGAGGTCCTCCTCGACGAGGCGGGCGACCCGCGCGTCGGCGTCAGCGGCGCCTCCTACGGCGGCGCGATCTCCCTGCTCGCCGCCGGGCACGACCCGCGCGTCGACGCGATCGCCCCCCGGATCACGTACTGGAACCTCGCCGACGCCCTCTTCCCGGACGGCGTCTTCAAGAAGCTCTGGGCGGGGATCTTCTTCTCGGCCGGGAACGGGGCGGGCGAAGGGATCCGGCCGGGCGCGGGGGACGGGCCCGGTACCGGAGACGCCCCGGGTGCGGGAGACGGGCCCGCCACGGGCGGCGCGTCGGCCGGCGGGGGAGCCACCGACACCGCCACCGACACCACCACCGCCCCCGGAAAGGCTCCTGCCGGCTCCGCCCCCGCCAAGCCCCCCGCCTGCGGCCGTTTCACCGCCGAGCTCTGCTCGCTCTACCAGCGCGTCGCCGTCGCCGGGAAGCCCGATGCCGCCGCCCGCGCGCTGCTCGAAGCCCGCAGCCCCTCCGCCGTCGGCGACCGGATCAAGGTGCCCGCGCTCCTCGTGCAGGGCCGGTCCGACTCGCTCTTCACCCTGGCCCAGTCCGACGCCATGGCCCGGACCCTCGCCGCCAACGGCGCCCCCGTCGCCGTCGACTGGACCTCCGGCGGCCACGACGGCGGCGACCAGGAGGCCGAGCGCGTCGAGCGGCGCGTCGGCGCCTGGTTCGACCGCTGGCTGAAGAAGGACGCCTCCGCCGACACCGGCCCCGCCTTCCGCGTCAGCCGTACCGGCGGCGTCGACTCCACCAACGGCCGGGCCACCACCCGCGCCGCGACCGCCGACCGCTACCCGGGCCTCGCCTCCGGCACCACGGACGTCCCCCTCGACGGCGCCCCGCGGACCTTCGCCAACCCGCCGGGCGGCGCCCCGCCCGCCGTCTCGGCCGTCCCCGGCCTCGGCGGCGGACTCTCCGGCCTCTCCTCCCTCGGCGTCGGCCTCTCCCTCGACTTCCCCGGCCAGCACGCCCGCTTCGACGCGAAGCCGCAGACCGGGGCGCTGCGGATCACCGGCGCGCCGACCGTCCGCGTCAAGGTCACCTCGACCGCCGCCGACGGCTCCGCCGTCCTCTTCGCCAAGGTGTACGACGTCGGCCCCGACGGCCGGCAGCAGGTGCTGCCCGCCCAGCTCGTCGCCCCCGTCCGCGTCGAGGACGCCCGGAACGGCAGGAGCGTCACCCTGACGCTGCCCGCGATCGACCACGAGGTGGAGGCCGGGCACCGGCTGCGGCTCGTCGTCGCCGCCACCGACCTCGGCTACGCCTCCCCGGCCGCCCCCGCCGCCTACACCGTCGCCGTCGAGGGCCCCCTCACCGTCCCCACCGCGCCCGGTCTCACCACCCGGGCCGCCGCCCTGCCCTGGTGGGTGTGGGGCCTGCCGCTGATCGGTCTCGCCGTCGCCGCCGTCCTGCTCCTGACGGCCCGCCGCAGGACCGCCGCGCCCGCCCCGGACCCGGAACTCGCCGCCGTACCGCTCCTGATCACCGGCCTGTCCAAGAAGTACAAGGGCGGCGAGCGGTACAGCGTCAAGGACCTCTCCTTCCGGGTCGAGCAGGGCCAGGTCCTCGGCCTCCTCGGCCCGAACGGCGCCGGCAAGACCACCACCCTGCGCATGTTGATGGGCCTCATCGCCCCCGACGAGGGCGAGATCCGGGTCTTCGGCCAGGCCATCCGGCCCGGCGCCCCCGTCCTCTCCCGCGTCGGCGCCTTCGTCGAGGGCGCCGGCTTCCTGCCGCACCTGTCGGGCCGGGAGAACCTCGACCTGTACTGGAAGGCCACCGGCCGCCCCGCCGGGGACGCCCACGTCGACGAGGCCCTGCGGATCGCCAACCTGGGCGGCGCCCTGGAGCGCGCCGTGCGCACCTACTCGCAGGGGATGCGCCAGCGCCTCGCCCTCGCCCAGGCCATGCTCGGCCTGCCGGACCTGCTGATCCTGGACGAGCCGACCAACGGACTCGACCCGCCGCAGATCCGCGAGATGCGGGAGGTGATGATCCGGTACGCGGCCGGGGGCCGCACCGTCATCGTCTCCAGCCACCTCCTGGCGGAGGTCGAGCAGTCCTGCACCCACCTCGTCGTCATGGACCGGGGACAGCTCGTGCAGGCCGGGCCGGTCGCGGAGATCACCGGCTCCGGCGACACCCTCCTCGTCACCCTCGCCGAACGGACCCCCGACGGCGCGCCCCTGCCCGTCCTCCCGGACGCCCTCGTCGAGAAGATCGGCGCCCTGCCGGGCGTCGGCTCGGCCGCCCGCACCGACGCCGGACTCCTGGTCCGGCTCGACGGCGCCGACGCGACCGCCCTCATCGGCGAACTCGTCCGCCTGGACGTGCCGCTGACCGGGGTCGGACCGCACCGGCGCCTGGAGGACGCGTTCCTGACCCTGATCGGAGGAGGAGCCGCATGAGCAGCACCACCCCCAGCACCCTGCCGCCCGAGAACCCCGCCGCGACGGTGGAGGCCGCCCCCGGCTACCGCCCCGGACGCACCCTGCCCCTGCGCGTCGAGGCCCTGCGCCAGTGGAAGCGCCGCCGCACCCTGGTGATGGGCGCCGTCCTGGCCGCCCTGCCGTTCGTCCTGATCGCGGCCTTCGCGATCGGCGGCACCGGGGACGGCGACCGCGACGGCCGCGTCACCCTCCTGGACACGGCGACGACCTCGGGCGCCAACTTCGCGGCCACCTGCCTCTTCGTCTCGGCCGGCTTCCTCCTCGTCATCCCCGTGGCGCTGTTCTGCGGGGACACCGTCGCCTCCGAGGCCGGCTGGTCCTCGCTGCGCTATCTGCTCGCCGCGCCCGTGCCCCGCTCCCGGCTCCTCGCCTCCAAGCTGGTGGTCGCGCTCGCCTACAGCGCGGCCGCGATGGTCCTCCTCCCCCTGGTGGCCCTGGTGGCGGGCACGGTCGCCTACGGCTGGGGCCCGCTCCAGCTGCCGACCGGCGGCTCCGTGCCGGCCGGGGACGCCCTGGTCAGGATCGCGATCGCCGTCGCCTTCGTCTTTGCCTCCCAACTGGTCACCGCCGGACTCGCCTTCTGGCTGTCCACCCGCACCGACGCCCCGCTCGGCGCGGTGGGCGGCGCCGTCGGCCTGACCATCGTCGGCAACGTCCTGGACGCCGTCACCGCGCTCGGCGACTGGCGCGACTTCCTGCCCGCGCACTGGCAGTTCGCCTGGATCGACGCGCTCCAGCCCCAGCTGGAGTGGGGCGGCATGGTGAAGGGCACGGCGATCTCCCTGACGTACGCCCTGGTCCTCTTCGCCCTCGCCTTCCGAGGCTTCGCCCGCAAGGACATCGTGTCCTGACCGGGTGAACGGCCCTCACAACCACCCCCTCCGAGCCGCTTCCGCGCCCGCGCGGAAGCGGCTCGTCGTGCCGAGGGCCGCCATCAGCTCGCCGACCCGCCGGCTGTAGGTCCGGGCGGACATGCCGAGCCGGGCCGCCGCCGTCTCGTCCGTCAGCCCCGCGAGGAGCGCGTCGAGCACCGGGCGCAGCTGGGGCGGCAGGTCGTCCGGCGGGGGAGAGGGGGACGGCACCGTGTACGCCACCGGGTCCTCGGCCATCGCCCAGCAGACGTGGTGGGCCCGGCCGAGGGCCTGCACCACCACCGGATCGCGGATCAGCAGCAGCCCGTTGTAGAACAGCTCCAGGTCGAGCGGGACCGCCGCCACCGTCCGGTCCACGAGGATCATCTTGAACGGGATCGACTCCACCAGCCGGGCCCGGCCCGGAGTCCCGAGCCCGCCCCCGATGTGGGGCAGCGCGTGCCGGGGGACGATCCGCCGCACCTCGTCGGCCCGTTCCGTCGCGGCCCTCATGCACGCCCCCGCCAGCTCCAGGAACGGCTCGGGGATCGCGTAGCCCGTGGACGCGGCCGGGTCGTCGAAGGTCAGCAACTCGTGCCGGGTGGAGGCGGCCAGCCCGGCGAGCGCGGCACTGATGCGCCGCGCTCCCCGGACCGGACGCCCCGCGGGCCGCTGTCCCTCGGTCGCGGCCCGGTTCATCGCCGAACGGGCGAGCATCACGGAGCCCGCGCTCTCTGCCACCGCTGACCACCCCCGCCGATCGATGTCCACTCCATGTACGCATGTGACTGCACACGGTGACAACCTCTGTTGAGAAGGATGGCGAATCCATGCCACCGGGGTTCACCCGTGTCGCCGTTGCCGCATCGAGATCCATCCGCAACCCCTTCGACTGCTCTTTTCGGAGCCGTCGTTCGTCACATTCACAAGTGCCTTACGAAGAGGGGGACATGGAATGCAACGCAACGAGACGAGCGGGACCCGGACCCGCCGGGCCCGGGTTCCGGCCGTGATCGCGGGGTTGCTCGCCGCCGGAATCGTCCTCACGGGCTGCGGCGCGTCCGGCGACGGGACCACCGCCGACCGGAGCGCGAAGGACGGCGGCCGCGCCGCACCGGTCGTCCCCGACGGCGGCCGCGCCGGAACGGACGCCCCCGACGCGGGCCGCACCGGGACGGCCGCGCCCCGGGAGGGCGAGCAGCGGTCCCCGTCGCCCGCGCCCGACTACCTGTCCACCTTCGCCCTGGACGTCGACACCGCCTCGTACGGCTACGCCCGCCGCGCCCTCGCCGAGGGACGGCTGCCCGATCCGGCGACCGTGCGCCCCGAGGAGTTCGTCAACAGCTTCCGCCCGGACTACGAGCGCCCCGCCGACGACGGCTTCAGCGTCACCCTCGACGGCGCCCGCGCCGGACGGGACGGCTGGTCCCTGGTCAGGGTCGGGCTCGCCACCCGGGGCGCGGACCGGAGCGGCGAACGCCCGCCCGCCGCGCTCACCTTCGTCGTCGACGTCTCCGGCTCCATGGACGAGCCCGGCCGCCTCGACCTCGTCAAGGAGTCCCTCGGGCTGCTCGTCGGGCAGCTCCGCGACGACGACTCGATCGCCCTCGTCACCTTCAGCTCCGAGGCCGAGAGCCGGCTGCCCATGACCCGCGTCGGGGAGGCCAGGGACCGGATCCGCGAGGTGGTGGACTCCCTGGCGACCGGCGCGTCCACCAACGTCGAGGCCGGCGTCCGCACCGGCTACGACGCCGCCGTCGCCGGCCACCGCGAGGGCGCCACCAACCGGGTCGTGCTGCTCTCCGACGCCCTCGCCAACACCGGCTCCACCGAGGCGGAGACGATCCTCGCCCGCATCGACGAGGAGCGCAGGGAGTACGGGATCACCCTCTTCGGCGTCGGGGTCGGCAGCGAGTTCGGCGACGCGTTCATGGAGAAGCTCGCCGACAAGGGCGACGGCCAGACGACGTACGTCTCCACCCCGGCGCAGGCCCGCAAGGTCTTCGTCGACCAGCTGCCCGCCCACGTCGAGCTGCGCGCCCGCGACGCCAAGGCGCAGGTCGCCTTCGACCGGCGGACCGTCGAGAAGTTCCGGCTGATCGGCTACGAGAACCGGGAGGTCGCGGACGAGGACTTCCGGAACGACCGGGTGGACGGCGGCGAGATCGGGGCCGGTCACACGGTCACCGCGCTGTACGCGGTGCGGACCAGGCCCGGGGCGGCCGGGACCGTCGCCACCGCCACCGTCCGCTGGCTCGACCCCGCCACCCGCGCCCCGCGCGAGCGCTCCGGCACCGTCGCGACCGGCGCCCTGACCGCCGACATCTGGGGCTCCGGCCACGACAGCCTGCAACTGACCGCGATCGCCGCCTACTTCGCGGACATCCTGCGCGGCGGCACGCTGCCGGGGGCACCGGCGCTCGGGACGCTCGCGGGACACGCCGACGCCATCGCCGGGCGCTCCGGCTCGGCGGTGGTGCGGGAACTCGCCGACGCGGTCCGGAGCGCGGAGCGCCTGCGCGGCCCGGCGGAGGAGCCGTCGGAGCCGGGCCGGGCGGGGGAGGGGGAGCTGCGGCCGGGCGACCCGTACAGCTGACGGGCCCTCCGGCGACGGGCCCCCTCGCGTGACGCGCACGCCTGACCGAACCCGACGCGCGACGCCTGACGTACGGGGCGGGCAGCGGGACAGAATGGCCGCATGGCCACCCTGCTGCTCGCCCTCGCCGTCGTCTGCACCGGCCTCTACGCCGGTTTCATGCTGGTCTTCCTGACCGGGATCATGCCCGCGCTCGCCCGCCTGACGGACGCCGAGTTCGTCACGGCGATGCGCCGGATCAACGAGTACGTGCCGAGGGCCGTGTTCCTCACCGTCTTCCTCGGCGTGATCGCCTTCCCCGCCGCCGCGCTCCTCGTCCCCGTCGACGGGCGGACGGACGCGCGGAAGTGGCTCCTCCTCGCGGGGCTCGTGTGCGCGGTCCTCAACCACGCGGTCACCCTCGGCGGCAACATCCCCCTCAACAACGCCCTGGCGCGCGGCTCCGCCGGGGACCCGGCGGCGGTCCGGGCCGCCTTCGAGGACCGCTGGAACGGCTTCCACCGCGCCCGCACGGCCCTGATCACCGTCGCCTTCGGCCTGCTCACCGCCGCCGCGGTGCTCTAGGAATCCGCCCGCGCCCCCCGCCCGGAACCGTACCGCGCCGTCTGTTTGTGGCGCGAAGTCGAGGGTCCGGGCCGCTCCGCACTCCGCGAAGGACCCCCGAAAGCGTACCCCCGAGTCCGGAAACAGTCTTTCGCCACGGGTGCGTTATCAGCCAGTGACGAAAACTTGACGTCCCAATAGCACGACAAAGGGGGTGAATCACCCCGATATCCCGGGAGGTGATTCCGTACCCTCCGGTTTCTTATTGACATGCCTACGGGGGTCTTTTCTAATCATCGAGAGTCATCCCGCGCGCAGACGCCGCGCAGGCACTGAGGGGGCAAGGTGGACGTCCGGATCCTGGGGGGACTGTCGGTACGTGAGAACGGGGCGTCGATCACCCCGACGGCGGCCGCGCCCCGGCAGCTGCTCGCCCTGCTCACGGCCAGCGCCGACCAGGTCGTCCCCGTGACGGTCCTGACCGAGGAGCTGTGGCCGTCCGGCGCGCCGCGCGGCGCCCGCGCGGAGCTCCAGGCCCACATAGCCGGGCTGCGCGCCCTCGTCGAGGACGCCCTGCGCGGCACCGGCCCCGCCGGCCGGGGGGCCGACTGGTCCGGCCGGCGCACCGCCGACGCGGTCCTCGTCTCCCAGCCCGGCGGCTACCGGCTCGACACCGGCGGCGGCGCCCACGACGTCTGGCAGTTCGAGCGCGCGGCCGGCGCCGGCTACCGCGCCATGGAGGCCGGCGACCTCCAGCGCGCCGCCCTCCGCCTCGGCGAGGCCCTGGCCCTCTGGCGCGGCGACCCGTACGCGGGCGTCGCCGCCGGACCCCGCCTCCGCAGGGAGATCGAGCGCCTCGAAACCTCCCGGCTCAGCGTCCTCGACCAGTGGCTCGAAGCGCAGCTCGGCCTCGGCCGGCACGCCGAACTCGTCCCGGAGCTCACCGGACTCGTCGCCCGCTACCGCACCAACGAGCCCCTGCACGCCCACCTCATGGTCGCCCTGCTGCGCTGCGGCCAGCACGACGACGCCCTCACCGTGTACGAGAGGCTGCGCCTCGCCCTCAAGGCGGAGAGCGGCATGGAGCCCTCGGCGCGGCTGCGCCGCCTCCAGCGCTCGGTCCTGGCCGTGCGGCACACCGGAGGGCGCCCCGCCCTCGGCCTCCGCATCCCCGCCCAGTACGCCCCGCCCCGCCCCCGGCTCGTCCCGGCGGGCTCCTCCGTCTGACGGCCCGTCGGCCCCCGAACGGCCGCTCCCGCGCCGCCGACCGGCCCCTTCCCGCTCCCCGGAGGGAATGAAGTGCCGCAGCTCACCGTTGACCGGCTTCCGAAGCCGAATTAGTTTCGGCGGGCAGGACGGGTTTCCTCCGAGGTGCCCGATTTCGCTCGACATACGGGGGCCCGGACCATGACGACGCACGGCGCGGACGGAGCCGGTGGTGCCGACGCGCTGCTCACGGTCCTCGAACTGCTCGCCCGGCAGGCCCCGCCCGCCCGCTTCGACGCCCTCCTCGACGAGGCCCGCCGCGACGGCCTCGCCCGCGCGGACCTCGACCGTCTGGAGCGGGCCGTCGTCCTCGCCGGCCAGGTCCACGCCGAACGCGCCCACGACGCGCGCCGCGAGGCCGGACTCGACGCCCTCACCGACACCGCCCGCGACCTCACCCTCTCCTACGACCTCGACGGCCTGCTGCACGTCATCACCCGCCGCGCCCGCCGGCTCCTCGGCCTCGACCTGGCGTACGTCACCCTGCGCGGCCCGCACGGCGCCTGCTACGTCCACACCGCCGAGGGCACCCGGCCCGGCCCCGCCGAGGGACCGCGCCTCGCCCCCGGCCTCAGGATCGCCGAGGGGTACGGACTCGGCGGCGCCGTCCAGCTCCACGGCGAACCCGTCTGGACCCCCGACTACCTCGCCGACGAGCGGTTCGCCCCCTCCGGCTCCCTCGACGCGGGCGTCCACGCCCCCGCCTTCGACGAGGCCGCCGAAACCGCCCTGCGCACCGAGGGACTGCACGCGATCGTGGCCGCGCCGCTGCGCAGCGGCGACACCGTCATCGGCACCCTGTTCGGCGCGGACCGGCGCGTCCGTCACCACACCGCCGAGGAGATCGGACTCCTCGCCGCGCTCGCCGACCTGGCCGCCCTCGCCGTCGAGAAGGCCGGGCTCCTCGACCGGACCCGCGCCGAGGTCTCCGAACTGGAGCGGGACAGCTCCCGGGTGCGCACCCGGCTCACCCGGATGCGGCACGTCAGCGAGGCCCACGGCCGCATCATGAACCTCGTCCTCGCGGGCGGCGACCTGCGCAACGTCGCCAAGGCCGCCGCCGACGCCCTCGACGCCAGCGTCCTGATCCGCGACCCCGGCGGCCGGGTCCTCGCCATGATCGGGGACGTCCCCGGCCTCGACGAGGAGGCCGTCGAGGAGGCCGTGGAGAAGGCCTCGCTCGACGCCCACGCCCGCCGCCGCCCGGTCCTCGCCGCCGACGACACCTGGGTCGCGCCGGTCATCGCGGGCTCCGAGGACCTCGGCGGCCTCGTCGTCCACGCCGCCGGCGGACTCACCGGCGAGGACGAACGGCTCCTCGAACTCGCCGCCCAGTCCGTCGCCTTCCTCCTCCTCATGCGGCGCTCCACCGCCGTCGCCGAGGGCCCCGTCCGCGACGAACTCCTCGACGACCTCATCGCGGACCCGCCGCACGCCCCGCAGCAGATCGCCCAGCGGGCCGGCCGCCTCGGCGTCGACCTGCGCCGGCCGCACGTCCTCGTGCTCGCCCGGCCCGAGGGCGGCGAGCAGGGCCGGGCGGTCGTGTGGGCGTCCTCGTACGCGTACCGCCTCTCCGGTCTGAAGACCGTGCAGGGCGGCTGCATCGTGCTGCTGCTGCCGGGGGACGACGCCTCGGCCGCCGCCCGGGCCGTCGCCGCCGAACTGTCCCCGCTGCTCGGGCACCCCGTCTCCGTCGCCTCCGCCGGACCCGGCTGGAGCCCGGACGCCGTCGGGCGGATGCACCGGGAGGCCTGGCGCTGCCTCGACGCGATGAGCGCCCTCGGCGGAGCCGGATCGGCGGCCTCCGTGCGGGACCTGGGCTTCCTGGGGCTGCTGCTCTCCGACGACAACGACGTGGACGGCTTCGTGGAGTCGGCGATCGGGCCCGTGCTCGACTACGACGCCGAGCGGTTCACCGACCTCACCCACACCCTGGAGGCGTACTTCGCCTCCGGCGGCAGCCCGACGAACGCGGCCGAGGCGCTGCACGTCCACCCCAACACGGTCTCCCGCCGCCTGGAGCGGATCGGCGAACTCCTCGGCCCCGAGTGGCAGAAGCCCGGCCAGGTCCTGGAGGTGCAGCTGGCGCTCCGGCTCCAGCGCACCCGGGAGGCCCTGGCCCGGGGCCGCGTCGTCCCCGAGCCGCTCCGCCCGCCGGAGCGCGGCGCCTGACCGGCGGACCGGCCGCCGCCCGGCGGGCCCGCAGGCCTCAGCTCGCCGAGCGCCGCGAACCGTAGCCGGAGCCGTACCCCTGCCTGTACCCCTGCCCGGATCCGTAGCCCCGCGCCGAGCCGTGGCCCGACTCCCACTGGGCGGACAGGAGCGTCGCCGCGTGGGCCGCCGAGGCCAGGGTGATGTGCCGGTGCCAGCCGCGGAACGAGCGGCCCACGAAGTCCCGGAGGCCCGCCCCCTCCCCGACCTCGGTGAAGTCCCGCTCCACCCGGCGCGCGAGCTTCGTCAGCCGCAGCAGGGTGCCCACCTGGGAACCGGTCAGGTCGCTGATCCACACCCGGGACGGGGCCCGCCGGGGGTCGTCCCACTCGCCGAGCAGCACCAGCGGACGCATCCGCTCCCCGCCCGGCGTCGGCAGCGCCACCCGGACGGCCGTGGCGAGCGAGGTCCGCGAGGTCCGCACGCCCCCCACCGTGTCCACCCAGCTCACCGGCCTGCGCAGCCCCTTGAGGGACTCCAGTATCTGCACGGCGGACAGCGGGCCCGCCCCGAAGCCGGGCAGCGAGCGGTCCGCGATCGCGAGCCGGGAGCCCGGACCGATCCGGGCCACGACCGGCACCCCGGCCGCGGCGAGCCGGGTGAGGGCCGCCCGGCCCGCACCGCCCCGGATGTCGATGAGGACCGGCTTGCGGGTGACGTCGGACCAGCGGGCGGTGTCGAGCGCGGCCGCGACCGCGCACTCCTCCAGGGTCTCCTCGCCGGCCTCGTCGGGGACCTCCGCGCGGTCGCGCCGCGTGCGGTCGTTCACCCAGGGGTCCGGCAGGAAGAGGCGCCAGTTGACCGGGACGCTCAGGTCCTCGCCCGCGAACCACACGCCGAAGGCCTGCTGGCCGTGGAAGACCTGCCCGCGCTCCGGGTCGAAGCGCCGGTCCACGCCCACGGAGTGCTCCCCGGCCTTCGGGATCGGCATGGGCCGCACCACCCAGGCCTGCGGGCAGCCGTTCCGCTCCAGGTGGCGGCCGAGCGCCGCCCGCATGGGCTGCCAGTCCCAGGTGGAGCTGGAGACGAAGTGGTGCAGGCTCTGCTCGGCCGCCGGGCCGCCGATCTGCGCGGCGATGTTGCGGATCGACTTGCGGCCCTGCGCGGTGAGCAGGCCGTGCAGGTACTGCTCGGCCTTCAGGCGCTGGTCGCGGCGGGCGAAGCCGGAGAAGAGCGCGGCACACAGCTCGGCGTAGACGTTCTCGCGGGCACCGGCCGCGACGGCGGACCTGGCGGCGCCCAGGGGGACGGCCGGGGCGACGGCCCCGGTGGCGGCCCTGCGCTTGGTTGCGACGGATGTACTCACGAGACTCCTGCCCGAAGGGTGCGCAGCTCCTTCCCGCTGCACCACCACCGTCGCCCGTGACCGCCCCCGGGGACGAGGTGTACCCGGCACCCGAATCGGCCGCCTGATGGTGGCCGGACCACCTCCCCCCGCTTCCGCGCAGGTCACGGGCCTCTCCGCGACCCCCGGCGCACCCCCGCGCGGCCCTCCGGAACGCCCCGCGGGGATCTGACAGACTCACCGGCCGCGCTTTGACCCGTCGCCCTGCGTGGCCGGACCATCGCAGAGCGAGGCGGACGGGCCGGCCCGGTTAATGCCCCAGGCCGGGAACCGGGCCCGTACGCCTCGCCTTGGACGGCCTCGTCCCGCTCCGGCTCAGGCGGTGATCCAGTCGCTCGTCGCGATCACCGGCCGCACGCCCTGGCGGTGGACGGTGCCCTCGATGAGGCCGTACATCCGGTCGGCCGCGAAGTACACCTCGTTCTCGTTCTTCAGGCCGAACGGCTCCAGGTCCACCAGGAAGTGGTGCTTGTTCGGCAGGTTGAGCCGCACCTCGTTGACCGTGGGGACGTGGTCCAGGACCCGGTCCGCCATCGCGTGCAGGGTCTGCTGGAGCGAGTAGCTGTACGTCTCCGCGAACGCCTCAAGCATGTGGCGGCGCACCTTCCCGTACGAGCGGTCCCAGTCGTGCTCCGGGTCGGCCGCCGCCGTGGCCGAGTGGGCCCAGCGGGCGGTGACCTTGGTGGCCAGGATCCGGTCGTAAGCCTCCTGGAGCGTCGTGTACCGGTCCTTGAGGAAGCCGTGGAACTCGGAGTTGGTCGAGTTCATCACGGTCAGCTCCCTCAGGCCCGACTGGACCTGGAGGCCGGTGGTCTCCGAGTACGTGACCTGCGCGGTGCGGACCTCCTGGCCCTTGCGGACGAAGGAGTGCTGCTCCTTGCGCGTCGGCACCGGGATCCGCTCCCAGGCGAACTCCTCGACCCGGATCCGCGCCTCGTGGATGACCGGCTGCGAGGTCACGAAGTGCCGGGCGAGGTGGATCGCGAAGGCCTCGGGGGAGGCGACGCCGTGCTCCTTGGCGAAGGCGTAGACCGTGTTCTTGGTGGTGTCGGTCGGCAGGCAGTTGCCGTTGTCGCCGGTCAGGTGCACGTCGCGGTACTCGCCGCGCAGCGCCACCGACACGTTCAGGTCGCGGATCTCGTGCCAGGCCCCGTCGTCGCCCTTGCGGGTCACGGTGACGATCCGGTTCTCGGCCTTGCCGTACTGGTTCTGTGCCAGGACGTGCTTGCTCATGTGCTGCTCAGCTCCCGCGGGTACGTGGATACGGATATCCCGTACGCCCGGCGTCCAGCGTCCCCGTCGTCCCGAGGGTCCGCTCCCCGCCGTCCGGCCCGTGAACGGCGGACCGCCCCGGGACTGACGAGCATCCCGGTCCGTAGGTGTGGCCTCGAAGATAGGTGCACTTCCGGGACCTGGCAATGGCCCGGCGGCGACGGCCCGGCGGTCCGCGCGCGGGCAGGAGCCGGATCCCGGCCGCCCGTCACCCCGCGGGCAGCACCCGCGCCTCGGCCGCCGGGAAGCCCTTGGCCCACCAGTGGTCGTAGCGGCGGTAGACCAGCGGGTCCCGGGCGGCGAGGAGGCCGCCGAGCGCCGCGGCCTCGGCGGCCAGGCCCTCCCAGGCCCCGGCGGGCAGCGGGTGGAAGGCCGTGGCCTCGATCCCGCCGTCGACGGGCCGCCAGACCCCGGCGACGTACCCGTCGACGAGGAGCGTCGGCAGCGTGTCGCCGTTCGCCCGGATCACCAGCTTGCGGTACGCGGGCGGGATGATCCGGGAGCGGTCGGCGTACGCGAGGAGGACGCTGTCCCACATGCCGAGGAGGCGCGGCGGGGCCGGGGCCTCCCCGTCGGGGAGCGGCGCTCCCGGGACGTCGTACAGCACCGTCCCGTCGGCCCCCTCCCGCCGTTCGAGACCCTCTTCCAGTACGCGTACGGCCTCGCGCACCAGGCGGCGGGGCGCCGTCGTGAACTGGGCCATGTCCGCCTCGGAGGCCGGACCGAAGCCCTCCAGATAGCGCCGGAGCAGTACGGCCAGACCGGCGGCGGACGCCTCCGGGTCGGCGAGCGCGGGCCGTTCGGACGCCGTGACGAAGGACTGCGCGCTCCCGAACGCCCACGGCGGGCCCTCCGGCGCGTGCCACAGCGGCGCGTACTGCCGCACCATCCGCCAGACCACGGGCGCCACCGGCCCCTCCCGGCCCCGCTCGACCAGCTCCCGCAGCTCGGCCCCGGGGCGGGGCTCCGAGGCGTGGGCGAGCAGGCCGGGCAGGAGCGCGTCGGCGTCGGCGGCCGTGAACCCGGCGGCCTTGAACCGGGGGTCGTGGAGCCGCCCGCCGCGCAGCGTCGGCTCCATGGCCTCCCGGAAGGCCCGGTAGTCGTCGGCGTGCACCTGGTGGAGGGTGAGCCGCATCAGCGTCGACCGGACCACCCGGAACCCGTGCAGGGCCTCGTCGAACCGCGCGGGGTCGAAGCCCGCGATCCGGTTCCACAGCGCCACGTACGGCGAACCCGGCCGCTGCGCCTGGAGGGCCACCACCCGCCGCACGGCCTCCTCGACGCCGACCGGCTCGCGGGCGAGGAGCAACTGCCGGGCGAGGGTGGAGCGGTTGAGGGCGCGGGGGGTGATCGGCATGGGGGGATCCTCTCGCACGGAGAGCGGTTTCGAACGTGTTCTCGTTTTGCTGGGTGAAGTGGTGCGGAGCCGCGCGTTCACCCAGGGATCGCCCCGGCGTCGCGTACGTGTCGCTCCGCGTTGTGGCCGGAAACGGACCATGGGCCCGCCGTCACCGGCGCCGACCCGTACCTCTCCGTCCTCCACGCGCTCCGAGGGAGTTCCCCCAGATGATTCCGCGCCTCCCGCGCCGCCGGCCCGCCGCCGTGATCCTGCCGCTGTCCGCCGCGCTCGCCCTCACGGTGGTCGGGGGGACGGCGGACGGGGCGTCGGCGCACCGCGGCCCCGCCGGCCGTGTCGTCTCCACCGCGACCCTGCCCGACCTCCCGCTGGCCGCCTTCAGCAACGCCATGATCCCGGGCAGCGTCGCGGACGACCGGGGCATCGACCTGGGCGGCATCGGCAGCGACCTGTTCCCGGCGGAGCGGCGCGGCGAGTACTGGACCGTCACCGACCGCGGCCCCAACGGCCAGATCGAGATCGGCAAGGACAAGCGCCGCACCTTCCCGGTGCCCGGCTTCGACCCGGCCATCGTGAAGATCCGCGTCGCCGGCGGCCGGATCCAGGTCCTGAAGACGCTCCCGATCACCACCTCCCGCGGCACCCCCGTGACCGGCCTGCCCAACCAGCCCGGCCGCGACGAGGCCCCGTACACGTACGACGCCTCCACCCCCCTCCCGTACGACCCGAACGGCCTGGACACCGAGGGCATCGTGCGGGACCGGGACGGCGGCTTCTGGCTGGTGGACGAGTACGGGCCCTCGCTCGTCCACGTCTCCGCGAAGGGCCGGGTCCTCGCCCGCCACGTGCCGAAGGGCCTGAAGCTGACCGGCGCCGACTACCCGGTGGTCGAGTCGCTGCCCGCGATCTTCCTCAAGCGCAAGATCAACCGCGGCTTCGAGGGCCTCGCGCTGCTCCCTGGCGGCGACCTCGTCCTCGGCCTCCAGAGCCCGCTGCTCAACCCCGACGAGGCCGCCGGCAAGGAATCCCGCACCACCCGGCTGCTGCGCTTCTCCCCGCGCGAGAACCGCGTCACCGCCGAGTACGCCTACCGCTTCGACCCGGTCGGCACCGTCGAGCCCGGCCAGACCAAGACCTCCGAGCTGAAGCTCTCCGCGCTCGTCGCGCTCGGCGGCGACCGCCTCCTGGTCCAGGAGCGCACCGACAAGGCCGCCCGCCTCTACGAGGTCCGCCTCCGCCGCTCCGCCGACATCCTCGGCTCGGTCTGGGACGCTCCCGCCACCCGGCCCGGTCTGGAGCAGCTCGACGACCCGGCGGCGGCGCGCGTACCGGTCCTCCGCAAGGACCTCGTCATCGACCTCAACACCGTGAAGGGCGTCCCCGGCAAGATCGAGGGCATCGCCGTCGAGGGCTCCTCCACCCTCGTCCTGCTCAACGACAACGACTTCGGCATGACGGACGGCCCCGGCGCCTTCGACGCGAGGGGCCGCCTGGTCGACAGCGGCGTGGAGACGACCCTCGTCGAGGTGCGCCTGAACCGTCCCGTCCGCTGAAGTGCGGACCACCGGGGGCCGGTCTCCGGCCCCCGGTCACCGCTGCTGCCGCCGTCGTCCCGGGGAGTACCGCACAGGTTTACCCGGGATCAACTCACCGTGGGACGCGCGCGGAGGCGACCGGACCCTAACGTCTTCCCTGTCCACGAGCGAGTCCACGACCGACTCGCAAGGCACCGGGACCGGGCCGTACGCGGCCGGAACCGGTGCGGTCCGAGGGGGATCACATGTTCCGTCAGCACAGGAAGCCCGCGTCCGTCGTCGCGGCCGCCACCGCCGCGCTCTTCGCCGCGGGCCTCGCCCTCGCGCCGGGCGCCTCCGCCGACGCGTTCCGCTGCGGCTCCTCCGGCAGCGACCCCAGGGCCTGGTGCGCCTACGTGCAGAAGGCACCCAGCGGCCTGAAGGTCCACAGCCGGCCGAGCACGACCTCCACGACCCTGTGGACCCTCGCCAACGGCACCAAGGTCGAGGTCGACTGCTGGACCACCGGGACCTCCGTCAACGGCTACACCATCTGGGCCGGCCTCTACTCGGCCTCCGGCTACCGCTACGTCAGCGACTACTACCTGACCACGGGCCGCATCCAGAACTACGTGCCCCACTGCTGACCCCTCCCGATACGCCCCGCGTGCGCGGTACGGGGGTCCGCGCACGCGGGGCCCTCCCGCCCGGAAACGGCTTGGACGCCCGTACCGAACCGGCCGATCACGTACGCATGGATCATGTACGCATGACCGACGACGACCCGGTGGTGCTCCACACCCTGACCCTGCGACACCGGATCCCGGACGACTGGGCGGCGGACCCGTGGGCCGAGGTGCGGCCCCTGATCGACGGCGCGGACGTCCTGGCGGAGGTCCGCCCGGACGGCAGGGCGCCCAGTTGCCGGTACTGGACGGGGCCGGCCGCGACCTGGCCGCTGGCGGCGGCGGAGGAGCCCCGCAGGATCGCGATCGCCGAGCCGACCTGCACGGCCGGCTGCTGCGGGGCCCTGTACGTCACCGTGCGCCGCGAGGGCGACCTGGTGGTCTGGGACTCCTGGGAGAACACCGGCGGCACCCTCGCCGTACCCCCGCCCCACCGCTTCGACGCCGCCCGGTACGAGGCCGAACTCGCCCGGGCGGCGTCGGACCGCGCCTGGGAGGAGCCGGTGGACACCGTGGCCCGTCTCCTCGGCGGGATCCTCGCGGACAGCGGCTGGTTCGCACGCTGGGGCTGCGTCCTCACGAACGTCTCGCCCCGCCGCGCGGAACCCGGCGTCCCCGAGGAACTCGCGTACCCCGAGGGCGTCGACGTCGACTTCCACCACGACCGGGGTCCCGGCGAGCCCCCGGAGGCGTACGCGTACGCCCTCCTCACCACCCGCGACCACCCGGCGGAGGAACAGGCCCGCCGGCTCGCGGCCCGGATCCTGGCGGACGATCCCCGCAGGACCGCCGAGCGACGGGACGGCTGAGGACGGCCGCCCGGTTCCGTGGACCCGGAGCGGGAGCGGGCGGATGCCATGCCCTGCGGGGCGCCGGATCACTCCGCCGGCAGGCGTGGCGTGCGCGGCGGTGCCGTGCGGCGGCTGCCGGTCTTCTCGAAGGCCGCAGCGAGGGACAGCAGGGCGTTGTCGTCGTAGGCGCGGCCCGCGAAGGTCAGCCCGACGGGCATGTCCGTGTCCGTCATGGTGCCCATGGGCACGGTCACGGTCGGGATGCCGAGGTGGCGGGGGACCAGGTTGCCGTTGGCGACCCAGACGCCGTTGCGCCAGCCGAGGTCGGCGGAGGCCGCGTTGACGTCCATGTCGGCGGGGCCGACGTCGGCGACCGCGGGGAAGACCACCGCGTCCAGGCCCAGCCCGTCCATCCACAGCTCCAGGTCGACGCGGCGCGTCTCCTCCAGACCGCGCAGCCCCTCCTCCAGGAGCGGCATGTCGGCGAGGGAGGCGTACGGGCGCTCGCGCACGAAGCGGGGGTACGCGCCGATCGTGTCGTCGAAGCCCTCGTACCGGTCGGGCAGCTCGCCCTCCCGCTCGGGCCAGATGAGGTCCCCGTCGACGTCGGCCAGGGTGGACAGCGCCGGGTCGCCGTTGGCCCGCAGGAAGTCGTCCCAGGCCCAGGCGGACAGGTCCTCGATCTCGAAGGTCAGGTACGCGCGGCTGACGAGGCCGCGGGTGAGCAGCGAGGGCGCTCCGGGGCGGTCGGACTCGTAGTTGGTGACCACGGGGAAGTCGACCTCGACCACCTCGGCCCCGGCCGCCTCCAGGTCGCGGCGGGCCGCTTCCCACAGGGCGATCACCGAGGGGCGCGTGTCGACGCGCTGCCCGGTCTGGCCGCCGATGCCTCCGTCGGGGTTCGTTCCGGCGTCCGGGTCGGCGTTGATGTACATCCGGGGCACGCCGACGCGCTTGCCGGCGAGCGCGTCGGCCGCGGCCCCGGCGTCGGCGGGCGCGAGGGCCGGGTAGGAGGCGGGACGCACCCGCGACGGCGGGGGCAGCGCCACCCACGGCTGCGCGCGCCACAGGTCCCCGCGGGTCTCCGGGTCGTCGGCGACGATGACGTCGAGCAGTTCGAGCAGGTCGGCCATGGTGCGGGTGTGCGGGACCACGACGTCCATGGTCGGCACGAGCGGCCAGTTGCCGCGGACCGAGATCACGCCGCGGCTGGGGGTGTAGGCGCACAGCGCGTTGTTCGAGGCGGGGGCGCGGCCCGAGGACCAGGTCTCCTCGCCGAGGCCGAACGCGCCGAAGGACGCCGCCGTCGCCGTGCCGGAGCCGTTGGAGGAGCCGGAACCGTAGGCGCTGGTGAGCCAGTCGGCGCTGTACGGGCTCTCCGCGCGCCCGTACACGCCGCGCTGCATCCCGCCGTTCGCCATCGGCGGCATGTTGGTCAGGCCGATGAGGACCGCGCCGCCCGCGCGCAGCCGCTCGACGGCGAAGGCGTCGCGCTGGGCCACGAGGTGCTCGAAGGCGGGGGAGCCGGACGCGGCCGTGAGCCCCTGGGCGAGGTAGCTGTCCTTGGCGGTATACGGGATGCCGTCCAGCGGCCCCAGCGTCTCGCCGCGCGCGCGGCGGGCGTCGGAGGCCGCCGCCTCCGCCCGGGCGTGCGGGTTCATCACGACCATCGCGTTCAGGGCGGTGGCCGTGCCGGGCCGGTCGTACGCCTCGATCCGCGCGAGGTAGGCGTCGAGCAGCCCGACCGCGGTCGTCTCGCCCTTCTCCAGCGCTGCGCGCAGGTCGGCGATACAGGTCTCCACGACATCGAATCCGCGCGTCACGGGGGTCTCCTGGGTGGGGTGAGGAGGACAGACGGGCCGCTGTGGTCGGTCGCACTCCCGTCCATCTGACTAGATTTTCAATCTAGAGTAAAAGTCTAGGTCGCCGAAATCTAGACTGGGAGTCTGGATTTCCGGAGCCGGGAGTGAGTTCATGCCGATGTCAGAGACCGGGCCCGAGCCCGACCCGCCCCGCCGCCGTCCGCCGTCGAACGGCGGGGCGGGGCCGGCGGACGGTGGGGCCGGTACCGCCTCGCGGCCCGTGCCCCGGATCCCGATCGACAGGAAACGCCAGCCCAGCGGGGACGAGGCGCGGGAGCGGGCCATGCGGGCCGCCGTCGGCGTCATCGCGGAGAAGGGCGCGGCCGCCCTGCGGATGTCGGACATCGCCGAGCGGGCCGGCATGAGCACCGGCCACATCCTCTACCACTTCGGGAAGAAGGACCGGCTCCTGCTCGAAGTCCTCGCATGGAGCCAGACCGACCTCTGGGCCCGGTTCCAGGAGGCCGCCGACCGGGCGGCGTCCCCCGCCGAGAAGCTGGACCTGTTCGTCCGCTTCTACCTGCCCCGCCACCGGGGCGACGAGCGCTACGCGCTGTGGACCCAGGTACTGGCGCAACGCCACGACGAGGCGGGCCGGCGGATCCTCACCGAACTGCTGGACGGCTGGGACGAGCGCCTGGAGGCCATTCTCCGCGAGGGCCGCGACCTGGGACACTTCGCCGACGTGGACATCGCGGAGTTCGTCGTCCGGGCGGTGGCCATGCTGAGCGGCCTCTCCGAGGACGTCATGTTCGGCCGCTCCCGCTGGCAGCACGCCTCCCCCCACGCGTTCGCCCTCACGGCCCTCGAACGCGAGCTGCGGCCTGCTGGGCGGGGGTGACGCCGAGACCTGCGCCACCCAGGGCGTACGCCGTCCCGCAGTCCGCGACCTGGTAGCCGACATGGCCCCCGGGACCGGCGCCGTACGCCGCCCGAACTCCACCGCTTCGGCCGCTTCCAGGCCGGTGGATCCTGCGGGGGCTCGGACGCGGGGCCTTGTGCCGGGGAGCGCGTCCCCTGCCCGGGGCCCGGCACGGCGTTGAGCTTCCCCGTGTCCGCCGGCGGTTACTCGACGTCGACGCCGTATCCCCGTACGAGGGCCTCCAGACCGTGGTCGTACCCCTGGCCGACGGCGCGGAAGCGCCACCGTGGGCCCCGGCGGTAGATCTCGGCGAGGAGCAGGGTGCGTTCGCTGGTGGCGGCGTCCAGGGTGGCCTGGGCCGTGGCCGGAGCGTCGACGCCCGGAGCGAGGGCGAGTTGGACGGCTCCGATGTCGCCGAAGGTGGCGGCGCCGTCGACGGCGGCGGCGATCGCGATCCGGCGGGCGCCCGGAGGCAGCGCCGCGAGGTCGACGGCGACGGTCTGCTCGGTCGGGCCGTCGCAGAGGAGGCGGACGGATCCGTCGGGGCTCTCCGGCGCGCCGTAGAAGACGAAGTCCCCGTCGCAGGAGACCTGCTCGTCCTCGTCGAGGACGAAGGCGACGACGTCGATCTCGCAGGTGGTCTGCTGGGCCCAGGAGGCGCTCACGTGCCAGTGGCCGACGGCGGGCGGTGCGGGGAGGTCGAGGACTCCGCCGCGCGGCAGGACGTCGGCCGTCGCGCCGGCCGGGGCGGGGGCGTGGACGTCGGTCGGCCCGGCCGGATCGGAGACCGGCGCTCCGAGCCAGGCGGGCTCGCGGACCGGCAGCCCCAGCGAGGCGACGCGGGCCATGCGGCGGTCGAGTTCGCCCCCGGGGAAGAGGACGACGTCGGTGACGCCCGCCGAGAGGTTGATCGCGGCGGCACCGCCCATCTCGACGATCCGGGCCCGCGCGGCGGACGCCTCCTCGTGGGTACCGCCCAGGACCAGGACCCGCCGGCGCCCGAACGGCTTGACGGGCCGCGCGGGCTCGGGCCGCCTGGGCGTCGGCACGTCCACGACGGCAGCGGTGGCGGTGGCAGCGGGCGGGGGTACGGCCTCCGGGACCATCGGGGGCGCCTGATTCTCGTGCGGCGTACCGGGGCGCACCTCGCCCAGCAGCTTCAGGAAGGCGTGCTCGTCGATGACGGGAACGCCTTCGGCGATCGCGCGCCGCGCCTTCGCCGAGCCCGAGGCCGCGTCGTTGGTGACGAGGACGCTGGTGTGCCGGCTGACCGACGACATGATGTTCAGCCCGGCGGCGACGGCCCGGGCCACCAGTTCGGCCCGGGAGGTCGCCGTCTCGCCCGTGACGGCGACCTTCATGCCCTGGACGAGCGGACCGCCGGGGGCCGGGCGGCCGGGATTCCGGTAGGCGCACGGGGTCTTCGGCGGGTTCGGCGCGAACTGCGGGTCCTGCCGGGGCGGGCAGGACACCAGCGGCAGCGGGACGTCCAGCCGCGCGGCCTCGGAGAGGGAGGACCGGAAGATCCCCGCGAGGACCCGGGCGTCGTCCAGCGCGTCGTGGGCCCGGGTCTGCGGCACGCCGTAGTGGGCGGCCAGCGACGCCAGGCTGAGGTCCGCGGCGGGCGGCTCCACGCGCCGGTTCAGGGCCAGGGTGCACAGACGCTGGGAGACCGGGAGATAGAGCCGGGCGCGGGCGAACTCGTGGGCCAGGAAGTCGTAGTCGAACTGCGCGTTGTGGGCGACCATGACGCGGTCCTGCAGGAGCGCGCCGATCCGCCCGGCCACCTGCCCGAAGGTCGGGGCACCGCTCAGCCGCTCCGCGGTCAGCCCGTGGACGTGCACGGGTCCGGGGTCGCAGCCCGGATTCAGCAGGGTGGAGAACTCGCCGGTCTGGACCCCGTCCGGCCCGAAGGTGAGTACCGCGATCGAGAGCACCCGATCGCGCCGGGCGACCAGACCGGACGTCTCGACGTCGACCAGGGCCCAGTCGTACGCGTAGTCGGGCAGGCGGGACACGTCGAGCGCGGTGGCGAGGGACACGGCAGCAAGGATGATCCGGACACGATCGCCACTTCAACCGGAATGCCGTTTTGTCTCCTTTTTCCGCTTGGAGATCACCCTGAACTTAGGCCCTCTTACGGGACGAACACCCACCGAAGGACGCCCACGGCCGGCCGCGACCGTACGGATCCGGCCTCCCGCACCTCTCCGCCCGGTCGTTCCGGTCGATGGCTGGAAGAAGCTCTTGACCAGCGAAAAGACCCTCCCGAAGGAGGGTCCGGTCCCCACGGTGAAGCCGTGCGGAGAAAAGCGCCCCCGGCAGGACTCGAACCTGCGGCCAAGTGCTTAGAAGGCACCTGCTCTATCCACTGAGCTACGGGGGCCGGGTGGTGGCCTTGTGGCCAGGAGCCCCTGGTGGGTGGGGTGGGGCCTGCCGGGACAAGGATAGGGCTCCGATCGCCTTGGCCCGGTTGCTTCACCTGCGTGGCACGATGTGTAGGTTCGGTGAAGCGGAACGATAATCGCAGGCAGGTGCGATTCGCGCAGCGCTTTTCGCATCGCTCGGGGCGGGTGTTGTGCACTCGTTATGCCCCGTCTTCCGGTCACCGCCCTTTTCTTCGGCGCGCAGGGCCCCCATACGCTTCAAAAACACTCATAAATTGGGCATTCTTCGCATGTGGTGACCTTGGACGAACGGCCTCAGCTGATCGACGCACTCTCCGCCCTGCGCGACCGTGTCGCCGCCGTGCGTCTCCCACTCCCCCTCCCCGGCGCCGACCGCGCCCGCCAGAACCGGGTCGAGCTGCTCGCCCAGCTCGACGACTACCTGGTGCCGCGGCTGAAGGACCCCGACGCCCCGCTCCTCGCCGTCGTCGGCGGCTCCACCGGCGCCGGGAAGTCCACGCTCGTCAACTCCCTTGTGGGGCGGCGCGTCAGCGAGGCCGGTGTGCTCAGGCCCACCACCCGAACCCCCGTCCTCGTCTGCCACCCCGAGGACCACCACTGGTTCGCCGGGATGCGCGTCCTCCCGCAGCTCACCCGCGTCTGGCTGCCCCAGGCCGACGAGGACCACCCCGTCGACGAGCCCGCCCCCGAGGACAACGCCCTCCGCGTCGAGACCTCCTCCTCCCTGCCCCGGGGCCTCGCCCTGCTCGACGCCCCCGACATCGACTCCCTCGTCGTCGAGAACCGCCTCCTCGCCGCCGAGTTGATCTGCGCCGCCGACATCTGGGTCATGGTCACCACCGCCTCCCGGTACGCCGACGCCGTCCCCTGGCACCTGCTCCGCACCGCCAAGGAGTACGACGCCACCCTCGTCACCGTCCTCGACCGCGTCCCCCACCAGGTCATCGGCGAGGTCTCCCGCCAGTACGGCGCCCTGCTCGACCGGGCCGGCCTCGGCGACGTGCCCCGCTTCACCATCCCCGAGCTGCCCGAGTCGACCGGCGGCGGCAGCGGACTGCTCCCCGACAGCGCCGTCGCCCCCCTCCGCGGCTGGCTCGCCCACCGCGCCGAGGACCCGGCCGCCCACCAGCAGGCCGCCGACCGGACCGCCTTCGGCGTCATCGACTCCCTCGACACCCGGCTGCCCGAGCTGGCCGGCGCGGTCTCCGCCCAGTACGCCGCCGCCGTCCGCCTCGGCGGCGTCGTCGAGGCCGCCTACCACGAGCAGGGCGGCCGGGTGCGCAAACAGCTCGGCCGCGGCGCCGTCCTCGCCGGCGACGCCCGCACCCGCTGGCGCGCCTACCCCCGCGACAGCACCGCCGACGAGCTCCTGGACGCCCTCGCCGAGTCCCTCGCCGCCCTCCTCCACTGCGCGGTCTCCGCCGCCGAGGAGCGGGTGCGGGACGGCTGGCGCCACGAGCCCGCCGCCGAGGCCCTCGGCCCCGTGCCGACCTGCGCCGACCGGGAGACCGGCGAGCGGATCGGCCTGGAGGTGCGCCGCTGGCGCCGCGAACTCGAAGAACTGGCCGACGAGGAGGTACGGACCGTGGAGCGCCCCGCCGGAGCCCGCGGCGCCCTGCCCGAGGCCGACACCGTGGCCGCCCTCCTCGCCGCCTCCCTCCTCGGCGGCCGCCGCACCCGGCCCGCCGGCGAGCGCCTCGCCGAACTCCTCGGCGCCCAGGTCGCCCTGCGGCTGCGCGACAAGGGCGGCGCGCTGGTCCTCGCGTACGTCGACCGCGTCCTGCACGCCGAACGCGACCGGCGCCTCGCCCCCCTCGACGCGCTCGACGTGACCCCCGAGCCGCAGGCGGAGCTGATCGCCGCGCTCTCCGTACTGCAGAAGGAGAAGTGACGTGCAGCTGGAAGACGACCGCAAGAGAAGCCCCCGCCCCGACCGCGACCGCGCTCCCGACCACGACCACGACCGTGAGGCCGAGCGCGGGCGCTGGGACGACGGGCTGATCGCGCGCCGCGCGAGCGAACGCGCCGCCGCCCTCAAGGGGGAGCCCCGGAGCGGCTTCACGGGCGACTTCGAGGGAGGCTCCGAGGGCGGCGCGGCAGGCCCCGACGAGGACGCGCCCGCCTCCTTCGGCGGGCACTACGGCCGCCCCCTCCGCAACCGCCTCGACGCCCTCCACGAGCTCGTCGGCCTCTCCCGCGCGCGCGTGGAGAGCGACGCCCTCGCCGAGGCCGGGCGCGTCCTCGACGAGGCCGCCGCCCGCCAGCGGCTCTCCTCCCGGCACACCGTCATCGCCCTCGCCGGGCCCACCGGAAGCGGCAAGTCCACCCTCTTCAACGCCCTCGCCGGCGTCGCCGTCTCCGAGACCGGCCTGCGCCGCCCCACCACCGCCGCGCCCATCGCGCTCAGCTGGTCCGAGGGCGCCGCCGGACTCCTCGACCGGCTCGCCATCCCCAACCGGCTGCGCCGCAGGCCCCTCGCGGGCGGCGCGGGCGACACCGGACTCCAGGGCCTCGTCCTCGTCGACCTGCCCGACCACGACTCGGCCGTCACCGCCCACCGCGACCAGGTCGACCGGGTCCTCGGCCTGGTCGACGCCGTTATCTGGGTCGTCGACCCCGAGAAGTACGCCGACGCCGCCCTCCACGAGCGCTACCTCCGCCCCCTCGCCGGGCACGCCGAGGTCACCTTCGTCGTCCTCAACCAGATCGACCGGCTCGGCACCGAGGCCGCCGACCTCGTCCTGGACGACCTGCGCCGCCTCCTCGACGAGGACGGCGTGGCCCTCGGCGAGCACGGCGAACCCGGCGCCACCGTCCTCGCCCTCTCCGCCCTCACCGGCGAGGGCGTCCCCGAACTGCGCGAACTCGTCGCCCGCTTCGTCCAGGAGAAGACCGCCCCCGAGCGCCGCCTCTCCGCCGACATCGACGCCGCCGCCGCCAGGCTCCGCCCCGCCTACGTCGCCGAAGGCCGCGCGGGGCTCGGCGAGCGCTCCCGGGACGCCTTCACGGACCGCCTCGCGGCCGCCGTCGGCGCCCAGGCCGCCGGCGAGGCCGCCGAGCGGGTCTGGCGCCGGGGCGCCATCCGCGCCTGCGGCACCCCCTGGCTGCGGCTCTACCGCTGGTACGAGCGGAAGCGCGAGCACGGCTCCACCGACCCGCACCTCACGCCCCCGGCCGAGGAGGAGCTGACGGCGCGCCAGCGCGTGGAGCAGGCCGTGCGGATCGTCGCCGACGACGCCTCGCGCGGGCTCCCCGCCCCGTGGGCGCAGGCCGTCCGCGAGGCGGCGACGCGCGGCGCGGACGGCCTCCCCGAGGCCCTGGACGAACTGACCGTCTCCCTCGGCGACCCGGCGGCCCGGCCGCCCCGGCCCGCTTGGTGGCCCGCCGCCGTCCTCGCCCAGGTCGTCATGACGCTCCTCCAGGTCTTCGGTGCGCTCTGGCTGGTGGGGCAGATCCTCGGCGTCGTGGAGCCCGGACTGCTCCCGCCGGTCCTGGTGATGCTCGCCGGGATCGTGGGCGGCCCGCTCGTCGAATGGGCCTGCGAGGGCGCGGTGAAGGGCCCGGCGCGCCGGTACGGGCAGGAGGCCGAACGCCGGCTGCGCGAGGCGGCCGCCGCCTGCGGCCGGGCCCGGGTCCTCGACCCGGTGGCCGCCGAGCTGGTGCGCTACCGGGAGGTGCGCGAGCAGTACGCGACGGTGGTGGGCTCCCGCGCACCGGCCCGCGTCGTGGGCGGACACCGCCCCGGTACGAGGCGCCTGGGCGCCACCCGCGCGGGGGCGCGGGGGAGGTAGGCGGGGGCGGGGAGGTCTCCCCCCCCGCTTCCCCTGCCCGTCCTCACTCTCCCGGGTAAGCGAGTCGTCCACTGTTACGGGGTTTTCCACAGGCTCCGGCGGGATTTTCGGATTCGCCCCACCATGAGGTCGAAAGGGCGCCCGGCCGAAGGGCGTCCGGCGGAACGGATGGGGGCGGGACCATGAACGACACGACCGTGACGCTCGTCGGCAACGTGGCGACGGCGGTGGAGTACCGGGAGACGGTGGCCGGCGGGGTGGCCCGGTTCCGGTTCGCGGTGACCGCGCGCCGCTGGGACCGGGAGCGGGGCCTCTGGTCCGACGGGAACACCAGCTTCTACACCGTGTCGGCCTGGCGCTCCCTGGGGGCCAATCTCGCGGCCTCGGTCTCGGTCGGGGAACCGTTGGTGGTGCACGGCCGGTTGAAGGTGCGGGAGGACGAGCGCGAGGGGCAGCGCAAGACCTTCGTGGACGTGGACGCGCTGGCCGTGGGCCACGACCTGACCCGGGGGACGGCCGCCTTCCGGCGCGCGGTACGGGCCGAGTCCCGGGCGCTGACGGACCGCGAACCGCCCCCCGCCGCCGGTTCCGTGCCCGGCCCGGCCCCGGAGGACGACCCGTGGACGACGGCGGTGGCGGAAACGGTCGCTTCCCGGGAGGAAAGCGGAGGAAAGGACGAGCCGACGAGTCCGGAACACCGGCTGGTAACCGCGTCCTGACCTTGCGTCGTGGCGATTTGTCGACCAACTCACCGCACGTGATAACGATTCCGAGACGGAATGGTTATCTGACCGTATGGCCGGGCACCGGGGGGTTCCGCATCCCTAGGATTCCCGGGTACTCATGTGGCACGTGAGCCCATCGAGTCTGTGAGTCTGTTGGCGTGCGCTCCCCCCACGCGGAACAACGCTGTTCGCGGAGTAGCTCGCCCGGAGGGGAATCCAATGTTTTCAGTTCGTGGGCGGGGCACTGCGCGTCGCCTCGCCGCCGCCACCCTCGTCTCGGGGCTCGTCGCCGCCGGCACGATGGCGATGGCCGGTCCGGCGCTGGCCGATGACGCCCCGGGCGCCGGTGGCGTCAAGGCGAAGCTCGGCAACCTGTCCAAGGATGAGTCCGGCGGCGTCGAGATCACCGAGAAGAACGGCTCGAAGTGGTCGGTCAACGGCGGCCTCTTCAACATGCAGGTCGAGGGCGGCGGCTCCCTCTTCACCTACTGCATCGACCTTCGCACCCCGGCGAAGCACGACTTCGACTACAAGGAGGTCGGCTGGGACCAGTCGTCCCTCCACGACAACGCCGACGCGGGCAAGATCCTCTGGATCCTGGAGAACGGCTACCCGAAGCTGTCCACCAAGGACCTCGGTGAGAAGCTCGGCGTGGACCTCTCCAAGAGCGAGGCCGCCGCCGGCACCCAGGCCGCGATCTGGACCCTCTCGGACGACGTCACGGCCAAGCCGGACGCCAAGGACGCCCGGAAGCTGACCAAGTACCTGCTGGAGAACGCGAAGAAGCTCGAGGAGCCCAAGCCCTCCCTGAGCCTCTCCCCGTCCTCCGTCGCCGGCAAGTCCGGTGAGAAGCTCGGCCCGATCACGGTCAACACCAACGTCGCGAGCGGCGGCGTCAAGGTCGCCGCCGTTCCCGGCGCCGCCGCCGGCGTCAAGGTCGTCAACAAGGCCGGTGAGCCCGTCACCACCGCCTCCAACGGCGACGAGATCTTCTTCGACGTTCCCGCCGGCACCGCCGACGGCACCGCCGAGCTGGCCGTCGAGGCCACCACCAAGGTTCAGCTGGGCCGCGCCTTCGTCTCCATCGACGGCCCGTCGCAGACCCTGATCCTGGCCGGCTCCAGCGACTCCACCGTCACGGCCAAGGCCACCGCGGCCTGGGCGAAGAAGGGCGTCATCCCGGCCGTCACGGTCGCCAAGGACTGCGCCAAGGGCGGCCTCGAGGTCATCGCCTCCAACGAGGGCGACGAGGACTGGACCTTCGACCTGAAGGGCACCTCCTACACCGTCGCCGGTGGCGAGACCAAGACCATCCCGGTCAAGCTCGCCGAGGACGAGGCGTACAACTTCACCATCACCGGCCCGAACGGCTTCGAGCAGACCTTCGAGGGCGTCCTGGACTGCGAGACGGCCACCCCCGGCCCGAAGCCTTCCGAGACCACCCCCACCACGGAGCCCTCCACCCCGGCCTCTCCCTCCCCGTCCACCACGGGCGGCACCACCGGTGACACCACCACCGGCGGCACCACCGGCGGCACCACCGGTGGCGACACCGCGGGCGGCACCACCGGCACCACCGGCGGCGGCGACCTCGCCGAGACCGGCAGCTCCAACGCCACCCCGATGATCGCCGGCATCGCCGCCGCGCTCGTCGTGGTCGGCGGCGGCGCGGTGTTCTTCCTCCGCAAGAAGAAGGCCACCGGCCACTGAGCCGAGGTACGGGTGCCGGGCCTCGCGCCCGGCCCCGGCCCGAAGCACCACCCGCGGAGTGAGGTGCGTCACACGACGCCCTCCCCGTGAACCCCGCACGACCCCGGACCGCACCCGCGGCCGGGGTCGTCGCACGTCCGGGCCGCACGTCGGGCGCGCGTCCGGGCCCAGAAAGCCCCCGCACCGGCCCCGCCCGCGCCACATCCGCACCGGTTCCGCGCCCCCGCGCACCCGGCCGCCGGGCTTACCGGTTTCCGCCCGGGGGTGGCGGTCAGGCAAGATGGGGTGTTTCTCTCCGGCCGAGGGCACGAAACAGCCCCTCACCAGCAGGTTTCCCGCCGATGAGGGGCCGTCTCAGGCAGCCTGGGCCGTCTCGGGGCCGTCATGAGCGTGACCGGCGGCCCGGTACATCGCAGAGATGGCCTTCCGAGTACGCGTCTCGCTGCTCGGCATGAGATGCGTGTACACCCGGAGCGTGAACCCCGGATCGCTGTGCCCGAGGTACAGACTCAGCGCCTTGATGTTCTCGCCGGCGTCCAGCAGGACCGAGGCATAGAAGTGCCGGAGCGCGTGCATCCCGTGCTCACGAGCGGCGGCGTACCGGTAGCCCTTCTCGGGGACGGGGATGATCCCGGCGGAGGCGAGCGCCGGCTTCCACGTCTGGTCATTGAAGGCGTTGCTCCACAGGGCCGTTCCGGCAGGCGCCGTGAACACGAGCCGGTGAGTGACCTTCGGCCCGCTCGGCGTCAGCCACGGCAACGTGACCTCGACCGGCGGGAACCGCTTCATGTGCTCGCGCAGGGCCGCCGAGACCTCAGGGTCGAGGGGGACGTCCCGGAGTTTCCCGCGCTTCGGAGGGGCGAACACGAGCCCACCGCGCACCTTCTTCACCTGCTGACGGACGTAGAGCCAGCCGAGATCCCCGATGTTGTCGACGGCGACCCCGAAGATCTCTCCTTGCCGGAGCCCGCATCCGGCGCCCACGTCCACCATCGCCCGGAAGCGCTCAGGCAGGCCGGCACGGACGGCGAAGACCTGGGAGGCGGCCCAGGGATGCACCCGAGTCGGCGCCGGCCGGGGAGCTTTGACCGACCGGGCCCGGCAGGGGTTCGAGGCGAGGAGCCGATCGTCCACGGCGGCGTTCAGCACCGAGGACACCGCGTCGAAAATGAGCCGCCGGTACGAGGCGGACCCCACGGTCTCTTCGAGCTGGCGACTCCAGTCGCGGATGTGTTCTGCCTGGAACGAGCCGATGGGGCGAGCCCCGAGGTACGGCAGCGCGTGAAGGCGAAGGCGCCCTTCCATGGCCGCACGGCTACTCAGGTCCGTGGTGAGAGCGGCGATCCAGCGCTCGGCGTACTCCCGGAACGTCGTCCGACTGGCCTTGGGGTCGATGTACTGCCCGCGCGCCATGTCGGCTTCGATGTTGGTCAGCCAGATGTCGGCCAAGCGCTTCTGCTTGTCCGGGAAGCTCTTGCTCTTCTCCGAACCGTCGGGCCCGACGTACCGAGCGCGGTAGCGCAGACCGATGCCGTAGCGGTCGGTCTTGACCTTGCGGGACTTGCCATCGGGGCCGGGCTCGACCCTGAACCATCGATCCTGGATGTGTCCGGCCATCAGGCAGCGGCCCCTTCCATCTGCGCCTGAACCCAGGTCTGCACGTCGGTGGGGTCGAAGCGCACGTGCCGACCGACACGGAAGCCTCGGGGCCCGGTCCGCTTGCGCCGCCACTGGTAGATGGTCTCGATGGGCACGCCGAGGAGTTCGGCGACGTCGGTCGGGGTCAGGTACCGGTCGGGGAGGCTGTGCGACATGATCACCACTCCTTCTCTTGAGGCAGTGCGCGTAGGGCTTCACGGGCGGTTTCGCGGTTGAGCTGGATGTCTCGGGCGATCGAGGCGGCGAGGGCGGCCTCGCCGGGGGAGTGGCCCTGTCCGGCGTAGGACCAGGAGGTGAGGACGAGGACGGTGTCCGGCTCGATGTCATCGAGGCCGCGGGCGGTGCGTTCCTGGGCGGCGCGGTAGTCGGCGCGGGTCTGGCGGAGCTCGCTCAGGGTGGTGGAGTACTGCCGGGACTTGGTGGAGAAGTGCCCCCGGAAGCCGAGCATGTGGGCCCAGGCCAGGAGCCGACGATCCGGGTACAGCGGGTCGAGGTCGAAGCAGGCTTCGACGAGGCGGCGGGTGTGGTCGGGGATGCCGAGGAGGACCAGGGCCTCGCGGTTGCCGATGCGGCGGTCGAGGCTGCCGGTGGTCTCGGCGGCTTTGGTGGCGTACTTGGCGATGTAGGAGGCGACGGCCTGTTCGGTGATGTCGGAGCCGTCGCCGAAGGCTTTGACGGGGCGGATGTCGAGCTGGGTGCCCCACCGGAGGCGGCGTAATGGCTGGTCGCCGGCGGCGGGGACGGTGATGGTCGTGTACGAGTGCGCGGCGGCGGACTGAATCGAGGCGGTGAGGAGTTCGGTGGTGGCCCAGGACGGGGGCGGGGTGTCCGGTCCGTCCGGGCCGTCGAGGCGGACCACGGCGTGGAAGTGGACGGCGCCCCGCTTTTGGAACTCGGCCACCTTCCCGTAGGAGATCCGGGCGACTTCCTTCAGGGCCCGCTGGGAGAGGCCGGCAGCTGCGGCGATCTCCCGGCGCAGCCGCTTGGCGAAGCGGTCCCAGAGCTGTCCGGCGTGGTTGTTGAAGAGGACGGCGGCGGCGTAGTCGTATGAGTCGGGGTCGAGCGGGGTGCCCAGTTCGGCGGCGTCCTCGGCGTGGTGGGTGCCGCAGCGGCAGGGCCGGGTGCCGGGCCGGTTGTGGACGGGCCCGAAGGACGGGGCGGTGAGGGTGAGGAACACGCGGGGGTGGTCGCGGACGGCGGCGGGGATGTCGCGGCGGTCGTCTCCGGCGAGGCCGGCGCGGATGAGGTGGTAGGTGTCTCCGGCGTAGGTCCAGGCGCAGGCGGGGCAGCGGGAGGCCCGCCGGTTGCCGCAGGCGACCCGGAGCCGTCCGCCGGGTTCGGTGTCGGTGGAGTAGCGGTGCAGGGTCTCGCCGGTGGTCTTGTCCTGCGTCAGCGTCCAGCCCTGGAGGTGGATGGGTTGGGAGCAGCCGCCGGTGCGGTGGATCTGTTCTTTCCAGCGGTCGAAGCCGGGGGACCCGGCCACCCGAAGCAGGTCGCTCAGGGTGGCCGGGTCCAGGTCCGCCGCGGTGGCGGTGTCGGTCAAGGTGCTCACTTCCCGGCGCGGGTGAGGGCGGCGGGGATGGTGTGGCCGAGGCCCCGGCAGGTGGGGCAGTTGACGCGGACGGTGTCCCGGGTGCCGTCGACGGCGGGGAGGCCGGTGGTGATGGTGGCGGTGGCGAAGCCGTCGCAGTCGCGGCAGACGCGCGGGGTGGTCTGGGGCATCATGAGCTTTCCCTTTCGGGTCCGGTGGATCTGGAGGGGGTTCAGGCGCCCGGGGCGGCGGAAGTTTGGCGACGGAAGCCGTCCCGGGGGCCGCTTAGCGTGTGTTGCGCCTGCCGTGGCCCTTGGCCGCGTACATCGCCGCGTCGGCGGCCGAGAGAGCGTCGGTCAGGGTCGGGACCGGCAGCTGGTCGCGGAGGCAGCAGCCGACCGAGGCGGAGACCGGCAGAACGTGGCCGTTGTGGGTGACCGGCTGGTCCAGGGCGGTCCAGAGGTCGAAGAGGTTGACGGCGCCGAGGTCGGTGACGATGGCGGCGAACTCATCCCCGCCGAGCCGGGCGGCGATCCCGTGCCGTCCGCACCAGGCGGTCAGCCGCTGGGCGGTGGCGGTGAGGACCGCGTCTCCGGCGGCGTGGCCGTGGGTGTCGTTGATGACCTTGAAGTCGTCCAGGTCGACCAGGAGCACGAGCGCACCTGGGTGCTTGCTCAGCAGGTGTTCGGCGCGGGTGGTCCATCCGGTCCGGGTGTGCAGTCCGGTTAGGGGGTCGCGGCGGGCGGTGGCCAGGCGGCGCGAGAGCAGTCCGCCGTGCAGGACCCAGCCCAGGGCCGGTAACCCGGCGGCGGCGAGCGTGTACGTGTCCACGAAGGTCACCGGCCCTTCTGCATGTCGCGGACCAGCAGCCGCAGGACGACCGCCACGACCGCGATCGAGACGCCGGTGAGGGCGACGGCGAGCAGCATCGAGACGAGGACCGTGCCGACGATCAGGACGAGTCCGGCACCACCGGCGACGAGGGTGACGAGACCGGCCGGGGTGAGGCGGACGGCCGGGACCTGGACGCGGGGCGCGGCCGTGACGGGCGCCGGGGTGTGGTCGTGGTGGCAGGCCGCCGGCTCGATGTCGGTCGGGGTGGTCGGCTGGACGAGCGGGGTGACGATGCCGGTCGGGAGCGGGTTGACCGGGATGCGGGGGCGGAGCATGACGGTTCTCCCTACTTGTTGATCGTGGTGTCGATGAGCGGGGCGAGAACGCTGTCGGCGAGGAGGTAGCCGCCGAGGAGGATCACGGCGACGAGCCACCAGGGCGGGCGGATGAGCTTGATGCCGAGGCCGCCGACGACGATCAGGGCGAGCCAGAGCGGGACGTCCATGACGGGGGTCTCCTTCGGGTCAGCGGGCGGTGCAGCGGTGGGTGCGGGCGGCGAGCTGGGCGGCGGAGGAGCTGGAGTAGTCGGCGGACCAGCCGCAGCGGTCGGCGGTGCAGACGGCGGCGTACTTGGTGCGGCCGTGGCGGTCGCGGTGGGTGCCGATCTGCACGGGGCCGATCCGCATCACGGAGTGGAAGCGGTCACGGGCGGGCATCGTGGTCTCCTTTCAGGCGAGTTGGGCGGCGATGGCGTGGGCCATCAGCGGCGGGACGCCGAGGCGGGAGCGCAGGGTGTCGGCGTCGATGGGGTAGCCGGTGCGGGCGCGGTAGTCGTCGGCGACCTTCCGGGCGTGAGCGACGAGCGCCGGCGGTACAGTCACAGGAGCGGGCTCCGGCTCCGGCACGGGACCTGGTGCGGCCTCCGGGACGGGCTCCGGTTCCGGGGAGGGCAGGGCTGATGCGGGGGCAATTTCCGGCTCCGGCTCGGGCATGTCGTCCCGCTCGATGACCGCTTCCACGGCTGCGGGCTCCTCGGTGTCCCGGGCGGGTTCGGCAGGCTGGGGGACCGCCGGGTGCCCGGGGGAGTGGACGAGGAGGGTGCCGCCGAGGAAGGCCAGGGCGGGCCATCCGGCGACGAGGATGCGCAGCCAGTCCGGTACGTCGGTGAGGTCGAGGAGTCCGGCGGTGGCGATGTTCGCGCCGAGGGACGCGGCCAGGGCAACGGTGAACCAGGTCCAGGCCGAGCGGGCCGAGGTGCCGGCGGCCCGGAGGCTCCGGAGCCGGTGCCAGGCGGCGACGAGGAGGAGATCGACGGAGACGGGGTAGGCCCACGCCTTCCAGCCGGTTTGGCCGGCCGCTTCGGCGAGGTCGTGCAGGTGGGCGAAGGACAGGGCACCGGCGATCACGGCCTGTACGAGGACGGCGTCCGGCCGGAGGGTGGGGCGCATCGTGGTACCTCCTTCCTGGATCGACGGGGTCAGGTGGTGGTTTCGCCGGTGCCGAAGCAGGTCAGGCACAGGGCGGCCTGCTGGTGGTCGGTGTCGCGGAGCTTGCGGGAGCCGACGCGTACGGTCTCGGTGGTCTCACCGGCGCCGGTGCAGTCGGGGCACTTCTTCGGCGCGGTCTTCCGGGCAGTGGTCTTACGAGCGGCCATCGGGGCGCCTCCTTTCGGTTTCAGGCATGGGCGGGGTAGGGACCTGGCGTGAGGCGGCCACGCCGGCCGTGGGGCGGGGTGGGTCAGGCGATCGCAGGAGCCGTAGCGGTGGCCGGTGCCTGGGTCTTCGCCAGGGGTGGCAGGACGGGCCGGAAGGCGTCCAGTGCGGGGATCTCCGGGGTGCGGTGAGCCTGGGCGTTGCAGGCGTTCACGGCCCGCCGCAGGGTGAGGTGCGGGGTGCGGATGCGGACCCAGCCGCCGGAGGAGTCGCCGACGACGGCGGTGCCGGGCCGGTCGGTGGGGATCTGGATGGTGGCGAGCACGGCATCCGGGGAGATGTCCCCGAAGGCCATGTTGGCGGAGGTCTCGTCGTTGACGCGGTGGGCGGTGCGGCCGGTGAGCTGGGCGCGGAGCATGGTGATGCCCTTGCCGAGTTCGGAGCCGAAGCGCTGGCCGCAGATCTCCAGGTAGATGCCGGCGGCGCGGCCGAGCTGGGAGAGCCGGACGAGGGAGGTGACGATCCGGTCCCGCCGTTTCTCCTCGTCCTTCGTGGCGTAGAGGGCGAGTTCGGCGACCTCATCGACGAGCAGGACGATTGGGGTCGGTCGCAGGTGGTCGGGGAGGTCCCAGATGTCGGCGGTGATCTCCGCGTCCGGGATGTCCGCGCTCAGCCGCTGCTCGCGCCGGATGAGCTGGTAGACGTCCTCCATGTGCCCGACGAGGGCGTCGAGGAGTTCGGCGGCGGTGTCGGGGTTATCGGCCAGGGCCGTGAACCTACGGGCAAGCGGGGCGAGTTCAACTCCCTGCTTGCAGTCGATGCCGACCAGGGCCACATCGAGCGCGGCGAGGCCGGCGACGAGGTTGCGCTGATAGACGGACTTGCCGGACTGTGTGGCGCCGACGTTCAGGGCGTGCGGGATCTGGCGGTAGTCGCGGTAGTAGACCTCTCCGTCCTCCCGCAGGGCGACCGGCACCCGCATCACCCCACCACCAGGCAGGGCCGGCATCTGCACTCGCTTGAGGACGTCGTAGCCGGTCATCCGCAGTTCGACCACGCCCGAGCGGATCTCCCGGGTGGTGACGTTCCGCATGACGAACGAGTGCCGCAGCCGGTCCGAGGCGGCCGAGAAGTCGAAGGCGTCCTGTCCCGGGCGGAGCTTCACCCGTAGGACCAGGCCCGTCCGTGTCGGCCGCAGTCGGAGGATCCGAGGGGCCCGGGAGTCCGGGACCGGGCGGCCGGTGAGCCGGGCCAGGGCGAGGCGCCAGCGCGAGGGCGGGACGGTCAGTCCGCATGCGTCCATGACGGAGGAGTACCGGACCAGGACCCGCACGATCGCGAGGCCGATGCCGAAGGTCAGCCAGTACCAGGCCGGACGCTGCCACCGCAGCAGCAGCGCGACTGTGGCGACCAGGACGAGGGCGACCGTTAAGGCGGTCATGGTCAGGCCGCCTGGGCGGTGGTGAGGGAGGTGACGGCGACGGCGCGGAAGCTGATGCCGTGGCGCTTCTGGCCGTTGAACTCGTTCTCCCAGGGCCGGGCGACGACGCCGGTCAGGGCGACGGGGGTGCCCATGGTCAGCTCGCCGGAGATGCCGGTCTGGGGGACGGTCAGGTTCAGGATCTCGGCGTTGCCGTCCATGACGAACATGACGTCGATCGTCATCAGCGTCGCGCCGGTCTCGCGGTCGGTGGCGACCTCCCCGGTCTGCCGGTTCGCGATCTTCGGGGCCGGAGGCTGGGCCACCATTACCGTGGCCGTGGTCGTGTCGACGGGGATCTGACGCATCGTCTTATCTCCTGAGTCTGGAGCCTGTTTGATCCCGCCCGTTCGGCGGCGAGATAAGAAAACCGCGACAGGCCATGGACGCATCACGACCCGTATGGACGTTTGGGGACGTCTGAGCTATCGTCAAAACGTCCCTAGCGTCCCTCAGTTGGGTGGTGCCGTGATGGCGAACGAGCGTCTGCGGGCGACGATTTCAGCGAAGGGGGAGACGATCCATTCGCTAGCCCAGCACGTAGGGGTAGACCCGAAGAGCGTCGAGCGTTGGATCACGACGGATCGAACTCCGCACCGAGGGCACCGCTGGAAGGCGTCGAGCTTCCTGGGGGTCGATGAGGTCTACCTCTGGCCTTCAGTCTCCAAGCAGGCAGAGACAGCAAGTACCTCAGAACTGGTCACCTACTACCCCCATCGGGGTGCGGTGCCGGCTGCACTTTGGTCGTCACTCATCGAGCGGGCCACCAGCCACGTCGAAATCCTGGTGTATGCAGGTCTGTTCCTCTTCGACAGCCACCCCGACCTGCCGGACCAGCTATCGGACAAGGCCAAGGCAGGAGCACAGGTTCGGATCCTTCTCGGCGACCCGGACTCTGAGATGGTCCGCCAGCGAGGCGAAGAAGAGGGCATTGGGAGTGACCTTGCAGCTCGCGCTCGCATCACCCGCCGATACCTCGAACCGGCAACGAAGACGCCGGGCGTCGAGGTCCGTCTGCACGACACGATCCTCTACAACTCGATCTACCGATTCGATGACGACGTCCTGGTCAACCCCCACGTCCTCGGCGCGCCGGCCGGACAGAACCCGGTGTTGCACTTCCGCTACATCCCCGGAGCCCGGACGTTCCGTCACTACATGAAGAGTTTTGACTACGCGTGGGAGCTTGGCACCCCGTCGTAGCAGGGATCGGCCATGGTCATGCGACGCTGGAGGCATGGCCCGCATCGATCACTTCAACGACCCGAATGCCCCGAAGGCGAACAGCATCGTCCCGTCTGTCACGGTTGCCGCTCGCAACGAGGCAGGAGCGGTACTGCTGATCCACAAGACGGACAACGACCTGTGGGCTCTGCCCGGCGGGGGCGTGGACGTGGGCGAGTCGGTTGCCGCAGCAGCCGTACGAGAGACGAAGGAAGAGACGGGGCTCGACGTCGAGGTGACTGGGTTGGTAGGGATCTACACCAACCCGGCACACGTCATCGCGTACGACGATGGCGAGGTGCGTCAGCAGTTCTCGATCTGCTTCACCGCGAAGATCATCGGTGGCGATTTGCGTACCAGCAGTGAGAGCAAGGAAGTCGCTTTCGTCAGCCCGGAACGGCTTGACGAACTGAACATCCACCCGTCGATGAGGCTGCGGATCGACCGCGCTCTGTCCGATGAGACTGAGCCTTACATCGGCTGACCGCCCAATCGAGCGAGGGTCCGTCCGACGGCGGCGCCCAGGTAGGGCCGAGCGTTACTGATCGCAGTGTGGACCTCGGAGCCAGGTGCGTAGCGAACGAGGATCTCGTCAATGCGCCGGTCGAAGTCGAAGCTTTGGCCAGCCGGACCCGTGGTCATGTCGGCGAAGATCAACGCGTCGAGAACCGGGGAGTCTTCCCGCTCGTACACAGCCAGTTCTGCCGATAGCCCGCGCTGCTCGGCTTCGTATACGGCGCCTGAGTGATGGGCCACGAGCCGCACGAGGCGGTCGGGAGCACCGAGCGAGGCAAGGTGTCGGGCACCGTCCAGTGGGTGGAAACCCGTATCGCGCAGCTCGGGCGCGTACCCGATGTCGTGGAGCCAGGCCGCGGCGATGAGCAGATCGCGCTCATCCTCGGGGAGGGCCTTCGACGCCTCCACGGCCCGAGCAGCAACCGCTTGGGTGTGCAGCCAGCGATTCCCGAGCGGCGGCAACAAGGACTCAGCCAGCTCAGCCGCTCCATGAGGCGTATCCAGTGCAGAAGGCATGAACGGCACCGTAGCTCAACGAACGTAAGCCTCAACAGGCCAACCACTGGCCACAGGACGAGTGCGGTGAGAGTTTCTCTACTTCATCAAGGCACCCACCGCGCACGGCGCGGTGCGCGCGGCCCGTCGCCCGGGCCTGCGCTCCTGTCTACGCCCCGCTCCAGCCCGGCCGCCGTCCGCACGCCTGACAGCTTGGGTTGATAGTCGGGAAGAACCATGGCGTGGCCGGGCCGAGTGCGCGAGGTGCCGGCCAGGGCAATGCCTCCGGCGGGGGCGCTCAGGCTCCGGGATGGAGAGGGCCCCGTGGGCGTCCGCCGGCAGCGTCGTGGTGGAGGTGGGGGCTCCCATCCCGTCTGCCATCGACCCAGGCAGAGCCGAGCAGGCGCGGGTCCTGGCGTCCAGGTCGTTCGTACAGTGGCGCGCTCCACCTGGACGCCAGGACCCGCGCCTGCTCCACGGTGTGTGGGTCGACGGCAGACGGGATGGGAGCGCGTGCAGCGGCGGAGGCCTCATGCTCGGCCGAAGCCAAACTGGGGCCTCCCCTAAACCAGCTCGATCGACCTACGACGACGCAGCGCCGCGCCGCCCCTTGGAGAGGTTGCAGAACCTGTGAGTCAGCGCGGCATTGGACTTGTCTGTCCTACCGCCGTCACTGTACGGAACGACATGATCGACATGGGCATCGTCAATGTCGCGAATCTTCTGTTTGCAGATCACGCACTCCTGACTTTCATTCCAAAGCTCCTCTTTCAGCTGGCGACTGAAAAGGCGACTGCCTTGGCCTGAGTCGGCGAGGGTGCGGTCAATGTACTCTTTCCACAGGTCGAACCTTCGCTCGATTCGCTTCGCCTCGGAGATGGTATGGGTGGTGAGATCGGCGAATTCTGGAGTGGACATAAGCTCAATCGCGCCCTCGCGAAGTGCGTCAGCGTTGGCGACGTACTGACCTTTGGGGTAGCGCAGGAAACCCTGCAGTTGAACGTCCATCAGGGCGCGATTGATACGACTATCCCACTTACCCTGAGGGTTTTCATCGGAGCCCGCAATGAAGCGTCGGGATGCCTGTCCGCCGAAGACAAGCCGAGACAGTTCAATTGCCTGCTTGAAGTCGGCTTGAGCCTTCAATCGCTCTTTCTCGTCGAGCGTAGCGCCCAAAGTCATCTGCTTGTCGAGGAATTTGGACGTCTTCTTGTCGGGGTGATTCAGGTACTTCTGATCGCGGAAGGCCATGAAGCGAAGGACGAGCTCTACGTCGACCATCCTGGCGTGAGGCTTAGTGCCTTTGAGGTTCAGGATCTTTCGCCAGTCCTGCTCGCCAGCGAGTTTCTTCAGAAACTCGTTATACGTGCCGCGATGCACAGAGTTTCGCAGTTCCTGATCATTGAGGCTCGTGGACCCTTCGTTCAGGCGCTGGAACAGCATGAACTTGACCTCGGGGTCTGACTCTTTCAGGATCGTGACCGTATGGAGCTCGTAGCTCTCAATTCGGTCCTGGAGGCCCTCGGGCAGGTCCGAGAAGGCCTTACCTTCCAGGTATTTCGTTACACCCTTGAGCCGGTAGTCGCCGCGAAGATACTTGAAGATGGCCATGAGTCGCTGCTGGCCGTCAATTACATCGACACTCTCGTTTTCCTGCTGGGCGAGATAGATCTGTGGAATCGGGAGGTCGAGCAGGATTGATTCGATCAGCTTGCTATTCTTCTGGGCGGTCCAGACTTCGTAGCGCTGAAAGAACGGCTGGGGGTCGAGCTTGCTTCGCTGGTACTGGCGATGGAGGGTTGCTACGTCCGGGCTGCCGAACTTTGTGTAAAGAAGGCGGGAGCCCATGGGGTCGATGGCATCCCCCTCTTCCTTCTCTTCTGGTGCCGTCACATCGTCAGTGGGCGGGATGAAGAGATGGAAATGGTCTTTCCCTGCTTGACAGTTAGGGCAGTTGAATTCGCTGGGCTGGTCGTCCAGCTCTATTCCGCCGTGAGCCTGCGGTTTGTACATGTAGCCACAGCTGTCGCATTCGTACTGATTGGGTGTTACCACAGGCACTCCCCGGCCGTCGGACTGTCTCGGCCCAGAGTAGCGAGATGCGCACTCCACGTGTGCTTCAAGGCGGAAAGGTGTCGACGTCATCAGCGGAGTGCGCTCAGTCGAGGCGGGGGCGGATGTGCTGGCTCGGTTCGGTGGAGGGTGCCGGGACGTCAGTTGGCACCAGACGCGTAGCCGTTGGCGTCGGGCCAGACTACGGTCACCTTCACGTCTGCGCACAGGTTGATGAGGTCCTGCCGCGGGCGGGAGGGGACGAGGATCGCCAGGGACGGGCGGGGGTCGATGTGGCGGCGGTAGTCGAGGAGTTGGCCCAGCGCCATTCGGATCGCCTCGCGGGTGACGGACCCCTTTGCTTCGGTCAGGGTGTTCGTGGTGCGGTCGAAGACGTCCGTGTAGAGGGGCTTCAGCTCGCCGGCCGGCGTGATGCGCTTCCGGGTGACCTCGTGGCCCAGCAGGCGGAGGTGCTCGACGTAGTCACGGACGAGCGCGGCCTCTCGGCGTTCGGCTTCGTACGGTTCCCGTGCCGGGTCGACGAGGGTGCGTTCGGTGTGGTGCTGCTCGACATCCACGTCGTCCACCACAAGCGCCTTGGGCGGGGTGTGGGGGAGCTGAACACCCACCGCGGGGGCGGCGTCGACCGGCTTGAGCCGGAACATGATCACGCTCCGGATTGGGCCGTCACCGGTCTCGGGCGCGTCCGTCAGATACCAGGGGTTCTCGTCCGGCAGGACGAACTCCCCCAGGTACTCGCAGACGCCAGAGGAGACGCCGCGGAAGAGGCGCAGCGCGCGTCCTTCCTCCTTGTGCTTGAGGATCGCCAGGTTGCCCTGGGTCATCTTCTGGTCGCCCACCTGCCCCTCGCCGGCGTAGTGGTAGCAGCCGTCTTCGCCCCAACCGTCGAAGTAGCCGTGCTTGTGCCCCTTGGCGGGGTCAGTGAAGACCAGCACGTTGTCGGTGACTCGCGAAGGGCCGATGCCGCCCTGACGACGCCCGCCGTAGACCTCGTGGATCTCGACCCTCTTGAGTCGCTTGCCGACCTCGATGCTCCAGTCCGTCATGCTTCACTCCGCTTTTTAGGATAGATATGAGGGGTAAAAATCTAGCCCATGTGAGTCCCATGATCCAAGTGGGTTTTCTTCGGAGGTACGGGGGCGTGGTCCAGTAGCAAGGCCCTCGGGGTCTGGAGGCTGGGCCGTCTGTGGGCCGTGCGAGGGGGCTCAGGAGTGACCGACGGCGACCAACAGTGACAGGTCAGCTACGAGGGTGATCCGGGAACGCGCAGGTCAGCGGGCCCCTCACCTACTGGTTCGCTCCGGGGGGTGGCGGTCAGGCAAGATGGGGTGTATCTGCCCACTCACTCTTTGCCGGACGGTTTCTCTTGGCTGAGTACATCTACACCATGCGCAAGACGCGCAAGGCGCACGGCGACAAGGTCATCCTCGATGACGTGACGCTGAGCTTCCTGCCCGGTGCGAAGATCGGTGTGGTCGGCCCGAACGGCGCCGGTAAGTCCACCGTGCTGAAGATCATGGCCGGCCTGGAGCAGCCCTCCAACGGCGATGCCTTCCTGTCGCCCGGATACTCCGTCGGCATCCTCATGCAGGAGCCGAAGCTCGACGAGTCCAAGACCGTTCTGGAGAACGTCGAGGACGGCGTCGCCGAGGTCAAGGGCAAGCTCAACCGGTTCAACGCGATCGCCGAGGAGATGGCGACGAACTACACCGACGAGCTCATGGAGGAGATGGGCAAGCTCCAGGACGACCTGGACCACGCCAACGCGTGGGACCTCGACGCCCAGCTGGAGCAGGCCATGGACGCCCTGGGCTGCCCGCCCGGCGACTGGCCGGTCAACAACCTCTCCGGTGGCGAGAAGCGCCGCGTCGCGCTCTGCAAGCTCCTCCTGGAGGCCCCCGACCTCCTGCTGCTCGACGAGCCCACCAACCACCTCGACGCCGAGTCCGTGAACTGGCTGGAGCAGCACCTGGCCCAGTACAAGGGCACCGTCGTGGCCATCACCCACGACCGGTACTTCCTCGACAACGTCGCCGAGTGGATCCTGGAGCTCGACCGCGGCCGCGCCCACCCCTACGAGGGCAACTACTCCACCTACCTGGAGAAGAAGGCCGAGCGCCTCAAGGTCGAGGGCCGCAAGGACGAGAAGCGCCAGAAGCGCCTCAAGGAAGAGCTGGAGTGGGTCCGCTCCAACGCCAAGGGCCGCCAGGCCAAGTCCAAGGCCCGCCTCGCCCGCTACGAGGAGATGGCCGCCGAGGCCGACAAGATGCGGAAGCTGGACTTCGAGGAGATCCAGATCCCGCCGGGCCCGCGCCTGGGCTCCGTCGTCGTCGAGGTCAACAACCTCTCCAAGGCCTTCGGCGACAAGGTCCTCATCGACGACCTCAGCTTCACCCTGCCGCGCAACGGCATCGTCGGCATCATCGGCCCGAACGGCGCCGGCAAGACCACGCTCTTCAAGATGATCCAGGGCTTCGAGAAGCCCGACTCCGGAGACATCAAGATCGGCGAGACGGTCAAGATCTCCTACGTCGACCAGGGCCGCTCCAACATCGACCCGAAGAAGACGCTGTGGGCCGTCGTCTCCGACGAGCTGGACTACATCAACGTCGGCCAGGTCGAGATGCCGTCCCGCGCCTACGTCTCCGCGTTCGGCTTCAAGGGCCCGGACCAGCAGAAGCCGGCCGGCGTGCTCTCCGGCGGCGAGCGCAACCGCCTCAACCTCGCGCTCACCCTCAAGCAGGGCGGCAACCTGCTGCTCCTCGACGAGCCCACCAACGACCTCGACGTCGAGACCCTGTCCTCCCTGGAGAACGCGCTCCTCGACTTCCCCGGCTGCGCCGTGGTCGTCTCCCACGACCGCTGGTTCCTCGACCGGGTCGCCACGCACATCCTGGCGTACGAGGGCGACTCCAAGTGGTTCTGGTTCGAGGGCAACTTCGAGTCGTACGAGAAGAACAAGGTCGAGCGGCTCGGCCCGGACGCGACCCGTCCGCACCGCGCCACCCACAAGAAGCTGACCCGGGGCTGACGGACCCATGGCGAGGCACATCTACAGCTGCCCCCTGCGCTGGTCGGACATGGACGCCTTCGGGCACGTCAACAACGTCGTCTTCCTGCGGTACCTGGAAGAGGCGCGGATCGACTTCATGTTCCGCCTGGCGCCGGGGAACGGCTCCCCCTCGTTCTCCGGCGGGTCCGTCGTGGCCCGGCACGAGATCGACTACGTGCGGCCGCTGGTCCACCGGCACGAGCCGGTGACCGTCGAGTCGTGGGTCACGAAGATAGGCGCGGCGTCGCTGACGATCGCGTACGAGATCAAGGACGCCGACACCGTCTACGTACGAGCGTCCACGGTCGTCGTGCCCTTCGACCTGGAGGCGCAGCGGCCCCGGCGGATCAGTGCCGAGGAGCGTGCCTTCCTGGAGGAGTACGTGGACGACGGGATGACCGCCGCCGCATGACCGTCCTCGCGCCGCTGCACTTCGCCGACGCCCGGGAGGCGGCGGCCCTCGCCGCCTTCCTCGCCCGGCTCGTGCACTACGACCGGGCCGCCGCCGTCCGCCTCCAGGCGGGCGGCGGGGCGCTGGCCGTCTTCGGACGGCCGCCGTCGTTCGAGGTGCTCGCGATCCGCACGGCCCGGCTCGTCGACGCCGTGGACCTCGACGTCACCGTCTCCGCCGGCGAACTCCTCGACGGCATCGAGGAGACGGCGGGCAAGGCGGCCGTCCCCGGCGCCGTGACCGGGCCGCCCTGGGCGGGCGTGCTGCCCCCGCGCTCCGGCTGGCGGCCGGTCGCGGGCCTGCCCGGCGCCGCCGAGATGCGGGGCGCGGTCGCGGCGGCCGTCGCCGAGTTCCGCACGCGGGACGAGGAACTGCCCGAGGAGCGGCGCACCCGGACCGAGCGCGAGCGGATCGGCCGCGAGATCTGGTCCAGGACCCTCGGCACCACCGGACTGCCCCTGCGGGCCGTCCACGCCGCCCAGTCCCTCGGCTTCCTGCCGCCCGCCGGGACGGAGGAGGGCCCGGTCGCGCTGTTCGCCTCGGGCCCGTGGCTGCGGCTGCGCACGCCGTACGGCTCCGTCGCCCTCCGTACCGTACCGATGGCGCTGCCGGTGGCCCCGGGGCGCTGACCGCCCCGGGCCCCGCAGGGCCTACCGGGGGTCCGCTTCGTCCGGCCAGACCCCGATGTGGTCCTGCTCCAGCTCCAGCGCCACCCGGTGCTCCATGCCGAGCGCCTTGGTGTACTCCGCCGGGAGCTGGAGCCGGCCCGCGCGGTCGAGCATCGCGTACTCCCGCGCCACCAGCGACTCCTGGCCCTGGTCGTCGACCTCCGTGCGGCGCAGCACCTCCGAGGAGGTCCGGCCGTCGCGGATGGCGACCGTGCGGCGCACCTCGGAGGCGACCGCCTGGTCGTGGGTGACGATCACGATCGTCGTGCCCAGCTCCTCGTTGGCACGGCGGAAGGCCGCGAAGACCTGCTCGCCGGTGGCCGAGTCCAGCTCGCCCGTCGGCTCGTCGGCCAGGAGCACCGCCGGATCGTTGGCCAGGGCCACCGCGATGGCCACCCGCTGCTGCTGGCCGCCGGAGAGCTGGTGCGGCCGCCGGTCGCGGATCTCCGCGATGCCCAGCATCGCGAGCAGCTCCTCCGCCCGCTCCGTCTTCTGCCGCGCCTTCGACCGGCCCCGCAACTGCATGGGCAGCGCCACGTTCTGGGCGGCCGTCAGATAGGGGAGCAGGTTGCGGGCGGTCTGCTGCCAGACGAAGCCGACGACCTCGCGCCGGTAGCGCAGCCGCGCCTTGCCGTCCATCGCGAGCAGGTCGCACCCCCCGACCCGGGCCGCGCCCGCGGTCGGCACGTCCAGGCCCGCCAGGATGTTCATCAGCGTCGACTTGCCGGAGCCCGACGCGCCGACCAGGGCCATCAGCTCGCCCTCCGCCACGAGGAGGTCGAGGCCCTGGAGCGCCTGGACCTCCACCCCGTCCGTGGTGAAGATGCGGACCAGCCGGTCGCAGGCGATGAGCGCGTCATGACCGTACGAGGGCCGGTCGCGCCGCGCCGTCGCCCGCCGCTCCAGCTCTTCGAGGCTCGTGGACCCCGCCCCGGCCCCGTCCCGGATCCCGGTCTCCGTCATCGTGCGTCTCCTGCCCTGAGTTCCTTGATCGAGCCCCTGCGCCCCGCCCACCAGGCCTGCCCGGCCGCTGCGAGCGCCGTCAGGAGCACGACGGCGAGCGCGGGGACCAGCAGCGACCACGGGTCCGCCCGCAGCGGGGCGCCGTCGAGCCGGGCGAGCCCCGGTGCCGTCGCGAGCGCCAGCCGGAACAGGTCGACGCCCGGCGCCAGCAGCGGCACCGTCGCCCAGCCCGCGAGCGCGCCGCCGAGCGCCGCGAGGACCGCCTGCGGCAGCGCTTCGAGACCGAGCAGCCGCCGCCCCTGCCTCCTGGTCAGGCCCATCGTCCGCAGCCGGGCGAGCAGCGCGTTCCGCTCCGGCGCGCTCTGCGCGAGGGAGAGCAGCACGGCCACCACGGCGTAACCGGCGCCCGCGCCGATCGCGCCCAGGTAGATCCGCTCGGCTCCCGACTGGAGCGGCGAGTCCACGTAGGTGGCCCGCTCCTCGGACCGCAGGGTCACCGTGAAGGCGTTCGACCTCTCCTTCACGGTCTTCCGCAGCGCCGCCCCGTCCACCGGGCCCGTGACGAGCAGGGCGGTGGCCGCCCGGCGGGTGAGGTCGGCGCCGTTGACGAGGAGGAAGTCCTCGCCGGGCAGCGCCGGGGTGGCCGACCGGACGCCGACCACCTCCACCCGGAACGTCCCGGCCGCCGCCACGACCTCCAGCGGCTCGCGGCCGAGCCGCTCGGCCACCGACGGCGAGGCGATCGCGGGCAGCACCCGCCCGGTGTCGGCCACGGCGCCCTCCCCGCCCTTGCCCGTCGGGGCGAGCAGCTCCGCCGGGAACGCGCCGAAGCCGGTCCGCTTCGCCAGGCGGGCGTACGAGGCGGGGTCGACGCCCACCAGCGGCGCGCTCATCGCCCGGGCGGAGGTGCCCTCGTGGGACGGCAGCTCCACTCCGTACTCGATCTGCACCGGCGCCAGGTCCCGCACCCCCGCCGTACCCCGCACGGCCCGGTCGAGGCCCGCCGGCAGCGGGGTCCACTCGACCGAGCCGTCGATCCGGGCGTCCGCGCCGGTCGCCAGGAGCGCGGCCCGGTCGCGGGCGTCGGCGACGCCCGCGAGGACGGAACCGCCGAAGGCCGCCGTGGTCAGGGCGAGGACGAGCGCGAGCAGCGGGAGCGTGCCCGTCGAGGAGGCGCGCCCGGCGCGGGCCAGGGCCAGCGGGCCGACGACCCCGCGCAGCCGGAGGGCCGGGCGGCCCAGCCATCGCAGCGGCAGCGGATAGACCCGTACGAGCACGGTGGCGGCGATCAGGCCGACCAGGACGGGGGCGGCGCTCACCAGGTGGTCGCCGGAGTCGCCCGCGCCGCGCAGCCGCAGCGAGGCGACCGCGCCCACGGCGAGGACGAGCAGGGTGAGTTCGAGGACCGTGCGGCGCCGGGAGGGGCGCGCGGTCAGCAGGTCGTCGCGGCCGCCGTGCAGCCGGGGGCGCCGGTGGAGCACGACCGCCCGCAGCGGCAGGACGAGCATCGCGACCAGGGCGACGGCGGAGGCGGCGAGGAGGGAGGGGACGAGGGGGATTCCGCCGAGCGGACCGGGTCCGCCGGGTCCGTCGCCGGGCGGGCGGACCGTCACGACCGCGAGGCCCAGGGCGAGCGCGGCGGCGGGCACGGCGACCGCCGAGGTCTCGCCGAGCAGCCGCAGGCCGATGCCGGGGAGGGAGGCGCCCCGGGAGCGCAGCAGCGCCAGCTCGGCGTCGCGGCGGGCGGCGAAGAGGCCGCCGGTCATGGCGAGGACGACGGCGGTGATCGCGCCGATCCCGAAGACGGCGACGGCCACGACCGGGCCGATCGCGTCGCGCGTCGAGCGGTACGCGTCGACGATCTCGTCGAGACCGGTGGTGAGGGCGCCGGTGCCGCCCATGGCCCTGCGCAGCTCGACCAGGTCGGGGCCGCCGCCCGCGGAGGCGAGGGCGGCGGAGAGCCGGTCGGTGTCCCGTCCGGTGAGGTGCCCGGACGTCGGCACGAACCGGAAGAAGGCCTCCTGCTCGCCGGCGGTGCCGACCGCCGAGGCCGCCGAGGCGGGGGAGAGGAGCAGGGCCGCCTGCCAGTAGTACTTCACCTCGTCCTCGACCACCGGGGCGAGCGCGGGGGTCCCCAGCAGCGGCTCCACCGCCCAGTAGGCGGTCTCGGGGCCGCGCGGCTCGACGATGCCGGTGACGGTGACCGCCACCCGCTCGCCGCCGCTCCGGCTCGGCACGTGCACGACCGCACCGGGCTTCAGGCGCAGGGACGCGGCGGTCTTCGTGGTCACCACCGCCTCCGGGCGGAGGGAGCCGCCCCCGGCGAGCCGGCCCTGCCGGAGCGTCGCGTGACGGGTCAGGTCGGACGGGGAGGACAGCACGAACTCGGGGGAGAGCCCGTCGGGCCGGGGCAGCCAGGGGTCGAGCCCCTCGACCCGGCTGACCGTGCGGACGCCGTGGACGCTCTGCGCCGGGTCGGTCCGGATCGGGGCGGGCAGCAGGGCCCGCAGCGCCTCGCTCCGCTTCCGGAGGGCCGCGGGGGCCAGGACCTCCTCGTACTGGGCCGGGGTGCCGATGGCCAGTGGCGCGGTCACTTCGAGGACGCTGTCGCGGGGTGCGGCGGACGCGATGTCGTGCCGGAGGCCCTCCGTCTCGTACCGGTCGACGGCGCGCGGCAGCGCCGCCGCGAGGTAGGCGGTGACCAGCACGAGGAGCGCGAGCGACGCGGCGGCCCCGGGCGCGGTCCGCAGCCGGGTCCGCACCCAGGGCGCGACCGTACGGGGGGTCCTGCCGGACGGGACCGGGACCGGGACCGGGTCCGTACGGCCGGCCCGGGCCTGCTCGCCGTGCCCGGCGGAGGACCGGCCGGACCCGGAAGGCTGGTCGGGCCGCGAGGACCGGGACCGGGGCATGTCGGGGGCCTTCCTGCGTGCGTCGGGCGTGTCGGGGGCGTCCCCGTCCGGGGCGACGGGCGTGTCGGGGGCGCCCTCGTCCGGGGCGACGGGCGTCCGGTCCGGGTCGGGGGTTCCGCCTGGGTGAGGGAGGCCGGGTGGCGTCTCGTGCGGGCCGGGGGTTCCGTCGTGGTCCGGGAGGCCGGGTGCCGCCTCGTGCGGGTCGTGCGGCGTCATCAGCTCGCCGCCTGGTGGCGCAGGGTGACGACCGGGTCCGTGCGGCGGAGGGCGATCGTGGCGACGATGGCCAGGGGGAGGGCGGCGACCCCGGCGATCAGCAGGGCGACCTGGCCGAGGGGGAGTTCGACCAGGACCGGGGGGACGGGGCGGGTGGCCCGGCCGGTGAGGACGACGAGCGGGACGACGGCACGGGCCAGGACGGTGCCGAGGCCGATGCCGACCAGCAGGCCGATGCCGATGAGCAGCCCCTGCTCGGCCGCGATCAGCCGGGCGAGCCGCCGCTGCGGCGTGCCGAGGGCCCGCAGCACCCCGAACTCGGCGGACCGTTCCCGCATCGCGCCGGCCGAGCCGACCGCGAAGCCGACGGCGGCGAGCGCGGCGGCGGCCGCGGCCACCGCCATCAGGGCCGCGTTGGGCCCCGCGCCGAGCGGATCGCCGAGGAGATCGGCGGCGATCTCGTCGCGGACGAGGACCTGCGCCGGGTCCGCGTCGGGGCGGGCCCGCAGCGCGGCGGCGACCTCGGCGGTCTTCCCGCGGTCGGTGGTCAGCCACCACTCGGTGGCCGGCACGGACAGGGTCCCGTCGCCGGACCCGGCCAGGTACCGGTTGACGGTCACCAGGTCGAGGAGGACCGCGCCGCCGTCCGCCGGGGCGGTGACGGACGGGCCGGTGGCCGTCGGCGCGACCGGCCCGGTGGTCGGCAGCTCCGCGACGACCCGGTCGACGACGACGGGGACCCGCAGGCCGTCGAGGACGACCTCGACGGTGTCGCCGGGCTCCGCGCCGGCCGCCGCCATGAAGGCCCCGGTGGCCACGGCGGGCAGCCGCTCGGGCGGCTTCGGCGCGGGGGCCGCCATCCGCAGGGCGTACTCCTCCGGCGCCGCGTTCCGGCTGTCGGGGTGGGCCCCGTCGACCCCGAACGAGACGGTGTACGGGGCGGAGCCGTCCGTTCCGGCCGGGCCCGCCGCGCCGCCCGCCGTGCCGCTCCTCTTCCCCCCTTCGCTCTCGGTCTGCTCGATGCCGAACGACCAGCCGGCGAGAACCTTCGCGGGGGAGTGCGTCCGCGTGCCGCCGTCCGTTCCGGTGGCGGTGAGGCGTTCGACGCGGACGGTGCGGATGTGGTGTGACTTCTCCGCGATCTGTCCGTCGACCTCCAGGCCGGTCAGGGTGAGCAGGCCGCCGGAGCCGCGGCCGCCGTCGCCGCCGGGCGCGGCGGTGAGCGCGCCGAGGTCGAGGACCAGCCGGTGGGCGCGGCCGTCGGAGGGCAGCGTGCCCAGGGTCTGCCGGTACGGGACGCCGCTCGGGTCCTCCAGGACGGCCGTGACCCGGGAGGCCCCGCTGTCCTCCGGCGCGGCGGCCCGCAGCTCCACGGCGAGCGTCCGGGTCCCGGCGGGCAGCGCGAGCCCGGGGCGGGGGCCGGCCGCCGGGGCCAGCGGGGCGAGCAGGGACCGGGCCGTGGTCCCGGCGAGGTCGGGGCGCAGCAGCAGGCCGCCCGCGGCGTTGCGGGTGTCCACGGCGAGGACCGTGGCGTTCCGGCCGGACACGTCCAGGGTGGTGCGGTGCACGGGCGCCACGGCCCCGACGCCCGGCACGGCGCCCAGCCGCTCGGTCTGCGTGGGCTCGCCGGGCCCGGGGCTCAGGACGCGGACGTCCGTCCCGGTCCTGAAGTCGGCCTGGTCGCGCTGCGAACGCTCCCATGAGCCGCTCTGCCCGATGGCCAACATGCCCATCGCCACGGCGAGGACGAGCAGCAGGACCGGGCCCGCGCCCCGCAGCGGCCGGCGGCTGAACTGCCAGCCCGCGAGGGCGGCGGAGAGCCCGCGCCCGCCGGCCGCGCGCCGCTCGGCCAGCTTGGCGGCGGGCGGCAGCAGCCGCAGCGTCAGGACGGTCCCGGCGAGCAGGGCCAGGGCGGGCGCGGCGACGAGCACCGGGTCGATCGAGCCCCCGCCGTCCCCGTCCGCGCCGAGGGCGCCGCCGGCGGCGGGCCGCTGGAGCTGCCAGTACGCGACGGCGGCGACGGCGAGCAGCCCGAGGTCCGCCCCGGCCCGCACCGGGCCGGGCAGCGAGGACGAGCGGGCCTTGCGCGGCGAGACGGCCGCGCCGTCCCCGGCGGCGAGCGCGGGCGCCACGACGGCCGCCGCGCAGCACAGCGCCACCACGGCGGCGACCAGCCACACCTGGAGCGAGGCCGAGGTGTCGAGCCGCACCCCGAGCGAGGAGAGCGCGGACCGCTCGGCGAAGAGCCCGGTCAGCGGCCCGGACAGGAGGGGCGCCGCGAGCGCCGCGGGCAGGGCGAGCAGCAGCGCCTCGGCGGCGGCGAGCCCGGCGATCCGGCGCCGCGAGCCGCCGCGCGCCCGCAGCAGGGCCGTCTCGCCGGACCGCTCGGTGCTGAGCAGCCGGGCGACGAGCAGCAGCGCGTACGCGGCGAGCAGCACCAGCTGCACGGCGACGATCAGGAGGGTGGAGCGGGAGACCAGCAGGGCCCGCCCGGTCTGGTCGAGGACGGCCGGGAGCGCGGTGGTCGCCGAGACCGTCGCGCCGAACGCGGCCCGGTTCCCGGCCAGCGACTCGGGACCCCCGGTCGCGGCGGCGCGCAGGGCGTCCATCCGGTCCGTGGTGAGGCCGGAGAAGTCGGCGGTGCCGAGCCAGGCGGTGTCGCCGTGGCTCAGCGCCCCTGAGGCGAGGACGGCCGGGTCGGCGAGCAGCGGCCCGTACGTCGTGAACGCGACCGTCCGTACGCCCCGGCCGCCGAGCGGATCCAGCCGCCAGTACGGGTCAGTGGTGTCCACGGGCCGGTAGACGCCGGTGATCCGGGCCTTCACCCGCTTCTCGGTGAGCCGGTCGGTGAGGTCGAGCACGGTGCCGGGGCCGGCCTTCAGGCGCCGGGCGGCCTCCTCGGGCAGCGCCGTCTCGACCGTGCCGCCGGTCCGGGCGGCCGAGGGCCAGGAGCCGCGCACGAGGGAGAGCCGCGAGCGGTCGAGCGCGGCGAAGTGGGTGAGGTCGGGGTCGTCCTCGCGGGCGGCGTCGGGCCGGAGGCTCCGGGGCAGGGCGTACGCCCCCGAGCTTTCGAGCCGCCGCACGGTCACCGGCAGTCCGTCGAAGGAGGTTCGCATCACGTCGCGGACGGCGGCGTCGGCACCGGCCCGCTTCTCGGGGGGCACCTGGCCGTTCACGAGCAGCGAGGCGGCGGACGCGGACCGGCCGCGCAGGCCCGCCTGGAGCGCGGCGTCCCCGATCGCGCCGGAGAAGGCGGCGAGGGCGGCGAGCACCGAGGTGGTCAGGAGGACGGAGAGCAGCGCGGCGGCGAGCAGCAGTCGGTGCGCCCTGACGCGCAGAAATACGAACCCCGTCACCCGTCCCCCTGGCCACCCTGATCACGGTCCGCGCGTCGAACGCCTTCCGAACGCCCCCGAACCCCTCCGGATGCTTTCAGAGTGCACGCACGGCTGGAAACCGCTTGCGGGCCCACCTTGATGCGATCGTGACCGTTATCCGGTGTTCCGGCTCCGGAATGTGCCCTTCCGTGCGGAGGGGCTGCCCGGAAGCACGCCGGAAGCCGCCCGAACGGACGTGACGCGGGGGCGGGGTCAGCCGGCCGTGTTCACCATCGAGGCGGCGGCGTAGGTGAAGTACCGCCAGAGCTCCGCCTCGTACGCGGGCGCGAGGCCGAGCTCGTCCAGGGCGGTCCGCATGTGGCGGAGCCAGGCGTCGTGGGCGGCCCGGTCCACGGCGAAGGGGGCGTGGCGCATCCGGAGGCGGGGGTGGCCCCGGCGGTCGCTGTAGGTGCGGGGCCCGCCCCAGTACTGGATCAGGAAGAGGGCGAAGCGCTCCTCGGCGGGGCCGAGGTCCTCCTCGGGGTACATCGGGCGCAGCAGCGGATCCTCCGCGACGCCCTCGTAGAAGCGGTGGACGAGACGGCGGAACGTCTCCTCGCCGCCGACCTGCTCGTAGAAGGTCTGCTCCTGTGTGGTGTCCCCGGGAATCTCGCTCACCGCTCCATCGTCTCAGATGCCCCGGCCGAGGACCGGAGGTCTAGGACCCCGGCCCCCGGCTCCCTCGCGGGGTCAGCCCAGGCGGATCGTGATCGTGGTCCAGGCGCCGACGTGCACCCGGTCGCCGTCCTGGAGCTGGACGGGGACGTAGGGCTGGATCGGCTCCTCGCCGCCGTTGATCGTGGTGCCGTTGGTGGAGTTCTGGTCCACCACCGCCCACGAGCCGTCCGGCTGCTGCACCAGGACCGCGTGCTGGTGCGAGACGCCCGGGTCCTCCGGCGGCACCGACAGGTCGATGTCGGGGGACTCGCCGGTGGAGTGCCGGCGGCGGCCGATGGAGATCTGGTTGCCCTGGAGCGGCAGGTGCTTGTCCGGGGAGTACGCGGGCAGGTTCAGGCCCGTGGCCTCCGGGCCGCTGCGCTGCATCATCGCCATGAAGTACTCGCGGTCCGGACCGACGACCGCGCTCCAGCTCCGGGGTGCCTGCGGCGGCTGGAACTGCTGCGGGGGCGGCTGGGGGGCCTGGTGCTGCTGCGGGGGCGGCGGGCCCTGGTGCTGCTGTTGCGGCGGGGGCCCCTGGTGCGCGGGAGGCTGGGGCGGCCCCTGGTGCTGCGGGGGCGCCTGCGGCGGCCGGGCCTGCTGCGGAGGTGCCTGCGGCGGCTGGTGCTGCGACGGCGGCGGCAGGAGCCAGTCGTCGTCCGCGCGCGGCTGCGGCGGCGCGGGCGGCGGCGGGGCCTGGGCGGGCGCCTGGCGGTACGAGGGGGGCTCCGGCTGCTGGTGCTGCGGGGGCTGCGGCGCCTGGGGGTGCTGCGGCGGGGCCTGGTGGTGGGTGGGCTCGGCGCCCAGCGGCTCCGCCGGCCGGTTCACCTGCGAGGGCCGCGAGCCCTGGTAGCCGAACGGGTCCGGCTGCTGCGGGGCTCCCGGCGGCGGGGTCTGGAAGCCCGGCGGCAGGTTCAGGCCGGGCGGGGGTCCGGGCTGGCGCGGCGGGAGGTTGGAGGGGGCCACCGGCGTGTACGAGGTCGCCGTGTTCGTGAGGAAGTTCCAGCGGCACTCCTCGCAGAACGGCGCCATGTGCTCGCGCGGCGTACGGCACTGCGGGCACAGCTCCGCCTGGGCCGTGGCGTTCGGATCGCCACCGGGACCGAAGCCGCCGGGAGCGGCGGGGGCGCCGGGGCCGGCCGGGGCACCTGGGCCGCCCGGACCGCCGTACCCACCGGGACGGTCGAAAGCACCGGGCCCGTTGGGGCCGCCGTGAGCACCGGGTCCGTCGAAAGCACCGGGTCCGTTCGGGCCGCCCTGGCCGCCGGGACGGTCGAAAGCACCGGGTCCGTTGGGACCGCCCTGGCCGCCGGGACCGTCGAAAGCACCGGGTCCGTTCGGACCGCCGTGAGCACCGGGTCCGTCGAAAGCGCCCGGCCCGTTGGGGCCGCCGTGGCCACCCGGGCCGCCGGGCCCGCCCGGCGGAGGACCCGCCGGAGGCTGACCGGGACCACCGGGACCACCGGGGCCGCCCGGCCCGCCGGGGCCGGGGTATCCGTACGCGGGGGGCGGCGGCGGGGGAGGCGGCGGTACGGCACCCGTCGGCGCACCCGCCCCGGCCATGCGATGGCCGCAGACCTCGCACCAGTCGTCGGAGACCGACTGGTGTCCGTTCGGGCAGGTCGGCATGTCGGTGCTTCCCCCTCTCGTCGTCCGGCCCGCTGGCCGGGCTACCTCTTGACGCGAACGGTCTTCGTGGAGCGGGTCTCGAGTGTCATCTCGTCCGCTTCGGCGACCTTCGCCTTCAAACGCACAGTACCCGCCACCGCGTCGACCACGTCGACCACCTTCGAAAGCAGTTTCGCCGTATCCGCGTTGCCGGAGGCCGCCGCGAGCTGCACGGCACGCCCCAGTTTGGCCGTCGCGCCGTCGTGATCGCCCGATTTGCGGGCATCCAGGCCCGCCTGGATGGCGTCCGCCAGCTCGGCCTGGCCCGTGTAGTGCGCCACCTGGGGGTTGATCGACGTCGACATCGCCAGGTCGTCCGTCCACACCGCCCGTACCAGCCCTTGAGACAGCGGGCGCGCGTCGCCGCCCGCCGGGTCCGGGGCGATCAGGGAGACCCGGGCGGCGAGCATCTCCTGGCCGACCGCCGCCCGGGGCACCCGCACGCTCACGTGGTAGTCGCGGGACTCGTCGCCCCACGAGCCCGTCGGGTAGTCCCCAGCGCGCGGCCCCGCCTCCGTGCGCCGCCCGGTGAGGTCCTCGACCGTCGGCGCCACCTGCTTCACGAACGCGATCTCCACCCCGACCGGGGTCCACAGCCGCAGTGCGACGTCGGCCACGCCCTTGCCCATCGCCTGCTCCATCATCGCCGTGAAGTCGGCCGCGAGACCGGCCGGATCGGCGACGATGTCGGCGGTGCCCAGGAGCGCCGAGGCGATCCCGGTGACCTCCTTCACCTCCCAGTCGGTGCCGACCCCGCGCGCGTCGCAGGTGAAGCGGCCCGCGCAGGCGTCGAGCGCGGCCCGCAGCTCCTCGGCGGACTCGTGCTCGTTGCGCCCGTCGGTGAGCAGGATGCCGTGCCGGATGGCGAGGTCGGCGGAGGAGAGCAGCCGGTCCGCGAGCCGCAGCCAGGTGCCGATCGCGGTGCCGCCGCCCGCCGAGAGCCGGCGCAGCGCCTCCTTGGCCTCGCCCCGGGTGCGGGCGTCGGCGACGGCCAGCCGCCCGTTCCCCGGGTAGACCTCCTTGGCCACGTGCGTCCCGGCGACGACCGCGAAGGAGGTGCCGTCGCGCAGGGTGTCGACGGCGGCGGCGGTCGCCTCCCGCGCCCCGCGCATCTTGGCGGCGGGGTAGTCCATCGAGCCGGAGCAGTCGACCATGATCACGACGCCGGCCGCGCCGGGGACGGCCGCGATCCCGGTCGCGCCGCTGGTGCCGCCGCCGGTCGAGGTGACCGTGACGATCGCGCTGACGTCCCTGCCGCCCTCCGGCAGGAACTCGTTCTGGTACACGTCCACCGAGAACTGGGGCACGGTCGACTTGGAGAAGTTCGCCATCTGTTCGGCTCCTCGGACAACGGCGGTGGGGTGGCGGGACGGGACCGGCGGCCGCTCAGGCGGGTCCCGCCCCCTGGGGAGGTACGGCGAACGGGACGAGCGCGACCGTGACGTTGTCGTGGCCGCCGCCGTCCAGGGCGTGCCCGACCAGGACCCGGGCGCCGTGCAGCGGACGCTCCGCCGCGTCGGGCGGGACGACCCGGGCCATGTCCTCGGGGCCCTCCGCGTAGTTCCACAGGCCGTCCGTGCAGACCACGACCACGCCGGAGCGGTCCGGCTTGAACGCGACCGTGTGCGGGTCCAGTTCGTACGCGTCGGCGCCGAGCCAGCCGGTGATCGCGTGGGCGCGCTCGTCCGCGTACGCCTCGGCCTCGTTCATCAGGCCCGCCGCGACCATCTGCGCGGCCCACGAGTCGTCCTCGGTGAGCCGGGCGGCCGGGGCGGCGCGGTCGTCGGGCACCCAGTAGGCGCGGCTGTCGCCGACCCAGCCCACGACGAGCAGGCCGTCCGCGACGACGGAGCCGACGATGGTGCACGCGGGCGCGTTGCGGTGGGGCTCGCCGTCCGCCGCCTTCTCCGCCAGGGAGTTGACGGCCTCGGAGGCGGCGACGATCGCCTCGTGCATGGCCTGCTGCGGGTGCGTGCCCCGGGGCAGCGCGGCGAGCAGCGCCGCCCCGGCCGCCTCGGCGGCGGCGGCGGAGGCCTCGTCGGGGCGGGTCGCCGAGGAGACGCCGTCGCAGACGACGGCGACGGTGGCGGGGGAGCCGTCCGGCAGGGTGGTCGCGGAGACGGCGAACGCGTCCTCGTTGCGGTGGTGGCGCAGCCCCCGGTCGCTGACGGCGGCCAGGCCGCCGAGCTCCCGCTCCATGTGGTCGCGCTCGCGGGGCTGCGCGTGCCCGCAGTTCTCGCAGTACCCGTCGGTGTCGACCCGACCGGCCCGGCAGGCCACGCAGAGCCCGTCGGCGCGCTCCGCCTCCGGGACCGCCCCGGTGGCCCGCGCCGCCGGTGCCGGTACGGGGGCCGGTGCCGGGTCGTCGACCCGTACGGCGGCCCGGGGGTCGGGCGCGGCCAGCTCGAAGTCCCCGCCGGGGGCGGGGTCCGGGGCCGCCGGCAGGTCGTGCCCGCCGGAGTCGGTGCCCGGGAGGTCGCCGGGGTGCTGGGTCATGGTCGAGAGCGAGCCGGGCTCGCGGGGCGGGGCGTCCGGCCAGTTCACCGGGGTGCCGATCGCCACGGTCGGGCGGTCGGGACCGGTCTCGGCGGCCGGGACGGCCGACAGGTCGTAGCCGCACGCCCCGCAGAACCGGTCACCCGACTCCAGCGGCTCCGCGCAGCCCGGGCAGGCGGCGAGTCCGTGCGACGGCTTCGGCTTCTGGGACATCCTCACACCCACGTCCGGGGGCGGAAGCGGTTGGCCCGCTCCACCAGTTCGATCCTTTCCCCGCCCTGCTGGGCGAGCCGGGCGAGCACCCGGTACGAGCGTTCGAGGCCGAAGCGCAGTCCGCGCTCGTCCAGTTCGCTCCCGAGCAGCAGCGCGCCGCCGCCCGGTGCCGCACCGGGACTCCCGGAGAGTACCCAGTCGAGGGCCGTTCCGAGGACCTCCGTCGACAACCGCTCCCGGCGCACCGCGTCCAGACCGAAGCCCTGGAGCGCCGAGACCTGCGCGGCGGCCGCCGTCAGGTCGTCGCCGAGCGGCTCGGACGGCGGGCGCCGCCGCAGCCGCGCCCGCACGGCCGCGACCCGGGCCGCCGTGTAGTGGATCGACGCCTCGGGCACGGACTCCAGGGTCCGTACGGCTCCGGCGCGGTCGCCCGCCGCGAGCCGCACCCGGGCGAGCCCGAAGGCCGCGCTGACGAAGCCGGGGTCGGTCGTCCACACCAGGCGGTAGTACTCGGCGGCGTTGTCCAGCTGGCCGAGGACCTCGGCGCAGATCCCCAGGGCCAGCTTGGGCGCGGGCTCGCCGGGGAAGGCGTCGTACACCGCGTCGAAGGCGAGCGCCGCGTGCTCGTGGTCCCCGGTCACCAGGGAGGCGACGCCCCGGTACCAGACGACCCGCCAGTCGTCCGGGTCCCGCTCCTCCAGACCGGCGAGGGTCCGGGCGGCGGCCGGCAGGTCGCGCAGCTCCAGCTCGGCCCGCAGGGTGCGCAGCCGCAGCTCGACGGAGGGCGCGGGCGCGGCCTGGAGCGCCCCGAGCAGTTCGCCCGGCGCGGCGGCCGCGAGCCCGGCGAGGAAACCGGCGTTGGGATCGCCCGGGGCGACGTGCGGCACGGGCAGCGCGAGCGCGGTGGCGGGTGCGTCGAGCGGCGCGAGCAGCCCCCCGAGCCCGGCCCCCGGCGGAACCGCGCCCTCGGCACCGGCACCTGCACCGGCTCGCGGCGGGACCACGGCACCGGCACCGGCCCCCGGCGGAACCACGGCACCGGCACCCGCCCCCGGGCGCGCCTTCCGGCCGCCCCGGACCCGCCGGGCCCCCAGCAGGGAGACGTCCTGGGCGAGTTCGGCGAACAGCTCCGTGTCCGTGACCCGCACCTCCGTGCCGAACAGCGTCGACAGCGCGGGCCGCGGCCGCCCCGACTGGACCGCCACCACCTCCCGGAGCACGCCCGTCAGCTGCTCGGCCATCTCCTGCGCGGAGGCGAACCGGCGCGCCGGATCCGGGTCGGTGGCGCGGACCAGGAAGCGGTAGAACGACTCGTACGTCCGGAAGACCGCGATGTTCTCCGGGTCGGGCAGCGAGTCCACGAAGACGTTCGTGTAGCCCTGGAAGTCGAAGGTCATCACGGCGAGCGTGCGCGCCACCGTGTACAGGTCGCTCGCCACCGACGGGCCGACCTCGGCCACCTCCGGCGCCTGGTAGCCCACGGTGCCGTAGATCGCCGACTCGTCGTCGTCCATCCGCCGGACCGCGCCCATGTCGATGAGCTTCAGCTGGTCCTCGGTCTGTATGGCGTTGTCGACCTTGAAGTCGCAGTACAGCAGGTTCCGGCTGTGCAGGTGCCCGAGCGCCTCCAGGGCCTCGATCCCGTACGCGCAGGCCTGCTCCACCGGCAGCGGGTCGCGCCGCCCGTCGGGCGTCCGCCGCCCGTTGGCGATCTCCTTGAGCGACTTGCCGCCGACGTACTCCATGACGATGTAGCCGTCCAGGGAGCCGGTCCGCTGGTCGAGGTGCTCGACGAAGTTGTAGATCCGGACGATGTTGGAGTGCTCGATCTCCGCGAGGAAGCGGCGCTCGGAGATCGCCGCCGCCATGGCGTCCTGGTCGCCGGTGTCGAGCAGGCCCTTGAGGACGACCCAGCGGTCCGAGACGGCCCGGTCGACGGCGAGGTACACCCAGCCGAGGCCGCCGTGCGCGAGACAGCCCGCCACCTCGTACTGCCCGTGGACGATGTCCCCGGAGCGCAGCTTCGGCACGAAGGAGTACGGGTGCCCGCAGCTGGTGCAGAAGCCCTCCGTACGGCCCGGCCGGTCGCCCCGCGCCCGGCCCACCGGCGCCCCGCAGTCGGAGCGGGAGCAGAACCGCTTCCGCTCGGGGACCTCCGGGTTCTCCATCACCGCGGCCCGCGGGTCGGGGCGCGGCACCTCCGGGATCGTGACCAGGCCCGCGCCCAGCCGGTTCCGGGCGGACTGCCCGGTCGACGAGCCCGAGCTGCGCACCGACACCGAGCGGCCCGTGGCCCGCCCGGAGAGCGAGCGCGACAGGCGCCCCGAGACCGACCGGCGCGAGGACGAGGAGCGGGACGAGGACCGCGAGGAGGACCGCGAGGAGGCCCGCGAACCGCTCCGCGACGAGCCGGAGTCCGGCCCGCCGACGCCCGTGCCCGTGCGGGAGGAGCGGCCGGGCACGGCCACCCCGGTCGGCGACGAGCCGATCATCCCGCCGGGCGCGACGACCGGCGCGAGCCCGCAGGTGTCGCAGTACAGCTCGCCGCCGCCCATGTCCTCGTACGCGCCCTCGCACGAGGGACGCTGGCAGCTCCCCACACCCGTCTCCCCGCTCACCACTGTCGTCCTCCCGCACCTTCCGCGCTCCCCGCGCCCCCGGGGGCGGACAGCACCTCCGCCGCCGCCCGCTGGTAGCGCAGCACCGCCTCCTCCGCGACCCGCAGGTCGCAGGGCGCGCTCCACAGCATCCGCCGGGCCGTGTCGTACCGCTCGATCAGGAGCGGGTCCTCCGCCGCGCCGAGCCGCGCCACCTTCGCCTTGTACGCGTCGAGCCGGCCGCGCAGCTCCGCCCGGACCGCGAGCGGCGCGGTGACCGCCGTCAACGACTCGCGGGCCCGCAGCAGTTCCTCCTCCGCCTCCCGCTCCAGGGAGTCCAGGAGCGGGGAGAGCCGGTGCCACTGGGCGTGCCTGCGGTACTCGGCGGCGGCCACGAGCCGCTCCTGGAGCGCCGTCGGCGGGCCGCTGACGGCCGGCACCTCGGAGGCGGCGATCTTCGCCAGGACCTCGCCGCGCGCGGCCCGCGCCTCGGCGAGCGTCCGGTCCGCCCGCGAGAGCACGTCCCGCAGCCGGAGCAGTCGGTCCTCGGAGTCCTGCCGGACCGCGAGGACGGCCTCGATCTCGCGCCGCACGTCCTCCAGCGCCAGGGCGGCCCGGTCGTACCGCCCGGTGTCGGGCCGGCCCCCGCCGGGCGCCGAACTCCCCGCCGCCGGACGCCAGAAGGCCAGCGGGTCCGTGATCACCTGGGAGCGCAGCAGGCCCAGCTCGGCCGTGATCTCCTCCAGCTCGTCCCCGGCCGGGTGCTCGCCGGGCCGCACGCCCACCGAGTGCGCCAGGGACCGGGTCCGGCCCAGCTCGGCGGCGAGCAGGTCTATCCGGGCGGGCAGCGCCGACCAGACCGCGTCGGCGGTGACGACCAGGTCGAGCGAGGAGGCGTACAGCTCGTTCATCCGCCGGACCAGGCCCTCCAGGGTGAAGCGCTCGGAGAGCAGCGCCTCCTCGCCCGCCCCGCCCGGCACGAGGACGCTCTCGCCGCGCAGCCGCTCGGTCAGCTCCACCAGCTCCTCCCGGCCGGGCCAGCGGCGCCGCGCCCGCACCTCACGGGCCTCCCGCAGCGCGTCGGTGTACACGTCGAAGCAGGTCCAGAGCAGGGTGATGGTCCGCTCGGCCACCGCCCAGCGCTCCCGGGTCGTGCCGGTCAGCGAGGCCCCTTCGAGGAGCCTGCGGCCCGCGTGGTCCTGGAGCGCGAGGAGCGAGTCCTCGACCGCCTTGTGCTCGGCGCCGAGCCGCGCCAGCGCACGGTCCACCTCGTCCCGGTCCATCACCGGCCCAGGGGGTCCCGTGACGCCCATCGGTCACCTCTTCCGCCATGTGTGCAAGGAGTCTTGTGTGCGGGAACTGCTCGTGGCGGCTACTTGTACAGCGGAGCGGGCGGCCCGGATATCCCGGGCAGGTCCTTCTCCAGCCACTGTCTGTACGCCGCCTGCCAGGGGCCCTGCCGGTACCCCACCAGGACGTGGTTGACCCGGCGCACCAGGTCGTCGTTGCCCAGCTTGGCCGCCACGCCGTAGTACTCCTTCGTGAACGGCTTCCCCTTCAGCTCGACCGCCGGGTCCTGGGCGGCCTGGCCGGCCGCGAGGGCGTTGTCGGTGACGACGGCGTCCACCTCGCCGAGCTGGAGCCGGGCCAGGCAGTCCAGCTGGTTGGGGACGGTGAGCAGGTCGGCGTCGTCCTTGGTGCCGTCGCCCTCGTCCTTGAAGACGGCGCCGAAGGAGTTCTCCTCCAGGGCCTCGTGGGCCGTGGAGCCCTCGGCGGTGCAGACCCGCTTGCCGCGCAGCGAGGGGTCGTAGCCGGTGATGTCGGAGCGCTTGGGCGCCAGGACCTGCTGCCCGGCCTGGAAGTAGGCGGTGGAGAAGGCGACCTGCTCGATCCGCCTGCAGTTGATCGTCATGGTGCGCACGACGAGGTCGACCTTGCCGCTGTCCAGGGCGGCGATCCGCTGGTTGGTGGGGATCGCGCGGAAGATAACGGCGTTCTCGTCGCCGAGGACGCCCTTGGCGACGGCCCGGGCGAGGGCGATGTCGAAGCCCTCCAGGACGCCCTTCTCCGGATTCCGGTAGCCCCAGCGGTAGCTGGACTGGTCGACGCCGACGACCAGCTTCCCGCGCTCCTTGATGGCCCGGATCGACGGGCCGTCCTCCGTGGAGGGCGTGAGGGAGGCCTCCGGGTTCCGGCAGGTGTCCGCCCGGACCCGGATGTCCGTGCCGGTGCCGGTGGGCGCGCCGGATCCGGCCGTCCGGTCCGTGCCGGGCGCGGCCGCCGCGCCGCCGTCCTCCCGGGCCAGCGGGAGCAGGGTGAGCGAGGCGGTGAGCCCGCAGGCCACGGCCATGGCCGCCACTCCGCCCCAGCCGCGCAGCCGCTTCGCCGCCCGCCGCCCCAGCGGCTCCGTGCCCTCGGACATCCCTCCCCCTCTCACCGGTACTCCGACAGTCTGCGGTTGATGCCGAGGACGGCGCCCGCCGCCCCCAGGATTCCGAGGGCCGCCGCGCCCGCGGGCAGCCCCGTCAGCGCGCCCCGGGCGTCCCCGGCGGAGCGGGTGAACTCGGCCTGCTCGTGGGCGAGGGCCCGCTCCAGGGCCGCGTCGACCCGGTCGAAGGTCTCCCCGGTGGAGCCCTTCGCGCCGACGATCCGGTCGAGGGCGCCCTCGTAGTCGCCGGCGTCGTCCTTCGCCCGCGCCTCCTTGTGGCGCTCCCGCCACTCGCCGGTGCGGGCGGCGGACTCGTCGACGGGGCCCCGGCCCGCGTCGTCGTCGGCCAGCTTCCGCGCCGAGGCGAGCGCCTCCGTCAGGGCGCCCATGCTCGCCGTGTAGTCGGCCTCGTACTTGTCGTTCCTGCCGTCCTCGGTGAGGACGGCGCCCCGGGCGACCAGGGTCAGGTTCTCGTTGGCGCGGGCGGTGAGCGAGCTGATCCGGGCCGCGTTGAGGACCTGGAGCGACTCCTGCCCGTGCGCCCGCGCATTGTCCAGCTCGGTCCGGGCGACGGTGTGCGCGGCGACGAGCCAGAGCAGCACGACGCCCGTGGCGGCGGTGGCGGCGAGCAGCCCGTGGTTGAAGACCCGGTGGGTGCGGACGTAGGTGCGGCGCTGGGCCCAGCCGAGGGCGGCGAGGGCGACCAGGCCGAGCGCGAGCGACACGTACGGCCATGCGCGGGCCGCGTCGTCGTCCCGGTGGAGCCGCTCCGTCTCCGCCGCGTACAGCCGCTCGGCGGCGGGCAGCAGGACGGTGGTCATCTGCTGGTTGGCGTACCGCAGATAGGCGCCGCCCAGCGGCAGCCCCTGCCGGTTGGCGGCCCGGGCGCGCTCCACGAGGCCCGTGTAGCGCGGGAGCTGCTCGCCGAGGACGGTGACCTCACGGGCCGACTCCGGCGAACCGTCCGTGTGCGCCGCGGCCTTGACCAGGAGCCGGGAGGCGGTGGCGATGTCCTTCGCGTACCGCTCGCGCGACCCGGCCGGCTCCAGGGTGCCGGCCAGGAAGCCGCTGGCGGCGGTGGTGTCGGCGTCCGCGAGAGAGCGGTAGAGGGCGGCGGCGTCGGCGCTCAGCGGCTGGCTGCGGCCCACGACGTCGTCGGCGGCGGAGGCCCGGCCGGTGACCTCCAGGGCGGTGACGGCCCCGAACGCGACGACGAGCAGCGCCAGTACGGCCCCGAGGATCTGGAGCCGGCCCGGCTCGGTCGTCGTGGCCGTCCGCAGCCGCTCCCGCCCCACGGCCCAGGCCCCGCGCCCCGCGGGCGGCGCGGCCGGAGGCACCGGCGAAGGCTGCGCGGGCACGCCGGCCGGGCGCGCGGGCGCCGGGGCCGTGCTCCGCGCCGCCGGTGCGGCGGGCGGGTGCGGCGGGTGTGTCACTTGACCTCCCCCTCGGTCGCTGACGAACGGTCCGCTCCGGGCGCCGGCGGACCGGCTCCGGTGGAGGACCACCCGGCGAGCAGTATGGCCGCACGGGCCCTTCCGCACACCGGGATTGACTGGATCTTGTTCCTGACGGCTCCTATCGTGCCCCACGCCCCCCACGCGTCCGCAGGAGAATCCCCTCACCTTGAATACGTCCCCGGTCCGCGATCGGTTCCGCACCGGACATCGCTCGAACAGGTGAACACGGGTGCGGGTCCGCCGGGAACGCGCGTGCGGGGCGCCCCCGCCGGACCGGCGTGGACGCCCCGCACGCGCACCCGCCTCACACCCCGTAGTGCTCCCGCAGCCGGGCCGCGGCCGACGGCTCCGCCGCCACCTCGTCCAGGGCGAGCAGGCCCGCCCCCAGGACCGGCGGCGCCGTCACGAAGCCGACCGCCGCCTTCGGCGCCCGCTCCGCGAGCAGGGCCCGCAGCCGCTCCTCCAGCTGCGGGTGGCGCGCGGCGAGCACGCTGCCGCCGAGCAGCACCGGCGCCGGCTCGTCCAGCAGCCCCAGCCGCCCGAGCGCCACCGACGCCATGGCCACGACCTCCTCCGCCAGCCGGTGCACGAGCGACAGCGCCACCGGGTCGCCCGCCGCGCTCACCCGGAAGAGCACGGGCGCCAGTTCGTGCCGCCGCTCCATCGGGATCCGGCCCAGGTGCAGCGCCTCGATCAGCGCGTACATCGTCCCCAGGCCGAAGTGCGCGGGCAGCGCCCGCGACAGCTCGGTCGGCTCGCCGCGCCCGTCCTCGCCGCGCGCCGCGCACCACAGCGCCTCCTCGGCCATGCCGCTGCCGCCGCCCCAGTCCCCGGACAGCTTCCCGATCGCGGGAAAGCGCGCGGTCCGCCCGTCCGGGACCATCCCGACGCAGTTGATCCCGGCCCCGCACACCACCGCCACGCCCCGGGGCTCGTCGATCCCGGCCCGCAGGATGGCGAAGGTGTCGTTGTGCACCCGCACGGACCGGCTCCAGCCCCGGGAGAGCACCTCGTCCCGGAGCGCGGCCTCCTCCACCGGCAGGTCGGCGTTGGCGAGACAGGCCGTGACGTGCGCGAACTCCTCCGGCACCCCGGCGTCGGCACAGGCCCGCGCCACGATCTCCGCGAGCCCGTCCACCGCCGTCGCCACCCCCACCAGCGGGGGCTGGAACCCGCCGCCGCGGGCCGTCCCGAGGACGGCGCCGTCCCCGGAGAGGACCGCGACGTCGGTCTTGCTGTTCCCCGCGTCGACCGCGAGGAGCGTCCCCGCGTCCACCGCGAGGGGGGTCCCGTTCACGCCCACGCGAGGTGCTCCCGGTTGTGCGCGATCAGCCGGTCGGTGAGGCCGTCGGCGTACGCGTACTGCCCGATCAGCGGGTGCGCGAGCAGCGCCTTGAAGACCCGGTCCCGGCCGCCGCGCAGCGCCGCCTCCAGGGCCAGGTCCTCGTAGGCCGTCACGTTCGCGACCAGCCCGGCGTACAACGGGTCCACCGGCGCCACCGCGAGCGGCACCGCGCCCTCCGGGCCGACCGCCGCCTGCGTCTCGATCACGGCGTCGTCCGGCAGGAACGGCAGCGTGCCGCGGTTGTACGTGTTCACCACCTGGTACGGCGAACCGCCGCCGCCGAGCAGCGCCGCCGCCAGGTCCACGGCCGCCTCCGAGTAGAAGGCACCGCCGCGCTTGGCGAGCAGGGCCGGCTTCTCGTCGAGCGCCGGGTCCCCGTACATCTCCAGGAGCTCCTTCTCCATCGCGGCGACCTCGGCGGCCCGCGAGGGCTTCTCGCCCAGCTCCCGCACCACCTCGTCGTGCGCGTAGAAGTAGCGCAGGTAGTACGAGGGGACGACGCCGAGCCGGTCCAGGACCGGGCGCGGCAGCCGCAGGTCGTCCGCGATCGCGTCGCCGTGCTCGGCCAGCAGCCGGGGCAGCACGTTCTCGCCCTCCGGGCCCCCGATCCGTACCGCCCGCTCCCACGTCAGGTGGTTGAGCCCGACGTGGTCCAGGTGCACGTCCGACGGGGCCACGCCGAGGAGCGCGGCGAACTTGCGCTGGAAGCCGATGGCCACGTTGCACAGGCCGACGGACTTGTGCCCGGCCTGGAGCAGCGCCCGCGTCACGATGCCGACGGGGTTGGTGAAGTCGATGATCCAGGCGTCCGGGTTGGTGCGCCGGACCCGCTCCGCGATGTCCAGGACCACCGGGACCGTGCGCAGCGCCTTGGCGAGGCCGCCGGCGCCGGTGGTCTCCTGGCCGACGCAGCCGCACTCCAGCGGCCAGGTCTCGTCCTTCTCGCGGGCGGCCTGTCCGCCGACCCGCAGCTGGAGCAGGACGGCGTCGGCGCCCTCGACCCCGGCGTCCAGGTCGGAGGTGGTGGTGATCCTGCCGTCGTGCCCCTGCTTGGCGAAGATCCGGCGGGCGAGCCCGCCGACCAGGTCGAGCCGGTCGGCCGCCGGGTCGACGAGGACGAGTTCGGTGATCGGCAGGGTGTCGCGCAGCCGCGCGAACCCGTCGATCAGTTCGGGGGTGTAGGTGGAACCGCCCCCCACGACAGTGAGCTTCATGTGTGGTTCAGCCCTTCACTCCGGTCAGTGTGACTCCCTCGACGAACGCCTTCTGGGCGAAGAAGAAGACGAGGATCACGGGGGCCATGACCAGGACGGTCGCGGCCATGGTCAGATTCCAGTCGGTGTGGTGCGCGCCCTTGAAGGACTCCAGGCCGTAGCTCAGGGTCCAGGCGCCGGGGTTCTCGGAGGCGTAGATCTGCGGTCCGAAGTAGTCGTTCCAGCAGAAGAAGAACTGGAAGAGGGCGACGGCCGCGATGCCCGGCTTGGCCATCGGGACCACGATCCTCAGCAGGGTGCGCAGTTCGCCGCAGCCGTCGATCCGGGCGGCCTCCACGTACTCGTCGGGGATCGTGAGGAGGAACTGGCGCAGCAGGAAGACGGCGAAGGCGTCGCCGAACGCCAGCGGGACGATCAGCGGCCACAGGGTGCCGGAGAGGTCCATCTGCTTCGCCCAGAACAGGTACATGGGGATGATCACGACCTGTGGCGGCAGCATCATCATCGAGATGACGAGCAGCATCGACAGGTGCCGTCCCCGGAAGCGGAACTTGGCGAGCGCGTACGCGACGGGGACCGAGGACACCACCACGAGGACGGTGCCGAGCCCGGCGTACAGCAGGGAGTTGCGCCACCAGATGAGGAAGCCCTCGGTCTCGAAGACCCGGACGTAGTTGTCCCAGTGCCAGGAGTTCGGCGTCAGGTCCCGGGTGAGCGCCTGCTGGTCGCTCATCAGGGAGGTCAGGAACACGAAGACGAACGGCAGGACGAAGAACAGGGCGGCGGCGACGCCGAGCGCGTGCACGGCGATCCAGTGCAGCAGCGCCGTGCGGCGGGCCCGCTTCAGGGCGGGAGCGGGGGCGGGAGCGGGGGCGGTGGTCGTGGGGGTCATGGTTCAGTCACCCGAGCCGATCAGGCCGCCGCGCCGGCGCATCAGGAGCGCGGTGAAGGCCATGGAGAAGGCGAAGAGCACCAGCGCGACCACGCAGGAGGCGCCGTAGTTGAACTGGCTGAAGCCGAGGCTGTAGACGAGCTGCGGCAGGGTGAGCGTGGAGTCCTCCGGATAGCCGGGGACGAAGGTGACGCCGGAGCCGCCCATCACCCCCGAGGCGACCTTGGAGGCCACGATCGGCTGGGTGTAGTACTGCATCGCGCCGATGATCCCGGTCACCACGGCGAACAGGACGATCGGCGCGATGTTGGGCAGCGTGATGTGGCGGAACCGCTGCCACGGCGAGGCGCCGTCCAGTTCGGCGGCCTCGTACTGCTCCTTCGGCACGTCGAGCAGCGCGGCCATGAAGATCACCATGAGGTCGCCGACGCCCCACACGGCGAGGACCGTGAGGGCCGGTTTGGACCAGGCGGGGTCGGTGAACCAGGCCGGGGCGGGCAGACCGGCCGTCTCCAGGAGCGAGTTGACCGGTCCGGTGCCGGGGTTGAGCAGGAAGACGAAGGCGAGCGTGGCGGCCACCGGCGGGGCCAGGTAGGGCAGGTAGAAGAGGGTCCGGAAGATCCCGGTGCCCGTCTTGATCTTGGTGATCAGCAGGCCGATGCCGAGGCCGAAGACGACCCGGCAGGTGACCATGACGACGCAGAGCCAGAGGGTGTTGCGCAGGGCCGGCCAGAACTGCGGGAAGTCGTGGAAGACGTACGACCAGTTGCCGAGGCCCCGCCATTCGGGCGGGTTGAGGCCGTCGTACTTCATGAAGGAGAAGTAGACGGTGGAGACGAGCGGATAGACGAAGAAGACGCCGAATCCGATCAGCCAGGGCGACAGGAACGCCAGGGTGCGCAGCGCGTCGCGTCGGCGCCTGGACCGGAGCGTGTTCCGTCCTCCGGGGGAGGGGGCGGCCGGGCCGGCCGCCTCCTTCGCGGGCAGGGTGTCCGTGCTCATGGGTGGTGTCCGGCCGTCACTTCGCCGCGGCGATGTCGCGGTCGATCTGGGCGGCGGTGTCGGCGAGCCCCTTCTTCAGGTCGGTGACCTGCCCCTTCTCGTACTGCTGGGAGAACTTCTGGAGGGTGTCCTGGTAGGCGGAGCCGTTGACCGCGCCGTCCGAGGTGGTGGAGGCGGGGTGCCGGGCGATGTCCAGGAAGGTCTTGAAGCGCGGGTCGACGTTCAGCTTCGGGGACTTCAGCGCCTCCAGGGTGGAGGGCACGTTGCCGATGTCGTTGGCGAAGGCGACCACGGCGTCGGTGTCCGTGGTCATGTACTTCACCAGTTCCCAGGCCGCGTTCTGCTTCTTGCTCTGCGGCGCGATGCCCATGATCGTGCCGGAGAGGTAGCCCTTGCCGTACTCGGCCGCCTCGTCGTCCGCGACCGGCAGCGGCGCGACCCCGATCTCGAAGCCGGGCTTCGCCTCCTCGGCGAACTTCAGCCGCCACTCGCCGTCGAGCTGCATGGCGACCTGACCGGTGTGGAAGGGATGCTTGGGGCCCCACTCGTCCCCGAAGGTGGTGCGGTACCTGTCGAGCTTCCGGAACCCGCCGAGGGCGTCCACCAGGGACTTCTGGTACGTCATCATCTCGGCGAACGCCGGGTCCTTCGCGACGGTCGACTTGCCGTCCGCGTCGAAGTAACCGCCGTGCTTCCACTGCGACATGTAGTGCGAGACGACCGTCTCGTAGCCGAGGTAGGTCGGCATGAAGCCGAGCCGCTCGTACGAGTCTCCCTTGGCCTTCGTCAGCTTCTTGGCGACCTCGGTGAACTCGGACCAGGTCTTCGGCGGGGCCTCGGGGTCGAGCCCGGCCTGCCGGAAGGCGTCCTTGTTGTAGTAGAGCCCGTACGCGTCGGAGAGCAGCGGCAGGCTGCACCGCCGGCCCTCGAACTGGGTGTAGTCCTGGAGGACCTTCGGGAAGGTCTCGTCCAGGTCCAGCTTCGACTTCTCTATGAAGGGCTTCAGGTCCGCGAGGGCGCCCGACGCGCAGAACTTGCCGACGTTGGACGTGGTGAACGAGGAGACGACGTCCGGCCCGTTCGAGCCGCCCGCGCGCAGGGCCTGGCCGAGCTTGTCGTCGTTGATGTTGCCGACGACCTTCACCGTGATGTTCGGGTGGGCCTTCTCGAAGCGGTCGACGTTGGCCTCGATCGCCTTGACCTCGGCGGGCGCCGACCAGCCGTGCCAGAAGGTGATCGTCGTCTTCGCGTTCGGGTCGTCGGCGGCCGCGCCGCCCGCGGAGCCGGTACAGGCGGAGGCGAGGAGGGCGATCGAGGCGGTGGCGGCGAGCGCGACGGCGGCTCTGCGCGGGCGTACGGGCATGACGGTTCTCCCTGGGGCGGGGGCGGAGGGGAAGCGGGGGTCAGCGGGACGTGTCGAAGACCTCGTCGCGCGTGGCGGCGAGGGCGCTTTCGAGGGCTCCGCGCAGGACGGGACGCCGGAGGACGGCGGCGGTGACCAGGCGCGGCCGGGAGGCGGCGAGGTCGGCGAGCGCGGACTGCACGCGGGCGCGCAGGGGCTCGCCGCCCGCGACGAGGACCTCGCCGGAGAGCACGATCAGCTCGGGGTCGAGGACGGCGACGACGGAGGAGAGGCCGATGGCGACCCGCTCGGCGTACTGGTCGAGCAGGGCCGCGTGGCGGGGGTCCCCGTCCGCCGCCCCGGCGGCGTGCGCGAGGAGCCCGGAGGCCACCGGCACGTACGGCTGCTCGGGGGTGTCGATGCCGAGGGCGCGGGCGATCCGGGGCACGGACTGGACCCCGGCGAGCTCCTGGTAGCCGCCCGAGTTGGCCTTGGTGACCTGCCGTACGAGCGGGGTGCCGGGCACGGGCATGAAGCCGAGCTCTCCGGCGCCGCCGGTGAAGCCCCGGTGCAGCCGCCCGCCGAGGACGAGGGCGGCGCCGATGCCCTCCTCGTTCCAGAGCAGGGCGAAGTCGGAGTGGCCCCGGGCGGCGCCCAGGCGCTGCTCGGCGAGGGCGACGAGGTTGACGTCGTTCTCGTACTCGAACGGCATCGGCAGGGCGGCGGCCAGCTCCTCCAGGAGCGTGGGGGAGTGCCAGCCCGGCAGGTGGGAGGCGTACCGCAGGCGCCCGGTGGCCGGGTCGAAGGCGCCGGGGGTGCCGATGACCAGGCGCCGCACGTCCGCGCGGGCGATCCCGGCCGCCTTCACGGCCCCGTCGAGGACCTCGGTGACCTGGCCGACGACCCCGGCGGCGGACCGGCCGGGGGTGGGCAGCTCGGACTCGCCGACGATCTCGCCGGTGACGTCGGCGACGGCGGCGCGGATGCGGCGGGTGGTGACGTCGAGCCCGGCGGCGTACGCGGCGCGCGCGTTCACCGAGTAGAGCTGCGCGTTCGGTCCGGGGCGGCCCTCGGTGGTGCCGGTGGCGACGACGAGGCCGGCCGCCTCCAGGCGGGCGAGCAGCTGGGAGGCGGTCGGCTTGGACAGGCCGGTGAGCTTGCCGATCCGGGTCCGCGAGAGGGGGCCGTGCTCCAGGAGCAGGTCCAGGGCGGCCCGGTCGTTCATGGCCCGCAGCACGCGGGGCGTGCCGGGGGTCCCCGGAGTCGTACCGGCCATCGGGTGCGCACCTGCCCTTGCACTGTTAGGAAAGTTTCCTATTGAGTGGAAGGAAAATAAATCGCCCGTCACCGGCCCGTCAATACCCGTGAACGCGCGAAGCCCCCGAAGGCAACGGAAGCGTTACCCGCGGGGGCTTCGAACAGACAGCGCCGGGACCTACTTACAGACAGCGCCGGGACCTACTTACAGATGGCGCCGGGACCTACTTGGAGAGGTCCTTCGGCAGCGGCGTCGCCGCCGCCGACTGCGGCGAGGTCGTGCTGGCGAAGACCGAGGGGGCCGCCATGCCCGCCGTCGGGTCGGCCGCCGCCTCCTCGGCCGGGGCCGGGAGCCCGCCCACGATCCGGATGCCGGCCTCGTCCAGACCCCGCTTGATCCGCCAGCGCAGCTCGCGCTCCACGCCGAGGGCCTTGCCCGGCATCGTCTTCGCCGAGACCCGGACCGTCATCGAGTCGAGCAGCACCTCGTTCAGGCCGAGCACCTCCACCGGGCCCCACAGGCGCTCGTTCCACGGCTCCTCCTTCGCCATGGCCTCGGCCGCCTCGGTGATCACCGACCGCACCCGGTCCAGGTCCTCCGTCGGCCGGACCGTCACGTCCACGGCCGCCGTCGCCCAGCCCTGGCTGAGGTTCCCTATCCGCTTGATCTCGCCGTTGCGCACGTACCAGATCTCGCCGTCCACCCCGCGCAGCTTGGTCACCCGCAGGCCCACCTCGACGACCTCGCCGGAGGCCACGCCCGCGTCGATCGAGTCGCCGACGCCGTACTGGTCCTCCAGGATCATGAAGACGCCGGACAGGAAGTCGGTCACCAGGTTCCGGGCGCCGAAACCGATCGCCACACCGGCCACACCGGCCGACGCGAGCAGCGGCGCCAGGTCGATCTTGAAGGCGCCGAGGATCATCAGCCCGGCCGTGCCCAGGATCAGGAAGGACGCCACAGAGCGCAGCACCGAGCCGATCGCCTCCGAGCGCTGCCGCCGCCGCTCGGTGTTGACGAGGAGACCGCCCAGGGCCGTCCCCTCCACCGCCTGCGCCGAACGGTTCATCCGCTCGATCAGCTTCGTCAGGGCCCGGCGGACGGCCATCCGCAGGAGCAGCGCGACGACCAGGATGAGGAGGATGCGCAGACCGGTGTTCAGCCAGGTGGACCAGTTCTCCTCCACCCAGGTGGCGGCGTTCGTGGCCCGCTCCGCGGCCTCGTCCAGGGTCACCGGCATGGGTTCGGGTTCGGTGGCAGCCGCCAGGGCGGACCAGGACACGGGACAACCTCCAGGCATCGCGTACGCAGGCCATCCACAGTAACGGGGCGCCAGGTGTGGTCCCGTTGTCCCGTTCGGGGGAGAGACGGACCTCACCAGGGGAGGGAGAGGGGAGACCGGTGCGGCCGGTGTGGTCGAGAACACTCCGGGCCCGTCACCCCGATTCCGATACGTGGTGGCGCTCCGACCAGGCATGAGGAGAGACTGAGAGCAGTTCGTCCCGGCGCGAGCCACGCGCCGCCGGCGTCATAGGAGGCATCCGTGCCGCATGTCCTGGTCCTCAACGCGTCGTACGAGCCGCTCGGCGTCGTACCGCTCCGCCGCGCACTCGTCCTCGTCCTGGAGAACAAGGCCCTCTGCCTCGAGGAGTCCGGCGCCTTCCTGCACAGCGAGACCCAAGTCGTCCCCGCGCCCAGCGTGGTGCGGCTGAAGCGCTTCGTGCGGGTCCCCTACCGGGGGCCCGTTCCCTTGACCCGCCGGGCCCTCTTCGCCCGCGACGGCGGGCGCTGCGCGTACTGCGGGGGCGTCGCGACCAGCGTCGACCACGTCGTCCCGCGCAGCCGCGGGGGCACGCACGCCTGGGAGAACGTGGTGGCGGCCTGCCGCCGCTGCAACCACGTCAAGGCCGACCGGCACCTGCGCGAGCTCGGCTGGCGGCTGCGCCACCAACCGGCCCCGCCGACCGGCCTGGCCTGGCGGATCATCGGAACCGGCCACCGGGACCCCCGTTGGCTGCCGTACTTGCAGCCGTACGGCGCCGAGGACGTGATGGCCCGGATCGACTCCGTCGCCGAGACCCCCGTGGGGGCGCTCACGACGGGTTGAGCCGGGCCTTTCGCGTACGCGGAGGCCTTCGGTACGACCCGGGCACGACCTGCGGCACGGCCTGCGGACGGAGCGGCGCACCCCTAGGGGGCGGGCCGCTCCTCCGGCACGCCCGGGGGCGCGGTCTCGGGGGCTTCGGGGACCTCCGGAGCCGTCGCGGGCTTTTCGGGAGCCTTCGGCTTCTCCGGAGCCCGGGGCGCCACCGCATACGTCTCCACCGACCAGAGCGAGTAGCCGAAGCGGGTCGCCCGCTTCTCGCCCTGCACCCGCAGGAAGCGCGTGTCCGCCGCGTCCATCCGGACCGACTCCCGGCCGCCCCTGCCCTCCGCGACCGTCGCCGCCGTGCGCCACACCCGGCCGTCGGCCGAGACCTGGACGCGGTAGCGGGAGGCGTACGCGTCCTGCCAGTGCAGCACCACCTGCCCTATCCGGGCCGGCGCGGGCAGCTCCAGCTGCCACCAGGCGCCGTCCTCCGCCGGGGAGGACCAGCGGGTGGCCGGATCGCCGTCCGCCGCCGAGGAGGCCGGGAAGTCGGGGGTCTCGTCGCCCGACGAGGAGGCCGTCGCCGTACGGGCCAGGTCGGGGCCCGCCGTACGGGGGAAGGCCCGGACCGTCAGGACCCGCTCCTCGCCCGCGAAGGACACCGGCACCCGGTACGCGCCGGCCGGCACGTCCGCCGCCACCGACACCTCCAGGGGGACGCGCGTCCGGGCGCCGCGCTCCACCGAGGCCTGTCCCGGCAGCCGGACCGCGATCCCCTTCGGGGCCCTCGCCGTCAGCGGCCCGCGCACCTCGCCCGCCCGGCGGCCCGTCAGCTCCACGTCCACCCGCTGCGCCGGGCCGCCGATCTCCGCGTCCGTCTCCGCGCGGGAGAGGGCGACGCCGGCGCGCGGCCCGTCCGCGAACCACGGCACCAGGGACCGCACCCCGGGCGCCGGCGTCCCTTCGCTCCAGGCGACCCGCAGCGCCTCGGCCCGCAGCCCCTTCAGATCGGTCTGCGTCCACCCCGACGGCGACAGCGGGCCCAGCGTCCGCCAGCCCTCGCCGGGGACGTACGCCTCCACGCGCGCGTCCGTGCCCGCGCGGCCGCCCTCCGGGCCCGGCTCGGCGAGCACCGTCAGGGTCTCCACGGGCCGCGCCCGGTCGAGCCGCACGGTGTACGAGCCGGTGGCCCGCTCGACCGGTGCCGCCGGGGCCCGGTCGGTCCCGGTCCAGGCCGCCGCCTCCGCCACCGCGCGCGTGAGGAACGGGTCGAGGACCCCCGCGCCGACCGTCACCCGGCCGGTGCCCAGGGCCTTCCGCAGCCCTTCGAGCTCCCCCTGCGCCCGCCAGGCCGCCGCGCCGTCGCCGCGCCCCTGGGCGAGCAGCATGTCGACCGCCCGCTCGCCCGCCAGGCCGTACCGGGAGAGCCGCTCCAGCCACGGCCCCGTCTCGTTCGCGTCGTCGAGGGCGCCGCCCGCGGTGGCCGTCAGCCGCTCGGGGGCCTGCCGCATCACGGTGAACGCGTCCCGCAGCTCGCGCGCCGTCCGCTCCCGCGCGCCCTTGTCCGGGGCCGTGCGCGCCGCCCAGAAGGCGGCCAGGAGCGGCTTCAGGTAGGCCGATTCGCTCCCCGGGGCGAGGATCGAGGAGGCGCCGTTCCCGGCGAGCGCCCGCAGCGCCTCGCGGGCGGCCGGGTCCGGGCCCGCGAGGTCGTCGACGGCGGCCCGCCAGGACTCCCCGGGCCGGTAGCCCTTCGGGTTCCAGGCGTAGTCGGCGGTGGTGAACAGCGGGACGCGGGAGGCCGCCGCCTGCTCCATGGCGTGGGCGAGGAAGGCGGCGGAACCGGCGGCCACGGCCGGCTCCCGGCCCGTCGCGGGGCCGAGGAACAGCCGGTCCTGCGCGTAGTCGTTGACCGGGTAGTTGTCCATGGTGACCAGCGGGTGGCGCAGCGCCGCGCGGGCGCCCGCCAGTTCGCCGCCGGTGATCGTGCGCGGCACGACGCCGACGCCGGTCCACGCCACCCGCACGTCCGCGTCGAGCGCCTCGGCGAACTTCGCCCGGTACGCGGTCGATCCGTCCTGGTAGTACTCCGTCGGCATCACCGTCAGCGGCTCGCCGCCCGGGTGCCGCTCGGCCAGGTGCCGGGCGACCGTGTTCGCCACGCGCGCGTGGGCGGCGGCCGCCGCCTCGGGACCGCGCCCGAAGGCGTCGGCGTCCCGGGAGCAGTGCCACTCGTCGTACGAGGCGTCCTGGAACTGGAGCTGGAAGAAGCGCACCCCGAGCGCCCACATGTCGTCGAGCTTCCGGGTCAGCGCCGCCACGTCGGCGGACGAGGCCAGGCACATGGACTGGGCGGGGGACACGGCCCAGCCGAGCGTCACGTGGCGGGCGCGGGCCCGCTCGGCGAGCGCGCGGAACTCCGCCCGCTGCGCGGCCGGGTAGGGCTCCCGCCACTGGAGTTGGCGGTACGGGTCGTCCCCGGGCGCGTACAGATAGCGGTTCTGCTTGGTCCGGGCGAGGAAGTCGAGCTGGGCGAGCCGCTGTTCCGGGGTCCACGGGCGCCCGTAGAAGCCCTCGGTGATGCCGCGCTCGGCGGTGCCGGGCCAGTCGCGGACGACGACCCCGGGCACCTCCCGGCCGGATCCCAGGAGCTGACGCAGCGTCTGCACGGCGTGGAACAGGCCGTCCTCGCCGACCCCGTCCAGGACGACGGTCTCCCGTCCCCCGAACCGGCCCGTGGCGAGCCGGTAGCCGCCGCGCGGCAGGTCGAGGCGCTCGGGCACGCCCAGGGCGGCCAGCGCCTCCCCGGCGCCCTCCCCGGCGGGTCCGGCGGCCCGGACCACCGGGCCCCGGCCGGGCAGCCCGGTGTGCACGGTCCGCACCCCGGCCGCCCGCAGCAGCTCGCGCAGGGCGTCCAGGGCGTACGGATCGGCGTCGGCGTCCGCGAGCAGCGTCACCTCGTCCCCGAGCCGTACGGAGGGCCCGGCGGCCGCCAGGGACTGCGGCCGGGGCCAGACGGCGGGCACGCGCGCGGAGGCCGGGGCCGCGGGGGCCCGGGTGGCCGTCGGATCCGCAGGGGCCGCCGGATCCGCAGGGGTCGCGGGAGGTGCCGGAGTGGCAGGGGACGCGGGCGCCTTCGGAAGCGCCTGTGCCGTGCCCGGAGCGGCCCCGCCGAGGAGGCCGCCGATGACCGCGGCGGCGACGGCCGTCGCGGTGCGCTTCCTGCGCCCGAGGTGCACGGGGGTCTCCCTTCGGCGGGGCCGGCCGCTCCGCCGGTTGGTCACGAGTCGGTCACGAGCCCACCACCCGTCGCACGCAAGTGTCAATGCACATGGCCGATGTGTCGGCTTTGCCCGGCGGGCCGACGGCGAGGTGACGCCACTTCGTCACGTCCCGCCGGTAAAACGAGGTGCGGTGGGTAGGCCTCTGTAGTTGTCCAGGTCCCACCTGTCGAGACGAACCGGGAGACCCCCGTGACCACGACCGCCCGCCACGGACGGATACGGATTCCGCAGCAGTCGGCACCCGCCGGCGAACCGCTCACCGGCGAACCGCTCACCAGCGAACCGCCCCTGCCCGACGCGTCCCCCCTCACCAGCGAGCCCCCGCTGACCGCGGAGGCCCATCTGACCAGCGAACCCACCGCCCCCGTCCACGCGGGCGGCCCGGAGTCCCCCGGAGTGTGAAGTGACCCTGGCCCGTCTCGCCGCCCGTCACGGCGTCGCCACCGTCCACAGTCCCGCCGACGGCGCCGACGTGCCCGTGCCGGAGGCCACCGTGGTGGCCGTCCTCGCCGCCCTGGGCGTGGACGCGTCCACGCCGGAGGCGGTCGCGGCCGCCCTCGCGGCGGCGGAACGTGCCGACCGGGAGCGCCTGTTGCCCCCGACCCTGGTCCACTGGCGGACCGGGGACGGGGGTGAGGGACCCGGCACCGGCCCGCGCGAGCGGACGGACCCGGCCGGCGAACCCCCGCTCCGCCCCCCGGCCCACCTCCCGCCCGGCACCCGCCTCCAGGTCACCACCGAGGACGGCGCCGTCGTCCTCGGCGACGACTGGTCGGGACTGCCCCTCGGCGTCCACACGGTCGAGGCCGAGGCCCCCGACGGGCGCGCGGCCACCGGCACCCTGATCGTGAGCCCCGCGCGCGTGCCCGGGCCGGAGCGGCGCGCGTACGGCCTCCTCGTCCAGCTCTACTCGCTGCTCTCCACCCGCTCCTGGGGCATGGGCGACCTCGGCGACCTGCGCGAGCTGGTCACCTGGGCGGGCCGCCGGCACGGCGCCGGGTTCGTCCAGGTCAACCCGCTCCACGCGGGCGTGCCCGGCGCGCCCGCCGATCCCTCCCCGTACCGCCCGTCCTCGCGCCGCTTCCCCGACCCCGTCCACCTGCGGATCGAGGAGATCCCCGAGTACGCCCTGATCGGCCCCGAGCGCCGCGAGGAGCTGGACCGGATCCTCGCGGACGCCGCCGAGCTGCGCGAACGGGTCCTCGGCAAGGGCGCCCTGATCGACCGGGACGCGGTCTGGGAGGTCAAGCGCCGGGCCCTGGAGCTGCTCCTCACGAGCGTGGAGCCCGGCCCCGGGAGGCGCGCCGATTTCCACGACTTCCTGGCCGGGCGGGGCCGCGCCCTGGAGGACCACGCCACCTACCAGGCCCTCGCCGAGCGGCACGGCCCCCACTGGCGCGCCTGGCCCGACGCGCTGCGCACCCCGCGCGCGGCGGAGGCGGCCGTGCGCGCCGATCCCGCCCTGGCCGCCCGGGTCGACTTCCACTGCCGGCTCGCCTGGCTGACGGACCGGCAGCTGGCCGACGCCGCCGGGGCCGCCCGCGAGGCCGGGATGGAGATCGGGATCGTCCACGACCTGGCGGTCGGCGTCCACCCGGAGGGCTCGGACGCCTGGGCCGGCCAGGAGGCCTTCGCCGCCGGGATGTCGGTCGGCGCCCCGCCCGACGCCTTCAACTCCCGGGGCCAGGACTGGGGCCTGCCGCCCTGGCGGCCCGACGCCCTCGCCGCCGCGGGCTACGCCCCGTACCGGGGGCTCCTGCGCGAACTCCTGCGGCACGCGGGCGCGCTGCGCATCGACCACGTGATGGGCCTCTTCCGGCTCTGGTGGGTGCCGGAGGGCCGCGAGCCCACCGAGGGCACGTACGTCCGCTACGACGCCGACGCGATGCTCGCCGTCCTGGTCCTGGAGGCGCACCGCGCCGGGGCCCTGGTCATCGGCGAGGACCTCGGCACGGTCGAGCCGGGCGTACGGGAGGAGCTGGCCCGGCGCGGGGTCTTCGGGACCTCCGTGCTCTGGTTCGAGCGGGACTGGGCGGGCACCGGCCGTCCGCTGCCCCCGGAGGAGTGGCGCGCGGAGTGCGTGGCCACCGCCACCACCCACGACCTGCCCTCCACCGCCGCCCGGCTCTCCGGCGACCACGTCGTGCTGCGGCACCGGCTCGGGCTGCTCCCCGGCGACCTGGAGCGCGAGCGGGTGGCGGACCGGGCCGAGACCGCCGAGTGGCGCGGCCTGTTCGAGCGGCTCGGGCTGCTCCCGGAGGGGCCGGGGGAGGAGGCCGAGATCCGGGCCGTCCACCGGTACCTGCTCGCCACCCCGGCCCGGATGGTCGGGGTGTGGCTGCCGGACGCCGTGGGGGACCGCAGACCGCAGAACCTGCCGGGCACCTGGGACGAGTACCCCAACTGGCGGCTGCCGGTCGCGGGCCCCGACGGGCAGCCGCTCACCCTGGAGGCGCTGGCCGCCTCGCCCCGGGCGCACGCCCTCCTGAGCGAGCTGCACGCCCGTACGGCACCCCCGGGCGCGCGGCGCGTTTAGGCGTTCGCTACGTTTGCACCGTGGACAAGAAGAACGCCCTGCGCGCCGGCGCCGTCGCGGCCGGTACGACGCTGATGATGCTGCTCATGTCGTCCCCCGCGCTCGCGCTCACCCGCGACGACGGTGACGACCCGGCCCCCAAGCTGGAGGTCGTCGAGACCCTCGGCCTGTTCGTGGCCGCCCCGCTGGTGCTGTTCCTGGTCATCGCCGGCCTGGTGATGGTGCTGGACAAGTCCAAGAAGGCGTAACTCCGGGGAGGGGCGGCTCCGAGAGGGCGCGCCCCCTTCCTCCGGCTCCGTCGAAGGCGCCGCACGGTACCGACGTACCGTGCGGCGCCTTCGCGCGCCCGCGCGCCTCCGTCTCCGCTTCCGGCTCCGCCCGCGTCAGGCCGTGGCCGCGAGCAGCTTGCGCAGCAGTCCGGCCAGCTGTTCCGTCTCCTCCGCGTCGAGCGCCGACTCCAGGGCCGCCCGCTGCTCCGCGAGGCCGTCGGCGACGGCCAGGTCCACCAGCTCCCGGCCGCGCTCGCTGAGGGTGACCCGCAGCCCCCTCCGGTCGTTCGGGTCGGGGCTGCGACCGAGCAGTCCGGCCTTCTCCAGCCGGTCGAGGCGGCCCGTCATGCCCCCCGTGGTGATCATCAGGGTGGCGGACAGCTCGCGCGGCGAGAGCGTGTACGGCTCCCCGGACCTGCGCAGGGTCGCGAGCACGTCGAACTCCCCGAGCGCCAGGCCGTAGGGCGAGTACGCCGTGTCCACCCGGCCGCGCATGGCGTTCGCCAGCCGGTAGATCCGGCCGAAGACGGCCATCGGCACCGTGTCCAGGTCGGGCCGGACGACCGCCCACTGGTCGGTGATGGCGTCGACGGCGTCGTGGGCGGGGCCCGGGCCGGGGGTCTTCGTGTCCATGGGTTCCAGTCTCCCCTTCCGTACGACTCGACGGCAAGAAAGCCGCTTGCGTCTAAGTAGCTTAGTGCTAAGTTAATCAGCGCCAAGCGAACCCGGGGTCTCCGCGCCCCGCGCACCGGCACTCGCCTCCAGGGGGAACCCGCATGTCCCACCCGACCGCCATGTCCCACCCGACCGCCACGTCCCGCAGGGCCGCCTTCGTCGCGCTGACCGCCCTCGCCCCGATCTCCTGGGGCTCCACCTACTACGTCACCACCGAGTTCCTGCCGCCCGACCGGCCCCTCTTCACCGGCCTGATGCGCGCCCTGCCCGCCGGACTCCTGCTCCTGGCGCTCACCCGCACGCTCCCGAAGGGCGCCTGGTGGGGGAAGGCCGCCGTCCTCGGTGCCCTCAACATCGGCGCCTTCTTCCCGCTGCTCTTCCTCGCCGCCTACCGGCTCCCCGGCGGGGTCGCCGCCGTCGTCGGCTCCGTCGGCCCGCTCTTCGTCGTCGGCCTCGCCGCCCTCCTCCTGGGCGACCGGCCCACCGTCCGGGCTCTGGTCACCGCCGTCGCCGCCGCCTTCGGCGTCAGCCTCGTGGTCCTCCAGGCCGGGGCCGCGCTCGACCTCGTCGGCGTGGTCGCCGGACTGCTCTCCGCCCTCTCCATGTCGGCGGGCGTCGTCCTCACCAAGCGCTGGGGCCGCCCCGAGGGCGTCGGCGCCCTCGCCGCCACCGGCTGGCAGCTCACCGCGGGCGGCCTGGTCATCCTGCCGATCGCCCTCCTGGTCGAGGGCGCCCCACCGGCCCTGACCGGCACGAACCTGGCCGGCTACGCCTACCTGGCCTTCGGCAACACCGCGATCTCGTACGTCCTCTGGTTCCGCGGCATCGAGCGGCTGAGCGCCTCCTCGGTCACCCTCCTCGGCCCCCTCTCGCCGGTCACCGCCGCGATCATCGGCTGGGCGGCCCTCGGCCAGGCGCTCGGCCCGGTCCAGCTCCTCGGCATGGCGATCGCCCTCGGCGCCACCCTGGCGGGCCAGCTGAACCCCCGTAGGCCCGGGGCCCCGACCGAAACCTTCCGTACGGACGAACGGAAAGACCGGGAGGCTTCGGCCGAACCGGAGGCCTCCGAAGCCCCCCGATAGGTTGCGCCCATGACCGAGTGGGACATCAAGAAGCTCCGGATCCTCCGCACCCTCCGCGACCGCGGCACCGTCACCGCGACCGCGGAGGCCCTGCTCATGACCCCCTCGGCCGTCTCGCAGCAGCTCACCAACCTCTCCAGGCAGCTCGGCGTCCGGCTCCTGGAGGCCCAGGGCCGCCGGGTCCGCCTCACCGACGCCGCCCACCTGGTCCTGCGGCACGCGGAGGCCGTCTTCGCCCAGCTGGAGCGCGCCGACGCCGAACTCGACGGCTACCTCCGGGGCGAGGCCGGACAGGTCCGGCTGGCCGCCTTCTCCACCTCCGTGCCCGCGCTCGTCGTCCCCGCCGTGCGCCGCCTGCGCACCGCGCACCCCCGGCTCGACGTCCGCGTCCGGGAGGCCGAGGCGGCGGAGGCGTACGAACTGCTCGCGGCCGGCGAGGTCGACCTCGCCCTCTCGCTCGCCGCCCACGCGCCCTCCGCCCGCGACCCCAAGTTCAGCCGGGTGCCGCTGCTCGCCGACCCGCTCGACGTGGCCCTGCCCGCCGGGCACCCGCTCGCCGGCGCGCCCGGCCTGCGGCTCGCCGACCTCGCCGCCGAACCCTGGATCTACGGCGGCTCCGGCCCCTGGTCCGAGATCACCACCGCCGCCTGCGAGGCCGCCGGCTTCGTGCCCGAGCAGGCCCACAGCGCCTCGGGCTGGACCGCGATCCTCGCCATGGTCGAGGCCGGGATGGGGATCGCGCTCGTGCCCCGCATGGCCTCCGCCGAACGCCGGGGCGGCACCGGGGTCGTCATGCGCGTCCTCTCCGCCGACCAGCCGCGCCGCCACGTCGTCGCGGCGGTGCGCGGCGGGGCGGAGGAGGGCCCGGCGGTCGCCCGGGTCCTGGCCGCGCTCCGGCAGGCCGCCACCGGACGGGAAACCGTTCAGCAGAGCTGAAAGGAACCGTCGAAAACATTCGATGGACCTGGAAGGGGCGGACGCGGGAAGGTCGGTCCATGAGCAGCTTCGACGAGAACCAGGACCCGCACGCCAACGACGCCGCCCCCTACTCCGGCGGAGACCCCTACGCCGACTACCGCACCGGGGACTTCCCCTTCACCGAGCTGGTCGACCTCGCCGACCGCCGCCTCGGCGCCGGGGTCGTCGCCGCCAACGACGAGTTCTTCGCCGAGCGGGAGAACCTCCTCGTCCGCGAGCGCGCCGTCTTCGACCCCGAGCGCTTCGGCCACAAGGGAAAGGTCATGGACGGCTGGGAGACCCGCCGCCGCCGGGGCGCCGACGCCGAGAACGTCTTCCCCGCCCCCGAGGACCACGACTGGGCGATCGTCCGCCTCGGCGCCCCCGGCGTCGTCCGGGGGATCGTCGTCGACACCGCCCACTTCCGGGGCAACTACCCGCAGAAGGTGTCGGTCCAGGCCACCGCCGTCGAGGGCACCCCGAGCCCGGCCGAACTCCTCGACGCCAAGTGGGAGGAGCTCGTCCCACCCACCCCCGTCCGGGGCCACGCCGCCAACGGCTTCGCGATCGACGCCGAGCGCCGCTTCACCCACGTCCGCCTCTGCCAGCACCCCGACGGCGGCGTCGCCCGGCTCCGCGTCCACGGCGAGGTCGTGCCCGACCCCGAGTGGCTGGAGCTCCTCGGCACCCTCGACCTGGTCTCCGTACTGAACGGCGGCACGTACGAGGACGCCTCCGATCGGTTCTACTCCTCGCCCACCCAGATCATCCTGCCCGGCACCTCCCGCAAGATGGACGACGGCTGGGAGAACCGCCGCCGCCGCGTCCGCGACACCCACGACTGGGTCCGCTTCCGGCTCGCCGCCCAGGGCGCCGTCCGCGCCGTCGAGATCGACACCGCCTACCTCAAGGGCAACTCGGCGGGCTGGATCGCCCTCCAGGGCCGCAACGGCGAGAGCGGCGAGTGGTTCGAGATCATCCCCCGGACCCGGCTCCAGCCCGACACCCTCCACCGCTTCAAGCTGCCCGCCCGGGCCGTCGTCACCCATGTGCGCCTGGACGCCTTCCCGGACGGCGGCGTCGCCCGGATGCGGCTCCACGGCACGCTCACGGAGCAGGGCGCGGCCGACCTGCGCGCCCGGTACGCGGCCCTCGGCGGCTGACGCTCCGGCAGGGCACGGAGAAGGGGCGCCCCACAGGGGAGGGCGCCCCTTCTCACGTACCGCCTACCGGTGGTCTCAGACCGCCGCCGCCGCGTCCGCCGCCTGTGCCTTCAGGGCGCGCTCGACGCCCGCGCGGCACTCCGTCACCAGACGCCGCAGCGCCGGAGCCGGCCGGTGCTCCTCCAGCCACGCGTCCGTCGCGTCCAGGGTCTCCTGCGAGACCTGGAGCGTCGGGTAGAGGCCGACCACGATCTGCTGGATCATCTCGTGGCTGCGGGTCTCCGAGACGCCCTTGATCGCCGCGAAGTACTTCGCCGTGTACGGGGCGAGCAGCTCGCGCTGGTCGGACCGGACGAAACCGCCGATGACGGCCTCCTGCACGGCGTTCGCCAGCTTGTCGTCCTCGACGACCGACGCCCAGGCCTCGGCCTTGGCCTCCTCCGTCGGACGGGCCGCCCGCGCGGTCGCCGCGTGCCGCTCGCCCGCCGCCGTGCGGTCGCGCTCCAGCTCGGCGGCGATCTCCGCCTCGTCGTAGTCCCCGGTCGCCGCGAGCCGCTGCACGAACGCCCAGCGCAGCTCGGTGTCCACCGCCAGGCCCTCGATCGTCTCGCGCCCCTCCAGGAGGGCCGCGAGCAGGTCGAGCTGCTGCGGGGTGCGGGCGGTCGCCGCGAAGGCGCGCGCCCACGCCAGCTGGTGGTCGCTCGCCGGCTCGGCCGCGCGCAGGTGCGCGAGCGTCGCCTCGGTCCAGCGGGAGAGCCCGGCCTCGCGCCACTCCGGCGCCGCGTACAGGTCGAGGGCCGCCTTGACCTGGCCCTGGAGCGACTGCACCACGCCGATGTCGGACTCCTTGGCGATGCCGGACAGCACCAGCTCCAGGTAGTCGCGGGTGGCCAGCTCGCCGTCGCGGGTCATGTCCCAGGCCGAGGCCCAGCACAGCGCGCGCGGCAGCGACTCGGCGAAGTCGCCCAGGTGCTCGGTGACGTTGGCCAGGGACACGTCGTCGAGCCGGACCTTGGCGTACGACAGGTCGTCGTCGTTCAGGAGGACGACCGCCGGGCGGCCCTTGCCGACGAGCTGCGGCACCTCGGTCCGTCCGGCCGCCGCGATGTCCAGCTCCAGGCGGTCGGTGCGGACCAGACGGCCGGTCTCGTCCAGCTCGTAGAAGCCGATCGCGATCCGGTGCGGCCGCAGGACGGCCTCGCCCTTGGCGCCGGCGGGCAGCGCCGGGGCCTCCTGGAGCACGGCGAAGGAGGTGATGACGCCGTCGGCGTCGGTCTCGATCTCCGGGCGCAGGACGTTGATGCCGGCCGTCTCCAGCCACGCCTTCGACCAGGACGTCAGGTCGCGTCCCGAGGTCTTCTCCAGGGCGCCGAGCAGGTCCGACAGGCGCGTGTTGCCGAAGGCGTGCGCCCTGAAGTACGCCTGCACGCCCTTGAAGAACTCGTCCTGGCCGACATAGGCGACGAGCTGCTTGAGGACCGAGGCGCCCTTGGCGTACGTGATGCCGTCGAAGTTGACGAGCACGTCCTCCAGGTCGTTGATCTCGGCCATGATCGGGTGCGTGGAGGGCAGCTGGTCCTGGCGGTAGGCCCAGGTCTTCTCCGCGTTGGCGAAGGTGGTCCAGGCGTTCGGCCAGCGGGTGCCGGGCACGGCGGCCTGGCAGGCGACCGAGGTGTAGGTGGCGAACGACTCGTTCAGCCACAGGTCGTTCCACCACTCCATGGTCACGAGGTCGCCGAACCACATGTGGGCGAGCTCGTGCAGGATGGTCTCGGCCCGCCGCTCGTACGCCGCGTCCGTCACCTTCGAGCGGAAGACGTACTGGTCGCGGATGGTGACCGCGCCCGCGTTCTCCATCGCGCCCGCGTTGAACTCCGGCACGAACAGCTGGTCGTACTTGGCGAACGGGTAGTCGTACGCGAACTTCTCCTGGAACCAGTCGAAGCCCTGGCGCGTGACGTCGAAGATGTGCTCCGCGTCCAGGAACTCGGCCAGCGACGGACGGCAGTAGATGCCGAGCGGGACGGTCTGCCCGTCCTTCTCGTACGTCGAGTGCACCGAGTGGTACGGGCCGACGATCAGGGCCGTGATGTACGTGGAGATGCGGGGCGTGGGCTCGAAGACCCACACGTCGTTCTCGGGCTCCGGCGTCGGGGAGTTCGAGATGACCTTCCAGCCGGCCGGGGCCTTCACCGTGAACTGGAAGGTCGCCTTGAGGTCGGGCTGCTCGAAGGAGGCGAACACGCGCCGCGCGTCCGGCACCTCGAACTGGGTGTAGAGGTAGGCCTGGTCGTCGACCGGGTCGACGAAGCGGTGCAGGCCCTCACCGGTGTTGGTGTACGCGCAGTCGGCGACGACCTTGAGCTCGTTGCGGCCCTCCCGCAGGTGGGGCAGGGCGATCCGCGAGTCGCGGAAGACGGCGGCCACGTCCAGGGCGTGCCCGTTCAGGACGGCCTCGTGGACGGCGGGGGCGACGAGGTCGATGAAGCTCTCGGCGCCGGCCTCGGCGGAATCGAAGCGGACGGTGGTGACGGACCGGTAGGTGCCGCCCTCCTGCGCGCCGGAGAGGTCGAGTTCGACCTCGTACGCGTCCACGGTCAGCAGCGCCGCCCGCTGCCGAGCCTCTTCACGGGTCAGGTTCGTGCCAGGCACCCGGTCAACTCCTCTGTTTCATGACGATGGGGCCCATCCTTCCACGCGTCGGCTCAGCGACGCACGGCACATTTCCACGGCCCGTCGCCGCTGATCCGCAGCAGTCCGGGACCCGCCACGGGGGCGCTCACCCGGACCTCGCCGATCTCGCTGACCAGCCGGGTCCGCTCCTCGTCGTCGTGCAGCGGGTCCTCCGGCGGGGCGTGCCGGTGCACGGCGAAGTGGCCCTCCCCGTGGTGCAGGAAGTCGAGGACCCCGGGCGGCCCGTCGTAGACCACGAGGTCGTGCGCGAGGCCCTCGACGTGGCTGTCGAAGCGGCGCGCGTGGGAGAGCGGGAGGACCCGCAGCGTCCAGGGGGCGTCGGCGTCCACCCGCAGGGTCAGCGGGCGGGAGCGCGGGACCAGGGCGACGGTCCGGGCCCGGACGTCGTCCTCGTACGCCATGAGCAGGAAGTCCTCGGCCCGCCCGTAGGCGTCGCAGGACTCCACGGTGGTGAGGAGCGAGTGGTACGACTCCACCTCCAGGAGCACCCAGCCGCCCCCCGGCAGGCGCGGATCGCAGTGCACGGTCTCCTTGCCGCGCCCCTGGTACACGGCGGGCGGGAAGTCCACGCCGCGGGGGAGGGGAGCGGGGGCCGCCGGGACCGGGGCCGGAGGCTCGTACACCGGGGCCGCGTACACCGGAGGCGCGTACACCGGGACCGGGGCCGGAGGCACGTACCCCGGTCCCGGGATCGGCGGGGGCGGGGGCTCGACCACGATGCCGAAGTCCGTCGCGAGCCCGGCGAGCCCGGAGCCGTACCCCCGGACGGCCGTACGGAAGCGCCAGCCGCCGCCCCACCGGTGGAACTCGCCGAAGACGAAGGCGGTCTCCGTCGTCGCGTCCCCGATCACCCGGTACGCGACGGGCGTCCCCGCCGCGTCCGTGACCCGCACGTCGAGGCCGGGCACCCGCCCGAAGGCGCCCCCGTCGGCGGAGGCGGCGACCACGATCCGCCCGACGTCCGGCTCCACGCGCGCGAGGTCCAGCCACAGCCAGTCCGCGGCCGGGCCGCCGGGCGCGCCGGGGGCCGACCGACCCAGGTGCCGCACGGCCCCCGAGGGGTGCTCGGCGTGGTTGTAGAAGACCAGGTCGGCGTCGCCCCGCACCCGCCCCCCGGCGTCCAGGAGCAGCGCCGACACGTCCGCGTCGGGCACCCCGTGCCCGGTCAGCCAGCCGACCGCCACGTGGAGCGCCTGCGCGGGGACCGGGACGCCGTCCCCCTCGGGTATCCGGTTCATGGGGGCACTCTGGCACGGCCGGACGCGCCGGAGGGGCGGCTCCCCGCAACGGGAAGCCGCCCCTCCGCTCGTACGCGTCCCGCGGGGGTCCGTCAGCCCCGGAGCTCGGCCGCGACCAGCTCCGCGATCTGCACGGCGTTCAGCGCCGCGCCCTTGCGCAGGTTGTCGTTGGAGACGAAGAGCGCGAGGCCGTTGTCGACGGTCTCGTCCACGCGGATGCGGCCGACGTACGAGGCGTCCTTGCCGGCGGCCTGGAGGGGGGTCGGGATCTCGGACAGCTCGACGCCCTCGGCGCCCTTGAGCAGCTCGTAGGCGCGCTCGACGCCGATCGGGCGCTCGAAGCGGGCGTTGACCTGGAGGGAGTGGCCGGAGAAGACCGGGACGCGCACACAGGTGCCGGAGACCTTGAGCTCCGGGATCTCCAGGATCTTGCGGGACTCGTTGCGGAGCTTCTGCTCCTCGTCGGTCTCGAAGGAGCCGTCGTCGACGATCGAACCGGCCAGCGGCAGCACGTTGAAGGCGATCGGGCGCTTGTAGACGCCGGGCTCGGGGAACTCGACGGCCCCGCCGTCGTGGGCGAGCGCGGCGGCGCCCTCGGCGACGGCCTTGACCTGCCCGTCCAGCTCGGCGACACCGGCCACGCCCGAGCCGGAGACGGCCTGGTAGGTGGTGGCGACGAGGGCGACCAGACCGGCCTCCTCGTGGAGCGGCTTGAGGACCGGCATCGCGGCCATCGTGGTGCAGTTCGGGTTGGCGATGATCCCCTTGGGGCGGTCCTTGACCGCGTGCGGGTTCACCTCGGAGACCACGAGGGGGACCTCGGGGTCGCGGCGCCAGGCGGAGGAGTTGTCGATCACGACGGCGCCCTGGGAGGCGACCTTCTCGGCGAGGGCCTTGGAGGTGGCGCCACCGGCGGAGAAGAGCACGATGTCCAGGCCGGTGTAGTCGGCGGTGGAGGCGTCCTCGACCGTGATGCCGTCCACGACGGTCCCGGCGGAACGGGCGGAGGCGAAGAGCCGCAGCTCGTCGAGCGGGAACGCGCGCTCGGTCAGGATGCTGCGCATGACTGTGCCGACCTGACCGGTGGCTCCGACGATTCCGACCTTCACGGGGACTCCTCCGTACGTATGGGCAGGGTGCTGCCCCTCCATGATGCGGGCGACCACGGCCGCCTTGTCCAATCCATTGTCCAAGGGCCGGGACGGGAACGGGGGAGGGGCGGGCGCCGGAACCGGCGCCCGCCCCTCCCCGTCACACGGTGTTACGGGGTGACCGCGCCGATCAGGACGCTGCCGGTGCCCGCGACGGTGCCGCGGGCGTTGACCAGCTGGACCTCGCCGAAGAACTGGCGTCCCTCGGGGGCGGCGCCGGCGACCAGGACCTCGGCCGTCACCGTGGCGGACCCGCCGTTGGGCAGGGCGGCCGGCTTCGAGCCGTCGATCTTCACGGTGCCGAGCGCGGACGAGTAGTACACGTCCTTGTAGTCGTACGTGGTGCCGCCCGCGGCCTGGACCGAGTAACCGTCGATCACGACGGTGTACGTGCCCGCGGCCGGCTTCACCAGGGAGACGGCCTCCTCCGAGTCGCCGTCGGCGGCCTGCGCGACCTGCTTGCCGTTGAGGGACACGGTCAGGTCGAGGTCGGCGGCCCGGTCGGAGGTGTTGCCGATCGCGATGTCGAGCCGCTCGACGCCCTCGCCGATGGTGACGGTCCGGGTGTGCTTCTGCTTGTGCAGGATGGTCGGCGTCTCGGACTTCTGGGAGCCGAGGGAGCCGCCCTTGAGGGTGCCCTCGATGCCCGCGAAGCGGTTGGTGACCTTCCACTGGACGGGGGCCGGGGTGCCGACCTTCGCCTCGGGGACGGTCTGCACGGCCGGGTCGAAGTCGACGCCGAGGGCCGAGACGGCCAGGGTGTACGGGTTGTCCAGGTCCGGCGACGTGCGGCGGGCCTCGACCTCGACCTCCCAGACGCCCGGCGTCGGGTTCGCGTACGAACGCAGGTCGGGGCGGCAGGTGTTGGCCGGGTTGTAGTGCGGGTAGCAGCCCGTGGTCGCGGTCGGGTCGACCGGGACGCCGACCGGGTGGATCGCGATGAACCGGGTCTGGCTCTTCGCCTTCAGACCGGACAGCGCGATCTCCAGCGTCTTGGCGCCCTGGGGCACGGTGACGAAGTAGGACGTGGTGCTGTTGCGCTGCACGGAGCCCCGGGCGGTGTGCGTGTAACCCGGGGCGACCAGGTCGTGCGCGACGACCGAGGTGGCGAGGATCTGCTTGTCGACGCCCTCGGTGCGCTCGTCGTCGGCCTCCAGGATGACGCTGTGCACGCCGGCGGTGGACGCCTTGGCCTGGAGCTTCACCGTGACCGGCTTGTTCAGCGGCAGGTAGATCCGGTCGTCACCGACGATGCGGAAGGTGCCGTCGTTGTACTTGAGGTCCAGGTCGTGCCGGACCGGGCGGTCCGGGCCGCTGGTGCGGGTGAGGGTGACGTCGTAGATCCGCTTCTGGCCGACCTTGAGGTCGCCCTCGCGGTCGTAGACGCCGGTGCCCGCGCGCGGGGCCGGGAAGATCAGGGTGTCGACCGGGGCCTGCACCGTGTAGTCGTGCGCCGTGGCGCCGTCCTTGATGGACTCCCAGGCCTCTTCGATGTCGATGCGGCCGGCGCCCTGCTCGTGCGCGGCGACCCCGGGGATCCGCTGCGCGGTGGAGGTCAGCGCGGTGCGCAGGGTGAGCGGGGAGAGCGCGATGCCCTTCTGCTTGGCGGCCGAGAGCAGCAGCGCGCTCGCGCCCGCCGCCTGCGGCGAGGACATCGAGGTGCCGTTGAGCATCCCGTAGCCGGCGGGCAGCGCGTAGCCCGACTCGGCGAGGCCGGCGCCCGGCAGCCAGGTCGGGATGGTGTTCACGGCCGAGCCGGGGGCGGTGATCGTCGGGGTGAAGCCGCCGTCCTCGCGCGGGCCGCGCGAGGAGAAGGGGAACATGGCGTACTTCTTGGTGACGGCCGAGCCGTAGTTGGCGGCCCAGGTGTCCTTGGAGACGGCCGCGCCGACCGAGAGGACCTTGTCGGCCAGGCCGGGGTCGCCGATCGTGTTGATGCCGGGGCCCGAGTTGCCGGCCGAGATGACCAGCTGCACGCCGTACTGGTCGATCAGGCGGGTGTAGAGGCGGGCGCGGACGTTGTCGCCGTCGTTCTGCTGCGGCAGGCCGCCGATCGACATGTTGACGATGTCGACGCCGCGGTTGACGACGAGGTCCGTCATGCCCTCGGTGAGGGCGGTGTTGGTGCAGCCGCCGGTCCAGGTGCACGCGCGCGAGGAGACGATCTTCGCGCCGGGCGCCGCGCCGTTCATCCTGCCGCCGAAGAGCCCGTGGGCGGCGGTGATGCCGGCGACGTGGGTGCCGTGCGAGGACTCGACGAGGCCGACGTTGACGAAGTCGAGCTTCTTGCCGACCCAGGTGCCGCCGGCCGGGTCCATCGGGACGTCCTTGCGGATCTCCACGACGAACGGGGTCTTCTCGACGACCTCGGTGGCCGGGTCGTCGGTGCCGAAGTACCCGATCTGGAACCCGTCCTTGTACGGCTTCATCGGCGCGTTGTCCGTGAAGTCGTTGTTCTGGTCGGTGTCCACGCGGACGGTCCCGGCGACCGGGTCGTACAGCAGGCCGAAGACGTCGGTGGTGTCGCCGTCCCGGTTGATGTCGCCGGCCGGGTCGCCGCCGGCGGTGATCGACTCGGTGAAGCGGCTGAACCGGTACGAGCCCTCCGGGGCCTTCCAGCTCTGCGTGGCGGCGCTGAAGACGGGGCCGGAAACCGCGGTGATCTGCGGCTGCCAGGTGGCGTCGCCCTCGGTCAGCGGGTCCGTGGCGGTGACCCAGTCGACGATCTTGCGCTCGCCGGTGGTGGTCTTCTGCAGGGCCGGGTGGCCGAGGTCGACGCCGGAGTCCAGGACGCCGATGGTCACGCCGCGGCCGTCGGCCTTGGGGTGGCTCTCGACGAAGTCGACCGCGCCCGTCTCGTGGGAGGGGTTGTACGGGTTCCTCGCCGGGGTCTTCTTGCCGGGCGCCGGGTACGTCTTCTTGACGGTGGTGCCCTCGACGGGGCCCGCCTCCGGACGCGGGTCGTCCAGCGGGATCTCCGCCTGGAGGTCGACGGCCTGGACCGAGGAGAGCGCGGTGGCGGCCCGGATGGCGGCCTCGGCCTTGGCGGTCGGCAGGGTGGCGCGGACGTAGCCGAGCGCGTCCTGCCGCTTGCCGACCGAGGCGCCGGCGACGGCGTCCAGCTGGGCGGCGACCTGCTCGGTGGCGCCGGGGGCGGTGGCGACGAGGACGGTGACGTTCTTCTCGCCGGTCGCCTGGGCCTCGGTGAGGCGCTGGGCGTCGACGGAGCCGAGCTTGTCCGCGGAGTCGGAGGCCTTGACCGGGGGAGTGGTCCCGGGGTCGGCGGAGGCGAACGCGGGCACGGTGCCGGTCGCGACGAGCGCGGCGACGAGACCGGTGGCGGCCGCGAGGCGGGCCGCCCGTCTCCGTCCGGGCGCCGAGGGCCGGGCTATGGAGCCCGGGGTCTGGGGGGTGGCCAATGTAGATCCCTGTCTGTGAAGGAGAGGGTCCGGATATCGGTTCCGGATGACCGCTCAGCCTTTCGCAAATGACAGGGTTTTGGGGAGAGTTGACGGGGAGGAGGTGTGCTTCGTGGCATGAACCCGCCAGTGCGCCCGATGCGCCACGGGGGGTGAAACGGTCCCAACCGGGGTGTTACGCCTCCTTGGCGCGGGCGTGGTGCCGGGAGGCCTTGGCCCGGTTGCCGCAGACCGCCATCGAGCACCAGCGGCGGGTGCCGTTCCGCGAGGTGTCGAAGAAGTGCAGGATGCACGCCTCGTGGGCGCAGGCCCGGATCCGGTCGGGCGCGGTGCGCAGCAGGTCGAGGTGGGCGCGGGCGGCGGTCCAGCCCGGCCCCCACGCCGGGTCCGCGAACTCGGCCTCCTCGCCGGGGCCTTCGGCGGTGAGCGTGGCCCGGATGCGGCCGTGGCCGAGGACGGCGTCGACGCGGGCGGTGGCGTCGGGGTCGCCGGGCCGGTCGACGAGCGCGGCGAGCGCGTCCCGGGCGGCGAGGGTGCGGTGCAGGGTGGCGGCGTCGGCGGCGAACCGCCCCTCCAGGTCGTTGGCGGTGAGCCAGACGGCGAGCCCCTCGACATCGGTGAGCAGGTCCCGGCGCGCGCCCTCCTCGACCCAGCGGGTGTTGAGCAGGTCGAGGGAGAGGGGCTCGCCGGTGAGCGGCCGGGGGTCGATGGCGGTCATGGGCGGGCGTCCTCCTCGGTGAACTAACCCTTCAAGCGTACGTGAGCGGTTGACGCTCGCTTCGGCTAACCCTTAAAGTCGCATTAGAGGGTTAGCCCGTCCGGGGCGGCCCGCTCGGGAGGGAACCGTCATGTCCACGATCGGCACGCTCACCACCCACCACGTCGGCCTCAACGTCACGGACCTGGAGCGCTCGCTCGCCTTCTACGCCGACGTCCTCGGCTTCGAGGTCCTCGGAAGGGGCGCGGAGGGGGAGAGCGGCTACGCCTTCCTCGGCCGGGACGGCCGCCTGGCGATCGCCCTCTGGCAGCAGGCCGAGGGCGCCTACGACCCCGGCCGCCCCGGCCTCCACCACCTCGCCTTCGAGGCCGAGTCCCTCGACCACGTCCGCGCCGCCGAGGCCGCGCTCACCGCGCGCGGCACCACCTTCGCGTACGAGGGCGTCGTCGCCCACCGCGAGGGCGCGGCCTCCGGCGGCATCTTCTTCCATGACCCCGACGGCACCCGCCTGGAGATCTCGGTCCCGCGAGGCGCCGAAACCGCCCCGGCCCCCTCGGCCACCGCTCCCACCTGCGGCTTCTTCTAGAGACCGCCCGGACGACCCCCGGAGGAACCCCATGGGTGCCTACCACCCCGGATCGCTCGCCGTGCAGGACCGCGTCGGCGTCCGCGACCTGGCCGCGCACGTGGGCCGCTCCATCGGCACCGGCATCCGCCCGGTCGCCGCCGCCTTCCTGGAGGCCCGACCGATGCTGGTGATCGGCGCGGCGGACGCGGACGGACGCATCTGGGCGAGCCTGCTCACCGGCGCGCCCGGCTTCGTCCGCGCCACCGGCCCGGCCACCGTCTCCGTCGCCGGCGGCGTCCCCGCCCGCGACCCGCTCGCCGGGGCGATCACCCCGGCCGGCACCCCCGTCGGCACCCTCGCCCTCGACCCCGGCACCCGCCGCCGTATGCGCCTCAACGGCACCGCCCGCCCCAGCCGCCGAGGCTTCACCGTCGAGGCGGAACGCGTCTTCTCCAACTGCCCCAAGTACCTCCAGAGGAGAGAGCGGTACGACTCCGAGCCCGCGGGCCCCGGAACCGGCACCCCGCATCACGGCGAGGCGCTCACCCCCGCCCAGGCGGCCCGCGTCCGTGCGGCGGACACCTTCTTCGTGGCCACCGCCGCCCCCGACGGCGTCGACGCGAGCCACCGGGGCGGCAACCCCGGCTTCGTCCGGGTCGACGGACCCCGGGAGCTGAGCTGGCGGGACTACCCGGGCAACGCGATGTTCCTGACCCTGGGCAACCTGGAGGCGGACGGCCGCGCGGGCCTGCTCTTCCCGGACTGGGAGACCGGCACGACCCTCCAGCTCACCGGCCGGGCACGCACCGAGTACGGCCCGGAGGACCGGGTGGTCCGCTTCCGCGCCGACCGGGTGGTGGAGACCTCCGGCGCCAGCCCCCTGCGCTGGTCGCCCCCGGAGTACTCCCCGGCCAACCCGCCCACCCCCTGACGCCGGGGCCCGCGCGAACGGCCCACCGGGCCCGGCACCGCCCCGCCGATCCGACACCCCCGACACCCCGACGACCCCCGAGGACGCCGTGCCCACCGCCCCGGCCGCAGAGGCCCCCGAAGCATCCGGACTCCCCGAGACCCCCCGACCGCCCCGCCCCCGGCCGCCCGCCCGGCCCCGCCCCCGGGTCCTCCTCGGCGCCACCGCCGCCGCGGTCGCCGGGCTGCTCCTCCTGGTCGCGGTGGGCACGCTCCTCCGCCAGCCCCTGCTGATCCCGCCGCTCGCCGCGAGCGCGGCGCTCGTGGCGGGCGCCCCCGAACTGCCGCTCTCCCAGCCCCGCTCGGTGGTCGGCGGCCAACTCCTCTCCGTGCTCACCGGGTTCGCGGTCCTGGCCCTGGCCGGGCCGGGCCCGTGGGGCGCCGCCGTCGCGGGCGGCCTCGCCCTCGGCGTGATGGCGCTCGCCCGCGCCCCGCACTCGCCCGCCGCCGCCACGGCCGTCGTCGTCGCCCTCCAGGCCACGCCCTTCTGGTCGTTTCTCGGCCTTCTCGCGCTCGCCTGCCTCCTCCTGGTCGCCGTCGGCCTCGCGGCCGCCCCCGCGACGGGGCGGACGTACCCCGCGTACTGGATCTAACCTCGTTCCATGAAGCGGAAGTTGAGGGTGGCGGCCTACGCCGTGTGCGTCCGGGACGACGAGATGCTGCTCGCCCGCTGGGCGGCGGGCGACGGCACCAAGCGCTGGACCCTGCCGGGCGGCGGCATGGAGCACGGCGAGGAGCCCGTCCGGACCATGGTCCGGGAAGTCGAGGAAGAGACCGGGTACGTCGTCGAACCCACCGCCCTCCTCGGCATCGACTCCGTCCGCCTGGCCCGGCTCCGCCGCTTCTCGGGGCCCGGCGACCTCCAGGGGCTCCGGATCGTCTACGAGGCCCGGATCACCGGCGGCGAGCTGCGCCACGAGACCGGCGGCTCCACCGACCTGGCCGCCTGGCACCCGCTCTCCGCCGTCCCCGGCCTGCCCCGCGTCGAACTCGTCGACATCGCCCTCGACCTGTGGCGCGAACGGCCCCCGACCGGCCGTTCCCGGCTCGGCGCGCCGCTCGACCCCACCCTGCCGCCGAACGGCTGAAAACGGCTCAACCGTCCCCGGTCCGCTCAACCCTCCCGGCGCCCCGCCGAGTCCTGCCCGCCGACCGCAGTACACCCGGAGCGCACCGCGCAGAGTCCAGGGGAGCCCGCATGTCAGCCGTCCGCACCACCCGCACCACCCGTACCGTCCGCACCGCCGTCGCCGCCGTCCTCGCGGCGGGCCTCACCGCCACCGCCCTCGCCACCCCCGCCCTCGCGGCCCCCGAAGAATCCCGGCAGCGGGGCCACGAGGCCACGCAGCGGGCGCTTCAGGCGCAGGTCGACGCGGGCGTGCCCGGCGCCGTCGCGCAGGCCCGCGACGGCCGGAGGAACTGGACCGGCACCGCGGGCGAGCGCGGGGGCGACGACCGCTACCGGGTCGGCTCCCTCACCAAGACCTTCGTCTCCACCGTCCTCCTCCAGCTCCAGGCCGAGCGCCGGATCGACCTCGACGACCCGGTCGAGAAGTGGCTGCCCGGCGTCGTCCGGGGCAACGGCCACGACGGCCGGCGGATCACCGTCCGCCAGCTGCTCAACCACACCAGCGGCGTCTACGACGTCACCTCCGACCCCGCCTTCCAGGAGAAGGTCTTCGGCCCCGGCTTCCTGGAGCACCGCTACGACACCTGGACCCCGCGGCAGCTCGTCGCCGTCGCCCTGGCCCACCCCGCCGACTTCCCGCCCGGCACGAGCTGGAGCTACTCCAACACCAACTACGTCCTCGCCGGCATGATCATCGAGAAGGTCACCGGCCGCCCCTACGGAAAGGCCGTGGAGAACCGGATCATCAAGCCCCTGAAGCTGCGTGCCACCAGCGTCCCCGGCACCCGCCCGTCGATGCCGAGGCCCAGCAGCCCGGCCTGGTCCAAGCTCTCCGCCGACCCGGACGCGCCCGTCCACGACGTCTCCCGGCTCAACCCGTCCATGGCCGGGGCGGCGGGCGAGATCATCTCCGACTCGAACGACCTCCAGACCTTCTACCGGGCCCTCCTCAAGGGCCGGCTGCTGCCGAAGGCGGAGATGCGGGAGCTGACCACCACCGTCCAGGTCTCCCCGGAGATCCCGCAGATCCGGTACGGGCTCGGGATCATGTGGCAGAAGCTGAGCTGCGGCAAGGAGATCTGGGGCCACGCCGGCGGCATCCACGGCTCCTCCACCGAGGGCCGCGTCACCCGCGACGGCGAGCACTCCCTCGCCCTCAACCTCAACGCCGACTGGACGGGCGACGGCGGCGCCGTCCTGGAGGCCGAGTTCTGCGGCACCCCTCCCCGCGGCTGAATCAGCGGGGCAGGACGACGACGTACGCGGCGGGGTGCCGGTCCGGCGCGGCCATCAGGGCCGTACGGACCACGGTGGCCTGCTGGTCCCTCGCCTCGCGCAGCTTGCGCGGGGTGAGGTGCACGACCGTGATGCCGAGCCGCTCCAGGTGTTCGCGCTTGCGGGTGTACTCGGACCACAGCTCGTCGTCGTCCTGCCGGGGCGCCCGGGTGTCCAGCTCGACGGCCACCGCCTGGTCGGGCCAGTAGGCGTCCACCCCGCCCAGGTGCGGGCCGCCCGGCAGCCGCAGGTCCACGTTCCACAGCGGGTCCGGAAGCCCGAACTCCCGCACCAGCTCGTACAGCCGCTCCTCGGACAGCGCGCGCCCCTCGGTGAGCAGCGCGTCCACCGCGTCCACCACGTGCGGCCGGGAGAGGACCCGGGCCCGGCTCAGCTCCCGTACCAGGGCGGCCGGTTCGCAGTGGCCGCCGCGCACCGCCTCGGTGACCAGCGCGCGGACCGCCTCCGCCTCCGGGAGGCCCGACACCGCGTCGGCGACGGCGCGGGCGACCGGGGCGACGGGAACGCCCGTGAGCTGCACCGGCTCCGGCGCCTCCGGGGCGCGCACCACCCGCACCCAGCCGGTCGAGCGCAGCCGCCGGGTGCGCGGCACCAGGACGTCGATCCGCTCCAGGGCGGTGAGCGGGGGAGCGGAGGAGAAGCGGTGCAGGGTGAGGGCGGCGAGCCCGGTGATCATCGCCTCCGGCTCCTGCCGCGGCAGGGTTCCGGGCCTGCGGGCGTAGAGCAGCGCGGCGTGCAGCCGGTCCTCGCTGGTGGGCGGCCCGGGCCGGAGCAGGAAGACGCCGGGCAGCAGCTGCTGCCAGCCGCCCGGCCGGCACTGCGCGGCGACGTCGGTGGCGGAGATGCCCCGCGCCCTCAACTGGGCGGAGGTGGCGAGGCGTTGGGTGCGGCCGGTGCGGGAGGAGAGGGGGAGGGGGCGGGGGGTGAGGGGGGCGTTGTGGTTCATGCCGGGGGTCTTCCGCTTCCGAAGGCTCCCCTAACCCCTGTTACACGCTCGTCGACAATTGGGGACAAGCTCGCCCTAAAGTACGTGCGTTCGAGTGCCGATGGGGTGCCGCGCCCGTGCGCCGACACGGCGACGGGGGTCGCGGGCCGAAGCCCGCGACCCCCGCCGCTCACCGGTCCGTCACTCCGCCGCGCGGTCGCACTCCTGCGCGCGCAGCGCCCGCGCCAGGTCGTCCCGGGCCTCCAGGACCAGCCGCCGCAGGGCCGGCGCGGCCGACTCGTGCGCCGACAGCCAGGCGTCCGTGGCGGCCAGCGTCGCCGCGTCGTCCTGGAGCCCCGGGAACAGGCCCCGGACCACGTCCATGCCGATCTGGATCGACCGCTCGGCCCACAGGCGCTCGATCGCCGCGAAGTACTTCTCCGCGTACGGGGCGATCAGCTCGCGCTGCGAGGGCTGCGCGAAGCCCGCGATCGTCGCCTCGACCAGCGCGTTCGACAGGGCGTCCGACTCGACGACCTGCGCCCAGGCCTGCGCCTTGACCGCCGCCGAGGGACGGGAGGCGAGCAGCCGCACCTGGTGGCGCTTGCCCGTCGCCGTGTCGTCCCGGGCCAGCTCCTCGCCGATCCGGGCCTCGTCCGCGCGCCCGTGCGCCGCGAGCGGCGAGAGCAGCGCCCAGCGCAGCTCCTGGTCGACGTCCAGGCCGTCGATCCGCGCCGTGCCGTCCAGCAGCCCCTCCAGGAGCTGGAGGTCGGCGTCGGTGGAGGCCGTCGCCGCGAAGAACCGCGCCCAGGTCAGCTGGTGCTCGCTGCCCGGCTCGGCCGCCCGCAGCTCGCGCAGCCCGCCCTCGGCGAGCAGCCGGCCGCCCTCCTCGCGCCACTCCGGCGCCGCGTACAGCGTGACGGCCGACTTCGTCCAGGCGTGCACCATCTGGAGGACGCCGATCTCCGTCTCGCGGCCCGCGAAGGCGAGGACGACGGCGACGAAGTCCCGGGCGGGCACCAGCCCGTCGCGGGTCAGGTTCCACAGCGCCGACCAGCACAGCGCGCGGGCCAGCGGGTCGGTGACGTCGCCCAGGTGCTCCCGCAGGGTGGCGAGCGAGCCCTCGTCGAAGCGCATCTTGCAGTAGGTGAGGTCGTCGTCGTTGACGAGCACCAGGTCCGGCCGCTCCTCGCCCGCCAGCCCGGCCACCACCGTGCGGACGCCGGTGACGTCCGCCTCGGCCCGCGCGTACCGGACGAGCGCGCCGTCCGCGTCCAGCCGGTAGAGGCCCACGGCCGTCCGGTGCGGGCGGAGCTCGTCGCCCTCCTGGAGGACGGCGAGCTCGGTGATCCGGCCCTCGGCGTCGTAGGTGACGTCCGGCGCCAGGACGTTCACGCCCGAGGTCTGGAGCCAGGACTTCGCCCAGCCCTTCATGTCGCGCCCGGAGGTCTCCTCCAGGATCGCGAGCAGGTCGCCCAGGCGCGTGTTCCCGTAGGCGTGGCGCTTGAAGTAGCGGCGCGCCCCCTCCAGGAACGCGTCCCGCCCGGCGTACGCCACGAGCTGCTTGAGCACCGACGCGCCCTTGGCGTACGTGATGCCGTCGAAGTTCAGCTTGGCGTCCTCCAGGTCACGGATGTCGGCCGTGATCGGGTGGGTGGACGGCAGCTGGTCGGCGCGGTACGCCCAGGACTTGCGGTTGTTGGCGAAGGTCACCCAGCTGTTCGTGAAGCGGGTCGCCTCGGCGTTCACGAAGGACCCCATGAAGTCCGCGAAGGACTCCTTCAGCCACAGGTCGTCCCACCACACCATGGTGACCAGGTCGCCGAACCACATGTGCGCCATCTCGTGCAGGATGACGTTGGCCCGCGCCTCGTACGAGGCCTGCGTGACCTTGCCCCGGAAGACGTACTCCTCCCGGAAGGTCACCATGCCCGGGTTCTCCATCGCGCCGAGGTTGTACTCGGGGACGAAGGCCTGGTCGTACTTCCCGAAGGGGTACGGGAAGTCGAAGTTGTCGTGGAAGAAGTCGAAGCCCTGCTTGGTGACCAGGAAGACGTCGTCCGCGTCGAAGTGCTTCGCGAGGCCCTTGCGGCACATCGCCCCGAGCGGGATCTCCAGGTCCCCGCGCCGGTAGGTGTCGGTGACGTAGTGGTACGGACCGGCGACCACGCAGGTGATGTACGTGGAGATCGGCGCCGTCTCCGCGAACCGCCACACCCCGTCGGCGTCCCGCTCCCCGGCGCCGTTCGACCAGACCGTCCACTCCTCCGGCGCGGTCACCGAGAAGCGGTACGGGGCCTTCAGGTCGGGCTGCTCGAAGTTCGCGTACACCCGGCGGGCGTCGGCCGGCTCGTACTGCGTGTAGAGGTAGACCTCGCCGTCCTCCGGGTCGACGAAGCGGTGCATCCCCTCGCCGGTCCGGCTGTAGGCGCACTGCGCGTCCACCACCAGGGTGTTCTCGTCCGCCAGGCCGTCGAGCGTGATCCGCGCGCCGTCGAAGACCTCCGCCGGGTCCAGGGAGCGCCCGTTCAGGGTGACCGTGTTCACCGAGGGGGCGATCAGGTCCGCGAAGGTGCTCGTGCCCGTCCCCGTGCGGCGGAAGCGGATCGTCGTCACCGAGCGGAAGGTGCGCACCGCCTCGTCGGACGCGCCGACCGCCGAGCGCAGGTCGAGGGCGACCTCGTACCCGTCGACGGACAGCAGCGCGGCCCTCTCGTGGGCCTCGTCGCGGGACAGATTCTCACCGGGCACGGTCACTCCTTCGTGGCGCGTTCGAAACAGCACCGATCCTCCCATGTGCCCCTGTCGCCCGGCACGCGGGAATGCCCTTCCGGGTCCGTGGCGTTCTCCTCCATCGGCGCACCCCCTTTTTTTCCCACGGCCGTACCGAGGAGTGACATGTCCGAGAGCAGGACCACCGCAGACTTCTACTTCGACCCGCTGTGCCCCTGGGCCTGGATGACCTCCCGCTGGATCCTCGAAGTGGAGAAGGTGCGCCCGGTCGACGTGCGCTGGAAGGTGATGAGCCTGGCCGTGCTCAACGAGGACCGGATCGACGAGCTCCCCGAGGAGTACCAGGAGATGCTGCGGACCAAGGCCTGGGGCCCGGTCCGCGTCGTCATCGCCGCCCAGCAGCTCCACGGCGACGAGGTCGTCGGCAAGCTCTACACCGCGCTCGGCACCCGCTTCCACAACAACGGCGAGGGCCCGACCCGCGAGGCGATCGCCGGCGCCCTGAAGGACGTCGGCCTGCCCGAGGACCTGGTGGAGTACGCCGACAAGGACACCTACGACACCGAGCTGCGCGCCTCCCACCAGGAGGGCATCGACAAGGTCGGCCAGGACGTCGGCACCCCGGTGATCGCGGTGCCCGGCCCGGACGGCGAGGAGGTCGCCTTCTTCGGCCCGGTCGTCACCCCGGCCCCGCGCGGCGAGGCGGCGGCCCGGCTGTGGGACGGCACGCTGCTAGTGGCGTCGACGCCGGGCTTCTACGAGATCAAGCGCACCCGGACGGCGGCGCCGAGCTTCGAGTGACACCCGCCCCGCACGTACAGAAGAACCCCCGCGATTCACGTCATCGCGGGGGTTCTTCCTCATTCCGCCCGCACGTGAAGGTTGAGAAGACGATCACGAGTGGGACGACGGGGTCCGTCGGTCAGGACGGGGTCAGAAGGAGATCAGCGGGACCGAGGCCTTGGCGGCGTGGTACCGCTTGCTCACGTCCTGCCAGTTGACGACCTGCCACATGGCCTCGATGAAGTCGACCTTCTGGTTCTTGTACTGGAGGTAGAAGGCGTGCTCCCAGGCGTCGAAGACCAGGATCGGGACCGAGCCCTGGCCGACGTTGCCCTGGTGGTCGTAGACCTGCTCGACGATGAGGCGGCCGCTGATCGGCTCGTACGCGAGGACGCCCCAGCCGGAGCCCTGGGTGGTCGCGGAGGCCTTGGTCAGCTGGGCCTTGAACTTCGCGAAGGACCCGAAGGACTCGGTGATCGCGTCCGCGAGGTCACCGACGCCGTCGGCGGCCAGCGGCTCGCCGCCGCCCCCGTCCTTCGGGCTGTTCATGTTGTTCCAGTAGATGGAGTGGAGGATGTGGCCGGAGAGGTGGAACGCGAGGTTCTTCTCCAGCCCGTTGATGGAACCCCACTGGTCCTTGTCGCGGGCTTCCTCCAGCTGCTCCAGGGTGTCGTTCGCGCCCTTGACGTAAGCCGCGTGGTGCTTGTCGTGGTGCAGCTCGATGATCTGCGGATTGATCACCGGCTCCAGCGCCGCGTAGTCGTACGGCAGCTCGGGAAGTGTGTAGATCGGCATGTGCCCGGCCCTTCGACTGCTCCTGCTTATTGCAACCTGTATGCAGGTGCAGGCTAACAGCAGGTGCGCGCCGGAGTTGATCAGCCCTTCGTCCTAGGTCCCGTGTCCCGGCATGGAGAAACCCCCGGACCGGGCGCGGTCCGGGGGTCTCCCGTCGGTGCGGGGCGCGGTCAGGAAGCGCGCTTCCCCGCCGCCTTCTGGCGTACGAGGCCGATGCCGGCGAGCAGCAGGGTCAGGCCGCCCGTCCAGTACAGCTGGACGCGGGTGCCCTCCTCACGGGCCATCAGGACGAAGACCACCGCCATCCCGGCCAGCGCCACCCAGGTCAGGAACGGGAAGGCCCACATCCGCACGACCAGCTTCTCGGGCGCCTCGCGCTCGGTGCGGCGGCGCAGCACCAGCTGGGAGGCGGCGATGAAGAACCAGACGACCAGGATGATCGCGCCGATGGTGTTGAGCAGCCAGACGAAGATGTCGTCCGGCCGCCAGTAGCTCAGCAGCACGCAGCCGAAGCCGAAGACGGAGGAGGCGAGCACGGCCGGACGGGGGACGCCGCCGGAGGTGCGGCCGAGCGCCTTCGGGCCCTGGCCGCGCGCGACGAGCGAACCGGCCATGCGGGAGGCGCCGTAGACGTTGGCGTTCATCGCGGAGAGCAGGGCGACGAGCACGACCACGTTCATGATCTGGCCGGCGGCCGGGATGCCCAGGTGGTCGAGGGTGGCGACGTACGGGCCCTTCTCGACGACCGCCGGGTCGTCCCACGGCACCAGGGTGACGATGACCGCCATGGAGCCGATGTAGAAGAGCGCGATCCGCCACATCGCCGTACGGACGGCCTTGGCGACGCCCTGCACCGGGTGCTCCGACTCGGCCGCCGCGATGGTGACCGTCTCCAGGCCGCCGTACGCGAAGACCGAGGCGAGCAGGCCCACGATCAGGCCCTCGGAGCCGTGCGGGAAGAACCCGCCGTCGCCGGTGAGGTTGGCGGTGCCGGGGGCGTCCGAGCCGGGCAGCAGACCGGTGATCGCCAGCACGCCGATGCCCAGGAAGAGGACGATGGCGCCGACCTTGAGCGCGGCGAACCAGAACTCGAACTCGCCGAAGTTCTTCACGGCCGCCAGGTTGGTGACGCAGAAGACCAGCATGAAGAGCGCGACCCAGGCCCACTCGGGGCTGCCGGGAAACCAGCCGGTCATGATCTTCGCCGCGCCGATGCCCTCCAGGCCGACGGCGACGCAGAGCAGGAACCAGAAGGCCCAGCCCGAGGTGAAGCCCGCCCAGGAGCCGAAGGCGCGCTCGGCGTGGACGGAGAAGGAGCCCGAGGCGGGGTTCGCGGCCGACATCTCGCCGAGCATCCGCATCACCAGCATCACGAGGATGCCGGAGAGGGCGTAGGCGATGACGATGGAGGGGCCGGCGGCGGCGATGCCGGCGCCGGAGCCGACGAAGAGGCCGGCGCCGATGACGCCGCCGAGGGCGATCATCGAGAGGTGGCGCTGCTTGAGGCCGTGGGAGAGCCCCTCGGCGGGGGCCGCGCCGTCGTCCTCGCGGTCGACGGGCGCGGGCGCGGTGGTCCGGGACATGGGCCGCCCTGTTCACTGGCTGGGACGGGGGAACGGGCCACAGTCTGGGCGGGCGCACCGCCGAGAGGGAACCGATGTCCGCTATACGGGCACGGGGTTCACACAAGGTGAAGATTCGGTTCCGCTTCGTGCGCGGCGCCCGTACGGCTCTACGCGGACCCGCCCCGCACCCGGCCCCGTCCCGCCCGCAGCTCCCGCACCCACGCCACCAGCAGGACTGCCCCGGTCGCCGCCGCCGACCACAGCACCTGCGGCCGCGCCCCCTCGTCGCACAGCATCAGGACCAGCACCGCGCCCATCGCCGCGAGGGCCACCCAGGTCAGCCAGGGGAAGCCCCACATGCGCAGCGTCAGCGTCTCCGGCGCCTCGCGCTCGATCCGGCGGCGCAGCCGCAGCTCCGAGACCGCGATCAGGCCCCACACGAAGAGCAGCACCGCGCCGACCGCGTTGAGCATGTACAGGAAGACGGAATCCGGCCACTTCAGATTGAGCAGGACGGAGACGAAGCCGAAGGCCACCGAGGCGAGCACCGCCCGGCGCGGCACCCCGCCGCCCGAGACCTTCAGGAGCCCCTTCGGCGCCTCCCCGCGCTCGGCCAGCGAGAACACCATCCGCGAGGAGCCGTACAGGTTCGCGTTGAGCGCCGAGAGCAGCGCCACGAACACCACCACGTTCATGATCTGGCCCGCCGCCGGGACCCCGATCGCGTCCAGGACCGCCACGTACGGCGACTCGCCCGGCTCCATCGACGTCCACGGCAGCAGGGTCACGATCACCAGCATCGAGCCCACGTAGAAGAGGAGGATCCGCCACACGGCGCTGCGCACCGCCCGCGCCACGTTCCGCGCCGGGTCGTCCGACTCGGCCGCCGCGATCGTGACGACCTCCAGGCCGCCGAAGGCGAAGACCACGGCGAGCACCCCCGACACCACCCCCGACCAGCCGTTCGGCAGGAAACCGCCCTGCCCGGTCAGGTTCGCGAGCCCGACCGGATCGGTGTCCGGGAGCCAGCCGACGATCGCGAGGACGCCCAGGACCAGGAAGAGGACGATCGCGCCGACCTTGAGCGCGGCGAACCAGAACTCGAACTCGCCGAAGTTCTTCACCGCCGCCAGGTTGGCCAGGGTGAACACGACCATGAAGACGAGCACCCAGCCCCACTGCGGGACCCCCGGCACCCAGCCGTGCGCGATCCGGGCCGCGCCCGTCGCCTCCACGGCGAGGACCACGACCAGCAGGAACCAGTACAGCCAGCCCACCGAGAAGCCCGCCCAGCGGCCGAGCGCCCGCTCCGCGTGCACCGAGAAGGCGCCCGACGCGGGCATCGCCGCCGACATCTCGCCCAGCATCCGCATCACCAGCATCGCGAGCGCGCCCGCGATCAGGTACGAGAGCACGATGGCCGGCCCGGCGACGGCGATCCCGGCGCCCGACCCCACGAAGAGCCCCGCGCCGATCACCCCGCCGAGCCCCAGCATCGTCAGGTGACGCTGTTTCAGACCGTGCGAGAGGGGCTCCGGTTCGGTGAGCGGAGAGGGCGGCGGGGCGTCGGGCATGGTGAGGGGCTCGTGCTCTCGGGAGGTGGCGCTTTATGGAGACTCCACAGTCTCTCCGCTGACCTCCCTCCGGCGCAAAAGGGGCGTCTCCCAGCGAGTTGCCAGTGACAAGGGTCACGTGGCGCCCGGCGTGAAAACCGTCCTTTGTCGGAACTCCATGAAGCGGCTGGCTCCGGCTTTGTCGGCTGCTGACGGTGATCGGGCGTTCACCCCTGGCATAGCGTCGACCTGTCCCTCCACCCTCACCCCCGCGGAGTACCGATGAGCATCGCCGCCCCCGCCCGCTCCCTCCGGCCGGGCATCGTCCTCGCCGACCTGGTCCCGGCCAGTCGCGCCCGCGACATCGCCCTCGTCGTCGGCGGCGCCGCCCTCACCGGCCTCGCCGCGCAGCTCTCGGTCCCGGTCCCCGGCTCCCCGGTCCCGGTCTCCGGCCAGACCTTCGCCGCCCTGCTCGTCGGCACCGCCCTCGGCGCCCGCCGCGGCTTCCTCGCCCTCGCCCTGTACGCGGTGGCGGGCGCGGCGGGCGTGCCCTGGTTCGCCCAGGCCACCTCCGGCTACGGGATGCCGTCCTTCGGCTACATCCTCGGGATGCTCCTGGCCGCCACCGTCGTCGGCGCCCTCGCCCGCCGCGGCGCCGACCGCTCGGTGCTCCGCACGGCCGGCGCGATGGCGCTCGGCTCCGTGATCATCTACACCGTCGGCGTGCCCTACCTGGCCCTCGCCACCGGCATGACCTTCGGCCAGGCCGTCGCCGCCGGCCTCACCCCGTTCCTCATCGGCGACGCCCTCAAGGCCGCCCTCGCGATGGGCGTCCTCCCGGCCGCCTGGAAGCTCGCCGGCCGCAAGGGCTGAGCCCCGCACGGCACGCGAAAGGGCCCCGGCGGAGTGCGCCGGGGCCCTTTCGCGTGTGCGCGGAAGCCGTCAGAGCTTCGCGGAGGACTTGCCGATCCGCTCGCGGACCAGCGCGACCGCGACCACGAGGGCGGCCACCAGGAGCGAGAGCACGACCTGCTCCCGGGGGCCGCCGCCGTCGTAGATCATGTAGCCGAGGACGAAGACGATCATGCCGATCGTCGCCCAGGTCAGGTACGGGAAGAGCCACATCCGCACGACCAGCTTCTCCGGCGACTCGCGCAGGATGATGCCGCGCATCCGCAGCTGGGTCACGCAGATGACCAGCCAGACGAAGAGCGCCACCGCGCCGGAGGAGTTCAGCAGGAAGGCGAAGACGGTGTCCGGCCACTTGTAGTTGAAGAAGACCGCGACGAAGCCGAAGACGACCGAGCCGAGGATCGCCGCCCGCGGCACGCCCCGCGCGGTGGTGCGGGCGAAGGCCTTCGGCGCGTCACCGCGCTGCCCGAGCGAGAAGGCCATCCGGGAGGCGGTGTAGAGGCCCGAGTTCAGGCAGGACAGGACGGCCGTCAGGACGATCACGTTCATGACCTGGCCGGCGTGCGGGATGCCGATGGAGTCGAGGGCGGCGACGTACGAGCCCTTCTCGACGATCGACTCGTCGTTCCACGGCAGCAGGGTCAGGACCACGAAGATCGAGCCCAGGTAGAAGACGCCGATCCGCCAGATCACGCTGTTGGTGGCCTTGGTGACCGCGCGCTGCGGGTCCTCCGACTCGCCGGCGGCCAGGGTGACGATCTCGCTGCCCATGAAGGAGAAGACGACCATCAGCACACCGGTGAGGATCGCGCCCGCGCCCATCGGGAAGAAGCCGCCCGCGTCGGTGAGGTGCGCGAACCCGGCGCCCGGGTTGTCCGAGCCGGGCAGCACGCCGAAGACCGCGAGCAGGCCGATGACGACGAAGGCGCCGATGGCGACGACCTTGATGCCGGCGAACCAGAACTCGAACTCGCCGTAGGAGGCGACCGAGGCGAGGTTGGTGGCGGTGAGCACCACCATCACGATGAGCGCCCAGGCCCACTGCGGGACGGCCGGGATCCAGCTCTCCAGGATCACCGCGCCCGCGGTCGCCTCGACGGCGAGCACGACGACCCAGAAGAACCAGTACAGCCAGCCGATGCTGAAGCCGGCCCAGCGGCCGAGGGCCTGGTCCGCGTAGGCCGAGAAGGAGCCGGAGGACGGCCGGGCGGCGGCCATCTCGCCCAGCATCCGCATCACGAAGACGACCATGGTGCCGACGAGCGCGTACGAGAGCAGGATCGCGGGGCCGGCGGCGGCGATGCCGGAGCCGGAGCCGACGAAGAGGCCGGCGCCGATGACGCCGCCGATCGCGATCATCGAGAGGTGGCGGTTCTTGAGACCGGCCTTGAGACCGTCGGAGGATGCGGGCGTCCCGGTGGTGCCGGTCGGGCCGTCGTCCTTCGTCAGGGTCGGTTGCGTGTTCATGGACGCTTCCTCGTGTGTGGGGGGGCGCTCGGGTCGCGAGCCCGGGCATTTAACCCCGTCGGCGGGGCAGATCGGAAGACCCCATTCCGGATCGTTGTACGGACGGACGCGCGAGGGCCGAAGGTCCGTACCAGGGCGGACGAAGGTCCCGACCCCGCTGCCCACTACCCCGGTCCGGACGTGCCACACTCGGCACCATGCGCGTCTACATCGGTTCCGACCACGCCGGCTACGAACTCAAGAACCACCTCGTCGAGTGGCTGAAGGCCCACGGCCACGAGCCCGTCGACTGCGGCCCCCACGTCTACGACGCCCTCGACGACTACCCGCCGTTCTGCCTGCGCGCCGCCGAGAGGACGGCCGCGGACCCGGACGGCCTCGGCATCGTCATCGGCGGCTCCGGCAACGGCGAGCAGATCGCCGCGAACAAGGTGAAGGGGGTGCGCGCCGCCCTCGCCTGGAGCGAGCAGACCGCCGCCCTCGGCCGCGAGCACAACAACGCCAACGTGATCTCCGTCGGCGGCCGGATGCACACCCAGGAAGAGGCGACCAAGTTCGTCGAGATCTTCCTCAACACCCCGTACTCCGGTGACGAGCGCCACACCCGCCGGATCGACATGCTCACCGCCTACGAGAACACCGGCGAGCTCCCCCCGATCCCGGCCCACCACCCGCAGGAGCCGACCGCCTGATGCCCGAGGGGCACACCATCCACCGGCTGGCCGCCGACCACCGCGAGCGGTTCGGCGGCCGGCCCGTGCGCGTCTCCAGCCCGCAGGGCAGGTTCACCGACTCGGCCGCCCTGCTCGACGGCACCGTCCTGGAGACCACCGAGGCCCACGGCAAGCACCTCTTCCTGGGCTTCGCCGGCCAGGGCTGGATCCACATCCACCTCGGCCTCTTCGGCAAGGTGACCTTCGGCGGCGCCCCCGTCCCGCCGCCCACCGACACGGTCCGGCTGCGGCTCGCGAACCCCGAGGCGTATGTCGACCTGCGCGGCCCCACCACCTGCGCCCTCGTCACGGACGCCGAGAAGCGGGCGATACACGACCGGCTCGGCCCCGACCCGCTCCGCGACGGCGACGACCCGGACCGGGCCTGGCGCCGGATCTCCAGGTCCCGCACCACCGTCGCCGCCCTCCTCATGGACCAGAAGGTCGTCGCCGGCGTCGGCAACGTCTACCGCGCCGAGGTCCTCTTCCGGCACGGCATCGACCCGTACCGGGCCGGCAAGGACCTCACCAAGGCGGAGTGGGACGCGATCTGGGCCGACCTGGTGCTGCTCATGCGGGAGGGCGTACGGCTCAACCGCATCGACACCGTACGGCCCGAGCACACCCCCGAGGCGATGGGCCGCCCGCCGCGCGTCGACGACCACGGCGGCGAGGTGTACGTCTACCGGCGCGCCCGGATGGCCTGCCACGTCTGCGGCACCGGCATCCGCACGGCGGACCTGGCCGCCCGCAACCTCTTCTGGTGCCCGGGCTGCCAGACCCGCTAGGAGCCCTCCGCTAGAACCCGTGCGGCAGCCACGGCGCGACCGGCGAGCCGAACGCCACCGACGCCTCCACCAGCGCGCCCTCCCGCAGCTCCCGCACCCGGCCGGCCGCCGCAAGGGACGTCAGTGGGACGCCGCCCAGGTACGCGGCCCCCAACTCCCGCACCGAGAGCGACAGGTCGGCCGGGTCCGAGGTCCGGACGCAGGTCGCGCCCTTCGCGTCCCCGGTCAGCCGCCAACGCCCCTCGTTCCACGGGCAGAACGCGTCCTCGACCTCGAACACCACGTCCACCGGCGCCTGGTACGTCCGCGCCTCCAGGGCCGGACCCACCTCCACCAGACGCACGTGCAGCGCGTCCCGCAGGGTCGGCGCGCACCGCCGCACGTCGTCCACCAAGTGCTGCCAGCCGTCGTCCACCGGCCGCCCCTGGAGCCGTACCGACGCCGTCAGGTCCACCGACCACAGGAAGCGCCACAGCGCCGCCTCCGCCGCCGGGTCGAGCCCCAGCAGCTCGTGCACGTGCACCGACCCGTCGGCCCCGGCGGGCGACCAGTCCGGCTTGACCGCGTAGTGCGCGAACCCCACGACCTCCCCGTCCCGCTCCGCGAGCACGCACAGCCGCGGCGACGCCCCGCCCCGCTCGCCCTCCGGATCGAGCAGCGGCAGCCGCTCCCAGCCCGGCCCCCGGGCGATCATCCCCGGCCGCGCGGACACCAGGCGCGCGTACACCGCCTCGCACGCCGCCGAGGACTCCGCCGGGTCCGCCTGGCGCAGCACCACCCCGTCCACGCCCTCCGGCACCGCCAGCCGCACCCGGTGCGTGTCGATCACCGCCCGCAGCGAGTACGAGGCGATCCCGTAGCCGAACCGCCCGTAGATCCCCGGCTCCGACGCCGTGAGCACCGCGAGGAACTCGCCCGCCGCCCGCAGGTCGTCCAGCTGCCGCCGCATCATCGAGGTCAGGATCCCGCGCCGCCGGTGCGTCCCCGCCACGCTCACCATCGTCACCCCGGCCGCCGGCACCGACGCCCCGCCCGGGACCGTGAGCCGGAAGGAGAACGACCCCGCCGTCCCCACGCACAGCTCGCCGTCCCAGGCCCCCAGGGAACGGTCGAACTCGGTCAGGTCCCGCCACAGCCGTCGCTCCTCCGGGGACTCGGCCACCCCTCCGAACGCCAGCTCGAGCACTCCGTACCAGCGGTCCCATTCGAGCGGGTCGAGAACCCGCAGCTCCGTAGTCATATGCCAAGTCATATGCCATCGATATCAGCGGCCCGCGCCCGGGGCGACCCGGTTTCGCTCACCTTGTCACCGGGGTACCCCTGCACGACGCCGGACGGGATGGATAGGGTCCGGGCCATGGGACACCGCGGCGGAGTGAACGCGTACGCGGCCCGGACACGCAGGCGCGTGCGCCGGGCCCGCGTCGCGCTGCGCAAATCCGGCGTCGACTACTTCCGCGGGGACGGCGCCGACTGGATCGCCTTCGCCGGACTCCTCCTGATGATTCCGGCCATCGCCTTCGGCACCCTGGTCGACCCCGTCTGGTGCGCGCCCACCGCGCTCGCCCTGCCCATCGTGGCCGGCGGCCTGCTGCTGCGCCCCGCCAGCCTGCTCGGCCTGTACGCGGCCGCCGCGGGCGCCCTCATCGTCGAGTCCGTCGTCCTCGGCCCGTACACCCAGGGCCCCGCCCGGGTCACCCCCGGCACCGTCCTGGTCGTCGCCGCCTGCGGCCTCTTCGGGCTCCTCATCGCCCAGTTCCGGGCCCGGGTCGGCGTGCCCTGGCGGCGCGGCGGCACCATGCTCTTCGACCTGCGCGAGCGCATCCGGGTGCAGAGCGCCCTGCCCCGGCTCCCGCAGGGCTGGCACCGCGAGATGGCGCTGCGCCCGGCCGGCGGCCAGTCCTTCTCCGGGGACTTCGTGGTCGCCGCCCGCACCCACGGCGGCCGCACCCTGGAGGTCGTCCTCACCGACGTCTCCGGGAAGGGCATGGACGCCGCCTCCCGCTCCCTGCTGCTCTCCGGCGCCTTCGGCGGCCTCCTCGGCTCGCTCCCGCCGCACGGCTTCCTGCCCGCCGCCAACGGCTATCTGCTGCGCCAGAACTGGGACGAGGGCTTCGCCACCTCCATCCACCTCGTCCTCGACCTGGAGTCCGGCGACTACGAGCTCTACTCGGCCGGCCACCTGCCCGCCCTCCAGCTCCACGCGGGCAGCGGCCGCTGGGAGGAGAAGGAGGCCGAAGGCCCCCTCCTCGGCGTCTACGACGGCGCCGAGTTCCACCCGGTCAAGGGCTCCCTGCGCCCCGGCGACGTCCTGATGCTCTTCACCGACGGCCTCGTCGAGGCCGCCGACCGGGACATCGCCGAGGGCATCGACCGGCTCACCGGCGAGGCCGACCGCTGCGTCACCGACGGCTTCGACGGTGTCGCATGGGACCTCATCGAGGCCGTCGCCAAGGACGTCAACGACGACCGCGCCCTGCTCCTGATCAGCCGCCGGCCCTCCTGAGAGCGCCTCCGGGCGCGCACGGACGCGGGGGCGGTCAGGCCGGCTTCGCCGCCCGGTCCTTGCGGAAGGCCCAGGTCATCTCGGGCTCCGTGACCCACTTCAGCGCCTTGCGCACCGGGGGCGTGCAGAGCAGGGTCATCGCCGTCAGGGCGACCAGGGTGACCGCCACCCGGCCCGGGGCCGTGGTGAGCCACGGGTGGTCCTCGAAGAGGCCCAGGTACTGGGCGCCCCGTATGAGGAAGCCGTGCAGGACGTAGCCGCAGATGGTGCCGGCCCCCAGGACCGTGAACCAGCGCCGGGTGCCCGGGACGAGGGACAGGAACGCCGCGGCCAGCACCAGCGTGCCGAGGAAGAGGGCCGCGACCAGGAACATGCCCCACTCCACGTCGGCGCCCATCTCCTGCACGCTGCGGGAGCGGTAGAACCAGTTGAGGTGGAAGGCCGGCGCCTGCCAGTAGAAGAACGGCACCGCGGCGGCGAGCACGACGGCCGAGACGATCCGCACGGGCCGCCGCCGCAGGAGGGCGAAGTGCTCCGGCCTCATGCTCAGGCCGATCACGAAGTACGGCAGGAGCTGGAGCACCCGGGTCAGGTCCAGGGCCGCGCCGATGGCCGGGGTGACCGACGCGAGCCCGGCGATCATCAGGGAGGTCGCCACCGGCCACCGCACGACCCGCCAGAACGGGGTGGTCAGCCGCCAGACGAACAGCGCGATCAGGAACCACATCAGATAGCTGGGGCGGAGCAGGCTGAACGGCCGGAAGGCACCGGTGCCCCACCGGATGAACAGCGTGTACGCGACCTCGAAGAAGAGGTACGGCACGGCGACACCGGTGAGCAGGCGCTTGAGCTGGTCGGGCCGGCCGGTGTAACTGCGGGACAGATAGCCGGATATCAGGATGAACACCGGCATGTGGAAGGCGTACACCAGCATGTAGAGCCCGCGGGTGGCCCGGCTTCCCTCGATCACCGCGGGCCAGAGGTGGCCCATGACGACGAGTAGGATCGCGAGGTACTTCGCGTTGTCGAAGTAGGGATCGCGCGCGGTGGGCCTGCGGACGGACCCGCTCCGCGGGGGTGCCGCGGGGGCCGTAGACAGCTGCTCCGCTTCCCGGCGCCCGGAGAACGGAGCCCTGACGCTGTTCTGCGTAGCGGAGGACATCGGGGGACCCTAGCCGCGCATGCGCCTCGCCCGAACCCCCTCTCGCACAAAAGGACATAAGGTGCCAACTGGCTTTTAGTCGCCCTTATGTTCCCGATTAATACGTCTGACATCAGGGTAAAACGGGCTTGGTTGTACAGTTGTGCTCTTTCTCTCCCCTCCCTCCGCCGTCGGTCGCCGTCCGCGACCCGTCGGGCCGACGATTCGTCACCGGGCGGCATGGGCAAGGGGGTTGATGGCACCATGGGAGCAGTGGGGGGCGTGGGTGACGTGCGACCCCTGGACGGCAAGGCGGGACCGACCGAGGGTGTGATCAGTTGTGGCCATTTCACTGTCTGTGGTGTTGCTGTTGGCGATCATCATGGTGGTGCTGATCCGCGGGGGAAGCCTCAAGGCCGGCCCCGCCGTCGTCGCGGTCCTCTTCGGCTTCTTCCTCGCCTCCACCGGCATGGCCGACGACATCCAGCGCTTCCTGGACTCGATAACGCAGACCGTCGCGTCCATCAAGTTCTGAGGACGCCCCCGGCAGAAGACGAAGACGGGGCGGAAGACACGGAAACGACCCGGGGCCCGGACCGCGAGAAGCGGTCCGGGCCCCGGGCCCTGTGGAGCGGGTGACGGGAATCGAACCCGCGTAGCTAGTTTGGAAGACCTCGTACGCGAGATGGCGCTCACCTGGGGATGCGTTGACCTGTGCGTTCTCGGCCGACTCACCGTGAGTCCCCGTTGGGTCCTGCTACGCGCTGCCGGATCGGGCACGGAGCGGGCACGGCGGTGGGCACCGCCCTTTCCAAAACGGATGAGCCGAATGTCTGACCGTGCAGCTAATGTGCTCTATCACACGCGTACCGCTCATCACCGTGAGGCCCTATGAGTCCTTCAAACGGCAGCCTGCTCGCCGAGATCCAGCGTGATGTCCTTGACGAAAGCAAGTCCCTGGCCAGCGCTCTACGCAAGTGCATCGTCCTAGGCGGAGAAGCTAACTCTGCACCGCTTCGGGCCTGGGCCACGCTGGAGCTGCGTGGATACGGCCCGGACGATGATCTGCCTGACTTCCGGACTATCGCCGCTTCTCTGCACATTGATGGCGTCTCTGGGTATAACCGGATCTCTGGTCAGATGATCAGCCCGAGGGCGCTCCCAGAGGGGATCCGGGATCGGGTCGGGGAGACGTATGAGCTGCGTGCGGGCGTGGGCGAGATCGAGGCCATGATCCAGCAAGCTGAGGGCTCGCACATCCATCTGGGACTCCCCATGGGGGCGGACATCGCCGCTTTCATGAACCATTCGCTTGACAATGACGTGCAGCAGATCACGCGGGTCTATCGTTCTGTTGCTGTGACGAGTCTTCGTGGCGTGCTTGACCATGTACGTACCCGTCTCACCGAGCTGGTAGGAGAGTTGCGAGCGATCATGCCGGATGACCAGGCATCTCCTACCGCAGAGCAGGTCGGACAGGCCCTGAACGTGGCGGTGCATGGGTCGCCGAACGCACAGGTGCACTTGGTCACCTCGCAGGCCAGTGGAAGCGGGCAAAGCTCGATCAGGCAGGGCTCAGAGTCCGAAGCCCCAACGGAACCGGGCTTCTGGACCACTAACCGTAGGATCGGTGCGTTCCTGGTCGGGTTGGCGACTGTGATCGGCACCGTGGTTGCTGTGATCACGTACATCAACTCCTGAGGCACTTGCTCCTACAGTTGATCACGCGGTCGGTGGAGCGGCTTTGGGCTGGAGCTGCTTTGGGGCGAGTGATCATGGCCCCGTAAGCTTCCGGCGCGTCGGGCAGTCTGTGGACCTGCCCGGTAAAGCACGACGTTGGGGCCATGATCTTAGAGGCTCGCCCCAAAGTGGCTGCCTAAAGCCGAAGAAGTGCGGGGCCGGGTCTCTGACCTGCGGCCACGCAATCAATCAATGCTGCGACCTGCGATTTAGCTGTCGGTGGTTGTCAGCGTTGGTCGTCGTTGAGCACCCTTCGACGGTCCGGAGACGGCCCGGTTAGAGCCAGTCAGAGGTGCCGTGCCAACCTCTTGTGCTTCTCGTGTGCCCCAGGTGGCATCGGTAGACCAACCCGACTCAGCAGCATGGCCTTCGTGGCGAGCGCCAGTGCATCACCGAGTGCGGACTTCTCGTCGATGAGGATGACCCACTCCCGCTCGTCGGTTGGCAACGTCGCCGGCAAGGTCAAGATCCCTCGACTCCGCAGCTCGCTGGTCATCTCCTTGCAGAGGGCCGCTCCGAGTCGATCCCGATACGGGGCCAACGTCTGCTTGATAGTCAGCATGGGGAAGCGCTTAACGCCTCCATCCAGCCTGACCGCACCCACAATTTCGGCATATCCCATGGCACCGCAGGCTACTGAGGTAGTAACACGATTGTCTGCCGAGTTGCTGCAGCTGGGTAGAACTGGTAAAGCGGTCTGCTGGCGCACGGTAGAGGTCGGTGGAGCGGCTTTGGGCTGGAGCTGCTTTGGGGCGAGTGATCATGGCCCCGTAAGCTTCCGGCGCGTCGGGCAGTCTGTGGACCTGCCCGGTAAAGCACGACGTTGGGGCCATGATCTTAGAGGCTCGCCCCAAAGTGGCTGCCTAAAGCCGTGGAGCCGACCGGCCCCAGCCACAGAGGGGTTCACCACCCATCAACCCGAGCTGTCAGGCGTGCGGCCGGCGCCCGGGCCGCCGCTGGCGAAGACAGAGCGGCGGCCCGGGCGCCGGGCCGCACTCGCCGCGCCGTGCGCGGCGGGTGCCTTGATGAGGTAGAGAAACCTGTAACACGCCCCCCGGCACCTTCCGGACTACGGGCGATCTTGCTCCGCCCTGAGAGTCTTCAAGACCGACTCAGGCTCGCCGTCGTAGACAAGGTGGGGCTCGCTGGGCTCCGGGGGCACGAACCGGGTCCGGTAGCGGAGCAGGTCGCTCTCCGCGAAGTAGATCGAGTTCGGATCGTCTTCGTGCTGGGCGTTGCGCTTGCTCACTCGGGCCCAGAGTTCTTCATGGCTGGCCTCGAGGTAGACCACTGTCGAGATCGCACCGGCTTCGGCAGCGAAGGCCCTCCATCGGGCGCGTTCTTCCGGCGTCCAGAATCCATGGTCGACCACCACATCGTGTCCGGCCCGCAGTTGCTTCCGGAGCTCGACTGAGGTTTCTTCGAGGATCGGCTGCTCAAGGGTCGGGAACGTGCCCCGGGGGAAGTCGACTCCGTACACGCCGTGTCGGCGGAACATCTCCTCGTCCGGGCAGAGCCTGAGGAACCCGCGCGCAGTTAGTGCACGAGCCAGAGTCGTCTTACCTGAACCGGGTAGTCCCACCATGAGGACGCAGAAGGCCGGGCGGGTGGGCTCGGTGGTCGTCACTGGGAGAGTTCCGATTCTGTCTGCCAGGTGCGGTCAGGGCCGCCGAGGTCGACGCCGTACTCGACTACGGCGCCTTCGCTGTCTACGAACTTGGCCGTCATCACGACCACTGGCTTCTTGGGGGCCTTCGCGGGATCCAGCTCCAGGAGCTCGGCGTCCTCTCGCGTGAGCAGACGTGCCGAGGCGGTGTCGAACCGGTGCCTGATCGGTCGACCGGTGGCCTGCGCGATAAGTTGCAGTGACGTTCCCCCCGTCAGCCTTTCGCTCCTCGTGAGCTGGGGGATCAGCTCGCCGTATTGGGCGGGGATCCAAGACGTGGAGTGCGCGACGATGCCGTGCCGGTCGCGGTACACCCGGCTTCGCCGGATCACCTTGGACCCGGGCTTGATGTCGAGGGCTTCGGCTACATCTGCGGGCGCCGGCACCACCGAGGCTTGGTGTGAGTCGGATCGTTCGCCGGTTCCCCAACTGGACCCGGTGACAAGACCTCGGTCCTGGCGCTGGGCTCCCGACGACATGGGGGCGGGGCGGTCGAGCACCTCGGTTCCGATTCCGTGGATTCCCCTGACGAGCCCCTCGTTGCGCAGCTTGCGCAGAGCCTTCTCAGCGGTCGCGGTGCTGACGCTCCACTCCTGAGAGAGCGTCTTGATGCTCGGCAGAAGTGAGCCCGGCTGAAGATCTCCGGACGTGATCAGTGCCGCGTAGTGGGCGGCAATCTGCGCGTAGGGCGCTCGATTGTCGGCCTGGTCCGCCATGGGTCAGCTCCTTCTCGTCTCTACTTCCCTAGCGTACCCCTTGACACCCTAGGGTGCCCTAGGGAACCTTAGGGATGTGTTCGCTGTCACGGACAGCGAGGCATGGCACCCACCACTTCTTGCCCAGGGGCGGCGCTCAACCGCCAAGAAGAACCACCGCCCCTGGCTCCCACGAAGGGAAGTTCCATCATGCCCGCTTCTACTGTGGTCTACCGCCGGTCAGCGTTAGGCCGGGCTTGCCCGGCTTGTTCGGAGGGGCGGTGCTCGGACCCTGCTGAGTGCCTGTACTTCCTGACCTCGCGTCCGTGGGCCGACTGCTCCGCCTGTGAGGGGTCCGGCTGGGCGGGCGAGGACGCTGATCCGGCGATGCTCTTCTGCGAGTACTGCGAGGGGTCCGGCCTCAACGAGCACACCGTCCGCTCCGTTGCCCTGATCGAGGTCAGCGAGGGCGCCAAGCAGCGGCTCGCGCATCACGTCGCTCGCCTCACCGCCTGCGTGTCCCAGTCCACGGCGCCCGTGGTGGTGGCCGCGTGACGGTTTTCCCCGTCGCCCCGGAGGCCGTGGCTGGTGTCGCGGCCTCTTTGGGCACTGACCCCCTGGCCCTGGCCGATCTCCTGCGGGTCGCGAACGCTCCGGGCTTCGAGCGGTGGCGTGAGCAGGTGCGGCGTACGGGTGGCTGCTCGGACCCGATCCACCTATCCGGCACCACGGTCACCCGCGACCGGGCCACCGGCGATGTCCTGTACTCGTACTCCACGGCCGATGAGCCGGGAGGCCGGTTACGGGTCGCCTGCGGCAACCGCCGGGCCTCCCGTTGCCCTTCCTGCGCCTGGACGTATGCGGGGGACACCTACCACCTGATCCGGGCCGGGATCACCGGCGATGAACGTAAGAGTGTCCCCGCCACCGTGCGGGACCACCCGAGGGTCTTCGCCACCCTGACCGCCCCGTCCTTCGGGCCGGTCCACAATCGCCCTGCCTCCGGCCGCTGCCGCTGCGGCGTCCAGCATCCGGAGAACTCGCCCCTCCTGGGCACGGCCCTCGACCCGGCCACGTACGACTATGCGGGTGCGGTGCTGTGGAACAACCATGCCGGGCATCTGTGGCAGCGCTTCACGATCTACCTGCGCCGTGAGATCGCCGCCCGCGCGGGGATCACCCAGGCCGCGTTGAAGGAGTCGTGCCGGGTGTCCTTCGGCAAGGTCGCCGAGTTCCAAAAGCGCGGCGCGATCCACTTCCACGCCGTGGTTCGCCTCGACGGCCCGGACGGACCCGAGACTTCCCCGCCCGCGTGGGTCTCGGTCGGCCTGCTGGACGACGCGATCCGCGCGGCTGCCGCCCGGGTCGCCGTCACGCTCCCGCCCGCCGGCACCCATCCCGAACGGATCCTGCGGTGGGGGACGCAGGTGGATGTCCAGCCGATCGGGGCGCTCGGCCAGGAGGAGCTGACCGAACAGGCCGTCGCCTCCTACGTCGCCAAGTACGCCACCAAGGCCGCCGAGACCACCGGCACGGTGGACCGCCGCATCGGGGAACCGGCGGAGTTGGCCCGCCTCGACGTCCCCGACCACACCCGGCGCCTGATCGAAGCCTGCTGGACCCTCGACGGCGACTATCCCGGCCGGATGCTGGCGCGCTGGTCGCACATGCTCGGCTTCCGCGGCCACTTCTCCACCAAATCCCGCGCCTACTCCACCACCCTCGGCGCCCTGCGCCAGACCCGCGCCGACTACCGCGCCGCCCAAGAGCGCCGCGAACGCGGCCTGCCGGACCCGGACGACTCGGAGGGCTCCACCCTCGTGATCGCCCACTGGACCTACGCCGGACACGGCCACACACCCGGCGAGTCCTGGCTCGCCGCCAGCATCGCCCGCGACATCCGCACCAACCGCGAACTCGTCCGCGAGATCCGTACCGAACTCGAAGCCATCGAACTGGGGGAGTGGTGAGCATGGACCGACTGCTGAGCGTGAACGAGGTGGCCGAACTCCTCGGCACCACCATCCGCTTCCCCCGGCGCCTGATCGAAGAGCGCCGCATCGTCTTCGTGAAGGTCGGCCGACACGTCCGCATCCCCGAGAGCGCGGTCACCGCCTTCGTCGCCGCGAACACCGTCCAGCCGGTCACCCGCCACCTGAGGAGGGCGGCCTGATGGCGGGCAGGAAGCGATCCTTCGGGCGGGTCCGCAAGCTGCCCTCGGGGCGCTACCAGGCTCGCTACCCGTCTCCTGATGGCATCGACCGTCCCGCGCCGCACACCTTCCGCACGAAGCGGGAAGCTGATGACTGGCTGGCGGAGCGCCAGGCCGAGCTGCGCGCAGGAGACTGGACCGACCCGGACGCGGCCAAGGTGCCCTTCGGGGTGTACGCAGCTACCTGGATCACTGAGCGGGGTATCAGTTCCTCGACCGCCGACCTGTACCGGTCGCTCCTGCGGAATCACCTCGCGCCGACATTCGACGGCGTCGCCCTGGCCGACATCACCCCGGCCGTGGTCCGCGCCTGGCGGGTCGCTCGACTGGAGGCGGGCGCCGGAGCGTCGTCGGTGGCCAAGGCGTACGCCCTGCTGCGCGCGGTGCTCATGACGGCAGTCGAGGACCGGCTCATCCGCCGGAACCCCTGCCGCATCAAGGGCGCTTCCGTGGCCTCGACGCCCGAGCGGCCCACGGCAACCATCCAGGAGGTCTACGACCTCGCCGGAGCCATTCAGCCCCGGTACCGGGCTCTCGTCCTCCTGGCGGCCTTCACGGGCCTTCGGTGGGGAGAGCTGATCGGACTTCACCGCCGGGATCTCGACCTCGACGCCGGGACACTTCGAGTGCGCCGGAACGTCGCGGAGCTCCACAGCGGCGAACGGCTGGTGAAGCAGCCCAAGAGTTCGGCCGGCATGCGCACCGTCGCCATTCCGGCTGTGATCGTGCCCGATCTCGTCTCCCACCTGACGGTGTTCGCGGAGGCCGGTCCGGACGGCCGGATCTTCATCGGTGCCAAGAGGGCGACTCCTCGCCGGAACCACTTCAACAAGCTCTGGCACAAGGCGTGCGATCAGGTCGGCATCAAGGGGCTGCACTTCCACGATCTCCGGCACACGGGGAACACCCTCGCGGCCGCGACCGGCGCCAGCACCCGTGAACTGATGACGAGAATGGGCCACAGCACCGCGCGGGCCGCGCTGATCTACCAGCACGCGACGGCCGAGCGAGAGCGGCTGATTGGCCAGGCCGTGAGCGCGGTCGTCGAACGGGCCCGGAAGCAAGACCCCGAACCGAACGGGCACGCAGCGGGCACGGAGGACTGAACCAAGATCGGAAAAGCGTCAGGGCCAGGACGGAGGATGATCCTCTGACCTGGCCCTGAATCGCATGGAGCGGGTGACGGGAATCGAACCCGCGTAGCTAGTTTGGAAGACTAGTGCTCTACCATTGAGCTACACCCGCACAGCATCGCGCCGCAGGTCACGAGGACCGCGGCACGAAGAGCATGGTACCGGGTCCGCGGCCGTCTTCGCACACCCCGTGAAAAGAGGGGCGCCGCAGAGTCCCCGCCCATGTACCCTACGTGTCGCACCGACGGGGTGTGGCGCAGCTTGGTAGCGCGTCCGCTTTGGGAGCGGAAGGCCGTGGGTTCAAATCCCGCCACCCCGACCATGACGATCACGCGCCCGTCCCGGGCGTTCTTGATCATGTTGTGGGCGTCCTCCCGCTTGCGGTTACTATGCAAGCTGCGTGCCCGTGTGTCTCTCTGACCGGGCCGATCGGCCGGACCCGCCCCGCGCGGTCCGGCTGCATCCAGGAATCAGCCACAAGGAGACCGAACCGTGAAGAGCGCCGTGGAGACCCTGAACCCGACCCGGGTTCGGCTCACTGTCGAGGTGCCCTTCGAGGAGCTCAAGGACAGCCTCGACGCGGCGTACAAGAAGATCAACCAGCAGGTCACGGTCAAGGGCTTCCGCAAGGGCAAGATCCCGGCTCGCGTGATCGACCAGCGGTTCGGCCGCGGCGCCGTGCTGGAAGAGGCCGTCAACGACGCGCTCCCGAAGTTCTACACCGAGGCCGTCAACGAGGCCGAGGTCAACCCGCTCGGCCAGCCCGAGGTCGACATCACCGAGCTGAAGGACGGCGAGCTGCTGGCCTTCACCGCCGAGGTCGACATCCGCCCGACGATCGAGATCCCGGACTACTCCGGCATCGAGGTCACCGTCGACGCGGTCGAGGTCACCGACGAGGACGTCGAGAAGTCCGTGGAGCAGCTCCGCGAGCGCTTCGCCTCGACCTCCCCGGTCGAGCGCGCCGCCCAGGACGGCGACGTCGTCACCATCGACCTGGAGGCCAAGGTCGAGGGCGAGGTCCTCCCCGACGGCGTCGCCAGCGACGTCTCGTACACCATCGGCTCCGGCGAGCTGCTCGACGGCATCGACGAGGCCGTCAAGGGCCTGGAGGCCGGCGGCGAGGCCACCTTCACCTCGCAGCTGAAGGGCGGCTCCGCCGAGGGCAAGGACGCGGAGGTCACCGTCAAGGTCACCGCCGTCGCCGCCCGCGAGCTCCCCGAGCTGGACGACGACTTCGCGCAGCTCGCGTCGGAGTTCGACACCCTCGACGAGCTCAAGGCCGACAGCCGCAAGCGCCTCGAGAACATGAAGCAGTTCGACCAGGCCACCCAGGCCCAGGAGCGCGTCCTCGACGAGCTCCTCAAGCTGGTCGAGGTCCCGATGCCCGAGAAGCTCCTCGAGGACGAGATCAACACCCGCAAGCACAACCTGGAGCACCACCAGCTCGGCCAGATGGGCCTCGACCTCGCGAAGTACCTGGAGATCCAGGGCAAGACCGAGGAGGAGTTCCTGGCCGAGACCAAGGAGCAGGCCGAGAAGGGCATCAAGACCCAGTTCATCCTCGACGAGCTGGTCAACCGGGAGAAGCTCGACGTCTCCCGCGAGGAGCTCACCGAGCACCTGTTCCGCCGTGCCGCCTCCTCCGGCATGAGCCCCGACCAGTTCGCCCAGGCCGTGGCCCAGGGCGGCCAGGTGCCGATGCTCGTCGGCGAGGTCGCCCGCGGCAAGGCCCTCGCGGTCGTCGTCGAGGCCGCCAAGGTCGTCGACACCAAGGGCGAGCCCGTCGACCTCTCCGACGACGAGGACGAGGCCGCCGAGACCGCCGTCGAGGCGGCCGAGGGCGACGCGGCCGAGGTCTCCGAGGAGAAGTAAGCCCGGAGCGGCGCGGGGGCCGGACCCCCGCGCCGAACCGCTCCACGGGCCCGTGCGCACAGCTGTGCGCACGGGCCCGTGGACGTACCGGGACCCCCTTACGCGCCCCCAACTACCTTGCGCTCCCAGCGAACAGTTCGGGAACCGGGATGGCGTTGTCCCACCTGCGCGTTAGGGTCCATGAATACGAGGGCAGTGCCTTCTGAACGAGACGCGGAGACGGCCCGGGGCCGTCGGAGACGAGCAGGTGGATACGTGACGAATCTGAAGCCTTACGCCGCGGGTGAGCCGTCCATCGGTGGCGGCCTCGGCGACCATGTCTACAACCGGCTGCTCGGCGAGCGCATCGTCTTCCTCGGCCAGCAGGTCGACGACGACATCGCCAACAAGATCACCGCCCAGATGCTCCTCCTGGCCGCCGAGCCGGACAAGGACATCTACCTCTACATCAACAGCCCCGGTGGCTCGGTGACGGCCGGCATGGCCGTCTACGACACCATGCAGTACATCCCGAACGACGTCGTCACCATCGGCATGGGCATGGCGGCCTCCATGGGGCAGTTCCTGCTGACCGGCGGCACCGCCGGCAAGCGCTTCGCCCTGCCGAACACCGACATCCTGATGCACCAGGGCTCCGCCGGCATCGGCGGCACCGCCTCGGACATCAAGATCCAGGCCGAGTACCTCCTGCGCACCAAGAAGCGCATGGCCGAGATCACCGCGCACCACTCCGGCCAGACCGTCGAGGCGATCATCCGCGACGGCGACCGCGACCGCTGGTTCACCGCGGAGGAGGCCAAGGAGTACGGCCTCATCGACGAGATCATCTCTGCCGCCTCGGGCGTTCCGGGCGGCGGCGGCACGGGCGCCTGAGCCCCGCCGGCCCGCTCAAGAGCCCCAGCCCACCGAACGCCACCAGGACGGTGAACACCCAGATGCAGAACAACCTCTCCCCGAGCGGCCTCTACACCGGCGCGCCGATGGACAACCGCTACGTCGTGCCGCGCTTCGTGGAGCGCACCTCGCAGGGCGTGCGCGAGTACGACCCGTACGCGAAGCTGTTCGAGGAGCGCGTGATCTTCCTCGGCGTGCAGATCGACGACGCCTCCGCCAACGACGTCATGGCGCAGCTCCTGTGCCTGGAGTCGATGGACCCGGACCGCGACATCTCGATCTACATCAACAGCCCCGGCGGTTCCTTCACCGCCCTCACGGCGATCTACGACACGATGCAGTTCGTGAAGCCGGACATCCAGACGGTCTGCATGGGCCAGGCGGCCTCCGCCGCGGCCGTGCTGCTCGCCGCCGGCACCCCCGGCAAGCGGATGGCCCTGCCGAACGCCCGCGTGCTGATCCACCAGCCCTCCGGCGGCACCGGCCGCGAGCAGCTCTCCGACCTGGAGATCGCGGCCAACGAGATCCTGCGGATGCGCAGCCAGCTCGAGGAGATGCTGGCCAAGCACTCCTCGACCCCGATCGAGAAGATCCGCGACGACATCGAGCGCGACAAGATCCTGACCGCCGAGGACGCCCTCGCGTACGGTCTGGTCGACCAGATCGTCTCGACCCGCAAGAGCACGGCCGCCGCGGCCTGACGCTCGACCTTCCCCTGGCACGGTCCGCGTGGCCGAATCGCGACCATGCGAACCGTGCCAAGGGGGGCCCGAACGGGGGGCCCGGCAAGGTACCGTCGAATATGAGGCACCAGGAGTCGCTGAACCACGCGGCTCCCAGGCGAAGGGGAAGCACCTCGTGGCACGCATCGGTGATGGCGGCGACCTGCTCAAGTGCTCGTTCTGCGGAAAGAGCCAGAAGCAGGTGAAGAAGCTCATCGCGGGACCCGGTGTGTACATCTGCGACGAGTGCATCGACCTCTGCAACGAGATCATCGAGGAAGAACTCGCGGAGACGAGCGAGGTGCGCTGGGAGGAACTCCCCAAGCCCCGCGAGATCTACGAGTTCCTCGAGGGGTACGTCGTCGGGCAGGAGCCCGCGAAGAAGGCCCTCTCGGTCGCGGTGTACAACCACTACAAGCGCGTCCAGGCCGGCGAGAACGGCGGCGCGCAGGGCCGTGACGACGCCATCGAACTGGCGAAGTCCAACATTCTGCTGCTCGGCCCCACGGGCTCCGGGAAGACGCTCCTCGCGCAGACCCTGGCCCGGATGCTCAACGTCCCGTTCGCCATCGCCGACGCGACGGCGCTCACGGAGGCCGGCTACGTCGGCGAGGACGTCGAGAACATCCTGCTGAAGCTGATCCAGGCGGCCGACTACGACGTCAAGAAGGCCGAGACCGGGATCATCTACATCGACGAGATCGACAAGGTCGCCCGCAAGAGCGAGAACCCGTCGATCACGCGTGACGTCTCCGGCGAGGGCGTGCAGCAGGCCCTCCTGAAGATCCTGGAGGGCACCACCGCCTCCGTCCCGCCGCAGGGCGGCCGGAAGCACCCGCACCAGGAGTTCATCCAGATCGACACGACGAACGTGCTCTTCATCGTGGGCGGCGCCTTCGCCGGCCTGGAGAAGATCATCGAGTCGCGGGCGGGCGCCAAGGGCATCGGCTTCGGGGCGACCATCCGCTCCAAGCGCGAGATCGAGGCGAGCGACCAGTTCCAGGAGGTCATGCCGGAGGACCTGGTGAAGTTCGGGATGATCCCCGAGTTCATCGGCCGTCTCCCCGTCCTCACCTCCGTCCACAACCTGGACCGCGAGGCGCTCCTCCAGATCCTGGTCGAGCCGCGCAACGCGCTGGTGAAGCAGTACCAGCGCCTCTTCGAACTCGACGGCGTGGAGCTGGACTTCGACCGCCCGGCCCTGGAGGCCATCGCCGACCAGGCGATCCTCCGCGGCACCGGCGCGCGCGGCCTGCGCGCCATCATGGAGGAGGTCCTCCAGTCGGTGATGTACGAGGTCCCGTCCCGCAAGGACGTGGCCCGGGTCGTCATCACGGCCGACGTGGTCCGCGACAACGTCAACCCGACGCTGGTCCCGCGGATCGTCAAGAACGACGGCAGGCACGAGAAGTCGGCCTGACGCCGGACGAACGACGGTGAGGGGGTCCCGCCCGAAGGCGGGACCCCCTCACGCGTGTGCGGGCCGTCCGGTCAGAGCTTGACGCGAACTTCCTTGCGGAGCTTGGCGGTGATGGAGGCGGCCTCCTCGGCCGAGCCGCCCGCGCCGGTCATCATGGAGGCCATGTCGGCCGGGACCACGAAGCCCACGGTGCTGTGGTCGGCCCAGACGCACATGGTGATGGCGAACGCGGGCGTGCCGTTCGCGGTGTCGGCCTTCGTCTTGGCCTGCTGGCACTTCAGGACCGCGCCGTCGAGCTCCGCCGGCTCGTACTCCTGCGGGCTGCCCTCCAGCTGGGGCGTGCCGGCCTTGTCCGCGTCCTTGACGGACTCGGCCTTGGCGGCGGCGAAGATGGTGTCGACGACCTTCTCGGGGTCCTCGATCTCGCCGTAGAGGCCGTTGAAGGAGATGAGCTTGCCCGCCAGCGGGTTCGCCTTGTTCTCCACCTTGTACGAGGCGCTGACCTGCTGGGCGTTCTTGACGCCGTTCTGCTGGGCCTCCTTGAGGGAGTCCTCGCCGCTCGACTTGCCGCCGGAGGCGTCCTTCTTGTACTCGCCGAGCACCGTCTCCGGGGTGATCAGCTTGTGCGGGCCGTCGTCCGCGACCGAGGAACCGCCGCCGCCGATCACGAAGTACGCGCCCACGGCGATCGCCGCGACCACGGCCACCGCGCCGACGACCCAGCCCGCCTTGGACTTCTTCGGGGCCGGCGGGGGCGGCGGGAAGCCGCCGGGGCCCTGGGGGCCGCCGTACGGGGGCTGCTGGCCGTACGGGCCGGGCTGCTGCGGGTAGCCGTACGGCTGCTGCTGCGGCGGGACGCCCTGCGGGGCCTGCTGGGGGTACCCGTAGCCGGGCTGGGCACCGTACGGCCCCGGCTGCTGCGGCTGCTGGCCGTAGGGCCCCGGCTGGCCGTAGGGCCCGGGCTGCTGGGGCGGCTGGCCGCCGTACGGGCCCGGCTGGTTGTAGCTCATGGACAGGTTCCCCTCACAGGATGTTTATGCCTGCCGAACATCCTGGCGGAACCGTCGGACACTCGGTGCGGCGGGGGCCACACCGTTACCGAACCAAAGCGTTTCAGTACAGGGTCGCGACACCTCTAAACTGGCCCCGTGACCGAGAACACTCAGCAGCAGACAGCGCCCACCACCGAACTGCCGACCCAGTACGCGCCGGCCGAGGTAGAGGGGCCGCTGTACGAGCGCTGGGTGGAGCGCGGGTACTTCGAGGCGGACGCGAAGAGCGAGAAGCCGCCGTACACGATCGTCATTCCGCCGCCGAACGTCACCGGATCGCTCCACCTGGGCCACGCCTTCGAGCACACGCTGATCGACGCCCTCACCCGCCGCAAGCGGATGCAGGGCTACGAGACGCTGTGGCAGCCGGGCATGGACCACGCCGGCATCGCCACCCAGAACGTCGTCGAGCGCGAGCTCGCCAAGGAGGGCAAGTCCCGCCACGACCTGGGCCGCGAGGCGTTCGTCGAGCGCGTCTGGCAGTGGAAGGCCGAGTCCGGGGGCCAGATCTCCGGCCAGATGAAGCGCCTGGGCGACGGCGTCGCCTGGTCCCGCGAGCGGTTCACCATGGACGAGGGCCTGTCCCAGGCCGTCCAGACCATCTTCAAGAAGCTCTACGACGACGAGCTGATCTACCGCGCCGAGCGCATCATCAACTGGTGTCCGCGCTGCCTGACCGCCATCTCGGACATCGAGGTGGAGTACCAGGACGACGACGGCGAGCTCGTCTCCATCCGGTACGGCTCCGGTGACGCGGAGATCGTCGTCGCCACCACCCGCGCCGAGACGATGCTCGGCGACACCGCCGTCGCCGTCCACCCGGACGACGAGCGCTACAAGCACCTCGTCGGCACCGAGATCGAGCTGCCGCTGACCGGCCGCCGCATCCCGGTCGTCGCCGACGAGCACGTCGACCCCGAGTTCGGCACCGGCGCCGTCAAGGTGACCCCGGCGCACGACCCGAACGACTTCGAGATCGGTCAGCGCCACGGCCTGCCGAACCTCGCCGTCATGGACGAGCGCGCGGTCATCACCGCGCACGGCCCCTTCCAGGGCCTGGACCGCCTGGAGGCCCGCTCCGCCATCGTCGCCGCGCTGCGCGCCGAGGGCCGGATCGTCGCCGAGAAGCGTCCGTACGTCCACTCCGTCGGCCACTGCTCGCGCTGCAAGACCACCATCGAGCCGCGCCTGTCGATGCAGTGGTGGGTCAAGGTCGGCCCGCTGGCGAAGGCCGCAGGCGACGCGGTCCGCGACGGCAAGGTCAAGATCCACCCGCAGGAGATGGAGAAGCGGTACTTCGACTGGGTCGACAACCTGCACGACTGGTGCATCTCGCGCCAGCTGTGGTGGGGCCACCGCATCCCCGTCTGGTACGGCCCGGACGGCGAGGTCGTCTGCGTCGGACCCGACGAGCAGCCGCCGACCGGCGAGGGCTGGCACCAGGACACCGACGTCCTGGACACCTGGTTCTCCTCCGGCCTGTGGCCGTTCTCCACGCTCGGCTGGCCGGAGCGGACCGAGAGCCTGGAGAAGTTCTATCCGAACTCCGTCCTGGTCACCGGCTACGACATCCTCTTCTTCTGGGTCGCCCGGATGATGATGTTCGGTCTGTACGCGATGGACGGCACCCCGCCGTTCCACACCATCGCCCTGCACGGCATGGTCCGTGACCAGAACGGCAAGAAGATGTCGAAGTCCTTCGGCAACGTGGTCAACCCGCTGGACTGGATGGACGAGTACGGCTCCGACGCCGTCCGCTTCACCCTGGCCAACGGCGCCAACCCGGGCGTCGACGTCCCGATCGGCGAGGACTGGGTCAAGGCGTCCCGGAACTTCGCCAACAAGATCTGGAACGCGACCCGCTTCGCGCTGATGAACGGCGCGACGATCGAGGGCCCGCTGCCGGACGCCTCGGAGATGTCCGCGACCGACCGCTGGATCCTGTCCCGTCTCAACGCGACGGTGGCGCAGGTCGACGCGCTCTACGAGGACTACCAGTTCGCGAAGCTCAGCGACGCGCTCTACCACTTCGCGTGGGACGAGGTCTTCGACTGGTACGTCGAGCTGTCGAAGACGACGTTCTTCGCGGGCGGCGAGCAGGCCAAGGTCTCCGGCCGGGTCCTCGGCGAGGTCCTGGACGTCATGCTGCGGCTGCTGCACCCGATCGTCCCGTTCGTCACCGAGGCCCTGTGGACCACGCTGACCGGGCGCGAGTCCGTCGTGATCGCCGACTGGCCGGAGGACTCGGGCTTCCGGGACGCGGCCGCCGAGGCGGAGATCGAGAACCTCCAGCAGGTCGTCACCGAGGTCCGCCGCTTCCGCGCCGACCAGGGCCTCCAGCCCGGCCAGAAGGTCCCGGCCCGACTGGAGCTCGGCGGCACCGCGCTCGCCGCGCACGAAGCCGCGATCCGTCAGCTGCTCCGCCTCCAGCCGGAGGGCGAGGGCTTCTCCGCCACCGCCTCCCTGCCGGTCGCCGGGGCCACCGTCGCGCTCGACCTGTCGGGCACGATCGACGTGGAGGCGGAGCGCAAGCGCCTCACGAAGGACCTCGCGGCGGCCGAGAAGGAGAAGGCCCAGGCGAACGGCAAGCTGGGCAACGAGGCGTTCCTGGCGAAGGCCCCGGACAACGTGGTCGAGAAGATCCGCACCCGCCTCGCCAAGGCGGACGAGGACATCGCCCGCATCCAGGCCCAGCTGGCGAACCTGCCGCAGGCCTAGTTCCGCAAGTCACTTACGGAGGGCCCGGAACCGATCGCTCGGTTCCGGGCCCTTCCCGTACGGGTGGGCCGAGTGCCCGGCCCGCAGGAGACGGGGCCCGGGACCCTGGATGATGGAAGGCATGGTCCGTCTCCCCGCCGTCCCCGCGCTGCGCCGTCGCGCGGAGCGGTGGACGGGCTCGCCCCGCGCCCTCGACGCCGTCGCCGCGCTCAGCGCCTTCGGCCTCATGGTCCTGGACGTGCCGGGCCTCGCCCGCGAGGACAACTCCCTCACCGGCGTCACCGCGACCCTGGTCCTGGCGGCCGGCGCGGCCACGCTGGTCCTCCGGCGCCGGCTGCCGTGGCTCCCGTACCTGGTGGCGCTCGCCCTGATGGGCTGGCTGCACGAGCTGACCATGGTCCAGTTCGCGCTGTACTCGATCGGCCGGTTCCGGGGTCGGCGGGCCGCCGTCGCCGCGACCGTGCTGTACGTCGCCGTCGCGTACGCCCTCTTCCAGACGCCCGGCCGGCACCTCCACGGCTACACCCTGAGCGACTTCCTGAGCGTCGTCGTCCCGATCGGCGTCCTCGCGGCGGGCGTCGGCATCGCCGCGTACCGCCACGACCTCGTCCGCGCCCTGGAGACCGAGCGGCGCGAGGCCGCCGCCCGGCAGGCCGTCCAGGAGGAGCGGATCTCCGTCGGCCGGGACGTCCACGACCTGGTCGGCCGCGAGCTCACCGTCCTCGCGGTCCGGGCCGAGGTGCTCGCCGCGCGGGCCCGGGGCGAGGCCCACCGGCAGGACTTCGAGGAACTGGCGGACACCGCCCGGCGCGCCCACCGGATGCTCAACGAGACGATCGTGCGGCGCGCCGACCGGGACCCGGCCACCACCGGCCTCGACGGGCTGGCCGTCCTCGCCCGGGAGAGCGGGCGGATGGGCTGCCCCGTGGAGCTGACGGTCGCCGAGGAGGCGAAGGCGCTGTCCCCGCTCCGGCAGACGGCCGTCCACCGGGTGGTCCGGGAGTGCCTGACGAACGCGGCCAAGCACGCGCCCGGCCTGCCCGTGACGGCCGTGATCGCGGTGGAGGGGACCGACCTGCGGATCGAGGTCCGCAACCCGCTGCCGTTCGCGCCGCCGGACCGGGCCCCCGTCTCGGCCGGCACCGGCCTGCTCTCCATGGAGGAACGGGTCACCAGCATGGGCGGCACGCTGACGGCGGGGCCGGAGGCGGGGGAGTACGTGGTGCGGGCAACGCTTCCGACGGGGTTGTTGCGCTAGCCGACCCGCGCGGCTCCTCCGCCCGCCCGCGCCGGAGCCCTCCCCCCGCCCGGAGCCCGATGGGCAGGTCCGTAAAGCGGCCGGCGCGGCTCTCCGTAGACTGGCTCCGTGAGTGAGCCCCGCGACCCGTCCGACACGCCCGACGCCTTCGACGAGATCGTCGACAACGAGACCACCCGTGATCCCGACCTGGCGGTGATCGAGGCCGGCAGCCGTACCCTGCGCGCCCAGGCCGGGCCGCCCCAGGGCGACCCCGTGCCGAGCCGCCCCGAGGACCCGGAGCTCGACAAGGCGCTGCGCGAGGTCGAGACCGAGCTGTCCACCCGCTGGGGCGAGACCAAGCTGGAGCCCTCGGTCACCCGGATCGCGGCCCTGATGGACGTCCTCGGCGAGCCGCAGCGCGCGTACCCGACCATCCACATCACCGGCACCAACGGCAAGACGTCGACGGCCCGCATGATCGAGGCCCTGCTCGGCGCCTTCGAGCTGCGCACCGGCCGGTACACCTCGCCGCACGTGCAGACCATCACCGAGCGGATCAGCCTCGACGGCGCCCCGATCTCCGCCGAGCGGTTCATCGAGACGTACCGGGACATCGCCCCGTACGTGGACCTGGTCGACGCCCGCGAGGAGTACCGGCTCTCCTTCTTCGAGGTCCTCACCGGCATGGCGTACGCGGCCTTCGCCGACGCCCCGGTCGACGTGGCCGTGGTCGAGGTCGGCATGGGCGGCACCTGGGACGCCACCAATGTCATCGACGCCTCCGTCGCCGTCGTCACCCCCATCGACCTCGACCACACCGACCGGCTGGGCGAGACCCCCGCCGAGATCGCGGCCGAGAAGTCCGGGATCATCAAGCCCGGCGCGACCGTCATCCTGGCCCAGCAGCCGGTCGACGCCGCCCAGGTCCTCCTGAAGAAGGCCGTCGAGGCCGACGCCACCGTGGCCCGGGAGGGCATGGAGTTCGGCGTCACCTCCCGCGAGGTCGCGGTCGGCGGCCAGCTCCTCACCCTGCGCGGACTCGGCGGCGAGTACGACGAGGTCTTCCTGCCGCTGCACGGCGCCTACCAGGCGCACAACGCGGCCGTGGCGCTCGCCGCCGTCGAGGCCTTCTTCGGCATCGGCGCGCAGCACGCCCGCACCCTGGACGTGGACACGGTCCGCCAGGCGTTCGCGCGGGTGGCCTCGCCCGGCCGCCTGGAGATCGTCCGCTCCTCCCCGACGGTCGTCCTGGACGCCGCGCACAACCCGCACGGAGCGAGGGCCACCGCCGAGGGCATCAGCGAGGCCTTCGGCTTCTCCCGGCTCGTCGGCGTGCTCTCCACCAGCGCCGACAAGGACGCCAAGGGGGTCCTGGAGGCCTTCGAGCCGATCCTCGCGGAGGTCGTGATCACCACGAACTCCAACCCGCGGGCCACCGACGTGGACGCGCTCGCCGCGATCGCGGTCGAGGTCTTCGGCGAGGACCGGGTCGTCGTCGAGCCCCGGCTGCCCGACGCCATCGAGGCGGCCATCACCCTCGCGGAGGAAGAGGCCGAGTACGGCGGCGCGGGCGTCCTCGTGACCGGTTCGATCTTCACGGTCGGCGACGCCCGGCTGCTGCTCCGGAGGGGCTGAATCCCATGCGCACGCTCTGTTCCTCGACGCTCATCGGCGAGTTCTTCGTCATCGGCTTCGCCGGGCTCGTCGCCATGAAGGACGACACCCTGGCGATGTCCACCGTCTGGTGGGTCTGCGGGATCGGGATGGTCTTCTCGGTGCTGCTGTGCGGGATGGTCACCCGGCCCGGCGGCGTCCAGCTCGGCTGGGCGCTCCAGCTCGGCCTGATCGCCAGCGGCTTCTTCGTCCCGGTCATGTTCTTCCTCGGCGCGGCCTTCGCCGCCCTGTGGTGGGCCTCCGTGCACTACGGCCGGCAGGTCGACGCGGTCAAGGCCCGCTGGGCCGCGCAGAACGCCCAGGGCCCGGCAGAGCCTGACGCTGCGTAATCGGGGCACGTGCGGGCCCTGTAGCCTCGGAGGCCCGCACACCGCTTTTCCCGAAGGAGTCCTCCCGTGAGCCAGCGCACGCTCGTCCTGCTCAAGCCCGACGCCGTCCGCCGCGGCCTGGTCGGCGAGATCATCGGCCGCATCGAGCGCAAGGCCGGCTGGACGCTCGCGGCCCTGGAGCTGCGCGAGCTGGACCAGGAGACGCTGGAGCAGCACTACGGCGAGCACAAGGGCAAGCCCTTCTACGAGCCGCTGATGGGCTTCATGTCCTCCGGCCCCGTCGTCGCGCTCGTGGTCGAGGGCGAGCGGGTCATCGAGGGCGTCCGGCAGCTCGCCGGCCCGACCGACCCGATCGCCGCCGCGCCGGGCTCCATCCGGGGCGACTTCGGCACCATCGTCCGTGAGAACCTGATCCACGCCTCGGACTCCGAGGAGTCGGCGCTCCGCGAACTGAAGATCTTCTTCCCGGGCCTCGTCTGATCCGGGTCCCGTTCGGCCCAAGACCCGTCTCACCCAAGACCCGTCCGACCCACGACCCGTCCGACCCGGGCCCCGTTTGATCCGGCGTCAGCCGAACGCACCATCCCGCTGGGGCGACCGAAGGAATTTCGGTCGCCCCCGGGTATATGAACGACAATCCCGGGAACGGATCGCCGCATCCTGCCGTCACCTGTACAGAGGCGGACCACCGCGCGGCATCCCGGCGGGCAGCACTACGATGGAAAACTCCACGCCGCACCACCTCTCAGCCATGGGAAATCAAGGGGAACTCAATGTCGTTCATCGGCCGTGACATGGCTGTCGACCTCGGGACCGCCAACACGCTGGTGTACGTCAGGGGTCGAGGCATCGTTCTGAACGAGCCGTCCGTCGTCGCCATCAACACCAACACCGGCGGCATCCTCGCGGTCGGCGCCGAGGCGAAGAAGATGATCGGCCGGACCCCCGGCAACATCGTCGCCGTCCGCCCCCTCAAGGACGGCGTCATCGCCGACTTCGAGATCACCGAGCGGATGCTCCGCTACTTCATCCTCAAGATCCACAAGCGCCGCTACCTGGCCCGCCCCCGGGTCGTCGTCTGCGTGCCCTCCGGCATCACCGGAGTCGAGCGCCGCGCCGTCATCGAGGCCTCGACCCAGGCCGGCGCCCGCCAGGTGCACATCATCGAGGAGCCCATGGCGGCGGCCATCGGCTCGGGCCTCCCCGTCCACGAGGCCACCGGCAACATGGTCGTGGACATCGGCGGCGGCACCACCGAGGTCGCCGTCATCTCCCTCGGCGGAATCGTCACGGCACAGTCCATCCGGGTGGCCGGCGACGAGCTGGACAACGCGATCATCCAGCACATCAAGAAGGAGTACTCGCTCCTCCTCGGTGAGCGCACGGCCGAGCAGATCAAGATCACCATCGGCTCCGCCTACGACCTGGAGAAGGACGAGCACACCGAGATCCGCGGCCGCGACCTCGTCTCCGGTCTGCCCAAGACCGTGGTCATCTCCGCCGCCGAGGTCCGCAAGGCCATCGAGGAGCCGGTCAACGCCATCGTCGACGCGGTGAAGACCACCCTCGACAAGTGCCCGCCGGAGCTCTCCGGTGACGTCATGGACCGCGGCATCGTTCTCACCGGTGGCGGCGCCCTGCTGCGCGGCCTCGACGAGCGCCTCCGCCACGAGACCGGTATGCCGATCCACATCGCCGAGGACCCGCTGGACTCGGTGGCGCTCGGCTCCGGCAAGTGCGTCGAGGAGTTCGAGGCCCTCCAGCAGGTCCTCGACGCGCAGCCGCGCCGCTAGCACCACGGACCGGGCCGGTGCGGTAGAACTACCGCACCGAACCCCGGCCCCCCGGCACACCCGGTGCACCACGGAACAACGGAACAGACGAACCACGAGGAAAGGCACGGCCGCCGCACGTGAGGGACACACGAGAGAGCCGGCTGCTCCTGGTACTGCTGATCGCCATCGCGTTCGCACTGATCACGGTGGACATCCGCGGCGGCCAGGAGTCACCCGTCGACGGTGCCCGGCAGGCCGCGGCGGCGGTCTTCGGGCCGGTCGAGAACGGTGTGGCCGCCGCCGTCGACCCCGTAGGCAACGCCATAGGCGCGGTACGGGACTCCGGCGAGCGGCACACCCGGCTCGCCGCCCTGGAGAAGGAGAACGCCGAGCTCAAGGCGAAGCTCGGCAGCGACGACCGCAACCGCAACCGGCTGAACGAGCTCGACACCCTGCTCAAGACCGCCGGAGCCGGCCAGTACGGCATCAAGGGCGCCCAGGTCGTCGCCATAGGAGCGGCCCAGGGCTTCTCCTGGACCGTCACCATCGACGTCGGCGCCCGCGACGGCATCCGCCGGGACATGACGGTGCTCAACGGCGCCGGACTCGTCGGCCGCGTCACCACCGTCGGCCCCTCCACCTCCACGGTCCTCCTCGCCAACGACCCCGACTTCACCGTCGGCACCCGCATGGAGAAGAGCGACGAGCTCGGCTTCGCCACCGGCCAGGGCAACAGCCCGCTGCGCGTCCAGCTCCTCAACGGCAAGGCCAAGGTCAAGCCCGGCGACCGGCTCGTCACCTTCGGCTCGCGCGCCGACAAGCCCTTCGTGCCCGGCGTCCCGGTCGGCGAGATCGTCCGCGTCGACCCGGCGGGCGGCGGCCTGACCCGCAACGTCTACGTCCGCCCGTACGTCGGCTTCACCAAGCTCGACATCGTCGGCGTCGTCGTCCAGGCCCCGCGCTCCGACCCGCGCGACGCGGTCCTGCCGCAGAAGCCGAAGCCCGCGCCGACCGTCACCGTCACCGTCACGCCGAAACCGGCGGACGGACAACAGACGGGACAGGACCAGAACCAAGCCGGACAGGACCAGAACCAGGGTCAGAACCAGGCCGGGCAGAACCAGAACCAGGGGGACACGACACCGTGAAGTTCAACCGGATCCTCCTCTCCGCCGCCCTGATCGCGGTCGCCCTGGTCGTCCAGGTCTCCGTCCTCGCCCGCCTCCAGCTCCCCGGCGCCGTCCCCGACCTCGTCCTCCTCACCGTCGTCGGCCTCGCCCTCGTCTACGGACACGTCAGCGGTGCCCTCATCGGCTTCACCGCCGGACTCCTCGCCGACCTGGCCCCGCCCGCCGACCACGCCGCCGGCCGCTACGCCCTCGTGCTCTGCGTCATCGGCTACCTCGTCGGCCTGGCCCGCCCGGAGAACGGCCGGCTGACCTCCGCGGCCGGCCCCATGGCCGTCGTCGTCGCCGCGGCCGTCGGCTCCACGCTCCTCTACGCGGGCGTCGGCGCCCTCGTCGGCGACACCGCCGCCCGCCACGTCGGCCTGGGCTTCCTGCTGTTCACCGCGGCCCTCTACGACCTGCTCCTCGCGCCCTTCGTGGTGCCGCTCGTCATGGCCCTGGCCCGCCGCGCCGAGAACGATCCGCTCGCCGACGCCGGCGGGGGAGCCGGCACCGACGTCGCCTCCGGCTGGCTCGCCTCCGGCACCGGCCTGAGCATCGGTGCCCAGCGCGGCGGCCTGCGCGTGAAGGCCGCCCGGAACCGGGCCGCACGGGCCGGACGCATCAAGGGAGTCAAGCGACTGTGAACGAGGGGGCCACGGCAGCATGAGCAACATCCCCGAGACCGGCCGGACCCCCCGGGTCCAGATCCGGCTCGTCGTCATCCAGATCCTCGTCTTCTCCCTGCTCCTCACCCTGGGGGGACGGCTCTGGTACCTCCAGATCCGCAACGGCAAGGAGTACACGGACGAGGCCAAGAACAACCACGTCCAGCAGGTCGTCCAGCCCGCCGTCCGCGGCTCGATCCTGGACGCCCGCGGCGTCCCGCTCGCCGACAACGAGACCCGGCTCGTGGTCTCCGCGTCCCGCACCGAGCTGATGAAGATGAAGGACGACGGCAAGGCCGTCCTCACCCGGCTCGCCGGGGTCCTCGGGATGAAGCCCGAGGACGTCGTCAACGCGATCCGCCTCTGCGACTCCAAGACCCCCAAGCCCTGCTGGAACGGCTCCCCGTACCAGCCGATCCCGGTCACGGACGAGGCCACCACCCAGCAGGCGCTGACGATCCGCGAGAGCTCCGAGGACTTCCCCGGCATCACCGCCGAGCCCACCGCCGTCCGCCGCTACCCGGCCCCGGGCAAGGCCCGCACCGCGCAGGTCCTCGGCTACCTCTCGCCCGTCACCGACTCCGAGATCGAGAAGGCCAAGGACACCGACTCGCCGTTCCTCCGCTCCGACCAGGTCGGCCGCTCCGGCATCGAGCGCACCTACGACAAGGAGCTGCGGGGCAAGGCGGGCGTGACCCGCTACGAGGTCGACAACCTCGGCCGCGTCATGGGCCAGGCCAAGGCCGACCCCGGGGTGGCCGGCTCCACCCTCGTCACCAGCATCGACGCCCGCGTGCAGGCCGTCGCCGAGTACGAGCTCCAGGCGGCGATGAAGGAGGTCCGGAAGGAGACCGACAAGATCACCGGCCGGAAGTACGAGGCCGACGCGGGCGCCGTCGTCGTCATGGAGACCAAGACCGGCCGCGTCGTCGCGATGGCCTCCCAGCCCGACTACGACCCCAACGCCTGGGTCGGCGGCATCTCCGCCAAGGACTACTCCACCCTGACCAGCAAGGCCTCCAACTACCCGCTGCTCAACCGCGCCATCCAGGGCCAGGCCGCCGCCGGCTCCATCTTCAAGGTGATCTCGGCGAGCGCCGCCGTGCGGGCCGGCCACGACTTCAACGACAAGTACAACTGCAGCAGCTCGTACAGCCTCGGCAGCCGCAGCTTCGCCAACTTCGAGTCCCAGGGGCACGGCCCCATCACCCTCGGCGAGGCCCTCAAGTACTCCTGCAACACCGTCTTCTACGCCCTCGGGCACCAGGAGTGGCAGCGCGACGGCGGCATCACGCCCAAGAAGGACGCGAAGGACTGGTTCTACCGCACCGCCCGCGACTTCGGGCTCGGCGCCGAGACCGGCATCGACCTGCCGAACGAGGTCACCGGCCGCGTCCCCGACCGCAAGTGGAAGCAGGACTTCTGGGCGGCCAACAAGGACGTCTGGTGCAAGCAGGGCAAGAAGGGCGGCACCTACGTCCAGCAGATCGCCTACGAGAGCTGCCTCGAAGGCAACCAGCTGAAGGCCTACGACAGCATCAACTTCGCCATCGGCCAGGGCGACGTCCTCGTCACCCCCATCCAGATGGCCACCATCTACGCCGCCATCTCCAACGGCGGCACCCTCTACGACCCCACCGTCGGCAAGGCCGTCATCAGCCCCGACGGCAAGAGCGTCCGCGAGATCAAGCCCACCTCCCACGGCAAGCTCCCGGTCAACGCCCGGACCATCGGCGACCTCGACAAGGGCCTGCGCTCCGTCGTCGAGCCCGGCGGCACCGCCGCCTGGCGGTTCGGCGGCTGGCCCCAGGACAAGATCCCGATGCGGGCCAAGACCGGCACCGCCCAGGTGTACGGCAAGCAGACCACCTCCTGGCTGGCCACCTACACCGACGACTTCACCATCGTCATGACGATCTCCCAGGGCGGCACCGGCTCCGGCGCCTCCGGCCCCGCCGTGCGCAACATCTACGACGCCCTCTACGGCCTCGACGACGAGGGCAACCAGGACCTCAAGCGGGCCCTGCTGCCCCAGCCGCAGAAGGCCCTGCCGAAGATCAACCGCTACGGCACCATCGACGCCCCCGCGATCAAGCCGTACGACCCCGCGGCACAGAAGCCCGTCCCCGCGGGGGACGGCGAGCCCACGGGAGAGAACGACGGACAGCCGCCCCTGGCGGGGCCGCCGCCCGGCCGGAGGGACTGACCCGATGACGACCCGCACCAGCTTCTCCGTCTCCCGCTACGCCCCCCGGCGCGGGCCGCTCCTGAAGCTCACCGCCCGCGACTCCGTGCTGCGCCGCCTCGACTGGCCGATGCTGCTCTCGGCGCTCGCCCTCTCCCTGCTCGGCTCCCTGCTCGTCTGGTCGGCCACCCGGGGCCGCACCCAGCTCAACCAGGGAGACCCGTACTACTTCCTCTTCCGGCACCTCCTCAACACCGGCATCGGCCTCGCCCTGATGGTCGGCACGATCTGGCTCGGCCACCGCACCCTGCGCGGCGCGGTGCCGGTCCTCTACGGCATCTCGATCCTGCTGATCCTCGCCGTCCTCACCCCGCTCGGCGCCACCATCAACGGCGCCCACGCGTGGATCGTGATCGGCGGCGGCTTCTCCCTCCAGCCCAGCGAGTTCGTCAAGATCACGATCATCCTGATCATGGCGATGCTGCTCGCGGCCAAGGTCGACGCAGGGGACCAGCTGCACCCCGACCACGGGACCGTCGCCAAGGCCCTCGTCCTCGCCGCCCTGCCCATGGGCATCGTCATGCTGATGCCCGACCTCGGCTCGGTCATGGTGATGGCGGTCATCGTCCTCGGCGTGCTGCTCGCCTCCGGCGCGTCCAACCGCTGGGTCCTCGGCCTGATCGGCGCGGGCGTCCTCGGCGCGTTCCTCGTCACCGCGCTCGGGATGCTCGACGAGTACCAGATCAACCGCTTCGCGGCCTTCGCCAACCCCGACCTCGACCCGGCGGGCGTCGGCTACAACACCAACCAGGCCCGCATCGCCATCGGCTCCGGCGGCCTCTACGGCACCGGCCTCTTCAAGGGGCACCAGACCAGCGGCCAGTTCGTGCCCGAGCAGCAGACCGACTTCATCTTCACCGTCGCGGGGGAGGAGCTGGGCTTCGTCGGCGCCGGCCTCATCCTCGTCCTGCTCGGGATCGTCCTCTGGCGCGCCTGCCGCATCGCTCGCGAGACCACCGAGCTCTACGGCACGATCGTCGCCGCCGGGATCATCGCCTGGTTCGCCTTCCAGGCCTTTGAGAACATCGGCATGACCCTCGGCATCATGCCGGTCGCGGGCCTGCCCCTGCCGTTCGTCTCGTACGGCGGCTCGTCGATGTTCGCGGTGTGGGTGGCGATCGGACTCCTCCAGTCGATCCGCGTCCAGCGCCCGATGACGGCCTGATACCGGCCTTTCCGCCCGTTCGCCCGAGTACGCGGGCCCGCCGGCGGTTAGATGCGGGGTATGGCCGAGACGAAGCGCGAGATCGAGCGGAAGTACGAAGCCACGACGGGAAGCGGCGTCCCGGACCTCACCCGGGTCCCGGACGTCGCGACCGTCGTCGACGACGGCGTCGTGGAACTCGACGCCACCTACCACGACACCCCCGACCTGCGCCTGGCCGCCGACTCGATCACCCTGCGCCGCCGCACCGGCGGCTCCGACGAGGGCTGGCACCTGAAGTTCCCCGTCGCCGTCGGCGTCCGCGACGAGATCCGCGCCCCGCTCTCCGACGCCCTCCCGCCCGACCTGGCCGCCCTGCTGCGCTCCCGCGTCCGCGGCGGCGAGGTCGTGCCCGTCGTCCGGCTCCGTTCCGCCCGTGACGTCCGCCGCCTCCTCGACGCCGACGGCGGCCTCCTCGCCGAACTCTCCGTCGACACCGTCCGCGCCCGGCGCCTGCCGGGAGGCCCCCGGACCTCCTGGACCGAGATCGAGGTCGAGGCCGCCGACGACGCGGACCCCGGCATCCTCGACGCCGTCGAGAAGCGCCTGCGGAAGGCCGGCGTCCGCCCCGCGCACGCCCCCTCCAAACTCGCCAGGGCCCTCGCGGAGACGGCCCCGGAGGACCACGGCCCCGACGACCGCCCCGACGCCCCGCCGCCTGCCGCGCCCGGCACCGCCGGAGCCGCCGTCCTCGCCTACGTACGGAAACAGGCCGAGGCGATCGTCGCGCTCGACCCCGCCGTCCGCCGCGACCTGCCCGACGCCGTGCACCAGCTCCGCGTCGCCTGCCGCCGCCTGCGCAGCGCCCTCAAGACGTACCGCTCCGTCCTCGACCGGAGGGCCACCGGCCCCCTCGGCGCCGAACTCAAGTGGCTCGCGGGCGAGCTGGGCGTCGCCCGCGACCAGGAGGTGCTCGCCGCCCGCCTCCGCGCCCGGCTCGACGACGTCCCCCGGCCCCTGCGCCGCGGCCCCGTGAAGGCCCGGCTGCGGGTCTGGGACGCCGCCCGCACCAAGGCGGCCCGCCGCAGGGCCCTCGCCGCCCTCGACTCCGACCGGTACCTCGCCCTCCTCGACCGGCTCGACGCCCTGCTCGCCGACCCGCCCCTGCGGAAGGCCGCCTCCCGGGACGCCGCCGAGGTCCTCGCCCGCGCCGTCCGCAAGGACCGCGCCCGGCTCGCCGCCCGCGTCGACCGGGCCCTCTCCCTCGCTCCCGGCCACGAGCGCGACCTCGCCCTCCACGAGGCCCGCAAGGCCGCCAAGCGCGCCCGCTACGCCGCCGACGCGGCCCGCCCCACCCTTGGGAAGTCCGCGAGGAAACTCTCCAAACGTGTGAAGAAGGTGCAGTCCCTGCTCGGCGAACACCAGGACGGCGTGGTCGCCCGCGCCACCCTCCGCGACCTCGCCGCCCAGGCCCACGCGGCCGGCGAGACCGCCTTCACCTGGGGACTCCTGTACGGCAGGGAGGAGGCGGCGGCGGACGCGGCCGAGCGCGGACTGCCGGAGGTCTGGGCACGGGCCGCCTCCCGCTGAGCCCGGGGCGGCCCGGGGCGGCCCGGGGCGGCTCGGGGCCGCCGGGCACCGGGGTACGCTTGAGAGTCGCCCCCCTGCCCGCTCACGAAGGTTCGAGATGTCTGCTGCCGAGTCTGTCTTCCCGCAGCTCGAAGCCCTGCTCCCGCACGTGCAGAAGCCGATCCAGTACGTCGGCGGAGAGCTGAACTCCACGGTCAAGCCCTGGGACGAGTGCGACGTCCGCTGGGCGCTGATGTACCCGGACGCGTACGAGGTCGGCCTGCCCAACCAGGGCGTCATGATCCTCTACGAGGTACTCAACGAGCGCGAGGGCGTCCTCGCCGAGCGCACCTACAGCGTGTGGCCGGACCTCGAAGAGCTGATGCGCGAGCACAAGGTGCCGCAGTTCACGGTCGACAGCCACCGCCCGGTCGGTGCCTTCGACGTGTTCGGCCTGTCCTTCTCCACGGAGCTGGGCTACACCAACATGCTCACCGCGCTGGACCTCGCGGGCATCCCGCTGGAGGCGAAGGACCGCACGGTCGACCACCCCGTCGTCCTCGCCGGCGGCCACGCCGCCTTCAACCCCGAGCCGATCGCGGAGTTCATCGACGCGGCGGTCATCGGCGACGGCGAGCAGGCCGTCCTCGACATGACCGCGATCATCCGCGCCTGGAAGGCGGAGGGCAGGCCGGGCGGCCGCGAAGAGCTCCTCTTCCGCCTCGCGAGGACCGGCAACATCTACGTCCCGCGCTTCTACGACGTCGAGTACCTCCTGGACGGCCGCATCGGCCGCGTCGTGCCCAACCGGTCCGGCGTGCCGTGGCGCGTCTCCAAGCACACCGTCATGGACCTCGACGAGTGGCCGTACCCCAAGCAGCCCCTCGTCCCGCTCGCGGAGACCGTCCACGAGCGCATGTCCGTCGAGATCTTCCGCGGCTGCACCCGCGGCTGCCGCTTCTGCCAGGCCGGCATGATCACGCGCCCCGTGCGGGAGCGAAGCATCACCGGCATCGGCGAGATGGTCGAGAAGGGCCTCAAGGCGACGGGCTTCGAGGAGGTCGGCCTCCTCTCCCTCTCCTCGGCGGACCACACCGAGATCGGCGAGATCGCCAAGGGCCTCGCGGACCGCTACACCGAGGACAAGGTGGGCCTGTCCCTCCCCTCGACCCGCGTGGACGCCTTCAACGTCGACCTGGCCAACGAGCTGACCAGGAACGGCCGCCGCTCCGGCCTGACCTTCGCCCCCGAGGGCGGCTCCGAGCGGATGCGCAAGGTCATCAACAAGATGGTCTCGGAGGAGGACCTCATCCGGACCGTCTCCACCGCGTACGGCAACGGCTGGCGCCAGGTGAAGCTGTACTTCATGTGCGGCCTGCCGACGGAGACCGACGAGGACGTCCTCCAGATCGCCGACATGGCGATGAACGTGATCGCCGAGGGCCGCAAGGTCTCCGGCCAGAACGACATCCGCTGCACCGTCTCCATCGGCGGCTTCGTGCCCAAGCCGCACACCCCCTTCCAGTGGGCCCCGCAGCTCTCGGCCGAGGAGACGGACGAGCGCCTGCGCAAGCTCCGCGACAAGATCCGCGGCGACAAGAAGTACGGCCGCTCGATCGGCTTCCGCTACCACGACGGCAAGCCCGGCATCGTCGAGGGCCTCCTCTCGCGCGGCGACCGGCGCCTCGGCGCCGTCATCCGCGCCGTGTACGAGGACGGCGGCCGCTTCGACGGCTGGCGCGAGCACTTCTCGTACGACCGCTGGATGGCCTGCGCCGAGAAGACGCTCCCCGAGTACGGCGTGGACGTCGCCTGGTACACCACCCGCGAGCGCACCTACGAGGAGGTCCTGCCCTGGGACCACCTGGACTCCGGCCTCGACAAGGACTGGCTCTGGGAGGACTGGCAGGACGCCCTCGACGAGACCGAGGTCGAGGACTGCCGCTGGACGCCGTGCTTCGACTGCGGCGTCTGCCCCCAGATGGACACGCACATCCAGATCGGCCCGACCGGCAAGAAGCTGCTGCCGCTGACGGTCGTCAAGTAGGTCACCCGGGCGACGGCCCGGCGCGAGGGGTGAACCCTCCGCCGGGCCGTCGCGTCATGTTCGGCATGAGCATGGAACACCCGACGTCACCTGCGCTGATCCGCATCCCGGTCCGGATCGTCGTGCTCGTGGTCGTCCTGCCGGTCCGCATGGTCTGGGACGTTCTCGCCGCCACGGGCCGCCTCCTCGACCGGACCCTGCTCCGCCCGACGGGCCGTGGCCTGGAGTGGCTGTACCGGAAGGTCCTCGCACCGGTGGGCCGGGGGCTGGAGTGGTTGTGCCGAGAGGTCCTCGCACCGGTGGGCCGCGGGCTGGTGTGGCTGCTCAGGGCGGTGCTCGTGTGGCCGTGGGTCGGGTTGTGGCGGTACGTGGTCGTGCCGGTGGCCCGGTACGGGATCGCCGTCCCGGCCGCGTGGCTGTACCGCGCGCTCCTGCGCCCGGCCGGGCGGGGGCTGCTCCGGGGCCTCTCGGCGGCGGGGGAGGGGCTCGGGTGGTTCCTTCCCCGGCTCGGCCGGGCGCTGTTCGTGTGGCCGTGGGTCGGGCTGTGGCGGTACGTGCTGGTGCCGGTCGCCCGATACGGGATCGCCGTCCCCGCCGCGTGGCTGTACCGCCGGGTCCTCTCCCCGCTCGGCACCGGCAGCCTTTTCCTCCTGGAGAAGCTGCTCCTCGTCCCCCTCGTCGCGCTCTTCCGGTACGTCCTGGTCCCCCTGCTCCGGTACGGGATCGCCGTCCCCGCCGTCTGGCTCGGCCGGCACGTGCTCACCCCGCTGGGACAGGGTCTTGGCCGGTGCTTCCGGCAGGCCGGGCGGGGTCTCGGGTGGTTCCTTCCCCGGCTGGGCCGGGCGCTGTTCGTGTGGCCGTGGGTCGGGCTGTGGCGGTACGTGGTCGTGCCCGTCGTCCGGTACGGGATCGCCGTTCCCGCCGTCTGGCTCTGGACCCGGGTCCTCGCGCCCGTCGGACGGGAGGTGCGGGACGCGCTCGCCCTCTGCTGGCGGGTCGCCGGATTCGTGTCGCGGGCCGTCGGCCGGGGACTCAAGTGGCTCGCGTGGAACCTGCTCGGACGGCCCCTGGTCCGGATCTGGTGGGGTCTCCGGTGGTGCGGCCGCAATCTCGTCGCGCGGCCCGTCGCCCGGGTCTGGGCGTCCGTCGTCCGGCCGGCCGGGCGCTGGGTGCGGGACGGCGTCTGGGCCCCGGCCCGCCGGGCCGCCGTCGAGGCGGGACGCGCCGCGAAGGACGCGCTCGCCGCCGCCCGCGCCACCGTCCGGGAGGCCCGCCGGGACGCCTGGCGCGCGCTCGTCGGCTCGGTCCGGCCGGTCGAGCCCCGGGAACCGGAGGCGGCCCGGGCGCGTACTCTGGGTAGTACAACGAACGTCTCCGGCGCGGTGCCCGCCCCCGAGATCTCCCTGCGGAAGCGGGGGTGAACCGGGCGGACCCCCCGAGGCGACCCGCACATCTCGTGGACGGCGCACGCCCGCGCCGCCCCGCAACGAGGAGAAGAACCACTGGGCAAGCGACAGCCCGAAGGCCCGCCGCCCGCACCGGCGGTGCAGCGCATCCGACTGCGCTACACCAAGCGCGGCCGCCTCCGGTTCACCAGCCACCGTGACTTCCAGCGCGCCTTCGAGCGCGCCCTGCGCCGCGCCGAGGTGCCCATGGCGTACTCGGCCGGCTTCACCCCCCACCCCAAGGTGTCGTACGCCAACGCCGCCCCGACCGGTACCGGCTCCGAGGCCGAGTACCTGGAGATCGCCCTCACCGAGGCCCGCGACCCGGAGACCCTGCGGGCCCTGCTCGACGAGTCCCTCCCGGTCGGCCTCGACATCACCGACGCCGTCGAGGCCCGCACCTCGGGCCTCGCCGACCGGCTCACCGCCTCCGTCTGGGAGCTGCGCCTCGAAGGCGTCGCCCCCGAGGCGGCGGAGAAGGCCGTCGAGGCGTTTCTCGCGGCCGAGACCGTGGAAGTACAGCGCAAGACGAAGAACGGCGTCCGCACCTTCGACACCCGTTCCGCGGTCACCGAGCTGACGGCCGTCCGTCCCCAGGGCGACCCCCGGGAAGATGGGCCGCTGGACAGCGCCTGTGCGATACTGCGGCTGGTTGTTCGGCACGTGACACCTGCCGTACGACCCGACGACGTCCTGTCCGGTCTCCGAGCTGTGGCCGACCTGGCGCCGCCGGTCCCCGCCGCGGTGACCAGGCTGGCGCAGGGGCTCTTCGACGAGGAGTCCGGCACGGTGACCGACCCGCTCGCGCCCGACCGCGAGGCAGTCACGGCCGCTTCACCCACGGCCGCCGTGACCGCCCCGGCGACGGCGCCGGGTACGGACACCGCGTAGGGAGCGGTCGTCGCAGCGCAGCCCTGGCACTCGGGAGCCACCTGGGTCGGGCCGCGCACTGACCAGAAGACTTTCGCCAGGCCGTCCGCACAGGGCGTACGGAACCGGCGAGCCAGACATACAGCTCCCGTGCGGCGCCCGCGCCCCGGACGGCGGCACCTCGCCCCAGGCGTGACCGTGCCGCCGGACCGGAACCAGACGCGGCGCCCGGGAGCGTGACGGGAGAACCCCGGATGCCCGAGTCCAACGAAGACACCAATGCCCCCGGTGACAAGCTGCCGCCGCGCCGCAGGCGCCGCGCCGCTTCCCGCCCCGCCGGTCCGCCGGTGACGGGCGCGACCGCCGAGACCCCGGCCGCCGACGCGCCGGAGGCCGTCGAGGTCACCCGGTCGGCCCCCGAGCCGGCCGCCCCGGCCGAAGCCGAGGCCGCCCCCGCGCCGCGCACCCGCCGCCGGGCCACCCGCAAGGCCACCGCGCCCGCCGTGGAGACGGCGGAGACGGTCGAGACGGTCGAGACCACAGCGCCGGCCGAGACCCCGGCGCGGACGCCCGAGCCGGTCGCGGAGACCGCGCCCCCGGCCGCCGAGGAGGCCCCCGAGGCCGCTCCGGCGCGCCCGGCCCGCCGCCGTGCCACCCGTAAGGCCACCGCTCCGGTGACCTCCCCGGCGGAGACCGCCGAGGCCCCCGCTCCCTCCGCGCCTTCCGCGCCCGAGGCCGCCGAGCCGGTCGCCGAGGCCGCCGAGGAGGCCGCTCCGCCGGCCCGTACCCGCCGCCGTGCCACCCGTAAGGCCACCGCGCCGGTGACCTCCCCGGAGGAGACCGCCGCGCCCGCCGCCGAGCCGGTCGCACAGGCCGCCGCGCCCGAGGCCGCCCCGGTCGAAGCCGAGGCCGCCCCCGCGCCGCGCACTCGCCGCCGCGCCACCCGCAAGGCCACCTCTCCCGAGCCGGTCGCCGAGACGCCGGCCGCCGAGGCGGTCGCCGAGACGCCCGCCGCCGGTGAGTCGCTGCCCGAGGCCGCCGTCGCGCAGATCGCCGCCGACGAGACCGAGGTCGCCGCCGCCGAGACCGCCGCCACGCGCGGTCGCGGCCGCCGCCGGGTCACCTCGCCGCAGTTCACCTCCGAGCCGGCCCCGGCCCGCGAGCCGCGCCGTGCCGCGCGCCCCGCCGTCGCCGTCTTCCAGGCCCCGGTGTTCGCCGAGCCGATGTTCCAGACCCCGGAGACGGCCGCCGCGGCCGCCGCCGCCGTGCCCGCGGAGCCGGAGGCCGACGAGGTCGACGAGACGGAGGAGACCGTCGGGACGGTCGAGGCCGAGGAGACCCCCGAGGCCGCCCCGGCCGCCGCTTCCGAGACCGGCTCCCGCCGCCGTCGCCGCCGTCGCGGCGAGCCCGTCGCCGACGAGCCCGAGGTCGAGGCCGCCGCCGACGAGGCCGAGGAGGCGGAGGAGACCGAGGAGACGGACGAGTACGAGGACCGTCCCTCCCGCCGCCGTCGCCGTGGCGGCCGCCGTCGCCGTCGCGGTGAGCTCGCCGAGGTCGAGGAGACCGAGGAGGGCGAGGAGCCGCACGCCGAGGACGAGTCCGAGGAGACCGAGGACGGCGAGGAGGAGTCCGAGGACTCCGAGGGCCTCGCCGGAGGCTCCAGCAGCTCCCGCCGTCGCCGTCGCCGCCGCCGTCGCAGCGGGGACGCCTCCGCCGACGCCGAGACGGGCGACGAGGACGGCGTCCGTACGGTCGTCAAGGTCCGCGAGCCCCGCCCGGCCCGCGAGAAGGCCGAGCCCGGCACCGGCGCCGACGAGGTCCAGTCCATCAAGGGCTCGACCCGCCTGGAGGCCAAGAAGCAGCGCCGCCGCGAGGGCCGCGAGCAGGGCCGCCGCCGCGTCCCGATCATCACCGAGGCCGAGTTCCTCGCCCGCCGCGAGGCCGTCGAGCGCGTCATGGTCGTCCGCCAGAGCGGCGAGCGCACCCAGATCGGCGTCCTGGAAGACAACGTGCTCGTCGAGCACTACGTCAACAAGGAGCAGGCCACCTCGTACGTCGGCAACGTCTACCTGGGCAAGGTCCAGAACGTCCTGCCGTCCATGGAGGCCGCCTTCGTCGACATCGGCAAGGGCCGCAACGCCGTCCTGTACGCCGGCGAGGTCAACTTCGAGGCGCTCGGCATGGGCCACGGCCCGCGCCGCATCGAGTCCGCCCTCAAGTCCGGCCAGTCGGTCCTCGTCCAGGTCACGAAGGACCCGATCGGCCACAAGGGCGCCCGTCTGACCAGCCAGGTCTCCCTGCCCGGCCGCTACCTCGTGTACGTGCCCGAGGGCTCGATGACCGGCATCAGCCGCAAGCTCCCCGACACCGAGCGCGCGCGCCTGAAGACCATCCTCAAGAAGATCGTCCCCGAGGACGCGGGCGTCATCGTGCGCACCGCCGCCGAGGGCGCGAGCGAGGACGAGCTGCGCCGCGACGTCGAGCGCCTGCAGGCGCAGTGGGAGGACATCCAGAAGAAGGCGAAGAGCGGCAACGCCCCGACGCTGCTCTACGGCGAGCCGGACATGACCGTCCGGGTCGTCCGCGACATCTTCAACGAGGACTTCTCCAAGGTCATCGTCAGCGGCGACGACGCGTGGGAGACCATCCACGGGTACGTCGGCCACGTCGCCCCGGACCTGACCGACCGCCTGTCCAAGTGGACGAGCGAGGTCGACGTCTTCGCGACGTACCGGATCGACGAGCAGCTGATGAAGGCGCTCGACCGCAAGGTCTGGCTGCCGTCCGGCGGTTCGCTGGTGATCGACAAGACCGAGGCGATGATCGTCGTCGACGTCAACACCGGCAAGTTCACCGGCCAGGGCGGCAACCTGGAGGAGACCGTCACCAGGAACAACCTGGAGGCGGCCGAGGAGATCGTGCGCCAGCTGCGGCTGCGCGACCTCGGCGGCATCGTCGTCATCGACTTCATCGACATGGTCCTGGAGTCCAACCGCGACCTGGTGCTGCGCCGCCTCCTGGAGTGCCTGGGCCGGGACCGGACCAAGCACCAGGTGGCCGAGGTCACCTCGCTCGGCCTGGTCCAGATGACCCGCAAGCGGGTCGGCCAGGGCCTCCTGGAGTCCTTCTCCGAGACCTGCGTCCACTGCAACGGGCGCGGCGTCATCGTGCACATGGAGCAGCCGACCACCTCCGGCGGCGGTGGCGGCGGCAAGCGCGCGAAGAAGCGCGGCCGCGGCGGGGACGGACACGTCCACGAGCACGCCGAGGCGGTGGAGACCGGCGCCGAGGACGCGGCCCAGGAGGTCGAGACCGAGGCCGAGGTCGCCGCGGAGCTGGCCGCCCCGGTGGCCGTGCCGGTGCCGATCGCCCCGGACGAGGAGCTGTACGGCTCCGTCGCCGAGGCGGAGGCGGCCGCCACGCGTGGCCGTGGCCGCCGCCGGGCGACCCGTCGGGTGACCGCTCCGGTCGCCTCGACGCCGGTCGCCCCGACGCCGGTCGCCCCGGCCCCGGTCGTCGAGACCGTGACGGAGGCCGTCGTGACCGAGCCCGTGGCCGAGCCGGCCGCCGGTCCGGAGGCCGTCGAGCCCGAGGCCGCTCCCGTGGCGGAGACCGAGGCCGTGGTGGAGACCGTGGTCGAGGAGCCGGCCGCCCCGGCCCCGCGCGGCCGCCGCCGTGCCACCCGCCGGGCGACCTCCCCGGTCGTCTCGACCACGGAGCCGGCCGAGCCGGTCACCGTCGTGGAGACCGAGACCGTCGCGGCACCGGTCGCGGAGCCGGAGCCCGTCGTGGCCGAGGAGCCCGCCCCGGAGCCGGCCGCCGAGTCCGCCGCCGAGGAGGCCCCCGTGGCCGCCCCGCCGCGCGCCCGCCGCCGGGTGGTCCGCAAGGCCACTGCCCCGGCCGGTTCGCCCACGGCCGCCGAGGAGGCCGCCGTCGTCGTGGTCGCCGCGACCCCGGCCGCGGAGACCGAGCCCGCCGAGCCCGAGGCCGAGGCCGAGCCCGCCCCCGCCAAGAAGACGGCGGCGCGCAAGACCACGGCGAAGAAGGCCACGGCGAAGAAGGCCGCCACCAAGAAGACGGCGGCGACCAAGAAGACCGCGGCGAAGAAGACGACGACCGCCAAGAAGACCACGGCCAAGAAGGCGGTGGAGAAGACCTCCGCCCCGGCCCAGGACTGACCGGCGGGCGCGGGCCGCCTCCTCCCGGACGGAGGGGGCGGCCCGTACCGCTCGGGCGAATTTGACCCTCCGCGTCGGCCGCCCGTAACCTAGACCGTCGGCGTGTCTGTCGAGACGCCGCGCCTCTGAGCACCTCCCTCCCGCTCGTCGGGAGAGGCCGCTCGTCCGATTCCGGAACGCCGCGGGCCCCCGGGCCCGTGTGAGCGGCTGGCTTCAGAGGTTTCGATCCCGAGTGAGAGAGAGATCCGCGTGTACGCCATCGTGCGCAGCGGTGGTCGCCAGCACAAGGTTGCTGTCGGCGACATCGTTGAGGTTGACAAGATTTCCACTGCCAAGGTTGGCGACACGGTCGAGCTCTCGACCCTGCTCGTTGTCGACGGCGACGCCGTGACCAGCGACCCGTGGGTCCTGGCCGGCATCAAGGTCACGGCCGAGGTCGTGGACCACCACAAGGGCGCCAAGATCGACATCCTGCGCTACAAGAACAAGACCGGCTACCGCCGTCGCCAGGGTCACCGTCAGCAGTACACGGCGATCAAGGTCACCGGTATCCCCGCGGCTGCGAAGTAAGAGGGACTGAGACATGGCACACAAGAAGGGCGCATCGTCCACCCGGAACGGGCGCGACTCCAATGCCCAGCGGCTCGGCGTGAAGCGCTTCGGCGGTCAGGTCGTCAACGCGGGTGAGATCCTGGTCCGCCAGCGCGGCACCCACTTCCACCCCGGCGCGGGCGTCGGCCGTGGCGGCGACGACACGCTGTTCGCCCTGCAGGCCGGTTCGGTGCAGTTCGGCACCCACCGTGGCCGCAAGGTCGTGAACATCGTTCCGGTCGCCTGATCGGATCTTTTGCGGAGGCGGACCTCACTTCCCGGCAAGGGAAGCGGGTCCGCCTTTCGCGTGTTACTAGATAGACATTCCGTACGTAATAAACGTCATCAATGGAGGCACCCCCATGACCACCTTCGTGGACCGCGTCGAGCTGCACGTCGCCGCGGGTAACGGAGGCCACGGCTGCGCCTCCGTTCACCGGGAGAAGTTCAAGCCGCTCGGCGGACCCGACGGCGGCAACGGCGGCCGCGGCGGCGACGTGATCCTGGTCGTCGACCAGGCGGTCACCACGCTCCTCGACTATCACCACTCCCCGCACCGCAAGGCCACCAACGGCCAGCCCGGCGCCGGTGACAACCGCTCCGGCAAGGACGGCCAGGACCTGGTCCTGACCGTGCCCGACGGCACCGTCGTCCTCGACAAGCAGGGCAACGTCCTCGCGGACCTGGTCGGCCAGGGCACCACCTTCGTCGCGGGCCAGGGCGGCCGCGGCGGCCTCGGCAACGCGGCGCTGTCCTCCGCGCGCCGCAAGGCCCCCGGCTTCGCGCTCCTCGGCGAGCCCGGCGAGGCGCGGGACGTCGTCCTGGAGCTCAAGACCGTCGCCGACGTGGCCCTCGTCGGCTACCCGAGCGCCGGCAAGTCCTCGCTGATCTCGGTCCTGTCGGCCGCCAAGCCGAAGATCGCGGACTACCCCTTCACCACGCTCGTCCCGAACCTGGGCGTCGTCACCGCCGGTTCGACCGTCTACACCATCGCCGACGTCCCGGGTCTGATTCCGGGCGCCAGCCAGGGCCGCGGCCTGGGCCTGGAGTTCCTCCGCCACGTGGAGCGCTGCTCGGTCCTCGTCCACGTCCTGGACACGGCGACGCTGGAGTCCGACCGCGACCCGGTCTCCGACCTCGACATCATCGAGGAGGAGCTGAGGCAGTACGGCGGCCTGGAGGACCGGCCCCGGATCGTCGTCCTCAACAAGATCGACATCCCGGACGGCCAGGACCTCGCGGACATGATCCGCCCGGACCTGGAGGAGCGCGGCTACCAGGTGTTCGAGGTATCCGCCGTGGCCCGCACCGGTCTGAAGGAGCTCTCCTTCGCCCTCGCCGGCATCGTGGCCGAGGCGCGCGCGGCCAAGCCGAAGGAGGAGGCGACCCGGATCGTCATCCGCCCGAAGGCCGTCGACGAGAGCGGCTTCACGGTCACGTACGACGAGGCCGAGGAGGTGTACCGGGTGCGCGGCGAGAAGCCGGAGCGCTGGGTCCGCCAGACCGACTTCAACAACGACGAGGCCGTGGGCTACCTGGCCGACCGCCTCAACCGCCTCGGCGTCGAGGACGCCCTGATGAAGGCGGGCGCCCGCGCGGGCGACGGCGTCGCGATCGGCTCCGAGGAGAACGCGGTCGTCTTCGACTGGGAGCCCAGCATGATGGCCGGCGCCGAGATGCTCGGCCGCCGGGGCGAGGACCACCGCCTGGAGGCCCCCCGCCCCGCGGCCCAGCGCCGCCGCGACCGCGACGCCGAGCGCTCCGACCCGCAGCGCGAGTTCGACGAGTTCAACCCGTTCTGACGGGCCCCCGGCCCGTTCCGACGAGGTCGGGAGCCCCCCGACCGGCCGCGGGCCGGGCCGGGGGGCTCCCGTAGGATCCTGAGCGTGAGTACCGTTCCCCCGCCCGAGACCGCAGGCAGGCTCAGCGTCGTCGTCATCGTCCACAACGACGAGGAGCTGGTCGGCGAGGCCATCAGGTCCGCGCTCGACCAGGGGCCCGTGGTGGCCGAGGTCGTGGCGGTCGACGACTGTTCCGGCGACGGCACGGCGCGGGTGCTCGACGAGCTCGCCGCCCTGCACCCCCGGCTGCGGGTGGTGCACCGCACGGAGAACAGCGGCGGCTGCGGCACCCCGCGCAACGACGGCGTCCGGGCCGCCACCGCCCCGTACGTCATGTTCCTCGACAGCGACGACGTCCTGCCGGCCGGCGCCGCCGAGGCCCTGGTCGCCGCCGCGGAGCGGCACAGCGCCCCCGTCGCCGTCGGCGTCTGCGTGCGCCGTGAACTCCCCGAGGGCAGGGACGTGCGCTGGCAGCCCGGCCTCTACCGGGAACCGGCCGTCCTGGAGACGCCGGAGGAGCTGCGCCCCCTCGTCCACGACACCCTCTGCGTCAACAAGGTCTACGACCGCGCCTTCCTCGACGCGCACGGCATCCGCTTCCCCGACGGCCGGTTCGTCTACGAGGACTTCCTCTTCACCGCCCGGGTGTACGCCGCCGCCCCCCGCGTCGCCGTGATCCCCGACACCGTCTACGTCTGGCACGTCCGCCGGACCGCCGCCCGGCTGTCGATCTCCCTCGACCGGCAGGGCGTCTCCAACTGGCGGGCCCGGATCGCCGCCCACCGCGCGGCCGTCGAGACCTTCGCGGAGGCGGGACGGACGGAACTCGCCGCCGCCTGTCGCACCAAGTTCCTCGAACACGACCTCCGGATGTACGCCAGGGACCTGCGACTGCGCGACGCCGCCCACCGCGTCGAGTGGTGGAGGATCACCCGCGAGCACCTGGCCGGCTTCCGGGAGCCGGAGATCGCCGCCGCCACCGCCCCCGCCCGCTGGGCCGCCCGCTTCCTGCTGGCCGCCGACGAGCCGCGCGACCTGCTCCGGCTGTCCCGGCTGTGCGCCACCCCGGCCCGGCTGCTCCCGCCGTACGCCGGCACCCCGGCCGCCGCCGTCTGGTCCGACGACCTGCCGGAGGCCCGCCTCGACGGCATGGACCGGCTGCCGCTGGACGAGCTGCCGCTCGTCGTCGACGCCGTCCTGCGCACCGGAGACGGCGGCGACCTGCGCTTCACGGTTCGGGACCTGTACGGACGGCTGGCCGAGGCTCGCCCCCGCACCGCCGAACTCGCCTTCCTGCCGCGCGGCGACACCGAGCCCGCCCGCACCGAACGGGTCGAACTGAGCCCCGTGACCGGGTCCGAGGGGACGGCGGGCGGCTGGACGGCCCGGGTCCCCGTCCGGTTCACCGGACTTGCCGGAGCCGGGCGGCGGCGCGGCCGTCAGGGCGTCCAGATGTGGGACGTCACCGCCACGGTGACCTGTGCGAGCGGCGAGTCGTACACCACCTCTCTCCGGCCGCCGGACGGATCCCAGAGGCGGTCGGTCCTTCCGAGCAGCCGCTACGGTGTACTCCTGGTGCAGCAGTACGCCACGGCGAACGGCTCGCTGGCGGTACGGATCGCGCCCGGTGCCCGGGACGGTTTCCGGGCGGTCGGAGCCCGGATCCGCCGGCTCGTCCGCAGTTCTCAGTGAAAGGTTTGGGCGCTATGACTTATCTGATCACCGGCGGCGCCGGATACATCGGCTCGCACGTGGTCCGCGCCATGACGCGGGCGGGCGAGCGGGTCGTCGTCCTCGACGACCTGTCCACGGGCTACGAGTCGCGGGTGCCGGAGGGCGTGCCCCTGGTGGTCGGTTCGACGCTCGACCGCGAGGTCCTGGACCGCACGATCGCCGAGCACGGCGTGACCGGCGTCGTCCACCTCGCAGCCAAGAAGCAGGTCGGCGAGTCCGTCGAACTGCCGCTGCACTACTACCGGGAGAACGTCACCGGTCTCACGGTCCTCCTGGAGGCCGTCGCCGCCGCCGGCGTGCGCAACTTCCTCTTCTCCTCCTCCGCCTCCGTCTACGGGATGCCGGACGTCGACCTCGTCACCGAGGAGACCCCCTGCCTGCCGCTGAGCCCGTACGGCGAGACGAAGCTGGCGGGCGAGTGGCTGGTCCGCGCGACCGGCGCCGCCCACGGCATCTCCACGGCCTGCCTGCGCTACTTCAACGTGGCCGGCGCGGCGACCCCCGAGCTGGCGGACACCGGGATCTTCAACCTGGTCCCGATGGTCTTCGAGCGTCTGGACGCGGGGGAGGCCCCGCGGATCTTCGGCGACGACTACGACACCCCCGACGGCACCTGCGTCCGCGACTACATCCACGTCGAGGACCTGGCCGACGCGCACCTCGTCGCCGCGCGCAAGCTCGCGGAGTGGGCCGACGCGGGCGCGCCGCGCGACCTGACGGTCAACATCGGCCGCGGCGAAGGCGTCTCCGTCACCGAGATGGTGGCACTGATCAACGAGATCACCGGCCACACCACCGAGCCCCTCGTCACCCCGCGCCGCCCCGGCGACCCCGCCCGGGTCGTGGCCTCCGCCGACCGCATCGCCACCGAGCTGGGCTGGAAGGCCCGCCACGACGTCCGCGACATGATCGGCTCGGCCTGGGAGGGCTGGGTCGCGAACCGCGCGGTCCCGGTCGGCGGCTGACCGGTCCGCGACCACCGACGACACACACGGGAGCGCCCGGCCGGATCATCCGGCCGGGCGCTCCTCGTGGTGGTCGGGGGCTAGTCGCTCAGGAGGGCGAAGAGGTTCTCCCAGCGGTTCATGACCTCGTCGGCCGAGTACCGCTGGATGTCGACGCGGGCGCGCTCGCCCATGCCGTCGCGCAGTTCCTTGTCCGAGATCAGCTCGTCGAGCCGGCGCGCGAACTCGCTGGTGTTGCCCGGCGCCACGAGGAGGCCGTTCTCGCCGTCGGTGATGATCTCCCGGACACCGGGAGCCACGTTGAAGGCGACACAGGGCACGGCGGTGGCCATGGCCTCCATCAGAGCGAGGGGGAAGCCCTCGCCGCGCGAGGAGAGCGCGAAGAGCGAGCTCTCCCGGAGTGCGCCCGGGACGTCGCTGGTGCGCCCCATCCACTCCACCGAGCCCGTGAGGCCCAGGCTCTCGCACTGCTGCCTGAGCGCTTCCTCCTCCTCGCCGGAGCCGTACACGCGCAGGGTCCAGTCGGGGTGGCGGGGGGCGACCTCGGCCCAGGCGTCGAGGAGCATGTCGACGCCCTTCTCCTCGTGCAGCCGCCCGATGCTGACCACCCGCTTGGCGGTGCGGGGGGACGGCTCGTCGGGGAAGAAGGGCAGCGGGTTCGGCATGGCGGCGACGTTGTCGAAGCGCTGCCGGATCCACAGGTCGACGTCCTCGCGGGTCAGCGTGAGCATCCGGTCGACGTCCTTGTAGTACTTCTTGACCCGGTGGAAGCGCGAGGACGCCCGGCAGGTCTGGAAGGACTCGTGGCTCATGCCGATCACCCGGGCCCCGGAGGTGTCCGCGAGCGCGACCCACTCCATGGCCCACACCTGCGTCACGATCACGACGGCGCCGGGGCGGGCGGCCCGGAACAGCCGGGTGAGCTTCGCGGCCTGCTCCGCCATGCCCGCCTCGCGTGCGGCCCTGCGGCGGCGCTCGACCAGATCGAGCTTGCCCTTGAGGCCGCGGAGCGGCTTGAGGCTCGGCGGGTGGACGTCGTACAGCGTGGTGGTCCGGTAGGGCAGGTCGCCGCCGAGATCGGCACGCCGGTTCTCGGGGACGGGGACCACGCCCACCACGTGGACCGTGTGGCCGCGCTCCGTGAAGAGGCGGGCCACCTGGTGCGACCAGCTGGTGATGCCGCCCAGCTCGTCGACGCTGTTGGAGACGATGAAGATGTCCCGCGTGCCGGCGGCGTTCCGCGCGGTCCCGGGTTCGGTCGTCAGGGTGCTGGTCGGGTTGGACATCAACGGCTCCACCGGGGCGAGAAGAACTGGTCGACGATGGTCTTGGCGGCGGTGCCCCGGTCGTACTCGCCGAACTCCGCGACGAAGCACTTGCGGACGTCGGCGTACTCCCGGTCCTGCGCCTCCAGGTTCCGCAGCTCCCCGTAGAACTCCTCCTCCGTGCGGAAGACGGGTCCGGGGGCCTTCTCGAGCAGGTCGAAGTAGGTGCCCCGGCCCTCGTGGACGTAGTCCTCGTAGTCGTACGTGAAGAAGAGCATCGGCCGGTCGAGCAGCGCGTAGTCGAACATCACGGAGGAGTAGTCCGTGATCAGGGCGTCGGCGAGCTCCATGAACGGCATCACGTCGTGGTACTTGGAGACGTCGATGACCTTGCCCTCGACCTCGGGCGGCAGCGTCACGTGGTTGAGGTAGTGCGCGCGCACCAGCAGGACGTAGCGGTCGCCGAACTCCTCGGCGAAGGCCTCCACGTCGAACGGCAGCTGGAAGCGGCTCGCCCCGCGGCCCGCCGTACGGAACGTGGGGGCGTACAGCAGGACGGTCTTGTCCGCCGGGATGCCCAGCTCTTCGGCGAGCGGTCCACGCACCCGGGTGCCGGTCTCCTCCTCGCGCAGCCGCGTCTGGACGAGCACGTCGTTGCGCGGGTAGCCGGAGCGCAGCAGCACCTGGTCCTTCAGCCTGAAGGCCTTGGCCAGTGTCCGGGCGTCGTGCTCCGTGCGCACCAGGAAGTGGTCGAAGCGGTCCAGGTACTTCTGCTCCGCCGCCTGCTGCTGACGGGTCTTCGCCTTGAGGGAGGGCTGGTCGAAGCCCATCTTCTTCAGGGCGGAGCCGTGCCAGGTCTGGATGTACGTGGTCTCGGGGCGCTTGGCGAGACGGAGCGGGTAGCTCTGGTTGTCCACCCAGAACTCGGCCCGCGCCAGGGCCTTCAGGTAGGGCATCGACCAGCGGCGCACCAGCTCGACGCCCTCGGGGAAGCCGGTCGGCGTCCCCGTGTATGACCAGATGGCCTCGAATTCGAGGCCCTGCCGGATCATCTCCTCGTAGATCGCGCGCGGGCTGTCGCTGTACTGCTTGCCGAGGTGGCTCTCGAAGACGACGGTCCGCTTCTTCACGGGCAGCCGGCTGTAGACCTCGTGGTAGAGCCGCAGCTTCGTCTCGTCGGACTTGAGGGTCTTGCGCAGTTCCTTGGCCTTGCGGTAGCCGGACTTCGCCAGCTTGCCGGGCCTGCCGCGCACCCCGCGCAGGATCAGCTCCTCGATCCGCTCGCTGTTCTGCCGGCTGGACACCAGGCGGAAGGCGAGGTGGCCCTTGGCGGTGGCGTGCGGTTCTATGCGGTCGGCGACCAGACGGGTCAGCCGGGGCTTGATCGGGAAGGCCTCGCCGCCGAGGTCGGGATCCTCGATGGTGAGCCGGGTCCGTGTGCGCTCCCCGTCGACGTCCAGGTCGAGCCGGACGTCCCAGACGGAGTCGATGACGCCGAGCGGGCGCAGTCCGGCGCTGAGGTCGGCCTCGGCCTCCCAGTGGATGCTCCGGCCGTCGTGGCGGAGCGTCTTGACGGGGAAGACGAAGGTCTGCAGGCTGCGGCGGCGCGCCCGGAACTCCAGGCGTCCTTCGAGCCGGGCCTCGGGCGTGATGACGCCGAGCGGGTTGTTGATCCGGCCGGTGAGCCGGACGGTGCCCCCGGACTGCTCGTACGTGGTCAGCAGGTTGCGCAGGAAGAGCTTGCCGATCGGCTTCTTGTGGTACCCGAAGTCGGTGACGTCGAGGACCCTGCGGCCGAACTCGTCGTCGAGGTGATCGGCGCACCAGTAGACGCGCTCGTCCTCCTCGAAGAGCGGCGCGGACACCTTGTCGCGGTGGAACAGCGTGTCCACGGCGGGCAGCAGGTTGCCCCAGTCGCCCTTCTCCAGCAGGTACGCGCAGATCGACTGGATCGGCTGGGCCCTGAAGTACGCCTCGCGGTCCAGCTCCTGGAGGTAGCCGCGGGAGAGCTCGGCGAATTCGCGACGGAAGGATTCGTCACGGAAGGGCAGGTCGCGGAGGTGGAGGACCAGGTCGTGCTTGAGGAACTTGACGTCCTTCGCCTGCCGGAGCTCGGTCATGCCGTGCTCGTCGAGCAGCGCGTCGATCCGGCGGTGGATCTCCAGCCGGTGGATGTAGTTCGTCATCTCGTGACGGCTGTTGGTCACCGACTTGACCTGGGCGTTCTGGTGGACGTGCCAGAAATAGACCTGGTTCGGGATGAGGGTGATCCTCTTCGCGGCGAGGTACGCCTCCGCGATGAACATCAGGTCCTCGTAGAACATCCCCTTGGGGAAGCGGAGGTCGTTCTCCAGGAGGAAGTCGCGCCGGTAGCACTTGTTGGTCGAGAGCGTGTCCCAGACGAAGAGATCGGGGAGCTCGGTGATCGATTCGAGCGTGCGCGTCTGGCGGTAGAGCCAGGAGTACCACTCGTCGCGCTTCTGGTTGGCGGTGTCCTTGTGGAGACGCACGCACAGGCCCGAGACCATGTCGGCCTCGGTCTCCTCCGCGGCCGAGACCATGTTGAGGCAGGCGTTGAGCTCCAGCACGTCGTCACTGTCGAGGAACATGACGTAGCGGCCCCGCGCGTGGCCGATGCCGACGTTGCGGGGCTCGCCGCCCGCACCGCTGTTCTCGGGCAGCTGGTACGCACGGACCAGGTCGGGGTGCGCAGCTGCCAGGTTCTGGGCGACCGTGAAAGTGTCGTCGCTGCTGCAGTCGTCGACGATCACCACTTCGATGCTCTTCAGGGTCTGGTCCAGTACGGACTGGACAGCAGCCGGAAGACGCTCCGCATCGTTGTAGGCGATGACGATCACTGAGACGTCAGGCACTGGCACCTCGATCCACTTTTCATTCCTTCAGACACACCCAAGCTACCTGGTGCGAGCAAGCTGTTCGTCCCGGTCTCCGGCCGGGGCGGGAGCGCTCGCCCCCCATCGTTACCCGTTCGGAAGCGAACGCGCCGCAACCGGCGGGGCGGAGCGGGAGTCCGCCGTACGGCGGGATGCCGTCGTACCGCGGAACGCGGGCCGGAATCCACCGCAGATCAACCCATACCCCACCCGGTCGGGTGATCAGGAACACATCCCGCCGATGGGTCGATTCCTCAGGGCCGGGTGATTCGGCTCACGCCGTAGTACCGGGAGGCGCACTGGGCCACCCAGTCCCTCGGATAGGCGGTGGTGAAGAACGGTTCGGCCAGGTGCCCGATCGGCAGTGGGCGGTAGGTCGCCTCGCGGGCGCCGTCCGCGGCCTCGGAGCGGACGCGGGCGTCCTGCCGGTCCCAGGCGAGGCTCCGGGCCACGGTCGTGGTCGTCAGGTCCTGCACCGGGGACACCAGGGCGGCGACGCAGACGAGGGTGGACGCGCCCGCGGCGACGAGGGCCGTGACGCGCGCCACCGTCGTCCGGGAGGCGGTGCCGGATCCAGGGGTGGTGCCGGGCTCGGGGGCAGTGCCGGGCTCGGGGTCGGTGGTGAGGCGGCGCCCCAGCAGGAGGCCGAGCCCGGCGCCGTACGCGCAGAGCGTCAGCAGGAACGGGACGAGGAAGCTCGTCCAGGTGCGGGCGTACGTCCAGCCGGTCACGCCGTATCCGCTGCGCAGGCCGTAGACGACGGCCAGACTCGCGAGGGCGATCAGCGGCAGCGGCGAAAGCGCCGCGACCAGGAGCACCGGGCGCCGGGACGGCCCGGCGGCCGGAGGGACGCGAACAGCGGCGAGGGCGCGGGGCCGGGTCCGAGCGCGGGTCCGGGTGCGGGTCCGGGTGCGGAGGAAGGCCGCGCCCAGGCCCAGGAGCACCCCCGCGGTGACGGCCCCCAGGTATGCCCACTGGCCCCCGGCGGTCTGCCAGACGCGCCACCAGTCGTGGAACGTCTCTCCCACCTCCGCCGCCGACAGCGGCTCCGGCGGATGCTGGGCGCGGCGCCACCGCGCACCGGGCGACGTGGAGAGCAGGACCAGGCCCGCGGCGATCCCCAGGCAGGCCGCCGCGCACCACGTCGAGACGTACCGGTTCTCCGCCCAGCCGAACCGGGGCAGGCACAGAAGTCCCACGGAGGCCGCGATCGCCCCGCCCACCAGGGCGAACGGCTCGCTGAGCATACCGATCGCCGTCCCGGTCAGGAGGGCCGCGCCCGTCGAGGCGGCCCGGGCCCACCGCCGCCCGCTCCGCGCGGCCCACACGGCGCCGAGCACGGCCCAGAGGCCGATCAGACTCGGCAGGGTGTGGGAGATGGTCGCCGGCGCCCAGAGCAGCACCTGGTACGAGCGGGTCCCCGCGAAGAACAGCAGTGCTTCGAGGACCAGGACCGCCGCCGCGGCCGCCACCGCCGGGAACGGCAGGCGCAGCGCCCGTAGCGCCTCCCGGGCGAGGAGGAACAGCACCGCGCCCAGCGCCACCACCAGGAAGGCGGGCAGCAGTTTCGGCCCTCGTGTGCCGTCGGAGTAGATCAGACCGGTCAGGAAGGCGTTGGTGACGCGGCCGTTCTGGGTGAGGTAGAAGTCCGAAGCGATCCCCAGGACGCCCATGTCCCGCGTCTTCCAGAGGGCGCACCAGTCGTCGGACGTGGGGCGCACGTAGAGGCCGAGGAAGGCGCCGACCGAGAGCAGCGCCGCCGAACCGGCGGCGACGACGAGCGCGACCGCGCCCGAAGCCCGTGCGAGACCGCCCTTCCCGGCCCTTCCGGCGGCGCCGTCCCCCGCTCCGTCCTCCGGTACGGGTGCCTCGCCGCGCTCCGAGATGGTCGTCCTGCTCACCGGTGATCGATCCCCCTGGCCCGAGGTGGCCCCCGGTCGCCCCTATGGGTGACCGGCGAGTGAAAATGCCGCGTATACCAATATCTTGCCCCCATGCTTTGCTGCATGGACGACATGCCGACCGGGCGCGGCCACTCGCAGGACGCCGGATCGCCACCGTCGCTCCGTACCGTGGCCCCGCTGCTCGAAGGCGAGTTCGGTGGTGGTCCTTCAGGACGTACGCTTGCCCATCCCTCTGGAGTGACCGTTCCATGACCAGGCTTTCCGTCGTCGTCCCCTGCTTCAACGAGGAGGACGTCGTCGAGCGGTTCGACGCGCGGATGCGCCAGGTGCTCGACGCCCTCCCGGTCGGCTACGAGATCTGTTACGTGGACGACGGAAGCTCCGACGGAACGCTGGGCAAGCTCCGGGAGATCGCCGCCCGGCACCCGCACCGCACCCAGTACGCCTCCTTCAGCCGCAACTTCGGCAAGGAGGCCGCCATGCTCGCGGGCCTGCGCAAGTCCGCGGGCGACGCCGTGGTCATCATGGACGCCGACCTCCAGCACCCGCCCGAGCTGCTCGGACGGATGCTGGACCTCTACCACCAGGGCCACGACCAGGTGATGGCGCGGCGCACCCGCGACGGGGACAAGAAGGTCCGCACCGCCCTCAGCCGCGTCTACTACCGGGCCGTCAACCGCTGGGTGGACGTGGAACTCACCGACGGCGTCGGGGACTTCCGGCTGCTCTCCCGCCCCGCCGTCGACGCCCTGCTGTCACTGCCCGAGTACAACCGCTTCTCCAAGGGGCTGTTCTCCTGGATCGGCTTCGACACCGTCACCTTCGACTACCAGAACGCCGCGCGCGAGGCCGGCGAGACGAAGTGGAAGTTCAGCTCCCTGGTCAACTACGGCATGGACGGGCTGATCTCCTTCAACAACCGTCCGCTGCGCATCGCCCTCTGGCTCGGCCTGATGCTGACCGGACTCGCCGCCGTGTACGCGGTCTGGGTGACGGCCGCCGCCCTCTCCCAGGGCGTCACCGCCCCCGGTTACGTCACCCTGGTCGCGATCATCGTGGGGCTCGGGGGCGTGCAGATGGTCATGCTGGGGCTGATCGGCGAGTACATCGGGCGCATCTACTACGAGACCAAGCGCCGGCCGCACTTCCTCGTGAAGGAGACCCACCGCTCCTTCGGCCGCGCGGCCGCCGAACGCGCCGCCGCCGAACGCATCCGGGTCACCACGGCGGAGAGGGAGCGCTGATGGGGGCGGGCCGGAACGGGGGGGCCGGCCCTGCGGGGCAGACGCAGGAGAAGGCGCGCGGGCAGGGACGGCGGGCGCGGCTCGCGGAGATCTTCCGCTTCGCCCTGGTCGGCGGCGTCAACACCGGCACGTTCTTCGGCTGTTACCTGCTCCTCCACCCGTGGATGCCGTACTTCGCCGCGTACTCCCTCGCCTTCCTCCTCAGCATGGTCGGCTCCTTCTTCCTCAACACCTACTTCACCTACCGCACCCGCCCCACCTGGAAGAAGTTCGCCCTCTTCCCCCTCACCAACGTCACCAACTACCTGGTGCAGAGCGTCGGCCTGTACGCGCTCGTCACCTGGGCCGGAATGGACGACCGGATCGCGCCACTCGTGGCGGCCGTCGTCGCGATCCCCTTCACCTATCTGATCTCCCAGCGGATCCTGGTGCCCCGCGGCACCGGCCGGGGCCCCGGCGCGGCCGGTCCGGGGAGCGAAACGGACGAGCGGCAGCCCTCCCGGCTCGCGTAGATTGCCTGGCAGCCGCGGCGTCGAGCGCGCGGCGCGCAGGAACGGCCGAGTGAGGACGACGCAGGTGACGACGCAGGTGACGGGTCAGACGGACAGGTCGAGGCAGCACGTGTCGAGGCAGTACGTGACGGAGGCCCGCAGGATCGTCGTCAAGGTCGGCTCCTCCTCCCTCACCACCGCCTCCGGAGGCCTCGACGCCGACCGGGTCGACGCCCTCGTGGACGTGCTCGCCAAGGTCCGCAGCGGCGGCGAGAAGGAGATCGTCCTCGTCTCCTCCGGCGCCATCGCCGCGGGCCTCGCCCCGCTCGGCCTCACCCGCCGCCCCAAGGACCTGGCCCGCCAGCAGGCCGCCGCCAGCGTCGGCCAGGGCCTGCTCGTCGCCCGCTACACCGCCTCCTTCGCCCGCTACGGCGTCCGCGTCGGCCAGGTCCTCCTCACCACCGACGACACCAGCCGGCGCGCCCACTACCGCAACGCGTACCGGACCCTGGACCAGCTCCTCACCATGGGCGCGCTGCCCGTCGTCAACGAGAACGACACCGTCGCCACCGACGAGATCCGCTTCGGCGACAACGACCGGCTCGCCGCCCTCGTCGCCCACCTCGTCCGCGCCGACCTGCTCGTGCTGCTCTCCGACGTCGACGGGCTCTACGACGGCGACCCGTCCAAGCCCGGCACGTCGAGGATCGCCGAGGTCGCGGGCCCCGAGGACATCGCCCACGTCGAGATCGGCTCGGCCGGCAAGGCGGGCGTCGGCACCGGCGGCATGGTCACCAAGGTCGAGGCGGCCCGGATCGCCGCCGCCGCCGGCATCCCCGTCGTCCTCACCTCCGCGAGCCGCGCCGCCGACGCCCTCGCCGGCCGGGACACCGGCACGTACTTCCACCGCACCGGCCGCCGCTCCGCCGACCGGCTCCTCTGGCTCGCCCACGCCTCCACCCCGCAGGGCTCCCTCACCCTCGACGACGGGGCCGTCCGCGCCGTCGTCGAGGGCAAGAAGTCCCTGCTCGCGGCCGGTCTCGCGGGCGTCGAGGGCGACTTCGTGGCCGGTGACCCGGTCGAGCTGCGCGACGCCGCCGGCCGGGCCGTCGCCCGCGGCCTCGTCAACTTCGACGCCAAGGAGATCCCCCGGATGCTCGGCCGCTCCACCCACGAGCTCGCCAAGGAACTGGGCCCGGAGTACGAGCGCGAGATCGTCCACCGCGACGACCTGGTGGTCATCGCCTGAACGCGTCACCGGCCGTACGCGTCCCGTGCCGGACGCGTCACCGGCCGCACGCCGGGCACCGTACGCCATCCGTCGAACACCACCCGCCGAAACGGCTGAAACTGCGGCCATCCGGAAGGGACGTTCACCAAAACCGCCCCAAGTACCCCCTCGGACTGGTCAACTTTGTCCCGGGGGTTAAGAGCAAGGCGGGGTACAGCACCACACGCATCACACAGGAGGCCGCCGGTGAGACGAGCGCGCCCAGGGGCGCCGCCCCGTGGGACTGCCGAACGCGCCCTGACCAGTGTCGAGGCCGGAGCCGACTTCGACGAGGCACGGGACAGGTCCACGGACAGGAAGACCGAGACCACCACCGACACACGCGAGGTACGCGAGACACGGGAGGCACGCGCCGAGGAGCGGCCCGTGTCCAAGCTCTGGCACATCACCCTCAGCGTGTCGGGCGTGGAGTCGCCGCTGAAGGAGGTGCGCCGGGGGCTGGAACAGCTGGCCCACGACCACCCCTTCCTGCTGACCAGCCGTTACGCCAACGATCACGCCGAGATCCGGTACTGGGAGGAGGCCCGCGACCTGCACGACGCGGCGGCCGTCGCCCTGCGCCTGTGGGGCGAGCACCGGCAGACCGCCAAGCTGCCGCCCTGGGAGATCGTGGGTCTGGAGGTCATCGACCGCGAGACCTACCACCAGCGGATCGCGGAGGGCTACGGCCCGCCGCCCGCCGCCCCGGTCGGCGTCCACCCCTACTGAGGGGCGGACCCGCCGGGAACGACGACGACCGCGATGTGCCCCCGGACGCGTCCGGGGACACGTCCCGGGACGTGCCCAGGGATACGCCCCAGGACGTGTCCAGGGGTACGTCTCGGAGTGCGGGATACGTGAGGGATGTCCGCGGGGGTGCCAGTACCCTGCGGACATGACCTCGCTCACGCCCCTCGACAACCTCTCCCCGGTCACCCGGGCCGCCCGCCTGGCCCGTGGCGCCGCCGCCGAAATCGCGCCACTCCCGCGCGCGGTCAAGGACGAGGCCCTCCTCGCGATCGCGGACGCCCTCGAAGTGCGCACCGCCGAGATCGTCGAGGCCAACGCCGTGGACATCGCCGAGGCCCGCGAGGCCGGGACCAGCGAGGCCATCGTCGACCGGCTCACCCTCACCCCGGAGCGCGTCCGGGCCATCGCCGCCGACGTCCGCGACGTGGCCGCGCTGCCCGACCCCGTCGGCGAGGTCGTCCGGGGCTCGACCCTCCCCAACGGCATCGACCTGCGCCAGGTCCGCGTCCCCCTCGGCGTCGTCGGCATCATCTACGAGGCCCGCCCGAACGTCACCGTCGACGCCGCCGCCCTCTGCCTCAAGTCCGGCAACGCCGTCCTCCTCCGCGGCTCCTCCTCCGCGTACGCCTCCAACACCGCCCTGGTGACCGTGCTGCGCGACGCCGTCGGGGGCGCCGGACTGCCCGCCGACGCGATCCAGCTCGTCCCCGGCGAGTCCCGCGAGTCGGTCCGCGAGCTGATGCGCGCCCGCGGCCTCGTCGACGTCCTCATCCCGCGCGGCGGCGCCTCCCTGATCAGGACCGTCGTCGAGGAGTCCACCGTCCCGGTCATCGAGACCGGCACCGGCAACTGCCACGTCTACGTCGACGCCGACACCGACCTCGACATGGCCGTGGACGTCCTGATCAACTCCAAGGCCCACCGGGTCAGCGTCTGCAACGCCGCCGAGACCCTCCTCGTCCACCAGGACGTCGCCGAGGCCTTCCTGCCCCGGGCCCTCGACGCCCTCGCCGAGGCCGGCGTCACCGTCCACGCCGACGAGCGGACCCTCGCCCTCGCCGAGGGCTCCAAGGCCACCGTCGTCCCGGCCACCCCGGAGGACTGGGAGACCGAGTACCTCTCGTACGACATCGCCGCCGCCGTCGTCGACTCCCTGGACCAGGCCGTCGAGCACATCCGGACGTGGTCCTCCGGTCACACCGAGGCGATCGTCACCACCTCGCAGGCCGCGGCCCGCCGCTTCACCCAGCTGGTCGACTCCACCACGGTCGCCGTGAACGCCTCCACCCGCTTCACGGACGGCGGCCAGTTCGGCTTCGGCGCCGAGATCGGCATCTCCACCCAGAAGCTGCACGCCCGGGGCCCCATGGGCCTTCCCGAGCTGACCTCGACCAAGTACATCGTCACCGGCGACGGTCACGTGCGGTAACACCCCCTCCCGGTACGGGCCGGTCTTCGGTACGACGGTCTTTCGGTACGGACGGGGAGGGTTCGCACTCTCCCTGCCCAAAACCCCCTCCCGGGTCTACTCTGATTCCGTGCCGGACGACGTGGGGGACAGGCCGTTCCAGAACGGCGGAGACCCCGAGGACTCTGTCGACCGCGGAGGCGCTGACGAGGTCCACGCCGCCGTGGTCTTCGACGAGGAGTTCGTCCGGGCCGCCACCGTCCACGAGCCGACCGCGATCGAGCGGCTCCTCGCCGCCGCCCAGGCCCGTGCCGAGGCCGAGGCGGCCCGCGCCCGCGCGGGCGGCGGACCGGCCGACGACGACCCCTACGGGGACGGCCACGACCCGTTGGGGCTCACCTACGAGCCCGACGACATCGGCGACGACGACAGCCCCTACGGCCCCCACGGCGGCGCCCTGCGCCCCTACCGGGGCAGCGCCCGCTGGCACCGGCCCGTCGCCTGGGTCCTCGCCCTCGTCATGGGGGTCGGCATGGTCGCCCTCGCCTTCAGCGCCGTCTACCGGGGCGCCTCCGCCAACCGCCAGGACCAGGTCCCGCCGCCGGCCACCACCGGGGTCGACGCGCCGAGCCCGAACCCGGCCCCGCCGGCGGCCCACGCCCCCGTCGGACGCTCCACGTCCCCCGGATAGCCCCCACCGGCCTCCCGGACCCGAATCGGACCCGAATCGGATCCGGTTCGGACCCGAATAGGACCTGAACCGTCTCCGAACCGGTCCCGAACCGGGAGCGTGCCGGGGCCGTCTCGGGCCCCCGCCGCCCCGATGGCGGAATTCTTCGGAACTTGTCGTGTACCTGGGCGTTTACCGAAGCCCCCGCAGACCTACCCTGAAGGTATGGCAGGGCGTGGCGACCCGCCTGAGGGGATGCCCGAGGGGTTCCCCGGCGGTGGTGAGGACGAGTACCGATCCGTCGTCTTCGACGAGGCGTTCGTCCGTGCTGCCCGCCTCCAGGAGTTCTCCGCCCGGGAACGGATGGGCGAGCACGCCCAGGCCGTCCGCAGCCTCCCCTCCGGGACGGTCCGGAGCGGCTCCCGCCAGGCCGTCCTGCTGGTCCTGCTGGTCCTCCTCGCCTTCGGCACCGCCATCTACCTGGGCGTCCGCAACCCCTACCAGCCCCCCGTCGACCAGCGCGCCGAACCCCTGCGGACCACCGTGGTCCGGCTCGCCCCCCGGGACCCGGTCCCCGGCGGCGAGCCCGCGCGGCTCTTCGCCCACAGCCCGGCCGCCGAGTACCGCGCCGGGGCCGCCGGCATCGACCTGCCGGTCGCCGGGCGCACCATGCACTTCGCCGAGAGCCAGGTCGTCGCCGCCCTCGGCATCGCCAAGGACTACCTGGTGGCCTCCTCCCTGGAGCCCGACGTCCTGACCGGGGCCACCGTGCGGCCCGTACGCCTGCTGCTCGACCCCGACCAGCTGGAACAGTTCGACCGGAGCGTCGAGTCGCCCGCCGACGACGGCCGGCACGCCCCCGCCGCCTGGCTCGTCCGCTTCGACCCGCAGGAGGTCGCCCTCGCGGACCCCGCCGCCCGGGTGCGGGGCACCCTCCGCTTCGAGGAGACCGGGCCCGACACCCTGGACGTCACGGCGGACCACACGTACACCTACGCGCTCCGCCCGGCCGTCCGGGGCACCGGTCCTGTCGCCACGGCGTCCCTCTTCACCGTCCACCGCGTGGTGCACTTCCGCTTCGACCGCGAGGACCTGCGGGCGCACCGCGCCGAACTCCTGAGCAGCACCTCGGAGGCCGGACCGCAGGCCTGCGACGCGGACACCACGGGCGCCCTGAAGCCGCTCCTGGCGGGAGCGCGGGCCCCCGGGGCGGACGGCGGCCCGGCGGTCACCGACCCGTACGCCACCGACCGGCCCGCCGCCCCCTCGCTGTGCGGAGCGCTGGCGCCGAAGGCTCAGCCCTCGCTCTGACCGTCCCCGGCGTCGCCCCGCGCGTCGTCGTCCCCGGCCGAGGCCCTGCCGCCGGAGTCCTTGCCGCCCGAGGCCTTGCCCCCGGTCGCCCCGCCGTCCCCGGCCGCGCCGCCGTCCGTCTTCGGGGAACCCTGGCCGCCGAACCGGTTGCGCAGCCGGCCGCCCAGGTCGCCCGCCAGGTCACCGGCGCCGCCGGCTATGTCCCCGACCAGCTTGAAGAGGGGATCCTTGCTGGTCCGCACGGTCTCGGCGTAGTGCCCCGCCGACTCGCGGAAGGAGTCCGAGACCGAGGCGTCCTTGTCCTCCGAGCGCTTCGGGTAGTGCCCGTCCATGATCCGCTGGAAGTCGCGGCTCTCCGACCACTTCTTCAGCTCCGCCGCGCGGACGGCGGTGAAGGGGTGCGAGCGCGGCAGCACGTTGAGGATCTTCAGGACCGAGTCCCGCAGGTCCCCGGCCTTCTCGTACTCGTCGGCCTGGGCGAGGAACGCGTCCACGTTCATCTCGTGCAGGTGGTTGCCTCCGGCGATCTTCATCAGGCCGCGCATCGAGGCCCGCACGTCCTGCCCGACGAGGAGCCCTGCTCGGTCGGCGGAGAGCTCCGACTTGCGGAACCACTCGCGCAGCGCCGTCACGATGGCCGTGATCGCGACCGTCCCCAGCGGGATCCACGCGATCTTGAGCGCCAGGTTGGTGAGGAACAGCAGGACCGTGCGGTACACGGCGTGCCCGGAGAGGGCGTGTCCGACCTCGTGGCCGACGACCGCCCGCATCTCCTCCTCGTCGAGCAGCTCCACCAGACCGGTGGTGAGCACGATGATCGGCTCGTCCAGGCCGATGCACATCGCGTTGGGCTTCGGGTCCTGCGTCACGTACATCGGCGGGACCTTCTCCAGGTCCAGGATGTAACAGGCGTCCCGCAGCATGTCGTTGAGGTGGCTGAACTGCGCGTCGCTCACCCGGACGGAGTCCGAGAGGTAGAGGAGTCGCAGACTGCGCTCCGGCAGCAGCCCGCTGAGCGCCTTGAAGGCCGTGTCGAAGCCGCTGAGCTTGCGCAGCGCCACCAGCGCCGAGCGGTCGGCCGGATGCTCGTAGGCCCGCGAGGAGATGCCGGGGAACCGCCGCCGCTGCCTGCTCGGCGCGCTCCCGTGGTCGTTCTCGGTCATGGATGCCCCCTGTTCGTACGAGTCGGTGCTCGTCCCCCTGACTGCACCCAGCCTAGGTGCTGGCGCTACCGTGTGGCGGGGCCTGTGGATAACTCGGGCACCGAGGACGACCGAAGGGCACGACCGACATGCCGGACACCGCCGCCACCGCCGACGCCGCTGCCGCGCTGCTCGCCGCCCCCGCGGGCCAGGGCCTCGGCGACACGCTCCGGATCGTGCTGCTCGCCTCGCTCGTGGGCGGAGTCCTGCTCGCCTGGTTCCTGCTGCGCGGCTACCGCACGGACGACGAGGGTGACGCGGGTGGCTCGGGTGACGCGCCGGGCGCGAGCGGTGCGGGCGGTACGGACAGTACGGACGGCGCGAGCGGTACGGGTGGTGCCGACGGGGCGGACGGTGCCGACGGGGCGGACGGTGCCGGTGTGCCGGGTGGTACCGGCCGGGCGGACGGCAACGCGGAGCGCGACGCGAACGCCTGAGTCGGCGTGAGCGCCTCCGGACGGCCCGCATACGATGTGCGCGAAGTCTCCGCTCCCATCCCCGATCGATAGGTCTGCCGAAGATGAGCCTCCACAGCGCCGCCGCCCACCTGGTCACCCTCGCCGAGGGCGCCGAGCACGGCGGCAACCACGAAAGCCTCAGCCCCTACCTCACCGGCTTCGGCGCCTTCGGTGCCCTCATGCTGCTGCTGTGGATCACCACCCGCTTCAACCGCGACCGCTGAACCGACACCGCTGATCCGGCGGCCGCTGCCGTGCCAGTAGGCTCTGCACGCATGGGAGAGCAGGAAGTGCCTACTGGCGGGCGCGGCAAGCGCCGACTCGGTGTGATGGGCGGAACCTTCGACCCGATCCACCACGGACACCTGGTGGCGGCCAGCGAGGTCGCCGCCCTGTTCCACCTGGACGAGGTGGTGTTCGTGCCGACCGGGCAGCCGTGGCAGAAGAGCCACAAGGCCGTGTCCGCGCCCGAGGACCGCTATCTGATGACGGTCATCGCCACGGCGTCCAACCCGCAGTTCTCGGTCAGCCGGATCGACATCGACCGCGGCGGCGCGACCTACACCATCGACACCCTGAGGGACCTGCACTCCCTCAACGGCGACTCGGACCTCTTCTTCATCACCGGGGCCGACGCGCTGTCGCAGATCCTCACCTGGCGCGACGCGGAGGAACTCTTCTCGCTCGCCCACTTCATCGGCGTCACCCGCCCCGGCCACGACCTCACCGACGACGGCCTGCCCAAGGGCGGGGTCTCGCTCGTCGAGATCCCCGCGCTCGCCATCTCCTCCACCGACTGCCGGGCGAGGGTCGCGAAGGGGGACCCCGTCTGGTATCTGGTCCCGGACGGCGTGGTGCGCTACATCGACAAGCGCCAGTTGTACCGCGGCGAGTGAGCTTCGGGGAGGGGCACCGGTGAACGACCAGCAGCACCCGTACGATCCGTACCGACCGCAGCCGCAGATCATCGGCTACGACGAGTACGGGCAGCCGGTGTACCAGCAGCCGCAGGCGCAGCAGCAGCCCGCGCAGCACTACGACCCGTACGGCGGTCAGCAGCAACAGCCGTCGCAGCAGGCGTACGGCTACGACCCCTATGCCCAGCAGCAGCCGTCCCAGGAGCAGCAGCCGCAGGCGCAGTCCCCGTACGACCCGTACGGGCAGCAGGGCTACGCCTACCCCTCCTACGACACCGGTCGGCAGTACGACACGGGGCAGCGGTACGACACGGGCGGGCAGTACGACACCGGGCAGGAGTGGGCCGTCCAGCCCCAGGTGCAGCAGCCGCAGGCCCCGCAGCCGCAGGCCCAGTCCCGGCCCGAGCCCGTCCGGCCGGTCCCCGAGGCCCCGGCCGCGCCCGTCGCCGCCCCGCCCGGCGTCCCCGGCCAGCGGCCCGCCTCCGAGCGGTCCGCCTTCGACCGGCCGGCCTCCGGGCGCCCTGCTCCGTCCCGTACGGACGGCGACGACCGCGAGTACCGCACCGAGCAGTTCTCGTTCATCGAGGAGCCCGACGAGGACTCCGAGGACGTCATCGACTGGCTCAAGTTCATCGAGAGCCGTTCGGAGCGACGCGAGGAGGCCAGGCGCCGGGGGCGCAACCGGATCGTCGCGCTCGTCGTCGTCCTCGTGCTCGCCGTCGTCGGCGGCGTCGGCTACCTGTGGTCCGCCGGCCTGCTCCCCGGCACCTCCGCCCCGGAGCGGAAGGGGGCCACCGCGACCGGTCCCCAGAAGCGCGACACCATCGTGGTCCACCTCCACGACACCACGAACGGCGGCACCTCCACCGCCCTGCTCGTGGAGAACGCGACCACCCGCCAGGGCACCACGGTCCTGCTCCCCAACTCCGTCGTCGTCGCCGACGCCGAGGGCTCCGCGACCACCCTCGGCAAGTCGGTCGAGGACGACGGCTCCAGCGGCACCCGGGAGTCGATCGGCAACCTCCTCGGCGCGAAGATCACCGGGACCTGGCGCCTGGACACCCCGTACCTGGAGAACCTCGTCGAGGTCGTCAGCGGCATCGAGACCGACACCGACACCGACGTGCCCGCCCCCAAGGACGGCGCCGAGCCGCTCGTCAGGAAGGGCGAGAAGCAGACGCTGAACGGCCGCGCCGCGGTCGCCTACGCCACCTACCGGGCCCCCGGCGAGGCCGACGCCAAGCAGCTCCAGCGCTTCGGCCAGGTCCTGTACGGGGTGCTGCGGAAGATCTCCGACGACCCCGCGGCCGCCACGGTCACCATCGAGACCCTCCAGCAGATCCTCGACCCCTCGCTACCGGAGAAGGACCTCGGCGCCTCCCTGGCCAAGCTCGCCGAGCACGCCAAGCTCGGCGCCTACAAGACGGCCCTGCTCCCGGTGGAGGAGGACGGCGCGCTGACCGGCGGCGCGAGCGACAGCGTCGTGAAGGACATCCTCGGCGGCAAGGTCACCGCCCCCGAGGCGGACGGGATCACCCGGGTCTCCCTGCGGGACGGCTCCGGCAAGAACGCCACCGAGGCGGCCCGGATCGTGCTCGCCAACGGCGGCTACGCCATCGTGGGCGCCGCCACGGCACCGGACCAGGACAAGTCGCAGGTCCTCTACGGCGACGACGCCCAGAAGGCGACGGCCGCCGAGGTGGCCAAGACGCTGGGCCTGCCGGCCGGCTCGGTCCGCAAGGGCGACACCGCCGGAGCGGCCGCCGTCACCGTCGTCCTGGGCCGGGACTACAAGGTTCCGGGGGCCCGCTAGCGGCGCTCCGGAAAAGGCCGACGGCGTCGTCGGCGGTCCGTGAGACCCTGGAGGGGTACTGGACCGCCGACGAAAGCCTGCTTGTGACCGCCACGGATCGTTCCATCGAGCTCGTCAAGACCGCCGCTCAGGCGGCCGCCGACCGGCTCGCGCACGACATCATCGCGTACGACGTCAGCGACGTGCTGTCGATCACCGACGCCTTCCTGCTCGCCTCCGCGCCCAACGACCGCCAGGTCAAGTCGATCGTCGACGAGATCGAGGAGCGGCTGCTCAAGGAGCTCGGCGCCAAGCCGGTCCGCCGCGAGGGCGACCGCGACGCGCGCTGGATCCTGCTGGACTACGTCGACATCGTCGTCCACGTCCAGCACAGCGAGGAGCGGGTCTTCTACGCCCTGGAGCGGCTGTGGAAGGACTGCCCCGAGCTGGAGCTGCCCGAGGACGCCCTGAAGACCCGCGGCAAGGGTGCCGAGCACGCCGCCCTGACCGGCGTCGACACCGTCGGCCACGCCTCCGGCCTGCCCGACGGACCGGACGGTGAGCTGAGCTGAGCACCACCAGGGGCGGCACCGGCCGCCGCATCGTCCTCTGGCGCCACGGCCAGACCTCCTGGAACCTGGAGCGCCGCTTCCAGGGTTCGACGGACATCGAGCTGACGGAGACCGGCGTCGCCCAGGCGCGCCGGGCCGCACGGCTGCTCGCCGCGCTCGAGCCGGACGCCGTCGTGGCCTCCGACCTGAAGCGGGCGGCGGCCACCGCTGCCGAGCTCGCCGCGCTCACCGGCCACGACGTCGCCCACGACGCCGCGCTGCGCGAGACGTACGCGGGGGAGTGGCAGGGGCTGACCCACGACGAGATCGTGGCGCGGTACGGCGAGCAGTACGCCGCGTGGAAGCGCGGCGAGCCCGTGCGCCGGGGCGGCGGCGAGCTGGAGACCGAGGTGGCCGACCGGGCCGCCCCCGTGGTCCTGGAGCACGCCGACAAGCTCCCGGAGAACGGCACGCTCGTCGTGGTCAGTCACGGCGGCACCATCCGCACCACCATCGGCCGGCTCCTGGGCCTGGAGTCCCGGCACTGGGAGAGCCTGGGCGGGCTCTCGAACTGCTGCTGGTCCGTCCTCGGCGAGGGTGCGCGCGGCTGGCGCCTGCTGGAGCACAACGCCGGCACGCTGCCCGAGCCGGTCCTCGGCGACGACGACTGAGCCCCGCCGAGCCTCGTGACGGGCCCGCCGGACCCGGATTTCACTTTCCGGCAGGTCACAGGCTAGAGTTCTTCTTGTTCGCAGCGCGGAGCGCGAAGAACACGAGGGGCTATAGCTCAGTTGGTAGAGCGCCTGCATGGCATGCAGGAGGTCAGGAGTTCAATTCTCCTTAGCTCCACAGTCACCGAATCCCGTCCCCATCAGGGGGCGGGATTCGTCGTTTCGTCCCGTTGTGCCGAGTGCGCCGACCCCCTTGCGGGGCCATGGCAGAATCGGACGGCCGGAGGGGGACAGGATCCGGACGGGAGGGTGACCCACGTGCTCGGCGACAACGGCAGGGTGTCCTGTCGGTGCACGACCAGGTGCACGACGGGGCGCGCGACCCGCGGCCACAGCTGGAGCTGACTGATGGGTGCACACAGGCGGAAGTGCGACTGGTGCGGCAGCGGCACGCCCATCGTGCGCGACATGGACCCCGTCAACCCCGGGTTCCAGTACTGGTGCGAGGAGTGCGCGCGGGCGCTGATCATAAAAGGCGACCCGATCGAGACCTACCGCGAGCTGGAGGGAGAGCCGATCTACGGCCGGCTCCTCGACGAGCACTGCACCCTCAAGCGGTTCTACTCCTTCGCCACGGCCTGACGCTCCCGCTCCGGCGCCACCGGACGCTCCTGCTCCGGTACGGCCTCCAGGAGCGGTTCCGCCGCCGTCGCACCGGTTCCCGCACCGCGCGGCCTCCGCCGGACCAGTACGTACCCCGCCAACAGCGCCGCAGTCGTCAGCGGATAGACGGCCGAGAGCAGCATCTGGCCCGCGTTCTGGTCCAGTTCGGGACGGCCCGGGTCGTGCGGGACCCACCACAGCGCGAACGACGCGAACACCAGGGCCACCGGTCCCGTCACCCGCCACGCGTGCGTGGCCCGGTCCGCGAGCAGGATCAGCAGCGGCACGCACCAGACCCAGTGGTGGGACCACGAGATCGGGCTGATCATCAGCGCCGTGAACGCGCAGACGACCACCGCCACCGCCTTGTCGCCGCGCAGCGCGGCCCGTACCGCCACGACCATCGCGAAGCCGCCCAGGAGGGCCGCCGACACCGCCCACCACATGCCCGGGTCGTCGGTGTGCATCAGCCGGGCCAGGACCCCGCGGATCGACTGGTTGGCGGTCTCCTCGGCGAAGCCGACCCGGCCCGTCTCGAACAGGGTCTCCGTCCAGAACCTCTTCGAGTCCGCGGGCAGTGCGAGGGCCACGGCCAGCGTCGTCCCGAGGAACACCCCGGTCGCCGTCGCCGCCGTCCGCAGCCACTGGTTCCAGGACCGGTCCCGGCGCCACAGCAGCACGCCCGCGACGAGCAGCAGGACCACGAAGAGCCCCGGTGTGAGTTTCACCGCGGTCGCCAGGCCGGTGCCGAGGCCGGCCCAGCGGCTGCCCTCGCGCCGGGTGAGGTCCCAGAGCACCGCCACGGCTATGAGCAGGTTGATCTGGCCGTACCGCAGGGTCGTCCACACCGGCTCGCACCAGACCACGACCGCGGCGATCCAGAACGTGGCGCGCCACAGGTCCGCGCGGGACAGCGACGGGCGCACCAGCTGGACCGACAGCTGGACCAGGGCGACCACCAGGAGCAGGTTCCCCCCGGTGGCGAGCGTCCGCATCAGCGGGACGCCCACCAGGGTCAGCGGCACGAACAGCAGGGCGGCGAAGGGGGGATACGTCATGCCGAGGTTCGCCGAGGTGGCGCGCATCGCGTACAGGTCGCCGCCCGCCCGGACCGTCTCGCCCTCGGCCCGGTAGACCATCACGTCGAGCATGTTCACGTGGGCGAGGCGTTGCGCCACCCAGAAGGCCGCGAACGAGAGCAGACAGACCGCCGCGGCGGTGACCAGGGGCCACGGCCGGGCACGGGTTTTCGAGAGCACGGAGACGGACACAGTCGGCGACCCTACCCGGCGGCCCGGAAGGGCCCCGGGAATCGATTTGGAGATCTGCCCGGGGGCCGGTTAATGTTCTGTCTGTCGCCGCGAGGGAAACCGCAGCGGAGACGGAAAGCAAGGGGCTATAGCTCAGTTGGTAGAGCGCCTGCATGGCATGCAGGAGGTCAGGAGTTCAATTCTCCTTAGCTCCACAGAAACTCCACGGAAGCCTCGTGGAGGGGAAAGCGGGTCACCCGGATCGGGTGGCCCGCTTTCTCGTGTCCCGGTCCCCGGAACGCCGGTGCGGCCCGTGCGGCCGCTGCGGTACCCTGGCGCCATGCGTGCCGTACGCCTCCTGCTTACCGAGCCGCGCTGACCAGTCCCGACGGGTGACAGAGCATTCCGTCGGAGTCGGCGCGGCATCCCCTCCTGTGCGAGGGGATTTTTCATTTCGGGCAGTCAGTGGCCGTGGGCAGAGACGATCGATGGAGCTTCAAGGACCATGACCGAGATCAATACGGCCGCCGAGACGGCGGCCCCGCATCGCTACACGGCGGCCATGGCCGCCGACATCGAGGCACGCTGGCAGGACTTCTGGGACGCCGAGGGCACGTACGAGGCCCCGAACCCCACCGGTGACCTGGCGGGCGACCCCGCGGTCGCCGCACGCCCCAAGAAGTTCATCATGGACATGTTCCCGTACCCCTCGGGCGCGGGACTGCACGTCGGCCACCCGCTGGGCTACATCGCGACGGACGTCTTCGCCCGCCACGCGCGCATGAGCGGCCACAACGTGCTGCACACCCTGGGCTTCGACGCCTTCGGGCTGCCGGCCGAGCAGTACGCCGTGCAGACGGGCACGCACCCGCGCGTGTCCACCGAGGCCAACATGGAGAACATGAAGGTCCAGCTGCGCCGGCTGGGCCTGGGCCACGACAAGCGCCGGTCGTTCGCCACGATCGACCCGGAGTACTACAAGTGGACCCAGTGGATCTTCCTGCAGATCTTCGACTCCTGGTACGACGACGAGGCCGGGAAGGCCCGTCCGATCGCCGAGCTGATCGAGCGGTTCGAGAACGGCACGCGTGAGATCCCCGGCACCACGCGCGCGTGGAGCGAACTGAGCGCCACCGAGCGCGCCGACGTCCTGGGCGAGTACCGCCTGGCGTACGCCTCCGACGCGCCCGTCAACTGGTGTCCCGGCCTGGGCACCGTCCTGGCCAACGAGGAGGTCACCGCCGACGGACGCTCCGAGCGCGGCAACTTCCCCGTCTTCAAGTCCAAGCTGCGCCAGTGGAACATGCGGATCACCGCCTACGCGGACCGCCTGCTGGACGACCTGGACGCGCTGGACTGGCCCGAGGCCATCAAGCTGCAGCAGCGGAACTGGATCGGCCGCTCCGAGGGCGCCCGCGTCGACTTCCAGGTCGGCGACGCCGGTGCCATCACCGTCTTCACCACCCGCCAGGACACCCTGTTCGGCGCCACCTACATGGTCCTGGCGCCCGAGCACGAGCTGGTCGAGGAGATCGTCCCGGCCGCCTGGCCCGAGGGCACCCACGACGTGTGGACCGGCGGCCACGCCACCCCCGCCGAGGCCGTCGGCGCCTACCGCAAGCAGGCCGCCTCCAAGTCCGACGTGGAGCGCCAGGCCGAGGCCAAGGACAAGACCGGCGTCTTCACCGGCGCGTACGCGACCAACCCGGTCAGCGGCGAGCGGGTCCCGGTCTTCATCGCCGACTACGTCCTGATGGGCTACGGCACCGGCGCCATCATGGCCGTCCCCGCGCACGACAGCCGCGACTTCGCCTTCGCGCGCGCCTTCGAGCTGCCGATGCGCTGCGTCGTCGAGCCCTCGGACGACCGCGGCACCGACCCGTCCACCTGGGACGACGCCTTCTCCTCCTACGAGGCGAAGCTGGTGAACTCCGCCAACGACGAGATCTCCCTGGACGGCCTGGACGTCACCGAGGCCAAGGCGAGGATCACCGCCTGGCTGGCCGACCGCGGCATCGGCGAGGGCACCGTCAACTTCCGGCTGCGCGACTGGCTGTTCAGCCGCCAGCGGTACTGGGGCGAGCCCTTCCCGATCGTCTACGACGAGGACGGCGTCGCCCACGCGCTGCCCGCGTCGATGCTGCCGCTGGAGCTGCCCGAGGTCGAGGACTACTCGCCGCGCACCTTCGACCCGGACGACGCGGACACCCGCCCGGAGACCCCGCTGTCCCGCAACGAGGACTGGGTGAACGTCACCCTGGACCTGGGCGACGGGCCGAAGAAGTACCGCCGCGAGACCAACACCATGCCCAACTGGGCCGGTTCCTGCTGGTACGAGCTGCGCTACCTGGACCCGCACAACTCCGAGAAGCTGGTCGACCCGGCCGTCGAGCAGTACTGGATGGGCCCCCGCGAGGGGATGCCGACCGGTGGCGTCGACCTGTACGTCGGCGGCGCCGAGCACGCCGTGCTGCACCTGCTGTACGCGCGCTTCTGGTCCAAGGTTTTGTTCGACCTGGGGCACGTCTCCTCGGCCGAACCCTTCCACAAGCTGTACAACCAGGGCATGATCCAGGCCTTCGTCTACCGGGACGCGCGCGGGATCGCCGTGCCGGCGGCCGAGGTCGAGGAGCGCGACGGCGGCTTCTGGTACCAGGGCGAGAAGGTCTCCCGCGTCCTGGGCAAGATGGGCAAGTCCCTGAAGAACGCCGTGACGCCGGACGAGATCTGCGCCGAGTACGGCGCCGACACCCTGCGCCTGTACGAGATGGCGATGGGCCCGCTGGACGTGTCGCGCCCCTGGGACACGCGCGCGGTGGTCGGCCAGTACCGGCTGCTGCAGCGCCTGTGGCGCAACATCGTCGACGAGGCGACCGGCGAGGTCACCGTCGTCGACGCCGCGCCCGACGAGGACACGCTGCGCGCCCTGCACAAGGCGATCGACGGCGTCGCCCAGGACATGGCCGCGATGCGCTTCAACACCGCCATCGCCAAGATCACCGAGCTGAACAACCACCTGACCAAGTCCGGTGGCGCGCTCTCCCGCACGGTCGCCGAGCAGCTGGTGCTGCTGGTCGCCCCGCTGGCGCCGCACATCGCCGAGGAGCTGTGGCGCAGGCTGGGCCACGCCGAGTCGGTCGTCCACCAGGACTTCCCGGTCGCCGACCCGGCGTACGTCGTCGACGAGACCGTGACCTGCGTCGTGCAGATCAAGGGCAAGGTCAAGGCCCGCCTGGAGGTCTCCCCGTCGATCACGGACGCCGAGCTGGAGGCGCTGGCCCTGGCCGATGCGCACGTGGTCGCGGCGCTGGGCGGTGCCGAGATCCGCAAGGTGATCGTGCGCGCGCCGAAGCTGGTCAACATCGTCGCGGGCTAGGGGATGGCTGACGCGCGGTCGGTGAGGCGTGACCGCCGGCGCGCGGCGGCTGATGCGCGACCGGTGACCGGCCGCGCATAGGGGTTTCCCCTACGGGCAGGTTGGGGGTTCCGATGGAACCCTCGGCCTGCCCGTTCCGTTTACCGTGGAGGGACCACAACCGTGTGGTGAGTCGACCGATGCCGGAGGGGCGCCCATGGAAGCCACGATTCTCACGATCCTGGCGCTGCTCTTCGTCGCCTTCGTGGCGCTCGGGGTGTACGCCACCGTGAAGGTGACCAAGGCCGCCAAGCGCGGTGTCGACCGCACCCTGGACCAGGCCCGGCGCACGGTCGAGGACACTACGCTGCGGGCCAAGAGCTTCGGCCAGGCCGGGGCTGCGGGCGAGCTGGCCCGGCTGCGGCTCTCGCTGCGCACCTCGATGCGCGCCACGCAGGAGGCGCTGCAGGCGGGCGTCGGGCAGGACGCCTCGCTGAAGGAGTCGCTCGACCTGTTCAACCGGCTCAGCGGACACGGCCTCGAACTCGACGCGGACCTCAAGCGCCTGGAGCGGGAGCCCGACCGGGCGTGGGTGGCCGGACAGCTCCCCGAACTCACCGCGCGGACCGAGCGGATCACCAGCTCGGCCGACGCGCTGCGCCGCGCCGCCCGGGAGCGGGCCGTGCGGTTCGCCGAGGACGACCTGTCGACGCTCAGCGCCCAGATCGACGTCGAGGCCGGAGCCCTGCGCCACTGGACCGACCCGGAGCCCGCGCCGGGTGCCGCCACCACCGCCGGTACGGAGGAGCGGGGACGTGCCACTGGGACCGGCGGCCGGACGGCGGGTGCCGGGGGCGGGAGCGAGCCGTCCGCCATCACGGGGCCCGATCCCCGGCTGGCCTCCTACCCCTGGGAGAAGTCGGCCCGCCCGGAGACCACGACCTGACGGCACGGCCGACCGGGACGGGTGTTTGCCCGATGTCCGGTGATCCGGTCTGGGCGGGGTGCTCGCCGACGTCCGGTGATCCGGTGGGGGGCCGGGCTGCCGTGCGGCGGTTCCGCCGGGTAACCTCCCGCTCATGTCCCGGCATGTCGCGATCGTCACCGATTCCACGGCCTACCTGCCACGCCAGACGAGGGAGCGGCACGCCGTCACCACGGTCCCGCTGACCGTCGTCATCGGCGACCGCGCCTTGGAGGAGGGCACGGAGATCTCGGCCGAGGCCCTCGCCCAGGCCCTCCAGAAGCGGCGGCCCGTCACCACCTCTCGGCCCAGCCCCGAGGTCTTCGCCGAGACCTACCGCGAGGCCGCCGAGGCCGGCGCGCGGGGCATCGTCTCGCTCCACCTGTCCGCCGAGGTCTCCGGGACGTACGACGCGGCCGTGCTCGCCGCGAAGGACGCTCCCGTGCCCGTGCGCGTGGTGGACACCCGCATGATGGGGATGGCGCTGGGCTTCTGCGCCCTGGAGGCGGCGCGGACCGTGGAGGCCGGAGGCTCGCTCGACGAGGCTGTCGCGGCGGCCGAGAAGCGCGCCTCCGGGACCTCGGCCTTCTTCTACGTCGACACCCTGGACTACCTGCGCCGGGGCGGGCGCATCGGCACCGCGCAGGCGCTGCTGGGCTCCGCGTTCGCGGTGAAGCCGCTCCTCGAACTCGACGGCGGGCGGATCGAGCTGCGGGAGAAGGTGCGGACGGCCTCGAAGGCCATCGCACGCCTGGAGGAGATCGCGGTGGAGCGGGCCGGCTCCGGGCCGGTCGACATCGCCGTGCACCACCTGTCCGCGCCGGAGCGCGCCGCCACGCTCGCGGACCGGCTCCGGGAGCGCGTCCCGGGGATCGGGGAGTTCCACGTCAGCGAGGTGGGCGCGGTCATCGGCGCCCACACGGGCCCCGGGCTCCTCGCGGTCGTCGTCTCGCCGCGCTGAGGACCGCCTGTACGCACCGGTCACGTGCGGGGCGTCCCCGTGGGGGTGACGGAGTTTTCCACAGCGGAGCCGCTGTCCACGGACCGTGAGGGAGACCGGCACGGGGCGTTCGTGATCTCTACGGTCGCAGGCATGACGCTTCGTACACGCATCGCATCGACCACCGCCGTCGCCGGAACCACGGACACGGCTGTTCCCGGAGCCGTGAGGACGACTGGGGCCGTGAGGGCCACCGGTGGTTCGACCAGTGGGCCCGGCCGGGCGGCCGGTTCGGACGGGCGCGGTCGCCCCGGAGGGCGCGGTTCGCCTCCCGGGCGGGGGCGGCCGCGTGTACGGGACGGCGGACGGTCCGTCGACGTGCCCGGAGGTGTCGTACGGCGGCGGGGGGACGCGCTGTTCCCGACGGCGTTCCCACCGGAGCCGTCCGCCGAGGTGGCGGCGCCAGGGGGCGGGGAAGCGGAGGAGGCGCCGGAACGGGTCGTATCGCCGGTCCCTCCGCCCGGGGTGCGTGAACGGCTGGTGGCGGGGATCCGGGATCGGACACCGCTGTGGGTGCAGACCCGGTGCGGGCTGGAACCGAGGACGCTGACCGCGCTGGCCATGGTTCTGGTCGTGGCCGTGGGGCTCGCGGCCGGTTACTTCTGGACGGGGCGGCCGGAGCCGGTGCGCGCTCCCGAGCTCGTCCGTGCCGCGCCCGCGACGGCCGTGCCCGCAGGCCGGGCGGGGCCGGAGCAGGAGGCCCGGCAGGAGACGGGGTCACCGCCCGTCCCACCCGTGTCGCCCGCTCCCTCCGGCGCCGAGGTCGTCGTCGACGTCGGCGGGAAGGTGCGCAGGCCGGGGGTGCTGACCCTGCCCGCGGGTTCGCGGGTGGCGGACGCCCTGCGGGCGGCGGGCGGGGTACGGTCCGGCGCCGATCTCACCGGCATCAACCGGGCCCGGGTCCTGGCCGACGGCGAACAGGTCCTGGTCGACGTGCCGGGGGCACCGGCGGGCGGGTCCGGGCCCGGCCCCGGAAGCGGCGGAGGCGCGGGAGGCACAGCGGGGGGAGGAGCGCCGGGGGCCCCGGTGAGCCTCAACACGGCCACGGTGGAGCAGCTCGACACCCTCCCGGGCGTCGGACCGGTCCTCGCCCAGCACATCATCGACCACCGCACGGAGCACGGCGGCTTCCGGTCGGTGGCCGAGCTGCGGGAGGTCAGCGGCATCGGCGAGCGACGGTTCGCCGACCTCGAACCGCTGGTCCGGCCGTGAAACGGGACGGGGGAGTGGCCGAGGAGACGGAGACGCGGGCGGAGGAGTCCGGGACAGCGGGGCGGGAGCCGGACCGGTGGGAAGGGCCGGCCGATCTGCGGCTCGTTCCCCTCGCGGCGGCGGCCTGGGCGGCCGCGGCCTGTGCCGTGGGGATCACCGGGTGGTGGACGGTGACCGGTGTCGCGGTCTGTCTGGTGGGGGCGGCGGTCCTGCTGGTGCGGGGCGCGGTTCGACGGCGCGGAGATCCCGGGGGCGAGAGAAGCCGTGGGGCGGCTCCGCCGGGAGTCGTGTCGGGGCGGCGGTTGCGGACCACCGCGTGGGCCGGGGTCCTGCTGTGCGCCGCGGCCGGGGCCGCCTCGGCGGGGCTGCACGCGGCGGACCTGCGGCGCGGGCCCGTGCCGGTCCTGGCCGAGGAGTACGGGCGGGCGCGCCTGGAGGTGGCGGTGACCTCCGATCCGAGGCTCACCCGGCCCAAGGTGCGGGGCAACGCCATGGCACCGGTCTCGGTCGTCCTGGACGGCGAGGTCACCCGGGTCGAGCGCTCGGACGGTGCGGTCCAGCGGACCCGGGCGCCGGTTCTGGTGCTCGTGTCGCCGGGAGAGGGGCGCGAGGAGTGGCTGCGGCTCCTGCCCTCCACCCGGTTGCGGGTCGGCGGTCGGCTCGCGCCGCCGTCGCACCCGGGCGAACCCTTCGCGGCGGTGCTCAAGGTCGACGGATCGGGCCCGCTCCGGATCGTGGGCCGGCCGAACGCGCTGCAACGGACGGCGGGGGAACTGCGCGCGGGCCTGCGGAAGGCGACCGAGGGGCTGGACCCAGACGCGCGGGCCCTGCTGCCCGGACTGGTCGTCGGGGACACCTCCCGGATCGGCCCCGAGCTGAGGGACGCCTTCGAGGCAACCGATCTCACGCATCTGCTGGCGGTTTCCGGCAGCAACCTCACCATCGTGCTGCTTCTGCTGATCGGGCGTCCCGGGCGGGCGCACCGGGCGGAGCGGGGTGGGCTCGCGCCCCGGATCGGGCTGTCGCTGCGGGTCACCGCGGTGGCCGGGGGAGGTCTGACGCTCGCCTTCGTGGTCGTCTGCCGGCCCGATCCGAGCGTGTTGCGGGCCGCCGCCTGCGGATTCGTCGCGCTGCTCGCGATCGGCACCGGGCGCAGGAGGTCGCTGGTCCCCGCGCTGGCCGCCGCCGTCCTCGTGCTGGTGCTCTACGACCCCTGGCTCGCGCGGAGTTACGGGTTCCTGCTCTCGGTGCTGGCCACCGGGGCGCTGCTGACGATCGCTCCCCGGTGGAGCGACGCGCTGCGCAGGCGCCGGGTGCCCGGCCGGTTGGCGGAGGCGCTGGCCGCGGCCCTGGCGGCGCAGGCGGTGTGTGCTCCCGTCGTGGCGGTCTTCGCGGCCCGGGTCAGTCTGGTCGCGATCCCGGCGAACCTCTTCGCCGAACTCGCCGTGGCGCCCGCGACGGTGTGCGGGTTCGCCGCGCTGGCCCTGGCGGCGCTCTGGATGCCGGCGGCGGAGGGCCTGGCGTGGGTGGCGGGTTGGCCGGCCGGATGGATCGCGTGGGTGGCCCGCACCGGGAGCGCGCTGCCGGGGGCGGAGTTGGCCTGGCCCGGCGGGTGGTGGGGCGGGCTGGCCCTCGCGCTGCTCACCGTGACCGTGGTCCTCGGGGCGCGCGGACTGCCGTACCGGGGTGCGGTCGGCGCGCTCGCCGCCGCTCTGCTCCTGCTCGCCGTGGTGCGGCCGGCGCCGTTGACCCGGTGGGCCACCGGATGGCCGCCGCCGGGCTGGGTGTTCGCGATGTGCCAGGTGGGCCAGGGGGACGCGACCGTGCTCGCGGCGGGCGGGGACTCCGCCGTCGTGGTGGACGCGGGCCCCGACCCCGTGCCGGTGGACCGCTGTCTGCGCGAACTGGGGGTGAGACGGGTGCCGTTGCTGGTGATCACCCACTTCCACGCGGACCACGTGGCCGGGCTTCCGGGAGTGCTGCGGGGACGGTCGGTGGGGGCGATCCAGACGACGGGGCTCGAAGAACCGCCCGCTCAGGCCGCGTTCGTACGGCGGACGGCGGCCGAGGCCCGGGTTCCGCTCGTCCGTGCCGAGCCGGGGGAGACGCGGAGGATCGGGGCCCTGGAGTGGCGGGTTCTCTGGCCGTGGCCGACGGCCGGACGCACTTCGAGGGCCGGGTCGGTCTCGGGGGCCGGGGGGTCGTTCGAGGGGCCCAACGACGCCAGTGTCACGTTGCTCGTCCGGGCCGCCGGAGGGTTGAGTCTGCTGCTCCTCGGGGACCTGGAGCCGCCGGCGCAGCGCGCGCTGTCGCGGGTCCATCCGGGACTCGCGCCGGTGGACGTCCTCAAGGTCGCCCACCACGGTTCCGCGCACCAGGACCCGGCACTGATACGGGCCGTGCGGCCGAGGCTCGCGCTGGTGTCGGCGGGTCGGGACAACCCGTACGGACATCCCTCGCCCAGGACCTTGGAGGCGCTGCGGGGCGGTGGGGCGCGGGTGCTGCGGACCGATCGGGACGGGGCGATCGCGGTGGTGGGGGCGGGGAGGGGGCTCGTGGCCGTACCGAAGGGGGAGTGAACTCCCTGGCGGGGGAGGGGAATCGGCGATCCCGAGGAGAGGAGGGTCGGGCTTTCGGCCCGGCAGACTGTCCGTATGACCACACAGCCGACACCCGCCGTTCAGCCCCAGCACCAGCCTCAGTCCGGGTCCCAGCCTCAGTCCGAGTCCCAGGCCGAGTCCCAGCCCCAGGCCCAGTCCGAAGCCCAGGCCCAAGGTCAGGCCCAAGCTCAGGGGCAGCCTCGGTCCCAGGCTCCGGCGTCGCAGGGCTCTTCCGGTTCGTCTTCGTCCGCGCCCTTCGTTCCCGCACCGGCCGAGGTCGAGGGCTATCTGCGGCGCATCGGGGCGGAGCGGCCGGTGCGCGCGGACGCCGCCGCGCTGCGCGAACTGCACCTGCGCCACCTGCGGTCCGTGCCCTTCGAGAACCTCTCGATCCACCTCGGCGAGCCCGTCGTCCTGGACGAGAAGGCGCTCCTGGACAAGGTGGTGGGCGCGCGCAGGGGCGGCTTCTGCTACGAGATCAACACCGCGTTCGCGGTCCTGCTGAGGGGGCTCGGGTACGGGGTCGAGCTGCTCCAGGCGCGGGTCGTCGGGGAGGGCGGGAAGCTGGGCATCCCGTACGACCACATGGCGTTGCGGGTGGAGACGGTGGAGGGGGAGCGGTGGCTGGCCGACGTCGGGTTCGGCGACCACAGTCACTTCCCGCTGGCCTTCGACGCGCGCGACGACCAGGAGGACCCGGGCGGGGTCTTCCGGATCGTGGAGACCGCCGACGGCGATCTGGACGTGCTGCGGGACGGGAAGTCCCAGTACCTGATGGAGACCCGGCCGCGCGAGCTCGCCGACTTCGCGGCCGGGGCCTGGTACCACCGGACCTCGCCCGACTCGCACTTCCCGCGCTCCCTCATCTGCTCCCGGCTCACCGAGGAGGGCCGGATCAGCCTCAGCGGCACGAAGCTGATCACCCGCGCCCACGGCGAGCGCGACGAGCGGATCCTCGACGGGGACGACGAGGTGCGGGAGGCGTACCGGGAGCTGTTCGGCATCGAGCTCGACGCGCTGCCCGTCGTGGCGTGGCCTCCCGTGCGTAAGGAGGAGGACGGTAAGGAGGAGGACGGTAAGGAGGACGTCAATTCGGACTCCCGGTAACACTTGCCGACACTTGCTCCGGTTTGCCTCGAACGCCTCAAGGGTGATCGAATGCGACTTCGTTGCATGGTGAACGAGTCGCACGGGGGTGCGTGAAGAATGTTCGATCGTCTCTTCGGGAAGCTCGGGGAGCTCGGGAAGCGCGGAGGGAACGCCGCGCGGGGCGGGCCGCTCGCCGGTCTCACCGTCCCGTCCTCGGCGGGAGTGCTGAGCTGCCGGGTGCTCGACCCCGTGCACGAGCCCGTCCGGCAGGCCGAGTTCGTCGTCAGCGACGCGGCGGGGCGCAAGGTGCTGGCCGGGGAGACCGACCCGTACGGCACCGCGCTCGCGACCGTGCCGGCCGGCGAGTACCGGCTCGCGGTCACCGCCGAGGGCTACACGCCGCACCACGGCAGCGCCGTCGTTGCCGAGGGCGTCCACACCGGCCTCGGCGACGTCCTGCTCCAGATCGCCCCGCAGGCTCCGCTCCCGGAGCCGGGCGACTGGGAGATCGATCCGGCGCACTCGCAGATCGGGTTCACGGCGCGCCACATCGGACTGGCCCGGATCCACGGCCGGTTCAACGACTTCGCGGGCGCGGTCCGGATCGCCGACCGCATGGAGCACTCCGCGATGCACGTCGTCATCGACGCCGCCTCCATCGACACCGGGGTGCGGATGCGCGACGACCACCTGCGCTCGGGCGACTTCCTCGACGTCGGCACGTACCCGACGCTGGAGTTCTACAGCGAGCGCTTCGCCCACCGGGGCGGCAGCCGCTGGGCCGTCACCGGGGCGCTCACCCTCCACGGGGTGAGCCGCACGGTGACCCTCGACACCCAGTACCTGGGCCTGGGGAGCGGTCTGGAGGGCGAGACCCGGGGCGCCTGCCGCGCCACCACCGAGCTCCACCGCGAGGACTTCACCCTCACCTGGCAGACGCTGCTCGCGCGCGGCATCGCGGCCGTCGGGTCCAGCATCAGCATCGACCTCGACGTCCAGATCGTGCCCAAGAAGGCCGGGAGCTAAGGGGCTTCCAGCCAGCCCTCGTACTCGGCGGCGAGGCCGTCGAGGGCCGCCGGGTCGAGCCGGCCGTCCGGGTCCTCGACGACCACCAGCCACTGCGCGTCTTCGGCATCGTCCTCCCCGGCCAGGGCGTCCCGCACGAGCTGCGGTTCCTCGGCCAGGCCGAAGCGGTCGGGAAGCTCCTCGGCGACCTCCTCGGCGGCGTCGCGGTCGGGGAGCACCAGTACGTGTCGTTCACTCACCCCGCCATTCTCGGGCACGCCCGCCGGTGGCCGGTGACGTCCCCCGCTGTCGGTGGCCCGTGGGATGCTGGACCGCGATGGCCACCAGAAAGACTTCCCCCGACGACCTCCTCGGCCCCGTGACGCTCGCCGTTGGGCAGGAGGACCTGCTCCTCGACCGCGCCGTCCAGGAGGTGGTGGCGGCCGCCCGCGCCGCCGACGCCGACACGGACGTGCGCGACCTCACCTCCGACCAGCTCCAGCCCGGGACGCTCGTGGAGCTCACCAGCCCCTCGCTCTTCGCCGAGCGCAAGGTCCTGATCGTGCGGAACGCGCAGGACCTCTCCGCCGACACGGTCAAGGACGTCAAGGCCTACCTGGGCGATCCGGTCGAGGACATCTCCCTCGTCCTGCTCCACGCGGGCGGGGCCAAGGGCAAGGGCCTGCTCGACGCCGCGCGCAAGGCGGGGGCGCGGGAGGTGGCCTGCCCGAAGACGACCAAGCCGGCGGAGCGGCTGACGTTCGTGCGGCAGGAGTTCCGGGCGCTCGGGCGCTCGGCCACGCCGGAGGCCTGCCAGGCCCTGGTCGACTCGATCGGCAGCGATCTGCGGGAGCTCGCGTCCGCCGTCGCGCAGCTGACCTCCGACGTGGACGGGACGATCGACGAGGCCGTCGTCGGGCGGTACTACACGGGCCGCGCCGAGGCCTCCTCCTTCAACGTCGCCGACCGCGCCGTCGAGGGGCGGGCGGCCGAGGCCCTGGAGGCCCTGCGCTGGTCGCTCTCGACCGGGGTCGCGCCCGTGCTCATCACCAGCGCGCTCGCCCAGGGCGTGCGGGCCATCGGCAAGCTCTCCTCGGCCCGGGGCGGCCGCCCCGCCGACCTCGCGCGGGAGCTGGGGATGCCGCCCTGGAAGATCGACCGCGTGCGGCAGCAGATGCGCGGCTGGACCCCGGACGGGGTCTCGCTGGCCCTGCGCGCGGTCGCCGAGGCGGACGCGGGCGTGAAGGGCGGGGGCGACGACCCCGAGTACGCCCTGGAGAAGGCGGTCGTCGCGGTGGCCCGGGCGGCGAGGATGCGCCGGGCGGACTGACCGGTTCGGGCCCTGGGCCCGACCGGTCCAGAGCCCCCGGGACCCCCGAGGCCCGTCAGGAGCCCGGAGTACCCGACCGGTCCCGGCTTCGCCGGAGCCCCGTCCCCGTTCAGCCGCGCCGCAGGCGCCCGAGGAAACGGACGCGGCGGGCGCGGCGCGGCCGGTGCCCGTCGCGGTGCCGGGGAAGGGGCTCGACGCCGCCCCACGGGCCGTCCGGGGACAGTACGGGGGCCTTCCGCTCCGCCTGGGCCCTGATCTCGTGGTACGACTCGTGCGCCGTGACCCGGAAGGCCTCGTCGTGCGCCGCCATCGCCGCGCCGATCGCCGCGCCCGCCGTTCCCCGGCGGCGCACCACGACCGCGAGCCGGGCCAGCAGGCCCACCGTTCCGGCGAGCGCGGCCCCGATCACGAACAGCGGCAGGTGGTCGTCCATGGGGCGAGGGTACGAAACCCCGGACGGCCCCGTACGACAAAGGCCCCGTACGACAAAGGCCCCATACGACGAAGGCCCCATACGACGAAGATCCCGCACGACAAAGACCCCACCGCCTCCTGGGGAAGGAGGCGACGGGGCCTTCGACGTTCGAGCAAGTGGGCTCGCACCCGCGTGGCGAACGCGTCCGCGCACGAGCCCGGGGTGGCCGGGCGGGAGCGGGAGAGAGGGCCCGCTGGATCCCGTACGGCCGTTCACATCAGAGCTCAGCCCTGGAGGGAGGCAACCTTGATCGCCAGCGCCGACTTCTTGTTGGCGGCGGCGTTCTTGTGGATGACGCCCTTCGAGACAGCCTTGTCGAGCTGACGCGAGGCGGCACGAGTGGCGACGGTGGCCTTCTCGAAGTCGCCGGCGGCGACGGCCTCGCGGGCCTTGCGGATCGCGGTCTTGAGCGAGGACTTGACGGCCTTGTTGCGCAGGCGCGCCTTCTCGTTCGTCTTGTTCCGCTTGATCTGGGACTTGATGTTCGCCACGAAAAGAGCCTTTACAGGTTCGATGTTCCTTCTGGAAGTGCCTCGTGAGCTGAGAGGGCAGACGAGACACAGCTGTCCACGGTATCAGCCGCCCCCGCGACCGCCCAAACCGGGCGTCGGCCGCCGGGCATGGGACCATGGAGCCTACGTATCCGTTCAGAACATCGCCCGAGACGAGAAGCCTGCGTGCCCGCGACTCCTACCAACGTGCCCGAGCCGAGCCGTACCGACCCGGCTCTGATCCGCAACTTCTGCATCATCGCGCACATCGACCACGGCAAGTCCACGCTCGCCGACCGGATGCTCCAGCTCACCGGTGTGGTCGACCAGCGGCAGATGCGCGCCCAGTACCTCGACCGGATGGACATCGAGCGTGAGCGCGGCATCACGATCAAGTCCCAGGCCGTCCGTCTGCCGTGGGCTCCCACCGAGGGGTCGGAGCAGGGGCGCACGCACATCCTGAACATGATCGACACCCCCGGGCACGTCGACTTCACCTACGAGGTCTCGCGGTCCCTCGCGGCCTGCGAGGGCACGATCCTCCTGGTGGACGCGGCGCAGGGCATCGAGGCGCAGACCCTCGCCAACCTCTACCTGGCGATGGAGAACGACCTCACCATCGTCCCGGTCCTCAACAAGATCGACCTGCCGGCCGCGCAGCCGGAGAAGTTCGCCGAGGAGCTGGCCAACCTCATCGGCTGCCAGCCGGAGGACGTGCTCAAGGTCTCCGCGAAGACCGGTCTGGGCGTCGAGGCGCTGCTCGACCGCGTCGTCCGGGACGTCCCGGCGCCGGTCGGCGTCGCCGACGCCCCCGCCCGCGCGATGATCTTCGACTCCGTGTACGACTCGTACCGGGGCGTCGTGACGTACGTGCGTGTCGTCGACGGGCAGCTCAACAAGCGCGAGCGCATCAAGATGATGTCGACCGGCGCCACCCACGAGCTCCTGGAGATCGGCGTCTCCTCTCCGGAGATGACGCCGTCCGACGGCCTCGGCGTCGGCGAGGTGGGCTACCTCATCACCGGCGTGAAGGATGTCCGCCAGTCCAAGGTCGGTGACACGATCACCTCGCAGGCCAAGGGGGCCACCGAGGCGCTCGGCGGCTACAAGGACCCGAAGCCGATGGTCTTCTCGGGGCTCTACCCGCTGGACGGCTCGGAGTACCCCGACCTGCGCGAGGCCCTCGACAAGCTCCAGCTCAACGACGCCGCGCTCGTCTACGAGCCGGAGACCTCCGCCGCGCTCGGCTTCGGTTTCCGCGTCGGCTTCCTCGGCCTGCTCCACCTGGACGTGATCCGCGAGCGCCTGGAGCGCGAGTTCGGCCTCGACCTGATCGCCACCGCCCCCAACGTGGTCTACCGCGTGGTCATGGAGGACGGCGCCGAGCACACGGTCACGAACCCGAGCGAGTTCCCCGAGGGCAAGATCGACGAGGTGTACGAGCCCGTCGTCCGGGCCACGATCCTCGCGCCCAGCGAGTTCATCGGCGCGATCATGGAGCTCTGCCAGAACCGGCGCGGCACCCTGATCGGCATGGACTACCTCTCCGAGGACCGGGTCGAGATCCGCTACACCCTGCCCCTCGCCGAGATCGTCTTCGACTTCTTCGACCAGCTGAAGTCCAAGACGCGCGGGTACGCCTCCCTCGACTACGAGCCCACGGGCGAGCAGGCGTCCAGCCTGGTCAAGGTCGACATCCTGCTGCACGGCGACAAGGTGGACGCCTTCTCCGCCGTCACCCACAAGGACGCCGCGTACGCCTACGGCGTGCGGCTCGTCGCCAAGCTGCGCGAGCTCATCCCCCGGCAGGCCTTCGAGGTGCCGATCCAGGCCGCGATCGGCTCCCGGGTCATCGCCCGCGAGACCATCCGCGCCATCCGCAAGGACGTCCTCGCCAAGTGCTACGGCGGTGACATCTCCCGGAAGCGGAAGCTCCTCGAGAAGCAGAAGGAAGGCAAGAAGCGCATGAAGATGGTCGGCTCGGTGGAGGTGCCCCAGGAGGCCTTCATCGCCGTCCTGTCGAGCGACGAGTCCTCCGGCAAGGGCAAGAAGTAGCCACGGCGGGGAGGGAGGCGTCCGCCGGGAGCGGGTCCGGAACCGGGCCGGCGACCGGGGCGAAGTAGCTGCCCCATACAACGAACGGGTCCACGTGCGAAGCGCGCGTGGACCCGTTCGTTATGAAGCGACGCACTGCAAGGCCTTACGCGCCGGACCTCGGGCCTTTAGTCTGATCCCGGCTCGAAGGTTACTCGCCAGTTAGTTACGAACCGCCAGAAGGCACCGCCGCCGCCCGGAGGACGTCGTGAGCGACACACAGACCCAGATCGAGAACCGGCCGCCCTCCGTGGCGACCCTCTTCCTTGAGCGAGTCGAGCGGACTCCCGACGCGGAGGCCTACCGCTACCCGGTCCCCGCCGCGTCCGGCAGCGGCCCGGACGACTGGAAGTCACTCAGCTGGGGGCAGGCCGCCGAGCGGGTCTACGCGATCGCCGCCGGCCTCGTCGACCTCGGGGTGCGGTCCGAGGAGCGGGTCGCCCTCGCCTCCTCCACCCGGGTCGAGTGGATCCTCGCGGACCTCGGCGTGATGTGCGCGGGCGCCGCGACCACCACGGTCTACCCGCAGACCAACGCCGAGGAGTCGGCGTTCATCCTTTCGGACTCCGAGTCCAAGGTCCTCATCGCCGAGGACGCGGCCCAGCTCGCCAAGGCCGTCGAGCGCCGCGCCGACCTGCCGAACCTCCGCCACGTGGTCGTCGTCGACGCCACCGGCGTCGAGAGCGACGGCGACTGGGTCCTCACCCTCGCGGAGCTCGAGGAGCGCGGCAGGGCGTACCTGGAGACGCACCCCGAGGCGGTCAAGGAGCGGGTCTCCGCGATCACCTCCACGCAGCTCGCCACCCTCATCTACACCTCGGGCACCACCGGCCGCCCCAAGGGCGTCCGCCTCCCGCACGACAACTGGTCGTACATGGCCAAGGCCATCGCCGCCACCGGCCTCGTCACCCGGGACGACGTCCAGTACCTGTGGCTGCCGCTCGCCCACGTCTTCGGCAAGGTCCTCACCTCGGGCCAGATCGAGGTCGGCCACGTCACCGCCGTCGACGGCCGCGTCGACAAGATCATCGAGAACCTGCCGGTGGTCCAGCCGACCTACATGGCGGCCGTGCCCCGCATCTTCGAGAAGGTCTACAACGGGGTCGCCGCCAAGGCCCGCGCCGCCGGCGGCGCCAAGTACAAGATCTTCCAGTGGGCGGCCGAGGTGGCCCGCGCGTACGCGAAGACCACCCAGGACAACTTCCGCCGCACCGGCACCGCCTCCGCGCCCTTCGGGCTGAACGCCAAGCACAAGGTCGCCGACGCCCTCGTCTACGGCAAGATCCGCGAGGCCTTCGGCGGCAACCTGCGCGCGTGCATCTCCGGCTCCGCCGCCCTCGCCCCCGAGATCGGCTACTTCTTCTCCGGCGCGGGCATCCACATCCTGGAGGGCTACGGCCTCACCGAGACCTCCGCCGCCTCCTTCGTCAACCCCGGCGAGGCCTACCGCACCGGCACCGTCGGCAAGCCGCTCCCCGGCACCGAGGTCCGCATCGCCGACGACGGCGAGATCCTGATGCGCGGCCCCGGCGTCATGGAGGGCTACCACGGCCTGCCGGAGAAGACCGCCGAGGTCCTGGAGTCCGACGGCTGGTTCCACACCGGCGACATCGGCGAGCTGTCCGCCGACGGCTACCTGCGGATCACCGACCGCAAGAAGGACCTGATCAAGACGTCCGGCGGCAAGTACATCGCGCCGGCCGAGGTCGAGGGCCAGTTCAAGGCCGTCTGCCCGTTCGTCTCGAACATCCTGGTCCACGGCGCCGACCGGAACTTCTGCACCGCCCTGATCGCCCTCGACGAGCCCTCCATCCTCGGCTGGGCCGCCGAGCACGGCCTCGCGGGCAAGTCGTACGCCGAGGTCGTCGCCGCCCCGCAGACCGAGAAGCTGATCCAGGGCTTCGTCGACCGGCTCAACGAGGGCCTCCAGCGCTGGCAGACGATCAAGAAGTTCCGGCTGCTGCCGCGCGACCTCGACATCGAGCACGGCGAGCTGACCCCGTCCCTGAAGCTGAAGCGGCCGGTCGTCGAGCGCGAGTACAAGCACCTCATCGAGGAGATGTACGCGGGCTCGCGCGAGGCCTGACCGGCGGCCCCGCACCGGGGCCGGCCGGCACGGGAGCCGGTTGTCCACAGGGCAGCCGGCCCACCCCGGGCAGTACGGGACAATGGGCTCATGCCTTCCGTACTGCCCGATGGTGAGACCGTTCCCGAGGACGGGGCGCTGCCCCCGCACGCCCTGGAAGGGGCCGGGGGGCGCCCGCTCGGGTTCTACCTGCACGTGCCGTACTGCGCGACGCGCTGCGGGTACTGCGACTTCAACACCTACACGGCGAGCGAGCTGCGCGGCACGGGGGGCGTGCTCGCCTCCCGGGACAACTACGCCGAGCAGGTCGCCGAGGAGATCCGGCTCGCCCGGAAGGTCCTCGGCGACGACCCCCGGCCGGTCCGGACCGTCTTCGTCGGCGGCGGCACGCCCACGCTGCTCGCCGCCGGCGACCTCGTACGGATGCTGGGGGCGATTCGCGACGAGTTCGGGCTCGCGGACGACGCCGAGGTCACGACCGAGGCGAACCCGGAGTCGGTGGACCCGGCCTATCTGGCGGAGCTGCGCGAGGGCGGCTTCAACCGGATCTCCTTCGGGATGCAGAGCGCCCGGCAGCACGTCCTGAAGGTCCTCGACCGCACCCACACCCCCGGCCGCCCCGAGGCCTGCGTCGCCGAGGCGCGGGCCGCCGGGTTCGACCACGTCAACCTCGACCTGATCTACGGCACCCCCGGCGAGTCCGACGACGACTGGCGGGCCTCGCTCGACGCGGCGATCGGCGCCGGACCCGACCACGTCAGCGCCTACGCCCTGATCGTCGAGGAGGGCACCCAGCTGGCCCGCCGCATCCGGCGCGGCGAGGTGCCGATGACCGACGACGACGTGCACGCCGACCGGTACCTGATCACCGAGGAGGTGCTGTCCGGGGCCGGTTTCGAGTGGTACGAGGTGTCCAACTGGGCCACCTCGGAGGCCGGGCGCTGCCTCCACAACGAGCTGTACTGGCGCGGCGCCGACTGGTGGGGCGCGGGGCCCGGCGCGCACAGCCACGTGGGCGGGGTCCGCTGGTGGAACGTGAAGCACCCCGGCACGTACGCGGCGGCCCTCGCGGCCGGCCGGACGCCCGGGGCCGGGCGCGAGCTGCTCTCCGAGGAGGACCGGCGGGTGGAGCGCGTCCTCCTCGAACTGCGGCTCCGGGAGGGCTGCCCCCTGGACCTGCTCCGGCCGGCCGGTCTGGCCGCCGCCGGAAGGGCCCTGGCGGACGGCCTGCTCAACCCCGGGCCGTACGGGGAGGGGCGGGCGGTCCTGACCCTGCGGGGACGGCTGCTCGCCGACGCGGTGGTGCGGGACCTGGTGGACTAGCCGACCGGTCCGGCGGGCGGGCCCCGGTCAGTCCAGGTACGGCTCGAAGCCCCAGGGCGTGCGTTCGCGCCGGTGGGCCGCGACCGTACGGGGGTGCTCGGCGCCGTAGACCCTGGTGAGGGCACGCAGGGTTTCCGCCCGCATTCCGGAGGCGTTGACGGACTCGGTCAGGCTGCCCAGGCCGGACAGGTCCTCGGCGAGCGACAGCTGGCAGGAGAGGACCAGCGGGTGCTCCTTCCCCAGGACGCGGCGGGCCCGGCGCAGGGTGTCGCGGCCGAGTGTCACGGCCTCGTCCACACGCCCGTGGGCGCTGCGGGCGGCGGCGGTGTCGAGGGCGCAGCCGAGCACCCAGGGGTGGTCGTGCCCGAGCGTCGTGGTGAGCCCGGTCAACGCGGACTCCAGCACGGTCAGGGCCGTCGCCCGCTCCCCGGCGGCCCCCATGACGAGGGCCGTGCCGACGAGGGCACCGGCGGAGACGGGGTGGGCGGGGCCCAGGAGGGCCCGGTAGCCGGACTCCGCCTCGGTGGCGAGCTCCCCGGCCCGGTCGAGTTCACCGTGCTCGCGCAGAAAGTCGGCGTAGTGGACGCGGCACCGGAGGGCGACGTGGTGCCCGGGGCCGTGCAGGTCCACGGCCCGTTCCAGGAGGGCGGCGAGCGAGGCCCGCTCGTCGTCGCGCGGCCGGTCCGCGCTGTGGCGGTGGCACAGGGCGAGCTGGATCTCGGCGTCCAGGGTCTGCGGGTGACGCACCCCGAGCACCTGCGCGTGGCGCTGGGCGACCTCCTCCTGGTGGGCGAGCGCGAGGTCGTGGAGACCGAGGAGCCGCTGGTCGTGCGTGAGGGAGCCGGCCGAGGCCAGGGCGGCGATGTGGTCCAGTCCCGCGATGTCCCGCCACCAGGCCAGGGTCGCCGTGTCGTACTCGTGGGCCTCCCGGTAGCGGCCGAGGGCGCGGAGCGTGGCCGCGATGTCGTGCCGGGCGGCGAGGACGGGGGCGTCGTCCTCGCCGCCGAGCCGGATGACGTCGTCGAGCACCTCCTGCTGGAGCCGGTACGCGTCCTCGTACCGGCCCAGGCGGCGCAGGCCGCCGGCGACCGCGCCCCTGGCCGCTGGCCCGGCCGGTCCGTCGTCGGCGCCGGCCTCCTCCAGCCGGGCGTGCGCGAGGAGGTTCCTCTCGTGCGCCTCGCGGAAGCGGCCGGCGGCGCGGAGGAGGTCGCCTTCCAGGAGGGCCAGGGCGGGCATCGGCCCGTGGACCGGGTCCATGAACTCGCTCCAGTTCTCCCGGACGCGCCCGGCGAACCGGAGGCCGGTCGCGTGGTCGCCGCCGCGTGCGCAGGCGCGCAGGCAGTCGAGGACGGTGGCCTGGACGCGGGGGTCGGTGCTGCGCAGGGCCCTGGAGTGTTCGAGGTGTGGCAGGAGCGCGGCGTACCGGGGCCACTGCCGGCTGTCGGAGGGGTCGCCGGGGTCGGCACCGGTGAGCAGGGCGCGGACGGTTTCGCGGTGGGCCTCGCGGCGCGCGCCGTCGGTGAGCCGGGAGACGGCCTTGTGCGCGAGACGGTTCATGCGGGCCACCTCCCCGAGGGGGGCGTCCTCCTCGGCAGGTACGCGGGTGAGGAGGGAGTGGCCGACGAGGGTGTCGAGCGCGCGGGTCCAGGCGGCCGGGTCCGTGACCGTCCAGCGCAGGTCCTCCGGCATCAGGTCCTCCGGACAGGCGCGGATCAGGCCGAGGGGGATGACGCGGCCGGGGGCGAAGGAGGCGCACAGGGCGAGGAGGTCGACGGCCTGCGGTTCCGTGCGGCGGAGCCGGAGGACGAGGGCCGACCAGGAGATGAGGGAGGGGCGGGGCACGTCGCCACCCGCCGGGGACTCGTCGACGCCGGAGAGGTCCCTGCCCGCCGGGGGTTCGTCGACGCCGGAGAGGTCCCTTTCCCTGACCAGGGCCAGGTATGCGGCGGCCGCCGTCCCGGAATCGCCGAGCCAGGCGGCGGCCCGCGCGAGCGGCAGGGGTACGTCCCCGACCTCGGCGGCGACCTCGTCGGCCTCGGCCGGCGTGAGCTGCGGGGTGTGACGCAGCAGGAAGCCGATGGACTCGGCACGGTGGAAGCCGGGGACCTCCAGGACGTCGGTGTGGTTCCGCCAGGCATGGTGGCGGGAGGTGATCAGGACGTGGCCGGGGCCGTGCGGGAGCATCGCGTCGACGTCCTCGACGGCGTCCCAGCCGTCGAAGACCACGAGCCAGCCGGAACGCGGCTCACCGCGACGCAGGGCCTCCAGCACGGCCGCGACCCGGTCGCCGGGCCCGCTCACCACCGGAAGGTCCAGCGCGGCGGCGAGCTCCCCGAAACGGATGCGCCGGGCGTCGCGGTCCTCGGAGCCGACCCACCAGACGACGTCGTAGGAGGAGCTGAAGCGGTGGGCGTACTCGGCGGCGATCTGGGTCTTCCCGATGCCGGACACGCCGACCAGGGCACAGGCGGTGTCACCGTGCCCGGAGCCCATCAGCCGTTCGTGGAGCGCACCGAGGACGTCGTCGCGGCCGGTGAAGCGCTGGTTGCGCAGGGGGACCCCGCCCCAGATCCCCGGCGGAGTCTCCGGATGGCGGGCGGGGCCGCCCGGAGGGGGCCGGTGGATCACGACGCGGGGCGTGATGCCGAGCCTGTCGAGCAGCCGTGCCTCGGCCTCCTCCTCACCGATGCCCCAGATGCCCACCGGTTCCAGCACCGTGGCCGCGGAGGGCAGGAGGTGGCCGGCGAGGGTGACGGCGGCGAACCGGTCGGCGTGGGCGGCGACGAAGCCGCGCAGGACGTCGTTCCACTCGCCCACGGGCCGGAGACCCGGCTCGAAGAACGATTCGTCCAGGACGAGGAGGACCCGGCCCGGGAAGAGCAGCAGGTCGCCGAAGACCTCGTCGAGCGACATCCGGGGGTCGGGATCCCAGCGCAGGAGGGTGGGGGACAGGCCGTTCGTCTCCAGCCGGTGGGCGATCCACGCGGCCCAGGGCCGTTGGCGGCCGGGGAAGACGACGGTGACGGTCGACGCGGCGCTCCCGGGGGCCGGCCGGACCGGTGCTCCGGAATCCGGGTCGTACGGGATCTCCGGAGGCGCCGTGGACGCACCGGCCCTGAGCGCCGCCACTTCCCTGCGGAGCGCGGCCAGTTCGTCCTGGCTCCGGGCCGCCCTCTCCTCGGCCTCCCGGCCCTCCGCCTCCTCCTCGGCAACCGCCGCCGCGTCGGCCGCCAGCAGGGTGTGCTCCAGGTCGGCACAGCGCTGCTCGGCCAGCGCGACACGCCGCTCGGCCGCTTCGAGCGCCGCCTCCAGCTCGGCGACCCGCCGCCGCAGCGCCTCGTGGTCGGTGAGCACGCGGTGTTGCTCCGCGCGCAACAGGCTCAGCTCGACCCCGGCGGCCCGGTGGGCGGCCGCCTCCCGCGTGAGCGCCTGCCGTTCGGCCTCCAGGGCCACGACGCGCTCCTGGTGTTCCAGCAGGGAGGTGGCCACCGCGTCGGCCATCGTCCTGGCGAGGGCCTTCTCCTGGAGGGCGGTGGCCAGCCGGTCCTCCAGCTCCTGGATCCGCCAGGCGCGGGTGTTGCCCGACTTGAGGGCCGCGCGCTGCGTACGGGTCAGGAGGAGCCGTGCCTGCGGGGACATCGGGCGCCCCAGCTCCTTGCCGACGTCCTCCACCAGCGCGTTGACGAAGTGGTCCGGGGCGACGGTCTCGCCGCTGAGGTAGCGGCTGACGCTGCTCGCGCTGTAGCGGCGCAGCACGGCGTACCTGCGCACGGAGGTCTTGAGCTCGGAGAAGCAGCGGCGCAGCGCCTCGGCCAGCTCCCGGCGCTCGCCCACGACGTCGTCGGGGATCGGGCGCAGGCCCATGAGCAGGGCCTTCGCCGCGTCGTCCAGGGGGACGAGCTCACCCGTGACCGGCGCGCCACCGTCCTCGTCGTGGTGTCGTTCGTCCACCCGTGCCGCTCCTCGGGGTCGTGCCCGGACCGTGTCCCACAGCATCCGCAACACGTAGAGCTTGGCGCAACACGTTCCGCCCTGCGGAGAGTTGACGCACCGACCGGTCACTCCCGAAAGGCGACGACGATGACGCGCAGGACCCCTTCCGAGGCGACGACGAACAGCGCCCCTTCCGAGACGGCGACGGACAGGACCCCTTCCGAGGAGACGGCGACGGGCCGGACCTCCCTCAAGGTGACGCTCGCGCTGGCGGGCGCGGCCGTCTCCGGTGCCGTACGGGCCGTGGTGGCCTGGTTCCTGAAGGGCGCCACGGACGGCTCCTGACCGCGCCGGAGGCGTACGGGACGGCGCCGCGCCGGAGGGCTACGGCGCCGTCACGAAGTCGATCAGCTCCTCGACCCGCCCGAGGAGCGCCGGCTCCAGGTCCTTGTACGAGGTGACCCTCGACAGGATGTGCTGCCAGGCCGCGCCCGTGTTGTCCGGCCAGCCCAGGGCCCGGCAGACGCCCGTCTTCCAGTCCTGGCCGCGCGGGACCGCCGGCCAGGCCGGGATGCCGAGCGAGGACGGCTTCACCGCCTCCCAGACGTCGATGTACGGGTGGCCGACGACCAGGACGTCCGGCGAGATCACCCGCGCGGCGATCCGGGACTCCTTGGAGCCCGGGACCAGGTGGTCCACCAGGACGCCGAGGCGGGCGTCGGGCGCCGGGCCGAACTCCGCGACGATCGCGGGCAGGTCGTCGACGCCCTCCAGGTACTCCACGACCACGCCCTCGATCCGCAGGTCGTCGCCCCAGACCCGCTCGACCAGCTCCGCGTCGTGGCGGCCCTCGACGTAGATCCGGCCCGCCCGCGCCACGCGCGCGCGTGCGCCCGGCACCGCGACCGATCCGGAGGCCGTACGGGTCGGGCGGGCCGGCCCCGCGGCCGGGCGGACCAGGGTCACGACCTTGCCCTCCAGGAGGAAGCCGCGCGGCTCCAGCGGGAAGACCCGGTGCTTGCCGAAGCGGTCCTCCAGGGTCACCGTCCCCGCCTCGCAGCGGATCACCGCCCCGCAGAACCCCGTCGCCACCTCCTCCACGACGAGGTCCCGATCGGCCGGGACCTCGGGGACGGGCGCCGAGCGCTTCCATGGGGGCGTCAAGTCCGGGTTGTAGCTGCGCATTCGGGCGACGTTATGCGACGGAGAAGCGCGTCGCCAGTTCCTCGCGCTGGCGTCGTACGAACGCCGCGTCCACCACCGCCCCGTGCCCCGGCACGTACACCGCGTCCTCGCCGCCGAGCGACAGGAGCCGGTCCAGGGCGTCCGGCCAGCGGGACGGGATCGCGTCCGGGCCCGCCTGCGGCTCGCCCGACTCCTCCACCAGGTCCCCGCAGAAGACCACCTCCGGCGGGCCGGGCACCAGGAGCGCCAGGTCGTGGCCCGTGTGCCCGGGACCCACGTTCGCCAGGAGCACCTGCCGGCCGCCCAGGTCGAGCGTCCACTCGCCGGAGACCACGTGTCGCGGGGCCACCAGCACGTCCGCCGCCTCCGCGGCCGCCGCCGGGTCCAGGCCCTGTTTCACCCCGTCCGCCCGCAGCTCCTCCCGGTCCGGCTCCCGGGCGAGCAGCTCCTCCGTGCCGACCGCGCCGAAGACCTCCGCGCCCGCGAAGGCCGCCGTGCCGAACACGTGGTCGAAGTGCGGATGGCTCAGTGCGATGTGCGTCACCCTCCGCCCGCCCGTGAGTTCCGCCACCTCCGCCCGCAGCTCCGCGCCCTCCGCGAGGGACGACCCCGTGTCGTACAGCAGCACCGCCCGTTCGCCCACGACGAGCCCCACCGTGGCGTCCCAGCCGGGCAGCCGTCGCCGGCCCACCCCGTCCGCGAGCCGTTCCCATCCCCGTGCTTCCCAGTCGACGTCCATGCCCCGACGCTAACCGGTGGGGCGTCGCCTCCTTGCCAGGAGCGACGTGTGCCGCCGTACACTGGCCCGGGATCGCTGGCACTCGGACAGGGCGAGTGCCAAAAGCGGAGCAACCGTAACGACCGACGACAGCTGGAGGTGCGCACGATGCTCAGCGAACGCAGACTCGAGGTGCTGCGCGCCATCGTCCAGGACTATGTCGGGACGGAGGAGCCCGTCGGCTCCAAGGCGCTCACGGAGCGCCACAAGCTCGGCGTGTCGCCCGCCACCGTGCGCAACGACATGGCCGTGCTCGAGGAGGAGGGCTACATCGCCCAGCCCCACACCAGCGCCGGCCGCATCCCGACGGACAAGGGCTACCGGCTGTTCGTCGACCGGCTCGCGGGGGTCAAGCCGCTGTCGACGCCCGAGCGGCGGGCCATCCACAACTTCCTCGACGGCGCGGTCGACCTGGACGACGTCGTCGGCCGCACGGTCCGGCTGCTCGCGCAGCTGACCCGGCAGGTCGCCGTCGTCCAGTACCCCTCGCTGACCCGTTCGACCGTCCGGCACGTGGAACTGCTCTCGCTGGCCCCGGCCCGCCTGATGCTCGTCCTCATCACCGACACCGGCCGGGTCGAGCAGCGGGTCGTGGACTGCCCCGCGCCCTTCGGCGACACCTCGCTCGCCGACCTGCGGGCCCGGCTCAACAGCCGGGTCGTCGGCCGCCGGTTCGCCGACGTGCCGCAGCTGGTGCAGGACCTCCCCGAGTCCTTCGAGGAGGCCGAGGACCGCGCCACGGTCTCGACCGTGCTCGCGACCCTCCTCGAAACGCTCGTGGAGGAGCACGAGGAGCGGCTGATGATCGGCGGCACCGCCAACCTCACCCGCTTCGGACACGACTTCCCCCTGATGATCAGGCCCGTCCTGGAGGCTCTGGAGGAGCAGGTCGTCCTCCTCAAGCTGCTCGGCGAGGCCAAGGAATCGGGCATGACCGTACGGATCGGGCACGAGAACGCCCACGAGGGGCTGAGCTCCACGTCCGTCGTCTCGGTCGGCTACGGTTCGGGCGGCGAGGCAGTCGCCAAACTCGGCGTGGTCGGACCGACCCGCATGGACTACCCCGGAACGATGGGAGCGGTACGCGCAGTGGCACGTTACGTCGGACAGATCCTGGCGGAGTCGTAAGTGGCCACGGACTACTACGCCGTACTCGGCGTGCGCCGCGACGCTTCCCAGGACGAGATCAAGAAGGCGTTCCGGAGGCTCGCGCGCGAGCTGCACCCGGACGTCAATCCCGATCCGAAGACGCAGGAGCGCTTCAAGGAGATCAACGCCGCCTACGAGGTCCTCTCGGACCCGCAGAAGAAGCAGGTCTACGACCTCGGCGGCGACCCGCTCTCGGCCTCCGGCGGAGGCGGCGCGGGCGGCTTCGGAGCCGGTGGCTTCGGCAACTTCTCCGACATCATGGACGCCTTCTTCGGCACGGCCTCGCAGCGCGGCCCGCGCTCGCGCACCCGCCGGGGCCAGGACGCCATGATCCGCCTGGAGGTCGACCTCAACGAGGCGGCCTTCGGCACCACCAAGGACATCCAGGTCGACACGGCGGTCGTCTGCACGACCTGCTCCGGCGAGGGCGCCGCGCCCGGCACCTCCGCGCAGACCTGTGACATGTGCCGCGGCCGCGGCGAGGTCTCCCAGGTCACCCGGTCCTTCCTGGGCCAGGTCATGACCTCCCGGCCCTGCCCCCAGTGCCAGGGCTTCGGCACCGTCGTCCCGACCCCGTGCCCCGAGTGCGCGGGCGACGGACGGGTCCGCTCCCGCCGCACCCTCACGGTCAAGATCCCGGCCGGCGTCGACAACGGCACCCGCATCCAGCTCGCGGGCGAGGGCGAGGTCGGCCCCGGCGGCGGCCCCGCCGGCGACCTGTACGTCGAGATCCACGAGACCCCGCACGAGACGTTCCAGCGGCGCGGCGACGACCTGCACTGCACGGTCACCCTCCCGATGACGGCGGCCGCGCTCGGCACCAAGGTGCAGTTGCAGACCCTCGACGGCCTCGAAGAGATCGACGTCCGTCCGGGCACCCAGTCCGGCCAGTCGATCCCGCTGCACGGCCGCGGCGTCACCCATCTGCGCGGCAACGGCCGGGGCGACCTGATCGTGCACGTCGAGGTCCAGACCCCGGGCAAGCTCGACGCGGAGCAGGAGCGCCTCCTGCGCGAGCTCGCCAAGCTGCGCGGCGAGGAACGCCCCACGGGGCAGTTCCAGCCGGGCCAGCAGGGGCTGTTCTCGCGCCTGAAGGACGCGTTCAACGGGCGGTAGGCCGCGCCCGTACGCATCCCGTACGCAGGGGGAGGGGCGGTGTCCATACATGGATACCGCCCCTTTCCATACCCCTCCCCGCGGCATGACACGATGCCCATATGTCCACCACCGCACTGAACGATCTCTCTCGGTTCCCGATCGTGCAGGCCCCCATGGCGGGTGGCGCCTCCTGTCCTGAGCTGGCCGGAGCCGTCTGCGAGGCCGGGGCGCTCGGCTTCCTGGCCGGCGGCTACAAGACGGCCGGAGGCCTGTACCAGGAGATCAAGCAGGTGCGCGGGCTCACCGCGCGCCCCTTCGGCGTCAACCTCTTCGTGCCGCAGACCGGACGGCCCGCCGACCCGGCCGCCGTCGAGGTCTACCGGCACCAGCTCGCCGGAGAGGCCGACTGGTACCGGACCCCGCTCGGCGAGACCGACGACTCCCGCGACGACGCCTACGACGCCAAGCTGGCCATCCTCCTGGAGGACCCGGTCCCCGTCGTCTCCTTCACCTTCGGCTGCCCCGCGCCCGACGTCCTCGCCTCCTTCGCCCGCGTCCGCACGTACACGCTCGTCACCGTCACCTCCGCAGAGGAGGCCCTCGCCGCCGAGCGCGCCGGGGCCGACGCCGTCTGCGTCCAGGGCGTCGAGGCGGGCGGGCACCAGGGGACGTACCGCGACGACCCGGACGAGGACTGCGCGCCCGGCACCGGCCTGCTCGCCCTCGTCACCCAGGTCCGCGAGAGCACCGGCCTCCCGATCGTCGCCGCGGGCGGGATCATGCGCGGCGCCCAGATCGCCGCCGTCCTCGCCGCCGGGGCCGGGGCCGCCCAGCTCGGCACCGCCTTCCTCGGCTGCCCCGAGTCCGGCGCCCACCCGCTGCACAAGCGGGCCCTGACCGACCCGCTGTTCACCCGCACCGCCCTCACCCGGGCCTTCTCGGGGCGCCCGGCGCGCGGCCTCGTCAACCGCTTCATGCGCGAGCACGGCCCGTACGCCCCCGCCGCCTATCCCGAGGTCCACCACCTCACCGCCCCGCTGCGCAAGGCCGCCGCCACCGCCGGGGACGCCCAGGGCATGGCCCTCTGGGCCGGCCAGGGCCACCGCCTCGCCCGCGCGCTCCCCGCCGGGCGGCTGGTCGAGGTCCTCGCCGCCGAACTCGACACAGCCCTCTCGGAACTGGCCCACAGGAGCACTTCGTGACCGCACCCGTCTTCGTCGTCGACGCCGTCCCCGGCGCCGGGACCTTCCTCCTGGACGGTCCCGAGGGCCGCCACGCCGTCTCCGTGAAGCGGCTGCGGGAGGGCGAGAAACTCGTCCTGGCCGACGGCCGGGGCCGCTGGGCCGCCTGCGAGGTACTGGCCGCCGAGGGCAAGGACCAGCTCACCGTGCGGGTCGCCGAGGTCCACGAGGACCCCGAGGACGAGCCCCGGATCACCGTCGTCCAGGCGCTCCCCAAGGGTGACCGGGGCGAGCTGGCCGTCGAGACCATGACGGAGACCGGCGTCGACGCGATCGTCCCGTGGGCCGCCTCCCGCTGCATCACCCAGTGGAAGGGCGACCGGGGCCTCAAGGCGCTCGCCAAGTGGCGGTCCACCGCGCGCGAGGCCGGCAAGCAGTCGCGCCGCACCCGCTTCCCCGAGGTCGCGGACCTCATGACGACCAAGCAGGTCGCCGCCCTCCTCGCGGAGGCCGACTTCGCGGCCGTCCTGCACGAGGACCGCGACCACCCCAGCGGCGCGCTCGCCACCGCCGACCTCCCCGCCAAGGGCTCGGTCGTCCTCGTCGTCGGGCCCGAGGGCGGGGTCTCCCCGGAGGAACTCGCCGCCTTCGAGGCGGCCGGCGCGAAGCCGTACCGGCTGGGCCGCAGCGTGCTGCGCACCTCCACGGCGGGCACGGCGGCGACGGCCCTGGTCCTGGGCCGGACGGGCCGCTGGAGCTAGGACGAGGGGCGGGGAGCAGGGGTTAGGGCCAGGGCTGGGGCTGGGAGCGGGGGCTAGGGGCCCGAGGACCGGGGCCGCCCGGCCGTCAGTTCGTCGAAGAGCGGCCAGCCGTCCTCCTCCCGCGTCCCGTTCGCGGCGGGGACGAGGTCACGGGCCAGCGCCGCGTCGAGGAACCGGCGGACGACCCCGGGCTCGTCCAGGTTGAGCCGGCCGCCCCCGGCGGCGAGCACCTCGTGCCGGCCCATCGGGAAACCGGCCACCGCGCGGCCCGGCGCCTCCCGGAAGACCAGCCGGAGCAGGGCGTGCGGGCGCTCGGCGCGGCGCAGGGCGAGCACGGTCCGGCAGTCGGGGTGCCGGTGCCGGACGTTCCAGAGCCAGACCGTGCCGTCGTCCACCGTCAGCCCGCGCGGGGCCCCGTCCCGTCTCATGCGGCGCAGTGTACGAAGGACGTACGGAGGAAAGAGGGGGCCAACCCGGTGGACGGCCGCCCCCGGGGGCTCCTTAGGGTGGCCGCATGGCCGACGAGTCCCCCCTGATCCGCAGTCTCCGCGCCGCCGTGGCCGCCACCCCCGGCGACGTGCCCCTGCGTCTCCACTTCGCCGAGCTCCTCCTCGCGGAGGGGCGGAACGACGAGGCCGTCGCCGAGGCGGCCGTCGCCCTCCAGCACGCGCCCGGGGACGCGGACGCCCGCGCCCTGATGGTCCGCGCGATGGGTCTGCCCGCGACCCCGCCCGCGACCCCGCCCCCGCCCGCGACCGCGACGGAGACCCCGGCCCCGGCTCCGACTCCGGCCCCGGACGCCCCCGCACCGGACGCCCCCGCCCCCTCCTTCGACTGGAACGCCGCCGAGCAGCAGGTCCAGGACCTCGTCGGGCCCCGCTTCCTGGAGGACCCGCAGGCCGCCGACGGCGACGGCACCGCCGGGGACGCGGCCGCCTGGGACGTCGACGCCCCCGGCTCCGTCCGCCTCGCCGACGTCGGCGGCATGGAGGAGGTCAAGGACCGCCTGGAGGCCGCCTTCCTCGCCCCCATGCGCAACCCCGAACTGCGCAGGCTGTACGGCAAGTCGCTGCGCGGCGGCCTGCTCCTCTACGGCCCGCCCGGCTGCGGCAAGACCTTCATCGCCCGGGCCGTCGCGGGCGAGCTCGGCGCGAGCTTCCTCACCGTCTCGCTCTCCGACGTCCTCGACATGTGGATCGGCGCCTCCGAGAAGAACATCCACGACATCTTCGAGACCGCCCGCCGCCAGGCCCCCTGCGTCGTCTTCCTCGACGAGCTGGACGCCCTCGGCGCCAAGCGCTCCCGCACCCACCACAGCGGCCTGCGCAACGTCGTCAACCAGCTCCTCACCGAACTCGACGGCATCGCGAGCGGCGCCGGCAACGAGGGCGTCTTCGTGCTCGCCGCCACCAACGTCCCCTGGGACGTCGACATCGCGCTGCGCCGCCCCGGCCGCCTCGACCGCACCCTGCTCGTGCTGCCGCCCGACGCCGCCGCCCGCGAGGCGATCCTCCGCTACCACCTGCGCGAGCGCCCCATCGAGGCCGTCGACCTCGGCAAGCTCGTCAAGGCCACCGAGGACTTCTCCGGCGCCGACCTCGCCCACGTCTGCGAGACGGCCGCCGAGACCGCGCTCCTCGACTCCGCCCGCAGCGGCTCCGTACGCCTGATCACCACCAAGGACCTGCTCGGCGCGGCCAAGCAGATCAAGCCGTCCACGGAACCGTGGTTCGCCGCCGCCCGGAACGTCGCCATGTTCGCCAACGAGGGCGGCCTCTACGACGACCTGCTCGCCCACCTCAAGCGGAAGCGCAAGCTGTGAGCGAGGCGGAGGCCCGGGGCGCCCACGGCACCGCGATGCGGCGCGCCGAGGCGTTGTACGAGGCCGGGCGGTACGAGCGGGCCGGGGAGCTCGCCGCCCAGCACCTGGCGACCGAACCGGAGGACGCCGAGGCCCTCGTCCTGCTCGCTCGCTGCCACCACCGGGGCGGCCACCACCCCGCCGCCCTGGCCGCCGTGGACCAGGCGCTGCGGGCCGAGCCCGAACTGCTCGGCGCCTGGCTGATGCGCGTCCAGGTCCTCCTCTCCCAGAGGCGGTTCCAGGAGGCCGAGTCCACCGCCCGGCACGCCGTCGCGCTCGCCCCGCACCACTGGGGCACCCACTACGCGCTCGGCACCGCCCTCGCGGAGCACGGCGAGCACGGCGAGCGCTTCCTCGCGCACGCGCGCACCGTCGAGGCGTACGAGACCGCGCGGACCGCCGTGAACCTCGCGCCAGAGGAGGACGCGGCCCACTTCCTGGTCGGCCTCACCGCCCAGCGCCGGGGCGACCACGACACCGCGCGGCGCGCGTACGAGACGGCGCTGCGGCTCAACCCGCAGAGCAGCGAGGCCCACAACAACCTCTCGCTGCTCCGGCTGCGCCGCCGCTGGTTCCGGCGCGGGGCGTGGACGCAGGCCGCCGAGGGGTTCGTCGCCTCCGCCGCGCTCGACCTCCAGGACCGCAAGGCCCGCTACAACCTGGAGGCCATGGCCTGGAACACCGCCGCCGGGGCCCGCTGGGTCGCCCTGCTCGGCTTCGTCGCCTCCGCGTTCGGCGTCGCCCCCGTCCGCGGCGGCGTGACCGGGGCCGGGGCGGTCGTCCCGTTCCTGATCGGCGCGGCCGTCCTCGTCGGCGCCTGGGGCGGCTGGGCCCTGTGGATGAGCCGCCGGATGCCGCCCCGGCTGCGCCGCCCGCTGCTGCTCGTCGCGCGCGGCTGCCGGCCGGTGATCGCCATGGCGACGGCCGTGGGGCTGCTCGGGCTCTACTCGGTGCTGACCATGGCCCTCTGGTCCTTCGACGCGGGCGTGCCCGGCGCGCTCGGCGGAGTGCTGTTCTGGGGCGTGATCGTCACGTACTGGGTGAGCCGCTCGTTCCTGAACCGGCGCGTGCCCAAGGACTGACCGGACCGGGCCCTTCCGGGAGAACGGCATCCGATCTTGTCGGCGGCGGCGGATACGATGCGCGTGTACTGACCGACGGAGGCGAGGAGGCCCGGACCATGGCCGGAGAGCCGCAGAGCGACTGCCTGTTCTGCAAGATCGTGGCGGGGGAGGTGTCGGCGACGATCGTCCGCGAGACCGAGACGACCGTCGCGTTCCGCGACATCAACCCGCAGGCCCCGACCCACGTCCTGGTGATCCCGCGCGTGCACTACCCGGACGCCGCCTCCCTCGCGGCCGGCGCGCCGGACGTCGCCGCCGACCTGCTGCGCGAGGCCGGCGAGGTCGCCGCCCAGGAGAAGACCGACGGCACCGGCTACCGGATCGTCCTCAACACCGGCGCGGGCGCGGGCCAGACCGTCTTCCACACCCACGCGCACGTCCTGGGCGGCCGCGGCCTCAACTGGCCCCCCGGATAAACCGTGTCCGTACGCGAACTGGTCGTCCTCGGGACCGCCAGCCAGGTCCCGACCCGGCACCGCAACCACAACGGCTACCTGCTGCGCTGGGACGGCCGGGGCATCATGTTCGACCCCGGCGAGGGCACCCAGCGCCAGATGCTGCGGGCCGGGGTCGCGGCGCACGACCTCGACCGGATCTGCGTCACGCACTTCCACGGCGACCACTCGCTCGGCCTGGCCGGGGTGATCCAGCGGATCAACCTCGACCAGGTCCCGCACCCGGTCACCGCCCACTACCCGGCGAGCGGTCGGCACTTCTTCGAGCGGCTGCGGTACGCCACCGCCTACCGCGAGACCGTGAAGCTCGTCGAGGTGCCCGTCGCCGCCGACGGGCCGCTCGCCGTCACCGACGAGTTCACCCTGGAAGCGCGCCGGCTCTCCCACCCCGTCGAGTCCTACGGCTACCGGCTGATCGAGCCCGACGGCCGCCGCATCCTGCCGGGGAAGCTCGCCGAGCACGGCATCCAGGGCCCCGACGTGGGCCGCATCCAGCGCGACGGCGTCCTGAACGGCGTCACCCTCGACCGGGTCAGCGAGGTCCGGCGCGGACAGCGCTTCGCCTTCGTCATGGACACCCGGCTCTGCGACGGCGTCCACGCCCTCGCCGAGGGCGCCGACATGCTCGTCATCGAGTCGACCTTCCTCGACGAGGACGTCCGCCTCGCCACCGACCACGGCCACCTCACGGCCGGACAGGCCGCCGCGGTCGCCCGCGACGCGGGCGTGCGGCACCTCGTCCTCACCCACTTCTCGCAGCGCTACCACGACCCCGCCGAGTTCGAACGGCAGGCGCGGGCGGCCGGGTTCGACGGCGAGCTGAGCATTGCCCAGGACCTCATGAGGGTCCCCGTACCGAAACGAACGTGAACATGCCCGTACCCAAGGCGGAACTGCACCTCCACATCGAAGGCACCCTCGAACCCGAGCTGGCCTTCGCGCTCGCCGCGCGCAACGGCGTCACCCTGCCGTACGCGGACACCGACGCCCTGCGCGAGGCGTACCGCTTCAGCGACCTCCAGTCCTTCCTGGACCTGTACTACGGCCTCATGGCGGTCCTGCGCACCGCCGAGGACTTCACCGAACTCACCGACGCCTATCTGGAGCGGGCCGCCGCCCAGGGCGTCCGGCACGCCGAGATCTTCTTCGACCCGCAGGCGCACACCGCGCGCGGCGTCCCGATCGGCACCGTGATCGAGGGCCTGACCGCCTCCCTCGACCGCGCCGAGGAGCGGTACGGGATCTCCACCCGGCTCATCATGTGCTTCCTGCGCGACGAGTCCGCCGAATCGGCCCTCGCCACCCTGGAGGCCGCGAAGCCGTACCTGGACCGGATCACCGGCGTCGGCCTCGACTCGGCCGAGGTCGGCCATCCGCCGGCCAAGTTCCGCGAGGTGTACGAGGCCGCCGCCGCGCTCGGCCTGCGCCGGGTCGCGCACGCGGGCGAGGAGGGGCCCGCGGCGTACGTCCGCGAGGCCCTCGACGTCCTCGGCGTCGAGCGGATCGACCACGGCCTGCGCTGCATGGACGACCCCGACCTCGTCGCCCGCCTCGCCCGCGAGCGGGTCCCGCTCACCCTCTGCCCCCTGTCGAACGTCCGCCTCCGCGTCATCGACACCCTCGCCGACCATCCGCTCCGCGCCATGATGTCCGCCGGCCTCCTCGTCACCGTCAACTCCGACGACCCCGCCTACTTCGGCGGCTACGCGGGCGACAACTACGACGGCGTCCGCACCGCCCTCGCCCTCACGGACGAACAGCTCCGGGAGCTGGCCCGGAACTCCTTCCTCGCGTCGTTCCTGGAGGACGAGGAGGAGCGGAGGGGGAGGTACCTGGCGGAGGTGGAGGCGTACGAGTTCGGGGGTGGCGGGGCGTAGACGCGGCGCGGCTGGCCGGGTGGGGTGGGTGCGGGGCGGGTGCGGGCCGGGGCGCCTGCGGCGGGCTTGTTCCCCACCCCGCCCCTTCCCGTAACCGGGGCTCCGCCCCGGACCCCGCGCCTCAAACGCCGGCGGGGCTGGATTTTCAGCCCGTCCGGCGTTTGAGGACACGCCCGGAGGGCGTACGGGGGTCCGGGGGTTCGCCCCCGGTTTCGGGAAGGGGCGGGGTGGGGAGTAAGCCCCGCGCAGCGGCCCCCAGCCCAGCCCAGCCCCCTACTCCCGCCCCCTCACCCCCGCCAACCCGAACGTCGACTTCGTCAGACGCCGCCGCGCGGCGGACACCCGGATCGAGGCCACCGGCTGCTCCGGCGCCCCCACCTGGGGGACCAGCGACGGCATGGCCGAAGCCGTGCCGGCGAGGACGGCCGCGGGCGCGCCCCCGCGGCGGCGGATCGAGCCGGGGACCAGGGGCCGCCCGGAGACGTGGCGGGCCACGGCCGTCATGGGGGCGGCGACCAGGAGGAGCAGGGCGCAGAGGACCGCGCCCATGCCCGGATAGCCGACGCCCTCGGAGAGGAGGCTGCCGGTCACCGGGCCGCAGGCCACGCCGAGGGAGGACGCCGAGCCGACGAGGACGGCCCAGCGGCCGCGCGGGTCGAGGGAGGCGGCCAGGCCCAGGAGGTACGACAGGACGACCGGGTAGACGGCGTTCCACAGGATCTCGCCGGTCGCGAAGGAGAGCAGGTCCCCGGCGGCCGAGCTGAGCAGCACGCAGCCCGCGATGAGGACCGTGCCGGCCCCGATCGGCACCGCGCGCCCCAGGCGCGAGCCGAGCGCCCCCGCCGCCGTGACCCCGGCGAGCCCCGCGCCGAGCGCCACCGCGAAGACCGCGCCGACGGTGACCTCGGAGAGCCCGGCCTGGGTGAGCCCGATGCGGCCGCTCACGCCCCACAGCGCGTTCTGCGCGAGGGACCAGCAGAGGATGCCGCCCGCGAGGACGGCCCCCGCCCGCCGGTACGGCAGCGGACCCGTCACGGACGCGACGACCGGCTCACGACCCGCGTCCGTCCGCGCACGCGCCCGCGTACCGCCCGGCAGACGCCCCGTCACCGGCCACACCAGGGCCGCCGCGCAGGCGATCGCGAGCAGCGGCGGCGCGTGGCCCCCGCCCAGGTGGGGGAGCGTCAGGTAGAGCGCGCCGGCCGTGGCCGAGACGGAGAGCAGGCCGAGAGCCGAGGCCCGGTGCGGGTCCGGCCGCCCGGCGATCCCGGCGGCGGCCACCGCCGTCGCCGTGCCCGAGCCGAGGCCGCCGAGGACGGCGCCCGCGACCACCAGCGGCACGGTGCCGGTCGCGGCGGCGGAGCCGTATCCGACGAGCATGGCGAGCAGGCCCGCACGGGCCGCCCCGCGCGGCCCGATCCGCTCCCCGCGCGCGGCGAGCGCGAAACCGGCGGACGAGGAGCCGAGCAGCAGCACGGAGCCGACCAGACCCGCCTGCGAGGGCGTGAGGCCGAGCCCGGCGGAGAGCCGTCCGACGACGGTCGGCAGGAGATACGGGGCCAGGTAACCGGCCGTGAAGAGTGCGACGAGGGCGACGAGGGCCCCCGCGCCGCGAGACCGCGACGACATGGGCGTTCCCAGGAACAAGAAGGGGAGGGGGTGGAGCGCCCGGTGGTGCGCGAGAGGCACGGGGTCGCGGGACCATGTGTATCAAGCGGGCGAGGGGTGGGAGAAGACGGTTTCCACCGGTACGGGATGTGATCCGCGACACTCGTGGTTTGGCGGGGTGGTTTCCGGGTAAAGCGCCGCCCTCCTCGTGCGTCCCACCCGCCTCCCGACCCCCATCGGGCACACTGGGCGGATCCGCACCGCGACCGGGGAGCCCGCCGTGACCACACCCAGGGGAGAGCAGCCGCAACACGACGCCGAGATCGACCCGTTGGAGCGCCTGCGCGAGCCCACCGATCCCGCCTGCGACGTCTTCCTGACCGGCACGGTCTTCCTGGACATCATCTTCACCGGCCTCGACAGCGCCCCCGTCCGCGGCACCGAGTCCTGGGCCCGCGGCATGGGCTCCAGCCCCGGCGGCGTCGCCAACATGGCCACCGCCCTCGCCCGCCTCGGCCTGCGCACCTCCCTCGCCGCCGCCTTCGGCGACGACCACTACGGCGAGTACTGCTGGGACGCCCTGGAGCAGGGCGAGGGCATCGACCTCTCCTTCTCCCGCACCGTCCCCGGCTGGCACTCCCCGGTCACCGTCTCCATGGCCTACGAGGGCGAGCGCACGATGGTCTCCCACGGCCACGCGGCCCCGCCGTCCGACGACGCCCTGCCCGCCTGCCCGCCGCACGCGCGCGCGGCCGTCGCCTCGCTCGCCCCCGGCCGCCCCGAGGAGTGGGTCGCCCAGGCCGCCCGCGCCGGGGCCAAGGTCTTCGCCGACGTCGGCTGGGACGACACCGGCCGCTGGGACCTGGCGGCCCTGCCCGACCTGGAGCACTGCGAGGCGTTCCTGCCCAACGCCGCCGAGGCGATGCGCTACACCCGCACCGATTGCCCCCGGGCCGCCGCCCGCGCCCTCGCCGACAAGGTCCGCTACGCCGTGGTCACCCTCGGCGCCGAGGGCGCCTACGCGGTCGACGGCGCCACCGGCGAGACCGCCGAGGTCCCCGCCATCCAGGTCTCCGCCCTCGACCCGACCGGCGCCGGGGACGTCTTCGTCGCCGGTTTCGTCACCGGGACCCTCGCCGACTGGCCCCTCGCCGACCGGCTCGCCTTCGCGGGCCTCACCGCCGCCCTCTCCGTCCAGGAGTTCGGCGGCTCCCTCTCCGCCCCCACCTGGGACGAGATCGCCGCCTGGTGGCAGCGGGCGCAGGGCGACGCCCGGCAGGACCCCGAGGCCCTGCGCGGCCGCTACGCTTTCCTGGAGCGCCTCCTGCCCGCCCCCGCCCGTCCCTGGCCGCTGCGCAGGGCGGTCCCGACGATCGGCTTCCGCGCGGCCGCCTCGTAGGACGCCCCGCCCGGAAGGACGCGCTCCACTCGAACGGCCCTCCGTAAACCCCTTAGGCCTTGTCGGTGCCAAGTCGTAGGCTTGGTGATCCGGAGGTTGTCGAGCAGCGAGAACCCTGCGACGGGAGGTATGTGCAGGCCACAGTGCCGGCCCATGACTCACACACCCACAGCCCACGACGGAGCGCCCCGCGACGAGGCGCACGGACAGGCCCGCGCCCACTTCACCGTCCCCGCCAAGCACCCGATGGTGACCCTGCTCGGCTCCGGGGACTCCCTGCTCCGCGTGATCGAGCGCTCGTTCCCGGGCGCCGACATCCACGTCCGGGGCAACCAGGTCAGCGCGGTCGGAGACGCGGCGGAAGTCGCGCTGATCCAGCGCCTGTTCGACGAGATGATGCTGGTGCTCCGCACCGGTCAGCCGATGACGGAGGACGCAGTGGAACGCTCGATCGCCATGCTCAGGGCGAGCGAGAACGGATCGGCGGAGGGCGGCGAGGAGACTCCCGCCGAGGTGCTCACGCAGAACATCCTCTCCAGCCGGGGACGCACGATCCGTCCCAAGACGCTCAACCAGAAGCGGTACGTCGACGCCATCGACAAGCACACGATCGTCTTCGGCATCGGCCCCGCGGGCACCGGCAAGACCTATCTCGCCATGGCCAAGGCGGTCCAGGCCCTGCAGTCCAAGCAGGTCAACCGGATCATCCTGACCAGACCCGCCGTCGAGGCGGGCGAGCGGCTCGGCTTCCTGCCGGGCACGCTCTACGAGAAGATCGACCCGTACCTGCGCCCGCTCTACGACGCCCTGCACGACATGCTCGACCCGGACTCGATCCCCAAGCTCATGGCGAGCGGGACGATCGAGGTCGCGCCCCTGGCGTACATGCGCGGCCGCGCACAGCCCGTCTTCACGAACGTGCTCACGCCGGACGGCTGGCGCCCCATCGGGGAGCTGGAGGTCGGGGACCTGGTCATCGGCTCGAACGGCGAGCCGACTCCCGTCCTCGGCGTCTACCCGCAGGGCGAGAAGGACGTCTACCGGGTCTCCGCCCAGGACGGCTCCTGGACCCTCTGCTGCGGCGAGCACCTGTGGACGGTCCGTACGGCTTCGGACAAGCGCCGCGACAAGCCGTGGCGCGTCCTGGAGACCCAGGAGATGATCGGCGACCTGCGGGCCGCCCACGCCCGCCGGTACGAGCTGCCGCTGCTCACCGCGCCCGTGGCCCTGCCCGAGCGCGAAGTGCCGATGGACCCGTACGCGCTGGGGCTGCTGCTGGGGGACGGCTGTCTGACCGGCTCCACCACCCCCTCGTTCTCCAGCGAGGACCCCGAACTCGCCGAAGCGCTGGAAGCGGCGCTGCCCGGCGTCGCGGTCCGCGCGAAGGGCGGGCCGGACTACGTCCTGAACCGGACCAGGACACCCGGTGACGTCGTCACGCTGGAGAATCCCGTGACGGGGACGCTCCGACAGCTCGACCTCCTCGGCACCCGGTCCCACTCGAAGTTCGTCCCGGACGACTACCTGCTCAACTCGGCCGAGGTCAGGCTCGCGGTCCTCCAGGGGCTGCTGGACTCCGACGGCGGCCCGGTGGCGCAGCGGGACCGCACGTGCCGGATCCAGTACTCGACCGCCTCGATCGTGCTCCGCGACGACGTGATCGCGCTGGTCCGGTCGCTCGGCGGCGTCGCGTACACCCGGCGCCGCGCGGCCGAGGGGCGCCCGCAGGGCAATGCCCTGGGCAAGCACCGCTACGACGCCCATGTGGTCGACATCCGGCTTCCCGAGGGCATCGAGCCCTTCCGGCTCGCCCGCAAGCGGGACGCGTACCACGCGGCGGGCGGTGACGGCCGGCCGACGCGGTTCATCGACTCCATCGAGCCCGCCGGGCGCGAGGAGACGGTCTGCATCCAGGTCGCGGCCGAGGACTCGCTGTACGTCACGCAGGACTACCTGCTGACGCACAACACGCTCAACGACGCGTTCATCATCCTGGACGAGGCGCAGAACACGAACCCCGAACAGATGAAGATGTTCCTCACCCGCCTCGGCTTCGACTCGAAGATCGTCATCACCGGTGACGTCACCCAGGTCGACCTGCCGAACGGGACGAAGAGCGGTCTGCGGCAGGTCCGCGACATCCTCGACGGGGTCCAGGACGTCCACTTCTCCACGCTCACGTCGCAGGATGTCGTCCGGCACAAGCTCGTCGGCCGTATCGTCGACGCGTACGAGCAGTACGACAGCCGCAACGGCCGCAACGGGAAGTAGTCACAGAACCACCATGTCGATCGACGTCAACAACGAGTCCGGCACCGAGGTCGACGAGCAGTCGATCCTCGACATCGCCCGCTACGCGCTCGCGCGGATGCGCATCCACCCCCTCTCCGAGCTGTCGGTGATCGTCGTGGACGCGGAGGCGATGGAGCAGCTCCACATCCAGTGGATGGACCTGCCCGGCCCCACGGACGTCATGTCTTTCCCGATGGACGAGCTGCGTCCGCCGACGAAGGACGACGCGGAGCCCCCGCAGGGGCTCCTCGGCGACATCGTGCTCTGCCCCGAGGTCGCCACCCAGCAGGGCAAGGACGCGCCGACGCAGCACTCCATGGACGAGGAGCTCCAGCTCCTCACCGTCCACGGAGTGCTGCACCTCCTCGGGTACGACCACGAGGAGCCCGACGAGAAGGCCGAGATGTTCGGCCTCCAGGCGGCGATCGTCGACGGCTGGCGCGCGGAGAAGGGCCTCACCGGCCCCTCGCCGGCGCCGACCGTCTCCTGACCCCGATGGACGTCTCGCTGATCCTCGGGGCGGTCGCCCTCGTCGTCGTGGCCTGGCTGGCCGCCTGCGCCGAGGCGGGCCTCGCCCGGATCTCCAGCTTCCGCGCCGCCGAGGCCGTACGGTCCGGGCGGCGCGGCGCCGAGAAGCTCGCCCAGGTCGCCTCCGACCCCACCCGCTACCTCAACGTGGCGCTGCTCGTCCGCGTCGCCTGCGAGATGGCGGCCGGCGTCCTCGTCACGTACGCCTGCCTGGAGGCCTTCCCGGAGACCTGGGAGGCGCTCCTCGTCGCCATCGCCGTCATGGTCCTCGTCTCGTACGTGGCCGTCGGCGTCTCGCCGCGCACCATCGGCCGCCAGCACCCGCTGAACACGGCGACCGCCGCCGCGTACGTCCTGGTGCCGCTGGCCCGGATCATGGGCCCGATCCCGCAGCTCCTGATCCTCATCGGCAACGCGCTCACCCCCGGCAAGGGCTTCCGCAAGGGCCCCTTCGCCTCCGAGGCCGAGCTGCGGGCCCTGGTCGACCTCGCCGAGCAGGAGTCCCTGATCGAGGACGACGAGCGCCGCATGGTGCACTCCGTCTTCGAGCTGGGCGACACCCTCGTGCGCGAGGTGATGGTGCCCCGCACCGACCTGATCTGCATCGAGCGGTACAAGACCGTCCGCCAGGCCCTCACCCTCGCGCTGCGCTCCGGCTTCTCCCGGATCCCGGTCACCGGGGAGAACGAGGACGACATCGTCGGCATCGTCTACCTGAAGGACCTGGCCCGCAGGACCCACGTCAACCGGGAGTCGGAGTCCGACCTGGTGTCGACCGCGATGCGGCCCGCCACCTTCGTCCCGGACACCAAGAACGCCGGTGACCTGCTGCGCGAGATGCAGCAGGAGCGCAACCACGTGGCCGTCGTCGTCGACGAGTACGGCGGCACGGCCGGGATCGTCACCATCGAGGACATCCTGGAGGAGATCGTCGGCGAGATCACCGACGAGTACGACCGGGAGCTGCCGCCGGTCCAGGAGCTCGGCGAGGACCGCTACCGGGTCACCGCCCGCCTCGACATCGGGGACCTCGGCGAGCTGTACGGCCTGGGCCCCGACGAGTACGACGACGAGGACGTGGAGACCGTCGGCGGTCTGCTCGCCAAGGCCCTCGGCCGCGTCCCGATCTCCGGCGCGAAGTCCGTGGTGGAGCTGCCCGACGGGCGCTCGCTGCGGCTGACCGCCGAGTCCCCGGCCGGCCGCCGGAACAAGATCGTCACGGTGCTCGTGGAGCCGGTGGAACCGGTCGGAGCGGAACAGGAATCCGAGTGACCCCCGAGTGACCCCGGCCGACCCCGAGTGACCCCCGAGGAGCCCGAGTGACCCCCGACGAGCTGCGCGCCCTCTGCCTGGAGTTCAACGACGCCACGGAGGAGTTCCCCTTCGGCCCGGAGACCTCCGTCTTCAAGGTCGCCGGAAAGCTCTTCGCGCTCTCGGCGCTCGACTCCGAGCCGCTGAGGGTCAACCTCAAGTGCGACCCGGACGAGGCCGTACGGCTCCGCGAGGAGCACCCGGCGATCGCCCCCGGCTACCACATGAACAAGCGGCACTGGAACACCGTGACCGTCGGCGGGCTCCCGGACCGGACGGTCCGGGAGCTGGTCGAGGACTCGTACGACCTCGTCGTCGCGGGCCTGCCGAAGGCGGTACGGCTCCGCCTCGACCGCCCCTGACCCGGGGCCGCCGCCACGGCCCTCAGGCCCGGCGCCGCAGACCGAGGCCGACGAGCAGCGCCGTGCCGAGCACGATCGCCGCGTCCAGGGCGAGGACCGTGCGGACACCCGCGTACAGGTCCCCGCCCGCCGCGGCGAGCGTCCCGAGCAGCGGGATCCCGATCGTGAGGGCGACCTGCTGGGTCGTGGTCACGAGCCCCGTCGCCAGGCCCTGCTCCTCGTCGGGCACGCCGGAGGTGACGGTCAGGCCGTACGAGATGATCGCGCCCAGGTGGCACATGGAGGCCAGCGAGATCGCGACCGTCGCCAGGACCGCGCCCGAGCTCTCGGACACGCCGAGCAGCGCGGCCGTCAGGAGGCCCTGGCCGGCGAGCGAGACCACCAGGGTGCGGCGGGCGCCGATCCGCCCGATCAGCTTCGGCGCGAACGGCCCGGCGACGACCGAGAGCACGCCCTGCGCCCCGAAGACCAGACCGGTCGCGAAGGCCGAGAGGCCCAGGGTCTCCTGGAGGTACAGGGTCAGCACGAAGATGACGGTCGACATCATCGAGAAGGTGACGAGCCCGCCCAGGTTGCCGAAGGCGATCGTGCCCCGCCGCAGCATCGGCAGCGAGACCAGCGGGGCCGGGTGCCGGGACTCGACCCGCACGAAGACCGCGAGCAGCAGCACGCCCGCCAGCAGGGCGATCCGCACGTCCGCGCCGCCGAAGCCGCGCTCGGCCGCCGTGGTCAGGGCGTAGATCAGGGCCAGCAGACCGCCGGTGACGCTGACCGCGCCGGGCACGTCGAGCCGGGGCCGGTCCGGGGTGCGGGACTCGGGCAGCAGGCCGGGCGCCAGCGGCAGCACGACCAGGGTGAAGACGGCGAGCAGGCCCATCGTGGAGCGCCAGCCGAGGGTGTCGGTCATGACCCCGCCGAGCACCATGCCGACGGTGAAGCCCAGTGAGAGCAGGGTGCCGGAGATGCCGAGCGCCCGGTCCCGCAGCGGCCCCTCGGGGAAGGTGGTGGTCAGGAGGGACATGGCGGTGGGCACGATCGCGGCGGCGCCGAGGCCCTGGAGGGCCCGCCCGGTGAGGAAGACGGCCGGGTTCCAGGCGAGGGTGGCGAGCAGCGAGGCGGCGCCGAAGACGGCGAGCCCGGCGAGGAAGAGCCGCTTGCGCCCGTAGAGGTCGCCGATCCGCCCGAAGAGCAGCAGGAAGCCGCCGGAGGGCAGGGCGAAGGCGGTCACGGCCCACTGGAGGGCCGACCGGTCGAGGCCGAGGTCGGCGCCGAGGACGGGCAGCGCCACGTTCAGGACGGAGAAGTCGAGCGCCACCACGAACTGGGCGGCGCACAGCACGAAGAGGACGAGCCGGTCGCGCCGGCCGAGGGCCGGGGGAGCGGCGGAGGAAGGGGTCAGGGTCGTCATGGCCCCACCCTCGGCGCGCGGGAACAAGCCTGGGGAGCGGGAACTTATCCTGTTGGTCGCACCACCAGGCGTCCAGGGGGAGGAAGCACACGTGGCCACCGTTGCCGAGAGCACCGACGCGAAGCGGCACCGCCTCGGTGAACTGCGCGAGTTCCTGATGAGCCGTCGGGCCCGGGTCGGCCCGGCCGAGGCGGGCCTCCCGGACGGCGGCCGCCGCCGCACCCCGGGCCTGCGCCGCGAGGAGGTCGCGGTCCTCGCGGGCGTCGGGGTCTCCTGGTACCAGTGGCTGGAGCAGGGCAGGGACATCACGGTCTCGCCCCAGGTCCTGGACTCGGTGGCGCGGGTGCTGCGGCTGAGCCCGGCCGAGCGGCGCCACCTGTACGTCCTGGCGGGCCTGAACCCGCCGCCCCTGGAGGCGGCCCCGGAGGACCGGGACATGTGCCACGGGCTGCGGCGGCTGATCGACGCGTGGATGCCGTTCCCGGCGCACATCATGGACGTGTACTGGAACACGGTCCTGTACAACGAGGCGGCGTCGATCGTGCTCGGGATGCGGCCGGACATCTCCCAGAACTGCCTGGTCGCCTTCTTCACCGATCCGCTGTACCGCTCCCGGATGAGCCACTGGGAGGAGCTGGCGCCGCGAGTGGTCGCGCAGTTCCGCTCGGCCTGCTCGGAGCGCCCCGACGACGAGGGCTTCCGGGCGGTGGTCGAGGAGGCCGGGGAGCGGAGCGCGGAGTTCGCGGAGCTGTGGGACCGGCGGGACGTCCTGCCGGGCGGCCAGCACCGCAAGGAGATGGAGCACCCGCTGGTCGGCACGCTGGTCGTCGAGGCGACCCAGCTCCGCGTCCCGGCCCGTCCCGACCTGGTCATCGTGATGCACACCCCGCTCCCGGAGGCCGACACGGCGGCGAAGCTGGAGTGGCTGGCCTCCCCGGAGGGCCGGCGCGGGGCGATGTACCCGCTGGCGGGCTGAGGTCCCGTCCGGGGCGTGCGGGACCCCCGCCTATGCTCGGTCCATGACACTCAGCAGCGAGCACGGCGACCTCGGCGCCGAGGACCTCAAGATCATCACCCTCGCCCGGAGCGCCCGGGCCCGCAACGGCGTGGCCGAGGGCGCAGCCGTTCGCGACGAGACCGGCCGGACGTACGTGGCCGGGACCGTGGCCCTCGACTCGCTGCGGCTGAGCGCGCTGCGGACCGCCGTCGCGATGGCGGTGGCCAGCGGCGCCGAGTCCCTGGAGGCGGCGGCCGTCGTGACGACCGCCGAGACGGCCTCGGACGAGGACCGGGCGGCCGTGCGGGACCTCGGCGGCCCGGAGACCCCGGTCCTGCTCGCGGGCCCGGACGGGCGGCTGCGGCAGGCGGTCACGGCGGGCTGAGGCGCTCCGCCGGGCCCTCCGCACCCACTGGGTGCGTGGCGCGGGCGCTCATCGGGGACAATGGCCCCCATGAGCGCTCGCAACCAAGAAACCGAAGCCGTCCACCGGGCCGGCTTCGCCTGCTTCGTCGGCCGCCCCAACGCGGGCAAGTCCACCCTCACGAACGCTCTGGTCGGCCAGAAGGTGGCCATCACCTCGAACCGGCCGCAGACCACCCGGCACACCGTCCGGGGCATCGTGCACCGCCCGGACGCGCAGCTGATCCTGGTCGACACCCCCGGCCTCCACAAGCCGCGCACCCTCCTGGGCGAGCGGCTCAACGACGTCGTGCGCACCACCTGGGCCGAGGTCGACGTGATCGGCTTCTGCCTGCCCGCCGACCAGAAGCTCGGCCCCGGCGACCGGTTCATCGCCAAGGAACTGGCGGAGATCAAGAAGACCCCCAAGGTCGCGATCGTCACCAAGACCGACCTGGTCGACTCCAAGACCCTCGCCGAACAGCTCATCGCCGTCGACCAGCTCGGCAGGGAGCTGGGCTTCGAGTGGCAGCAGATCGTCCCGGTCTCGGCCGTCGGCGACAAGCAGGTCCAGCTCGTCGCGGACCTGCTCATCCCGCTGCTCCCGGAGTCCCCGCCGCTCTACCCGGAGGGCGACCTCACGGACGAGCCCGAGCAGGTCATGGTCGCGGAGCTGATCCGCGAGGCCGCGCTCGAAGGCGTGCGGGACGAGCTGCCGCACTCCATCGCGGTGGTCGTGGAGGAGATGATCCCCCGCGAGAACCGTCCGGCGGACCGGCCGCTGCTCGACATCCACGCCAACGTGTACATCGAGCGCCCCAGCCAGAAGGGCATCATCATCGGCCCCAAGGGCAGCCGCCTGAAGGAGGTCGGCATGAAGTCCCGCAAGCACATCGAGGCCCTCCTCGGCACCCCGGTCTTCCTCGACCTCCACGTGAAGGTCGCGAAGGACTGGCAGCGGGACCCGAAGCAGCTCCGGAAGCTCGGCTTCTAGGGCGATCGACCACCGTCCGGCCGGAGGCCGGCGCAGCCGTGCGAAGCCCGTGAGGCCCTCCGGGGCCGAACGGTGCGAGGACGGCACGGAGGAGGGGCCCCGAGCAGCTGAGGAAGCTCGGCTTCTAGGGCCCCGTCACGGAGTCACGCGCCTTCCTTGAGGACCCTCGTGACGAGGGTCCTCTGCGCTTCCGTCAGGTGCGGGTCGCCGCAGTGGACCGTGCGGCCGTCGACCGTGATCTCGTACGAGAAGCCGTCCGGGACGCGGGAGCGGCCACCGTCCCCGTCGGCCGCCGCGAGGACCGCCCCCGCCAGGGCGGTCCACTCCCCGGCGTCGGGGCGGCCCGAGGTGTCCACCTCCGCCGACCGCTCGATGCCCGCGAAACCGCCCGTGCGCCGTACTCGAATCCGCATGAGCCCTTGTCTACCCCGGCTCAGTCCGTCGGCACGCCCACCGCCGCCCAGGACTTCAGTACGGCCTGGATCTCGGCCCCGTCGCCGTACCGGTCCTTCGCCGCCTTCACCGTGGCCGCCGCGAACTCCGCGAACCGGGTCTCGGGGGTGAGGGTCCCGCCGGTCATCACGTCGTACCAGATCTGCCCGGCCCGCTCCCACGCGTTGCCGCCCAGCTCGGTCGCCGCCAGGTAGAAGGCGTGGTTGGGGATGCCGGAGTTGATGTGCACCCCGCCGTTGTCGCGGCTCGTGCGGACGTAGTCGTCCATGTGCGCGGGCTGCGGGTCCTTGCCGAGGACGTCGTCGTCGTACGCGGTGCCCGGCGCCTTCATGGAGCGCAGGGCCCTGCCCTCCACGTTCGGGTGGAAGAGGCCCTCCCCGATGAGCCAGTCCGCCGCCTCGGCGCCCTGCCCGAGCGCGTACTGCTTCACGAGGGAGCCGAAGACGTCCGAGACGGACTCGTTGAGGGCGCCGGACTGGCTGAAGTACTCCAGGTTCGCCGTGTACTGGGTGAAGCCGTGGGCCAGTTCGTGGCCGATGACGTCCACGGGCAGCGTGAAGTCGAGGAAGATCTCGTCGTCGCCGTCCCCGAACACCATCTGCTCGCCGTTCCAGAAGGCGTTGCCGTAGTCCCGGTCGTAGTGGACGGAGGCGAGCAGCGGCAGCCCGGAGCCGTCGATCGAGTCGTGCCCGAAGGCGTTCAGGAAGAGGTCGAAGGTGGCGCCGAGGCCCGCGTACGCGCGGTTGACGGAGGCGTCGCCGGTCGCCTCCTCGCCCTCGGAGCGGACCTTCTCGCCCGGCAGGTCGGTGCCCTGCCGGCAGTCGTGGACGGTCCGGTGGGGCTTGGCGGCGTCGCGGGCGGCGACCGTCGGGGCGGAGCCGGGCAGCGGCAGCACCCGGAACGCACGGGCCGAGGCGTCCGCGGCCAGGGTCCGGCGGGCGGTGGCGGCCACGGCGGCGTCGGAGGAGTGCGCCAGGTGCTCCAGGAGGTGCGGCGGCACGATCGAACAGAAGACGGGCGTGTGAGCGGTCATTCCAGCAATGTGGCAGTGCGTGACGAAGCTGTCACGAGGAGAGACGAGGATTGGCGAAATGGAGTGATCCGTCACTGTTCGAGTTTGATTCCCCGGCTGTCCCGCATACTGGAACGGGACGTCCGCTTCCACGTCCCTGGGCTAAGCTGCGGCACATCATGCGTTTCGGGCTGCTTCTCCTTAGCTGCCGCGGCGAGGGCCTGTAGTCGTAGGCCGACCCCCTCCCCGCGGGACCTGGTGTTGCGTCGCAGTCGGCCTCCCCCGAGCTCTTAATGAGCAGGGGGGACCCCCACTCTCGCTGGATCCGAGGAGCCCTACGCAATGTCGCAGTCCCCGTTCATCGGCCGCCCCACGCCCGTCACCAACGAGACGCCGCTGCAGAAGCCGTCCGGGATGCCGATCCACAAGTACGGCCGGTACGAGGCCGTCGAGATCCCCGACCGCACCTGGCCCGACCGGCGCATCACCAAGGCTCCCCGCTGGCTGTCCACCGACCTGCGCGACGGCAACCAGGCCCTGATCGACCCGATGTCCCCGGCCCGCAAGCGCGAGATGTTCGACCTGCTCGTACGCATGGGCTACAAGGAGATCGAGGTCGGCTTCCCGTCCTCCGGCGAGACCGACTTCGCGTTCGTGCGCTCCATCATCGAAGAGGGCGCGATCCCGGACGACGTCACCATCTCCGTCCTGACCCAGGCCCGCGAGGACCTGATCGAGCGGACCGTGGAGTCCCTGGTCGGCGCCAGGCGCGCCACCGTCCACCTGTACAACGCCACCGCGCCCACCTTCCGCCGGGTCGTCTTCCGCGGCTCGAAGGAGGACATCAAGCAGATCGCCGTGGACGGCACCCGCCTGGTGATGGAGTACGCGGAGAAGCTGCTGGGCCCGGAGACGACCTTCGGCTACCAGTACAGCCCCGAGATCTTCACCGACACCGAGCTGGACTTCGCCCTGGAGGTCTGCGAGGCCGTCTGCGACGTCTGGCAGCCGGGCCCGGGCCGCGAGATCATCCTCAACCTGCCCGCCACCGTGGAGCGTTCGACGCCGTCCACGCACGCGGACCGGTTCGAGTGGATGTCCCGGAACCTGACCCGCCGCGAGTACGTCTGCCTGTCCGCCCACCCGCACAACGACCGCGGCACGGCCGTGGCGGCGGCCGAGCTGGCCGTCATGGCCGGCGCCGACCGCGTCGAGGGCTGCCTGTTCGGCCAGGGCGAGCGCACCGGCAACGTCGACCTGGTGACCCTGGGCATGAACCTGTTCAGCCAGGGCGTCGACCCGCAGATCGACTTCTCGCAGATCGACGAGATCCGCCGCACCAGCGAGTACTGCAACCAGATGGAGGTCCACCCGCGCCACCCCTACGCGGGCGACCTGGTCTACACCGCCTTCTCCGGCTCCCACCAGGACGCCATCAAGAAGGGCTTCGACGCCATGGAGGCCGACGCGGCCGCCCGGGGCAAGACCGTGGACGACATCGAGTGGGCGGTCCCGTACCTGCCGATCGACCCGAAGGACGTCGGCCGCTCCTACGAGGCCGTCATCCGGGTCAACTCGCAGTCCGGCAAGGGCGGCATCGCGTACGTCCTGAAGAACGACCACAAGCTGGACCTGCCCCGCCGGATGCAGATCGAGTTCTCCCGGATCATCCAGCAGAAGACCGACACCGAGGGCGGCGAGGTCACGCCGGCCGCGATCTGGTCCGTCTTCCAGGACGAGTACCTGCCCAACCCGGACAATGCCTGGGGGCGCATCCAGCTGCGCTCCGGCCAGACGACGTCCGACACCGACGGCACGGACACCCTGACCGTCGAGGCGGTCGTGGACGGCGTCGACACCGTCCTGACCGGTTCCGGAAACGGCCCGATCTCGGCCTTCTTCGCCGCCCTCCAGGCCGTCGGCGTCGACGCCCGCCTGCTGGACTACCAGGAGCACACGATGAGCGAGGGCGCCTCCGCGCAGGCCGCCTCCTACATCGAGTGCGCCATCGACGGCAAGGTCCTGTGGGGCATCGGCATCGACGCCAACACCACCCGCGCCTCCCTGAAGGCGGTCATCTCGGCGGTCAACCGCTCCGCCCGCTGACCTGCCCCGACCCCGCTGCCCCGCGCCCTCCCGGAGGGCGCGGGGCAGCGCCGCGTCCCGGACGGGGGAGGGCGCGAGGGCGCGCGCGGGACCACTCCGGAGAGTGATTCCCCGGCGTTCGAACGGTGACGTGTCTCGGCCATCTCCACGGTGAACTGGTTCCGGGGTGCTGACGCCACATCAAGGATGTGGCTAACATCACGCCCACGCCGGCAGTGCAGCCGGGGCGTCGAGGAGGTGCGTATGCGGTCTGCCCGGAATTCACGGGGTGGGAAAACGGGCATCTGCGGGGTCCGCACCTCCTGGAACACCGTCGGGGACGGGGAGTTCTTCTGCGAGGAGTGCGGGGGCGACCGCAACTACCGGCGGCGCACCGGCCGCCGCAGGTTCGCCGTCCTGGGCGTCCCCGTTCTGCCCCGGGGCTGTACGGGCCCCGTGGTCGAGTGCGCGGCCTGTCACACGCACTTCGGCACGGAGGTCCTCGACCGCCCGACGACCAGCCGTTTCTCCGCGATGCTGCGGGACGGCGTGCACACCGTCGCGCTGGCCGTCCTCGCGGCCGGCGGCACCGGTTCCCGCGCCGTCCTGGACCGGGCCGTCAGCGCCGTCAGGTCCGCCGGGTTCGCGGAGTGCACGGCCGTCCAGCTGGTGGACCTGGTCGAGGCCCTGGAGGCCGACACGGGCCGCTTCATGCCCGAGGTGAACCCCGAGGGCACGCTCCTCGCGATCGAGATCCACGAGGCCCTGGAGCCGCTCGCCCCGCACCTGGCCCCCTCCGGGCGGGAGTCGATCCTCGTCCAGGCCGCCCGGATCGCCCTGGCCGACGGCGCCTACAGCCCGGCCGAGATGGAGGTCCTCGGCACCGTCGGCAACGCGCTCTCGCTGCCCCCGGACGACACCGTCCGGCTCCTCGCCTCCGCGCGGACCGTTTCCTGACCCGTGGGAAGGGTCCCGCCGGGAGGAACGACTGCGCGGGGACCCGGATCCGCTCCGTGCCCCCGCGGTCGCCGTACCGGCGCGACGGTTACTGGATCGCGCCGCTCGCGCGCAGCATGTCCTCGCGCTCCACGATCTTCACGCGCTCGCGGCCCTGCGGCTCGCCCAGCGCCTTCTCGGCGGCGTCCAGGGCGTACCAGCCCTCCCACGTCGTGTACGTGATGCCCTTGCCCTCCAGGAAGGACACGACGGCGTCCGTCTCCGGGGTGGCCGGGGCGAGCAGGCGCCCGTTCGCGAAGTCGTCCAGGAGGTTCGCCACGGTCTCGTTGGCGTCGCCCTTGGTGTGGCCGATGAGGCCGACCGGGCCGCGCCGGATCCAGCCGGTCACGTAGGTCGACGCCAGGTGCTCGCCGTTCTCCTGGACGACCCGGCCGCCCTCGTCCGGGACGGTGCCGCTGACGGCGTCCCACGGGAGCTTCGACAGCTCGTCCGAGAGGTAGCCGACCGCGCGGTAGACGGCCTGGACGTCCCAGTCGGTGGTCCGGCCGGTGCCCTTGACGTTGCCGGTGCCGTCCAGCTCGGTGCGCTCGGTGCGCAGGCCGACGACCTTGCCGTCCTCGCCGAGGACCTCGACCGGGGACTCGAAGAAGTGCAGGAAGAGCTTGTGCGGGCGGTCGCCGATGTCGCGGATCGCCCAGTTCTCCAGGGTCTTCGCGACCATGTCGGTCTGCTTGTTCTTGCGGCGGTCCGCGATCGAGCCCTCGTCGTAGTCGATGTCCTCGGGGTTGACGATGACCTCGATGTTGGGGGAGTGGTCCAGCTCGCGCAGCTCCATGGGGCTGAACTTCGCCTGCGCCGGGCCGCGACGGCCGAAGACGTGGACTTCGAGCGCCTTGTTGGCCTTCAGGCCCTCGTAGACGTTGGCCGGGATCTCGGTCGGCAGCAGCTCGTCCGCCGTCTTCGCCAGGATGCGGGCGATGTCGAGGGCCACGTTGCCGACGCCGAGGACGGCGACCTTCTCGGCGGACAGGTCCCAGGTGCGCGGGACGTCCGGGTGGCCGTCGTACCAGGAGGCGAAGTCGGCGGCGCCGAGGCAGCCGTCCAGCTCCACGCCGGGGATCTTCAGCTCGCGGTCCGCCATGGCGCCGGTCGAGAAGACCACGGCGTCGTAGAAGGAGCGCAGGTCGTCCAGGTGCACGTCGGTGCCGTAGTCGACGTTGCCGAACAGGCGGACCTGCGGCTTGTCGAGCACCTGGTGCAGCGCGTTGACGATGCCCTTGATGCGCGGGTGGTCGGGGGCGACGCCGTAGCGGATGAGGCCGAAGGGCGCCGGCATCCGTTCGAAGATGTCGATCGACACGCCCGGCTCGGCGGCGGCCTCGGACTTCAGCAGCGCATCGGCGGCGTAGATTCCGGCGGGGCCGGCGCCGACGATCGCGACCCGGAGGGGGCGGGGCATGACAGGGTTCCCTTCGCAGCGACATGGCGGCGAAGCCGCCGACACTTAGGTCACCCTAAATAATGCACGACCCGGAGCGGTACCCCGCCCCCGTCTATGGGGTCATAAGTTGACCTTATGACTTCCATAAGCGTGGCTAGGTGGGGCGGGTCTCCGCGTCTCAGCCCTGCAGGGCCGAGACGACCAGGGCGCCGACCCAGAAGACGCCGCCGCCCGCCATGCCGCAGCCGACGAGGGTCATGAACGCCATCATGAAGCGCGCGTAGGCCCCTTCGAGGTGGATCGCCACACTCGGGTCACGCGGGTGGTACGACACTTCCGCCAGGCCGGCCATGGTGGTGGTGTACCTGTGGGTGGCGCCGGTGGTGTCCCTGTAGAGGTACACCCTGGACTTGTTGGTGAAGTGCGAGAACTCCGTGGCCACCGTGATGCCGTGCCTCGGCAGGTACCACATCCGGTACAGGTCCCACCCCATGCCCCAGACCAGGAACCCGCCGATGGCGGTGACCATGAGCGACAGCCAGAACGCGATCGCGTGCTCCGCCCGGCCGACCACGCCGAGGAACACGTCCAGGGCGATGACGGGTGCGGCGATCCCGGCGAGGACCGCCGCTTCGCGGTAGTGGCGTCGCGCCGGGGGGCGGGCGGGCGGTGGGTGACGAGGGTGGAGCCGTCGACGTCCGCGACCTCGTCGGGCAGGGCGGCGTCGACGGCCTGCACGAAGGCGGTGGCGGCGGCCTCGCTCACGTCATCGACCCGGTAGACGACCGGTTCGGCTTCGGCGCGGGAGATCAGTTCGACCTCGACGGAGCGCCCCTCGGCGTAGACGCCCTCGATCGCCGCCAGGGGTATGTAGTGCTCGCCGTCCGCCCGGCCGAGGGTGACCGCCGCCCCCGTGAAGCGCAGGACGGCGTCGTCGCGCCCGCGCAGCACGAGCGGGGAGGCGGTCGTCACGCGGTCAGGCCGTCGACGAACGCGGCCCAGGCGTCGGCCCGCACGACGAGGACGGGGCCGGGGTTCTTGCTGTCCCGGACGGGGACGACACCGGGGACGTCGTCCAGGACCTCGACGCAGTTTCCGCCGTCGCCGTTGCTGTAGCTGCTCTTGCGCCAGGCGGCGGCGTCCGTGAAGTCGTACGAGACTTCGACACAGTCGCCGCCCGAGCCGTTGCTGTAGGAGCTCTTGAACCAGGTGGCGTGGGTCAGGTCGTACTCGCGCATCGTCTGTAGTCCTCCGCCGCCGACTCGATCAGTGCGAGGGACGCCTCCGGCGACAGCGTGACGACCCTGAGCAGATCGTAGGCGCGCTGTGCCTGCTTCACCACCGCCGGATCGTCGAGGAGCGTCCCCGAAAACGCCGTCTCCGTATAGGCCGTTGGCGGCTGGTCCTCGAACTCCATCAACCGAAGGGAGCCCTCCATGACGGAGTGTGCTCCGGCCGAGCGGGGAATCACGGTCACCAGGACCTGCCGCTCCCGGATCAGCGCCTCGATGTGCTCCAGCGCCGCCGCCATCACGGCTGGACCTCCTACGGGGGTGAGGATGGCGTTCTCGTGCAGGATCACCCAATACTCGGGCCTTGTAGCGTCCGTGAGGATCTTCGCTCGCTCGATCCGAGAGGTGACCTTCTCCTCGACGAACTCCTCCGTGGCGAACGGGTGCATCGCCAGCGTCACCGCCCTCGCGTACGCCCCCGTCTGCATCAGACCCGGGATGACCGTCGGCGCGAACTCGCAGATCTTCGTCGCCACGGCCTCCAGCTCCGCGACCGCGTGAAAATAGGACGCGTACGGTGACTTGTCGATGAGCTTGCGCCATGTTCGTTCGAAAATACCGCCGGTTTGTAGGACCTCGTCGATTCTTTTCGCGACGTCCAGTTGGGGTTTTCGAATTCCCTGCTCGAACAGGCCGATGTAGGCGCCCGAGACGAACACCCGTCCGCCCAGTTCGCTCTGCGAGATCCCCGCTCCCTCCCTGCGTTCCTTCAGGAGGTCCCCGAAGAACTCCCACACGTCCTGCCGCTTGCCTCTGGCCATGGGTTAACTCCCCTGCCCTACCCCGTAGTTGTACGGCGTGCGCAGCTGCCGATTCTACGGATCAGGGGTCACCCTGGAGAGGCGAAGCGGGAAATGGATTCAGAAAGGCATACGTTGGTGAAGGAAGACATCACGAAGGCGTCCAACGGGACGATCGGAGCCGCGCAGGCGGCGGTGGCGGAATTGCGCGAGGCGCTCGCGAGCGCGGGAATCACCCTTCCCTCCCTCGGCCTCGACGTCGTCACCCTCGCCGCCGATCCCCCGAGGCCGCTCGTGGAATTGGGATGCTGCACGGTGGAAACGGCCCGGCTCCTCGCCGCCGCCGTGCTGCCGAGGGAGGAGAGTCGATCGTGACGCTGCCCATCGGGTCGTACGTCGTCGAGATCCGCACCGGACGGGTCGGGAGGGTCATGGGGCACGAGGGCCCCTACGTCCAGATCCGCGCGCTGGGCGGAGGGCGCGAGTGGGACGTGGACCCCGAGGGGGTGCGGGAGGCGACCTCGGCCGAGCGGCTGAGCGCGTCCACCGCGCACGTCAACGCCCGCAGCCGGGGCGAGGTGCCTTGAGCGGCGGCGGGGCCCCGTAGCGCTTCCGTACGGCCCCGGCGCCCGGCCCCGGACCCGGGTGTCGGTGCCGTACGGGAGAATGGGCCGCATGAGTCTGTTCCGCGACGACGGCATCGTGCTGCGCACCCAGAAGCTGGGTGAAGCGGACCGCATCATCACGATCCTCACGCGCGGTCACGGGCGCGTACGCGCCGTGGCGCGGGGCGTGCGGCGCACGAAGTCGAAGTTCGGGGCCCGGCTCGAACCCTTCTCGCACGTGGACGTGCAGTTCTTCGCCCGGGGGAGCGAGCTGATCGGGCGCGGCCTGCCGCTCTGCACGCAGAGCGAGACGATCGCCGCGTACGGCGGCGGGATCGTCACCGACTACGCCCGCTACACCGCCGGCACGGCCATGCTGGAGACGGCCGAGCGGTTCACCGACCACGAGGGCGAGCCGGCCGTCCAGCAGTACCTGCTGCTCGTCGGGGGGCTGCGGACCCTCGCCCGGGGTGAGCACGCCCCCCATCTGATCCTGGACGCCTTCCTGCTGCGCTCCCTCGCCGTGAACGGCTACGCGCCGAGCTTCGAGGACTGCGCCAAATGCGGACTCCAGGGGCCGAACCGGTTCTTCTCGGTCGCGGCGGGCGGAGTCATATGCGGCGACTGCCGGGTGCCCGGAAGCGTCGTACCCTCTGCGGAGGCCATCGGCCTGCTCAGCGCGCTCCTCACCGGCGACTGGGCGACGGCGGACGCGTGCGAGCCGCGTCACGTCAGGGAGGGCAGCGGACTCGTCTCCGCCTACCTGCACTGGCACCTGGAGCGTGGCCTGCGCTCCCTGCGATACGTAGAGAAGACCTAGGTAGGAGATCCATCGCCATGGCCATCGCACGACGCGGAATCCTCGGGCGGCAGCGCCGGGAGTACAAGCTGCCCGAGCCGCACCCGTCCGGCGCCCGCCCGCCGAAGCTCCCGGCCGAGCTGGTGCCGAACCACGTGGCCTGCGTGATGGACGGGAACGGCCGCTGGGCCAAGGAGCGGGGCCTGCCGCGCACCGAGGGCCACAAGGTCGGCGAGGGCGTCGTCCTGGACGTGCTCAAGGGCTGCCTGGAGATGGGCGTCAAGAACCTCTCGCTCTACGCCTTCTCCACCGAGAACTGGAAGCGCTCGCCCGACGAGGTCCGCTTCCTCATGAACTTCAACCGGGACGTCATCCGCCGCCGCCGCGACGAGATGGACGAGCTGGGCATCCGCATCCGCTGGGTCGGCCGGATGCCCAAGATGTGGAAGTCGGTCGTCCAGGAGCTCCAGATCGCCCAGGAGCAGACCGTCGGCAACGACGCCATGACCCTGTACTTCTGCGTCAACTACGGCGGCCGCGCCGAGATCGCGGACGCGGCGCAGGCCATCGCCCGGGACGTGGCGGCCGGGAAGCTCGACCCGTCGAAGGTCAACGAGAAGACCTTCCAGAAGTACCTGTACTACCCGGACATGCCGGACGTCGACCTCTTCCTGCGCCCGAGCGGCGAGCAGCGCACCTCGAACTACCTCATCTGGCAGAGCAGCTACGCCGAGATGATCTTCCAGGACGTGCTGTGGCCGGACTTCGACCGCCGCGACCTGTGGCGCGCCTGCGTCGAGTACGCCTCCCGCGACCGCCGCTTCGGCGGCGTCGACCCGGCCGACCTGGCCGTCCTCGACAAGGGCTGAGACGGGAAGACGGGAAGACGGGGGGAGGGGGACGGATGGAGCTGGTCTACGCGCCCGACTTCGGCGAGCTGCACGAGGCGGTACGCGCCCGGCTGCGGGCCACCCGGCGGTGGCGGCTGCTGCGGTGGGCCGCGTACGGCGGCTGCGCGGTCGCCTTCCTCGTGGCCGTCCTGAGCCTGCTCCCGCCCGCCCCGGAGCCCGGCGCGGCCGTCCTGCTGACCGCCCTCGGAGCGGTGGCCGTGACGTGCGCCGAGCTGGTCCCGTGGGCGACCGCCCGGAGCCTCTACCGGCTGATCGGCGCCCAGGGCGAGGTCAGGGCCGTCGTGGGCGAGGACGGGGCCCGGTGGACCTCCCGGGACACCGACACCGCGATCCGGTGGGCCCTGCTCTCCCGGTACGTGGAGACGCCCCGGCTCTTCGTCCTCTTCTCCGACCGGGCGTCCGGCACCGGCTTCGCCTACCTGCCCAAGCGGGGGCTCGCCGACGCGGCCGACGCCGACCGGCTGCGGACGCTCCTGGACCGGGGCACCGCGCGGGCGTGACACGGAGGAGGGCCCGCACCGGAACCGTCCGGTGCGGGCCCTCCCGCGCGTTCGCGTATGTCAGGTCACTTCGCGGCGCACTCCGCGCACGTGCCGAAGATCTCCACCGTGTGCGCCACGTTCACGAAGCCGTGCTCCGCGGCGACGGCCTCGGCCCACTGCTCCACCATCGGGCCCTCCACCTCGACGGCCTTGCCGCAGAGGCGGCACACCAGGTGGTGGTGGTGGTCGCCGGTCGAGCAGCGGCGGTAGACCGTCTCGCCCTCGCTGGTGCGCAGCGCGTCGACCTCGCCCGCGTCCGCGAGGGACTGGAGCGTGCGGTAGACGGTGGTGAGGCCGACCGAGTCGCCGCGGTGCTTGAGCATGTCGTGCAGCTCCTGGGCGCTGCGGAACTCGTCCACCTCGTTCAGTGCCGCCGACACGGCGGCCCGCTGCTTGGTCGAGCGGCCGCGTACGGGGGGTCCTGCCGTCACCACGGGGGCCTCCTTGGATGCTTGTCTGCCCCCGCCATTCTGCCAGCCCCCCGCGCCCCCGGGACCTGCCGTGGCTCACGCCCCCGCGTCGTCGCCCGGCCGCCGCCCGGCCGGGACCCGTACGTCACAGGCCGCCGGGTCCGCCGCCTCCGCCTCGGCCGCCCGGGCCCGCCGCCTCGCGAGCGGCGTGGCGAGGACCGTGAGCAGGACGAAGACCCCGATCGCGTACAGCACGATCGTCGCGCCGGGCGGGGCCTCCACGTAGTACGTGGTGATCGTGCCCGACAGGGAGACGGCGACGCCGATGAGGACCGCGCCGAGGAAAGTGGCGCGGAACGAGCGGGTGAGCTGCTGGGCCGCCGCGACCGGGACCACCATGAGCGCGCTGACCAGGAGCAGGCCCACGACCCGCATGGCGACGGTGACGGTCACCGCGGCCGTGACCGCGATCAGCAGGTTCAGGGCGCGCACCGGCAGGCCGGTGACCCGGGCGAACTCCTCGTCCTGGCTGACCGCGAAGAGCCGGCGGCGCAGCCCGACCGTGACCAGGACCACGAAGGCCGCCAGGACCGAGATCGCGGTGATGTCCTCCGGCGAGACGGTGGTCAGCGAGCCGAAGAGGTACGAGGTGAGGTTGGCGTTGGAGCCGGTCGGCGAGAGGTTGATCAGCAGGACGCCGCCCGCCATGCCGCCGTAGAAGAGCAGCGCGAGCGCCAGGTCGCCGCGGGTCTTGCCGTACGCCCGGATCAGCTCCATCGCGACCGAGCCGGCGACGGCGACGAGGGTCGCCATCCAGACCGGGCTGGAGTTCAGCAGGAAGCCCAGGCCGACGCCGGTCATGGCGACGTGGCCGATGCCGTCGCCCATCAGCGCCTGGCGGCGCTGGACGAGGTAGACGCCGACGGCGGGGGCGGTGATCCCGACCAGGAGGGCGGCCAGCAGCGCCCGCTGCATGAAGGCGGGTTCGAGGAATTCCATGTCAGGTCAGCAGTCCCGTGCGGAGCGGCTCTCCGGCCGCGTGTGGATGTACGTGGTCGTGGCCGGGCAGGGCGTGCTGTCCCACGGCCTCGGGCGGCGGCCCGTCGTGGACGACGCAGCCGTCGCGCAGGACCACGGCCCGGTCGATCAGCGGCTCCAGGGGGCCCAGCTCGTGCAGCACGAGGAGGACGGTGGCGCCGCCCGCGACCTGCTCGCGCAGGGTCGCGGCCAGGATCTCCTGGCTGGCCAGGTCCACGCCCGCCATCGGCTCGTCCATGATCAGGAGCTCGGGCTCGGAGGCGAGCGCGCGGGCGATCAGGACCCGCTGGTGCTGGCCGCCGGAGAGGGCGTCCACGGAGTCCCCGGCGCGGTCGGCGAGGCCGACGAGGGCGATGGCCCGCTCGACGGCGGCCCGGTCGGCCCTGGAGAGCCGGCCGAAGCGGCGGCGGGAGAGGCGGCCCGAGGTGACGACCTCGCGGATGGTGGCGGGGACGCCGCTCGCGGCGGTGGTGCGCTGCGGCACGTAGCCGACGCGGGCCCAGTCGCGGAACCGTTTCCGCTCGGTGCCGAACAGCTCGATCCTGCCGCTGGTCAGCGGCACCTGGCCGATGACGGAGCGGACGGCGGTGGACTTGCCGGAGCCGTTGGCGCCGAGCAGCGCGACGACCTCACCGCGGTGGACGGTGAGGTCGACGCCCCGGAGGACGGGCCGGGAGCCCAGGGCCGCCGTGGCCCCGCGGACGGAGACGACGGCTTCGGGGGCCTCGGTGGTGTCGGCGGCTTCGGCGGGGGTTCCCTGTGCCATGGGCCGTACCTCCTGCTGTGCTGTGGTCACTTGGCGCCGAGGGCCTTCTTCAGCGCGGTGAGGTTGGAACGCATGACCTCGATGTAGTCGCTGCCCCGGGACTTGTCCGTGATGCCCTCCAGCGGGTCGAGCACGTCGGTCTTCAGACCGGTGTCGCCCGCGAGGGTCTTCGCGGTCCTGTCGCTCGCCAGGGTCTCGAAGAAGACGGTGGAGACCTTGTCCTTGGCCGCGATCTCCTGGAGCTCCTTGATGCGGGCGGGGCTCGGCTCGGACTCGGGGTCGACGCCGGCGATGCCCTCCTGCTCCAGGTGGTAGCGCTCGGCGAGGTAGCCGAAGGCGGAGTGGGTGGTGATGAAGGTGCGGGTCGCGGTGTTCTTCAGGCCCGTCTCGAACTCGGTGTTCAGGTCGCCGAGCTTCTTCACCAGGGCGTCGGTGTTCTTCTTGTAGTCGGCGGCGTGGTCGGGGTCGGCCTTCTGAAAGGCGCCGCCGACGCCCTTGGCGACCTCGGCGTACTTCACGGGGTCGAGCCAGACGTGGGGGTCGGTGCCGGCCTCGGAGCCGTGGTCGTGGCCCTCTTCCGCGGCGTGGTCGTCGGCGTGCTCGTCGGCGTGCTCGTGGCCCTCTTCGCCGTGGCCGTGGTCGTGACCGGCCCCGGTGCCGTGCGCTTCGAGCTTGGTGAGGGTCGCCGCGTCGACCGTGTTCTTGACGCCGGCCTGGGCGATGGCCTCGTCGACGGCGGGCTGGATGCCCTTGAGGTAGAGGATGACGTCGGCCTCGCCGAGCGAGCCGATCTGCTTCGGCTTGAGCTCCAGGTCGTGGGGCTCGACGCCGGGCTTGGTGAGCGTCTCGACGGAGACGTGGCCGCCGCCTATCTGCTCGGCCAGGTACTGCATCGGATAGAACGACGCCACCACGTCCAGCTTGCCGCCCTTCCCCCCGTCGGCGGCGTCGGAGGTCCCGGCGCAGGCGGAGAGGGAGACGAGGCCGAGCGCGACGGCTCCGGCGAGGGCGGTGGTGGGTATCAGGCGGCGTACGTTCATGACACTCATTTTCAACAAAATTGGAAACGGTTGTCAATTGCCTTCCACGTGGTCCGGCCCACGCGACGCCCCGGCGCTCCCCGTCCCCTCCGTATCCGGAACCGATTTGATGCGGGGGGTACGGGCGCCGGTAACCTGTGGCATTCGCACTTCGTCGTCGTAATGAAGAGAGCACCGTGGCCGCCGACAAGATCGACACCATCGTCAGCCTGAGCAAGCGCCGTGGCTTCGTCTACCCCTGCAGCGAGATCTACGGCGGCCAGCGCGCCGCCTGGGACTACGGACCGCTGGGTGTCGAACTCAAGGAGAACATCAAGCGCCAGTGGTGGCGTTACATGGTCACCGCGCGCGAGGACGTCGTCGGCATCGACTCGTCGGTCATCCTGGCCACCGAGGTCTGGGAGGCGTCCGGTCACGTCGCCACCTTCACCGACCCGCTGACCGAGTGCACCTCCTGCCACAAGCGCTTCCGCGCCGACCACCTGGAGGAGGCGTACGAGGAGAAGCACGGCCGCCTCCCCGAGAACGGCCTCGCCGAGCTCAACTGCCCCAACTGCGGCAACAAGGGCACCTTCACCGAGCCCAAGAACTTCTCCGGCCTGCTCGCCACGCACCTCGGCCCGACCCAGGACTCCGGCTCCGTCGCCTACCTGCGCCCCGAGACCGCCCAGGGCATCTTCACCAACTTCGCCCAGGTGAAGACCACCGCGCGCAAGAAGCCCCCGTTCGGCATCGCGCAGATGGGCAAGTCCTTCCGGAACGAGATCACTCCGGGCAACTTCATCTTCCGCACCCGCGAGTTCGAGCAGATGGAGATGGAGTTCTTCGTCAAGCCGGGCGAGGACGAGGAGTGGCAGGAGTACTGGATGCAGCAGCGCTGGAACTGGTACACCGGCCTCGGTATGCGCGAAGAGAACATGCGCTGGTTCGAGCACCCGCAGGAGAAGCTCTCCCACTACTCCAAGCGCACCGCCGACATCGAGTACCGCTTCTCCTTCGGCGGCAGCGAGTGGGGCGAGCTGGAGGGCGTCGCCAACCGCACGGACTACGACCTGAGCGCCCACTCCAAGGCCTCCGGCGCCAACCTGTCCTACCTGAACCAGGAGACCGGCGAGTCCTACACGCCGTTCGTCATCGAGCCCGCCGCCGGTGTCGGCCGCGCCATGCTGGCCTTCCTGCTCGACGCCTACACCGAGGACGAGGCCCCCAACGCCAAGGGCGTCATGGAGAAGCGCGTCGTGCTGCGCCTCGACCACCGCCTGGCCCCGGTCAAGGCCGCGGTCCTGCCGCTCTCCCGCAACCCGCAGCTCTCCCCGAAGGCCAAGGGCCTGGCGGCGGACCTGCGCCAGAACTGGAACATCGAGTTCGACGACGCCGGCGCCATCGGCCGCCGCTACCGCCGCCAGGACGAGATCGGCACCCCGTTCTGCGTGACCGTCGACTTCGACACCCTCGAGGACAACGCGGTGACCGTGCGCGAGCGCGACACCATGAAGCAGGAGCGCGTCTCCCTCGACCAGATCCAGGGCTACCTGGGCAGCCGCCTCCTCGGCTGCTGAGCCGCGCCACCCCTGTAGTACGGCACTCCTGTAGTACGGCAGTACGGCAGTACGGCATTACGGCGAAGCCCCCGGTTCCGGACCACGGAACCGGGGGCTTTCCCGTCGTCCGGGGCGCGTCGGGCGTCAGGCGCGCAGGCCGCGCAGCAGCAGCCCCACCACGGCCTCGAACTCGGTCTCGATCGTGGGGCGCCGCCACTCCGGCGCGTAGGCCGGATCGTGGAAGCGGGAGGTCGCGTCGAACAGGGCGCGGGCCGTCGCGTCCGGATCGGGGGCGGTGAACTCCGCCTCCCGGGCGCCCTCCTCCACGATCGACCGCACCTGGTCGATCAGGACGCCGATGTGCTGCTCGACCACCCCGCTGCTCTCGTCGATCAGCACGTTGTACGTGGCGAACAGCTCGGGGTCGTCGCCCGCCTTGTGCCGCTTGGCCTCGAAGAGGTGGGAGAACCAGGCGTGGAGCTTCTCCGGGGCCGGCCGGTCCGGGGCCGCGGTCAACTCGGCGAGGGCGGTCTCGGTGCGCGAGAGCCACCGCTCGGTCACCGCCTCGCGCAGCGCCGCCTTGGTGCGGAAGTGGCGGTAGACGCTGCCGTGGCTGACGCCGAGGACCCGGGCCACGTCCACCACGGTCGCCTTCGCCGGGCCGTAGCGCCGCAGCACCTCCTCGGTGGCTTCGAGGATGCGCTCTGCGGTCAGGGTCTCGGTCGCGGCCATGGAAGGACAGTACCTTTCGGCCGGAACCCGCCGGCGCTCACGACCGCTCGCTGTCCAGGTGCGCCATCTGCGCCGCCGGGTAGCGCTCGCCGGCCGCCGCGCCCGCCGGGACGGCCTCCTCGATCGCGGCCAGGTCGGCGGCGTCCAGCACGACGTCCAGGGCACCGAGCGCCTCCGCGAGCCGGTCCCGGCGCCGGGCGCCGACCAGCGGCACGACGTCCGCGCCCCACCGCTCGCCCTGGGCCAGGACCCAGGCGACGGCGATCTGCGCGACCGTCACGCCCTTGGCCTCGGCGAGCGCCCGCAGCCGGTCCACCAGGTCCAGGTTCCGCCGGAGGTTCTCGCCCTGGAAGCGCGGGCTCATGCCCCGGAAGTCGCCCGGCGCCAGCTCCCGGTCCCGGGTGAAGTGGCCGCTGATCAGACCGCGCGACAGGACTCCGTAGGCCGTGACGCCGATGCCCAGCTCGCGGGCGGCGGGCAGGATCTTCTCCTCGATGGACCGGGAGATCAGCGAGTACTCGATCTGGAGGTCCGAGATCGGGGTGACGGCCGCCGCCCGGCGCAGGGTGTCCGCGCCGACCTCGGAGAGCCCGACGTGCCGCACGTGTCCCGCCTCGACCAGCTCGGCGATGGCGCCGACGGTCTCCTCGATCGGCACGTCCGGGTCGACGCGGGCGATCCGGTAGATGTCGATGTGGTCCGCGCCCAGGCGCTGGAGCGAGTACGCCGCGAAGTTCTTCACGGCGGCCGGCCGCCCGTCGTAGCCGGTGAAGCCGCCCTCGACCGTGCGGAGCGCGCCGAACTTGACGCTGGTGAGGGCCTGCTCGCGGGCGGCGGCGGGCGCGGTCCGCAGCGCCTCCGCGATCAGCAGTTCGTTGTGCCCCATCCCGTAGAAGTCGCCGGTGTCGAGGAGGGTCACCCCGGCGTCCAGGGCGGCGTGGATCGTCGCGATCGACTCGGCGCGGTCGCTCTCGCCGTACAGCGCGGACATGCCCATGCAGCCGAGGCCCAGGGCGGAGACCCGGGGGCCGGTGGCGCCCAGCGGGCGGGCGGGGACGCGGTCGGGGGTGGGGGAGGTGCTCTGTGTCGTGGTCATGGTTCAACCTTGGCATGGGCGATGACAGATTTCAATATCTGTCATTCCTTCGAGTGGTGCGGGGAAAATCGGGTGCCGTGGGGAGGGGGCCGGGGTAGCGTCCCCGGCATGTCTTCGTTCTTCCAGATCTACGAGTGAGCGCTCAGCGCCGGGGCTGACCGAGCCCGACCACCGACCACCTCACCACTGACGGGAGAACCCCATGGCTAAGGGCCGCAACAACCTCCTCGGCGTCGGCGGACAGCGCAAGAAGCTGTCCCGCGCCGACCGGCAGGCCACCACCCGGGGCCGCGCCGACGACCGGCGCACGGCCGACGACCGGAAGCAGGAACTGCTGAAGAAGATGCGCGAGCGCGCCGAAGGCGCCCAGGGCGCCCAGGACGCAGCCTCCGAGGGCACCGGCCGGGAGTAGGCACGACGGCGACGGAGGGGCCGGGGCGCACGCACGCGCCCCGGGCCCTCCGTCGTACCCCCGCGCCCCGGCTCCTCCTCCGTACCCCCGCGCCCCGGGCCCTCCTCCGTACCCCCGCGCCCCGGCTCCTCCCCCGTACCCCCGTGTCCGGACCGCCCGATGTGACCTCGGGCATGTTCGGACGGCGCGGCCGGCTGGCGACCGCCGCCGTGCGCGACAATGGGCGAATGACCGCGTTCACCCCCCTCGCCATCGGGCCGCACATCGTGCAGCCCCCGGTGGTGCTCGCCCCGATGGCCGGCATCACCAACGCTCCCTTCCGCACCCTCTGCCGCGAGTACTCCGGCGGCAAGGGGCTGTTCGTGAGCGAGATGATCACGACGCGCGCCCTGGTCGAGCGCAACGAGAAGACGATGCAGCTCATCCGGTTCGACGAGACGGAGAAGCCGCGCTCGATCCAGCTCTACGGGGTGGACCCGGTGACGGTCGGCAAGGCCGTCCGGATGATCGTCGACGAGGACCTGGCCGACCACATCGACCTGAACTTCGGCTGCCCGGTCCCCAAGGTGACCCGGAAGGGCGGCGGCTCGGCCCTGCCCTACAAGCGGCCGCTGCTGCGGGCGATCCTGCACGAGGCCGTGACCAACGCGGGCGACCTGCCGGTCACCATGAAGATGCGCAAGGGCATCGACGACGACCACATCACCTTCCTGGACGCGGGCCGGATCGCGGTCGAGGAGGGCGTCACGGCGATCGCCCTGCACGGGCGGACGGCGGCCCAGCACTACGGCGGCACGGCCGACTGGGACGCCATCGCGCGCCTCAAGGAGCACGTGCCGGAGATCCCGGTCCTCGGCAACGGCGACATCTGGTCGGCCGACGACGCCCTGCGGATGATGCGCGAGACCGGCTGCGACGGCGTGGTCGTCGGACGCGGCTGCCTGGGCCGCCCGTGGCTCTTCGGGGACCTCGTGGCGGGCTTCGAGGGCACGGGCGCCTATGCCCAGCCGCCCCTGCGGGAGGTCGCGGACGCGATGGTCCGGCACGCCCGGCTGCTCGGCGAGTGGCTCGGGGACGAGGCACGCGGTGTCATCGACTTCCGCAAGCATGTGGCCTGGTACCTGAAGGGCTTCGCGGTCGGCTCGGAGATGCGCAAGAAGCTGGCGATCACCTCCTCCCTGGACGAGCTGAGCGCTCAGTTGAGCGAGCTCGACCTGGACCAGCCGTGGCCCGTCGGCGCGGACGGCCCCCGGGGCCGTACGTCCGGAAACAACCGAGTCGTCCTGCCGGACGGCTGGTTGAAGGACCCCTACGACTGCTCCGGCGTGAGCGAGGACGCGGAGCTGGACACGTCCGGCGGCTGAGTCCGGCGGCTGAGATCCAGCCTTTCCCGGGGAGTGATCCTCGCCACCCTTGAGGGGGTAGGTGCTCACATGAGCAGGTTACGGACGACTGCACCGCCTGAAGGGTGGCACCCGGTGCCACCCTTTTTGCGTTCACAAGTTGAACGCAAGTGCCGAGATGGGCGCTCACATGAGCGATCCGTCTCTGTTTTGGGTCATGGAAACTTCGGAACCTGAAAACGGCGGCAACCTCTTGGTTACTTTCAAAGCGCTGGCGGATGGGTGGTTAAGACCAGCTGACCGCTAGGCGTACCTCCCTAGAAGCCTTCGATCTGGGTATGTTCCTCGCCGTCAGGGCAGCCAACCGAGTCGTCGAGGAGTCGTGGCCCGTGTCGGAAAACAATGATCAGAAGTTCGTCTACGACTTCACCGAGGGCAACAGGGACCTGAAGGACCTGCTCGGTGGCAAGGGCGCGAACCTGGCCGAGATGACCAACCTCGGCCTGCCGGTCCCGCCCGGCTTCACGATCACCACCGAGGCGTGCAAGGTCTACCTCGAGAGCGGCTCCGAGCCGGCCGCGCTCCGCGACGAGGTCAGCGCGCACCTCGACGCCCTGGAGCGGAAGATGGGCAAGAAGCTCGGCCAGGCCGACGACCCGCTGCTGGTCTCCGTCCGCTCCGGCGCGAAGTTCTCCATGCCCGGCATGATGGACACCGTGCTGAACATCGGCCTCTCCGACGAGTCCGTCACGGGCCTCGCGCGCCAGGCCGACAACGAGCGCTTCGCGTGGGACTCGTACCGCCGGCTCATCCAGATGTTCGGCAAGACCGTCCTGGACGTCGACGGCGAGCTCTTCGAGGACGCGCTCGACGAGGCCAAGGCCGCCAAGAAGGTCGCCAGCGACACCGACCTGGACGCCGCCGACCTCAAGAAGGTCGTCGAGCGGTTCAAGGAGATCGTGAAGACCGCGACCGGCCGCGACTTCCCGCAGGACCCGCGCGAGCAGATGGACCTCGCCATCGAGGCCGTCTTCAACTCCTGGAACACGGACCGCGCCAAGCTGTACCGCCGCCAGGAGCGCATCCCGGGCGACCTCGGCACCGCCGTCAACGTCTGTTCGATGGTCTTCGGCAACCTCGGCCCGGACTCCGGCACCGGCGTCGCCTTCACCCGCGACCCCGCCTCCGGCCACCAGGGCGTCTACGGCGACTACCTCCAGAACGCGCAGGGCGAGGACGTCGTCGCCGGCATCCGCAACACGGTGCCGCTGGCCGACCTGGAGTCGATCGACAAGACGTCGTACGACCAGCTCATGCACATCATGGAGACCCTGGAGACCCACTACAAGGATCTCTGCGACATCGAGTTCACCATCGAGCGCGGGCAGCTCTGGATGCTCCAGACCCGCGTCGGCAAGCGCACCGCCGGTGCCGCCTTCCGCATCGCCACCCAGCTCGTGGACCAGGGCCTGATCGACGAGGCCGAGGCGCTCCAGCGCGTCAACGGCGCCCAGCTCGCCCAGCTGATGTTCCCCAAGTTCGACGACGGCGCCAAGGTCGAGCAGATCGGGCGCGGTATCGCCGCCTCCCCGGGCGCGGCCGTCGGCAAGGCCGTCTTCGACTCGTACACGGCCGTCAAGTGGTCCCGCTCGGGCGAGAAGGTCATCCTGATCCGCCGCGAGACCAACCCCGACGACCTGGACGGCATGATCGCCGCCGAGGGCATCCTCACCTCGCGCGGCGGCAAGACCTCGCACGCCGCCGTCGTCGCCCGGGGCATGGGCAAGACCTGCGTCTGCGGCGCCGAGGAGCTGGAGGTCGACACCAAGCGCCGCCGGATGACCACCTCCGACGGCCAGGTGGTCGAGGAGGGCGACGTCGTCTCCATCGACGGCTCCACCGGCAAGGTGTACCTCGGCGAGGTACCCGTCGTACCGTCCCCGGTCGTCGAGTACTTCGAGGGCCGGATGCACGCGGGCGCCGACGACGCCGACGAGCTGGTCCAGGCCGTCCACCGGATCATGGCCTACGCCGACCGCGTCCGCCGCCTGCGGGTCCGCGCCAACGCCGACAACGCCGAGGACGCCTCGCGCGCCCGCCGCTTCGGCGCTCAGGGCATCGGCCTGTGCCGCACCGAGCACATGTTCCTCGGCGAGCGCCGCCAGTACGTCGAGCGCCTGATCCTCGCGGACACCGACGCCGAGCGCGAGGACGCCCTCAAGGCCCTCCTGCCGCTCCAGAAGCAGGACTTCGTGGAGCTCTTCGAGGCCATGGACGGGCTGCCCGTCACGGTCCGGCTGCTCGACCCGCCGCTGCACGAGTTCCTGCCCGACATCACCGAGCTGTCGGTCCGCGTCGCTCTCGCCGAGTCCCGCAAGGAGCCGCACGAGAACGACCTGCGCCTGCTCCAGGCCGTGCACCGGCTGCACGAGCAGAACCCGATGCTGGGTCTGCGCGGCGTCCGCCTCGGCCTGGTCATCCCCGGCCTGTTCACCATGCAGGTCCGCGCCATCGCGGAGGCCGCCGCCCAGCGGATCGACGCCAAGGGCGACCCGCGCGCCGAGATCATGATCCCGCTCGTCGGCACCGTCCAGGAGCTGGAGATCGTCCGCGAGGAGGCCGAGCAGGTCATCGAGGAGGTCCGGGCGCAGACCGGCGTCGACCTCAAGCTGGCGCTCGGCACCATGATCGAGCTGCCGCGCGCCGCCGTGACCGCCGGTCAGATCGCCGAGGCCGCCGAGTTCTTCTCCTTCGGCACCAACGACCTGACGCAGACGGTCTGGGGCTTCTCCCGCGACGACGTGGAGGCCAGCTTCTTCACGGCGTACCTGGAGAAGGGCATCTTCGGCGTCAGCCCCTTCGAGACCATCGACAAGGACGGCGTGGGCGCCCTGGTCCGCAGCGCCGTCGAGGCCGGCCGCGCCACCCGCCCCGACATCAAGCTCGGCGTCTGCGGCGAGCACGGCGGCGACCCGGAGTCGGTGCACTTCTTCCACGAGGTGGGCCTCGACTACGTCTCCTGCTCGCCCTTCCGGATCCCGGTGGCGCGTCTGGAGGCGGGCCGCGCGGCGGCCGAGTCGAAGGGCAGCGACAGCCGCTGAGGCGGTACGGGCCTCCGCCGGGCTCCGGTCCGGCCGGAGGCCCCGGCCGCTCCTGAACCCCGGTTCAGGAGCGGGCCCCGATCCCTGCTGAACCCCCGTTCAGCAGCGGATTCACCGAACCCCCGGGGCCGTCGCCGGTCCTCTTCTCCACCCTCACCGGCGGGCGGCGGCTCCGGATTCACAGGGACGGGACGGACACCTTTGTGCGGAGGTGTCCGTCCCGTCGTGTTTCTCCCCGGGGCGCGGCCGCTCATTTCGCCCGGCCGTCGATCAGATGTGGATTCGTGTTCAATTACGGCCGATTGAATTATTGGCCATTGAACTTTTCTGTTTCCGCGCCGCAAAGAGCGGGGCGGGCGCGGCCCCCGGATCCCCACCCGGAGGCCACGCCCTTTACCGATGCCGGGCAGGTGAGCCGCAACCCTCGCCGACCGCCGCCGGACGGGCAAAGCCCCCCACGGTCTTCACCACGTCACCTCGGTCCAGAAGGTTTCCTGCCCGACCCGTACAGCTTTTCGGTTCCGCCCCGTTCGCCGCGATGCTTTTCAACTGTGGCTGAAACACCCTGGTAACGTGCAGTGATGCTGTGCATACTCGTCGTCGGGGGTGGTTGCGAGTGCACAGGTGGGGACCTCATGCTGCGGATTCATTTCACCGGAAACGACTTGGCGGGGGTGCGGACGGCGGCCCGGCCGGATGTTCTGTGGGAAACGATTCTGAGCTTTCACCGGTTAAGGGACCGACGCGGTCCGGTCGTCTACGGGGAATGGCGCTCGGAGGCGCGGGCACGGCTCGGCGGTGAGACCCGGCTCCTCGCCGCCCTCGTCCCCAGCAGGGGCTATTTCCCCGACTTCCTGACGCCCGCCGAGGGGGTCAACGGCCTCGACGAGGGCCTCCAGGCGATCCGCGCGACCGACCCCGGCCGGCTCCGCGGAGAGCTCTCGCTGCTCGCCGCCGACCGCTCCGGCGGACGGACCGTGCCCCACTCGCTGCGCGCCCTCGCCGACGGGGGAGCGGAGCCCTTCGACCGGCTCGTGGGGGCGCTGCGCGGCTACCACCGGGCCGTCGTCGAGCCGTACTGGCCGCACATCCGGGCCCGCGTCGAGGCCGACCGGGCCCGCCGGGGCCGGGCCCTCCTGGACGGCGGCGCCGAGGAACTGCTCGCCTCGCTGCCGCCGATGCTGCGCTGGCGCGCGCCCGTCCTGGAGGCGGACTACCCGGTGGACCGGGACGTCCACCTCGACGGGCGCGGGCTGCTGCTCCAGCCCTCGTACTTCTGCCGGGGGACGCCCGTGGTGCTGCGCGACCCCGCGCTGCCGCCGGTCCTCGTCTACCCCGTCACCCACGGCGAGGCGCCGACCGTCCGCGCGCCGGGCGGCTCCTCGCTCGCCAAGCTCGTCGGCCAGACCCGCTCCACGGTGCTGCACGCCATCGGGGACGGCGGCACCACCAGCGAGCTCGCGCGCCGCGCCGGGGTGTCGCTCGCCTCGGCCAGCCAGCACGCGGGCGTCCTGCGCGAGGCCGGGCTCATCGCGACCCTGCGCCACGGCAACGCGGTCCTGCACACCCTGACGCCGCTGGGCGCCGCCCTCCTCGGCGGCGCCCAGCAGAAGAAGGTGGACCTGCGCTGCTACGCGCGGAACGGGCCGGTCACCTCGTAGGTGATGCCGCCCGAGGAGCTGCCGCTCGTGCCCCGCTGGCTGGAGAAGTACAGCCGCCTGCCGTCGGGGGAGAAGGCCGGTCCGGTGATCTCCGAGCCGGACTGGCCGTTGATCCGCAGGAAGGGGGCGACGACGTCGTCCGGGGTGATGACGCAGATCTCCATGTTCCCGCCGTCCTCGGCGACGTACAGGTCGCCGGAGGAGGTGCCGGTGACGTTGTCGACGCCGGTGAGCGGGGCGCCGCCGGAGACCAGCGAGTCGTCGTAGGCCAGCTCGTACGTGCCGGCGGCGAGGTTCACCTGCCAGACCCGGTTGTCGCCCTTGGTAGTGAACCAGACGGTGTCGTCCGCGTAGTAGCAGCCCTCGCCGCCGTTGAAGCGCTTGGCGCCGGAGACCTGGTTGCGGGTGACGGTCGGGGAGCCGTCCGGGTCCGGCACGTTCTGCCAGGTGAAGGTGCCGGACGTGGCCGTGGACGCCTTGAAGACCTGGAGGGTGCCGGAGGAGAGGTTGCCCCAGGTGGTGGGCAGGAAGCGGTAGAAGCAGCCGTCCGACTCGTCCTCGGTCAGGTAGATCGCCTTCCGGACCGGGTCGGCGGCCGCCGCCTCGTGCTTGAAGCGGCCCATCGCGTCCCGGCGGTACGCCGTGCCGCCCCACGGGTTCGACTCGTAGACGTACCCCAGGGACACCTCCTCGCAGGACAGCCAGGTGTTCCACGGGGTGGCGCCGCCCGCGCAGTTCTGCCGGGTGCCGGAGAGGATCCGGTACGCGCCGGTGATCGTGCCCGACGCGTTGAACCTGACCGCGCTCGCGCCGCCGTTGGGGTTGATCTCCGAGTTCGAGACGTAGATCCAGCCGGTGCCGTCGACGAAGCAGGCGCCGCCGTCGGGGGCGTTGTGCCAGGTGTACGAGGTGCCGGTGACCGTCTGGCCGGACCGGGCGATCACCCGGCTGGTGAACCCGGCCGGCAGCTGGATGCCGTTCGCGTCGGCCGTGCCGAGCGCCCCGTAGGGGCCGGCGCCGGGCTGGGCCGGGGCGGCGAAGGCCGCACCGTGCCACAGGCTGCCGCCGAAGGCGGCGGCCGAGGTACCGATGACCGCTCCGCGCAGGAAACCGCGTCGCTCCACGTCTCACTCCCGAGAAGGATGGTGAACCGCCCCGTCGCACCGGTCGGCGACGGGGTCGCGCGTCTCCGGAACCTAGGAGCGGGGGATTGACGGGGCGTCAACGAGCGGTGACGGGGAGACGGCGGGCGGGGGTATGGGGGTGTGGGGGTGTGTGTGGGTGGGGGTGCGGGGGCGTGGGGGACGGGACCCGGGACCTTCGGCACTGGGAGGGCGGGGCGGTACGGGGGAGACTGGGGCCATGCGTGCCACCCGGGACATCAGCGACCGCGCCGACCTCGACGTGCTGCTGCGCCGCTTCTACACCGAGGCCTTCGCCGATCCGCTCATCGGGCCCTTCTTCACGGAGGTCGCCGGGACCGACCTGGAGGTCCACCTGCCGAGGATCACCGACTTCTGGGAGCGCGCCCTGTTCCGTACCGCCTCCTACGGGCGGGACGCCTTCGCCCCGCACGCCGCCCTCCACTCCGCCCGGCCGCTCACCGCCGCCCACTTCGGGCGCTGGGTCCAGCTCTGGCGCGCCTCCGTCGACGGGCTCCACCGGGGGCCGAGGGCCGAGCGGGCCAAGGCGCAGGGGGAGCGGATCGCCCTGGCCGTGCTGCGGCGGCTCGCCGGGCCCGAGGCGACCGAGGCGTCCGCCCGGGGTGGGGACGGAGGGGGTTCGTGCCTCTCGCCGCCCTCCGGCTGCATACCGTCTCCTGACCCGCGCGAGAAAATTCTTTCCCGCGCGGCGATGAGTTCCGGGCAGCGCCCCCGTCTTACCTCTCGAAAGCGCCGGAACGCACCGAGCGGCCCGGCCGACCGAGGAAGAGAGAACGCCATGGCCCCGCAGATGATCTTCGTGAACCTGCCCGTGAAGGACCTCGACGCCAGCAAGGCCTTCTTCGAGAAGCTCGGCTACTCCTTCAACCCGCAGTTCAGCGACGACACCGCCGCCTGTCTCGTCATCAGCGACACGATCTTCGCGATGCTGCTCACCGAGAAGAAGTTCGGGGAGTTCACCGCCCCGGGCAAGGAGATCTCCGACGCCACGAAGGCCACCGAGGTCCTGATCACCCTGAGCGCCGAGAGCCGCGAGAAGGCGGACGCGCTCGCCGACGCGGCCCTCGCCGCCGGCGGCACCCCGGCGAAGGAGCCGATGGACATGGGCTTCATGTACGGCCGCTCCTTCACCGACCTGGACGGCCACCACTGGGAGGTCTTCTGGATGGACCCCTCCGCCCAGGGCTGATCCGGACGGAGACTCAGGCCGCCACCCCGCCGTCGACCACCAGGTCGGTGCCGACGGCGGAGCCGGCCGCGTCCGAGGCGAGGTAGAGGACCGCCGCCGCGATCTCCGCGGCGGACGAGATCCGGCCGAGCGGCGACTCGCCCTTCATCCGGACCTCCCGCTCGGCCTCGGTCTCGCCGGGCCGCAGCGACATCGTGGACTCCGAGGCGCCGGGGCTGACCGCGTTGATCCGGACCCCGTCGCCGATGTGGTCCAGGGCGGCCGCCCTGGTCAGCGCCGACACCGCCGCCTTGGAGACCTGGTAGCCGAAGACGCCGGGGAACCGGACGTGCGGGCCCAGGTTGGACGAGACGTTCACGATCGCCCCGCCGCCGTGCGCCCGCATGTGCGCCACCTCGGCCTGGAGGGCGTGCAGGACCCCCGTGACGTTGACGTCGAGCAGTGCCCGCCAGTCCTCCAGGGGCAGGTCGGCGGCGCTGTGGCCGCCGCCCCGGAAGATCCCCGCGTTGTTCACGGCGACGTCCAGGCCGCCGAAGCGCTCGACCGTGCGCCGGACCAGCTCCCGGGTGGAGGCGGCGTCGGTCACGTCGGCGGTGACGGCCGCCGCGGTGCCCCCGGCGGCCCCGATCAGGGCGACCGTCTCCTCCAGGGTCTCCGCCGTGCGCCCGGCGGCGACGACCTTCGCGCCCTCGGCGGCGAAGGCGAGCGCGACGGCCCGGCCGAGACCGGAACCGGCTCCGGTGACGAGGACGACGCGGTCGGTGAAGCGTGCGGCGGTCATGGAATGTCTCCTTTTATTTTTGACCGTACGTTCCAATATGAGAGCCGAAGAAAGGGCACCCGCGAGGGTGCCCGTCCCCGGATCGTTCGGGCCGGCGGATCGTTCAGTCCAGCAGGGTCAGCGCCTGTTCCGCCGCGTCCCGCACCCTGGCCGGGTCGCTCGACGCCTTGCCGACCACCCGGACGCCCTGGAGCAGGACCAGGAACATCCGGGCCAGCGCCCGTGGATCGCGGCCGGCCGGGAGCTCGCCCCCGGCGCGGGCCCGGACGAGCGCCGCGTGCAGCAGCGTCTCCAGCTGCTCCCAGTTCAGCTCGACCCGGCGGGCCACCGCCGCGTCGTGCGGCCCCAGCTCCGCCGCCGAGTTGGTGACGAAACAGCCGTTCAGGCGCTCCCCCTCGGTCGCCGCCTCGGCGGCGAAGCGGCGGACGAGCGCCCGGACGGCCGGCAGGGCGGGGCCCGGCGCGGACAGCTCCTCGACGAGCCGGGGGTCCTGGCTCTCGGCGTACCGGTCCAGCGCCTTCAGGTACAGCTCGTGCTTGTTCCCGAAGGTCGCGTAGATGCTGGCGCGGCCCACCCCGAGGCGCTCCACGAGGTCCGCCATCGTCGTCGCCTCGTAGCCGCGCGCCCAGAACAGTTCGAGGGCTGCCCGGAGCGCGGCGTCCGGATCGAATTCCTTGGTCCTGGCCACGCCCTGACCCTAGGCTTTTCTGGAACGCTCGGTCAAGTCACAGCGAGCGTACGGGATACACCGCCACCACGACCCCGTCGTCGTCCAGACAGCGGCCCGTCTCCAGGTCGAACCGCTGCTTCAGGAGCGGCGAGGCCACGAACGGGCGCCCGCCCGCCGAGCCGACCAGGCCCCGGGAGAGCACCTGCGCCCCCGTGAACGGGTCGCGGTTGTCGATCGCGTACGTCCGGCCCGACCGGTCCCGGAAGACCGCCGCCTGCCGGCCGTCCGGCAGCAGCGCGGCCACGCCGCGCCCCGGGGTCAGCCGGGACTCCTCGCAGACGGCCATCCAGGACTCGGGGGAGGGCGACAGTTCGAGCGTCTTGGGCGGTTCGGGCGTCTTCGGCGGTTCAAGCGTCTTCGGCGATGCGGGCGTCGTCATCGGGAGGCAACCCCTTCCAGGGTGAGGAACGTGAGGTCCGGCTTGATCTGGTCGCGCTCCGGCACGAACCGGACCGAGGGGTCCGGCGCGTCCGGGGCGTTCACGAAGGAGACGAAGCGCCGCAGCCGCTCCGGGTCGTCGAGGGTCTGCGCCCACTCGTCCCGGTAGGCGTCGACGTGCGCCGCCATCAGCGCCTCCAGCTCGTCGCAGAGCCCGAGCGAGTCGTGCACCACCACGTCCCTGAGGTGGTCGAGCCCGCCCTCCAGGCGCTCCAGCCAGGTCGACGTCCGCTCAAGCCGGTCCGCCGTCCGGATGTAGAACATCAGGAACCGGTCGATCAGCCGGATCAGTTCGGCGTCCGACAGGTCCTGGGCGAGCAGGTCCGCGTGGCGCGGGGTCGCGCCGCCGTTCCCGCCGACGTACAGGTTCCAGCCGTTCGCCGTCGCGATGATCCCGAAGTCCTTCGACTGCGCCTCGGCGCACTCGCGGGCGCAGCCCGAGACCGCCGACTTCAGCTTGTGCGGGGCGCGCAGGCCCCGGTAGCGCAGTTCGAGGTGGATCGCCATCTTCACCGAGTCCTGCACGCCGTACCGGCACCAGGTCTGCCCCACGCAGGACTTCACCGTCCGCAGCGACTTGCCGTACGCGTGCCCCGACTCGAAGCCCGCGTCGACCAGCCGGGTCCAGATCGCCGGGAGCTGGTCCACCCGGGCGCCGAAGAGGTCGATCCGCTGGCCGCCGGTGATCTTCGTGTAGAGGCCGTAGTCGCGGGCCACCTCCCCGATCACGATCAGCTTGTCCGGGGTGATCTCGCCGCCGGGGATGCGCGGCACCACCGAATAGGAGCCGTTGCGCTGCATGTTGGCGAGGAAGTGGTCGTTGGTGTCCTGGAGGGAGGCCTGCTCGCCGTCCAGGATGTAGCCGTTGTTGAGCGAGGCCAGGATCGAGCCCACGGTCGGCTTGCAGACCTCGCAGCCCTCGCCGCCCCGCGCCTCCGGCCGCCCGTGCGAGTCGAGCAGCGCGGCGAACGAGGTCAGCCGCAGGGTGCGGGCGATCTCGTACAGCTCGCTCCTGCCGTACGGGAAGCAGCCGCAGAGCCCCTTGTCGGCGGCGGCCGGCAGCAGCTTCTCGATCACCTTCACGCAACTGCCGCAGCCCGTACCGGCCTTGGTGCACTTCTTCACCTCGGCGAGCGAGGAGCACTGGCCGATCGCGTGCTTCGTGACGTTGTGGCAGGAGCAGATCACCGCGTCGTCCGGCAGCGCCGAGGGGCCGAGCGCCACCGGCGCGCCCGCGCCCGCCGGGAGGACCAGCTGCTCGGGGGAGACCGGCGGGACCGTGCCGGTCAGCGGCCGCAGCAGCCCGTACGAGTCGGCGTCACCGACCAGGACGCCGCCGAGCAGCACGCCCTCGCCGTCCACCACCAGCTTCTTGTAGACGCCCGAGCGGGAGTCGGAGTACACGACGTCGAGGCAGCCCTCGGCCGTGCCGTGCGCGTCGCCGAAGGAGGCCACGTCCACGCCGAGCAGCTTCAGCTTGGTCGACAGATCGGCGCCCGTGAACCCGTCGCCCGACCCCTCGGGTCCTTCCGCGAGGACCGCCGCCACCGTCTGCGCCATCTCGTACCCCGGCGCCACCAGGCCGTAGACCCGTCCGTCGACCGCGAGCGCGCACTCCCCGATCGCGAAGACCGCCGGGTCCGAGGTCCGGCACAGCTCGTCGACGGCGATGCCGCCGCGCTCGCCCACGGCCAGGCCGCAGTCCCGGGCCAGCTGGTCCCGGGGCCGTACGCCCGCCGAGAAGACGACCATGTCGGTGGCCAGTTCGGAGCCGTCCGACAGCCTCATGCCCGTCACGGCGCCGTCCGCCGTCACGACCTCCTGCGTGCCCGTCCCCGTGTGGACGGTCAGGCCCATCCGCTCGATCGTGCGCAGCAGGGCCGCGCCACCGCCCTCGTCCACCTGCACCGGCATCAGACGCGGCGCGAACTCCACCACGTGCGTGTCGAGTCCGAGGCCCTTGAGCGCGCCCGCCGCCTCCAGGCCGAGCAGCCCGCCGCCGACCACCGCGCCGGTCGTCGCCGTCTTCGCGTACTCCTCGATCGCGAGCAGGTCCTCGATCGTGCGGTAGACGAAACAGCCCCGGGCGTCCTTGCCGGGCACCGGCGGGACGAAGGGGTACGAGCCGGTGGCCAGGACGAGGGTGTCGTACGCGAAGACCCGCCCCGAGTGGGCGGTCACCGTCCGGGCCTCCCGGTCCACCGACGCGGCCGCGTCGCCCACGTACAGCTCGATGCCGTGCTCCGCCATGAAGCCCGCACCGACCATCGACAGGTCGTCGGGGGTCTTCCCGGAGAAGTACGAGGTGAGCTGGACGCGGTCGTAGGCCGGGCGCGGCTCCTCGCAGAGGACCACGATCCGGGCCCGCCCGGTCAGGCCCCGGTCGGCGAGCGCCTCCAGGAACCGCTGGCCGACCATTCCGTGGCCGACCAGGACGATCGTCGGGGTGTGCGCGGTGGTGTCAGCGTCAGCGCTCATGTCAGGAGCCTCCGTCGTGGGTGAGCAGGTGGAGCAGGGGGGCCTCCGGGAGGGCCTCGTCGCCCTCCCAGGCCCGGGCGAGCGTGCCGACCGCGGCCAGGTCGCCGAGGAGGACGCCCCCGACGAGCCGGTCGCCCCGGACGACGACCTTGCGGTACGCGCCCCGGGTGGGGTCGGTGAGCTGGACGGTGTCGTCGCCCGGCCGCGCGGTGACCTCGCCGAAGGCGGCCAGGTCGAGGGGGCGCGGACCGGTGAGGGTGAGCCGGGTGAGGGAGCGGGTGCCGGTGTAGGCGGCCGTGGGCGCGGACGCGCCGGAAGCCCCGGCCCCGGTCTCCCGCGCCAGCACCTCCGCCAGCGCGTCGGCCTGTTCCAGGGCCGGGCCCGCGAGGCCGTAGACCCGGCCCGCGTGCTCCGCGCAGTCGCCCACCGCGTGGATCGACGGGTCGGAGGTCCGCAGCTCGTCGTCGACCACGATCCCGGTGGCGACGTCGAGCCCCGCCTCCCGGGCCAGGGCCACCCGGGGCCGCACCCCGCAGGCCAGGACCACGACCCCCGCGTCGAGCACGAAGCCGTCGGCGAGTTCGACCGCAGTGACCGCCCCGTCCCGCTGCCGCAGCCCGCCGACCCGGCACTCGGTGTGCACCTCGACCCCGAGGGACTCGACGTGCTCCCGGAGCAGCGCCGACGCGGGGGCGTCGAGCTGGCGCTCCATCAGCCGCTCGCCCTGCTGGGCGAGGACCACGTCCGCGCCGAGCGCCGCGAGCGCCCGGGCCGCCGACACCCCGAGGAGCCCGCCGCCGACGACCACGGCCCGCACCCCGGGCCGTACCGCCGCGCGCAGCGCCAGACAGTCGTCGAGCGTACGGAAGGGGTGGACGCCCGCCGGAAGGGCCGCCCCGCGCAGTCCGCGCAGCGGCGGCAGCACCGGGTTCGAGCCCGTCGCCAGGACCAGGCGGTCGTAGCCGACGAGCGAGCCGTCCGCGCACTGCACCGTCCGCGCCGCCCGGTCGATCCGCACCGCCCGGGTCCCGAGCCGGGCCGGCCCGGGGGTCCCGGGCAGCGCGATCACCTCGGGGGCGTACCGCCCGGCGAGGACGTCGGCGAGCAGCACCCTGTTGTACGGTGCGTGCGGCTCCTCGCCGAGGAGGGTGACGGGCAGGCGCCGGGCGAGCCGGGCGCCCGCCGTTCCGCCCCCGACCACCACGATCCGTGTACTCATGACCGGAAGCGTGCGCGGCCGGTGTTACCCGGCGGCATCCCGTCTGTTTCCCGTACGGAACGCTGATCTCCGCCCCCGGCCCCGGCCGCTGTGAGGGTCGCGGGAACCGGCCCCGGCCGCTGCGGGGCGCCGCCGGACCCGCCCCCGACCGCTGCCGGGTGCCGCCGGACCCGCCTCCGGGTTAACCCGTGGTCAGCCTCGCCTCAAGCCCGCCTTAAGGATCGGACGGACGCGGCTGAGCTGCGGATTCCCGTATACGGGCGGACCTAGGGTGCCGGATGTGACCACCGAGGCCAGCCACCCTCTCTACGTACCCCTCACCGTGCCGCAGACCGCCGGTCCCCGCCGCCGGCGTCCTCCGGCCCCGCCCGTCCCCGCCCTCCGGCTCGCCCCCGAGCGGCTGCGGACCGGCATCGTCGCGGGGGCCGGGGCCGTCGGCCTCCTCTGGGGCCTCCAGGCCCGGCCCTCCGCCCGGCTCGACGTCCTCTTCGCCTCCGGCGCCCACCTCACCGGCCTCCTCGGCGGATACGGCGTCCTCGTCCTGCTGCTCCTCATGGCCCGGGTCCCGGCCGTCGAGCACGGCGTCGGCGCCGACCGGCTCGCCCGCTGGCACGGTCTCGGCGGCCGGTACGTCCTCGGCCTGATCGCCGCCCACGCCGTCCTCGCCCTCTGCGGCCACGCCGTCCACACCCACGCCGACCTGGTCACCGCCACCGGGGACCTGCTGTCGTACGGGGCGATCGCCGCCGCCACCGCCGGGACCGCCCTGTTCGCCGCCGTCGGGATCACCTCCGCCCGTTCCGTACGCCGCAGGCTCCGGCACGAGACCTGGCGGGCCGTCCACCTCGGCGCCCTGCTCGCCGCCGCGCTCGGCTTCGTCCACCAGCTCGCGGGCCCCGACATCGCCGGGGGCCTGCTCACCCGCTGGCTCTGGTCCATGGCGCACGCCACCGTCGCCGTCCTCCTCCTCTGGTACCGGCTCGTCGTCCCCGCCCGCGCCGCGCTCCGCCACGACCTGCGGGTCGCCGAGGTCCGCGACGAGGGGCCCGGGGTCGTCTCGGTCCTGGTCCGGGGAAAGGGCGTGGACCAACTGCGCGCCGAACCGGGCCAGTTCTTCCGCTGGCGCTTCCTGCGGCGCGGCCTGTGGGCCACCGCCCTCCCCTTCTCGCTCTCCGCGCCCGTCCGCGACGACACCCTGCGGATCACCGTCAAGGCGCTCGGCGACCACACCCGCCGGGTCCGGCGGCTCCGCCCCGGCACCCGCGTCCTCGCCTCCGGGCCCTTCGGGGCGCTCACCGCCCACCGCCGCACCCGCCGCAAGGTCCTGCTGCTCGCGGGCGGGGTCGGCATCACCCCGCTGCGGGCCCTCTTCGAGACGCTGCCCGGCGGGCCCGGCGACGTCACCCTCCTCTACCGCGCGTCGGACGCCTCCGCCGTCGTCCTGCGCGAGGAGCTGGAGTCCATCGCCCGCGAACGCCGGGCCTCCCTCCACTTCCTCCTCGGCCCCTCCGACGGCTCCTTCGACCCTCCCCCAGCCTGCGGCCGGGGGTGCCCCCATCTCGCTCCGCTCGCCCCGCGCACCCTGCGCAACCTCGTGCCCGATCTCGCCGCCCACGACGTGTACCTGTGCGGCCCGCCCGCGATGGCCCGGGCCGCGACCGCCTCCCTGCGCCGGGCCGGGGTGCCGGCCTCCCGCATCCACAGCGAGGACTTCGACCATGCGTAGACCCGCGACCAGGACTTCCGTCAGGGCTTCGGCCAGGCACGGCGCCCCGTCCTCCCCGGTGGAGCGGGCCCGGCGGCGGCTCGCCGCCGGGCTGCTCGGCGCCGGGGCGCTCGCCGCGACCCTGCTCACCGCCGCCGTCACCCCGGCCGCCCCGCCCGCGCCCGACCGCCCGCCGGGCACGGCAAGCTCTGACGTAGCTCAACTCTCCCGGGATTGATGGACGGGCCAACGATCACGTCCCTAGGCTCACGGTCATGCCCGAGATATCGCTGACCACGCTCGTCCTGCTCTGCCTCGCCGCGCTCGTCGCGGGCTGGATCGACGCCGTGGTGGGCGGCGGCGGGCTGCTCCTGCTGCCCGCTCTGCTGCTCGGGCTCCCGCACGTCCCGGCCGCGCAGGTCCTCGGCACGAACAAGGCCGTCGCCATCGTCGGCACCACCGGGGCCGCCGTCACCTATGTCCGCAGGGCGCCCGTCCAGGTCCTGACGGCGGTGCGGATCGGCTTGGCGGCCCTCGCCGGCTCCATGGCGGGCGCCTTCTTCGCCGCCGGGATCAGCAGCGACGTGCTGCGCCCGGTGATCATGGTGGTGCTGCTCGGGGTGGCGGCCTTCGTGATGCTCCGGCCCTCCTTCGGCGTACGGGCCGAGGGGGCGGAGCGGGCGCCGCTGACCCGGGCCCGGATCGTCACCGCGATCGTGGTCGTCGGCGGCGGGATCGGCTTCTACGACGGCCTGTTCGGGCCGGGCACCGGCACCTTCCTGGTCCTCGCCCTGACCGCCGTCCTCCACCTCGACCTGGTGACCGCCTCCGCCACCGCCAAGATCGTCAACGTCTGCACCAACGCGGGCGCCCTCGCGATGTTCGCGTACCAGGGCACGGTGTACTGGCAGCTCGCCGCCGTCATGGCGGTCTTCAACCTGGTCGGCGGGACGGTCGGCGCCCGGATGGCGCTGAGCAAGGGCGCGGAGTTCGTCCGGGGCGTGCTGCTGGTGGTCGTGCTCTCCCTGGTCGCGAAGCTCGCCTTCGACCAGTGGGCGTGAGGCGCGGGTTCGGCCCGTGGGGGCGAGCCGCCGGTTCGCTCCATGGGCGTGAGGCGCCGGTTCGCTCCGCGGGCGTGAGGCGCCGGTTCGCTCCGCGGGCGTGAGCCGCCGGGGCCGGGCTACTTGACGCCGATGAGGTGCCCGAAGGCGACCACGTTCCCCTGGTAGCCGTTCTTCTTCGAGAAGCCGCCGCCGCAGGTGATCACCCGGATCTCGGCCCGGTCCGCCTCGTCGTACACCTTGCCGCTCGGGAAGGCGTCGTTCTCGTACACCTCGACCGCGTCGACCGTGAACACGGCGGTGCGCCCGTCCTCCCGGTCCACCTCGATCCGGTGGCCCTTCTTGAGCGCCCCGAGGGTGTAGAAGACGGCGGGCCCGTCCGCGTTGTCGACGTGGCCCGCGACGACCGCCGTGCCCTTCGCGCCGGGCGTGGTGCCGCCCTCGTACCAGCCCGCCAGGTTCCGGTCCCCGGCCGGCGGCACTTCGAGGGTGCCGTCCGCCGCCAGGCCCAGCCCCGTCATCGGGGTGTCCACGTCGGTCTCGGGGATGCGCAGCCGTACGGGCGCCGAGGGCGGCAGCGGGTCGGCGGCGGCGTCGGTGTGGACGCTCGGCCCGGCGGCGAAGGCCTGGGCGGCGGACGGCACGGGCGGGGTGACGTTCTCCGAGCCGTTCTGGACGAGCCAGAGACCCACGCAGGCGGCCACCGCCAAGGCCCAGCCCTTGCTCCTGTTGCTCACCTGGATCCCTTCCGTCTTCTCGATGAGCCGCTCCCCGGCGCGCCGCCGGAACGTGCCGGGATGTGGTCCTGCCCCCGCCGGGCCCGTGGGGGCGCGCGGCGGGGGCAGGACGGGGCGGTGCCTCAGTGCCCCCGCGCGCCGCTCGCCCGGCGGCGCAGGAACCAGGCACCACCGACGGCGGTCGCGGCCAGCACCGCCGCGCCCGCCGCGACCTGGGTGGTGTCGGGGCCGACGCTGCCCCCGACACCCGTCTGGACGTGGCCGCTGGGACGCCGGTGCGTGACGGTCAGGTCGCCCCGGGCCGTCTTGCCGTTGTCGCAGGCCACGCTGATCCCGTACGTGCCGGCCTTGGCGTGCTGGGGCACGGTGAACTGGCCGACCACGACCTCCTTGTGCGTGCTCGGCTTCAGGTGGAAGTCGCCCGCGCCGAGCGAGTTCGCGTCGCCGACGCCCCGCCCGTTCTTGCCGCAGGCGAGGGTGTTCACGGTGACCGTGGTGCCCGGGGACGCGGACGACGGATAGATTTCGAGGGATTCGTTCCACTCGTCACCGGCGTGCGCCGCCGGGACGGCGAACGCCCCGATCGCGGCGACCGTCAGCGCGGTACCGGTGAGCAGGCGGGCAGTGGTGCGCATGGGGGTCCTCCGGAGCGCGCGAACGGTCATGCCGGGGCGGTCCTCCCGGGAGGGACTTCCCGGATCCGGACCTTCTGCGACCGAGACAAAGCCCACCACGCGCCCGCCGCCTGCTGATGAGCCATCAGAAAAGGCCCTTCCGGCACGGCGTGTCGACTGGATTCCGGACGTTTGCGCAGGTAGAAGGCGTTTTCGTGACGCTGCCGGTCGGGTCGTGCCGAACGGGTGACGGCGAGGGGGCCGGGGTGCGGCCGCGCCGCCGGCGCTACCGGGCCCGCAGCTCCTCCGGCGGCACGCCGTCGTACGCCGCCCGCACCCGTTCCATCAGCTCCTCGTCCACCGCGAACGCCACCCCGTCGACCGCCGTCACGGGTGCGATCGTCCGCGAGCTGGTCGTGAACGCGGCCCGGTAGCGGGAGAGGTCGGCCAGGAGGACCGGTCGCCGGACCGAACCCAGGCGCGGCTCCAGGAGGGCCATGGTGATGCCGTGGAGGCAGTGCGCCGACGGCCACACCAGCGAAGTGCCGTCCCAGAAGGCGATGTTGGAGACCGCTCCCTCGGAGACCTCGCCCGCCGGGGAGGTCAGCAGGGCCTCGTCGTAGCCCGCGCGCCGGGCCGCCTCGCCGTGGTACCGCTGCCCGAAGCCGCCCAGGTGCTTGAGGTGTGCGGCCGGACGCCCGTACGCCACGCTCTTCAGGCGCTGCGGGGCGCCGGGGCCGTCCGGGGCCGGGGCGCGGACGGTCACGACCGTACGGGGTCCCTCGTACACGTACACCCTGACCGAGGCGTCCCGCCGCCCGGCGTTCTCCAGGGCCCCGGCCACCAGCTCCCGGACCCGTCCGCCGTCCAGTCCCCGGCCGAAGAGCTCGCGGGTCGAGCGGTCGAGCCGTTCCAGGTGGAGCCCGAGCCCCTTCACGCGGCCGTCCCGCACCTGCATCGCCGTGAAGTGGCCGTAGCCGCTCATGAGGGCGCCGAGGAGCTCCGGATCGGCCGGCGGGACGCCGTCGGCCTCGATGTGGGCGCGGTCGTCGGCGGGGGAGGCGGGAGGGGTCGTCATGCTCCCACCGTAGGGGCCCGCCCCGGCCCCCTCCGCGCGGCTTCGTGCGGCTTCGTGCGGCTCGGGAAACCCCGTTCCCGGCGACCGCTTGACCTCAACCAAACTTGAGGTACCACGATCACCGGCATGGACCTCACCGACGCCACACGGCCCGCCGTTCCCTCCGCCCCCCTCTCCCTCGCCCTCGTCGTCGCCAGCGACCGCGAAGGCCGGTTCGCCCCCGTCCTCGCCGACTGGTTCCTCGCCCGCCTCGCCGGGCGCGAGGACTTCGACGTCACGGTCGTCGACCTCGCCGGGATCGACCTCCCCACCTCCCTCTCGTACGACCCCTCCCCGGCCGTCCGCGCCGAACTCGCCAAGGTCACCCCGGTCCTGGAGGCCGCCGACGCCTTCGTCGTCCTCACCCCCGAGTACAACCACTCCTTCCCCGCCTCCCTCAAGAACCTGATCGACCGGCACTCCACCGAATGGCAGGCCAAGCCCGTCGGCTTCGTCTCCTACGGCGGGATCTCCGGCGGCCTGCGGGCCGTCGAGCAGCTCCGCCAGGTCTTCGCCGAGATGCACGCCGTCACCGTCCGCGACACCGTCTCCTTCCACCACGCCCACGGCCAGTTCGACGAGGACGGGCGGCACAAGGACCCGGCCGGTGCCGAGGGCGCCGCCAAGACCCTCCTCGACCAGCTCGCCTGGTGGGGGCACGCCCTCAGGGACGCCAAGTCCGTCCGCCCGTACGGCGCGTGAGGAGGCGGCACCGTGCTCTTCCGGCTGCTCCTTCCCCGCCTCCGGCCGTACCGGCCCCTCCTCGTCCTCCTCGTCGCCCTCCAGCTCGTCCAGACCCTGGCCTCCCTCGCCCTGCCCGCCCTCAACGCCGGGGTCATCGACCACGGCGTCCTGCGCGGGGACACCGGCCGGGTCCTCTCCGGGGGCGCCCGGATGGCCGCCGTGACCCTCCTCCAGGTCGCGGCGGCCGCCGCCGCCACCTACGTCGGCGCCCGGACCGCCATGGGCGTCGCCCGCGACCTGCGCTCCGAGGTCTTCCGCCGCGTCCAGGAGTTCTCCGCCCGGGAGCGGGGCCGCTTCGGCGCCGCCTCCCTCATCACCCGCACCACCAACGACGTCCAGCAGATCCAGACGTTCGCCGTCCTCGTCCTGACGATGCTGGTCGCCGCCCCGCTCCTGTGCGCCGGCGGGATCGCCATGGCCCTGCGCCAGGACGTGCCGCTCGCCCTCGTCCTGGTCCTCTTCGTGCCCGTCATGACCGGGGCCGTCGGCACCGTCGTGCTGCGCATGAGGCCCCTCTTCCGGGGGATGCAGCGCCGCGTCGACCTGACCAACCGGATCCTGCGCGAACAGATCACCGGCGTCCGGGTCGTCCGCGCCTTCGTCCGCGACCGGCACGAGCGGGAACGGTTCGCCGCCGCCAACGACGAGCTGTTCGCCGTCGGCCTGCGGGCCGGCCGGTTACAGGCCCTCATGTTCCCCGTCGTCCTGGTGATCTGGGAGCTGACCACGGTCGCCCTCGTGTACGTCGGCGCCCACCGCATCGACTCCGGCGCCCTCCAGCCGGGCGGGCTCGTCGCCTTCCTCGGCTATCTGCTCCAGACCGCCATGTCCGTGATGATGGCCCTCTTCCTCCTGATGCACATGCCGCGCGCCGAGGCCGGTGCCGAACGCGTCCGCGAGGTCCTCGCCACCCGCTCCTCCGTCGTCCCGCCCGCGCACCCGGTCCGCGAGCTCCACGGCCCCGGCCGGCTCGAACTCGACGGCGTCGGCTTCCGCTACCCCGGCGCGGAGGAACCCGTCCTGCACGACGTCGGGTTCGTCGCCCGGCCCGGCGAGACCACCGCGATCGTCGGCTCCACCGGCAGCGGCAAGTCGACCCTCCTCGGGCTCGTGCCCCGCCTCTTCGACCCCACCGAGGGCCGGGTCCTCGTCGACGGCGCCGACGTCCGCACCCTCGACCCCGCCCTCACGGCCAGGACCGTCGGACTCGTCCCCCAGAAGCCGTACCTCTTCTCGGGCACGATCGCCTCCACCCTCCGCCACGGGAAGCCCGACGCCACCGACGAGGAGCTGTGGCACGCCCTGGAGACCGCCCAGGCCGCCGACTTCGTGCGGGAACTCGGCGAAGGGCTCGACGCGCCCGTCTCCCAGGGCGGCGCCAACTTCTCCGGCGGCCAGCGCCAGCGGCTCGCCATCGCCCGCGTCCTCGTCGCCCGCCCCCGCCTCTACCTCTTCGACGACTCCTTCTCCGCCCTCGACCCCCGCACCGACGCCCTGCTGCGGGCCGCGCTCGCCCGGGAGACGGCCGGCTCCACCGTGGTCGTCGTCGCCCAGCGCGTCTCCACCGTCCGCCACGCCGACCGGATCGTCGTCCTCGACCGGGGCCGGGTCGTCGCCACCGGCACCCACGCGACCCTCCTGCGGGACGACCCCACCTACCGGGAGATCGTCCTCTCCCAGCTCACCGAGGAGGAGGCCGCGTGACCACGACCACGAAGCCCCGCGACCCGGCCCCCGATCGCGACGGGACCCGGGACCGGCCCCCCGCCGCGCCCGCCCGCACCGGCCCCCCGCCCCAGCGCGGCCCCGGCCTCGCCGTCCCCTCCCTCGAACGCTCCCTCTCCTTCCGCGCCTCCGGCCTGCGCCTGCTGCGCACCCTCGCCCCCGACCGGGCCCGGCTGATCGCCCTGGTCGCCGCCGGAGCCACCGGCGTCGCCCTCTCCGTCCTCGGCCCCCTCCTCCTCGGCCGCGCCACCGACCTCGTCGTCACCGGCGTCACCCGCCCCGCCGGGGTCGACTTCGCCGCCGTCGGCCGGGTCCTCGCCCTCTCCGCCGCCGTCGTCCTCGGCTCGTCCGTCTTCCTCTGGCTCCAGCAGCGGATCGCCACCGCCGTCGTCCAGCGGGCCGGACACCGGCTGCGCGAGCGGGCCCAGCACAAGCTGGCCCGGCTGCCCCTCTCCCACCTCGACCGGCAGCCGCGCGGCGAGGTCCTCTCCCGCACCACCAACGACATCGACAACATCACCCAGACCCTCCAGCAGGCCTTCAGCCAGATGGTGCGCGCCCTGCTCACCCTGGTCGGCGTCCTCGCGATGATGTTCTGGATCTCCCCGCTGCTCGCCCTCGTCGCCCTCGTCACCGTGCCCGTCTCCCTCGCCGTCGCCGCCTTCGTCGGACGGCGCGCCCAGCCGCAGTTCGTGAAGCAGTGGGCGGTCACCGGCCGGCTCGGCGGCCACGTCGAGGAGATGGTCACCGGCCACACCGAGGTCGTCGCCTTCGGACGGCGCGAGGAGGCCGTGCGCCGCTTCGACGAGCTGGGCGAGGAGCTGTACCGGGCGAGCTTCCGCGCCCAGTTCGTCTCCGGCTTCATCCAGCCCGCCCTGACCTTCGTCGGCAACCTGAACTACGTGGCCGTCGCCGTGGTCGGCGGCCTGCGGGTCGCGAGCGGCACGCTCACCGTCGGGGACGTGCAGGCCTTCGTCCAGTACTCCTACGAGTTCAACGGCCCCGTCACCCAGATCGCCGCCATGGCCAACCTGCTCCAGTCCGGAGTGGCCTCCGCCGAGCGGGTCTTCGACCTCCTCGACGCCGAGGAGGAGACCCCCGACCCGGCCGAGCCCCTGCGCCCCGAACCGCTGCGCGGCCGGGTCTCCTTCGAGGAGGTCTCCTTCCGCCACGACCCCGGCCGGCCGCTGATCGAGGACCTCTCCCTGACCGTCGAGCCCGGCCGGACCGTCGCCGTCGTCGGCCCCACGGGCGCCGGCAAGACGACCCTGGTCAACCTGCTGATGCGCTTCCACGAGCCGACCGGCGGCCGGATCACCCTCGACGGCGTCGACACGGCCGCGATGACCCGCGAGGAGCTGCGCTCCCGCACCGGCATGGTCCTCCAGGACACCTGGCTCTTCGGCGGCACCATCGCCGAGAACATCGCCTACGGGGTCCCCGGCGAGGTCTCCCGCGAGCGGATCGTCGCGGCGGCGCGGGCCGCCCACGCCGACCGGTTCGTCCGCACCCTGCCCGACGGCTACGACACCGTCCTGGACGAGGACGGCGGTGGCCTCAGCGCCGGCGAGAAGCAGCTGGTCACCCTCGCCCGCGCCTTCCTCTCCGACCCGGTGATCCTCGTCCTCGACGAGGCCACCAGCTCCGTCGACACCCGCACCGAACTCCTCGTCCAGCGGGCCATGTCCTCGCTGCGCGCGGGCCGCACCAGCTTCGTCGTCGCCCACCGGCTCTCCACGATCCGGGACGCCGACACCATCCTGGTGATGGAGCGCGGCGCCATCGCCGAGCAGGGCACCCACGAGGAACTGCTCGCCGCCGGAGGGGCCTACGCCCGGCTGCACGCGGCCCAGTTCGCCCGTACGGTGGAGACGTGATCGTCACCGTCCGCACCACCACCGACGCGCGCGCCAAGGCCGACGCCCTGGCGCGCGGCGCCGTCGAGGCCCGGCTCGCCGCCTGCGCGCAGGTCTCGGGGCCCGTCGCCTCCGTCTACCACTGGCGGGGCGCGATCGAGACCACCGAGGAGTGGCAGGTGGAGTTCAAGACCACCGAGGCCCGCTACCCGGCCCTGGAGGCCCACCTCCTCGCCGCCCACGACTACGAGACGCCCGAGATCCTCGCCGCCCGGACCGTCCGGGCGAGCGAGGGGTACGCCCGCTGGGTCGAGCGGGAGACCTCGCCGGACCCGGCGGTCGAGGGCCCGGTGGTCTCCGACGAGCTGCCGTTCTTCGTGTACGGGACGCTCCGCCCGGGCGCGTACAACCACGACCGTTTCCTCGCGGGCCGGATCGGCGCCGAGGCGGACGCCGTGCTGCACGGCGCGGTCCTGTACGACGGGCCCGGCTATCCGTACGTCGTCCCGGCGGCGAAGGGACGGGTGGTCGGAACCCTGCTCACGCCCGCGCCCGGCGCCTACGGCGAGCTGTTCGGCCTCCTCGACCGCCTGGAGCTGCCCGTCGGGTACGAGCGGGTGGCGAAGGACGTCGTACGGACCGGGGACGGGGCGCGGGTGGCCGCCTGGGTCTTCCTGGCGGGCCCGGACGCGCCCCTGGGGCCGGTCATCGAGAGCGGGGACTGGTTCGACCGCCCGTAGCGGCGTTCCCCGCGCGCTCCAGGCGCACCGCGCACACCTTGAACTCCGGCATCCGGGAGACCGGGTCGAGCGCCGGGTTCACCAGCGTGTTGGCCCGGCCCTCGCCCGCCCAGTGGAACGGCATGAAGACGGTGTCCGGCCGGATCGACGCGGTGATCCGGGCGGGCGCGACGGCCCGGCCGCGCCGCGAGACCACCGTGACCCCCTCGCCCTCGGCCACCCCGATCCGCTCGGCCAGCCGGGGGTGCAGCTCCACGAAGGGGCCGGGCGCCGCCGCGTTCAGCTCGTCCACCCGCCGGGTCTGCGCCCCCGACTGGTACTGGGACACCACCCGGCCCGTGGTCAGGACGACCGGGTACTCGGCGTCCGTCTCCTCGGCCGCCGCCCGGTGCGTCACCGGCACGAACCGGGCCCGCCCGTCGGGCGTCGCGAACCGGTCCAGGAACAGCCGGGGCGTCCCCGGGTGCGGAGCGGCGCCCTCCGGGGTCGCCGGGCACGGCCAGAACACGCCCCGCTCCTCCTCGACGCGCCGGTAGTCGATGCCCGCGTAGTCGGCGGGGCCGCCCGCCGAGGCCCGGCGCAGCTCCTCGAAGACCTCCTCGGGGTCGGCCGGGAAGCCCTTCCCGTGTCCGAGGAGGCCCGCGAGCCCGTGCAGCACCTCCAGGTCGCTCCGCACCCCGGCGGGCGGGTCGAGGGCCCGGCGGCGGAGCAGGACGCGCCCCTCCAGGTTGGTCATGGTGCCGGTCTCCTCCGCCCACTGGGTGACGGGCAGGACGACGTCGGCGAGGGCGGCGGTCTCGGAGAGCACCACGTCCGCGACGGCGAGGAAGTCCAGCGACCGCAGCCGCCCCTCGACGTGCGCGGCGCGCGGCGCGGACACCACCGGGTTGGAGCCCATCAGCAGCAGGGCCTTCACGTCCCCGCCGAGCGCGTCGAGGAGTTCGTACGCGCTCCGGCCGGGACCCGGCAGCGACTCCGGGTCGACGCCCCACACCCCGGCCACGTGCGCGCGTGCGGCCGGGTCGTCGAGCTTGCGGTAGCCGGGCAGCTGGTCGGCCTTCTGGCCGTGCTCGCGGCCGCCCTGGCCGTTGCCCTGGCCGGTGAGGCAGCCGTACCCGCTCAGCGGCCTGCCCGCCCGGCCGGTGGCCAGGCACAGGTTGATCCAGGCGCCGACGGTGTCGGTGCCCTTGGACTGCTGCTCGGGGCCGCGCGCGGTGAGGACCATGCCGGTGGGCGCGCCGCAGAATAGGGCGACGGCCTCGCGCAGCAGCGGCACGGAGACGCCGGTGATCCGCTCGACCTGCTCGGGCCAGTGGGACATGGCCCCGGCGCGGGCCTCCTCCCAGCCGGCGGTCCGCTCCCGTACGAACTCCTCGTCCACCCGCCCCTCGGCCACCACGAGGTGCAGCAGGCCGAGGGCGAGCGCGAGGTCGGTGCCGGGGCGCGGCGCCAGGTGCAGGTCGGCCTGCTCGGCGGTGCGGGTGCGGCGGGGGTCGACGACGATCAGCTTCCCGCCGTTCTCCCGCAGTTCGGTGAGGTAGCGCAGGGCGGGCGGCATGGTCTCGGCGAGGTTGGAGCCGACGAGGATCACGCACCCGGTGCGCGGAACGTCCTCCAGCGGGAAGGGGAGGCCCCGGTCGAGGCCGAAGGCCCGCTGGTGCGCGGCGGCCGCCGACGACATGCAGAAGCGCCCGTTGTAGTCGATCTGCGAGGTGCCGAGGACGACCCGGGCGAACTTCCCCAGGGAGTACGCCTTCTCGTTGGTGAGGCCGCCGCCGCCGAAGACCCCCACGGCATCGGGGCCGTGGTCGGCGCGGGTCCGGCGCAGCCCGTCGGCGACGGCGGCGAGTGCCTCCTCCCAGGACGCGGGCACCAGGGCCCCCGTGTCAGGGCTCCGGACCAGGGGCCCGGTGAGCCGGACCCGGGAGGAGAGCACGGAGGGGGCGGTGCGGCCCTTGCCGCACAGGGCGCCCCGGTTGACGGGGAAATCGGTCCGCTCGACCACCTCGGCGGGCGCCTCCGGAGTGCCGGTGGGACGCAGCGACATCCCGCACTGGAGGGCGCAGTAGGGGCAGTGGGTGGGGACGGCGGTGGCGTCGGACATGCCGCAAGCGTGGGACGGGAGTGTTACGCGGGGCGGCGCGGCGTATTACGGGCGCGGGGCCATGCCCTCCGCCGGGCGGGCGGCGGAGGGTGAGGGGTCCCGTCTCAGCGGGTCGGGTCCGGGGAGGCCAGTGCCTCCGTGACGCCCTTCTCCTCCGGGCCGAGGAAGTGCGGATCGGGCCGCAGACCGGCGTCGAGGGCGGCCTTGCCCGCCGCGAACACCTCGCGGGTGGTGCCGTAGTACCAGGTGCGGTCGTGGGGCTCGGCGACCCCGACCCCGTACGCGTCGACGCCCGCCCGGCCGCACAGCGCGACGGCCCGCTTGACGTGGAAGTCCTGGGTGACGAGGACGGCCCGGTCGACGCCGAAGACCTTCCGGGCCCGGACGCAGGAGTCCCAGGTGTCGAAGCCCGCGTAGTCGCTGACGATCCGCCCGTCCGGCACCCCGCGCTCGGTGAGGTACGCGCGCATGGCGCTGGGCTCGTCGTACGCGGTCCGGCTGTTGTCGCCGGTGACGAGCAGGACCCGCACCTTGCCCGTGCGGTACAGCTCGGCGGCGGTGTCGAGCCGGTGCGCGAGGTACGGGGTGGGGCGCCCCTTCCACAGGCCGGCGCCGAAGACGACGGCGACGTCCCGGGCGGGCACGTCCGCGGTGGTGCGGAGCTTCCCCGCGGCGGCCGTGTGCATCCAGGTCGCGGGCAGGAGGGCGAGGACGGCGCCCGCCATCACGGCCTGGACGGCGCGGCGGCGGGCCCGGACGGTGCGGGGGAGCCACCGGGTGAACCGTGCCGGCATGCGGGAACCTCCGTGGACGGGAACGGGTGTGCTGTCACCCCGTCCGACGCGCCTCGGCCGGGTTCGGTTCACCGGACGCCCCGTCTGTTCCGTACAGCACACCCGCCAGGACCAGGCCGCACAGCATCCCGAGGAGCTGCGCGGCGGCGAAGGCGGGCACCGAGGCGGGCGCGATCCCGGTGAAGGAGTCGGAGAGGGAACGGCCGACGGTGGCCGCCGGATTGGCGAAGGAGCCGGAGGAGGTGAACCAGATCGCCGCGCCAATGTAGCCCGCCACGGCGACCGGGGCGAGACCGGGGCGGCCGATGTGGCGCAGCCCCTGGACGACCAGGACGAGCCCGGCGGTGGCGACGGCCTCGCCGAGCAGCAGATGGAGCCCCGAGCGGGGCTCGGTGGCCCAGGCGCCGGGCGCCCGGCCGAACATCGCCTCGGCGAGCAGGGCGCCCGCGACGGCACCCGCGAGCTGGGCGGCGATGTAGGCGAGGGCCTCACGCCCTCCGCTCCCGGGGCGCCGGGACCACCACTCGGAGAGCGTCACGACGGGGTTGAAGTGGGCCCCGGAGAGCGGGCCGATGAGGGCGATGAGCAGCCCCAGACCGAGCGCGGAGGCGGAGGCGTTGGCGAGCAGCCGGACGCCGGTGTCCTGGCTGAGGGAGTCGGCGCGGATGCCGGAGCCGACGACGACGGCGACCAGGGCGGCGGTGCCGATGAACTCGGCGGCGGCGCGCCGGGGGAGCGACGCGGGGGACATTCTCATGGTGGAAAAGATATTCCGTGATTCGGAAGGAAAAAAGGGGGGGAGGGGAGGGGTGCGGGGTCCGTACGATCCGGACCGTGAACACGATGAAGACCGACGATCTCGTCGTCCGCCGCGCGGTCGGCTCCGACGCCGCCGAGGCGGCCGAGGTCTGGCTGCGCTCCTACGCGGCGGCGCTCCCTGGCGTGCGCCGGGCGCACACCGACGACGAGGTCAGACACTGGTTCCGGGAGCTGCTCGTCCCCCACCGGGAGACCTGGGTGGCGACGGCCGGAGACGCGCCCGTCGCCGTGATGGTCCTCGACGGCGAGGACCTGGACCAGCTCTACGTCGACCCGCCGTGGCGCGGCCGGGGCGTCGGCGACCGGCTCGTGGACCTGGCCAAGCGGCGCCGCCCGGCCGGCCTGGAGCTCTGGACGTTCCAGGTCAACGCCCCGGCGCGGCGCTTCTACGAGCGGCACGGCTTCGTCGCCGCCGAGCACACCGACGGCTCGCGCAACGAGGAGCGCGAGCCGGACGTCCGGTACGCGTGGCGCCCGGAACCGTCCTGACAGGACGCGCGCGGCGGCCGTGAGGTCGCGGAAAACAGCCGTGACCCCCGCGCAACGGGCAGGCAACGCGGGACCCGCAGGATCGGTCCATGACGGAGCCGGACAGCACGTTCGACACCACCGCCGAGCTGCTCACCAGGATCACCGAGCAGCTCGGGAACCGGCTCGGCGAGGTGCGTCCGTACGGCGCCCCGCAGGGGAAGCCCCACGAGGAGGTACACCCGCCATGCACCACCGCACCGCCCCCGCGCACCCCCGCACCGCCACCGCCCCCGGCCCCCGCCCGGCGGCTCTCGTCGCCGTCGGTCACGGCAGCCGCGACCCGCGCGCCCGCGCCACCCTGCTCCGGCTCCTCGACCGGGTCCGCGAGCTCCGCCCCGGGCTCGACGTCCGCCTCGCCCACATCGAGCTGAACGCGCCCCTCCTCGACGAGACCCTCGCCGCCCTCGCCGCCGAGGGCCGGGAGGCGGTCCTCGTCCCCCTCCTCTTCGCCCCCGGACACCACGTCACCCACGACCTGCCCGCCGCCGTCGCCGCCGCACCCGGCCTCCGGGCCCGCGTCGCCGAACCCCTCGGCGCCCACCCCCTCCTGGTCGAGGCCCTGGCCGACCGCCTCACCGAGGCGGGCTGGCCCCCGGGGGAGCACGACCGCCGCACCGCCGGCGTCGTCCTCGCCGCCGCCGGCTCCCGCGACCCCCGCTCCGGCGCCGAGACCCGCCGCATCGCCGCCCTCCTCGGCGAGCGCCTCGGCGTCCCCGTCGTCCCCGCGTACGCCTCCGCCGCCGCGCCCACCGTCCCCGAGGCCGTCGCCGCCCTCGCCGCCCGGGGCCGCCACCGGATCGCGGTCGCCTCCTGCTTCACCGCCCCCGGCCTCTTCGCCGCCCGCGCCGCCGCCCACGCCCCCTGGATCGCCGCCGCGCCGCTCGGCGCCCACCCGGCCCTCGCCCGCCTGGTCCTCCACCGCCACGACCGCGCCCTCGCCGCCCCCGCCGTCCGCGGGCGGGAACTCGCCGCCGTCTGAGCGCTTCTGTCGGCCCCTCCGGTTACCTTCGGGGACATGGAAGGCATCAAGGACACCAAGGACAGCACCGACACCCCCGAGACCCCCGGGTACGACTCCGCCGCGACCGAGCGCTGGGACCCCGAGCCCGACAAGCAGCCGGGCCGCACCGCCTTCCAGCGCGACCGCGCCCGCGTGCTGCACTCCGCCGCGCTCCGCCGCCTCGCCGGCAAGACCCAGGTCGTCACCCCCGGCACCCGCGGCCACGCCTGGGACGCCAGCCCCCGCACCCGGCTCACCCACTCCCTGGAGTGCGCCCAGGTCGGCCGCGAGCTCGGCGCCGCCCTCGGCTGCGACCCCGACCTGGTCGAGGCCGCCTGCCTCTCCCACGACATGGGCCACCCGCCCTTCGGGCACAACGGCGAACAGGCCCTCAACGACGTCGCCAAGGACTGCGGCGGCTTCGAGGGCAACGCCCAGTCGCTCCGCCTCCTCACCCGCATCGAGCCCAAGCGCTTCGTCAAGGACGCCGACGGCGAACTCGTCAGTGTCGGCCTCAACCTCACCCGGGCCGCCCTCGACGCCGCCACCAAGTACCCCTGGGGGCGCGGCGGCCACCCCCAGGACCCCGGCTCGCCCAAGTTCGGCGTCTACGAGGACGACCTGCCCGTCTTCGAGTGGGTCCGGCGGGGCGCCCCCGCCCACCGCAAGTGCTTCGAGGCCCAGGTCATGGACTGGTCCGACGACGTGGCCTACTCGGTCCACGACTTCGAGGACGGTCTGCACGCCGGGCACATCGACCCCAACCTCCTCCTCGCCGAGCCCGAGCGCGCCGACATCTGGCAGGTCGCCATCGGCCGCTACGTCCCCGAGGACACCGACCCGCAGGAGCTGGCCGAGGCCCTGGACCGGCTCGTCGACCAGGAGTGGTGGCCGCACGGCTACGACGGCTCGGCCGTCGCCCAGGCCCGCCTCAAGGACGCCACCAGCCAGCTCATCGGCCGCTTCTGCCTCGCCGCCGAGGGCGCCACCCGGCAGGCGTACGGCTCGGGCCGCCTCACCCGCTACGGCGCCGAGCTGGTCGTCCCCCGCGAGACCCGCAACGAGTGCGCCGTCCTCAAGGCCGTCGCCGTCCGGTACGTGATGCAGCGCGCCGAGCAGGAGGCCCTCCGCGCCGACCAGCGGATCATCGTCGCCGAACTCGCCGAGGCCCTCGTCGCCCGCGCCCCCGACGGACTCGAACCGCAGTTCCGCGCCGCCTTCGACGCGGCCCCCGACGATCGGGCCCGCAAGCGCGTGATCGTCGACCAGATCGCCTCCCTCACCGACGCCTCCGCCCGCGCCCTCCACGCCCGCCTGCACCACCCGCCGGTGCGGTGAGGGACCACCCGCCCGCGCGGTGAGGGACCGCACCGCCCTCTTCCGCCGCTCCGCTCCGTGCGGGACGCTCGCAGCGGCCCCGGGGCGGTACGGCCCGAAGAACGCCCGGGGGCGTAGGTTGGAACCGGTCGCAACGAGGAGGAAACGACGTGGTCGACGCAGATCAGACCTTTGTCATCGTCGGCGGGGGCCTGGCAGGGGCCAAAGCGGCGGAGACCCTGCGCGCCGAGGGGTTCAACGGCCGGGTGATCCTCATCGGGGACGAACGCGACCACCCCTACGAGCGCCCACCCCTCTCCAAGGGCTACCTCACCGGGGACAAGGAGCGCGACAGCACCCTCGTCCACGAGCCCGCCTGGTACGCGGCGAACGACGTCGAACTGCACCTCGGACAGGCCGTCACCGCGATCGACCGCGAGGCCCGCACGGTCCGCCTCGGCGACGGCACCGTCATCCGCTACGACAAGCTGCTCCTGGCCACCGGCTCCGAGCCCCGCCGCCTCGACGTGCCCGGCACCGACCTCACCGGCGTCCACCACCTGCGCCGGCTCGCCCACGCCGACCGGCTCCGCCAGGTCCTCGCCGGCCTCGGCCGGGACAACGGGCACCTGGTGATCGCCGGCGGCGGCTGGATCGGCCTGGAGGTCGCCGCCGCCGCCCGCGGCTACGGCGCCGAGGTCACCGTCGTCGAGGCCGACCCCACCCCGCTCCACCGGGTCCTCGGCCCCGAGCTCGGCCAGCTCTTCGCCGACCTCCACGGCGACCACGGCGTCCGCTTCCACTTCGGCGCCCGGCTCACCGAGATCGTCGGCCAGGACGGCCTGGTCCTCGCCGTCCGCACCGACGACGGCGAGGAGCACCCGGCGCACGCCGTGCTCGCCGCGATCGGCGCCGCCCCCCGCACCGCCCTCGCCGAGAACTCCGGGCTCGCCCTCGTCGACCGGGCCGACGGCGGCGGCGTCGCCGTCGACGAGTCCCTGCGCACCTCCGACCCGGACGTCTTCGCCGCCGGGGACGTGGCCGCCGCCCACCACCCGCTGCTCCGCACCCGGCTCCGCGTCGAGCACTGGGCCAACGCGCTCAACGGCGGCCCCGCCGCCGCCCGCGCCATGCTCGGCAAGCCCGTCTCGTACGACCGGGTGCCCTACTTCTTCTCCGACCAGTACGACCTGGGCATGGAGTACTCGGGCTGGGCGCCCCCCGGCTCGTACGACCAGGTCGTGGTCCGCGGCGACACCGGCAAGCGCGAGTTCATCGCCTTCTGGCTCAAGGAGGGGCGCGTCCTCGCCGGGATGAACGTGAACGTGTGGGACGTCACAGAGCCGATCCAGAACCTCATCCGTTCCCGGACGCCGGTGGACCCCGAGGCCCTCGCGGACCCCTCCGTACCCCTGGAGAGCCTGCTCCCGTAGTCACTCCCTCCCCGTAGACTTCACGCGTGGCAGGCAGGATCAACGACGACGACGTGAAGGCGGTACGGGACGCGGTCCCGATCGACGCCGTCGTGTCCGAATACCTCCAGCTGCGCAACGCGGGCGGCGGGAACCTCAAGGGGCTGTGCCCCTTCCACGACGAGAAGTCGCCCTCCTTCCAGGTCAGCCCGAGCAAGGGACTCTTCCACTGCTTCGGCTGCCAGGAGGGCGGCGACACCATCGCCTTCGTGATGAAGATCGACCACCTCTCCTTCTCGGAGACGGTCGAGCGCCTCGCCGCCAAGGCGGGCATCACGCTGCGGTACGAGGAGGGCGGCTACAACCCCGGCCACCAGCGCGGGGAGCGCATCCGGCTGATCGAGGCCCACCAGGTCGCCGCCCGCTTCTACGCCGAGCAGCTCGGCTCCGCCGAGGCCGAGATCGGCCGGAAGTTCCTCGCCGAGCGCGGCTTCGACCAGGCCGCCGCCGAGCACTTCGGCGTCGGCTACTCCCCGGCCGGCTGGGACCACCTCACCCGCTTCCTGCGCGGCAAGGGCTTCTCCGACAAGGAGCTGATCCTCTCCGGGCTCTCCCAGGACGGCCGCCGGGGCCCCATCGACCGCTTCCGCGGCCGGCTCATGTGGCCGATCAAGGACGTCGGCGGCGAGATCGTCGGCTTCGGCGCGCGCAAGCTCCGCGACGACGACAACGGGCCCAAGTACCTCAACACCCCCGAGACCCCGGTCTACAAGAAGTCCCAGGTCCTCTACGGCATCGACCTCGCCAAGAAGGACATCGCCAAGGCCAGCCGGGCCGTCGTCGTCGAGGGCTACACCGACGTCATGGCCTGCCACCTCGCCGGAGTCACCACCGCCATCGCCACCTGCGGCACCGCCTTCGGCGGCGACCACGTCAAGATCCTCCGCCGCCTCCTCATGGACAACGGCTCGGCCCGCGTCATCTTCACCTTCGACGGCGACGCCGCCGGCCAGAAGGCCGCCCTGCGCGCCTTCGAGGACGACCAGAAGTTCGCCGCCGAGACGTACATCGCGGTCGCCCCCGAGGGCATGGACCCCTGCGACCTGCGGCTCGCCAAGGGCGACGAGGCCGTCGCGGACCTGGTCGAACCCCGCACCCCGCTCTTCGAGTTCGCCCTCCGCCAGATCGTGAAGCGGTACGACCTGGAGACCCCGGCGGGCCGGGCCGCCGCCCTGGACGAGGCCGCCCCGATCGTCGCCAAGCTCAAGAACCTGGCCGTGCGGCACGGCGTCGCCGTCCAACTCGCCGGGATGCTCGGGATCATGGACGAGCGGTTCGTCGTGCAGCGGGTCAGCCAGATCGCCCACTGGCAGCGGGACCGCGGCGGCCGGGGCCAGGCGGACGGCCGGCCGCGCCGCGAGGCGCCCCGCATCCAGGCCCCCGTGGCACCGCCGGGCCCCGCGCTCAACCTGCGCAGCCCCGCTCACCGCACCGAGCGCGAACTCCTCAAGCTCGCCCTCCAGCGGCCCGAACTGGTCTCCCCGGCCTTCGACGCCTACGGCATCGACGAGTTCACCGCCCCGCCCTACGCGGCCGTCCGCCAGTGCGTCCAGGACGCGGGCGGCGCCACCGGCGCCCCCGCCGACTACCTCGACGCGGTCCGCGCGGCCGCCCCCGACGACACCGTCCGCGCCCTCGTCACCGAACTCGCCGTCGAGACGATCTTCGCCAAGACGATCGACGAGGTCTACGCGGGCGCCCAGCTCGTCCAGGTCCGCCTCCGGGCCGTCGACCGCCGCATCCGCGACGTCCAGGGCGCCCTGGCCCGCCTCGGCCCGAACGGCGACCCGGAGAAGGTCGCGGCCGTGCAGAACGAACTGTGGGTCCTCACCCAGTACGGGCAGTCCCTGCGGAACGACGGCGCCGCCGCGCTCTGACGCTCGGTCACCCGGCGGACTCAAAAAGTCACCGCACGCCCCTCGTGGCGGCGATGTGTCGTACCCCACACTGGACGACGGTGCCGTTCCGCTCCTCCTGGAGGTCGCCCGCCGTGCAGACCCAGACCGTGCCGCAGGACCAGCAGGACCAGCAGGACCAGCAGGACCGGGCAGAGTCCGTCGAGGACGTGAACGGCGTGGAGGACGCGGAGGAGCCCGCGGTCCGGGCGGCCCCGCGCGGCCGTCCGGACCCCGGCGGCAACGGCCCCTCCTCCGACCTCTTCCGGCAGTACCTGCGCGAGATCGGCCGCATCCCGCTCCTCACCGCAGAGGAGGAGGTCGAACTGGCCCGCCGCGTCGAGGCCGGCCTCTTCGCCGAGGAGAAACTGGCCGGCACCCCGGACCTGGACACCCGCCTCGCGGGCGACCTGGACCGCCTCGTCGTCCTCGGCAGGATCGCGAAGCGCCGGCTCATCGAGGCCAACCTCCGCCTCGTCGTCTCCGTCGCCAAGCGGTACGTGGGCCGGGGCCTGACCATGCTCGACCTGGTCCAGGAGGGCAACCTCGGCCTCATCAGGGCCGTCGAGAAGTTCGACTACGCGCGCGGCTACAAGTTCTCCACGTACGCCACCTGGTGGATCCGCCAGGCCATGTCCCGGGCCCTCGCCGACCAGGCCCGCACCATCCGCGTCCCCGTCCACGTCGTGGAGCTCATCAACCGGGTCGTCCGCGTCCAGCGCCGGATGCTCCAGGAACGCGGCTACGAACCCACCCCCGAAGAGGTCGCCGCCCAGCTCGACCTGCCCCCCGAGCGCATCGGGGAGGTCCTCCGCCTCGCCCAGGAACCGGTCTCCCTGCACACCCCCGTCGGCGAGGAGGACGACGTCGCCCTCGGCGACCTCATCGAGGACGGCGACGCCGCCTCCCCGGTCGAGTCCGCCGCCTTCCTCCTCCTGCGCCGCCACCTGGAGGACGTCCTCTCCACCCTCAACGAACGCGAACGCAAGGTCGTCCAGCTCCGCTACGGCCTGGACGACGGCCGCCCCCGCACCCTGGAGGAGATAGGCCGGCTCTTCGGCGTCACCCGCGAACGCATCCGCCAGATCGAGTCCAAGACCCTCGCCAAACTCCGCGACCACGCCTACGCGGACCAGCTCAGGGGCTACCTGGACTAGTCGCCGAAACCGGCTGCGGAGGGGCGGTCCGGACGGCTCGGGGTACCTGATCGGCCCCCGACTCGTCCTCACGGCCCTGCACGTGGTGCTGCACGACGGCCGCTGGGCGTCACGCGCCTCGGTACGGGTGGGGCACCCGCGGTACGGAGCGGGCGCGGCGTCCCGCCGGACACCGCGCTCGACGTCGCCCTGGAGGAGTTGCTGCCCGACTGCCTGCGTGTGCTGGGCCCCGATCACCCCTCCACCCTGAGGATCCGTAATAACCCCGCCCACTGGCGAGAACGACGGCGACCCGTGCCGTACCCCCCCCACGTACGACACGGGCCCCCGCCGTCAGTCCACCTCCACCACCGCCTGCGCGAACTGCGCCGCGTACAGGCGGGAGTAGGCGCCGCCCGAGGCCAGGAGTTCCTCGTGGGTGCCCTGTTCCACGATCGAGCCGTGTTCCATCACCAGGATCACGTCCGCGTCGCGGATCGTGGAGAGGCGGTGGGCGATGACGAAGGAGGTGCGGCCGTGGGCGAGGCGGGCCATCGCCTTCTGGATCAGGACCTCCGTGCGGGTGTCGACGGAGCTGGTGGCCTCGTCGAGGACGAGGATCACCGGGTCGGAGAGGAAGGCGCGCGCGATGGTGATCAGCTGCTTCTCGCCCGCGCTCACCCCCGCCCCCTCGTCGTCGAGGACCGTGTCGTACCCGTCGGGCAGGGTCCGGACGAAGCGGTCGGCGTGCGCGGCCCGCGCCGCCTCCTCGACCTCCTCCCGGGTCACCGGCCGCGTCGCGCCGTACGCGATGTTCTCCGCGATCGTCCCGCCGAACAGCCAGGTGTCCTGGAGGACCATCCCGACTCCGCTCCGCAGCCGCTCGCGGGACGTCTTCGCGATGTCCACTCCGTCCAGGGTGATCCGGCCGCCCGTCACCTCGTAGAACCGCATGAGCAGGTTCACCAGGGTCGTCTTGCCCGCGCCGGTCGGCCCGACGATCGCGACCGTCTGCCCCGGCTCCACCGTCAGGGACAGGTCCTCGATGAGCGGCTTGTCCTCCTCGTAGCGGAAGGAGACGTGCTCCAGGGCGACCCGGCCGCGCGACTCCAGCGGCTCCTCACCCGTCGGGGCGTCCGGCTCCTGCTCCTCCGCGTCGAGCAGTTCGAAGACCCGCTCGGCCGAGGCCACGCCCGACTGCACCAGGTTCGCCATCGACGCCACCTGCGTCAGCGGCATCGAGAACTGGCGCGAGTACTGGATGAAGGCCTGCACGTCACCGATGGAGAGCGTGCCGCTCGCCACCCGCAGACCGCCGACCACGGCCACCAGGACGTAGTTGATGTTCGAGATGAAGAACATCACCGGCTGCATCACGCCGGAGTTGAACTGCGCCCTGAACCCGGCCTCGTACAGCGCCTCGTTCTGCTCGCGGAAGTCCTTCGCGGACTCCTCCTGCCGCCCGAAGACCTTCACCAGGGCGTGCCCGGTGTACATCTCCTCGACGTGCGCGTTCAGCGTGCCCGTGGACTTCCACTGCTGCACGAAGTGCGGCTGCGAGCGCTTGCCGATCCGCGCCGCCACGAACACCGACACCGGCACCGTCACCAGCGCCACCAGGGCGAGCAGCGGCGAGATCCAGAACATCATCGCGAGCACGCCGACGATCGTCAGGAGCGAGTTGATGAGCTGGCCCATCGACTGCTGGAGCGTCTGCGAGACGTTGTCGATGTCGTTGGTCGCCCGGGACAGCACCTCGCCGCGCTTGGCCCTGTCGAAGTACGACAGCGGCAGCCGCGCCAGCTTCGTCTGGACGTCCTCCCGCATCCGGTAGACCGTCCGGTTGATCACCGTGATCGAGAGCCGGGTGGCCACCAGCATCAGCAGGCCCGCCGCCACGTACACCGCGAGGACCAGGAGCAGCACCCGGCCCACGGCGGAGAAGTCGATCCCCTGCCCCGGGACGAAGTCGACCCCGGACAGCATGTCCGCCATGCCGTCCTGCCCGTCGGCGCGCAGCCCCGCCAGGGTCTCCGCCTTTGTGGCGCCCGGGTCCGTCTGCCGCCCGACCACCCCGGCGAAGATCAGGTCCGTCGCCCGGCCCAGGATCTTCGGCCCGATCACGGAGGCCGCCACCGAGAGCACACAGGCGACCAGCATCACCCAGAGCGCGCCGCGCTCCGGCGCCAGCTGCTTCAGCAGCCGCTTGCCCGAGCCCTTGAAGTCCATCGACCGCTGGTCGGGGCCGCCACCGGCCATCATGCGTCCGCCAGGACCGGCCATCAGGCTGCCTCCGCCTCGGTCAGCTGGGAGAGCACGATCTCCCGGTACGTCTCGTTGTCCGCCATCAGTTCCCGGTGCCGCCCGGTGCCCACGACCCGGCCCTCGTCGAGGACGACGATCCGGTCGGCGTCCCGGATGGTCGACACCCGCTGGGCGACGATCACCACCGTCGAGTCGGCCGTCTCCTCGGCGAGCGCGGCCCGCAGCAGGGCGTCCGTCTCGTAGTCGAGCGCGGAGAACGAGTCGTCGAACAGGTAGATCTCCGGCCGCTGCACGAGCGTCCGCGCGATGGCGAGCCGCTGCCGCTGCCCGCCGGAGACGTTGGTGCCGCCCTGCGCGATCGGCGCGTTCAGGCCGTTCTCCAGGTTCCGTACGAAGTCGGCGGCCTGGGCGACCTCCAGGGCGTGCCACAGCTCCTCGTCGGTCGCGTCGGGCTTCCCGTACCGCAGGTTCGTCGCCACCGTCCCCGAGAAGAGGTACGGCTTCTGGGGCACGAGCCCGACGGTCCTCGCCATGAGGGCGGGGTCGAGGGCGCGGACGTCCACGCCGTCCACGAGGACCTCGCCGCCGGTCGCGTCGAAGAGCCGGGGCACGAGCCCGAGCAGGGTCGACTTGCCGCTGCCCGTCGAGCCGATGATCGCGGTGGTCTCGCCGGGCCGGGCGACGAGCCCGACGTCCTTGAGGACCGGCTCCTCCGCGCCCGGGTAGCGGAACTCCGCACCCCTGACCTCCAGGTGCCCGCGCCGGTCGAGCGCCGTCACCGGCTCGGCCGGCGGCACCACGCTGGAGTCGGTCGCCAGGACCTCCTCGACGCGCTCGGCGCACACCTCGGCGCGCGGCACCATCATGAACATGAAGGTGGCCATCATGACGGCCATCACGATCTGCATCAGATAGGCGAGGAACGCGGTCAGCGCGCCGATCTCCATGTCGCCGCCGTCGATGCGGCGCGCGCCGAACCAGACCACGGCCACGCTGGACACGTTCACGACCGTCATCACCGTCGGGAACATCAGCGCCATCAGCCGGCCGGTCGCCAGCGACACGTCGGTCAGCTCGGCGTTGGCCCCCCGGAAGCGCTCCTCCTCGTACCCGTCCTTCACGAAGGCGCGGATGACGCGGTTGCCGGTGATCTGCTCGCGCAGCACCCGGTTCACCGTGTCGAGGCGGGTCTGCATGGTCCGGAAGAGCGGCCGCATCCGCCGCACGATCAGCGAGACGGAGACGCCGAGCACGGGCACCACCGCGAGCAGCACGCCCGACAGCGGCACGTCCTGGCCGAGCGCCATCACGATGCCGCCGACGCACATGATGGGCGCGGAGACCATCAGCGTGAACGCCATCAGGACCAGCATCTGGATCTGCTGCACGTCGTTGGTCGTACGGGTGATCAGCGACGGCGCGCCGAAGTGCCCCAGCTCCCGGGCGGAGAAGGACTGCACCCGGTCGAAGACGGCGCCGCGCACGTCCCGGCCGAGGGCGGAGGCGGTCCGCGCGCCGTAGTACACGGCGCCGACGTTGCAGACGACCTGGACGACGGAGACGCCGACCATCAGGGCGCCGAACCGGAGGATGTAGCCGGTGTCCCCGTGCACGACACCGTTGTCGATGATGTCGGCGTTCAGGGTCGGCAGGTAGAGGCTCGCGCAGGTCTGCAGGAACTGGAGCAGCACGAGCAGCGCGATGGGTTTTCGGTAAGGGCGCAGGTGGGTTTGGAGAAGTCTTATGAGCACGGGACTTACTATCGCCCGCGGCCCGGGGCCGTTACGACCGGTTTCCGGGGCGGTGGAAAGCCTGGGGAAGTCTTTACGAACGACGCCTCACCGGCACTCCCCGGGCTCCGCGCACGGCGCCCCGCCCCGGAGGTCACCCGCCGAACGCGCCCGGGTGGATCTGCTCCCGCGTCGCCGTGTACTGCTGCCGCACGGCCTGCCCGGCCGCCAGCTCGTCCCCCGGCTCCAGGACCTGCGTGGCGGCGCCCTGCCAGGCCGGGGGAGCGGCGGGCGACAGGGTGCCCCGCGCGACCCCGAGGGCCCAGGCGGCCTGCCGGGCCGCGCCGAGCGCCGCGTAGTCGGCCGGCTGGGGGACGAGGACCTGCGCGCCGAGGAGGGCCGGCGCGAGCGCCTGCACCGCGTGCAGCGCGGCGGCGGCGCCGAGCAGGAAGACCCGCCGCACCTCCACGCCCCGCCCGCGCAGCACGTCCAGGGCGTCGGTGAGTGCGCAGAGCATCCCCTCGAAGGCCGCCCGCGCCAGGTGTTCGGGCTTCATCGACTCGCGCCGCAGCCCGCTGAGCGTGCCCGCCGCGTGCGGCAGGTCCGGGGTCCGCTCGCCCTCCAGGTAGGGCAGCAGGACGAGCCCGGAGGCGCCCGGGGTCGACTTCAGGGCGAGCGCGGAGAGCTCGTCGAGGGAGTCGAGGCCCAGCATCTCGGCGGTGCCGCGCAGCGCCCGCACCGCGTTGGAGGTGGAGACGACCGGCAGGTGCATCCCGGTGGCGTCGGCGAAGGAGGTGATCATGCCGCCGGGGTCGGCGAGGGCCTCGTGGTGGACGGCCATCACGGACCCGGAGGCGCCGAGGGAGACGACCGCGTCGCCGGGGCCGAGCCCGAGGCCGAGCGCGGCGGCCATGGTCTCGCCGGTGCCGGCGGAGATCAGCAGTCCTTCGGGGGTGGTGCCGGCGGCGTCGGAGGGGCCGAGGACCTCGGGGAGCGCGGCCCGGTGCCCGAGCGCGAGCTCGACCAGGTCGGGGCGGTACGCGCCGGTGCCGGCCGACCAGTAGCCGGTGGCGGAGGCGGCGCCCCGGTCGGTGGTGCGGCGCGCGGGGCGGCCCAGGAGCTGCCAGACCAGCCAGTCGTGCGGCTGGAGGACGAGGGCGGTCCGCCGGGCGTGCTCGGGCTCGGTGCGGGCCAGCCAGCGCAGCTTGGCGACCGGCTGTCCGGCGGCGGGCACGCTGCCGACGGCCTCGGCCCAGGCGTGCCGGCCGCCGAGCGCGTCGACGAGGTCGGCGGCGGCGACCTGCGCCCGCTTGTCGTTGCGCACGAGCGCGGGCCGCACGAGGCCGCCCTGCGCGTCGAGCGGCACGAGTCCGTGCTGCTGCGCGGAGACGCCGATGGCCTCCACGCCCTCCAGGAGACCGCCGGTCGCGGCCTCCCCGAGCGAGAGCAGCCAGGTCTGCGGATCGACGTCCACGGCCTTCGGCTCGCCGGGATGCGCGGCGTACCCCTGCCGCAGCACGGCACCCGTGTCGGTGTCACAGACGACGATGCGTGTGAACTCAGCAGAGCTGTCCAGTCCGGCGACTATCCCCATGACAGAGATTCTGCCGCACGCGGGGCCTCAGGTGTTGCTGGTGCCCCACTCCTCGTTCTCGACCTTTCCGTTGCTCTGGCCGCGCTCGCGCAGCGCGTGGACCTTGTCGGCCACGGCGGGCGGCAGGTGGTCGCCCACCTTGTCGCCCACGACGTGCGCGGCCTTCCCGGCGACCTGCCGCCCGGTCTGGGCGGCGGACTCGGCGGCGTTGCGCACGGCCGGGTTCTCGCTGAACTCCTTGGCGGACTTCTTCAACTTCTCGTACTGCTCGCGTCCGGCCCGCGTGCCGATGACGTAACCGAGGGCGAGTCCTGTGACGAACGTCAGCTTGTATCGCATGGCCACCACCTTCCCTGGAGAGCTTCCTTGATGCATCGCTGGTGCCCACGGCGGTGCCACGGCGATACCGATTGGCGGAGCACCCCCCTGCTTGCGCTAATGTATGTGTCGCAGCGAACGCGCGCCGCCCGGGAAGGCCCGAGGTGGATCCGTTCGGTGCAACGCAGCAATCCCCTGTAGCTCAATTGGCAGAGCAGCCGGCTGTTAACCGGCAGGTTACTGGTTCGAGTCCAGTCGGGGGAGCGCGATCCCCTGTAGCTCAATTGGCAGAGCATTCGGCTGTTAACCGGAGGGTTGCTGGTTCGAGTCCAGCCGGGGGAGCGGAACGGAAGAGGACCCTTCGGGGTCCTTTTTCGCGTCCCGGGGAACCGCGCGGGGCGCGGCGCGGTCTTCATGGTCGAGCAGAGCCGATCTTCCGGAGCAGGAGATCGTATGAGCGGCTATGCTGCGGCAGACGGCGCGCACACATGTACGCGCCTCACCGAACGGGGCGGTAGCTCAGCCGGTTAGAGCAGCGGACTCATAATCCGTCGGCCGTGGGTTCGAGTCCCACCCGCCCCACCAAAGAAAAACGTTCTGACCTGCGGAAACACCCCTGGGGTGTGTCCGCGTGGGCCGATCGCCGCACATCGGTGTGGTGAAACGGGCTTCTCTGGTCGGCATCCCCGGGTCGAGGCCCTCTTGACCTGGGGTTTTCTGTGAAGCGTGCGTGTGAAACCACGATGATGATCCCACGGCGGTCCCACGGTTCCTACGTGTGACACGCCGCACACGGGAGCGAATATCCACTCCCTGTCGGCTCCTGCCGGCCCAGCGGGCCGGGCTCTCTGCCGACGGGCGGGCGCCGCTGATGCCGGGCACGGAGGCGATCCCGCGGTCGGTTCGGGTGCCACTGGTGATCACGCGGGATTCCTTACCCGTCGACACCCCACCCCCTGGCAGGCCTCGTGAGGACGTTCCGTACCCGGACCGGGGCCCGGAGCGGGACCGTCGCCTGGATCACCGACTTCTGCGACGTCCGTCGGCTGCAAAGCGGGTGCGCGACTTCAAGAGACCGATCGGCTGTGCACGCGAATGGCGGGCCGGTCTCACCGTGGGGCCGAGCCGGTTGGCCGCAGCGGAAGGGCCCGACCGTGCGACGGGGTTCACGCACGGCGCCCGCTCCGGCCTCGCCCGCCTTCCGGGTGGGGGAGGCCGGCAGGGGGGGCGGTCGGCGTTCCCCGCGCCTCAGCCCGCTCCCACAGGGGCGGCGCAGCGGCTTGCGCCCGGCTCGCAGAACAGGCCGTATCCGTGCTTGCCGACCGTGATGTCGATGGCGCTGTAGGGCTCACGGGTGATCCTGACGGGGGATCCCGCCGGGGCGTTCGGGAGGGCGACGTCCACCGTGCCGACGGCTTCGTCGGGCGTACGGCCCTGGCGGAGCGTCCCGGTGGCCTCGCCTCCCATTTCGTCACCGTCGTCGCACGGAGGGGCGTGGTCCGAGCACTGCACCAGAGTCGAGTAGCGGTAGGTGAAGGAACCGTCGGGGGCGATGGTGATGGTGGCACCGGACCAGCTCCAGGTCCCCGCGAACCGAGCGAGCGGCGCCGTGTCGGCCGACGAAGGCGCCCGCCGGGGGGCCGGGGCGATGTCCCCGATCCAGATTCGGGCATGTGCCGGGTCGGAGGTTTCCCAGGCGCGACGGGAGCCCAGGACGACGAGTGTCATGTTCCGCGCGGTGAGGGCGGCCAGAGAGCGCAGCTGGTCGAAGCCGTTGGCTCGCGTCGGCTGCTTGACCCATGCGGTGCCGTCGGCGGAGAACCAGGTCGCCCCGACAGCGGAGTCGTCCGGCGCCCGAGCGGACCCGATCGCGACGAAGCCGCTGCCGGCCGCCGTGATGGCGAGCATCGTCTGCGACTCGCGGCGAACGACGCCGGCATCGGGCAGACGGCCCACGTCGAGCGGCGAGGCGGTGCGCCAGTGACCGCCGTCCTTTCTGTACCACGCGCGAGGGTCGGTGGTGTGTTCGACGTTCTTGGCGGCCAAGCCGCCGGTCAGCACCATGGTGTCGCCGTTACGGGCCATGTGGTCGAATTCGTTGCCGTCGTCGGGGAGCGGCTCCGCCTTCCAGCTCTGCCCGTCGGTGGACTTGAAGAGACGGTCGGCGGGCACGAAGTCCTTGGTGACGCAGTCCGTCAGAACGTAGAAGCCGTCGTCGGCGACAAGAGCCTCCGCCGCCGCCTCGCTCCCCTCGTGACCGACGCAGGGTGTCTCCCACAGCTGGGTGAGACGGCCGGACTTCTCGGCCAGCCACGTTCGCAGGCGCGCATCGGTCTCAACGGGCTTGTCCAGCCCCGGAGTCACCTTGGTGATCACCAGGGCCCCGCGTTCCCCGGCCGAAATCGCCACAGGTATCTCCACGTCCTGTGACGTGGGCAGGAGAAGCGGGGCCGTCCACGAGGACCCGTCGTCCTCGGTGGTCCACACCGCTGTACGCGCGGTCGAGAATCCCTGACCGCCCAGGAGCCAGGTGGTCGATCCGTGTGAGGCCAGTGACTGGACCGTGGCCGTCGTGCTCATTCCCTCCGGCGTACGTTCCCGCCACTTCCGCCCGTCTCGGCTGGTGAACACCTTCTGAGCCACATCCACGGACGTGGTGGGCCGGTAGCCGCTGGCCGCGAAGAACCCACGAGCGGACGAGGACATGGACGACGGCTGGAAATCGATGAAGTCCGACGGGAGGTCGGCCACGGGGATGTTCTCCCAGGCAGGGGCCTTCGAGAGCGCGGGGGGCTTGTCGGAGGCGGGCTCCGTACACGCCACCGGCGCGCAGAGGGCGATCGAACAGATCGCGGCTCGGCCCGCCCTGGTGAGCTGTGGACTCAAGAAGCGCATGGTTTTCCATCCGGTGACGGCAGGAGGCGGGTGGTGGTGCTGTTCAGGCACAGCGGGACCGCGCCGCGGTCGGCGGTCGTACGGAAGGGCCGGCCCTGGTCGTCAATGCGCAGCCGGCCCCGCTTCCCGTTCCAGGCCCACTGCAGGAGGAGAGTGAAGGCCACGTCGTGCGTGAGAGTGGTGGGCCGAACGACGAAGTGCTCCGGGTCGCTCCCGCTGACCGTATAGGGCCAGCCCGTGTCGGACGGGCTGCCGCCGTTGCCCTCACTGGCCTTGACTTCGACCACACGCGGGCTTCGCTCGTCCAGGTCCACCGCGAAGTTGCGATGGGGTGGATCGCCCTGGCACACCACGGGCACACGGGTGCCTCGCAGCGGTTCCTTCTTCGAGGCGATTTCGACGGTCAGGCCCAAGAGCGTCACGGTCTGCCCCTCGGCGCCCTGGACGGTGAATCCGAAGCCCGTGCCCGACGCCGAGACGCCATCCGCCGGCCGGGGACCGGGAGCGAGGCCCGCGGTGCCTACGGCGCGGGGAACGACGACCGCGTCACCGCACTCCCAACTCGCCGCGTCGCTCACGGACACCAGGGGCACGGACGCACTCTTCGCAGTCGCGGAATCCTTCGTGGAAGGCGTCTCCCCGCCGGTGTCCCCGGCTTGCGAGAGCTGGTACGCGCCCACGGCGCCCCCGGCAACCAGGAGGCCGAGAACCGTCATCAGAGCGAGCGATCGTGGGCGCCGTCTCCGGAGTCGTTCGGGGGACGGAGAGGGCTCGGCCGCCGCGGGCGGGGCGAGGTCGTCGGCAGCGGCGGACGGTGACGCCGCCGCGGCCGATTCGTCCCCGTCCGCCTTGGCCGTCCGGGGGCGCGGTGACGCCTTGAGGGCCTTCTGCTGACGCAGACGCACCAAGTAGTACTGCGGGGAACGCATCTCGGGGGGAAGGTTTCCGCGCCCGCCCTTGCCCGCGACGAGGAGAAGCGTATCGACGACGGCTACGACGTCTTCCTCCCTGCGCGGCGTGCGCCCCTCCTTCAGCCAGCCCTCGATCGTGGTGGCGCTGACCTTCGTCTTCGCTTCGAGGTCTCGCGTGGCCGGCGACCGAACGTATCCGTACAGCAGTCGGAAAGCCTCGGTGAACGGTGCCTGGCTCGGCTTGTCCTGATGTCCCGTCACCCGGTTCTCCCCCGTGCCGCCGTACGAGTCGGCCGACTCGGCCGACTCGGAAAAACCCAACTTAGAGCGCTGAACAGCGCATTGGCTGCCGAATGTGCGGAACGGTCGTCGCGGGCCGGACGGAGCACGTGCTGACCTCCCGCTATGTCGCCTCGGCGGTTCTCGCAACGCCGCACAGGCCCAAGGAGCAGGAGGTCGTCGTGATGGACCCGTATCTCACTGTCGGCGCAGCGGTCGCCGATGTACCGACCGGATCGGCCGGCCATGCCGGCCCCGGTCCCTGGCCGCTGCTGACCGCGATGCTGGTCGCGGCTCTCGGGGCGCTGGCCGCCGGGATGATGCACCGGCAGGACGGCGCCTCGGTACCGAAAGCTGTCAAGCGCGGCGGTGCCGCATTCGTCTGCGCGACGCCGCTCGGTCTGAGCGTCCTGCTGACCGCATGGTCTCTGCCGGTGACGGTGGTGTTCCTGCTGGCCATGATCGCGGCGCTGATCAACGGAGCTCTCGACCGCGCCGACGGGGCGAGCGTCCGCGCCTGCCTGTGGCAGGCGGCGGTCGCCTTCACCTCTCTCGTCGCGGTCGGCCTCGGCTTCCTCGCCGTGTACGGCATGAGCCACCCCGTCTGACACCGCTCCTCGGCTCCGCCTCGCGCCTGTCGACAGGGCCTCCGTTCGCCCGGGCTCCTCCTACGCGGCGCCGATGGTCACCGGCGGCCACGGCGTACGGATGCGGTACGACCACCGCCACGACATCGCCGGCAGCGGCGCGGGAGTGGCGGAGGGAACGCCGCGCCGGCTGCGGCTGACCCGGTCGGGCGACACCGTCACCGGCCACGAGTCCGCCGACGGCACGACGTGGACGGAGGCCGGTGCCGTACGCCTGCCGGGACTTCCGAGGACCGTGCGGGTCGGACTGTTCGCCGCCTCTCCCAGGGATCCGACGTTGCGGCGGACCGGCCTGGGCGGCGCCACGGAGCAGGTGTGCTGGACGCAGGTCGGCGGCACCTTCGACAGGATCGCCCTCCGGGGCGCGGCCGCCGGAGGCTGGAGCGACGACGCGGTCGGCGAGCGGAACCGTACGGACTGGGAGAAGGGCCACCTGGTGTCCGGGGCGGTGGAGAGGAACGGCGCGATCATCGTCACCGGTGCCGGCGACATCGGCCTGAAGGGCGCCGAGGACGGAGCCCGCCCGGTGGAACGCACCCTGGGGGCCTGGTCCTGGCGCTGCTCGTCGTCCCCGTGGTCGCAGCGCGGTTCGCCGTCGCCGGGCACCGGACCGGACCCGCGGACGACATGCCGCCCGCCCGTTCCCGGCTCCCTGCTCCGACGCCCCCGGCCCGCGATCCTCGTCGCCGTCCTGACGATCGCGGTTCCGTACGCCGTGACCTCCGTCCCGCTGCTGCCCGACGGCCTGGCGCAGTGGCTGCTGCGCGTCACCCCGGCCGCCGGCTTCGCCGTCCAGCAGACCCTCGTCGAACATCCGTGGGCCGTCGCCCACTACGCCCCCTCGACCGGATACTTCCCGCTTCCGTGGTAGGCCGGGATCACCCTGCTGTGCGCGCACACGGCGATGCTCCTGGGACTCGCGCCGAAGCGTCTGCCGCGGGGCGACGGATGGGCCGAGGGCGACCGCTGACGGCGCGGCAGTTCGTGGCCATGGCGCCGCAGATGACACCACGGGAAAATGGTAAATGAGTTCGATCGTGCATTCCTCGGCGGTGTGGGGGTGGCCTGAAATGCCTGGTGCCGATGAAATACCCTGCTCGCGTGGGCGGATTTCGGCCCGGTGGTCCCCTTCGTTGGAGAAGCGGAGGGGAGACGGCCCCGGGTCCTCTTGTCGAGAGTATGGCCGCCTCGTTTTACTCCTACTTCCTCGCCCTGTCCGGGCAGGAGGTGAGGAGGGGATGTGACGGTCGAGCTCGGAAGGGTCGAGTCGGGCCTGACGGAGGCGGAAGAGATAGCCCTGCAGAGGGACTACCGGAATCGGGTGAAGGAATACGATCAGATCGATTCCGACCTCAAGGCTTCCCGGGCGTTCCAGCGCATCTACTGGGTGTGCCTTCTGGGGGCGATGGCGCTTTCCTGCCTGCTGGGTTACACGGTCGTCGTAGGGCTGTGGCAGACCAAGCCGGTCTTCGTGCGCTACGTCGGGCTCGTCGTGGTCGTCGGTCTTGTGGCGGCGATGGGCTGGCTGCTTCTGGCGAACCGCAAGACCGTCGTCGCCCGTGCCGGTGAGCTGCGCAACGCGTTGCAGGACCGGCAGACGGCCGCGGCCGGTCTGCCTCTCGACTCCTCCTCCGGGCTCCGCATCTACCGTGAGGCCTCGCTCGACCTCATCGCGCAGTACCGCAAGTCGGCGAACAACAACCGCCGCATCCACAATTTCTTCCAGCTCGTCATCATCACCGGGTCGATCGCCACCTCCACGCTCACCGCGATGAACGAGGGGAGTAATCTCGCGCTCCGGATCATCACATCCACGCTGAGTGCCCTGGTCGGAATCTCTGCCGGTGTGACCGGATATTTCAAGTTCCGCGAGAGGGGCTACAACCTGCAATCAACCGCAGACGATATCGAGAAACACTACAATGCCTCGCAGTTCATGCTCGACGACTATGCGGGGAGTGATGGCGCTCCTCTTTCCGAGGGGGAGCGGCTGAGAAGGTTTGCCGGTTTCGTCGAGCGTCTGAAGGAAGAGCAGAGAAAGCGCGAGCTGCAGCTTGAGCAGTCCAGCTCCTCGAGTGACGAGCGGGCGGGATGACGGCCGAGGGGCGGTCTGCGGAGAACGGACCGCACCGGCTTCTTCGCTGGGTGCTGGCGCCGAGGTGGCAGTGGAACGCCCGAAAGCTGCAGAGGGCTCATGGCGGCTCGCTGTCGTCCACGACTGCCTGGTGTCTGGTCGCCCTCGCCCACGACCCGGCGAACGTCCCCTTCGTGCGGACCCTGCTCGCACGGCGAGCGAAGGGAAGCCCCCGCGCGCCCGGGGTCGCCCTCGACTGTTGGGCCGCTCTGCGGTACGAGGAGCAGGTCAGGCGTCGCGTCTGGCTGGCCAGGTACGGGGCGACCCCGTTGCATCGTCTGGGGGTCCCCGAAGAACTGATCGAACTGTCCGGCCTCCACGTCGTCGAATGGAGACTGCCCCCCGACGTGGACGCGGCGTCTCTCGTGGTGCAGCGTCGGCCGCGCGTCGAGAACGGTTCCGAAGGGGTGCGCCGGTGCTGCTGAATCCCCTTCGCCCGGGCGGCCGTCGTCCCGCGTGCTCACCAGGACGACGGTCCGTGGACCGATACCCGTCCCGACACCCTCAGGGCCCCGGAACGGGCATCGGCGCGGACGCGGCTCAGTACGTCAGGATCCCCGGGTCCGACACGTCCGGGGCGCCCGTCTCCACGTGGCCCGCCAGGCGGCGGAGGTAGTCGGGGGAGACGGGCGAGGTGATCGTGACGTCGTACCAGCGGTGGCCGGCGGCCGGGACGACCGTGTGGGCGGTCGTGGCGCCCCGGGGGACCGTCAGGGTCTTCGGGGCGGCCCCGTAGGCGTCGGTGACCGTCACCGTCGTGGTCGCGCCCGGGTTGGTGAAGGTCAGGTCCAGGCGGCCGGTGGCGGCGTCGTGGCGGGCGGCGACCTCGGGGACGGCCGTCCTGCCGGGGGAGCGGAAGCGGCGCAGGAAGCCGTTGGGGCCGTGGACCGTCAGATCGGTGACGCCGCCGGAGTACTTGGTGTTCCAGGTGTCCGCGATCGACGTGCCCGCCTCCGCCGTGTACGTCCAGGGCGCGTCCGTGCGGTTGGCCGAGGTGACGTGGAACTGCGCGCCCGCGCCCGGGCCCGCGCCGAAGGCCAGGCGGAAGGTCCCGGCCGTCGTGTCGGCGGCGCCGTCCACGTACGGCGCGTACTTCAGCGGCCGGGTCGGCTTCGCGCCGCGCTCCTGGCGGGGCATCGTGCCCGTCGCGGGCGCGGTGGCCGGGAAGTCGGGGTGGCGGTTCCGGTCCGGCGGGTAGTAGCCGCCGGTCGGCGGCAGCGCGGCCGGCCGGGCGTCCGTGCGCGTGAAGTCGAAGGCCGAGGTCAGATCGCCGCAGACGGCCCGCCGCCAGGGGGAGATCTGCGGCTCCCGGACGCCGAAGCGCGCCTCCATGAAGCGGATGACCGAGGTGTGGTCGAAGGTCTCGGAGCAGGTGTAGCCGCCCTTCGACCAGGGCGAGACGACGATCATCGGGACGCGCGGGCCGAGTCCGTAGGGTCCGGCGACGTAGCCGGCCTTGCCCGGGAAGTGGTCCAGGGCGGTCGCGACCGTGGAGAGGCCCTGCGCCGCCGACGCCGGGACGTACGGCGGGACCACGTGGTCGAAGAAGCCGTCGTTCTCGTCGTAGGTGATGAACAGGGCCGTACGGGCCCACACGTCCGGGTTCGAGGTCAGCGCGTCCAGGACCTGCGCGATGTACCAGGCGCCGTAGTTGGCGGGCCAGTTGGAGTGCTCCGAGAAGGCCTCGGGTGCCGCGATCCAGGAGACCTTCGGCAGCCGGCCGCCCTGGACGTCGGCGCGCAGCCGGTCGAAGAGGCCCTCGCCGTTCTTGGCGTTCGTGCCCGTGCGGGCCTTGTCGTAGAGCGGGTTCCCCGGCTGGGCGTTGCGGTAGCTGTTGAAGTAGAGGAGGGAGTTGTCGCCGTAGTTCCCCCGGTACGCGTCGTTGATCCAGCCCCAGTGGCCCGCCGCGTCCAGGCCGTCGCCGACGTCCTGGTAGATCCGCCAGGAGACCCCGGCCGCCTCCAGCCGCTCCGGGTACGTCTTCCAGCCGTACCCCGCCTCCGCGTTGTTGAGGACCGGGCCGCCGCCCGTGCCGTCGTTCCCGGTGTGACCGCTCCACAGGTAGTAGCGGTTCGGGTCGGTGGAGCCGATGACCGAGCAGTGGTACGCGTCGCAGATCGTGAACGCGTCGGCGAGCGCGTAGTGGAACGGGATGTCCTCGCGGGTGAGGTACGCCATCGTGGCCTTGGTCTTGGCCGGGATCCACTGGTCGTACCGGCCCTGTGCGAAGGCCTTCTGGCCGCCCGCCCAGTCGTGGTTGAGGCCCTGGAGGAACTCCATGCCGAGGCGGGCGCTCTCCGGCCGGAACGGCAGCGTCACCTTGGAACCGTCGGACTGGTTCCAGACGGACTTGCCGCTGGGCAGGGTCACCGGCCGGGGATCGCCGAAGCCGCGCACGCCCTTCAGCGAGCCGAAGTAGTGGTCGAAGGAACGGTTCTCCTGCATCAGGACCACGATGTGCTCGATGTCCTGGAGGGTGCCGGTGGCGCCCTGCGCCGGTATCGCGGCGGCGCGGGCGATGCTCTCCGAGAGCAGCGTGAACGCGGCGGCGCCGCCGGTCAGCTGAAGGAACCGGCGGCGGTCGAGGTCGGCCATGGGGGAGTTCTCCTCCGGGTGGGGGCGGGCACGGGTGGGGCGTGCGTGCGGCGGCCGGGCTCCTGCCCGGCGGGCGCCCCAAGGACAGCGCCCGCGGGCCACCGCCCGGCGGCCGTCCCATGGCTGCCCGCCGTACGGCGGACGAACCCCCCGTGCCGTTCGTGCGAAGGTCCCGGTGCGCGCGGGCGGCACCGGGACCTTCGTACGGCTCCTGCGGGAGGGGGCGGTCGGTCAGAGGGGGCGGCCGGTCACTCGACGACCAGCTCGACCTCGATGTTGCCGCGGGTGGCCTTGGAGTACGGGCAGAAGGCGTGGGTCTTCTTCAGGAGGGCCAGGCCCGCCTCGCCCTGGAGGTGGTCGGGGAACTCGGCGCGCATGACGACCGCGAGGCCGAAGCCGCCGTCGGCGGGGTCCTTGCCGATGGAGACCTCGGCGGTGACGGAGGCGTCCGTGATGTCGATCTTCTCCTGGCGGGCGACCACGCCCATCGCGCTGGCGAAACAGGCCGCGTACCCGGCGGCGAAGAGCTGCTCGGGGTTGGTGCCCTGGCCGTTGCCGCCGAGGGCCTGCGGGTGGGCGAGGGGGAGGTCGATGCGGCCGTCGGAGCTGACGGCGCGGCCCTCGCGGCCGCTGGCGGTGGCGACGGCGGTGTAGATCGCGTCCATGGTTCCTCTTCCGTCCTGATTGCCGTCCCGGGGTGCCCGTTGCCGCCCCGGGATGCGGTGGTCCTTCATTTGTAGCGCGCTATTTAGTTGTGCGCAACTCAATCGCGTGTGAGGGGGCTCGCGTATCCTGGAGCCATGGAGACGCCCGACACCCTCCCCGACGCCCTCTCCGGCCTCCCCGACGGGGACTTCCTCCGCCTCGACCGGCAGATCTGCTTCTCGCTGCACGCGGCGACCCGCGCCTTCAACGGCGTCTACCGCGAGGCCCTCAAGGAGCTCGGGCTCACCTACCCCCAGTACCTCGTGATGCTCGTGCTCTGGGAGCACCGCGAGCTGTCCGTGAAGGGGATCGGGGAGCGGGTGCGCCTCGACTCCGGCACCCTGTCGCCGCTGCTCAAGCGGCTGGAGGCGGCCGGATACGTCGAGCGGCGGCGCAGCCCCGAGGACGAGCGGTCCGTCACCGTGCGCCTCACGGAGGCCGGGACGGCGCTGCGTGAGAAGGCCCTCGGCGTGCCGCGCCGGATCGCCGCCGCCACCGGCCTGGACCTCGCCGAGATCGGTGACCTGCGCGAACGGCTCCACGCGCTGGCCGTCCGGCTCGACGCCGTCGACCCCGAGGACCTCTCCGGCTGCGCCTGACCTCCCTCAGGGGGCGGCCGGGCCGGCCCGCGCATGGTTCGGTCAGGGGGGCCGGGCCGGCCCGTGCGCGTGGTCCAGTCAGGGGTGGCCAGGCCCGCCCGCGCGTGGTGTCGGTCAGGGTGCGGCCAGGCCCGCCCGCGCGTGGTTCAGGCCGAGCAGGACGCAGATGTCCGTCAGGAGCGGTACGTGGTACGCGAGCGGCCGGGGGCCCGCCTGGTCCGGGCGCGACGTGAAGCCGCCGTCCGGCCGCTGCCGCGCCAGGAGGTGCCGCACCGCCCGTACGGTCGCGGCCCGCGCGCCCGGCGTGCGCGCCACGGCGATCAGCGCGTACGCCGTACTGATCGGATCGCTCGGGTCCGCCGGCACGTGCCCCCAGCCGCCGTCCGGGTTCTGGGTGGCGAGCAGCCGGGCCACCGCCCGCGCCCGGGCCCGCGCGGAGCCGGGCGCCGCCGGGTGGCCGGGCGCCACCGCCAGGAAGGAGTCGTGGGCGAGGACCGTGCGGAACAGGGCGTTGCTCTCGTTGAGGCTCCAGCTGCGCTCGAACGGGCCCGCCGCCTCCTGTCGGGCCGTGACGAACCGGACGGCGGCCGCGACCGCCGCGCGGTGCGCGGGCTCGGGCGCCAGCGCGTTCACCGCCGCCGCCGTTATCGCCACCTCCGGGGCTGTCCCGCGCTCGAAGGTCGGGAAGCCGCCGTCCGTGCCCTGCCGGGCGAGCAGATACCGCTCGCCGGCCGCCACCCCGGGCCCGCACCGCTCCGGGGCCACCGCCCGCAGGAACTCCACGCAGTACGCCGTGTCGTCCACGTCGCTCTGCCCGACCCCCCGGTCGAAACCCCATCCCCCGTCCGGGTTCTGATGCCCCGTCAGGGCCGTCGCGAGCGCCCGCAGGACGGGTGCGGGCGCCCCCGCTCCGGTCAGGGCCAGGCCGCCCGTCGCCGTCGCGAACACGTCCATGCCCGTGAGGAACGGCAGCCCGCCGTCCCCGCGCAGCACGTCCCGCAGCTCCCGCGCCCGCGCCCGGACGGCCGCCGCGTACCGGGGCCGCAGCCGCAGCGCCAGCAGCGCGAGGATCCGGGCGAGATGGTTGCCGTACGGGGGAGGGCCGGGGAGCGCGCAGGGCTCCAGGACCCGCCAGTCGTCCTCGGTGACGCGGCCGGGCGCACGCGTGCCGAAGGCGTGCAGGACCTTCAGGGCGGCCATCTCCGTGATCAGCCAGCGCTGCTGGCCGCGCGCCTCGAAGACGGAGCCGGAGCCGGGGCCTTGGCCGGGTCCTTGGCCGGGGAGTTCGGGGAACGTATCGGCGCCCAGCTCCGCCAGGACCGTCCGGAACATCAGGTGCTTGCGCCCGGCGGTGAAGTGGTCGAAGCCGCCGAGCAGCCGGGCCAGCGCGCCCCGCCCGTCCGCGTACTCACCGAGGGCCGCGCGGGCCGCCGCCTCCTGGACGGGGTCGGGGGCGCCCTCGTCCAGACCGGTCTTCAGGCGCCGGGTGAGCCGCTCCCGCGCGTCCGGGTCCACGTCCGTCACCGTCAGCAGCCGCAGGGCCAGGGCGGACTCCAGCATCCGGCTGTCGCACGGCGCCCGCAGCAGGCCGTCGGGCCCGGCGGCGGCCGTGAGCCGGGCGGCGAGCCGGGCCCGGGCCCGGTCGATCCGGTCCGTCCCGGAGGTCGGCCGGGCGGGCGGGGGGACGGCGAGGGAGACGCCGGGTAAGGGCAGCGCGCAGTACGTCATGGGGAGGGGTGTCCTTGGTGGGGCCGTAGGGGGAGGGGGCGTGGGGAAGGGGTCGTGGGGGAGGAAAGGGGGGCGTGCGGAGGGGGCCGTTCAGAGGGGGCGTTCAGAGAGGTGCTCGGAGTGGCGTTCAAAGGGGGAAGAGGCGCCGCACGGCCTCCGCGCCGGCCGGGACCAGCGGGGTGTAACCGCCCGTCACGACCGTCAGCGGCGCGACGAAGCCGCACCAGGCGACCTCGCGCGGATCGGGCCGGGGCGGCCGGTCCGCCGTCCAGCGGTGGACGGTCAGGAAGGCCGCGCCGTGCGGATCGTCCACGCGGATCCGGTACGCCTCCGCGAGGCCGGGCGCGTCCGTCCAGCCCAGCTCCTCGCGGAGCTCACGGAGCGCGGCCGCCCGGTAGTCCTCGCCGGTCCGGACCGCGCCGCCGATCAGGACGTCGTAGTGGTCCGGGTAGACCGGGGTCGAGGAGGTGCGCCGGTAGAGCAGGACCCGTCCGGCGCGGTCGGCGCAGACGGTCGCCGCGTACCGCTTGAGGAGCCCGTCCGGCGCCCCGCCGGACCGCCCGCCCTGCGCCACCACCCGGTCCCGGGGATCGACGTAGTCGACCCGCTCGGAGGGGCGTGCGGGGGAGGTCCGCGCGCCGGGGGCGTACGGCTCCGGGGGCTGCGCGCTCACGTCCGCCCGGGGAGACGCGTAACCCCCGGCCCGGCAGCCGGCGCTCCGTCGCCGGGCAGGGGTGTCGCCCGGGGAGAGAGGCCGAGGAGGGGGGCTCCGGACGCCCGCGCGGCGCCCCCGCGAGGGAGGACCGGAGGCGCACCAAGGGTGACGCGTCGTGCTTGCATGATGACGCATCGTAAACCCGATGGCGATCTTCACCCTCCTCCCGCACCCCTCCCGGGTCACCTCTCGAACCCGCTGCCGAACTTTCCACCGGGTGGGCCGTTCGGGCCGGGGACCGGGACCGGGGCTGGGCCCGGGAGTCCGGGGGCTCGGCGGCCGGGGCTTCGGCACCCCCGTCTCCCCGTTCATCAAACTGTAAGGAGCCCACTCCACCCCTGCCCCTATACTCACCCCATGTCCGACATCACCATCCGGCGTGCCACCGCCGACGACTCCCGGCGGCTCACCCGGCTCGTACGGGGCTCCCGGGCCTACCGGGGGGACTACGCGGCCATGGTCGAGGGGTACCAGGTCGGCGGTCCGTACATCGAGCACCATCCCGTCTTCGTCGCCGCCGACGGGGGCGGGGACGGCAGGGTGCTCGGGTTCTACGCACTGCTCGTCGAGGAGGCCGAACTCGACCTCGCGTTCGTCGCCGACGGCTCCCAGGGGCTCGGCATCGGGCGGCTGCTCATGGAGCACATGGCCGGGCAGGCCAGGGCCGCCGGACTCGACTCCGTGAAGGTCGTCGCGCACCCGCCCGCCGAGGAGTTCTACCTGCGCACCGGCGCCGTCCGCACCGGGGCCGTCCCGCCCTCCGGCCGCATCCACTGGGAGCGCCCCGAGCTGCGGTACGACGTCGCGTGACCGCCACCGACGAACGCGAGCAGGAGCGGGAGCGCCGGCGGCTCTTCGCCGACCTCACCCCGCTGCGCACCTCCGTCGACTACCGCCGCCTCTGGTTCGGGAACACCGTCTCCTGGGTCGGGCAGGGCATGACCGCCCTCGCGATCTCCCTCCAGGTGTACGACATCACCAGCTCGCCCTTCTCCGTCGGGCTCGTCGGACTCTTCTCCCTCGTCCCGCTCGTCGTCTTCGGCCTGTACGGCGGCGCGATCGCCGACACCGTCGACCGCCGCAAGCTCGGCCTCGCCAGCGCGACCGGCTCCGCCGTGCTCTCCATAGCCCTGGCGGGCGCCGCGTTCGCCGGCTTCCACCGCGTCTGGTTCCTGTACGCGATCGTCGCCCTCCAGGCCGTGTGCGCCGCGCTCAACTCGCCCGCCCGCAGCGCGATGATCCCCCGGCTCCTGCCGCCCGAGCAGCTGCGCGCCGCCAACGCGCTCAACTCGATGGTCATGACCTTCGGCACCCTCGTCGGACCCAGCCTCGGCGGTCTGATCGTCGGGCTCGCCGGCTACCAGACCGCCTATCTCGTCGACGCCGTCGCCTTCACCGCGAGCCTGTACGCGATGTGGCGGCTGCCGTCGATGCTCCCCGACCGCAAGGGGACCGAGCGGGCCTCGGTCCTCGACGGGCTGCGCTTCCTCGCCACCCGGCCCAACCTGCGCATGACGTTCTTCTCGGACTTCTGCGCGATGATCCTCGCCCACCCCCGCGCCCTGTTCCCGGCCGTCGCCGTGCTCTGGTACGGCGGGGACGCGAAGACCGCCGGCCTCCTCGTCGCCGCGCCCGCGTTCGGGGCGCTCCTCGGCGGCGTCCTGTCCGGCTGGCAGGGCCGGATCCGCCACCACGGGCAGGCGATCCTGATCGCCGTCGCCTGCTGGGGCACCGCCATCGCCGTCTTCGGACTGACCCGGAACCTCTGGCTCGGGCTGCTGTTCCTCGCCCTCGCCGGCTACTCCGACACCGTCTCGATGATCTTCCGCAACACGATGATGCAGGTCGCCGCCCCGGACGAGATGCGCGGCCGGCTCCAGGGCGTCTTCATCGTGGTCGTCGCGGGCGGCCCCCGGCTCGGGGACTTCCTCGCGGGCTCCGCGGCCGACCTGACCTCCCCGGCCGTCGCGATCACCGGCGGCGGGATCGCCTGCGTCGTCGCCGTCGGCCTGCTCGCCCTGTACGGACGCGGATTCCGCCGCTACGACGCCCTGGACCCGACGCCATGAGTTGCGCGGGTTCCGTGAGTTCTGTGAGCTCCGCGAGCAATCTCCCCGAACGGCCCCGACTGTCCTGGCGGTTGGCCGCCACGGCGCATAACCGCCAGGAGTGACAGGAGTCAACCCCCGTGCGATGAGCCAAGACTCCTCGCGGCACCCGGAAACACCCCCGACCCCGGGGCCGCGAGGAGTACTCCGCCGATGTCCACACCCATCGCCAGAGGAAGGGCCGGGCTGCTCGCCGCGGGCATCTCCCTCGTGATGCTCTCGGCCGGGCAGACCGCCGCCGCCGGGACCAACGCCGCCGGGACCCCCACCGGGGCCACCGCCTCCGCACCGGCGGGCGCCTTCGGGGCGTCCGCGACGAGCAGCACCGTCACCCTCGTCACCGGCGACCGCGTCACCCTCACCGCGCTCGGCGACGGGCGGCGGACCGTCACCGTCGACCGGGCGAAGGGCGCCACCGGCGCGATACGCACCCGGACCTCCAACGGCCGGATCACCGTGATCCCCGACGAGGCCCGCCCCCACCTCGCCTCCGGCGCGCTCGACCCGCGCCTCTTCGACGTCACCGGCCTCGTCGAGCAGGGCGTCACCGACGCACTTCCGCTGATCGTCACGTACGGCGGCAGGAGCACCCGGAGCCCGGCCGCCGCCCCGCGCGGCGCCGAGACCGTCCGCGCCCTGCCCAGCATCGGCGGCGCCGCCGTCACGGCCACCGACCCCGCCGCCTTCTGGCAGACCTTCACCGCCCCGGCCGCCCGGAGCACCGCCGCCGCCCCCGCCAAGGTCTGGCTCGACGGCCGGGTGCGGGCCGCCATGGCCGACTCCAACGCCCAGATCGGCACCCCGAAGGCCTGGGAGGCCGGGCTCACCGGCAAGGGCGTCAAGGTCGCCGTCCTCGACACCGGCGCCGACCTCACCCACCCCGACCTCGCCGGCCGGGTCGCCGAGTCCAAGTCCTTCATCGAGGGCGAGGAGGTCGCCGACCGCAACGGCCACGGCACCCACGTCGCCTCCACCGTCGGCGGCAGCGGCGCCGGCTCCGACGGCAAGGAGAAGGGCGTCGCCCCCGGCGCGACCCTCGCCGTCGGCAAGGTGCTCGATGACGGCGGCTCGGGCACCGAGTCGCAGATCATCGCCGGGATGGAGTGGGCCGCCAAGGACGTCGACGCCAAGGTCGTCTCGATGAGCCTCGGCTCCCGCGAACCCAGCGACGGCACCGACCCGATGGCCCGGGCCGTCGACGCCCTCTCCGCCGAGACCGGCGCCCTCTTCGTCGTCGCCGCCGGCAACTCCGGCGCCCCCGGCTCCATCGGCTCGCCCGGCGCCGCCGACTCCGCGCTCACCGTCGGCGCCGTCGACTCCGACGACCGCGCCGCGTACTTCACCAGCCAGGGCCCCCGTCACGGCGACCAGGCCCTCAAGCCCGACCTGTCGGCCCCCGGCGTCGGCATCCTCGCCGCCCGCTCCCAGCTCACCTCCGGCAGCGGCCTCTACACCTCGATGAACGGCACGTCCATGGCGACCCCGCACGTCGCCGGCGTCGCCGCGCTCCTCGCCGAGCGGCACCCCGACTGGACCGGCGCCCGCCTCAAGGACGCCCTGATGTCCTCCGCGAAGCCGCTCGACGCCACCGCCTACGCGCTCGGCGCCGGCCGGGTCGACGTGCCCGCCGCGATCTCCGCGGGCGTCACCGCCACCGGCTCCGCCGACCTCGGCTTCACCTCCTGGCCGTACGAGGAGAACGAGCCGGTCACCAAGACCGTCACCTACACCAACTCCTCCGACACCCCCGTCGAGTTGAGCCTCGCCGTCGAAGGAATGCCCGCCGGGGTCGCCGCCCTCGCCGACACCACCCTCACCGTGCCCGCCCGCGGCACCGCCTCCACCACCGTCACCGGCGACGGCACCAAGGCCCCCGTGGGGCAGTCCTCCGGCCGGATCACCGCCACCGCCGACGGCGCGCCCGTCGCCCGCACCGCCCTCGGCCTGGTCAAGGAGGAGGAGCGCTACACCCTCACCGTCCACGTCAAGGACCGCGACGGCGCCCCCGCCCCCGCCTCCCTCGGCGTGCAGCGGCTCGCCCCGGACGTCGACCCGTTCCCGGCCGCCGTCGGCGAGTCCGGCACCCTCGAACTCCGCCTGAAGCCCGGCACGTACACCGTCGACACCTTCCTCGACGTGCGCGGCTCCCACGGCCCCGACTCCCTCGGCCTCGGCTTCCTCACCGCGCCCGAGATCGTCCTCGACCGGGACCGCGAGATCATCCTCGACGGACGGCAACTGCGCGAGATCCGCGCCGAGGTCGACAAGCGGACCGAGACCCGGCAGCTCCTCATGGAGTTCGACCGGAAGGCGAACGGCGCCTCCTACGGCGGAGCCGTCCAGGTCCCCCTGACCTACGACTCGATCTTCGCCGCGCCCACCCGGAAGCCCGCCACCGGCACCTTCGAGTACCGGACCGTCTGGCGCCTCGGCAAGCCGCTCCTGGAGGCCTCCGTCGACGGCACCCGCCTCTCCGGCGCCACCCCGCAGGCCGGCGCCACCCTCCTCGAAGGCGCCCACCGCCTCGGCCTCGTCGACGCGGGCGACGGCACCCCCGGCGCGTACACCGGCAGGAACGTCACCGGCAAGGCCGTCCTCGTCCGCCTCACCGACGGCGCCGACCCCGTCCGGCTCGCCCAGACCGCCCAGGACGCGGGCGCCAAGGCCCTGTTCGTCACCGACGGCGCCCCCGGCCGCCTGATGAAGTGGTTCGGCACCGCCGACTACCAGGACCGCCCGCTCGCCGTCGCCACCGTGAACACGGCCGACGCCAGGAAGCTCGCCACTGCCGCCGCCCGCGGCAAGCGCATCGACCTCACCGGCACCCGCTTCACCCCGTACACCTACGACCTCTCCGAGGGGTACCCCGGCGCCATCGGCAAGGACCTCGTCTTCCGCCCCGGCCGCGCGGACCTGGCCACGATCTCCGCCACCTTCCACGCGCCCACCAAGCGCGAGGAGCTGGGCGGCGAGTTCCGGTACTCGATCACCGACACCTTCCCGATCGGCTTCGGCTTCAAGGAGTACGTCGCCTTCCCAGCCGAGCGCACCGAGTACGTCTCCACCGGCACCGGCCAATACTGGCACGAGTCCGTCGACCTCGGCGACTCCCTGGAGCAGCGCGGCGGCCGGTCCGTCTACCGGGGCGGCAGCCGCGCCGACCTCGACTGGTTCGGCCCCGTCTGGCACCCGTGGCTGGGCACCGGCCTCGGCTGGGGCCAGCAGCGCACCGGCAACGACCTGCGGTTCAACACCCCCGGCTGGGGCGACTCCGGCACCGACCACACCGGCTTCGGCAACGTGTGGAACGACGACACGATGACCCAGTACACCGAGGTGTACGTCGACGGCGTCCGCGTCGACCGCAAGACGAGCTCCGGCGCCTACGCCTGGGACGCCCCGGCCCGGGAGGCGGAGTACAGGGTCGTCACCGAGACGGCACTCGACCGGGACCGCTGGCGGCTCGGCACCGAGGGCCGCAGCGAGTGGACCTTCCGCTCCGCCGAGACCCCTTCCGACCGGGTCACCTACCTGCCGATGCTCAACCTCGGCTTCGACCTGGACACCGACCTGAACGGCGACGTCCGCGCCGGGACCCGGCTGCCCGTCGGGATCTTCGCCGAGTACGTGAAGGGCGCGACCGGCACCGGCACCCTCCGCACCGGCACCCTGGAGGTCTCCTACGACGAGGGGAGGACCTGGCGGAAGGTCGCCCTCAAGAAGGACCGGCGCGCCGCCTCCTGGACCGGTGAGCTGCGGATCCCGCGCGGCGCCGGCTCCGTCTCGCTGCGGGCCGGCGCGAGCGACGACCGGGGCGGCTCGGTCACGCAGGAGCTGATCCGGGCGGTGGGCGTGAAGTAGGCACCCGTACGGAACACCGGGCCGGGCCCCCGCGCGGGGGCCCGGCCCTCCTCCGCTCACCCCGACCCCGCCGCGGACAGCGCCTTCTTCAGGATCTTCCCCATGTCGTTGCGGGGAAGCGCCTCCAGATAGCGCACCGTCCGGGGCCGCTTGTGCGGGGCGAGCAGCCCGGCCACGTGGTCCGCGAGCTCGGCCCCCTCCGGGGGCGCCGAAGCGTCCGAGGGCACCACCCAGGCCACGATCCGCTCGCCCAGGTCCGGATCGGGCTCGCCGGTGACGGCCGCCTCCCGCACCCCCGGATGGTCCAGGAGCGCGTTCTCGATCTCGCCCGCCCCGATCTTGTAGCCGCCGCTCTTGATCAGGTCGGTCGCCCGGCGCCCCACCAGACGCACCGTCCCGTCGGTCTCCCGCACCGCCATGTCGCCGGTGCGGAACCAGTCCCCGTCGAAGGCCGCCGCCGTCGCCTCCGGCCGGTTCAGATAGCCGGAGAACAGGTTCGGACCGCGTACCTGCACCTCCCCGACCGTCTCCCCGTCCCGCGCGCCGAGCACCGAGCCGTCCTCGTCCACGAGCCGCAGGTCCACGCCCGGCAGCGGCGTCCCGACCGTCCCCGGCCGGGGCTCCCCGCCCGGCCGCACGCTGGTGTTCATCAGGGTCTCGGTCATCCCGTACCGCTCCACGACCGTCCGGCCCGTCGCCGCCGCGATCCGCTCGTGGTCGTGGACCGGCAGCGCCGCCGAGCCCGAGACGAGCAGCCGCGCCCCGGCCAGCGCCCGGACCAGCCCCTCGTCGCCGGAGAGCGCGTCCGCGAGCCGGTGGTACATGGTCGGCACCCCGAACAGCACCGTGCCGCCCCCGGCGCCCAGCTCCCGCGCCACGCCCTCCACCGAGAACGCGCTCAGGTGCCGCACCTCGCCGCCCCGCCGCAGCGGGCCCAGGATCCCGAGGACGAGCCCGTGCACGTGGAACAGCGGCAGCGCGTGCACGAGGACGTCGTCGGACGTCCACGCCCAGGCCTCGGCCAGCGCGTCCAGCGAGGCGGCGACCGCCCGGCGGGAGAGCAGGACGCCCTTCGGCGGGCCCGTGGTTCCGGAGGTGTAGACGATCAGGGCCGGGGACTCGGGGTCGACCTCTCTCTCCCCGCCCTCCGGGAGGGGGTCCGGGGCGTCGAGCTCCACGTCGATCCGGGGGAGCGCCGCGAGCCCCGCGGGCAGCGCGTCCCCGGGGCCCGCGAGCACCGCGCCGGGCGCGCTGTCCCCGAGGATGTGCGCCAGCTCCCGCTCGCCCGTGCGCGGATTGAGCGGCACGGCGGGGACGCCCGCGAGGAGGGCGGCGACCACCGCGACCGCCGTGCGCGCGTCCGGCGTCGCCCAGACGGCGACCCGCTCCAGGCCGTCGAGCCGGGCGGCCAGGGCGCCGGCGGTCCGCGCCAGCTCCCCGTACGTCAGCGCGTCCGCGCCGCAGCGCAGCGCGGGCCGGTCGGAACGGGCAGCGACGGCGGGAAAGAGTGCGCTCACCGGTCGTCCTCCTCGGGTCGGGGCGAGGGGTCTCGCCAGGGTCACCGGAGGAATTCTGCCCGCGCGCCGAAGGCTTTCCCGGGCGCTCGCCCCGACCTTCCCCCGAGGTTTCCCCGACGCCGTCTCAGAGGTTTCCCCGACACCCCCTCAGGGACGACCGGCCGCCGGGGCCCAGGGAGGACGGCCGCCGGGCCCCTCAGGAGCGGCCCGCCGCCGGGAGCGCTTCGGCGGCGGGAGCACTTCGGGGTCGCTTCGCGGCGGCTTCAGGAGCGGCCCGCCGCCGTCCTCGCCGGCTCGGGCTCCGGCTCCTCGCCGCCCGGCCGGATCCCGCGCATCCGCCCGTACGCGTACACACAGCCCGCGAGCGCCAGGTCGGAGAGGAGCATGAACCCGATCGCGTACGAGTCCTTGGCGCTGTAGATCGCGCCCATCACCAGCGGCGGCAGGAAGCCGCCCAGGCCGCCCATCGCGCCGACGATGCCGGTCACGCTGCCGACCTTGGCCTGCGGGGTGACCTGGGAGACCAGCGCGAAGACCGAGCCGCTCGACGTGCCGAGCCCGGCCGCCATCACCAGGAGGGCGATCGTGCCGCCCGGGTACAGCGGCGGGTCGAAGGCCTGGACGATCGCGAACAGGGCGGCCGTGCCCAGCGCGGCGGCCGTCACGAGCGCCGGGTGGAACCGGTCCGAGAGCCAGCCGCCGATCGGCCGGAAGACGACGGTGACCAGGGCGAAACCGGCCGCCTTGGTGCCCGCGTCCGTCGGGTCCAGCTCGTACCAGGTCTTCAGGTACGTCGGCAGGTACACGCCGAACGCGACGATGCCGCCGAAGCCGATCGCGTACAGCGCCGACAGCTCCCACGTCACCCGCAGCCGCGCCGCCGAGCCCAGCCGGGTCGCGAGCGAGGCGGTGGGCACGGGCCGGTCGGGCCGGTCGGTGATGAGGAAGAAGGCGAGCACCGCGTACACGGCGAGCGCGATCGCCACCACGAGGAACGGCAGGTTCTCGCCGTGCTTCGCGATCCGGGGCGTGAAGTAGCCGGAGAGCGCCACGCCGCCCATGCCCATGCCGAACACCCCGAGCGCCAGACCGCGCTTGGCGGGCGGGAACCAGGAGTTGACCAGCGGGATGCCGATCGCGAACGTGGTGCCGCCCAGGCCCAGGAGGAAGCCGACGACCAGCATCAGGCCGTAGCTGTCCTTGACCACGGTCAGGAGCAGCACGGGGACGATCGTCAGCGCCGCGAACAGCGGGAACATCGTCTTCGCCCCGTACCGGTCCGTCAGCGCGCCGGCCGGGACGCGGCCGATCGAGCCGACCAGGACCGGCACCGCGACGAGCAGCGACTGCTGGAAGGAGCTGAGGCCGAGCCGGTCGCCGTACCAGCTCGCGAGCGGTGCGATCAGGTTCCACGCCCAGAAGGTGAGCGTGAAGCCGATGGTGGCCATCACCAGGTTGCGGTAGGCCGCTGCGGTCGGGGGCTTGGTGTCGGTGTCCACGCCTCCAGTCAAGATCCCGGCCGGGGGCACGGCGCGCCGGACTGCTCCGTACGGGGAAGTCCCCGTACGCGCCTCACGGCCAGGTCACCACGGTCGGCGGGGTCCCGTCGTCCTCGATCCGCAGCCGGACGCCCCCGTCCCCGGCCGTCACCCGGACGGTGATCGCCCCGATCCCGGACCGTCGGTGCGCCGCCGCGAGCGCCCCGCGCAGGACGCCGAGCAGCCTTCCCTCCGTCTCCCCGTCGACGAGGGCGTCGACCGCGCCGGAGAAGTGCACGGACGGCTGGAAGCCGAGCAGGACCGCCGCTCCGCCGGTCTCGCGCAGCACCCGCCCCCGGAAGGTCGTCGGCGCGTCCGCCGGCGGCTGCTGGAGCGCGAAGATGGCCGTGCGGACCTCCTGGATCGTGGAGTCCAGCTCGTCCACCGCCCGGCCCAGCAGCACGCTCTCCTCGGAGGGGTCCGAGGAGGAGGAAGAGCAGGAGGAGGCCGCCGCCCGCCGCCGGGTCGACTCCAGCATCATCTCCGTGGCGAACAGGCGCTGGACGACCAGGTCGTGCAGGTCCCGGGCGATCCGGTCCCGGTCCTCGTACACCGCCAGCCGCTCCCGGTCGTGGCGCGCGTCCGCGAGGACGAGCGCGAGCGCCGCCTGGGAGGCGAACTGCGAGGCGAGCAGCTTGTCCACCGCCGAGTACGGCGGGCCGCCGCGCCGCCGGGGGAGGGCGAGGGTGCCGATGAGCTTCCCGCCGCTCCGCAGCGGCAGCATCATCGACGGGCCGAAACGGGACCGGACGTGGGTGGTCATCCGCGGGTCGGTCGCCGAGTCCTCGACGAAGACGGGCTCCCCGCCCAGGAGCTGGACGAGGACGGGGGAGCCGGGCGCGATCGTCGTCCCGATCAGGTCCCCCGGGTCGTCCTGCGTCGAGGCGGCGACGATCTCCATCCCGCCCTCGGCGGTGGGCTGGAGGACCACCCCGGCCGAGGCGCCGGCCAGGACGCGGGCCCGCTCGGCGACGGTCGTCAGGGCGTTCTCGGCGGACGCGCCGGTGAGCAGGGCCGTGGTCACCGCGGCCGCGCCCTCGATCCAGCGCTCCCGCTGCCGGGCCGTCTCGTACAGACGGGCGTTGCCGATGGCGATCCCGGCCTGCGAGGCGAGGACCCGGAGCAGGGCGAGGTCCTCCTCGGTGAAGCGGCCCGCGCGCTTCTCGGTGAGGTAGAGGTTGCCGAAGACCTCGGTGTGGACCCGGATCGGGACGCCCAGGAAACCGTGCGTCTCCGGATGCCCCTCGGGCACGCCGGAGGAGCGCGGATCGGCCGTCAGGTCGTCGAGCCGCAGCGGCCGGGGGTCCTCGACGAGGAGACCCGTCAGGCCGGTGGTGCCGTCGGGGAGGTCGGTCAGGCCGGTGACGCCGTCGGGGAGGCGGCCGACGCGCCGCCGCTCCTCCTCCGTCATGCCGGCGGTGAAGAGCTCGGTGAGCCGCCGGCGCTCGGGGTCGACGACCCCGAGCGCGCCGTAGCGGGCGCCGATCAGCTCGGTGGCGGAGTCCACGATGTGCTGGAGCGTGGCGCGCAGTTCGAGGTCCGTACCGACGCTGAGGACCGCTTCGAGCAGCAGGGGAAGACGGGGCGGTTCCGCGTCCGGGCCTCCGGAGGAGCCCTCGCCCCTGTCCTCATCCATGAGCGTCATGGTCCCATTGTCGTATGAACGGGGCCTTTTCGGCGTTTCGGGTACGCCGGAGCGTTTCGGGTACGCCGGAGGGTCACTCCTCCTCGTCGTCCTCGGCGAAGGGGTCCCGCACCGACAGCGGGTCCAGGACCATCGGCTCGACCTTGCCCTCCAGCATCGCGCCGAGGCCCAGGACCGCGCACACGTCCGGCCGTTCGGCGATGTGCACCGGCATCCCGGTCGCCTCGCGCAGCATCTGGTCGAGACCCGGCAGCCGGGCGGAGCCGCCGACCATCATGATCCCCCGGTCCGCGAGGTCGGCCACCAGGTCCGGCGGGCAGTCCCGCAGCACCTTCCCGATGCCGTCGAGGACCGCCGTCAGCGGGGTGTGGATGGCCTCCCGCACGGCGGCCGTGTCGACGGTCACCGAACGGGCCAGGCCCGTGGCGACGTCCCGGCCGTGGATCTCGGTCCAGGCCGGGCCCTGGGGCGTCAGGCCGTTGCCGCTGAGGGCCAGTTGCAGCGGCCGCACCGACTGGCTCGGCAGCATCAGCTCGTGGTGGTGGCGCAGGTGCTGGATGATCGCGTGGTCGATGGCGTCGCCGCCGATCGGCATCCGCTCCGCCGTGACGATCGCGCCCAGCGAGAGCACCGCGACCTGCGTGGTCGCCGCCCCGCAGACCATGATCATGGTCGCGGTCGGCTGCTCGACGGGCAGCCCGCAGCCCACGGCCGCCGCGATCAGGGTGTCGACCAGCTCGACCCGGCGCGCCCCCAGACCGACCAGGGTCTCCACGGCCGCGCGCTGCGCCAGCGGGTCGCTGCCGTGCGGGGTGCACGCGGCGGCGCGCAGCCGGGGCTTGCGGCGCAGCTGCCGGCGCAGCTTCTCGCCCAGGAGGTGACGGAGCATCCGCTGCGCCATCTCGATGTCGACGACCGTGCCGCCCGTGACCGGGCGCACGACCCGGATGTAGTCGGGGGTGCGGCCGGTCATCTTCTCGGCGAGCGCGCCCACGGCGATCAGCGCGCCGGTACGGACGTTGACGGCGGCGACGCTCGGCTCGTCGACGACGAGTCCGGCGCCCTTGACGAAGACCCGGGTGCGGGAGGCACCCAGGTCGACGGCGACATGGCAGCGGCGCAGCTGCTCAAGGCTGACGGTCATGGCGGATCCTCCGGAGTGCGGTGCCGGCACGTGCGAGGTGGTGCGCGGTCCTCTTCGCATCGTCCGGCCGTCCGCCCCCGGGCGCGCGCTGGGCTGAGCCGGGAGGGGGGCGGGGAGCCCCCTCCACGGTGAGCCGCCTTCTCCGGAACCGTCCGCAGCGGTCCGACTCCGGAGGGTCCGAAGAGGTCCGGCAGGGACGCGGCAGGGATCCGGAGGCGATCCTTCCCGAAGCGGGAGAATCACGACGCACCGCCGTCGACCTGCGGTTTCCTCACAGGATCCTCACGTACGCGCCTATCTGACGGCGTGCCGGGCCGCATAGCCTGCGGGCCCCATGGACTACTGCCACGCGTGCCGGCGGCATCTCAACGGGGCCCTCGCCTGCGCCGGGTGCGGGACCCCCGTGGAGGAACTGCGGTATGAGACCCCCCGCGCCGCCGCTCCCCGGCCGACCCCGGCCGCCGCGCCCGAGCACGTCTACGAACTGGACGTCGTCGAGCCGCCCCGCCCGCCCGCCGGAGGCCGCCGGGCCGCCCGCGCCGCCGCGCGGGGCCGTTCCGCGCGCCGGGGGAGGCGGTCGCGGACGCGCCGGGGCCGCACGGTCCTGCTGGCGACGGCCGGACTGGTGCTCGCGGCCGGCACCCTGAGCCTGGCGAAGCTGGCCCTGGAGCCGGCCCCGCCGGGCGGCGTCGCCACGGCCGTCCAGGAGCTGGAGGTCACCGAGACCCCGCTGCCGCCCGACCCCGTCGAGAGCACCGGAACGCCGGACGGCTCCGGCCCGGCCCCGGTGACGGACGCGCCGGACGCCGCCTCCACCCGCCCCCGCCAGGTCGGCGCGGACTCCACCGCCGGGACCGGTACGGGATCGAGCGCGGGCGTCGGTACGGGAGGTACGGGACAGGGGGCGGGCAAGGGAACGGGCACCGGCTCCGGCGGCACGCCCGGCTACGGCTCCGGTGGATCCGGCTCGGGCCCCGGCCCGGCCACCGGTCAGGGCGACGGCGGCACTCCGCCGCGGTCGCCGGACGCCACGGAGCCCGCCCCTCCTTCCGGCTCGCCCGACGTGACCCCCTCCGAGGGAGGCCCGACACCTTCCGAGCCGGGAAGGCCGGGGAACCCCGGAAAGCCCACGGCACCGGCCACCACCCCCACGCCGAGCGTCACCCCGTCCCCGGAGCCGACCCCCACCTGCACCCCCTTCCTCTGGTGGTGCGTGTAGGCCTCCGGTGGTGCGTGTGGGAAGCGGAAGGGCGGGAACGAGGCCGGCCGCGGGGCCCCGGCCCGCCCCTTACGCCGGGTCCACGCCCAGCATCCGCTTCAGCAGGTCCCGCAGCAGGGCCCGCTCGACCTCGGTCAGCTCGCCGAGCGGCTCGCGCGCGAAGTCGAGCGACTCGCGCAGCCTGCGGGCGACGGCCCGGCCCTCCTCCGTGGGCACGGCCAGCTTGACCCGCCGGTCGTCCGGGGCGGGCCGCCGCTCCACGAGGCCGCGCCCCTCCAGGCGGTCGACTATCCCGGTGATGTTGGACGGCTCGCACTTCAGCTTCTGGGCGATGCGGCGCATCGGCAGCGGTTCGAGCGAGAGCAGGCCGAGGACCCGGGCCTGGGCGCCGGTCAGCGCGTGCTGCGCGGCCGCCTGCTCGTACTCCTCGTAGTAGCGCGCCACGACCGTGCCGATCAGCTCGACGACTTCGAGGGTCAGGGGGTCCGTGCGTGAGGTGGCCATGGGGTCCATCCTACCCGGATACTTGACAACATGAAATATCAAGGAGCATGGTTGTTTCAGGCAGTGAACCTTTGTTGATCTGAAGCTTTTCTGGAGGCCGTGCCCATGTCCGCTCTTCCCGCGTCCAGCCGCGAGTGGCACCTCGTCGCCCGTCCCCACGGCTGGCCCGTCCCCGCGGACTTCGCCCTGCGCGAGACCCCGGTCACCGAGCCCGCCGAGGGCCGGATCCTCGTGCGCAACCTGCACTTCTCCGTCGACCCGTACATGCGCGGCCGGATGAACGACGTGAAGTCGTACGTCCCGCCGTTCAAGCTCGACCACCCCATGGACGGCGGCGCGGTCGGCGAGGTCGTCGCGTCGAACGCCGAGGGCTTCGCCGTCGGCGACCACGTCCTGCACGGCCTGGGCTGGCGCGAGTACGCCGACGTGCCCGCCCGGCACGCGACCAAGGTCGACCCGGACCTCGCCCCCCTCTCCGCCTACCTCGGCGTGCTCGGCATGACCGGCCTCACGGCCTACGCCGGACTCTTCGAGGTCGCCTCCTTCAAGGAGGGCGACGCCGTCTTCGTCTCCGGCGCGGCCGGCGCCGTCGGCAGCCAGGTCGGCCAGATGGCCCGGCTCAAGGGCGCCTCCCGGGTCATCGGCTCGGCCGGCTCCGACGAGAAGGTCAAGTGGCTGGTCGAGGAGCTCGGTTTCGACGCCGCCTTCAACTACAAGAACGGCCCGGTCAGGGACCAGCTCCGCGAGGCCGCCCCGGACGGCATCGACGTCTACTTCGACAACGTCGGCGGGGACCACCTCGAAGCTGCGATCTCCTCGCTCAACGTGCACGGCCGCGCCACCATCTGCGGCATGATCGCCCAGTACAACGACACCGAGCCGGTCCCCGGCCCGCGCAACATGGCGCTGATCATCGGCAAGCGGCTGCGCCTCCAGGGCGTCCTCGTCGGCGACCACTACGACCTCCAGGAGCAGTTCGTGCAGGAGGTCGGCGGCTGGCTCGCCGCCGGCGAGCTCAAGCACCGCGAGACCTTCGCCGAGGGCATCGAGAACGGCGTGGACGCCTTCCTCGGCCTGCTGCGCGGCGACAACACCGGAAAGATGATCGTCACGGTGTGACCCGCTAGGCTTCCCCCAGCCGTCGCGATCGTGGGCGCGAGTCGCGGCGAACCGCAGAAGGAAGTACCCAGCATGTCCATCCAGCACTCCGACGTCCTCTACACCGCGGTCGCCACCGCCGAGAACGGGCGTGACGGACGCGTCGCCACCGACGACGGCAGGCTCGACGTCGTCGTCAACCCGCCCAAGGCCATGGGCGGCTCCGGCGAGGGCACCAACCCCGAGCAGCTCTTCGCGGCCGGCTACAGCGCCTGCTTCCAGGGCGCCCTCGGGGTCGTCGCCCGCAACGAGAACGCCGACGTCTCCGGCTCGACGGTCACCGCCGAGGTCGGCATCGGCAAGAACGACGACGGCTTCGGCATCATCGTCAAGATCTCGGCGACCATCCCGAACGTGGACGCCGAGACCGCCAAGAGCCTCATCGAGAAGGCCCACCAGGTCTGCCCGTACTCCAAGGCGACCCGCGGCAACATCACGGTGGAACTCGCGGTCTGACCCCGGACGCGCACCGTCGTACGAGGACCGCACCCCGGCCGGCCCGGGGTGCGGTCCTCGCCGCCACCGGCACCGGAGGCCCCACCGGAACCGTGGTCCCGCCGGAACCGGGCTCCTCGCCGGGACCGGCACCGAGGACCCCGCCGCCATCGGAAGCGAAGGCCCGGCACCAGGGCCCCCGCCACCGCGACCGGGCCCCCCGACCGCCCCCGATAGGGTGACCCCCATGCGTGATCTCGGGGTGGGTTTCGGTTACCTGGTCAAGGGCCAGAAGTGGGTGGCCAAGCACGGGCGGTGGTTCGGATTCGGGCTGTTGCCCGGGCTCGTGACCCTCGTCCTCTACGTCGGCGCCCTCGTCGGACTCGGCTACGGAGCCGACGACCTGGCCGCCTGGGCGACCCCGTTCGCCGACGACTGGACCTCGCCCTGGCTCGACGTCCTGCGCGGCACCCTGACGGCCCTCGTCTTCGTCTTCGGCCTCTTCCTCGCCGTCATCACCTTCACCGCCGTCACCCTCCTCGTCGGCCAGCCCTTCTACGAGTCGCTCTCCGAGGCGGTCGACCGCGGCGAGGGCGGCGAGGTGCCCGAGTCCGGGCTCCCGCTCTGGCGCGAGCTGTGGATCTCGGCCCGGGACAGCCTGCGGATCCTGCTGCGGGTCGCGTTCTACGGCATCCTGCTCTTCGCCTGCGGCTTCATCCCGGTGGTCGGCCAGACCGTCGTCCCCGTCGTCGGCTTCTGCGTCTCCGGCTTCTTCCTCACCGAGGAGCTGACCTCCGTCGCCCTCCAGCGCCGGGGCGTCGAGTTCAAGGAGCGGCTGAGCCTGCTCCGCGGCCGCCGGACCGCCGTCCTGGGCTTCGGAGTTCCGCTGACCCTCGCCTTCCTCGTGCCCTTCGTCGCCGTGTTCCTGATGCCCGGAGCCGTCGCCGGCGCCACCCTGATGGCCCGCGACCTGCGCGGCGAGACCTCCGACGAGGACCGGGACGAGGACCGGGGCGACGCTTCTCCGGAGAACCCGCGGCACGACGGCAACCTTCCTCCGTCCGGCGGCGACCAGGGGGTGCACCACCTCCCCCACTGACGAAGGAGCACGATGACCTCCCACCAGCGTAGGACCGGCCACCAGCGCAGGACCGGCCGCCGCCGCGCCCTCATCGGCGGACTGAGCGCCCTCGGCCTCACCGGCGCCGCCGTCGTCACCAGCACCCTGCTCGCCCCGGCGGGCGCGGCGACGGGCGCCTGGCCCCGGGCCACGGGCAGCAAGCCGGTCGCCACCACCATCGAGGTCTCGGGCACGTACGACGGCGGCCTCAAGCGCTTTCACGGCACCGGCGCCCTCGGCTCGGACGGCCAGGACGAGAACCAGAAGCCGGTCTTCGTCCTGAAGGACGGCGCGGTCCTCAAGAACGTGATCCTCGGGACCCCCGCCGCCGACGGCGTCCACTGCCTGGGCAGTTGCACCCTCCGGAACGTCTGGTGGGAGAACGTCGGCGAGGACGCCGCCACCTTCAAGGGCACCTCGCCGAAGTCCGTCTACGCGGTCCACGGCGGCGGCGCCAAGGGCGCCTCCGACAAGGTCTTCCAGTTCAACGGCGCGGGCAAACTGGTCGTGACCGGGTTCCAGGTCTCCGACTTCGGCAAGCTCGTCCGCTCCTGCGGCAACTGCAAGAAGCAGTACCCCCGCTCGATCATCCTCAACGACGTCGACGTCACTGCCCCCGGCACGTCGATCGTCGGCGTCAACGCCAACTACGGCGACACCGCCGCCCTGCGGAACGTACGCGTCCACGGCGACGCCAAGAGGAAGATCGAGCCGTGCGTCCGCTTCACCGGCAACAGCACCGGCAAGGAGCCGAAGAGGACCGGCGCCGGACCCGACGGCACCACCTGCCGCTACTCGGCCGGGGACCTCTCCTACGAGTGACCAGGTAGCCCTACAAGCGCCCGGGTAGCCCTACAAACGCCCCGGTAGTCCGACGAGCGGCCCGGTAGCCCTACGCGTAACCCGGTAGCCCGTCGGACGCGCCCGGCCCTCCCCGGGCCTCCTCCAGGACCGGGTGCAGCTCCGGCCGGGCCTCCCACCACTCCCGGTGGAACGCGTTGGTCCGCACGTTCGCCACGTAGGCCTCGGCCGCCGCCCGGTACAGCAGCTCCGCGTGCCGGGCGGGCACCGCCGCCCTGTTCCAGGCCAGCCGGATCCGCCCGTTCACCGGATCGCCCTCCAGCGGCCGCAGCACCGTCCCCGCGGCCGGCGGCGCCGTCGGCTGGCTCAGCGAGATCGCCCGGCCCGCCGCGATCAGGTCGTAGTGCATCTTGCGATCGGCCACCCGGTGCCGGAGCAGCGGGGCGAACCCGGCCCGCGCGCACGCCGCCGTCAGCGCCTCCGGGCCGCCGTCGTCGTCCTCCACCAGCGTCATCCAGGACTCGCCCGCCAGCTCCGCGAGCGCGATCCGCTCCTTCGCGGCCAGCGGGTGCCCCGCCGAAAGACGCACGCAGAACGGCTCCCTGGGGACCAGCGTCCGGGCCGTCACGCCCTCCGGCAGCGGCACCTCGTGGTCGTTGACCTCCCCGTACAGCACGGCGTCGTACCGGCCCGCGCCCAGCTGCCGAGTCAGCGTGGTCACCGAGTGCTCCACGGTGACCGCGATCTCCCGCCCCACGAGCACCTCTTCGAGCCGCTCCATCAGCCGGTCCACCAGGACGAGCAGGATGCAGCCGAGCCGCAGCGGGGCGTCCGGCGCGACGGCCCGCGCCCCGGCCGCCAGCGCGTCCATCTCGCCGAGCACCAGACGCGCCTTGGCGAGCACGAACTCGCCGAGCGGCGTGGGCTCCACACCGCTGCGACCGCGCAGGAACAGCTCCCCGCCCGCGACCCGCTCGATCCGCCGCAACTGTGCCGAGAGAGCCGGCTGCGAGACCCCGAGACGCACCGCCGCGCGCCCCAGACTGCCCGCTTCCGCTATCCGGCAGACGGCCTCCAGATGCCTCAACTCCAGCTGCATTTCAGCAGCGTACGCAGCACCGGGCGGCCGCACCATAACCCGCGTCTTATGCCGCATGGGATGTCCCGGACTGGTCGTGTCCACGCCCATACTCGGCGCGACGATCCGACTTCCCCACTCCGGATCGCACTCCGGACCCCCACTCCGGATCCCCACCCCGATCCCCACCCCGGATCACCGGCCCGGAATCCCCACCCCGGATCCCCCACCTCGAACGGAGCACCCGTGCACCCCTTCAGACTCACGGCGGCCGTGGCCGCCCTGGCGCTCTCGGCGAGCCTCGCGACCGCCCTCGCCGGCCCCGCCACCGCCGCCCCCCAGGCCCCGTCCGGGCCGCAGTCCCAGCCCGTCCCGCCCGGCCACGGCAGGTCCCTCGCCCTGGCCGCCGCCGACACCGCCGCCGAGAGCGGCCTCGACGAACTGCGGCACGGCACCGACGAGGAGCTCGTCCGCACCTCCGTCACCCCCTGGGCGAACGGCCTGTACTACGCCGCCTACGAGCGCACCTACAAGGGCCTCCCGGTCGCCGGCGGCGGCGACGCGGTCGTCCTCACCGACTCCAAGGGCGCGGTCCGCGAGGTCACCGGGGCCAAGGCCCCCGCGATCCGGCTCGCCACCACCACCGCCAAGGTCCCCGCCGGCACGGCGCTCGCCACCGCCCGCAAGCAGCTCGCCTCCGTCGAGTCCGCGAGCACCCCCGAACTGACCGTGCTCCTCAAGGCCGGCAAGCCCGTCCTGACCTGGCACACCCTGGTCGTCGGCCGGACCGCGAAGGGCGCCCCCAGCTCCCTCGACACCCACGTCGACGCCCGCACGGGGGCCGTCGCGCAGTCGACCGAGAAGATCCTGCACGCCGACGGCCGCGGCTACCACAACGGCAACGTCACCATCGACACCGCCGCGAACTCCATGACCGACACCACCCGCGGCTCCTTCAAGTGTGGCGGCCAGAACGGCAGCGCCTACACGGGCACCCCGCCCTGGGGCAACAACGGCGCCAACGACCTGGTCACCGCCTGCGTCGACATCATGTACGCGGCGCAGAAGGAACACTCCATGCTCAAGGAGTGGTTCGGCTACAACGGCCAGAACGGACAGGGCGGCATGGTCCCGGCCCGCGCCGGGCTGAGCGAGGTCAACGCGTACTACGACGGTACGAAGACCACCTACGGCCGCAACCGGAACGGCACCAACCAGCTCACCGGCATCGACGTCGTGGCCCATGAGTACGGCCACGAGATCTTCGACCGGACCCCGGGCAGCGCCGGCTCCTCCAACGAGAACGGCGGCCTCAACGAGTCCACCGGCGACATCTTCGGCGCGCTCACCGAGCACTACGCCAACAACCCCAACGACACCCCGGACTACACGGTCGGCGAGAAGCTCAACTTCACCGGCAACAACCAGCCGATCCGCAACATGTACAACCCGTCGCTGATCAACAACGACCCCAACTGCTACACCCAGCTGACCTCGGGCACCGAGGTGCACGCGGCGGCCGGACCGCAGAACCACTGGTTCTACCTCCTCGCCGAGGGCTCCAACCCGGGCGGCGGCAAGCCCAACAGCCCCATATGTTCCGGCGGCCCCTCCTCCGTGACCGGCATCGGCATCCAGAAGGCCGGCAAGGTCTTCATGGGCGCCCTGCTCATGAAGACCTCCTCCTGGAACCACCTGGCCGCCCGCAGGGCGACCCTGACCAGCGCCAAGAACACCTACGGCAGCGCCGAGTGCAACGCGGTGAAGGCCGCCTGGAACGCGGTCGGCGTCCCCGCCCAGTCCGGTGAGACCGACTGCGGCGGCTCCACCAACCCGGACTTCTCGCTCGCCCTGAACCCGTCCTCGGGCTCGGTCCAGCCGGGCGCCTCCGTCACCTCCACGGTGAACACCGGCACCGTCGGCGGCAACGCGCAGACCGTCCAGCTCTCCGCGAGCGGCGCCCCGAGCGGCGTCACCGTCTCCTTCAGCCCCACCTCGGTGACCTCGGGCAACTCCTCCACGATGACCGTCCAGGTCGCGGCGGGCACCGCCAACGGCACGTACCCGATCACCGTCACCGGCACGGGCTCCACCACCCACACCGTCACCTACCAGCTGACGGTCGGCACGACGACCCCGCCCACCGGCTGCGCCAACTCCCAGCGCACCTACCAGGGCAGCCTGACGTCCGGCCAGACCGCGGTCCAGCCCGACGGCTCGTACTACTACGCGGCGGCGTCCGGCACCCACACGGGCTGCCTGCGCGGCCCGGCCGGCCAGGACTACGACCTGTACCTGCAGAAGTGGAACGGGTACGGCTGGACCGACGTGGCCGTGGGCGGCACGGCGACCGCCGACGAGAACACCAGCTACTACGGCACCGCCGGCTACTACCGGTACGTGGTCCACGCGTACAGCGGCTCCGGTGCCTACACGCTGGGTCTGAGCGCCCCGTAACGGGCCGGGGGTCCCGTCACGGGGTCCCGCGCCGGGCGGCCGACCCGAACGGCCGCCCGGCGTCCGCGCGCGTCCGGGACCTCCGGGCCCCTCAGCCCGCCCCGACCTCCGCGAGGACGAAGCCCGGCCGGTCCGGGCCCGCGTCCGCCAGCCGCTCCCCGTCGGGGCCCCAGACCCCGGCGCCGCCCTGTCCCACCCCGTCCTCGTTGGCCCCGAGGACGTTGCCGAGCACCACGTACAGGCCGAAGTCCCGGGCCCGCACCGGATACACCTCGGTGAACGAGTCGTTGCCCGCGGTCAGCACCGAACTCGCCAGATAGACCGCGCAGCCGTCGGCCGCCGCCCGCTCGGCCAGGTCCGGGAAGCGGTTGTCGTAGCAGGTGGCCGTCGCGAACCGGACCCCGTCGAGCACGAACCGCCCGTCCTCCGTGCCCGCCGCGAACACCTCCCGCTCGACGCCGTACAGGTGCCGCTTGTCGTAGCGGGCGAGGAGCCCGCCGTCCGGGCCGATCACCAGCGAGGTGATGCCGGGCCGCCCGTCCGCCGTCCGCACCGGCCCGTTGACCACGGCCGCCGCCGACACCGCGCGGCACGCCTCCCGGACGGGGTCGAGCCGGGGGTCGTCCTCGGCGAGGACCAGGCCGGGGGAGTCCCGTATCAGCGAGGGCTCGTACCCGCTGAGGCAGAGCTCGGCGAAGACGACCACGCGGGCCCCCGCCTCCCCGGCCTCCCGGACCAGACCGGCGACGGTCCGCGCGTTGGCGTCGATGTCCCCGGCGACCGGGGCGAACTGGGTGGCTGCGACGATCATGACCCCATCATCCCGCCCGGGGACCGGAGCGGGTCAGGAAGGGTCCTCCCCGCCGTACAGCAGCCGTACGAAGTCCCGGAAGGCGCCCGGCATGTCGACCGCCGACGGGTCCAGGAGCCACTGGTACTGGAGGCCGTCCATCACCGCCGTGAGCAGCGGCGCCGCGCGCTCCGGGGTGAGGCCGCCGGGCAGCCGCTCGCCGAACTCCAGGCGTAGCACCTCCGCCATGTGCGCCCGGACCTGGGTGTACCGCTCGGTGAAGAACTCCCGCGCCGGATGCCCGTCCGTGACGCTCTCGCCGAGCAGCGCGGAGAAGGTCTGCACGATCCCGGGACGCATCGCGTTGTACTCGACGAGGGAGTCGACCAGGTCGAGGCGCCAACCCTCGCGGCCCCCGCCGCCGCTGGTGTCCCAGTGGTCCCGCTCCTCCAGGACCGCGACGAGCAGGGCCTCCTTGGTCGGGAAGTAGTGCAGCAGCCCCTGCTGGGTCAGCCCGACGCGCTCGGCGACGGCGGCGAGGGTCGCGCCCCGGTAGCCGCGCTCGGCGATCACTTCGAGGGCGGCGCGCACGATGACCGCGCGCCGCTCCTCGCTCCTGGCCCGCACCATCCCCGGGGCTCCCTTCCGAAAGTCCGTCCGGACAGGACCGTACCTCTTCATACAAGTAACAGAATCGTCACATCGCCTACCTCCCTACAGGGAGATCGGTGCACGATGGGGCCATCGGTACGTCGACGAGGAGGTACGGCCATGGCGGAGACGGGCGCGGAGACGAGTACGGACACAGGTGCGGAGACGGGTACGGACGCGGGCGCGGGCGCGGCGGGGGAGGCCGCCCGGGAGGCGGTCGTCGAGGCGGCGCTCGGCAAGCTCGACCTGGACGCCAAGGCCCGGCTGCTCGGCGGCCGGGACATGTGGAGCCTGCACCCCCTGCCCGAGATCGGCCTCGACCCCCTCGTCCTGTCCGACGGCCCCGTCGGCGTCCGGGGCGTCCGCTGGACCGCCGACGACCCCTCCGTCGCCCTGCCCTCCCCGACCGCGCTCGCCGCCGCCTGGGACCCCGCGCTCGCCCGCCGGGCCGGCCGGCTCCTCGCCCAGGAGGCCCGCCGCAAGGGCGTTCACGTCCTGCTCGCCCCCACCGTCAACCTGCACCGCAGCCCCCTCGGCGGCCGCCACTTCGAGGCCTACAGCGAGGACCCCCTCCTCACCGGCGCGATCGGCACCGGCTACGTCCTGGGCGTCCAGGACGGCGGGGTCGGCACCACCGTCAAGCACTTCGTCGCCAACGACGCCGAGACCGACCGCTTCACCGTCGACAACCGCGTCGCCCCCCGGCCCCTCCGCGAGCTCTACCTCGCCCCCTTCGAGGCCATCGTCAAGAACGCCCGCCCCTGGGGGATCATGACCGCGTACAACCAGGTCAACGGCGTGACCATGACCGAACACCACCACCTGGTGAACGAGGTCCTGCGCGGCGAGTGGGGCTTCGACGGCGTCAACGTCTCCGACTGGATGGCCGCCCGCTCCACCGCCGGCGCGCTCCGGGGCGGCCTCGACCTCGCCATGCCGGGCCCGGCCACCGTCTACGGCGAGGCCCTGGCCGCCGCCGTCCGCGCCGGTGAGGCGGACGAGTCCGCCGTCGACGCCGCCGTACGCCGCGTCCTGCGGCTCGCCGCCCGCGTCGGCGCCCTCGAAGGCGCCCCGCCGGCCGTCACCGCACCCCCCGCCCCGATCGACGGCGCCGCCCTGGCCCGCGAGATCGCCCACCGCGGCTTCGTCCTGGTGCGGAACGCCGTACGGGAAGGGCGCAGGATCCTGCCCCTCGCCCCCGGCACCACCGTCGCCCTCTCCGGCGCCGCCGCCCGCGACGCCCGCGTCCTCGGCGGCGGCTCCGCCCAGGTCTTCCCCGACCACGTCGTCTCCCCGCTCGACGGCCTCGCCGCCGCCCTGCCCGCGGGCGCCCTGACGTACGCGGTCGGCGCCGACCCCAGCGACGAACCCGCCCCCGCCGGACAGGGCTTCGCCCTCCGCGCCCGCTGCCGCGACGCCGCCGGGAACCTCCTCGGCGAGGGCTCCCTGCCCAGCGGCCAGGTCCAGTGGATCGGCGGCGACCTGCCCGACGGCGTCACCCACGAGGCCCTCGCCTCCGTCGAGGTCGTCGGCACCTTCACCCCGCGCGAGACCGGCGCGCACTCCTTCGGCACCCGAGGCCTCGGCGCCTTCGTCCTCACCGTCGACGGCGAGACCGTCTTCGACGGCGTCCAGGCCATGGGCTCCGAGACCGACCCCTTCGAGGCCTTCTTCGGCTCCCCGGTCGTGCGCGCCGAGGTCCCGCTCACGGCGGGCGAAACCGTCGAGATCTCCCTGCTCCACACCCTCGACAAGGAGTTCGCGGCCCCGCTGCCGGCCGTCGCCTTCTCCCTCGTCCACCTCGGTCCGCGCCGTGACCCCGACGAACTGATCGCCGAAGCCGTCGAGTCCGCCCGCGCCGCCGACACCGCCGTCGTGGTCGTCGCCACCACCGAACGCGTCGAGTCCGAGGGCTTCGACCGCGCCGACCTCCGGCTCCCCGGCCGCCAGGACGACCTCGTACGGGCCGTCGCCGCCGCCAACCCGAACACCGTGGTCGTGGTCAACGCCGGCTCCCCGGTCGAGCTGCCCTGGCGCGAGGACGTGGCGGCGGTCCTGCTCGCCTGGTTCCCCGGCCAGGAGGGCGGCGCCGCCCTCGCCGACGTCCTCACCGGCGCCGAGGAGCCCGGCGGCCGCCTCCCCACCACCTGGCCCGCCGTCCTCGCCGACGCCCCCGTCACCGACGTCGTCCCCGTCGAGGGGGAACTCGCATACGCCGAGGGCCCCTTCATCGGTTACCGCGCCTGGGACCGGGGCGGCCGGACCCCCGCGTACGCCTTCGGCCACGGCCTCGGCTACACCACCTGGTCGTACGACTCCCTGGTCGCGGGCCCCGACACGGCCACCGTCCGGCTCACCAACACCGGCGACCGGCCGGGCCGCGAGACCGTCCAGGTCTATCTGGCGCCCGCCCCCTCCTCCGGCGCCGCCGAGCGCCCGGCCCGCGTCCTCGCGGGCTTCGCGAGTGTCGGGGCGGGGCCCGGCGAGACCGTCGAGGCCGTGATCGCGCTCTCCCGCCGCGCCTTCGAGATCTGGGACGAGGAGCGGGACGACTGGACCTTCGTTCCCGGGGCATACGAGGTCAGGGCCGCCCACTCCCTGGACGACGTGCGCCTGACGGCCGTCCTGGAGATCGACTGACCCTCCGGTGCGGCCCCGTGGAGAGACCGGGCCCCGGGGCGGAACCTGACATCCGCCCCGGGGTCCTCACTCCGCCGTGATTCGCCGGTACGCCAGCTCCGCGAGCCGCGCCTGACCGTCCCGGCTCGGATGGAACCAGTCCCAGGGGCTCAACTGGGCGCCGTCGAAGCGGAACCGGTGGACCGCCCCGCCGTCGTACCGGCAGCGCTCGTCCTTCGCGCAGACCTCCGCCAGGACCCCGTTGTACGCGTCCACCCGCGCCGCCACCGTCGTGCGCCGCCGCTCGGCCTCGGGTCCGAGGTTCGTCGCGTCCGCCAGCATCGCGCCGCAGATGCCCAGGTCCCACACGCCGGCCGCGCCGCCGAGCCGGCCCGTCGACCACAGGTGCTTCAGGTCCGGCACGCTCGCCACGTACACCTGCGCCTTCGGCGCCGCCGCCCGCAGCCGGGCGAGCGCCGCCGTGAAGGAGGCGCGGAAGTCCGCGACCGGGGTCATCAGGGCGGGGGTCGGCCGGCAGGCGTCGTTCGCGCCCATCATCACCGTCACCAGCTCCGGCTTCCGGGCCGCCGCGGCGGTCATCTGCTCCGGGAGCTCGGCCATCCGCGCCCCGGTCCGCGCCAGGTTCCAGCTGCGGCCGGCCGCCCTCTCCGGGCCCAGGAGGCGCAGCGCCAGGCTGTTGACGGCCGTGTCCGTCCCGGTCGCCCAGGAGGCCTCCGGGCAGTCCGAGAGGAGCGAGCAGGCGTCGAAGGCGCGGCTGATGGAGTCGCCGACGGCGGCGAGGGAGGCGGGGGAGGCGTTCCAGGAGGAGGTGGGCGTGGGTGGGGGCGTACTCCCGCCGGGAGCCGGCTTCTCCGGGGTCCCGGATGAGCATCCGGCCAGTGCCCCGGCGCACAGCAGCGCCGCCGTCGCGGTGGCGACGGCGGTGCGGAAACGGCGTCGGCCGCGCATCCCCGGCCCCTCCTTCGGCGTCCTCGCGGGTGAAAGCTTCGTGTGCACGGTCATCGGTCCGACCGTACGTCACCCCGATGACGGCGCGGCACGGTAGCTTTTCCCCCGTCGAACCAGAGGCGCCCTCGCCGACCGGCTCCGGTAAATTACATCACGTCACAACCTGTCCCCTTTTTGAGGGTTTGTGAAGATCAGCTCCCGATGATGTTTACTGAGGCCGCTGGGAAAGGCGAACCTCGTCCCACACTGGAGGTCCCGGTGACGACACGTGGAGTCCTGTACGTACACTCCGCACCGCGCGCGCTCTGCCCGCACGTCGAATGGGCGGTGGCGGGCGTCCTCGGTGCGAGGGTCCAGCTCGACTGGATCCGCCAGCCGGCGTCCCCCGGCACCTGGAGAGCCGAGCTCTCCTGGAAGGGCGAGACCGGCACGGCCTCCCGGATCGCCTCCGCCCTCCGGGGCTGGCGGATGCTCCGCTTCGAGGTCACGGCGGAGCCCTGCCCCACCGCCGAGGGCGAGCGCTACAGCGCCACCCCCGACCTGGGCATCTTCCACGCCGTCACCGGAATGCACGGCGACATCCTGGTCCCCGAGGACCGCCTCCGGGCCGCCCTGGCGCGCTCCGCCCAGGGCGAGACCCCCCTGGAGGCCGAGATCGCCAAACTCCTCGGCAAGCCCTGGGACGACGAACTGGAACCCTTCCGCTACGCGGGCGAGGGCGCCCCGGTCCGCTGGCTCCACCAGGTCGTCTGACGGCCCCTGGACACGACGGAGGCCCGCCCCCCGAGCCAGGGGGCGGGCCTCCGGTGCGTCCGTACCGACCGGATCAGACCGTGCGGAACGCCAGGACCACGTTGTGGCCGCCGAAGCCGAAGCTGTTGTTGATCGCGGCGACCGTGCCCTCCGGGAGGGGGCGGGCCTCGCCGCGGACGATGTCCGCGTCGATCTCCGGGTCCAGCTCGTCGACGTTGATGGTCGGCGGGGCGAGGCGGTGGTACAGCGCCAGGACCGTCGCGACGGTCTCGATGCCGCCCGCGCCGCCCAGGAGGTGACCCGTCATCGACTTCGTCGCGGAGATCGCGACGTGGTCCAGGTCGTCGCCCAGGACGTTCCGCAGCGCCTTGATCTCGGCGGTGTCGCCCTGCGGCGTCGACGTGGCGTGCGCGTTCAGGTGGACGACCTCCGACGGCTTCAGGTCCGTCGAGTCCAGCAGGTTCCGCATCGCGGCCGCGATGCCCCGGCCGGTCGGCTCGGGCTGCGCGATGTGGTGGCTGTCGGCCGACAGGCCCTGGCCCAGGACCTCGCAGTAGACGCGCGCGCCGCGCGCCTTCGCGTGCTCCTCGGACTCCAGGACCACGACGCCCGCGCCCTCGCCGAGCACGAAGCCGTCACGGCCGGTGTCGTACGGGCGCGAGGCCTTCTCGGGCTCGTCGTTGCTCTTGGACATCGCCATCATGTTGGCGAAGGCGGCGATCGGCAGCGGGTGGATCGCCGCCTCGGTGCCACCGGCGACGACCACGTCCGCACGGCCGGTGCGGATCATCTCGACGGCGTAGCCGATCGCCTCGGCGCCCGACGCGCACGCGGAGACCGGGGTGTGGACGCCCGCCCGGGCGTTCACCTCCAGACCCACGTTCGCCGAGGGGCTGTTGGGCATGAGCATGGGGACGGTGTGCGGGGAGACGCGGCGGACGCCCTTCTCCTTCAGCACGTCGTACTGGTCGAGCAGCGTGGTGACACCGCCGATGCCGGAGGCGATGACGGAACCGAGCCGCTCGGGCGCGATCTTCTCGTCCTCACCGGCGGGAGCGGTGTAGCCCGCGTCGGCCCACGCCTCGCGGGCCGCGATCACGGCGAACTGCGCCGAGCGGTCCAGCTTGCGGGCCAGCGGGCGGGGAAGGACGTCGCCGGGTTCGACGGCGGCCGTCGCGGCGATCTTGACGGGCAGCTCGGCGAAACGTTCGCCCTCGAGCGGACGGACGCCGGAGCGCCCCGCGATCAGACCTTCCCAGGTCGATGCGGAGTCGCCACCCAGCGGTGTGGTTGCGCCGATACCGGTGACGACCACGGTGCGATTGGTCGAGCTCACAGGAATTCGTTCTCCATGTGTGTGATGGTCGGAATGCGGCGCCACCGCCGGGTGGCTGACCGGAACAGCGAGGGCCGGATCAGCCCTGGTTCTTCAGGATGTAGTCGACGGCGTCGCCCACGGTCTTGAGGTTCTTGACGTCCTCGTCCGGGATCTTGACCTCGAACCGCTCCTCGGCGGCGACGACGACCTCGACCATGGACAGCGAGTCGACGTCCAGGTCGTCGGTGAAGGACTTGTCCAGCTGGACGTCCTCGGTCGGGATGCCGGCGATCTCGTTGACGATCTCGGCGAGACCTTCGACGATCTGCTCCTGGGTGAAGGCCATGGTGGCGCTCCTTCTGTGATTGCTTCGGTAAGGGGCTTCCGGGAGATCCGGGTGCCTAGGGGAGGGTAACGACCGTCGCGGCGTAGACGAGACCCGCCCCGAAGCCGATGACGAGCGCGGTGTCGCCGCTCTTCGCCTTCCCGGTCGCCAGGAGCCGCTCCATGGCGAGCGGGATCGAGGCGGCCGAGGTGTTGCCGGTGGTCTCCACGTCACGGGCGACCGTGACGTGCTCCGGCAGCTTCAGAGTCTTCACCATCGAGTCGATGATCCGCATGTTCGCCTGGTGCGGGATGAAGACGTCCAGGTCGTCCGCCGAGATGCCGGCGGCGTCCAGGGCCTGCTGGGCGACCTTCGCCATCTCGAAGACGGCCCAGCGGAAGACCGCCTGACCCTCCTGCGTGATGGCGGGGAACTTGATCTCGCCCTGCTGGTTGAGCGGCAGGTTCGAGACGTCGCCGCCGTGGAACGCGTCCCACGGGACGGTCTGCTTGATCGTCGTCGCCTTGTCGCCCTCGGAACCCCAGACCGTGGGGCCGATGTGCGGCTCGTCCGACGGACCGACGACCACGGCACCGGCGCCGTCGCCGAACAGGAAGGCCGTCGCGCGGTCCTCCAGGTCCGTCAGGTCGCTGAGCCGCTCGACGCCGATGACGAGCACGTACTCCGCCGAACCCTCGACGATCATGCCCTTGGCGAGCGTCAGGCCGTAGCCGAAGCCCGCGCAGCCGGCGGAGATGTCGAACGCGGCGGGCTTGCCGGCGCCGATGCGGTCCGCGATCTCCGTCGCGATCGCCGGGGTCTGGTGGAAGTGCGACACCGTGGAGACGACCACGGCGCCGATCTGCTCGGGACGGATCCCGGCGTCCGCGATGGCCTTGCCGGAGGCCTCCACCGACATCGCGGCGACGGTCTCCTCCGGAGAGGCCCAGTGACGGGTGGCGATGCCGGAGCGCGAGCGGATCCACTCGTCGGACGAGTCGATCTTCTCGAGGATCACCTCGTTCGGCACGACCCGGGTGGGACGGTAGCCGCCCACGCCGAGGATCCGCGCGTACGGGGCGCCCTTGCTGGGCTTGATCTTCGACATGCTTCTCGACACTCCTAGTCAGACGGCCGCGTGCTCGGCGACGAGCGTACGGGCCGCGTCGAGGTCGTCGGGAGTCTTCAGGGCGACCGTGGCCACATCCGGCAGGGCCCGCTTGGCGATGCCGGTCAGGGTGCCGCCGGGGCACACCTCGATCAGCGCCGTCGCGCCCAGGTCGCGGAAGGTCCCCATGCACAGGTCCCAGCGGACCGGGTTCGCCACCTGGCCGACCAGACGGGACACCACCTCGGCGCCGTCCATGACGACCTGGCCGTCCTTGTTGGAGACGTACCGGGTGGTCGGGGCGGACGGCGACAGCAGGGCCGCCGCCTCCTCCAGCTTCGCCACGGCCGGGGCCATGTGGTGCGTGTGGAAGGCGCCGGCGACCTTGAGCGCCACGACGCGGCGGACGCCCTCGGGCTTGTCCGCCTCCAGGGCGGCCAGCTGCTCCAGGGTGCCGGCGGCCACGATCTGGCCCGCGCCGTTCACGTTCGCGGCCGTCAGGCCGAGCTTCTCCAGGTGCGGGACGGTCACCTCGGGGGCACCGCCGAGCAGCGCCGACATGCCGGTCGCCGTGATCGCGGCGGCCTCGGCCATCGCGAGTCCGCGGGTCCGCACGAGGCGCAGCGCCGCCGTGTCGTCGAGGACGCCCGCGAACGCGGCCGCGGTGAACTCGCCGACGCTGTGACCGGCGACCACGCCGGGCGCCAGGTCGTCGCCGAGCGCGGCGGCGGAGAGCAGACCGGCGGCGACGAGCAGGGGCTGTGCCACGGCGGTGTCACGGATCTCGTCCGCGTCCGCCTTCGTGCCGTAGTGGGCGAGGTCGAGCCCGATGGCGTCGGACCAGGCCGCCACGCGGTCGGCGGCGCCGGGGAGTTCGAGCCAGGGGGTCAGGAAGCCGGGCGTCTGGGCGCCTTGGCCGGGAGCGACGAGTACGAGCACCCTCACACTCTCTCTTGGGGACGGCTCCGAGCGCCCGTGGGGACAAGGACGAAGAACCGTCGGGGGAATTGTTGGTGTTCGACAAAAGTCTAGGACTGCGTATCCCCGTCGGCCAAGCGTCCCAGGATGAGCGCGATCCGCAGGGTGAAGGCGGAACGGACGTCGGAGGGTGACCAGCCGGTGACGTCGGTCACACGTCGAAGCCGGTAGCGCACGGTGTTCGGGTGGACGAAGAGCATCCGCGCCGCGCCTTCCAGGCTGCTCGCCTGCTCCAGGTACACACTGAGAGTTTCCAGAAGCGCCGACCCGGCTTCTTCCAGCGGTCTGTAGATCTCCTCCACCAACTGCTCGCGCGCCGACGGGTCCGAGGCGATCGCGCGCTCCGGCAGGAGATCGTCCGCGAGGACCGGGCGGGGGGCGTCCTGCCAGGCCGAGCAGGCCTTGAGACCGGCCGCGGCGGCCTGCGCGGAGCGGGTCGCCGCGAGCAGGTCGGGGACCACGGGGCCGGCCACCACCGGACCCGCCGCGTACGGTCCGATCAGGGCCTTCGCCACCGCGAGGGGGTTGTCGTTGCCGCCCGCGATCACGACGAGCCGGTTCCCGAGGACCCCGGTGAGGACCTGGAGCTTGGCGTGCCGGGCGGCCCGGCGGATGGCCTCCACCGTCAGCTCGCTGTCCCCGTCCGGGGCCGTACCGAGCAGTACGCACACGTGGTCCGGGGAGTTCCAGCCGAGTGCGGCGGCCCGCGAGACCGCGCCCTCGTCCGCCTCGCCGGACAGCACGGCGTTCACCACGAGTGACTCCAGGCGCGCGTCCCACGCGCCCCGGGCCTCGGCCGCCTGTGCGTACACCTGGGCCGTGGCGAAGGCGATCTCCCGGGCGTAGACGAGGAGCGCCTCGCGGAGCACCGACTCGTCGCCCGGGGCGGCGACCTCCTCGATCGCCGACTCCATGACCTCGATGGTGGTCCGGACCATCTCCACGGTCTGGCGCAGGGTGATCGCCCGGGTCAGCTCGCGGGGTGCGGTGCCGAAGACGTCCGTGGAGATCGCCTGCGGGGTCTCCGGGTGCCGGAACCACTCCGTGAACGCGGCGATGCCGGCCTGGGCGACCAGACCGATCCACGACCGGTTCTCGGGCGGCATCGCGCGGTACCACGGCAGCGTCTCGTCCATGCGCGCGATGGCGCCGGCGGCGAGCCGCCCGGAGGACTGTTCGAGGCGCTTCAGGGTCGCGGAGTGCGGGTGGGAGGCGTTCACGGGTTCAGGCACGGGGACAAGACTGCCTTATCCGGACGCCGGCGTGCGGGGCCGGGGCGGGATCGCCTCCGGCGCGGGCGGGACGGGGTGGCTACGGTGGGGCACGTGATACGCATCCAGCGCGCGGGCGAGCGGTACCCCGGGGGCGACCCGGCGACCGGCATCGAGACCCGGCACGCCTTCTCCTTCGGCCCGCACTACGACCCCGACAACCTCCGCTTCGGTTCGCTGGTCGCCTGCAACGAGGAGCGCCTCGCCCCGGGGGCCGGGTTCGACGAGCACCCGCACAGCCACACCGAGATCGTCACCTGGGTCGTGTCGGGCGAACTCACCCACCGCGACTCGACGGGCCGCGCGACGGTCGTCCGCGCGGGCGACCTCCAGCACCTGAGCGCGGCTTCCGGCGTCCGCCACGTCGAACGCAACGACGCCGACACCCCCCTGGTCTTCGTCCAGATGTGGCTCGCCCCGCCGTCGTTCGACGGAAAGCCGACGTACGAGGTGGTACGGGGCCACGACGGGGACCTCGCGTACGAGGTCCCGGGCGCGACCCTCCGCGTCCACCGCCTGAAGAACGCCGAACGCGCACCGCTCCCGGACGGCGACTTCGTCTACGCCCACGTGACACGCGGCACGGTCCGCGTCGGCACGGAGGAACTCGCCACGGGCGACGCGGCCCGCGCCACCGACGAGAAGGGCCTGAGCCTGCTCGCGACCGGTGACGCGGAGGTACTGGTGTGGGAGATGCGGCGCCTGGGTTAGGCGTGTGCTCCCGACCGTCTCGCGGGTCGGCCGATGCGCCGGGCCCTCCGGGTGCGCGTCATGCGTCGCGCATCGCCGTCCCTCGTCCACCGGGAGATTCTTCGGTGATCACCGAAGAGTCCCCGCCCTAGGGTCGATTCCCATGAACACCGCGACATCCGGCACCGTGCCCGACGCATCGGCCGCCCATCTGACCATCGAGCCGAGCGTTCTGTACTTCGGAACGCCGGTCGTACTGATCTCGACGGAGAACGAGAACGGCTCCTTCAACCTGGCGCCGATGTCCTCGGCCTGGGCGCTCGGCCATGTCCTCGTCCTCGGTCTGGGTCCCGAGGGACAGACCGCGCACAATCTCCTCAGCCGCCCCGATCTCGTGGTCAACCTCCCCGCGCCGGCCCAGTGGCCGGCGGTGGAGCGGCTGGCACCGCTGACCGGACGCAGCCCGATACCCGTCAGCAAGCGCGGCACCTTCCGCTTCGAGCCGGACAAGTTCGCCGCCGCCGGCCTGCGACCTGAACCCTCCGAGCTGATCCGGCCGCCCAGGGCCGCCGAATGCCCCATCCAGTTGGAGGCACGTGCCGCCCGGGTCCAACCCGACGCCTCCGGGGCGTTCCTCATCGTCGAAGCCCACGTGCTCAGGGTCCACGCCCATCCGCATGTCGTCGTGCCCGGATCCCAGCACATCGATCCGTCCGCGTGGAGCCCGCTGATCTACAACTTCCGCCACTATTACGGACTGGGCGCCGAACTCGGCCACAGCTTTCGCTCCCAGACACCCCGGCAAGACCACTGACCGGCTCGAAACCGGTATGACGTGACGTGGAGGGGCTCCTAGCGGAGCCCCTCCACGAACGCCTGCCACGCCTCGGCGCCCATGACCAGGGCCGGGCCCGCCGGGTTCTTGCTGTCGCGGACCGGGACGGCGCCGGGGAAGCCGTCGGCGACCTCGACGCAGTCACCGCCGTTGGTTCCGCTGTACGACGACTTCCGCCACCGTGCTCCGGTCAGGTCAGGACGGGTCTCCATAGCGTTCCTCCATCACGCGAGCGATCAGTGCCGCCGAGTCCTCGACAGAGAGGGCCGTGGCTTGCAGCCGAGCGTAGCCGACCGAACGGTCCTTGATCACGGAGGGATTGGCGGTCATGTGCCCCTGGTCATAGCTCTCGGCGTAGAAGATGTCGGGGTCGTCCTCGAACCTGAGGAGATTGAACGACCCCATGAGCGCCGTGTGTTCACCGGCCGAGAACGGCAGTACCTGGATGTGGACCCAAGGGTTGTCGCGGAAGGTCAACAGGTGGGCCAGTTGCTCGCGCATGACCTCGCGGCTGCCCACTTCCTGCATCAGTGCGGCCTCGCTCAGGACGACCCACAGGGCCGGTGGCTCATCGCGCGCGAGGATGCGCTGGCGTTCGAGCCGGGCCGCCACCATCTCCTCGGTCTTGTCCGGGTAGTCGACGGCCAGCAGCGCCCGCGCGTACTCGGGCGTCTGCAACAGGCCGTACACGACCTGCGCCTGGAAGACGGAGATGTACGTGGCACGCGCCTCCAGGTCCGCGTACGGCTGGAACCACGCCGGCAGTCGGCTGCGCAGCACCAGGCCGACCAGTCGGCAGAACGCCCCGTCCGTGCCGAGGGCCGCGTCCACCCGCTCCGAGAACTCGCGGGTGGGGAGCTTCCTCGCCGTCTCGATCTGGCCGACGAGGGAGCCCGTGCAGAAGATGGCGTCCCCGAGCTGCTGCTGCGTGAGTCGGTGTTCCTCCCTGCGGCGGCGGAGTTCCCAGCCGTAGTAGTCCAGAGGGGAAGCGTTGGGGTCGAGCTCCTGGATGTTGACCACGGTCAGTACCTCCGGCCTACGGCGTTCCTGTCGCTGCGTCGCCGAGCGTAGTCAGGGAGTCGCGGGCCGGAGGCGTGAATCGCGTAAACCACCCTTGTGGGTGGGCCTGTTGGGGAGCGGGCTCAGCTCAGCGCGCTCTTCGCCTTCCAGTCCGCCCAGCTCACGTTCCACGCGCCGTAGCCGTTGCCCTCGGCCACCGTGCCCTTGGTGTCGGCGCCCTTGATCTCGAAGGGGTCGCCCGGCTTCACCAGGGCGTAGAGGGCGGCCGCGTTCTCGTCGCTCATGCCGATGCAGCCCGAGCTGTGGTTGGAGTTGCCGAAGTAGCGGGCGTTCCACGGGGCCGCGTGGGCGTACATGCCTGACCAGGTCAGGCGCATCGAGTAGTCGACCATCTTGTCGTAGGCGTCGCCGAGGCCGACGGTCTCCGAGTTCATGTTGATGGTGCCCTCCTTCGCCATCAGGACGGCCGTGCCCCGCCAGGAGCGCTTGTCGCCGCCGGGCGTGCCGCCGGAGACCGGGATCGTGCGGACGGTGCTGCCGTTCTTCCGCACCGTCAGCTTGTGGCTGTCCAGGTCCACCTTCACCACCTGGGCGTCGCCCACCGTGAAGCCCGTGGCGTAGTCCCGTACGAACCAGCCGCCGCCCGAGTCCGTGCCGTTGAGGTCGGCCTTGAGGGTGACCTTCGTACCGGGCTTCCAGTACTCCTTCGGCCGCCAGTCGGCCCGGTCGCGGCCCGACCAGTCCTTGACCCAGCCCCAGGAGCCCTCGGTGTCGTTCGAGGTCGTCACCTTGAGCTGCTTCTCGACGTCCGCCTTCTTCGTCACCGGGTGGTCGAAGACGATCGAGAGGGGGTGGGCGATGCCCACGGTGGTGTTCTTGCCCGGCGCCAGGGTCAGCTTGTTGACCTTCTCGGCCTCCGGGGTCGAGAAGGACGAGCGGCTGGTTGTCTCCTGGCCGTCGGCGTTGCTGGAGGTGATCTCCGCCGTGTACGAGGTGCCCGGGGCCGCCTTGCGGTCCGACGTCCAGCGCGTGCCGCTCGCGTCCGTACGGCCGGGGAGGGTCCCGCCCTTCGCGTCCGTGATCCGCACCGAGGCCAGCTTGCCGTTCGCGGCCGTCACCGTCACCGGCTTGCCCGCAGCCTTGTCCACGACGGTCACCTTCGCCGGTGGCGCCGAGGACCGTTCCGCCGGACTCTTGTCCGCCGCCTGGGCCGAGCAGGCCGTGAGCGAGACGGCCAGGGCGACGGCCGCGAGGGTGGGACGGGATGTGCGTATCGGCAGCACGGAAGGCCTCCGCGAGTGGGAAAGAGTGGGTTGTTCCGGACTGTAGGACGGCCGGAACGGCGCGGAGGTTTCCGAACAGCCGTGTGACATGGGCTGCGACGGAACGGTCATCGTCCGGTCACACACGCCGCGCGACCCGGTCGCATTCGGCTGTGAGCCTGCTGTGCGCCCCACCACCGAGGGGCGGAACCAGGAGGCCCTCGTTGTGCCAGCGCTGCTCGTGACGGCCGCGTCCGTCGAACGACCCGCTCCCTTCCGGCTCGGCCCCGTGACCCCCGAGGCGTACCGGGCGTTCCTCGCGACCCGTGGGGGAGCGGACGGCCCCAGCTTCCTCCAAGTGCCCGCCTGGGCCGGGGTGAAGGAGGGCTGGTGCCACCAACTGGTGGGATGGGGGCCCGAGGGGGGCGGGCTGACGGGCGTCGCGCTCGTGCTGCTGCGGCCCTTCCCCGGGACCCGGAAGTACTTCGCCTACCTCCCCGAAGGACCCGTCGCCGACTGGGCCGACCCCGACCTGGACGGCTGGCTCGGGCCGCTCCTCGCGCACCTGACCGCCTCCGGGGCCTTCGCCGTGCGCATCGGGCCCACCCCCGCCCACCGCCGCTGGAACGCCGCCACGGTCAAGGCCGCCACCGGGCCCGGACGGCGGCTCTCCGACGTCCTCGCCGACGAGGTCGACCCGCTCGGGACCGCCGTCGCCGAACGCCTCAGGGCCCGGGGATGGCACCGCTGCGGCGGCGACTCCGAGGACGGCGCCGACGCCCAGCCCCGGCACGTCTTCCAGGTCCCGCTGACCGGCCGCACCACCGACGACCTGTGGGCCGGGCTCAACCAGGAGTGGCGCAGGAACGTGCGGAAGGCGCGGAAGGCCGGCGTCGAGGTCACCGTCGGGTCCGCCGCCGACCTGCCCGAGTTCCACCGCCTGCTCCGCGTCACGGAGGAACGGGACGGATTCCGGCTCGGCCGCTCCCTCGCGTACTACGAGCGCCAGTACGCCGTCCTCAACGCCGAGGAGCCGGGCCGGATGAAGCTGTACCTGGCCCGCCACGGGGGCGAGGTCCTCGCCGCGCACACCATGGTCGCCGTGGGCGGACGCGTCTGGTACCAGACCGGCGCCTCCGCCGACCACCGCCGCGAGGTCCGGCCCTCCAACGCCCTCCAGTGGCGCATGATGCTCGACGCCCACGCCCTCGGCGCCGCCGTCTACGACCTGCGCGGGGTACCCTCCACCCTCGACCCGGACGACCGCGCCCACGGCCTCCTGCGCTGGAAGCTCGGCACGGGCGGCCGGGTCGTCGAAACGCTGGGGGAGTGGGAGACACCGATGCGGGGCACGACCAACCAGGCGCTCTACCGCGCCTTCCGGGCCTACCTGGCCCGCCGATGACGGCCACCACCCCGGCCACCGCGCCGACCGCGCCCACCGCGCGGGCCCCGGAGCCGAAGCCCGCCTCCGTCCTGCGCAGCGGCGCCCTCATGGCCGCCGGATCGCTCGTCTCCCGTGCCACCGGCTTCGTCCGCGCCTCCGTCGTCGCCGCCGCGCTCGGCGCGGCCGTCGTCGCCGACGGCTACGCGGTCGGGAACTCCGTCCCCACGATCGTCTACACGCTGCTCCTCGGCGGCGCCCTCAACGCCGTCTTCGTCCCCGAGCTGGTCAAGGCCGCCAAGGAGCACGAGGACGGCGGCGTCGCCTACACCGACCGGCTCCTCACCCTCTGCGCGCTCGCCCTCGTCGCGCTCACCGCCGCCGCCGTGCTCGCCGCGCCCGTCATCGTCGACGCGTACACCGACTACACGGGCGCGCAGCGGGACATGACCGTCGCCTTCGCCCGGACCTGCCTCCCGCAGATCCTCTTCCTCGGGCTCTTCACGCTCCTCGGGCAGGTCCTCAACGCCCGGGGGCGGTTCGGCGCCATGATGTGGACGCCCGTCCTCAACAACGTGGTCGTGGTGGCGGTCTTCGGCCTCTTCCTGGTCGTGAGCGACGGGGGCGCGCTCAGCGCCGGGGAGACCGCGCTCCTCGGCTGGGGCACCACCGCCGGGATCGCGCTCCAGGCCCTCGCCCTCGTCCCCCCGCTGCGCGCCGCCGGGTTCCGCTGGCGGCCCCGCTTCGACTGGCGCGGCAGCGGCCTCACGGCCCCGCTGCGGTCGGCCGGCTGGCTGGTCCTGCTCGTCCTCACCAACCAGGGCGCGTACTGGGTGACCACCTGGATCGCCACCTCGGCGGGCGGCTCGGCGACCGGCGGCGGCGCGGGCCTCGCCGGATACAACAACGCCTATCTGCTGTGGGCCGTCCCGCACGGGATCATCACCGTCTCCCTGGTGACCGCGCTGCTGCCCCGGATGAGCGGCTCGGCGGCCGACGGCGACCTCGCCGGGGTCCGGCGGGACGTCTCGTACGCGCTGCGGACCAGCTCGGCCGCCGTCGTCCCCGCCGCCTGCGCGCTCCTCGCGCTCGCCGTGCCCCTGATGACGGTGGTCTTCCGGTACGGGGCGACCGGCGACGACGACATCCGCGCGATGTCCTGGATCCTGATGGCCCTCGCGCCCGGCCTGATCGCCCTCTCCGGCCAGTACGTGTGCACCCGCGCCTTCTACGCCCTGCGCGACACCCGCACCCCCTTCCTGCTCAACCTGGTGATCGCCGGGCTGAACGCGGGCCTCTCCTTCGCCGCGTACCTCCTGCTCCCCGCGCGCTGGACCGTCGCGGGCATGGCGGGGGCGTACTCGCTGGCGCTCTGGGCGGGCTGGGGCGTGACGGCGTACGCGCTGCGGCGACGGCTCGGGAGCGGGGGGACCCGGGAGCCCGGGGATGCCGGGGGCTCCGCCGCCGGGCTCGCGCGGCTGCTCGTCGCCGCCGTGCCCGCCGCCGGGTACGGCCTCCTCGTCACCGACCTGACCGGCCCGGCCGGGGCCGTCCCCGCCGGGCTCGCCGGGGCGCTCGCGATCCTGGCCGTCTTCGCCGTCCTGGCCCGGCCCCTGCGCCTCACCGAACTGCGGGACCTGTTGGGACGGCTCCGGCCCCCCGCCCGCCGCGCGTGACCCCCTCCGACGACCTTGGGATACTCCACAGATGCCCCGCGTGCTCCTGATAGAAGACGACCCCTCCGTCCGCGAGGGCGTCGAACTCGGGCTGCGGCGGCGCGGGCACGAGGTGCGGACCGCCCCCACCGGCGAGGCGGGGCTCGCCGCGCTCGGCGACTTCCGGCCGGACCTGCTTCTGCTCGACCTGATGCTGCCCGGCATGAACGGCGTCCAGGTCTGCCGACGGGTACGGGAGAACAGCCAGCTGCCGATCATCATGCTGACCGCCCGGGGCGACGACTTCGACGTCGTCGTCGGCCTGGAGGCCGGAGCCGACGACTACATCGTCAAACCCGCCCGCACCGAGGTCATCGAGGCGCGGATACGGGCCGTGCTCCGGCGGATCGAGGAGCCCGGCTCCGGGCGGTCCGCCGTCGAGTCCCACGGGGCGCTCGCCATCGACCGGGCCGGGCTCACCGTCGCCAAGGCGGGCGAGCGGATCGCCCTCGCCCCCTCCGAGATGAAGCTGCTGCTCCACCTCTCCGCCGCCCCCGAGCAGGTCTTCAGCCGGCAGCAGCTCCTCGAACACGTCTGGGAGCACAGCTACCACGGGGACGCCCGGCTGGTCGACGCCTGCGTCCGCCGGCTCCGCAACAAGATCGAGGACGTCCCCGGGGAGCCCCGCTACATCCAGACCCTGCGAGGCTTCGGCTACCGCTTCGGACCGCTGTGAAGCTCCGCGGGATCACGGGCTTCCCTTCCGGAAGCCGCCGCCGGGCACGCGCCCCGCGCCTGCGCCCCCACCCCTTCGGTCTGCGGACCCGCCTCGTCCTCGCCTTCCTGCTCGTCGCCGCCGTCGGCTGCGGCACCACCGCCGCCCTCACCTACCGGGCCGCCCGCAACGCCATCCTGGAACAGACCCAGAACACCGCCGTCTCCGCCTTCCGCGAGCAGGTCGACGCGCTCTACGTCACCCTGCCCGTCGACCCCGACAGCCTGCGGACCGACCTCCTCCGGATCGCCCGCCAGGGCAAACCCCGCCCCTGGCGCGTCTACGCCGAGTACGGCACCGTCCGGGTCTCCTCCACCGACCGGCCCGCCTCCTCCGTCATCACCCCCGAACTGCGGGCCCGCGCCCGGGCCGGGGACGCCTCCCCGCACGCCGGCTTCCAGCGGGTCGTGAAGGGCGGCACCCCCTACCTGACCATCGCCGTCCCCGCCGTCTTCCGGTCCCACCCCACCGAGGGAACCGCCCGGCCCACCGGCCTCGTCCTCTACGCCGTCATGGAGCTGAACGAGGAGGAGGCCAACGTCGAGGCCATGGTCACCGCCGCCCGCGACGGCGCCCTGCCCGCCCTCGCCGTCGCCCTGATCCCCGCGCTCCTCGCCGCCCGGGGCGTCCTGCGGCCCGTGCGGGAGCTGCGGCACGCCGCCCACAGCATGGGACAGGGCCGCCTCGACACCCGCATCCACATCAAGGGCGGCGATGAACTCTCCGACCTGGCCCGCACGTTCAACGAGTCGGCCGCCCGGCTCGAACGCTCCGTCACCGAACTCCGCGAGGCCGAGGCCCGCGCCCGCCGCTTCGCCTCCGACGTCTCGCACGAACTGCGCACCCCGCTCGCCGGGATGCTCGCCGTCACCGAGGTCCTGGACGAGGACGCCGGGAGCCTCGACAGCGACACCGCCCGCGCGGTCCGCCTGATCAGCGCCGAGACCGGGAAGCTCGCCGTGCTGGTCGAGGACCTGATGGAGATCTCCCGCTTCGACGCGCGCGCCGCCGAGCTCCACACGGACGAGGTCGACGCCGCCGACTGCGTCCGCAAGACCCTCCAGCACCGCCGCTGGAACGATCCGGCGCGGGTCGTCCCGCGGCTCACGGAGGGGATCAGGGCCAGGCTCGACCCGCGCCGCTTCGACGTCGTCGTCGCCAACCTCGTCGGCAACGCCCTGCGGCACGGCGAGGCGCCGGTCACGGTCCGGCTGTACGCGGAGGGGGACGTGCTGGTGACGGAGGTGTCCGACCGGGGCCCGGGCATCGACCCGGAGGTCCTGCCGCACGTCTTCGACCGCTTCTACAAGGCGGACCGGGCCAGGACCCGCTCGGCGGGCAGCGGCCTCGGCCTCGCGATCACCCTGGAGAACGTACGGCTCCACGGCGGCACCGTCACGGCCGCCAACCGGCCGGAGGGCGGGGCCGTGTTCACCGTACGGACGCCGCTGTGAGGCGCCGGACCGGCGCCGCCCTGCTCGCGCTGCTCGCCCTGGCCGGCTGCGGCATACAGGAGACCGACGTGGTCGAGGCGGGCGAGGCCGCGACCGTCGTCGTCCAGCCGGTCCCCGAGGACCGGATGGTCCTCTACTTCCTCGGCCCCGACGGGCAGTCGCTGCCGATGGTCCGGGACGTCGGGCCGCTCGCCGTCCCGTCCCCCACCCGCCCGGCGGACGGCGCGGAGGACGGCCGGGTCCCGTACGACGGGTTCGGCCCGGGGTACGAGACCTCCACCGGCACCCCGCACGGCGGCCGGGTCGCCCCCGGCAAGGCCCTCGCCGCGCTGATGGCCGGCCCGAGGCCCCACGAGGCCGCGACCGGCGTCACCACCGCCCTGCCGAGGGGCGTCGACCAGGCGCCGCACGTGGAGGCGGACCCGTCCGGATCCGCCTCGGCGCTCCGGCTCCGGGCCCCCTTCCCCGTCCGGGGCCTCCCTGCGGCGGCCGTCCGCCAGCTCGTCTGCACGGCCGCCCACGCGGAACACCCGGCGGGCCGCGCCGAGGTGACGGTCACCGGCCCCGACGGGACCCTGCCCGCCGCCCGCTGCGAGGACTGACGGCTCACCGCCGGGCGAACGTCCGGCGGGAGACGAGGTTGGCGATCGCCACGTAGACGACGGCGGGGATGCCGTAGTCGAGCAGCACCTGAACGACGTGCTCGGAGACGTCGAAGAGCCCGATCGACCAGCCGGCGAGCCAGTCGGCGGCGGTGTGGAACCAGTCGACGACGGTGTTCGCCCGGTTCGCGTCGAACAGGTCCAGGAGGATCCAGACGACCAGGATGCCGGCGAGGACGTGGGCCACGGTTCTTATGACGGAGTCGATGCCTCTCATGGACTCCGTTTTGCCCGCGTCGGCCGCGACAAACGGCCCCCGCGGGCCGGTTATGCCGCCCGCAGGTCCGCCAGGACCGCGTCCGTGAACGCCGGCCAGGCCTCGACCGCCCACGGCCCGAAGGGCCGGTCGGTGAGCGCCACGCACGCGGCCCGCGCGTCCGGGTCGATCCACAGGAAGGTGCCGGACTGCCCGAAGTGCCCGAAGGTGCGCGGCGAGGAGCCGGCGCCCGTCCAGTGCGGGGACTTCCCGTCGCGGATCTCGAAGCCGAGCCCCCAGTCGTTCGGCCGCTGGTGCCCGTAGCCGGGCAGGATGCCGGTCAGGCCCGGGTACGTGACGGTCATCGCGTCCAGGACGGTCCGGGCGTCGAGGAGCCGGGGCGCCTGCACCTCGGCGGCGAACCGCACCAGGTCGTCGACGGTCGACACGCCGTCCTTGGCCGGCGAGCCCTCCAGGGTCGTGGAGGTCATGCCGAGCGGCTCCAGGACCGCCTGGTGCAGGTATTCGGCGAAGGGGATGTCGGTGGCCTTCGCGATGTGGTCGCCGAGGGCCTCGAAGCCGGTGTTGGAGTAGATCCGGCGGGTGCCCGGCGCGGCCTGGACCCGGTTCTCGTCGAAGGCCAGGCCCGAGGTGTGGGCGAGGAGGTGGCGGACGGTCGAGCCCTCGGGCCCGGCCGGCTCGTCCAGGTCGACCGCCCCCTCCTCGTACGCGACGAGCACCGCGTACGCCGCCAGCGGCTTGGTCACCGAGGCGAGCGGGAAGCGACGCCCGGTGGGGCCGTGGGCCCCGGCGAGGGTGCCGTCCGCGCGGACCACGGCGGCGGCCGCGGTGGGGACGGGCCAGTTCTCGATCGACGCCAGACTCGGCAGGCTGCTCTCCATGGGCCCGAGCCTACTGGGAGCACTTGCCTGGAGTGCACTCCAGGGTTTTAGCGTGGGGGCATGAGCGCGATCGCGAGCACGAGCGGTACCCGGGAGCACTACACCATCAGCGAGGTCGCCGCCCTGACCGGTCTCACGGCGCACACCCTGCGCTGGTACGAGCGGATCGGCCTCATGCCGCACGTCGACCGTTCGCACACGGGGCAGCGCCGCTTCACCCCGCGCGACCTGGACTGGCTGGCCTTCGTCGGCAAGCTGCGGCTGACCGGGATGCCGGTCGCCGACATGGTCCGGTACGCCGAGATGGTGCGGGCCGGGGACCACACCCGTGAGGAACGCCGTGAACTCCTGGAGGCCACCCGGCGGGACGTCCTCGCCCGGGTCACCGAGCTCCAGGACACGCTCGCCGTGCTCGACTTCAAGATCGCCCACTACGGGACCGTATGCGGAGGAACGCCTTCATGACCAGCGTGACCAGGATCGACACCGTACGCCTCGGGGGCCAGGACGGCCCGGAGGTCGGAGTCCAGGGCTTCGGCGCCATGGGCATCAGCGAGTTCTACGGCGCGACCGACGAGGCCGCCGCCCGCGACACCCTCGACGCGGCCCTGGAGGCCGGCGTCACCCTCATCGACACCGCCGACATCTACGGCAGCGGCGCCAACGAGGAGTTCCTCGCGCCCTTCCTCGCCGCCCACCGCGACGAGGTCGTGCTCGCCACCAAGTTCGCCATCGAGCGGCGCGCCGACGACCCCTCCTACCGGGGCATCCGCAACGACCCCGCGTACATCAGGAGCGCCGTCGAGAACAGTCTGCGCCGCCTCGGCGTCGAGACCATCGACCTCTACTACATGCACCGCCGCGACCCGCAGGTCCCGTTCGCGGAGTCCGTCGGCGCGATGGCGGAGCTGGTCCGGGAGGGCAAGGTCCGCTTCCTGGGGCTGAGCGAGGTCACCGGGCCCGAACTGCGCGAGGCGCACGCCGTGCACCCGATCGCCGCCCTCCAGTCGGAGTGGTCGCTCTTCTCCCGGGACGTGGAGCGCAGCGCGGTCGGCGCCGCCGCCGACCTCGGCGTGACCGTCGTGCCGTACTCGCCGCTCGGCCGGGGCTTCCTGACCGGGGCGTTCGCGGACGCCGCCAAGGACCTGCCGGACGGCGACTTCCGCACGCACCAGCCCCGCTTCACCGGCGAGAACGCGGAGCGGAACGCCGCCCTGCTCGACCCGGTCCGCAAGATCGCCGCCGCCCACGGGGCGACCCCGGCGCAGATCGCCCTCGCCTGGGTCCAGCGGCGGGCCTCCGTGCACGGCCTCACGGTCGTCCCGATCCCCGGCACCCGCAAGCGCTCCCGCCTCCTGGAGAACGCGGCCGCCACCCGCATCACCCTGACCGACGCCGAACTGGCGGAGCTGGAGCCGATCGCCGGCCTGGTGGCGGGCGACCGCTACCCGGACATGAGCTTCACGTCGGTGAGCCGGGAGGTCTGAGCACCCCTCGGAAGGGTTCACCCGAGCCCCAGGGCGAACACCCCGAAGCCCGCCGCGAGCAGTCCCGCCAGGGCGCGGCGGGCGGGCCCGGCCTCCGTCCACGGGGACTCGAAGCCCCGCGCGTACCGCCCGATCAGGACGAGGAGCCCGGCGAAGACCGGCATCCAGGCGAGCCGGGCCAGGATCCAGCCCGCCGAGTCGGGCGCGCCGACCAGGCCCGCGACCTCCCCGGCGTACGCGGCGGGGACGGCGGCGGCGAGCATCGCCGTCTGGTGCCAGCACAGGACGGTCATCGCGGAGAGGTTGACGACCACGACCGGGGCCCAGAGCGCGGGCCGCCGCAGGAGCGCGCCGAGCCGGTCGCGGAGCAGGATCGCGGCGCCGCTCTGCGCGGCGGCGAGGGCGAGGACGAGCAGCGACGGCGGGTGCGAGTTGGTGCGGGCCTCGCCGGGGACGCCGACCATCGACGCCGGGTAGCCGAAGACGAGCAGCAGGACGGCGAAGAGTGCGGCCCCGCCGAGGAGCAGGCCCCACGCGTGGCGCCGGGTCACCCGGCCCTCGCCCCACGAGACGCCGAGCTGATAGGCGAAGAGCCAGCCGGGCAGGACGTTCAGGAGGCTCAGCCAGGACGGCACGGCGTCGGCGTACGGCCCGTAGCGCAGGAGGTCGACGACGGCGACCGAGCCGAGCAGCGGGGCCGCCGCCCACGCTCCGAGCCGGCGGGCGGCCCATACGCAGGACGGGGTGAGGGCGGTGACCACCGCGTAGACCCCGACGAACCACAGCGGCTGGACCACCAGCGTGGACGCCGTCCGCAGGGTGTCCACGGGCACCCCGAGCCCGAAGTGCAGCAGGGGCAGGAGCACCGCCCACACGGCGGTGACCCCGAGGACCGGCCGCCCGAGCCGGGCGAGCCGTCCGCCGAGCCACGCGCGCGTGGAACCCTTCCGGCGCCGGTACGAGAGGGCGGACGCGTAGCCGCCGACCAGGAAGAAGATCCCCAGCATCTGGAGGACCCAGCTGACCGGCGCGAACCCGGGGAAGGCGGAGAGCGGGCTGGCGTTGTGGAGCGCGCCGTCGGCGGAGAGCGTGAAGCCGCCGAGCAGCCAGTGACCGGTGGGCACGGCGAGCAGGGCGACGGCCCGCAGCCCGTCGACCGCCCGGTCGCGGTGGGCGGGGGTGGCGGCCTCGATCCGCCGGGCCGTACGGCTCATCAGGGCGAGGGAACTCATCGCACGTCCCCCTCGGCGATCGCGGCGAACGCCCGCAGGGACGAGGTCCCGGCCGCGAAGTAGCCGCCGTGCCCGGCCGCGTCCTCCGCCGGGATCCGGCGCGCCCCGAAGGACGGCCCGGTGGGGTCGGCGCCGTGCCCGAGGCCCGCGAAGGAGACGTTCGGGACGCGGTCGATCCAGTCGGTGGGGTCCTTCGCCGCCCACACCCGCGCGGAGGTGCCGAGTTCGGCGACGTTCTCCGCGCGCATCCCCGGCGAGCCGAAGACCACCAGGTCCTTCGCCTTCAGCTCGTGGGCGGCGAGCCCGCAGACCACCGAGCCGTAGCTGTGGCAGAACACCGAGGGCTCGGCCGCCCCGACGGCCGCGAGGCCGTCCGCGAACCGGGCGAGCCGCTCGGCCCCGGCCTCGGCGAGCCGGCCGGTGGCCGCGTCCAGACCGACGCCGACGGGGGTGGTGTACCCGGCCCAGGCGACGACGGCCGTGCGGTCCCCGGTCGCCCGGCGCAGCGCGGCCGCCATGTCCGCGAGCGGCCGGACGTGCCCGGCGTCGACGTCGGAGCCGGGCACGATCACCGCCACGTGCGCGGCCCGCGCCAGGTCCCCGTACACCAGCGCCACCTGCCCCCGGCCGCGCGGATCGTGCGCGAGCACCCGCGCCTCCCCGAACCGCCCCTCCGTCGTCAGGGCGTTGGCCTCGTACCGCAGCTCCAGAGGAGCCCCGTCGAGGTTCCCGACGACGGCCGGGTGCTCCCGCACCAGCCTCTTCCTCTGTACGGGATCGAGTCCCGCGAAGAACCGCGCGGTCCCGGCCGGCCCCATCCCCTCCGGGTCCGGCAGCCCCGCACCCACCCACGCCCCCGTCCCGACCGGCGCCCCGGTCACGGCCTCCTGGGCACCCCCGGACGCCCAGCCGGCCGTTCCGGCGACCGCGAAGGCCGCCAGGGCCACGGTGATCAGGGTCCTCGCAGTGCGGCGCATGGGCCCGCCCTCCCTCTCCGGCTTCTCGCTCGTCCGCCGGTCGTCCGGCGACGGGAGGAAGGTAGGAAGGGAGTGGGTGACGGCACGTCACACCGGGGAGCCAACCGCCCCTTGATACCGGGGTAGGGGGTGGAGGAGCGGCCGGCCCCCGGGAGGGGGTGGGGTTTCCCCCAGGGCGGGCCGTACCGGCGGGTCAGGCGGTGCCCGGCGTCACGAGCCCCGACTCGTAGGCGAAGACGACCGCCTGGGCCCGGTCGCGCAGGTCCAGCTTGGCCAGGACCCGGCCGATGTGGGTCTTCACCGTCTGCTCGGCGAGAACCAGGCTCTCCGCGATCTCCTGGTTCGACAGGCCCCGGGCGATCAGCTCCAGGACCTCCGTCTCGCGCGGGGTGAGGCCGTTCAGGCGCAGTGCCGCGGTGTCCCGGCGCGGGGCCGGGCGGGAGGCGGCGAAGTCCGCGATCAGGCGCCGGGTCACGGACGGGGCGAGCAGCGCCTCGCCGGCCGCCACCACCCGCACCGCCGCGATCAGGTCGGCGGGCGGCGCGTCCTTGAGGAGGAAGCCGGACGCGCCCGCGCGCAGCGCCTCGTACACGTAGTCGTCCACGTCGAAGGTGGTCAGCATCAGCACCTTCGGCCGGTGCGTGACCCCGGCCGGCGGGTGCAGGATCTCGCGGGCCGCCGCGAGCCCGTCCAGCTCGGGCATCCGCACGTCCATGAGGACCACGTCCGGGTGCGCCGACCGCGCCACCTCCACGCCCCGCCGCCCGTCCGGCGCCTCCCCGACGACGTCGATGTCGGGCTGTGCGGCGAGCAGCGCGGCGAAACCGGCCCGCACCATGGCCTGGTCGTCGACGATGATGACGCGGATGGTCACGCGGGGTCCTCCGTGCGCAGGGGAAGCCGGGCCGCGACCCGGAAGCCGCCGTCGGGCAGCGGCCCGGTGTCCAGCGAGCCGCCGGTCAACCGTACGCGCTCCCTCATCCCGACGAGCCCGTGCCCGGTGCCGGGGGCGCCCCGCTCGACGGACGAACCGTCCTCCAGGGAGGGCCCGTTGACGACGAGGACCGTCAGCCACCCCCCGTCCGCCCGGACCGCGACCCGGGTCGGGGCGCCGGGCGCGTGCCGCACGACGTTCGCGAGGGCCTCCTGCACGATCCGGTACGCGGACAGGCCCACGGCCTGCGGAACGTCCCCGAGATCGGCGGCGAGCCGCAGCTCGGCCGGCACCCCGGCCCGTACGGTCGCCTCCACCAGCTGCTGGACCCGGTCGAGCCCCGGCTGCGGGGCCAGCTCGCCCCCGCCGCCGTCGCTGCGCAGCACGGAGAGCAGCCGGCGCATCTCGGCGAGGGACTCGCGCGCGCTCGCCGCGATCGAGCCGAACTCCTCGCGGGCCGCGTCGGGAAGCTCCGGGATGCGGTACGGCGCCGAATCGGCCTGCACGGTGATCACGGACATGTGGTGGGCCACGACGTCGTGCAGTTCGCGCGCGATCCTGGCCCGCTCCTCCAGGAGCGTGCGGCGGGACCGCTCGGCCTCACTGATGGTCTCCTGCTCCGCGAGCCGCCGCTGGGCGTCGCCCCGCGCGCGTACCGCCGAGGTGAGCAGGAGCAGCACCCCGCTCAGGACGAACAGCAGGGTGTGGACGCTGGTGTACCCGGCGGGCCGGAACGCCTCCAGGACGTATCCGGCGGCGCCCGTCGCCAGCCAGACGCCGAACAGCGCCCGGCGGGACTCGCGCAGGCCGAGCGCGAGCATCAGCGCGCAGTAGCCGACGACGAGCGGCGGGGGCCAGGGCCACAGGTGGGCACGGGTGCCGTCGGCTGCGAGCAGCAGGAGCGCGCCGATCACGTCGGCGGCGAAGATCACCCACCAGGCCTGGAGGGGACGGGTGACGGCGAGCAGCAGCGGCGCGGTCTGCGCGGTGCCGACCGCTCCGGCGAGGGCGCCGTTGAGGCCGTAGTCGTCGGTGAGCAGGAGGACGGTGGTGGGGAGCAGCGAGGCGGTGAAGGCGAGCGCGACGACGTACGGCAGCAGCCGCACCCAGCGGGAGGAGGCGTCGGCGAGGAGGGGCGCCCCGGGGGTGGTCGGGGTGGTGAGCGCGGCCCCGAACCCCTGGAACGTCCCGCGCGCCCGGACGACCGCCCGCCGGGCCCGGGTCCCGGCGGGGGCGGACCGGGGGCCGGGGGACGGCCGGGCCGTGGACGGCCGCTCGTCGGGCCGGGGCGGGGTGGGCGGCTCGGGCCGCGGTGCGGTGGTCATGGCCCGCCCAGGGTAGGCAGCGGCCCCGGTCCCCGGCGTCATACCGGGGACCGGGACGCGGCCTGATACCGGGGTATGACGCCGGGGTTCTTTGATGGCGCTCGGGCCCGGGCTCGGGGTTCAGGGCTCCGAGCCGGGGGCTCAGGACCTGCGTCTCGGGACCCGGAGGCTCGGGGGCCGGGGGCTCAAGACCCTGGGCTCGGAGCCGGGAAGCCGGGGCCCGGGGACCAGGGGCTCGGATCCGGAGTCCCAGGGGCCAGATGAGCAGGGCCCGGAGGCTCAGGGGCTGGAGGCTCAGGGCCCGGGGCTCAGAGCTCCGCGAGCAGCTCCGCCTTCTTCGCGGAGAACTCCTCGTCCGTCACCAGCCCCGCCCGGTGCAGCTCGCCCAGGTGGCGAATCCTTTCGGCCACCGCGCCGGGGGTACGGGACCCGACGGGCACGGGGGCCCGGTCCGAGGCCCGGATCGCCGCGAGGACGGCGGCGGCGAAGGGGAGGGACTCGTGGACGAGCCCGTACCCGAGGCCGAAGACGACGGACGCGGGGTCGTGGTCGGGCTGGGTCGGCCGGGGCCCGCCGTCCCGGAGCACCAGCCGCAGGTGCCCGTCGAAGACGTCGGGCGAGCGCCACTCGATCCCGCACAGGTCCCGTACCGAGAAGGTCTGGTCGCCCGCCTTCCACTTCTCCGAGGAGGCCCCCGTCCAGAACCAGCGGAACGAGACCTCCGCCCGGCCGTCGAAGGACGCCTTCCCGTCGTACGCCTTGAAGGACAGCGGCCCCGCGGGCGGTGCCACGAGGAACCGCTCGGCGGGCGTCACGATCCCGCCGGCCCCGTACGCCTCCTCAGGACCGTCGAACCCGTCCGTCAGGCCGGGTCCGTTCGTCAGGCCGGGTCCGTCGAGGTCGTCCAGGTCGTCGAGGCCGTCGTACAGGGCGCCCCCGCCGTGTCCGGCGGCCCCCGCGGCCCCCGGCTCCGGCGGCAGGAGCGCCCGCAGTTCGTCCCGGTAGTACTCGGCGAGCGTCTCCCGGTCCGCCGGGAGCACGAGCCGGTACGGATCGGAGCTCTCCTTGAGCTGCCCCGCGGCCGCCTCCATCAGCGGATCGGCGCCCGGTCTCGGCACGGCGTGGAGCACGACGGTGTTCCGTTTCCCGGGCGTGAGCGTCACGGACGCCAGCGCTTCGTACGGTACGCGGCGTTCGCGCAGCACCTGGAACAGCTTCGGCGCGCGGATCCCCCGTTCGAAGCGGATGACGAGGGCGTCGCTCTCGAACTCCCAGGCGGCATGAATTCCGGCCAGCACATCACCCATACGCCTCATCGTAAGCGGCGCCCGCTCCGGCGTCGCCCCTGTGAAAGGTCCTGAAATCATGGGATCTACGCGCGTCGTGACCCTTCCGCGCCGGATATTCCGTCGTGGCAAGCGCTGTCGGCACGTGCGCAGACCAGCCGCGGGTAGGCCCCGACGCCTATCGCGGCGAAGTTGCCGAGGCTCACCGTGCCCGGCGCGAAATAGCCGCTGTGCCCGGCGGCCCCGCCCGCCGAGAGCAGCCGCGCGCCGAACTCGGGCGCCACCGGGTCCGCTCCGTGCCCGAGCCCGCCCACCTCCAGGTGCGGCACGTCGGCGATCCAGTCGTCCGCGTCCCGCATCGCCCAGATCCGGGCCGGGGTGGCGAGGTCGGCGGCCCGTTCCACCCGCATCCCGGGGCTTCCGGAGACGGCCACGTCCGTCACGCGGGCGGGCAGCCGGGGCGCGGCGACCCCGCAGAGCACGGAGCCGTAGCTGTGGCAGAAGAGCGCCACCCGGGAGTCGCCGGGGAGCGATTCGGCCAGTCCGACGAGCCGTGCGGCGCCGGATTCGGCGAGCCGGCCGGTCAGCGCGTCGATGCCGATCCCGGCGGGCGCGGTGTAGTCGGCCCAGGCGATCACCGCGACCCGGGCGCCGGGCGCGGCCCGCCGCTCGGCGTCGTAGAGGGCCCGCGCCATGCCGGCGGGAGCCCCGTAGCGGCCGTGGGTCCGCTGGAAGGTGAGGAGGTTGGTGTCGACGCCGGGCACGACCACCGAGACGCGCCGGGCCCGCTCCAGGTCCCCGAGGACCTCGGCGGCCCGCCCCGTCCCCGTCGGGTCGAACGCGAGGATCCGGCGGCCCGGCCGCAGCAGCGAGGCGAAGCGGTCGATCCGGCGCTGCGCCTCGTGGCGGCCCTCGGGGGAGAGCCGGGGGTCGTGGACCCGGCCGCGCTCGGCGTCGTACGCGCGGGTGAGCGTGATCCGGTTGGCGCGGTAGCGGAGGGCGACCGGGGCGCCGTTGAGGTTCCCGACGACGAACGGGTGCCGGGCGGCGAGCCGCGCCCCGTCCGCCGGGCCGATCCCGGCGAAGAACGCCGCGACGGTACGGGGCGGGGCCGCCGGTCCGGGCAGCGGCCGGCCGCCGACGCGCTCGCCCGCCCAGGCCGCGAGCGCGGCCTCCCGCGAGGGCCCCGGCGGAGGCTGGTGCCGGACCGTGGTCCACCCGGTGGTCGCCAGGAGCACGAGCACGACGACGAGCGCGAGCAGCGCACGCGCGGCGAGGGGCGCGGACGCGCCGTCGACAGGGGTCACGGGCCGCCACCCTACGGGGCGGTGGCCCGGGTTCCGTACCAGGTGGGACGCAGGTCACGCCTTCGCGTGATGCGCGGTGCGGGGGGTTCGACGGGAGACGAGGGGAGGTCCCGGCGGGCCCCTGGGACGCAGCTCCGGCTGGAGGTTCCGGGGCCCGGGGGCGACCCGGCGGGTAGCCCGGAGGCGGCTCCGGTGACCACGGGGGATGGGATCCCGGGGGTGGACCCGACGAGAGGTTCCGGGCCCCGAGGCCGCAGGGACGAGGCTTGTGGGCGGGCTTCCGTGGGCGGTCCCGGCAGGGGACCGGGGGCGGTTCCGGAGGGCCTGGCAGGCGATCCCGGCAGGGGCCCGGAGGCCACGGGAGACCCGGGACCCCGAGGGCGCCCCGTCCCCTAGGCCGCGCCCCCGCCCCCGCCCCGCCAGTGCGGGGCCAGGGCCGGGCCGAGGTGGTCGAGGTAGTCCTCGGTGAGCGCGCGGATGGCCTCCAGGCTCTGGTCCGTGCCCCGGCCCCACATCTGCCCGGTCACCCGCATCACCCCGCTGAACGCGGCCACCGCGATCCGGGGCCGCGGGTCCTCGTCCACGTCGACGCCCTCGCGCTCGGCGATGATCCGGGCGATCGTCTCCTCCATCTCGGTGGAGCGGCGCAGATGCACGGCGAGCAGCGCGGGCGTCGACTCGATCAGCTGGAAGGTGCGCAGGTAAAGGCCGACCGGGACGACCTCGGTGATGGCCTCGCCGATCGTGTCCCAGGAGGAGAGGACGGCGTTGCGCAGCGCGTCCAGGGGCCCCTCGGCCGGGGGCCGCTGCCCGAGGGAGCGGACGAAGCGCTCCTCCACCATCTGCTGGACGGCGAAGGCGACCTCCTCCTTGGAGGAGAAGTACCGGAAGAAGGTGCGCTGGGAGACCTCGACGGCCTCGACGATCTCGTCGACCGTGGTCCGCTCGTACCCCTGGGCGGTGAAGAGCTCCAGGGCCACCCGGATCAGCGCGTCACGCGTCCGCTGCTTCTTCCGCTCGCGCAGACCGGGCAGGGTCACCTCGGAGTCCTCTTCTCAGCCGTTTTCTCTTCGGGCGTTTTACGGGAGTTTTCACTCCATTTGGTCCAGCTCAGGGTACCTGTGAGCTACGTGACAGTTACCGACGCGTGAATCGCTTTGTCAATTGTCAGCGACTGTCACTAGCCTCCGGGTATGACTAGTCAGACCACCGTGGAAAAGGCCCCGCAGGGCCAGGGGGGCACCCCGGGACCCGTACCGGGTCCGGCGAAGGGACTGCGCGGCCATCCCTGGCTGACCCTGTTCGCCGTGGCCGTGGGCGTGATGATGGTCGCGCTCGACGGCACGATCGTCGCGATCGCCAACCCCGCCATCAAGGCCGACCTCGACGCCACGCTCGCCCAGGTCCAGTGGATCACCAACGGCTACCTGCTCGCGCTCGCCGTCGCCCTGATCACCGCCGGCAAGCTCGGTGACCGCTTCGGCCACCGCCAGACCTTCATCATCGGCATCGCGGGCTTCGCCGCCGCCTCCGGCGCGATCGGCCTCTCCGACTCCATCGGGGCCGTGATCGCCTTCCGCATCCTCCAGGGCCTCTTCGGCGCCCTGCTGATGCCGGCCGCCCTCGGCCTGCTGCGCGCCACCTTCCCCGCCGAGAAGCTGAACATGGCCATCGGCATCTGGGGCATGGTCATCGGCGCCTCGACGGCCGGCGGCCCGATCGTCGGCGGCCTGCTCGTCGAGCACGTCAGCTGGCAGTCCGTCTTCTTCATCAACGTGCCGGTCGGCGTCCTCGCGCTCGTCCTCGGCCTGGTGATCCTCAAGGACCACCGGGCGGAGAACGCGCCGCGCTCCTTCGACGTCCTCGGCATCCTGCTGCTCTCCGGCGCCATGGGCACCCTGGTCTGGGGCCTCATCAAGGCCGGCGAGTCCTGGGGCTGGGGCGGCGGCAAGACGTGGGCCTGCCTGCTCGGCGCGGTGCTCCTCTTCGTGCTCTTCGCCGTCTGGGAGACCAAGGTCAAGGAGCCGCTCGTCCCGCTGGGCATGTTCCGCTCCGTGCCGCTCTCGGCCGGCGTGGTCCTGATGGTCCTGATGGCCTTCGCCTTCATGGGCGGCCTGTTCTTCGTGACCTTCTACCTCCAGGGCGTGCAGGGGCTCAGCCCGGTCGACAGCGGTCTGCACCTGCTGCCGCTGACCGCGATGATGATCGTCTCCTCGCCGCTGGCCGGCGCGCTGATCACCAAGTTCGGCCCGCGCGTGCCGCTCGTCGGCGGCATGGTCTGCACGGCCGTCGCGATGTTCGGCATGATCACGCTCTCCGCCGGCACCGGCACCCTCGCCATGTCCCTCTGGTTCGCCCTCCTCGGCCTGGGCCTCGCCCCGGTCATGGTCGGCGCCACCGAGGTCATCGTCGGCAACGCGCCGCTGGAGCTCTCCGGCGTGGCCGGCGGTCTGCAGCAGGCCGCCATGCAGGTCGGCGGCGCGCTCGGCACGGCGGTCCTCGGCGCCGTCATGTCCTCCAAGGTGTCGGCCGTCTTCGAGGAGAACTGGAAGGCGGCCGGCATCCCGGCCCCGCCCAACCCGCAGCTGGAGCAGGCCGCCGAGTTCGGCATGGTCCCGCCGGAGCTGGCCAAGGCGCCGGGGATGACCCCGGACCTCGTCCAGACGATCACCGGCGTCATCCACGACACCTTCCTGGACGGCATGGGCCTGGCCTTCACCGTCGCCGGTGTCGTCGCGGTCGTCGCGGCGGTCGTCGCCCTGCTGACCAAGCGCGGTGAGAACGCCGAGGCGGGCATGGGCGGCGCCCACATCTGACCTGCGGGTTCTCTTCTCGCGCGTGTCTTTCGTACGGCCCCTGCCGGACTCGGTCCGGCAGGGGCCGTCGCCCGTTCGGGTGAAGAAGCTTTGGCCCCCTTCTCAACAGGCGGTGACCTCCGGCAGGGTTCTCGTGACAGAGAGTGACGAAACCGGGGGTTGAGAACCTTGAGTGACCTGCGTACGAAGCGACTGCTGACGACCGCCGTCCTGGCGGTCCTGCTCCTCACCGCCCTGCCGGGCGCGGCGACCGCCACGGCGACCGGCGGACCGACCGGCGGACCGACCGGCGGACCGACCGGCGGACCGACCGGCGGACCGACCGGCAAGGCCGCCGCCGGGCCCACGGCCGGGGCCGCCGCCCCGAGGACGAAGCTCGGCCCCTGCGGTCCCGGCCGGCTCTGCCTCTGGTCCAAGCCCGACTTCAAGGGCAGGGTCCAGACCCACGAGCTGGCCACGACCGACGTCGACAGCTGCGTCGCCCTGCCGGCCGGCACCTCGGCCCAGTCCCTCGCGAACCGCACCGGGCGGCCGGTCACCACCTACCAGTCCGCCGAGTGCGCGGAGACGGGCGAGTTCGACACCTACCCGGGGAAGGGGACCTGGGTGCCGCAGTCGCCCCACGAGATCAGAGCGTTCAAGATCTGGGAGCGGTAGGAGCGGGCCCCGGGAAACGCCGAGGGGCGGCGGAACCACCGGTCCCACCGCCCCTCGACTCCCCTCACGGGGTACGGCCCTCGGCTCCCCTCACGGGGTACGGGCTCACACGCCCTACGGGGTACGGCTCACGCGTCGCCGCCCGCCGCGCCCGGGTCCGCCGCCGCCACGTCGAGCAGCTGGTAGCGGTCCACGGCCTGCTTCAGGACCGACCGCTCGACCTTGCCCTCGCGGGCCAGCTCGGTCAGCACGGCGAGGACGATCGACTGGGCGTCGATGTGGAAGTAGCGACGGGCCGCGCCGCGCGTGTCCGCGAAGCCGAAGCCGTCCGCGCCCAGCGAGGTGTACGTGCCGGGGACCCAGCGGGAGATCTGGTCCGGCACCGCCCGCATCCAGTCCGAGACCGCCACGAACGGGCCCTCGGAGCCCTGGAGCTTGCGCGTCACGTACGGGACGCGCTGCTCCTCGTCCGGGTGGAGCAGGTTGTGCTCCTCGACGGCCACGGCCTCGCGGCGCAGCTCGGTCCAGGAGGTGGCGGACCAGACGTCGGCCCGCACGTTCCACTCCTCGGCGAGGATCCGCTGCGCCTCGATCGCCCACGGCACGCCGACGCCGGAGGCCAGGATCTGTGCGGGGATCGTGCCCGACTCGGCCGGCTTGAGGCGGTGGATGCCCTGGAGGATGCCCTCCACGTCCACGCCCTCCGGCTCGGCCGGGTGCTGGATCGGCTCGTTGTAGACGGTCAGGTAGTAGAAGACGTCCTCGGCCTCGGGGCCGTACATCCGGCGCAGGCCGTCCTTGACGATGTGCGCGATCTCGAAGCCGAACGCCGGGTCGTAGGCGATGCAGGAGGGGTTCGTGGAAGCGAGGAGGTGGGAGTGTCCGTCCGCGTGCTGGAGACCCTCGCCGGTCAGCGTCGTGCGGCCGGCGGTGGCGCCGAGGACGAAGCCGCGCGCCAGCTGGTCGGCCATCTGCCAGAACTGGTCGCCGGTCCGCTGGAAGCCGAACATCGAGTAGAAGACGTACACCGGGATCAGCGGCTCGCCGTGCGTGGCGTACGCGGAGCCGGCGGCGATCAGCGAGGCCGTGCAGCCGGCCTCGGAGATGCCGTCGTGCAGCATCTGGCCGGTCGGCGACTCCTTGTAGGCGAGGAGGAGTTCGCGGTCCACCGCCTCGTACTGCTGGCCCAGCGGGTTGTAGATCTTGGCGCTCGGGAAGAACGCGTCCATGCCGAAGGTGCGGTACTCGTCGGGGGCGATCAGCACGAAGCGCTTGCCGATCTCCTTGTCCCGCATGAGGTCCTTCAGGATGCGGACGAAGGCCATGGTGGTGGCGATCGACTGCTGGCCCGAGCCCTTCTTGGCCGCCGCGTAGGCCTTGTCGTCGGGCAGCTCCAGCGGCCGCGCCCGCACGACCCGGGTCGGCACGTACCCGCCGAGCGCCTTGCGGCGGTCGTGCATGTACTGGATCTCCTCGGAGTCCCGGCCCGGGTGGTAGTACGGGGGCAGGCCCTCCTCCAGCTGCTTGTCCGTGACCGGGATGTGCAGCCGGTCGCGGAAGCGCTTGAGGTCGTCGACCGTCAGCTTCTTCATCTGGTGGGTCGCGTTGCGGCCCTCGAAGTTCGGGCCGAGCGTCCAGCCCTTGACGGTCTGCGCGAGGATCACGGTCGGCTGGCCGGCGTGGGCCTTCGCCGCCGCGTAGGCCGCGTAGATCTTCCGGTGGTCGTGGCCGCCGCGGCCCAGGTGCAGGACCTGCTGGTCCGACATGCCCTCGACCATGGCCCGCAGCCGGTGGTCGTCGCCGAAGAAGTGGTCCCGGATGTAGCCGCCGGTCTCCGTGGCGTACGTCTGGAACTGGCCGTCCGGGGTGGTGTTCAGCTTGTTCACCAGGACGCCGTCCCGGTCCTGCGCGAGCAGCGGGTCCCAGGAGCGGTCCCAGATCAGCTTGATGACGTTCCAGCCGTTGCCCCGGAAGATCGACTCCAGCTCCTGGATGATCTTGCCGTTGCCGCGCACCGGGCCGTCGAGCCGCTGGAGGTTGCAGTTGACGACGAAGGTGAGGTTGTCCAGGCCCTCGCGGGCCGCGATGGACAGCTGGCCGAGGGACTCAACCTCGTCCATCTCGCCGTCGCCGAGGAACGCCCAGACGTGCGACTTGGAGGTGTCGGCGATGCCGCGCGCCTCCATGTAGCGGTTCATCCGGGCCTGATAGATCGCGCCGAGCGGGCCGAGGCCCATCGACACCGTCGGGAACTCCCAGAAGTCCGGCATCAGCCGCGGGTGCGGGTAGGAGGAGAGACCGTTGGGGAACTTCGACTTCTCCTGGCGGAAGCCGTCGAGCTGGGCCTCGTTCAGCCGGTCCAGCAGATACGCGCGGGCGTAGATGCCGGGGGAGGCGTGGCCCTGGAAGAAGATCTGGTCGCCGCCGTCGCCCTCGTCCTTGCCGCGGAAGAAGTGGTTGAAGCCGACGTCGTAGAGGGAGGCCGAGGAGGCGAAGGTCGCGATGTGGCCGCCGACGCCGATGCCCGGGCGCTGGGCGCGCGAGACCATCACGGCCGCGTTCCACCGGGTGGCGTTGAGGACCTTGCGCTCGATCTCCTCGTTCCCCGGGAAGAAGGGCTCGTCCCTGGTGGCGATGGTGTTGACGTAGTCCGAGCTGCGCATCTCGGGCACGGCCACGCGCTTCTCGCGGGCGCGCTCGATCAGGCGGAGCATGAGGTAGCGGGCCCGTTCCCGGCCCCGCTCGTCGACGGCCGCGTCGAGGGAGTCGAGCCATTCCTGGGTCTCTTCCGGATCGAAGTCCGGGACCTGGCTGGGAAGGCCGCCAATGATGATCGGGTTGCGATCGGATCCGGGAGCCACGCTCTTCCTTCGCTGTTCGGGGTGGTCACGGGGCCACGGTGTGGTCGGGATCTCCATCGTGTACCCCGCCGACACCGGACGTCATCTTTACCGAGGGGTAACCCCCGGGGCGTCCTCCAGGTGCCAGGTGTGGTCAAATCGCAACCTTACGCCCAACCCGCACATGCGTTTCGTCCGGCCGTTCGGCAGACTGAAGAGTCAGACGTCGTCGAAAGCGGACGAATCACTCGCACCCGATCGCGGAGGGGGTCCGACAGTGCCGGAAGTTGCGGCGAGACGGCCCCAAACGTCACCGTTTCGGCGGTCTCCGGGGCCGGGTACTTGCGCGATCCGCCCCGGCACGTGTGGACTACGGCCAGCGCCGCGCGCACACGCGCGGCCCACAGCATTTTCCGAATGAGCAGGAGGCAAGCCGTGAGCGCGACCGCGGACCACGCGGAGGAGCGGACCAACCCGGCATCCAGGCTGGGGTTCGAGCCCGGACAGGTGGTCCAGGAGATCGGCTACGACGAAGACGTCGACCAGGATCTCCGTGAAGGCATCGAGTCCATCATCGGGGCCGAGCTCGTGGACGAGGACTACGACGACGTCGCCGACGGCGTCGTCCTGTGGTTCCGCGACGAGGACGGTGATCTCACCGACGCACTGGTGGACGCCATCAGTCTTCTGGAGGACGGCGGCGTGATCTGGCTGCTGACGCCGAAGACCGGCCGCGACGGCTACATCGAGCCGAGCGACATCAACGATGCCGCGCAGACCGCTGGTCTCTCCCAGACCAAGAGCATCGTCGTCGCCAAGGACTGGGCGGGCACCCGCCTGGCGACCCCGAAGCGCTGAACCACCCCGTACGTGGAGGCCCCCGCCGGACCCGGTCCGGCGGGGGCCTTCGCGCACGGGCGTAGGGTGGGTTTCACCGTTTCGGCCCAGGGCCCGGGTTCCGTCGGCCCGGGGCCGGGCCCCGTCGAGAGGGACGCGCACGCGATGGCGATCGAGGTCGGCACCGAGGCCCCGGATTTCGAGCTCAAGGACAACCACGGGCGCACCGTCCGGCTCGCCGGCTTCCGCGGCGAGAAGAACGTCCTGCTGTTCTTCTACCCCTTCGCCTTCACCGGCGTCTGCACCGGCGAGCTGCGCGAGCTCCGCGCCCACCTCCCGGCGTTCGTCAACGACGACACCCAGCTCCTCGCCGTCTCCGCCGACTCCGTCCCCACCCTGCGCGTCTTCGGCGACCAAGAGGACCTGGAGTTCCCGCTGCTCTCCGACTTCTGGCCGCACGGCGAGGTCTCCCGGGCCTACGGCGTCTTCGACGAGGAGAAGGGCTGCGCGGTGCGCGGCACCTTCGTCGTCGACAAGGCGGGGACCGTCCGCTGGAGCGTCGTCAACGCCCTGCCGGACGCCCGCGACACCGCCGCCTACGTGAAGGCGCTGGAGGCCCTCTGAGGGGGTTCCGGGAGGCCCCGGGGCCGACACCCCCGGATTCACCGGGCGAATCGACTGTTTCGACCGGGAACCCGTCACTAGGATCCAGACGTTGATCCGATGCCAACGCACGACTGGGGGCGCTGCCCCTGGAAACCTATGGAGGGACTCGTGGGAGTCAGCCTCAGCAAGGGCGGCAACGTCTCGCTGACCAAGGAGGCCCCTGGCCTCACCGCCGTGACCGTCGGTCTGGGCTGGGACGTCCGCACCACCACCGGTACGGACTTCGACCTCGACGCCAGCGCCATCCTGGTGAGCGAGGAGGGCAAGGTCCGCAACGACCAGGACTTCGTCTTCTTCAACAACCTGAAGAGCGCCGACGGCTCCGTCGAGCACACCGGTGACAACCTCACCGGCGAGGGCGAGGGCGACGACGAGCAGGTCAAGGTCAACCTGGCGGGCGTGCCGGCCGACGTGGCCAAGATCGTCTTCCCGGTCTCGATCTACGACGCCGAGAACCGCCAGCAGTCCTTCGGCCAGGTGCGCAACGCGTTCATCCGCGTCGTGAACCAGGCCGGAGGCGCCGAGATCGCCCGGTACGACCTCTCCGAGGACGCCTCGACCGAGACCGCCATGGTCTTCGGCGAGCTGTACCGCCACGGCGCGGAGTGGAAGTTCCGCGCCGTCGGCCAGGGCTACGCCTCGGGCCTGCGCGGCATCGCGCAGGACTTCGGCGTCAACGTCTGAGCCGAACCGCACGAACCGTCCGGCGCCGCACTCGGAAGTGCGGCGCCGGACGTGCCTCATCATCCACCGGGGAGGAACAGAATCATGGGCGTCACGCTCGCCAAGGGAGGCAACGTCTCCCTCTCCAAGGCCGCACCCAACCTCACCCAGGTCCTCGTCGGGCTCGGCTGGGACGCGCGCTCCACCACCGGAGCCCCCTTCGACCTCGACGCCAGCGCCCTGCTCTGCCAGGCCGGCCGGGTGCTCGGGGACGAGTACTTCGTCTTCTACAACCAGCTCCGCAGCCCCGAGGGCTCCGTCGAGCACACCGGTGACAACCTCACCGGCGAGGGCGACGGGGACGACGAGTCCCTGATCGTGGACCTCGGCAAGGTGCCGGCCCACTGCGACAAGATCGTCTTCCCGGTCTCGATCCACGACGCCGACAACCGCGGCCAGAGCTTCGGCCAGGTCAGCAATGCCTTCATCCGGGTCGTCAACCAGACGGACGGTCAGGAACTCGCCCGCTACGACCTCTCCGAGGACGCCTCCACCGAAACCGCGATGATCTTCGGCGAGCTCTACCGCTACAACGGCGAATGGAAGTTCAGGGCGGTCGGTCAGGGGTACGCGTCCGGGCTGCGGGGCATCGCTCTAGACTTCGGGGTCAACGTTTCGTAAAGCCATGTAATTTCACGATGGGGTAGACAGTGGTTCTGAAAACCTTCGGCTGGTCGTTCGCCATCACGGCGCTCGGCCTGGCCTTCGCCGCTTGGCAGTGGGGGTGGGAGGCGTTCGGGGTCGTTCTGATCCTGTCGATCCTCGAGATCTCGCTGTCCTTCGACAACGCGGTCGTCAACGCCGGAATCCTGAAGAAGATGAACGCCTTCTGGCAGAAGATCTTCCTCACCATCGGCATCCTGATCGCGGTCTTCGGCATGCGGCTGGTCTTCCCCGTCGCGATCGTCGCCATCAGCGCCAAGGTCGGCCCGATCGAGGCCGTCCAGCTCGCCCTGGACGAGCCCGAGCGGTACGAGGCCCTGGTCACGGACGCCCACCCGGCGATCGCCGCCTTCGGCGGCATGTTCCTGTTGATGATCTTCCTCGACTTCATCTTCGAGGACCGGGACCACAAGTGGCTCGCCTGGCTGGAGCGCCCGCTGGCCAAGCTCGGCAAGGTCGACATGCTGTCGGTCTGCGTCGCGCTGATCGTCCTGCTCGTCACCGCGATGACCTTCGCGACGCACGCGCACACCAGCGTCGGCCACGTGGACAAGTCCACGACCGTGCTGCTCTCCGGCGTCGCCGGTCTGATCACCTACCTCATCGTCGGCGGCCTCTCGGGCTTCTTCGAGAACAAGCTGGAGGAAGAGGAGGAGCGCGAGCACGAGGAGGAGGAGAAGGCCAAGGCCGCGGGCAAGCCCGTCTCGGCGGTCGGCCTCGCCGGAAAGGCCGCGTTCTTCCTGTTCCTGTACCTGGAAGTGCTCGACGCCTCGTTCTCCTTCGACGGCGTCATCGGCGCCTTCGCCATCACCAACCACATCTTCTGGATGGCGCTCGGCCTCGGCATCGGCGCCATGTACGTCCGTTCGCTCACGGTCTACCTCGTCCGCGAGGGCACCCTGGACGACTACGTCTACCTGGAGCACGGCGCGCACTACGCGATCGGCGCGCTCGCCTTCATCCTGCTCGTCACCATCCAGCACGAGATCAGCGAGCTCATCACCGGCTCCATCGGCGTCGTCCTGATCGCGCTGTCCTTCTGGTCGTCCGTCCGCCGAAACAGGGCGCTCGCGGCGGCCGAGGGCGGCTCCTCGGGAGACAAGACAGAGGTGACGTCGGGGGTGTGACACCCCCGACAATGAGGAACGCTTCACTGCGGGGCGGCCGGAGCACCCGGCCGCCCCGCGGGCATGTGCGGACGCAGACGAGCGGTGGGGGTGGGGGCGGCATGGCCTTCTGGGACAACCTGTTCGCGGGGAGGACGGCGCAGTTCGACTCGGGCAACGCCGTGTCGAACGCGATCGACCTGACGAAACGACGCCCGTCCGTCTCGCTCAGCAAACAGGGGGCCGCCACCGGCAACCTGCGGGTGAACCTCTCCTGGCGGATGCGGACCTCCGACATCGAGGGCCGCTCCCGCCAGAGCGGCCGGCTGCTGCGCAACCCCTCCCAGCTCTTCAAGCCGGAGGTCGTCCAGGCCCACACCCAGGGCATGGTCAACGTCGACCTCGACCTGGGCTGCCTCTACGAGCTCGCCGACGGCTCCAAGGGCGTGGTGCAGCCGCTGGGCAACTTCTTCGGCGACCTGAACGCGGCGCCGTACGTGAAGCTGAGCGGGGACGACCGCTTCGGCGGCTCCTCCGGGGAGACGATCTTCGTCAATCTGGACCAGCGCGACGCGATCAAGCGGCTGCTGTTCTTCGTCTACATCTACGACCAGACGCCGGCCTTCGACCGCACCCACGCCAAGGTCACGCTCTACCCGAGCAACGGCCCCCGGATCGAGATCGAACTCGACGAGCGCGCCCCGCAGGCCCGCTCCTGCGCGGTCTTCTCCCTGGAGAACGTCAAAGGCGACCTGACGGTCCGGCGCGAGGTGCGGTTCGTGTACGGCTTCCAGGCGGAGCTGGACCGGCTGTACGGCTGGGGGCTCCAGTGGGGCCGCGGCTACAAGACCAAGACGTAGCCGGCGGCCCGGCCGGTGCGCTCAGGACCTGACGAACTGGGGACCCATCGGAGGCATCCGGAAGTCCGGGGCCGGGTTCTGCTCCGGGGCGCCCACCGGCTGCGGATAGCCGTACGCGGGGGCCGGGCCGTTCGCGGGCTGCTGGGGGTAGCCGTAGGCGGGCGCCCGGTCCGGCCGCGGCGGCACCGCGGGCTGCGGCGGCACGGGAGGGTGGAGCACGGTCGCGTCGGGGTCGGCCGCGGCCGTGCCGTGGGCCGGGGAGCCCTCCGGGGCCGTCGCGGACCCGGGGCCTCCGGGAAGGCCGTCGTGGCCCTCCTGGGCGCCTTCCTGGGCGTCCTCGTCGACCGAGATGCCGAAGTCGGTGGCGAGGCCGACGAGGCCCGTCGGATAGCCCTGCCCCACCGCGCGGAACTTCCAGCCGTCCCCGCGCCGGTACAGCTCGCCGCAGATGACCGCCGTCTCCTCGCCGGTCTCCGCCGTCACCTCGAACAGGGCCAGCGGCTCGCGCTCCGGCCCGGCGGCGTCGTACAGCAGGATCCGCAGGTCGGAGACCGAGCGGAAGGTGCCTCCGTCGGAGGAGGCCGCGACCACCACCCGGTCGACCGAGGCGTCGAGACCGCCGAGGTCGGCCTCGACGGTGTCCGTCAGGCCCCCGGCGTCCCGCTTCTTCGGCAGCCGCCGCACCAGCCCCGAGGGGTGGCGCGGCTGGTTGTAGAAGACGAAGTCCTCGTCGGACCGCACGCGCCCGGAGGGCCCGAGCAGCAGGGCCGAGGCGTCCACGTCGGGGACCCCGGGGCCCGGGGTCCAGCGGAGCACGGCCCGTACGGCCGCGGTGTCGAGAGGGACGTTGGAGCCCTTCAGCATCGCGTGCGTCATGACCGCAATCCTGCCCTCCCGGCCGACCCGCGGACAACGCGGGGGCGGTACCGAGACCGGGACGAGACCGACGGACGCGGACGGGTTACCTGAATTTCATACGCTGGGGGAACCGAGGACACTCGCGTCTACGTACTATTACCGGCCACGTGTCGCCGGGACACAGAGAGGCAGACGGGATATTCATATGCGTCATTTCGGGCACATCCCGTCCGCGAAGCGGGCCGGGCTGTTCCACCGGGAGCCGGCCGAGTTCACGGCCGACTCGCCCGCGCACACGCTCGCCACGGCCCTGGGCGCCACGCTCTACAGCCCCGCCACCCGGCCGCGGCTCGCCGACGCCGTGCGCAAGCAGGCCGCCCGCGGCGTGGTCTCCATGGTGCTCTGCCTGGAGGACTCCATCGGGGACGCCGACGTCGAGGCCGGCGAGGACAACCTCGTCCGGGAGTTCGCGGACCTCGCCGCCGGCGGCACGGACGTGCCCCTGCTCTTCATCCGGGTGCGGGAACCCGGTCAGATCACCGACCTCACGAGTCGTCTCGGTGAAACGATTCGTCTGCTGTCCGGATTCGTATTGCCCAAATTCACCGAGAAGCGCGGCCGCGCCTTCCTCGAAGCGCTCGTCGAGGCCGAGCGGACGAGCGGCAGGCGCCTCTTCGCCATGCCCGTCCTGGAGTCCCCCGAGCTCCTCCACCTGGAGACCCGGGTCGAGACCCTCGCCGGCATCGCCGCGCTCACCGGCGAGTACCGCGACCACGTCCTCGCCCTGCGCCTCGGCGTCACCGACTTCTGCTCCGCCTACGGGCTCCGCCGCTCGCCCGAGATGACCGCGTACGACGTCAAGGTCGTCGCCCACGTCATCTCCGACGTCGTCAACGTCCTCGGCCGCGCCGACGGCACCGGCTTCACCATCACCGGACCCGTCTGGGAGTACTTCCGGCCCGGCGAGCGCATGTTCAAGCCCCAGCTGCGCCGCAGCCCCTTCCTGGAGGGCAGCGCCGAGGACCTGCGCACCGCCCTCATCGAGCACGACCTCGACGGCCTGCTGCGCGAGATCGAACTCGACCGGACCAACGGCCTGCTCGGCAAGACCTGCATCCACCCCACCCACGTGGTGCCGGTGCACGCCCTCTCCGTGGTCAGCCACGAGGAGTGGAGCGACGCCCAGGACATCCTGCGGCCCGAGCGGGGCGGCGGCGGGGTGCTCCGCTCCGCGTACACGAACAAGATGAACGAAGTGAAGCCGCACCGCGCGTGGGCCGAACGCATCCTGCTGCGCGCCGAGGTCTTCGGCGTCGCCAAGGAGGACGTCGGCTTCGTGGAGCTGCTCACCGCCGGACTGACCGGCTGACGAAGGGACGTCGACGACGTGGTGTGGACCGGAACGTGGGTCGCGGAGCGACTGGGCGTCGAACTGATCGGCGACGAGGAGCTGCCCGACCTGTTGGGCCTCGCACTGCGCCGCAACCCCAAGCGCGCGCACCTGCTCGTCTCCGGCGTGCTCGGCAAGCACGTGCCGCAGCGCCCCTCGGTGGTGTACGGCGCCGGCCTCGACCTCGGCCGGCGGGTGCGGGCGCTCCTCGGCGACGAGGAGGCCGCCCGCGCCGTCGTCCTCGGCTACGCGGAGACCGCCACCGCCCTGGGCCACGCCGTCGCCGACGGCCTCGCCCTCGCCCCGTACCTCCACTCCACCCGCCGCCCGGTGCCCGGCGTCGCCCGCGCGGGAGGCTTCGAGGAGTCCCACTCCCACGCCACCTCCCACCTGCTGCTCCCCGAGGACCCCGGGCTGCTCGCGGGCGACGGACCCCTGGTCCTGGTCGACGACGAGTTCTCCACCGGCAACACCGTCCTCAACACGATCGGGGACCTGCACGAGCGCTACCCGCGCGAGCGGTACGTCGTCGTCGCCCTCGTCGACATGCGCTCGCCCGCCGACCTCGGCCGCCTGGACGCCTTCGCGGAGAAGATAGGCGCCCGCATAGACCTGATCGCCCGCGCCGCCGGCACCGTACGCCTCCCGGACGGGGTCCTGGAGAAGGGCCGGGCGCTGGTGGCGGAGTACGAGACGGCCCCGGAACCGAAGACCGCGCCCCCGGCGCCCGGCGTCGTACGGGCCGCCCTCGACTGGCCCCGGGACCTCCCCGACGGCGGCCGCCACGGCTTCACCCCGGCCCACCGCGACCGCCTGGAGAAGACCCTGCCGTCCCTGGCGACGGGAGTGACGGAGGCGCTGGAGGCCTCCCGGGCCCCGGGAACCGGCACCGGAGCCCCCCGCGTCCTCGTCCTCGGTTGCGAAGAGCTGATGTACGCGCCGCTGCGCCTCGGCACCGCCCTGGAGGAGGCCGGGCACGACGTGCGGTACTCCACCACCACCCGCTCGCCGGTCCTGGCCGTCGACGACCCCGGCTACGCGATCCGCACCCGGCTCGTCTTCCCCGCCCACGACCACCCGGCCGACGGCCCCGGCGAGCGCTACGCCTACAACGTGGCCGGCGGCGGCTTCGACGCCGTCGTCCTCGTCGTCGACTCCACCGCCGACACCCCGGCCCTGCACGCCCCGGACGGCCTCCTGGCCCGGCTCGCGGAACACGTGCCGCACGTGGTGCTCGCGGTGATCCCCTCGTACGTGCCCGGAACCGCCGGGACCGCGCGAACCGTCGAGAACAGCGGAGCCAACGAAGACACCGCCGACGACACCCTCACCGAAGCTCCCGAAAGGAGCTCCATGCTGCCCGAGCCCCTCCGCGGCCCCGCCTTCTCCTCCTACGCGCCCGAAGAGGTCGGCTGGCTGCTCCAGGACCTCTCGGACGTCGAACTCGAAGCCCCCACCGAGGAGCGCGAGGAGGCCATCCAGAGCGGCGGCGCCCACTACGCGGAGTCGCTGCCCGTCGAGTACCAGCCCAGCGAGCGCTACCAGGAGCTCTTCCACGCCGCCCTGGAGAGCTCCGCCGCCCGGATCGCCCGCGCGGTCGGCACCGTCACCGAGACCGTCCTCGCCGAGCGCCCCGGCACCCCCGTCCTCGTCTCGCTCGCCCGCGCGGGCACCCCCGTCGGCGTCCTCATGCGCCGCTGGGCGCAGGCCCGCCACGGCCTCGACCTCCCGCACTACGCCGTCTCGATCGTGCGCGGCCGGGGCATCGACGCCAACGCGCTGCGCTGGCTCGCCGCCCACCACGACCCCGCCGACGTCGTCTTCGTCGACGGCTGGACCGGCAAGGGCGCCATCACCCGCGAACTCGCCGAGGCGCTCAAGGACTTCGACGGGTTCGACCCGGACATCGCGGTCCTCGCGGACCCCGGCTCCTGCGTCCGCACCTACGGCACGCGCGAGGACTTCCTCATCCCCTCCGCCTGCCTCAACTCCACGGTCTCCGGCCTGATCTCCCGCACCGTGCTCCGCCCCGACCTGGTCGGACCGGACGACTTCCACGGCGCCAAGTTCTACCGCGAGCTGGCCGGATCCGACGTCTCCGGCGCCTTCCTGGACGCCGTCGCCGCCCGCTTCGACGAGGTCGCCGCGACCGTCGACACGGACGTCAAGGAACTCCTGACCGCCGACCGCGCCCCCACCTGGGAGGGCTGGGCGGCCGTGGAGCGGATCAGCGAGGAGTACGGCATCCACGACGTCAACCTGGTCAAGCCGGGCGTCGGCGAGACCACCCGCGTCCTGCTCCGCCGCGTCCCCTGGAAGATCCTCGCCAAGCGCGGCGCCGACGCGGACCTCGCGCACGTGCGCCTGCTCGCCGAACAGCGCGGCGTCCCGGTCGAGGAGGTCGACGACCTCCCGTACAGCTGCGTGGGCCTGATCCACCCCAAGTACACCAGGGGCGCGACGGGCGCCGACGGCAAGGCGGTGGCGTCGCAGTGAGTACGACGACGGGCACGACCCCGGCCCCGGCACCCGCGTCCCCCCGGGCCCAGGCACAGACACAGGCCCAGATCCAGGCCCAGGCCCAGGCCCAGGATCCCGCCCCGGTCCGGACCTCGGCGCCGGTCCTGGTCGCGAGCGACCTCGACCGCACCCTGATCTACTCGTCCGCGGCCCTCGCCCTCGGAATGCCGGACGCGCTCGCGCCCCGGCTGCTCTGCGTCGAGGTCCACGAGTCGAAGCCGCTCTCCTACATGACCGAGGACGCGGCCGCCCTCCTGGCGCGACTGGCCGACGAGACCGTCTTCGTCCCCACCACGACGCGGACGCGCAAGCAGTACCAGCGCATCCAGCTCCCCGGCACCGCGCCGAAGTACGCGATCTGCGCCAACGGCGGGCACATCCTCGTCGACGGCGTCTCCGACCGGGACTGGCACGCCTCCGTCCTCGACCGGCTGGCCGGCGAGTGCGCCCCGCTCGCCGAGGTCCGCGCGTACCTCTCGGCCACCACGGACCAGACCTGGGTGCGCAAGCACCGGGTCGCCGAGGACCTGTTCACCTACCTGGTCATCGAGCGGGACCTGCTCCCCGAGGGCTGGCTGGAGCTCTTCGGCCACTGGGCGGGGGAGCGCGGCTGGACCGTCTCCCTCCAGGGCCGCAAGGTGTACGCGGTGCCGAAGCCGCTCACCAAGAGCGCGGCCGTCCGCGAGCTCGCCCGCCGCACCGGCGCCGCGCTCACCCTGGCCGCCGGGGACTCCCTGCTCGACGCCGACCTGCTGCTCGCCGCGGACCGGGCCTGGCGCCCGGGCCACGGCGAACTGGCCGACAGCGACTGGACCGCCCCCCACCTCGACGTCCTCGCGGAACGCGGGGTCGCGGCGGGGGAGGAGATCCTGCGCCGCTTCAGGGCTGCGGCAGCGGGCTGACGCCCGGCCGCGGGTTCAGCCGCAGCAGCCCCCACCGCAGCAACCGCCACCGCCGCCCCCGCCGCCCTGCGCGGGGGCGGCGGTGCCGCTTCCGCCGACGGCCACGGCCGAGAGCAGCTTCACGGTGTCGTCGTGCCCGGCGGGGCAGGCGGCCGGAGCGGAGGACTCGGCCATCGGCCGGCTGAGCTCGAAGGTGTCACCACAGGTGCGGCAGCGGTATTCGTAACGAGGCATGGGGACAGGTTAGAGGCTGCCCCGCGGAATCGGGCGGCCCGACCGGTGAGCGACCGGTCGGGCGGTGAGTGACCAGCCACCGGTGAGTGCCCGCCCGACCGGTCAGTGACCGGCGCCGCCTCCCCGCTCCTCCCGGATCTGCCCGACGACCCGGGCGGCGGCGGCACGGACGTCCTCCAGCTCGGTCAGGAAGTGCCAGTAGTCGGGATGGCGGCCCTCCAGCGAGGCGACGGCCCGGTCGATGCGCGCGACCGCCTGGTCGAGGGGTGCGGCGTGCCGGGGGTCGGGGGTGGTCCGCCCGTCCATGGCGAGCCGCTGGGCGTCCCGTACGGCGAACCGGGCGCGGTCGACCTCGGCGTTCGGGTCCTTCGCGACGGCCTCCAGCCGGCGCAGCCGGTCACCGGCGGCCGAGACGGCCTCGTCGGTCGAGTCGAGGAGGGCGCGGACGGTGGAGAGCAGCGAGGTCGCGTCGGGCCAGCGCTGCTCGGCCCGCGCCGCCCCGGCCTCGGCGAGCCGCTCCCCGGCCTGCGCAAGGCTCGTCGCGGCCTGCTCGGGCACGTGCTGGAGGTCCTGCCAGCAGGCGGCGGAGAAGCGCCGCCGCAGCTCGGAGAGGACGGGCTCGACGCCCTCGGTGCGGGTGGTCAGCGCCTCGGTGCGGGTACGGAGGGAGACGAGGCGCCGGTCGATCTCGGCGGCGCGCTCGGGCAGCCGCTCGGCCTCGGCCCGTACGGCCTCGGCGTCCCGCAGCACCCGGTCGGCCCGCTGGAGGGTCTCGGGGACGCCGTGCCGGCCCGCGCCCTCGTTGAGCCGGGTCAGCTCGGGACCGAGCCGGGCGAGCCGCAGCGCGAGGTCGTCGGCGCGCAGCCCGCTCTCCCGTACGGCGTCGAGGGCGTCGCTCGCGCCGCGCAGGGCCTGCCGGGCGCGCTCGACGGCGGGCGCGAGCCGGGCCAGCTGGGTCTCGGCGCGTCCGAGGAGCGGGGCGAGCCCCGCCTCGAAGCGGTCGAGCTCGCCCTTGACCCGGTCCAGCTGCTCCTTGGCGCCGGTGAGTTCGGCGCGGGCCCGGGAGGCGGTGGCGGCGTCCAGCTCGTCGCGGTCGAGGTCGTGGGCGTCGACGGCGGTGATGTACACGTGGCTGACCTGGTCGATGCGGCGCCCGAGGGCCTCGAAGCCCTCCACGGCGTCGCGCGCCTCGGGGGAGCCGTCGACGGCGGTGATGGTCTCTATCGAGATGCGCAGCCCGCGCTGGGCGGTGTCGAGCTCGTAGAACGCGGCGGCGGCGGCGTCCTTGGCGGCCTGCGCCTCGGCCCGCTGGCCCTCGCCCCGGCCCCCGAACCAGCGGCGGGTGCCGCCCCCGGCGAAGGCTCCCGGCAGCACCGCCCCCGCCACCAGCGGCAGCAGGAGCGCCAGCCGGAACGCGGAAGGAATCCTGGGCGCCGACGCGCTCCTCGTATCGCTCGCCGCCACGTACCTCTCCCGTGCTGTGTCCGCCGTGCCCGGTCCGGGTCCATTCTCCCACCAGGTAAGGACGCACACACGGGCCGGTCAGTTCGCCGTGCGGACGGTGACGTCGCCGTTCTCGCTGCGCACGCGCATCCCGTTGCCGCTCCCGTCGTTCCGGGGCACGTCGAGACGCACGTCCCCGTTCCCGCTGCTCCCGGCGACGGCGTACTCGGCCCGCGGCACCTCCACCGTGACGCCCCCGTTGTCGGTGGCGACGTCGACGTTCCGGGGTACGACTCCGAGGGCGAGCCGGACGTCCCCGTTGTCGGTCCGTACGGTCAGGTCGGTCGACGTGGTGCCGGCGTCGACGACGACCTGCCCGTTGTCGCTGCCGAGGTCGAGCGCGGCGGAGGCCTTCCGCACCCGTACGTCGCCGTTGTCGGTCCGCACCTTCAGGGGCGTGGCGAGCCCCTCGGCCGTCACGTCCCCGTTGTCGCTCTCGACGGTGACGGCGACCTTCCGGGGGACCTGGACCCGGTGCACGGCCGCGCAGTTCGAGGCGACCGCGTCGCACTCGACCCGCAGCGTCAGCCGCCCGTCGACCAGCTTCCAGTCGGCCTCGGGCCCGGAACCCATGAACACCCACCCGTCGACCTGCCGCTCGACCCGCACCTCGTCGACGTCGGCGGGCGTGATCACCAGCCGCGAGTTGTCGGAGTCGACGGTGAGCGCGCCCCCCTCCAGGGCGAAGCTCCTCTTCTCCACGGGCGCCCCCTCGACGTCGGCGCTCCCGCACCCCCCGACCCCGAGCAGCCCCACGAGAACCCCACAGGAAGCGACCAGCACCCGACCCCGACGACCCACGACCAACCCCCAGAAGAAACACGACGACTCCCCGAAGCTACGCCCCGCACACCCCCGGTCACGATCCGGCGACCCACCGTCCCGGGGGTGGGGCTATCCCCCCGCCCTCTGGGCCGCATCGGTTTGCGGCACCCACCCACGGGCCATGTAGGCTGTTGCCTCTTCCACGGGTGCGTAGCTCAGGGGTAGAGCGCTGCTCTTACAAAGCAGATGTCGGCGGTTCGAAACCGTCCGCGCCCACCAGGGAAAAGGCCCCCAGCCGATCATGGCTGGGGGCCTTTGACATCTACATCTGACATCAACAGGGACGGTCGATCACGGTATCCATCAGGACGGGGTAGATCTGGCTTGAGAGCTCAGAAGAATGGACCGGGACGACTACGGTGGAGAGCCGCCATCACCTGGGGGTGGTTTCTCAGGTCAGAAGCTGCCACTGGTCACGCCAGCCAGCGACATGATCAGGCTTTATGACGGTGTTCTTCGAGTCAGGGTTACGGGGGCGTACGCCGCCGACCTGCTCTAGGAATTGCGTGTGCCGGGTACGTACCTTGGCGCGGAGCTTGTCGCCCTCCGCGATGTAGAACTGGTGACCGTCCGTCCCGACGTGGACGAGGATGACTCGGCCGCAGGTCAGAGCCGTGAACTTGTCGATGTCCGCGATCATCCAGGCGCCCTTGGCCGCCACCATCACCTGTGCATCGTGCCCGCCGACCTCGATGTACGTCTGGGCTCCCTTGAGCTTGGCTGGTATGCCTCGCAAGAGCGCCTCGGCGACCGCGAGATGGCGGCCTGCCTGGTGGGTCTGGGAGTGGGTGCGTGTGGCGGCAACGGACATGGATTCAGCATGCCGTATACCGCCACGAGGGGAGAAGGGTTCAGCTGGGCGGGATCAGTTGGTGGACGGCCCTCTGCGGGGTCCCTCGTCAACCGGCGGCAGAGCTTGGCGTCAGGCCCAAGGGTTCGGTCGTAATGGTTCCCGTCCACCAGCCTGGTTCGTCACTTGACTCCCAGGAGATCGTCAGCGGTCGGCCGGCCAGGTCCTCGGCCTTGCCCTGTGCGGCTGACTGGGCCTCGCCGGGTTCGCTGTCGGCGCTGGGCTGGGCGAGGTAACCGTCGACGATGGCGCCGGAGAAGTACATGGCAAAGCGCCACACGTCAGGCGTGCGGTACAGAACGAACGTCTTCGGTGTCCCGAATCCGTCCTGCCAGTGCTTTCGTCTGCGCGTCATGCCCGCACGGTAGCGGTGGCGCCCACGAGCCGCTCGTGTGTTTCGGCTCGGGTATCGTCCGACCCCTCGATCAGTCGGTAGTGGGGGTGGCATGCACAACGAGCGGTTTGACGAGCGGCTGTCCGACGAGGAGCTGGAGCTGTTCGTCCAGTACCTGCACCGGTTCGCCAACCACGACGTGGATATCTCCGTGAGGATGGAAGCCGGTTACCCCGAGCACCCCGTCTACGTGATGTTCGGCAGGGACTATCCCCCGGTCGGGAACGCTTCGGACTATCGGCGGCCGTTCGCGGACCGGCGCCGGGCGGCATCCGAATCCGACATCAAAGACGGTGGGTGACAGCAGCCCCGCACGGTTCTTCGTGACGTGCGCGAGCCGGGATCGGCCCTCGCCGACCGTGGCCTGTACGAGCCTGCGAAGTGCGTGCTGGTCGGGTGTCACAGGGTCGGGCGTCCCGGCAGAGGCCGACGGATGCTCCTGCTGATCGCCATGAGTTCCGAGCCCGAGTCGCAAGGTACTTTCACCGCATGTCACTGACTCCCGACGGCGAGGTCCGTAGCCGCGACGAACTGGTCTCCTTCGTGCGAGAGCTGCATCAGGACTTTCTCCGCAATGGGCATGAATGGGAGAATCAGACCCTCGGTGGTTTCCTTGAGGCTCTGGCGGCATGGATGCAGGACTCGCCGGGCTGGTACCGGAACTCCGGGAAGGAGCTTCCCGAAGGCGGGGACTGGACCTTCGTGGCCCGAGCGTTGCAGGCCGCCACTGTCTATGAATGAGTCGTCCGCTCCGCATGGTCGGGCTGCGGAGCATTTCCCGAACGACAGCCCGTCTCCGCACCCGGCCGAGCACCATCGGAGTCGATCACCCCGGCACCGTACGACTGCCCGTCCCGGTCCGGGCGCTCAGCCGGGCGTGCGGCTCTTGGTGTACTCGGCCTTGGTGGGGCCCTCGTCCTCCAGCCGGCCTCCGGAGGTCCAGCCGCAGGCCTCGTAGAATGCCACGGCCCTCGTGTTCTCCGGGAAGGTTTCCAGCCGGACGGTCGAGTGCCGGGCGAGGAGGGTCTCCTCCGCGTGCCGCAGTAGGGCGCGGCCCAGTCCCCGGCGGTGGTGGTCCGGGTCGATCATCATCAGGTCGACCGTGGGCCCGTCGAGGACGGAGAAGCCGACGATCCGGTTGTCCTGGGTGAGGCAGTGCACTTCGCCCTGCTCCAGGTGCGTCCTCACGTGCGCGTCCGAGGCGCCGCTGCCGATGAACCGGTCGACCGCCTCGTCGCCCGGGAACCCGCGGTAGCAGGCGTCGATCGTGCGGCGCGCGAGCGCCTGGAGGTCGGCGAGGTCCTCCCAGGTCGCGGGCGAAGGGAGGGGCGGTGCTGTCCGGTCGGCATGGTGCTTCCAGGCTTCGGGAACGGGCGGGGGCCCGACTGTAGTCGTTCGGCCCGGGAAGGTCAGAAGGCCCTGGCGAAGATGCGGGCGCCGTTGTGGAAGGTGAGGGTCAGGCCCTGCTGGGAGGCCGCTTCCGGTTGGGTGGACCAGCGTTCGACGGAGGAGATCTCCGGGGAGGCGGCCTGGGCGAGGGCGGCGGCGAGCCAGGCCTCGGGGGAGTCCGTCTTCCGGGGCGGCTCACCGGCGGGGACCGGGGCGCCCGTGACCGGTTCGTCGAGGAAGCCCTCGTGTTTGGCGCCCTCGGGCAGCTGGCCGGTGAACTGCCACCGGGTCTCGGTCGTGCCCACCGTGACGACCACGCCGAAGGGGTGCTTGGTGTCGCCGGACTCGGCGAGGGTTCGCACGCCGTCGGCGGTCGGGCTGTTCTTCACGATGTCGACGACGAAGTCGCTGAATCGCTGGGGGCGCATACGTGGTCATGTCCCTTCTTGTGGGCTGTCCATCCTAAAGATCGGGTTCGACCGGCATGGGAAAGCCCCGGACCGTGATCGGTCCGGGGCCTTTCGTGTTCGGGAGGGAGCGTCTGCGGTCAGGCCTTGATCACTTCCACCTTCTTGTCGCCCGCCGACGCCACGACCGTCGTCTTGGCCGTCGTCTTGACCGTGCCCCTCTCCCGCTCGCTGGCCGTGGTGGCACCGGTCGCGGCGTGGCCCGCCAGGGCCGCCAGGGCCACCAGCGCGGCGGCGAGGAAACCGAGGGCCGTGGCGGTGGGGGTGCGTGTCATCGGGGCCTCCCTGAAGTGCCCCTGAGGGCAGAAGCGTTGGGTTTTGGGGAACGTACCCCGTGGCGGGGCCCGGAGGGAACGGGGCGGAGTTGACGGACGCGACGGGGCGCGGGTCTACTCCCCGCATGGCTGAGGTGGGGGACGCGCCCGAACAGGGCGCGCAGGGCGGCGAGATGACGCCGCAGCGGTACATCGAGACGCGGGTCGAGCAGTACCAGGGCTGGTACGACGCCAAGGCGACCCGGATGAAGGCGATGCACCTGCGGATGCGGACCGTGTCCGTCGTCGGCGGGGCGTTCGTGCCGGTGTTCGTGAACCTGGACCTGAGCTTCGCCCGGGTCACGGCCACGGTCCTGAGCGTGGTCGTCGTCGCCGCGGTGTCGCTGGAGAGCGTCTACCGGTACCGCGAGCAGTGGAAGAACTACCGCTCGACCGAGCAGCTCCTCGGGCACGAGCGCGTCTACTTCGAGACGAAGGTGGGGCCCTATCGCGGCCTGTCGAAGCGGGAGGCGTTCTCCGTGCTGGTCGCCCGGGTCGAGAAGGCCATCGCCAACGAGAACGCGGCCACCCTGAACGTCATGACGCTCGGCGGGCAGGTCAACTCCGACGTGCGGGCCGGGGTTCCCGCCGCCCGCACCGAGAGCGTGCTCGTGGAGAGCGTCAGGGCCGAGAGCGTTCGGGCCGAGAGCGTGAAGGTGGAGCGGGCCCGGGGCGGGGACGTACCCGGGGAGGGAGAGCCGTAGGCGCGGGCTCCGAGCGGTTCCGGAGCCCGCACCCTCAGGCGCGGTGGCGCCTCAGCACCACTTGTAGTCCACCCGCGTCGAGTTGTACGCGCAGGTGTCGACGCTCGCGCCGTTCGACTTGCGCAGCGTCGCCGTGTCCCGGTCGTTGTTCCAGACGTACGCCCCGCGGTTCTGGTACACGTTCGCGGCGGTGTTCGTGCCGCGGCCCGTACGGACCGTCACGATCTTGCCCTTGCCCAGGGTGAAGTTCCCGAAGGTGTACTTGTGGTTGGCCGCGTCCGTGAGCGTCCAGCCCCGCAGGTTGACCGCCGCGCCGGTCGTGTTGCGTATCTGCACGTACTCGCCGTTGAGGCTGGCGGTGGACCGGTTGTCCGTGCCGGGGCTGTCGTACCAGATCTTGTACAGGTGGACCGAACCGGCGGCCTGGGCCTGCGCGGGCAGCAGGAGGACGCCGGAGGCGGCGGCCGCGGTCAGGGCCGCGAGCGTGCGTGCACGAAGCATGGATGTCCCTCGATTTCTGCCGGACCCCCGACGATGGAGGCCCGGCGCGCACACAGGATACGCACCTCCTTCACCTCCTCTGCACAACTTGCGGGAAAGCGGAGGCAGGAGGGGTACGGCTGTTCTAGGGTCGGCGCATGGTCAGCGACGTCCTGCGGTGCACCGTCCTCGGATCCGCCACCCCCTACCCCCGCCCGGGCAACGCCTGTTCCGGCTTCCTCGTCGAGGGCGGCGGCGCGCGGGTGTGGGTCGACGCCGGGACCGGCACCCTCGCGGAGCTCCAGCGGTACACCGCACTCGGCGACCTCGACGCCGTGTGGCTCTCCCACCTGCACGCCGACCACAGCGCCGATCTCCTCACCGCGTACTACGCGTTGCTGTACGCCGGGCTCGACCTCCCCCTGCCCCTCCCGCTCCTCGGCCCGCCCGGCACCGCCGACCGCCTCGCCGGCTTCCTCACCAACGGGCCCGTCCGCAGCCCCGTCGAGAAGGCCTTCGCCGTCGAGGAGCTGTACGACGGGCACGTCGCCCGGATCGGCGGGCTCACCCTCCGCTCCCGGGCCGTCGAGCACGGCGGCCCGCCCGCCTTCGCCCTGCGCGTCGAGGACGGTCGGGGGCGCTCGCTCGTCTACTCCGGGGACTGCGAGCCCTGCCCCGCCCTCGTCGAACTCGCCCGCGACTGCGACCTGTTCCTCTGCGAGGCCGACGGCGAGGGACCGGGGCACCACGCGGCCGCGCAGGCCGGGCGGAGCGCCGCCGATGCCCGGGCCCGCCGCCTCGTCCTCACCCACGTCGGACCGGGTACGGAGCCGGGCGAGGCCGTCGCCCGCGCCGCCGCCGCGTACCCCGGGGAGATCGCCCACGCCGACCCCGGGCTGCGGTTCGTCCCCGGCGCGGACCGGGACGCCTGGATCGAGGCGCCCGCGCGGCCGGGCGCGTGACGCGGGCCGCCCGCCGGACAGGCCCTAGGCGCCGAAGTCGTACTCCAGGACGTACGAGGACGAGTCCAGCGTCATCTCGTTCAGCTCCACCGCCACCCCCGCCTCCGTGAAGGCCGTACGGTCGATCAGGACCACCGGCGTCCCGAGCTCCAGGGCCAGCCGCTCCGACTCGTCCGCCGTCGGCATCCGGCAGCGGATCTCCTCCCGGAAGCGCACCGGCCGCCGGCCCAGCTCCGCCAGGCGCGCGTACGTGCCGCCCGGCCCCGTGTCCCGTTCGGCGATCGGCGTCCCGCGCACCAGCTCGGCGGAGAGGTACGAGACGGAGAGCAGCACCGGCCGGTCGTCCAGGACGAACCGGCGGCTCCGGACGCAGACGGGCGCGCCCGGCGGCAGGTTCAGCGCCTCCGCGACCCGGGCGCCGGCCTCCGCCTCGCCCACCTCGATCCGGTCGACCACCAGGTCCCGGTCCTCCACGTCCGCCGACCAGACCGAGCGGCCGGCGCCCCAGTGGTCGCCCGCCAGGCGCGGGATGCCCCGGCGGCGCAGCGGACGGAAGACGCGGACGAAGACCCCGGCGCCCTTGCGCGCCTCCGCGAGCCCCTCGGACCGCAGGACCGAGAGGGCCTGCCGGGCCGTCATCCGGGCCACCTCGTAGGTCGTCATGAGGTCGTTCTCGCCGGGGAGCCGGTCGCCCGGCGCGAAGGCGCCCGAACGGATCGCGGCCCTCAACTCGTCCGCGATCCGCTGGTACTTGGGCCGTCGAGCGCTGTCCTGGTCAGTCACGGGTGGACCACTCCCTTCATCTGCGGGACACCCTACGGCGCACCCCTCGACGCGGAAGCACACGTGTACGCCGTCCCGACCGGTCGATCCATCCATCGGGGGACATCTCTAGAGATACGTTGACAGGGGCGGGTCGCCGCGCTTCCCTGAGTGTCCCCATGCTTCAGGTTCCGGGACGGAGGGGACGCGTGCAGCCACTGCCCGAGGTCGGTGACCTCGTCCGTGACACCGCCACCGGGCGGGTCGGTTTCTATGTGGGCGGCGTCTCCGGGCGCTTCCGCATCCGCGCCGTCCACGGCGGCACCGAGTGGGACGCCGAGCCCGTCGACATCCAGCTCGCCACGCCCCTGCACGAGCTGCGGGCCCGTACGGCCGAGATCAACGCACGGAGCAGACGCGGGCTCGGCGGCGTCGGAACGTAGGGGCGTAGGGGCGCGCGGCGAGGGCCCGGGGCCGGCGCGGTTGTCAGTGGGGCGCGCCACACTGGAGGCATGTGCCGCAGCATCAAGACGCTCCGCCCGCCCGTGCTCCCCGAGGAGGCGACCGAGGACGACATCCGGGCCGCCGCCCTCCAGTACGTCCGCAAGATCTCCGGCTTCCGCGCCCCCGCCGCCCACAACCGCGAGGTCTTCGAGCGGGCCGTGGACGAGATCGCCGGGGCCACCGCGAGACTCCTCGACGGCCTGGAGGTGCGCGGGGCGCACCCGCGCGGGACGCATCCGGGCGGGGACCACCCGCGCACCGCGTCCGCGTCCGCGCCCGTGGTCAGGAAGCGGGCGCCGGAGCCGCGGCCGGACGCCGGATGAGGTACGCGGCGAGGCCGCCCGCCAGGAAGAGCGCGAGGGCCGACACCCCCGCGCTGAACCAGGTCGCGCCCAGCCACTGACCGCCCAGCCAGCCGAGCCCCACGCTGTACGACGCCCAGACGACGCCCGCGAGTGCCGACCACGGCAGGAACTCCTTGCTCCGCCGCTTCGCCGCGCCCGCGCCCAGCGAGACCACCGAGCGGCCCGCCGGGGCGAAGCGCGCGAGGACCACGAGCAGTCCGCCGCCCCGGGCGAGCGCGGTGCCGAGACGTTCCTGCGCCACCGTGAGGCGCCGTGAGCGCGCTATCGCCCGGTCCAGCCTGGCCCCGCCCCGGCGCGCCAGGCGGTACGCGAGGAAGTCGCCGAGCACCGAGGCCGTGGCCGCGCAGAGGAGCAGGGGGAGGAGCGACGGCACGTCCGGGGAGGACGCGGTGGCCGTCGCGGCGGTCGCCGCCGTGGCCGCGGTGATCACCAGGAAACCGCTCGGCAGCACGGGCAGGAAGACGTCGAGCAGGATCGACGTCGCCACCACCGGGTAGATCCATGGACCGGCGGTGAGCGACCGCAGCGAGCCCAGGCTGTCGAGCAGATTCACAGGGCCAGAGCCTACGCGGGATCGGGGTCCCGCCGCCGGGTGGGTGCCCGGCCCGGCCCCGGCGCCCGGAGGGGCCGTCCGGCGCCGGTGTTCGGACGTGCGGGAACGTGCGGGAACCTGAAGGGAACCGTCCGGTACGGGGGTCGGCACCGGACGCGCGCCCTGTGCGGGAAAGGCCGGAATCCGTGCTGTGGAAACCGGTCCTTTCCGGTAGGACACCGAGACTTGTGGAGTCTCCCGATCCTGTACGTCTCTTCGGCCGGGGGCTCAGGCCGTGACCGGCGTGGCCTGCTCCTCGCGCTCCTCGGTCTTCTTCTCCCGCGCCGTCACGGCCGCGCCGTTCCGGGCCCCGGCTCCGAAGAGCCGGTCCAGGGCCAGCGCGCCCGGGCCGGTGAAGACGAGCAGCAGGAAGACCCAGCAGAACAGGGCCGAGGGCTCGCCGCCGTTCTGCAGCGGGAAGAGGGCCTCCGGCTGGTGGACCTTGAAGTACGCGTACGCCATCGAGCCCGAGGCGAGGAAGGCGGCGCTGCGGGTGCCGAGGCCGAGCAGGACCAGACCGCCCGCGACGAGCTGGATCACCGCCGCGTACCAGCCGGGCCAGGTGCCCGTCTCGACCGTGCCGCCGCCGTGGGCCCCGCCGAGGACGCCGAAGAGCGAGGCGGCGCCGTGGCAGGCGAAGAGCAGGCCGACGACTATCCGGAAGAGACCGAGCGCGTACGGCTGGGCCTGGTTCAGACGGGCCACGAGGCCGGCCGTCCCCTCGGTGCCGGTGCCGGTGCCGGTGCTCGTGGCGGCCGTCTCTCCGGTCTTGGCTGGGTTGCCGGGATTGCTGGTGGTGCTCATGGGGTGGACTCCTTCGGTCTGGCCTCGTCCGTCGGCGGACGAGGTGGGGGACGGAACCGATGAGACCGTAGGTTAGGGTTGCCTCACTAGTACTTGCAAGTTCAACATCGGACCACCGGGAAGTGTGCGGACGTGTTCACTTCCCGGCAATCCCGCCGTGACGTTTCTTCAAGTGGGGCGGTGTCAGCAGCCGTTGAGGGCGGACTGCAGGGCGCTCTTCTCGGCGGAGTCGACGCTGAGGTTCCAGTGGTACTTCACGTGCACCCAGGCCCTGACGTACGTGCAGCGGTAGGCCGTCCGCGAGGGCATCCACTTCGCCGGGTCGAGGTCGCCCTTGGCCTGGTTGACGTTGTCCGTGACGGCTATGAGCTGCGGCCGGGTCAGGTCGTTGGCGAAGGACTGGCGCTGGGCGGTGGTCCAGGAGTTGGCGCCGGAGCGCCAGGCCTCGGCGAGCGGGACCATGTGGTCGATGTCGACGTCCGAGGCGGCGGTCCAGGTGGCGCCGTCGTACTCGGAGTACCAGCTGCCGCTGGTGGCGGCACAGCTGGAGTTCGTGACGACGTTCTTGCCGTCCCGCTTGAGCACGGTCTCGCGCGTGTTGCAGGCGCCGGACTGGGTGATCCAGTGCGGGAAGAGGTCCCGGCTGTAACCCGAGGTGGAACCTTCCGCCTTCACCGTGAGGGCGGCCAGGTAGGTGCGCGCGGTCGCGGCGCTGACCGGGGTGGGCATGGCGGCCTGGGCGGCGGGCGCGGTGGCGAGGAGGCCGGTGACGGTGAGGGCGGCCGAGGTGGCGAGCACGGCGAGTCGACGCGCGTAGACGTTGCGGACGGTCATGTGAACTCCCTTGACGTGGGGGGCCTTGGCGGCCGTCCCCGTGGGACGCCGGGCGGCGGCCCGGTCATCGTGGCGGCGCCAGGTTTCCGTACGGGGTGCGCCAGGTAACAGGGTGACGACATGAGCACGTCACATCAAGGGGTGTGCGCGTACTGACGGAGCGCCAGATTCCGCTCGGCGGTCGGGGGTTGGGGGGCGGAGCGCCCGGGGGGTACGGGGCGCTGCGTGCGCGGGGGAGACGGGAGGGGGCGGTTCGGGGGTCGTGTCCCGGAGCCCGCGCGGCGGGGGCGGGCTCTGAGCCTGCGATTCAGGGCGTCCGCGCTGTGGGGCTGTGGGGCTGTGCGTCAGGGTGCCTGTGCTGCGGGGGCCGCGCTCCGGGTCTGCGCTTCAAGGTGCCCGCGCCCGGGACCCGTACTTCAGGGCGTCCGCGCTGGAAGCTGTGCTTCGGGGCGCCCGCGCTCCGGGTCCGCCCCCCGAAGCGCCCGCGCTCCGGACCCGTACGCCTCGGGGTGTCCGTTCCCCGGGGCCGTACTTCGGTGCGCCCGCGCTTCGGCCCCGCGTCTCAGGGTGTCCGCGCTTCGGACTCGTACCTCAGGGTGTCCGCGCTCCGCCCCCGTATCCCCGCCCCGCCCCGCTCCCGAACGCGCTCGCGCGCGGCCGGAGTGTCGTCCGGCCGCGCGCGAGCGGGGCTGTGGGGGAGGGGGTTACGGCACGGTCGTCAGGGTGATCGTGCCGTTCGGTGCCGCCTCGATCCGCAGGTGGGTGAGGTCGGGCACGTACGCGTCCGGCGCGAAGGCCGCCGCGCGCGGGCCCACGCCCACGACGCGCATCCCGGCCGCGCGGCCCGCCTGGATGCCGGCCTCGGAGTCCTCGAAGACCACGCAGTCCGCCGGGGAGAACCCCAGCGCGGCCGCGCCCTTCAGGAAGCCCTCCGGATCCGGCTTGCTCGCCCCGACGCTCTCCGCCGTGACCCGGGCCTCCGGCACGCGCAGCGCGGCCGCCCCCATGCGCGCCTGGGCGAGGGCCTCGTCCGCCGAGGTCACCAGGGCGTGCGGCAGGTCCGCGATCGCGGCCATGAAGGCGGGGGCGCCGGAGACGGGCACGACCCCGTCGAGGTCGGCGGTCTCCTCGGCGAGCATGACCCGGTTGTCGGCGTGGTTCTGCTCCATCGGGCGGTCCGGGAGGAGCACGGCCATCGTCGCGTACCCCTGGCGGCCGTGGACCACCTGGATCACGGCGTCCCCGTCGAGACCCTGCCGCTCGGCCCAGCGGCGCCAGCAGCGTTCGACGACGGCGTCCGAGTTGACGAGGGTGCCGTCCATGTCGAGGAGGAGGGCGCGGGCGGTGAGCGTTGCCGGGGTGGTGGCAGGCATCGGGTCTCCAGAAGGGGTGGTGCGGAGAACAAGGCGGACCCGCCCACCGGTCAGGGAGTGCGGGCGGGGCCACTTTGTTTTTCCACGATACAAAACCGGGGGCGGTCTTGGCCAACCGGCCCGCTCCCAGTCCGCATCCTGGGACCGCCGCCGCCCGGCTTTCTCTGGGACCGCCGCCCGGGCTTTCCCTTCCGCTCGGTTCAGTGCCCCGGCTGCTCCCGCTCCAGCACCGCGCGCGTGCTCGGCCCGTACACGCCCAGCGGATCGCCCTGGATCGAACGCCAGCGCTGGAACTCCTCCACGGCCTCCCGGACCCTGTTGCCGTAGTGGCCGTCGACGGGGCCGAAGTAGACCCAGGCGGCCCGCAGCCGCCGCTGGAGGTCCTCCACCTCGGGCCCCCGGTCGCCGTGGCTGAGGGTGGCGACCTCCTGCTCGGGCTCCTCCGTCTCCTCCGGGGCCAGTGGGGGCGCCGCGCTCGTCGCCGACGGCGCGGTCGTCGGCGACGCCGAGGCCGTGACGGAGGGCGGGGCGGCCGGACCGGTCGACGCGCCGGGGCTCGCGGTGGTCCCGGAGGCCGAGGCGGAGGGACTGGCCGTGGCGGACGGGGGCGCCGAGGGCGACGCGGACGTCCGGTGCGGGGTCGGGGACGACGACGTCGGCTCCGGGCTCCCGGAAGAAGAGGGGGACGGCTCCTCGGAGACGGACAGGTTCAGGGACGCGCTGGTCGTCACCTCGGGCACGGCCGCCCGGTCGTCCGTCCCGCTCCCGCCGCCGAGGGCGGCCGCCGCCAGGGCCGCCGTGCCCGCCACGGCGACGGCGGCCACCACCGCGATCGCCGCGCCGCGCCTGCGGCCCCGCGACCGGCCCCCACCGGGCGGGGGCGGCACCTCGCCGGCCCCGCGCAGCAGCAGCGGCATCGTCTCGGAGGGGTCGCCTTCGGCGCCGGACCCGTACGGGTGGCCTCCCGAGTGGCCTCCGGGGTGCTCCTCCGGGCGGACCGCCGCCAGCCGGGCGGTCGGCGGATCAGCGTCGGCGCCCCCCGCGCCGTACGCCCCCGCCTCCGAGCCGTGAGCCCCCGCTCCCGAGCCGTAAGCCCCCGTCCCTGCGCCGTACGCCCCCGCCCCCGCCCCCGCGCCGTAAGTTCCCGCCCCCGTGCCCTCCGGCACCTCCGCGTCCTCCGGCGCGTCCAGCGTCACGTACGGCCGGATCCGCAGCGGGTCGAAGTCCTCGGCCGCCGCCAGTTCCGCCCGGGCGCAGGCGCAGCCAGGTCTGTGTACACCGCATTCAGGACAGACGTGTCCGGTCATGATGGGTCCCCTCCCCGATACAACTGCGAGCGATTATGCAGCCCACCCCCTCCCGGCGGGGGAACAGGCGTGCCCTTCCGCAGGCCATAACCGGACATTCGGATCAGGATGGAGAAGCCGTCCCAGGAGAAGAGCCGCCCGACAGGCCCCCGACCCGCCGAGGAGACGCCCATGGCCCAGGACCTCCGCCCGTCCCCGCCCGGCGGCGCCCCCGCGCCCGGGGACGGGCAGCGCCACAGCACCGTCCTCGTCGCGATCGGCGCGCTGCTGCTCGGGATGCTGCTCGCCGCGCTCGACCAGACCATCGTCTCCACCGCCCTGCCGACCATCGTCAGCGAGCTCGGCGGCATGGAGCACCTCTCCTGGGTGGTCACCGCCTACATGCTGGCGTCCACCGCCGCCACCCCCCTCTGGGGCAAGCTCGGCGACCAGTACGGGCGCAAGAAGCTCTTCCAGTCGGCCATCGTCATCTTCCTCATCGGCTCCGCCCTCTGCGGCATCGCCCAGAACATGCCGCAGCTCATCGCCTTCCGCGCGGTCCAGGGCCTCGGCGGCGGCGGGCTCATGGTCCTGTCCATGGCGATCGTCGGCGACCTCGTCCCGCCCCGGGAGCGCGGCAAGTACCAGGGCCTCTTCGGCGCCGTCTTCGGCGCCACCAGCGTCCTCGGCCCCCTCCTCGGCGGCCTCTTCACCGAGCACCTCTCCTGGCGCTGGGTCTTCTACATCAACCTGCCGATCGGGATCGTCGCCCTCTTCGTGATCGCCGCCGTGCTCCACATCCCGGTCCGCTCCACGCGGCACACCATCGACTACCTCGGCACCTTCCTCATCGCCTCGGTCGCCACCTGCCTGGTCCTCGTCGCCTCCCTCGGCGGCACCACCTGGGCCTGGGGCTCGCCGCAGATCATCGGCCTCGCCGTCCTCGGAGCCGTACTCCTCGTCTGGTTCGTGCGGGTGGAGCGGCGGGCGGCCGAGCCCGTGCTGCCGCTCAAGCTCTTCCGGATCCGGACCTTCACCCTCGTCTCGGTCATCAGCTTCGTCGTCGGCTTCGCGATGTTCGGCGCGATGACCTACCTGCCGACCTTCCTCCAGGTGGTGCAGGGCGTCACCCCGACCATGTCCGGCGTCCACATGCTGCCCATGGTCCTCGGCCTGCTGCTCACCTCGACCGCCTCCGGCCAGGTCGTCAGCCGCACCGGCCGCTGGAAGGTCTTCCCCATCGCCGGAACGGCCCTCACCGCCATCGGCCTGCTCCTCCTCCACCGGCTCACGGAGACCAGCTCCACCTGGGAGATGAGCGCGTACTTCTTCGTCTTCGGCGCCGGACTCGGCCTGGTCATGCAGGTCCTCGTCCTGGTCGTGCAGAACGCCGTCTCCTACGAGGACCTCGGCGTCGCCACCTCCGGAGCCACCTTCTTCCGCTCCATCGGCGCGTCCTTCGGCGTCGCCGTCTTCGGCACGATCTTCACCAACCGGCTCACCTCCAAACTGGAGGACGTCTTCGCCGCCGCCGGACCCCTCCCGCCCGGCACCGGGCCCGACCGGGTCGCCGCCGACCCGCGCGCCGTCGCCCAGCTCCCGCCCGAACTGCGCCCCTCCGTGCTCCACGCGTACGCCACGTCCATCACCGACGTCTTCCTGTACGCGTCGCCCGTCGTCCTCGTCGCCTTCGTCGTCGCCTGGTTCCTCAAGGAGGACCGGCTCCGCACCTCGGTCACCGCGCCCGACACCACGCAGACCCTGGCCTCCAACCCGGTCGAGCGCTCCTCGTACGACGAGTGCGCCCGCGCGCTGTCCGTCCTCGGCTCCCGCGAGGGCCGCAAGGCTGTCTACGTGAAGATCACCGAGCGCGCCGGGCTCGACCTGCTGCCCGCCGCGAGCTGGCTGCTGCTCCGCATCCGCCGGCACGGCACCGTCGAGCCCGCCCGGCTCGCCGAGACCACCCCCGTACCCCTGCGGGCGATCACCGAGGCCTCCCGCCAGGTGGAGGAACGGCACCTGGTCACCCGCGAGGGCCTCCAGCTGATCCTCACCGAGGAGGGCGTACGGGTCTCCACCCGGCTCGCCAAGGCGCGGGAGGACTCGCTCGCCGAACTCCTCGGCGACTGGTGGGGACCCGAACGGCCCACCGACCTGGTGAAACTCGTGGAGGAACTGACGGCCGAACTCAGCGGCTCGGACGCGGAACGCCCCCGGACGTCGGAACCGCCCCGCGACCACCACGCGTGAACGCGTGACGCGGTGGCCGCCCGTCACCCGGCCGCTGCCGCCGCCCGTTCCCTCCTGCGCTGCTCGTACCGGTCGGGTGCCTCGAGGATCCACGACCAGGCGGCGTACTCGGCGACGGGCCCCACGCGGGCGGCGCCGTCGACACAGCGCGGATCGTCCCGCACGGCCAGCCCGAAGACCGCCCAGATACGGGTCGTCTGCTCCTCGTCACCGACGAGCCCGGCCAGTGCGTCCCCGACGGCGGGCGCGGAATCGCCGCCCGTCGCGAGGTCGTGCGCGACGAGCCCGCGGACGGCGGAGTCGGGGTCCCGGGCCAGGACGAGCATGGCGTCCAGCCCCTCGGGAGTGGCGTGAGCCCACTCGCCCCGGTCGCCCGGAGCCCGGCGCTCCAGGAGCTTGGGCACCGCGCGGCGCACCCGCGGGTCGGGGTGCGCGAGGTGGGAGAGTCCCAGGGGCTCGATCCTCGGGTCCTCGTGGTCGCCCAGACAGGCCAGGACCTCCGCCAGGACCTCCGGGTGCTCCTCCTCCGCCGCCCAGTCGAGGAAGAACTCCAGATTGCGCCGCCCGAAAGGGGTCGGGTCGTCGGACTCCTGGTCCCAGGTGTCGAGGAAACCCACGACGTCCGCGCCGAAGCGCCGGTACAGGGGATCGGGATGGGCCCGCAGTGCCGCCGCGGCCTCCCACGTCCGCTCGTCCTGCCGCTCGGCGAGGGTGGAGGTGATCTCCCACCAGGAGGCGTACTCGCCGTCGGGGTGGTCGAGCGCGCACGCGCGTGCGGCCAGCTCGTCGAAGCCCGGGCGCAGCCCGAAGTGCTTCTCCAAGAGGGTGAGGACCCCCGTGTGGCCGTCGCGGACGGTCGTCCCGCCGAGCCGGATCTCGTGGTACTCGGTGAACCACTCCCCGTCCCGGACCCGGACGGTCTCCACCGGACCGGGAGAGCCGGTCCGCTCCCGCAGCACGGCGACCGGACCCCTCTCGTGCCACTCCCGGGCACGGGCCAGCAGTTCGGCGCGGGCGGCCCCGTCGAGCAGGGACACGTCGAGCAGGCTGAGGACGAGACCGACGGAGCCGCTGTCGACGGCCCGCAGCAGCGGGGTGCTCCCGTCGTCCAGCCTGCGGAGCGCGTCCGCACCGGCGTACTTCAGCTGCCCGGCGACCAGCGACTTGAACCCCGCGACGGCCAGACAGAGCACGGACGTCCCCCGCTCGTCGGCGGACTCGGGGTCCGCGCCGTCCTCCAACAGGTTCCTGACGTCGCACCCGTCCCCGCTCAGCACCGCTGCGACGAGCGGATTCCCGCCCACGCCTCCCACCTTTCCCGCCATGACGGCCGGGCCCCCGCCCTTCACGCCGCCCCGGCCGGAAGCAGCTCCTTGCCGTACCAGACGTCCATGTACGGGCCCGTGCAGTACGCCGGTGTCTCCGCGTACCCGTGCCGGACGTACACGGTCCGCGCCTCGATCAGGTCCAGGCGCGTGTTGAGGACCATCCGGCGGGCGCCGAGCGCGCGGGCCGCGTCCTCCAGGGCGTCCAGGAGGAGACCGGCGCCGCCCCGGCCCCGGAACGCGGGCCGCAGATAGATCCGGGTCAGCTCGGCCCGGTCCCCTTCGAGGAGGAGCACCCCGCCGCACCCGGCCGGTTCGCCCCCGAACCGGGCGACCCGGAAGTCCCCGGTCGGCGGGGCGAGCAGTCCGGCCCCGTCGTCCGTCAGCCCCTCGTCGATCTCGGCCGCCGTCGCGGGCCGCTTCCAGTACCGGCTCGCGACCTCGTCGTAGTAGTCGCGGCGCAGGGCGGTGGCGTCGGGGGTGTCGACGCGCTCGGGGGAGAAGGTCCAGGTCACGCGCGCCATTGTGGGACGCGCGCGACCGCCGCCGCACCCGGGTTTCTCCGGGTCTCGGCCCTCGGGGCCTCAGCTCTTGGGGGAGGCCTGCTGGACGACCTCGAACGACCACAGGGTCGACCCGGACGCGGCGGGCTTCGGCCGCTCGCCGCCCTCGCCGCCGCCCTGGTGGGCGGCCCGCATGGAACCGTTCATCCAGTTCTGGAAGTCCTCCTCGCTGCGCCAGCGGGTGTACACCAGGTACTGGTCGGTGCCCTCCAGGGGGCGCAGCAGCTCGAACCACTCGAACCCGTCGGACCCCTCCACGGCCCCGGCCCGCGAGGCGAACCGCTGCTCCAGGACCTCGCGCTGCTCGGCCGGCACGGTCAGGACGTTGATCTTCACGATGCTCATGGAGGCAGGATATGACCCGCACTCCCCCCGTTCTCCGGGCGGACACGGTACGGACCCTGGCCGCGCGCTGGCCGGCCCGGATCGGGGACGGGGACTTCGTCGTCTCGCCGGTCGGGCTGTGGCTGGCGCTCGGGGCCGTGGCGGTCGGGGCGCGGGGGCGGACCGCCGAGGAGCTGCGGGGGCTGCTCGGGGTCGAGGGGGAGGCGGCCGCCGGGGCCGTGGCCGGGGTCGGGCGGCGGCTCGCGGGGACGGACGGGCTCGCGGTGGCCACGGGGGTGTGGGCCCGGGTGGCGGTGCGCGAGGAGTTCCGGCGGGGGCTGCCCGGCGTGCGGTTCGGGGAGTTGGGCGGGGGCGCGCAGGAGGAGCTCGACGCGTGGGTGCGGGAGGCCACCGGCGGGCGGATCGACGGGCTGCCGCTCGGGCTCGACGGCTCCGAGGCGCTGGTTCTGCTCAACGCCCTTGCTCTGAGGGCGTCTTGGGCCGTCGCCTTCCCCCGGAGCCTCACCCGTGACGAGCCCTTCACCGACGGGGACGGCGTCACCCGGTCCGTACCGACCATGCGACGGCGGATTCCGTCCGCCTCGGTCTGGTCCGTGGACGGGGTCACCGTCGTGGAGCCGGCCTGCGCGGGGGAGCGGGCCGCCCGGGTGCGGTTCGTGCTCGGTGCGGAGGGGGCCGGGCCCGGCGAAGTGCTGCCCGCCGCCTGGGCCGGGGACCGGGAGCCGCTCGGCGCCGATGCGGTCGACCTCCTCCTGCCGCGCTTCACCCTCCGTACGAGGACCGAGGCCAACGCGCACCTGGCGGCGCTCGGGCTCGATCTGGCCCTGCGTCCCGGGGCCGACTTCTCCGGGCTCTCCCCGGAGGACCTCTACGTCGACGAAGTCGTGCAGGAGGCGCTGGTCGAGGTCGCCGAGGAGGGCGTCGAGGCGGCGGCCGTCACCCAGGTCAGGATGGCCCGGAGCGCGGCCCCGCCCCGTCACGAGAGGGTGGAGCGGATCGCCTTCGACCGGCCCTTCGGCGTCGTCGTCCTCGACGCCGAAGGGGAGCTGCCGCTCTTCACGGGGTGGCGGCGGAGCGCGCCGTCCACCGGGGGCTAGGACACCACGCGGGCGACCAGCAGGCCGTCATAGCCCTTCGTGCCGACCGTCTGGAACGCCGTCGCGTCCAGGCGCGGTTCACGGGCGACCAGGTCGAACATCTCGCGGGTGCCGGTGACGGCCGGGTCGTCCGGGTGGTCGGTGGCGACCTTGCCGCCCCGCACCACGTTGTCGACGACGATCACCGTGCCCGGCCGGGAGAGCTTCAGGGCCCACTCCACGTACCGCGGGTTGTTGACCTTGTCCGCGTCGATGAAGACGAAGTCGAAGGGGCCGACGCCCTCCGCCTCCAGCTTCGGCAGGCTGTCCAGGGCCGCGCCCGTGCGGACCTCGACGACCTCGTCGAGGCCGGCGCGGGCGATGTTGGAGCGGGCGACGTCCGCGTGCGCCGGGTCGTACTCCAGGGTGACCAGGCGCCCGTCGGCGGGCAGCGCGCGGGCCAGCCAGATCGTGCTGTAGCCGCCGAGGGTGCCGATCTCCAGGATGTTCCGCGCGCCCTGCACCCGGGCGAGGAGGTGGAGCAGCTTGCCCTGGTTGGGGGCGACGGCGATCTCCGGCAGTCCGGCCGCCGTCGAGGCGGTCAGCGCGGCGGACAGCGCCTCGTCGTCCGGGGCCAGCAGTTCGGTGAAGTAGGCGTCGACGTCGGTCCATTGCGAGGTGGTCATGCGGTCGAACGTACACCTGCCGCGGGGGTCCGGCGGCGTCGTGACGCCCGTACGGCCAGGAGCGTCGCCACCGCCGCGAGCAGCGCCCCGCCGCCCACCGTCAGGAGCCAGACGGGGACCCCCCCGGCGACGGTCAGCAGCCGGTCGGTGTAGATCACTTCGCGGTACGGGGTGTCCGCGACCCGCCGCAGGTGGTGGTCGTCGTCGATCCGCCCCGGGTGCGGGAACTCCTGCTCCAGGACCGTCAGATGCACCGGCCGGTCGCCCGCGAGCGCGGCCACCGCGCCTTCGGGCCGCTCGATCCGCCCCGCGAAGGTCACCTCGGGCCGGTCGCCGCCGATGGCGGAGCGGGGCTCCATCCGGTGGTCGGAGAGGACGGCCAGGCCGAGGGTCTGGGGGGTCCGCGCGAGCCGCGACAACCGCATCGGATAGACCAGCTCGGTCGAGGCGAAGGCGATCCGCAGCGGGGTCAGCTCGCCCCGGAGGACGGCGCCCTCCTTCTCGGGCGCGAGGCGGACCGCGACGTACTCCCACTTCCGCTCGACGTACGGCCGGAGCGCGCCGGTCAGCCGGTCGGGCAGGTCGAAGCCGTTCGTACGCAGCCAGTCGCCGAGCGCGTCCGGGTCGGTGGCGGTCAGCCGGGCCACGTCGAAGGGGCCGAGCCGCTCGCGTCCGACGACGCCGACGCCCGTGCCCGCGCCGGGCGCCGCCCCGGCCCCGTCCCCGTAACCGGTGTCGAACGGCCAGTCGTCCTCGCGCGGCCAGAAGTAGAAGCGGTCGCGCCGCTCGGGCGCGGAGAGCCGGTCGATCTCGTCGAACAGCTCCGGGTCGCCGAGGGAGACGTCGGCCCGGCTCGGCACCGGCATGATCCAGGCCGCCCGCTCCGCGTCCCCGTGCACGCGGAAGCGCATCACGATCGTCTCGGTGCGCCCGTCCCAGCGGACGGCCGACTCCTCGCGGTCGACACCGATCCGCCGCGACGCGTCCGGGACCATCGCGCCGCAGCCGCAGGCGTACGCCGGTGCGACGAGCGAGCCGGCCTGGAGCGCGAGCAGCGCGACGAAGGCCGTCAGGATTCTTCTGATCAGGATGCCGTGTGTCCCCCGCATGGCAGCTCAGACGTCCGGGGGGAAGATCCGGTTCCTCGGGGGCCTCGCGTGTGCGCTTTGTGGTGGCGGGACTCTTACTGATCGTTTCCGAATGAGTTCGGCATGAGAGCGCGGCCGTCAGGTCTCGGTGACGGCAGAGTGGTGCGGGTATCGGATGATCTTGCGCCCGATGGCCTGTGGGAACACGTCGCCCCGCTGCTGCCGTCCCGCCCGCCGCGGAGTGACGGCCTGGCGGTGGCTGCGGGACTGGCGAGATCAAGCCGCAGTCACAGATCACCGTCGATAAGCCGCTTATAGAATCGGCGCACGCCGTTGACCACGGCGCGCGTGCAAAGGGGGATGCATGTCGACGTTCGAAGAGGAGTGGAGCCAGCTCAAAGCAGACGCGCTCCGCAGGCGTGCCACGAGCATGGAGCTCGCTTCAACAAAGGGCAGCGGGGGGCCGGCTCCGGGACCGGGAAACGCGGACCTCGGTCTGCGTGACGCGCCCATACGCGCCAAAACCCCGGGACTACGGACCGCGAACGGCGAAGCCCGTAAGAAGGCCAAGCTCGATGACGCGGCGGCCGTCGGCAAAACCCATGCGGGCTGGGACGCGGGAACCGCGAGCGACGACTGCGTGAGCGCCTGGCAGAAGCGCCTCCACAAGCTCAGCGACCTGGTCGAGGATGCCGCCGACGCGCTCACCAAGGGCATGGACCAGCAGATCAGCGATGACATATCCATCGCGGCACAGCTCAGGGCTTCCGGTGACTGGCTGGAGGATGCCTGATGGTCTCCGTACCCGAACTCGACAAGGCGCGGCCCCAGCAGTGGCGGGATGCCGCGGACGACGCCGTCGGCGCCGCCAAGCAGTGTGAAGCGCTGGCCGCGTACGTGCGTGATGAGATCGCCGCGACCCTCCGCCAGTGCTGGGCGGGCGATGCCGGGCGTGCGGCCCGGGCCGCGTTCGTCAAACACGCGGGTGACTACGAGGCAGCCGCCGTCGCTCTGCGGGCGATGGCGCGGACGTACGACGATCTCGCGAGCGGCATCGCGTCCGCCCAGCGCGATCTGCACAGCGCACTCGACTACGCGCACCGCAACGGACTCAAGGTGGACGACAGCGGTCGGGTCGATTTCGCCAGACCCACCGCCGAAGCGCCGGACGGCGAAGGCGCCGAAAAGATCACCCATGCTCACGGGATCATCTCCGATGCCCTCGCCAAGGCGAGCCTGGCCGATACCGACGCGGCTCGTTCCCTGCGCACCGTCGAAGCGCTGACCGACATCAGCGATCCGAACCTCGCCAAGAAGGCACTCGACAAGAACAGTCCGCTGGGCATCGCCCTGCGACTGTCCGGCGGACTGGACGGTCTGCACCCCGTCAACGTCCCGCCGAACGTCCTCACCGCCGTGAACCTGGCCTCCGCCGAAACAGGTATCAGCCGGAAACTGCTCCTGGCCATCCTCTGGCAGGAACAGCAGTGGTACCAGAACCACAACCCGAGCCTTCGCGGGCCGCTGACCGAGTTCGGCCGCTTCTTCGACTGGAGTCTCACCCTCGGTCCGAAGCCGGACAAGTCCCTGGGCATCACCCACATGAAGACCGATACCGCCAGGGCGGTCGTGGAGAAGAACCGTGAGGCGTTCCGGCTGGAGGACGGTAGGTACCTGGCAGACCTGAGCGACGTCGAACTTGCGGCGCTCATCGAACACAATCCGGACCTGGACGTACGGCTGAGCGCCCACCACCTGGCTGATCTCCGCGATCAGCCGTACGGTGCCCGCACGGACAAACAGCTGTTCACGCTCTACGCCGCCGACACCCCGGACGTGCGCGAGAAGAACGAGCAGTACGGTGACGAATCCGACCAGCGCGGCGGCGACATCAAAACGCGGGGACGGAACTGGGACAGGATCGAGCCGCATCTCGACGACGCGATGGCCTGGGACGCCCTCAGCGACGAGGAACAAGCCCAAGCCATCCGGCAGCTGGAGGCCCAGACGCCCGCCGGGCATCACGTATCCCTCGATCCCCTGTACCGCGCGGGCCAGACCACCGGCACCGGGACCGGTGAACCGGAGCCCGGAACGCCCTCACCCAGCCCCGGACCTTCTCCCGCACCGCCAGGAGCCCGCTGATCTCATGAAGAGGACCGCGTCCATCCTGACCGCGCTCTTCGCGCTGGCCGCGCTCACCGGGTGCGACCGGTTCGAGCCGCGCGGCGGGAAACCTCTCGACCCCATGCCGGCCAACGTTCCCGCAGCGCCGCAGTACACGACACCCGACGAGGTCGTGGCCGCACTGGAACGCGCGGGCGTGCCCTGCAAAGTACTGCGGCGCAGGACCGGCGCCCTGGACTGCGAGGCCCGTGTCTCCGGGACGGCGGTGGAGAACCGGATCCAGGTCCTGAACTCCAAGGAATTCAGCCGGGACGAGGTCGGCGACTCCATCGCCGCATGGCGCAACAGCGGCACCACCATCGTCGCGGCAGGCAACTGGTTCATCCGCGTCCTGCCCAATGGTGTCCCCGCCTACTCGATCAAGATCGCCGAGGCGGTCGGCGCCGTCGTCCTCCCTCCCCCCTACCCACTGCCCGACATCCCCAGCACCCCCGCATACCGGTCCGCGGACGCGCTGGCCGACGCCTTGGACAAGGCAGGTTCCTGCACGGACCGAGAACGGCGGTCGACAGGGGAACTGCTATGCGGAACACGAGCCTCGGAGAAGAAGTCCTGTGACGCGTCCTGGGCGAACCGCCACGCCCTCCTGACGCTGCACGACGGCGCTGCGGCCCGTGACGACTACATCCGGCTCCTTCTCAGCAACGACCACACACCCGCCGCCGTCGTCACGGCCGCGAACTGGACCATCCAGTTCTGCGACCCCGCCGAAGCGCGCGCGACAGCTGACGCGCTGGGAGGAGTCCTGATCCGCCACAGCCCCACCACATGAAGGGAAACTCAGCACGGCCGATCGCCCACTCGTCCAGGCAGTCGAGGGCCGTCCCCGCCGATGGCCCGCGTGAGGGTGGAACGGTCCACGTCGAACCAGCGGGCCAGTACGTCATGGGTGACTGCATCTACCGTGCACCAGCTCGTCGGGGAAGCGGAGGTCCGCTCCACGGCCCAGGTGTCTTGCCCGGCCCCGAGCCGTGCGGGACACCTCGACGAGCGGTCTTTGGTGTGGTGCCGCGGGCCCGGAGAAAGTGCCGGTACTAGCCGCAGCCGTAGCCGTAGCCGCGGTCGGCGGACAGCCGGCCCGGCCGGTGTCCCGGTCTTCCGCAGGCTCACCGGATGCCGGGGGAAGGCGTCCGGCAGGGGCGTCGACTGGGTGACGTCATGCCTGTTTCCACCGGTCGGGCTGATGGTGAGAGGGGTGCCGTGCCGGTCGGCGATCAGGTGGTGTCTGTTGCCGTTGCCCGGTCGCTCTCGGCCGGCCGGCGAGGGGCCGGTGTGAGCCCCCCTTTCTTCAAAGCCCTGGTGTGCGAGCCGTTGATCGCGGCGTCGTCCGTGTCCGGCGGACCTGCCTGCCTTGCGCAGCTCGGTCAGGAGGGCCTCGTGCGGGCGGGGCCGGACGCCGGACTCATCCGGGAACGCCGCAGGCCCCGCCCCTCCGTGAGGAGGGCGGGGCCTCGCGTGTGCGCTGTGCGGTGGCGGGACTCTTAGTACCAGCCGTTGGCCTGCCAGAACGCCCAGGCGGCGTTCGGGGAGCCGTAGCGCTCGTTCATGTAGTTGAGACCCCACTTGATCTGGGTGGCGGGGTTCGTCTTCCAGTCGGAACCGGCCGAGGACATCTTCGAGGCCGGCAGGGCCTGGACCAGGCCGTAGGCGCCGCTGGAGGAGTTGGTGGCCTTGTGGTTCCAGCCGGACTCGTGGGACACGATCTTGCTGAAGGACGCGTACTGCGAGGCGGGAACGATCTGTCGCGCGACATCCTGCGGGCTGGCGGCCGAGGCCGTGCCCGTCGTGCCGAGCACCGCACCCGACGCGCCCAGCAGCACGGCTGCGGAGGCGGCGAAGGTCTTCTTGCGGGCGGCGACACGAGTGGTGAGCGAGCGGATCAAGGTTTCTACCTAACTTCGGGGACAGAGGTCGTGCCGGGCGTTTTCGGCAAGCCGGAACCAGGGCCCGGGGGACCCGGGAACTGGGGGGAACCGGTCTGCCTGAGGCGCTGCGGTGAGCACCGGCTGCCTGGCGACGTCCACCAGAGAAGCAGGGCCGGAACGCCGATGCAACGACCCCCTGTACGAGGAAGGTTCGGACCCGGGAGGAACGTCCCAGGGGCGGGGCGGGACCCGTTTCCGCAGGTTATGAGGGTGTGAGGGAGCCTTTGGGCGGTTCCGTACGTCTACTATTCCGGTTCGTACGTGACCTAGGTCCTGTGGGGTGCCTCACTCGCGGGGGCCCCTTCCGGGCCCTCGAATGTGACCTGGGCCTCGAAGTTCGCCCGCCGCGTCGCCCGCCGCAGCGCCCTCAGGAGCGTGCCGCCGACCGTGAGCGTGAGGACGACGGTAAGCACGGCCCGGCCGAGGTCCCAGCCGAGGGAGGTGGCGGTGACGTAGGCGAGGAAGCGGACCAGGTTCTCGTGCAGCGGGGCGCCCGGCTGGAAGGAGATCCCGCTGCTCAGGCCCTGGAGCAGGACCCAGCCCTGGAGGTTCATGATCGTTCCGTACGCGAACGCCGCCGCGAAGCCGTACGCGGAGAGCATCACGAGCTCGGCCCGGCCCCGCAGCGTCCGCTGCCCCGGCAGCAGCCCCGCGCCCATCGTGAACCAGCCCATCGCCAGCATCTGGAACGGCATCCAGGGGCCCACACCGCCCGTGAGCAGGGCGGACGCGAACATCGTCACCGCGCCGAGCACGAAGCCGAAGCCCGGGCCCAGGACCCGGCCGCTCAGCACCATCAGGAAGAACATCGGCTCCAGACCGGCCGTCCCCGCGCCCAGCGGGCGCAGCGCCGCGCCCACGGCGGCGAGCACCCCCAGCATCGCGACCGCCTTCGCGTCCATGCCGGAGTCCGCGATCGTCGCCACCACCACCGCGACGAGCAGCGGCAGCAGCGCGGCGAACAGCCACGGAGCGTCACCGGCGTGCGACGTCACCGCCGAGCCGGCGTCCGCGAACAGGGGCCAGCAGAAGGCGCCGATCCCGATCAGGGAGACGAGGACGAGGGCGGCGATCGAGCGGGGGCCGAGGCGGAGGGCGCTCACCGCGCCTCCTCCAGGGCCCGCTCCACCTGCTCGGCCGTGAGCCACGGCTGCGGGGCCAGGATCTTGGCCACCTGCGGCGAGAACGCGGGCGAGGAGACCACGACCTCGGCCGTCGGGTCGTCCGCGACCACCTCGCCGTCCGCGAGGATCACCACCCGGTGGGCCAGCTCGGCCGCCAGCTCCACGTCGTGCGTGGCGAGCACGATCGCGTGCCCGTCCGCCGCGAGGCTCCGCAGGTGCCCGACCAGACGGGCCTTCGCCGCGTAGTCCAGGCCCCGGGTCGGCTCGTCCAGGAGCAGCAGCGGGGGGCGGCCGGTCAGGACGACGGCCAGGGCGAGGGCGAGGCGCTGGCCCTCGGAGAGGTCCCGGGGGTGCGTGTCGTCCGCGATGCCCGGCAGCAGCTCGGACATTAGGGCCCGGCAGGTGCCGTCCGGCGCGCCCGCGTCCGCGTCGGCCGCCGCGCACTCGGCGCCGACGGTGTCCGCGTACAGCAGGTCCCTCGGCTCCTGCGGCACCAGGCCGACCTGCCGGATCAGCTCCCGGGGGTCGGTGGCGTGGGGCTCCCGGCCCGCGACCCGGACGGTGCCGGAGGTGGGGGCGATCATGCCGACCAGCGCGGAGAGCAGGGTCGACTTCCCGGCGCCGTTCCGTCCCATGAGGGCGACGGTCTCGCCCGGGTCGACGCGGAGGTCGATCTTGCGGAGGGCCTCTACGCGGGCGCGGCGGATGTGGAGGGAGGTGGTGAGGACGAGGGGGGTGGTGGGGTGCGGCTGCTCGTCCTGCGGCCGCCGTCGCCGCCGCCGCGAGAAGAGGGAGAAGCCCCCACCCCTCCCCCTACGCCCGAGGGCGTGGGGGGACCCCCACTTCCCGAAACCGGGGGCTCCGCCCCCGGACCCCCGCGCCTCAAGCGACGGCGGGGCCGGAATGTGGGCATCGCCCTTGGCGTGCGTATCCAGCCCGTCCGGCGTTTGAGGACCGGGGTCCGGGGCGGAGCCCCGGTTTCGGGGAGGGGCGGGGTGGGGGAGGGGCCCCGCAGGGATACCCGCGTCGATCAAGGGCTCCAGGCGCTGCTTCAGGGCCCCCGCCCTCCGCCTCGCGTCGCGGACCGTCAGGGGGAGGGGGGTCCAGCCCGCCAGGCGGCCCAGGGTGACGACCGGGGGGTGGATCGGGGAGACGGACATGACGGTGGACGGGGGGCCCAGGACCGCGTCCGGGAGGAGGAGGACCTGGTCGGCGTACTGGACGACGCGTTCGAGGCGGTGTTCGGCGAGGAGGACCGTCGTGCCGAGGTCGTGGACCAGGCGCTGGAGGACCGCGAGGACGTCCTCCGCCGCCGAGGGGTCGAGCGCGGAGGTCGGCTCGTCGAGGACGAGGACCTTGGGATGGGGGGTGAGGACGGAGCCGATCGCGACCCGCTGGCGCTGCCCGCCGGAGAGCGTCGCGATCGGCCGGTCGCGGAGTTCGGCGAGGCCGAGGAGGTCGAGGGTCTCCTCGACGCGGCGCCGCATGACGCCGGGCGCGAGCCCCAGGGACTCCATCCCGTACGCGAGCTCGTCCTCGACGGTGTCGGTGACGAAGTGGGCCGACGGGTCCTGCCCGACCGTGCCCACCACGTCCGCCAGCTCGCGCGGCGGATGCGTGCGGGTGTCGCGGCCGTCGACCGTCACCCGGCCGGTCAGCGTGCCGCCCGTGAAGTGGGGGACCAGACCGGAGACCGCGTTGAGGAGGGTCGACTTGCCCACGCCCGACGGGCCCACCAGGAGGACCAGCTCGCCCTCCGGGATCGTGAGGTCGAGGTTCCGGAGGGTCGGCTCGGCGTCCTCCTCGTACCTCACCGAGACGTTCTCGAAGCGGATCACGGGTTCTCCTCGGGTACGGGGGCCACGAACGCCGGCACCAGGCCCACCAGGATCGACAGCGCGGGCAGCAGCGGCAGCTCCGGGGCCGTCAGGGGGACCACCCCCGGGTGCAGGGCCTCCGGGGCGTACGCGTTCGCCCGGATCATCAGGACCGCGACCGCCACCCCGGACCCCGCCACCAGCCAGGACCGGGCGCCCCAGCGGTCGGGCCGGTACCGGGTCCGTACGGTCCGGCGCCCGCCGAGCCGGAGCCCGGCGACGGCGGCGAGCAGCCCGGCGCCGAGCAGCGGCAGCCCGTACCCCGCGCCCTGCGCCGCGAGCAGCCCGTACGAGCCGGCGCAGATGCCGAGGAGCCCGCCGAGGGTCAGGACGTTCGTGGTGCGGCGCACGGACGCCGGGACGCGGGCCGTCCGCCCGTAACCGCGCGCGTCCATCGACGCCGCCACCGCGACGGAGCGTTCGAGGGCGCCCTCCAGGACCGGCAGGCCGATCTGGAGGACCGCCCGGACCCCGCCGGTGGGGCGGCCCCGCAGCCGGCGGGCGGTCCGCAGCCGGACCACGTCGGCGACCATGTTCGGCGCGAAGGTCATCGCCACGACGACGGCGACCCCCGCCTCGTAGAGCGCCCCCGGCAGCGACTTGAGCAGCCGGGCCGGGTTGGCGAGCGCGTTCGCGGCGCCCACGCAGATCAGCAGGGTCGCCAGCTTGGCGCCGTCGTACACCGCGAAGAGGAGTTGTTCGGCCGTCACGCGGCCCCCGATCCGTACCCCCTGCGCCCACTCGGGCAGCGGCACCTCGGGCAGGGTGAAGAGGAGGTGCGTGCCCGGGATCGGGGAGCCCAGGAGGAGCGAGAAGACGACGCGGAGGGCCACCACGAACAGGCCCAGCTTCACGAACGCGCCGTACGAGCGGGCCCAGGGCGCGTCCGTGCGGCGGGCCGCGACGACGTACCCGGCGACGCCGACGATCAGGCCGAGCAGCAGCGGGTTGGTGGTCCGGGAGGCGGCGACGGCCAGGCCGAGCGCCCACAGCCACCAGGCCCCCGCGTGCAGGGCGTTGGCCCGGGTCGCGACGGGAGCCGTGAGCGCGCCGCGGAAGGCACGGTGAGCGGGGGCGGTGCTCATCCGCGGTGGCGGGCCTTCCAGATCGCCGCCCCGCCGAGCGCCAGGACGGCCGCCCCGCCGGCGAGCACGCCGACGGACGGGCCGCCGCCGTCGCCCCGCTTCTCCGAGGCGGTGGGCGACGCCGCGGCCGTCGGCTCCTCGCCGACCTCCTCGCCGCAGCCCCGCGCCGGGTAGCCCGCGATCCCGCACAGCATGGCCCCGCTGCCGTACCGCAGCGGCTTCGCCACGGCGGCGAGCGCCTCCGCGCCGGTCGCGTCGGGGCGGACCTGCGCGCAGCCGGTCGTGACCCGCTTCGCGGGCGGGGTCTCGCCGGGCGGGGCGTCGGCCGGGCCGCCGAAGTCGATGACGACCGCGATCCGCTTCGTGCCGTCCTTCGCCGCCACGTCCGCGCAGATCCGGGCGAAGTCCGGGGCGGCGGTGGGTTTGGCGGTGTCGTCGGCCTCCGCGCTGACCGCGAAGCGGAAGCCGACCGCGTCGCCGTCGGCGGGCCGGGCGGTCGCCGGGCCCTGGGTGGCGTAGGCCCAGGGGGTGCCGCCGTCGCTCTCCCAGTACGACCAGTAGCGGTAGCCGGCGGCGTGCGCCGGGGCGGCCGCGACCCCGGCGAGGGTCAGCAGCGCCCCGGCCGCGGCGCCCGCGACCCTGGTGGTGGTCCTGACGGCGGTGGCGGTCACTTCTTGCGGCCGCTCACGAGGAAGCCGATGCCGACGCCGACGACCGTGCCGATGCCGATGATCCACCAGACGTCGAAGCCGGAGTCCTCGTCGTCGCCGGTGGTGGAGGAGGCGGAGGTGTCGGGGCTCTTGGGCGCGGGACCCGCGGCGTTGAGCTGCTCGACCAGGTCGACCGAGCCGAACTTCCGGGGGTCGGTCTCCGTCGCGCGGGCGGCCAGGATCAGCTGGGCGTAGGCGGCCGGGCCGCTCTCCTTCGCCCAGGAGCCGGAGTTCTTCTCCAGCCACTCCAGGGCGGGGAGGGCCTGCTTGGAGGCGCCGGCGGCGGAGAGCGCGACGACGGCGTCGGCGGTGTTGCCGAAGTCGGGCTGCTCGGTGGTGTCGGTGGCGCCCGGCATCGGCGGCTGGACGAGGTGGTGGGTCTTCGCGAGGGTCTTCGCCAGGTACGAGGCGCCGTTCAGGGCGGCCCGCTCGGGGGTCGGCTTCGACAGGTCCGTGCAGGCGGGCGCCTGGTCGGGGGAGGCCTTGGTGGCGACCATGCTCTTGCCGAGCCCGGCGAGGGTGGCGGCGGCGGTCGCGTCGGCGTTGGCGAACAGCTTCCCGGCCTTGTCGGGCTGGTACGCGAAGGCACCGGGGCCCTCCTTGTCGGTGCAGGGCAGCGCGAAGGCGAGGAGCGCGTCGTAGGGGGTGCGGCCCTCGGCGGAGGTGAACGCGGTGGGGCGGGTGCCGGTCGCGGCGAGCGCGCCGACGACGACGGAGGTGGAGTTGGCGTCGCTGGCGCCGCCCGCGCTGTAGCCCCAGCCGCCGTCCTTGTTCTGTACGGACTTCAGCCAGTCGGTGCCGGCCTTGACGGCCTGGTCGGCCTTCTCGGGTGCGGCGCTCTGGCGGCGCACGGCGGCGAGCGCCTGGACGGCGGCGGCGGTGGCGTTGGTGTCCCGCATCGTCTTCGCGTCGCAGGGCTTCGTGGCGTCCGCGCGGTAGGAGGGGAAGGCGCCGTCGTCGCACTGCTGGCCGAGGAGCCACTCCACGGCCTGGTCGGCGGGCTGGTAGCCGGTGGCGCGCTGGGCGAGGAAGGAGAGCGACTGGCGCCAGACGCCGTCGTAGGTCGGGTCCTTCGTGCCGTAGAGACCGGCCGGGAGCTTCCCGGTGGAGAGGGTCGGGGAGGGGGCGGCGGAGGCCTGCCCGGCTGCTCCGGTGCCGAGTACGGCGACGGCGGCGGCGAGCGCGGCGGCGGCGCGGCGGACGGTGTTCATGGGGCCCTCTCCTGCGGCCGGGCACGGCACGCCTCAGGGCACCGGGCTCCGGCTCCGTGTTCCTCGACGGTGCCGGCGGTCACGTCCCGTCCGGGGCATTCCGACGTGCCGCCTTCGCGAAGGAGGACGGTTGCACGGCTCAGGGAAGGGTCGGTACCGGATTTCCACCGGTTTCCCCCGTACGGGCATGATGACGACCCGCTTACTGTACCGGCCCGTACGCGCTGCTCACGGTGGTGCGAGGCGGCTCACACCACCGGGCCCGCCGCCGGTCCGGCCCGGCCCCGCCGCACCGGTCGTACGGCCCTTCGGATGGCGGGAGTTGTCGTTCCCGCGTGCAAAACTATGCCCTCGGTCACGGGGGCGACGGGCCTCCGTGCGTGGACACGGGGAGTGTTGTGCGCAAGGCGAAGTGGGTGGCCGCGGCCGCCGGTGCGGTGCTGTTGGTCGCCGGTTGCGGCGGCGGGGGCGGTACGGACAAGGGCGGCTCGTCCTCGGCGGGTTCGGCCGCCTCGGGCGGTTCGGGGTCCGGCGGCGCGGACGGCGCGAAGGACGGCGCGAAGCTGGACGCGGCGGCCGTGAGCAAGGCGATCGGCGACGCGGCGACGGGGGCCGGCTTCACGCAGGACTCCTCCGGCGAGGCGGTGCCGGACGGGCTCAAGGAGTGCATGGTCACCTGGACGGCCGACGGCGCGAAGGCCGCGGACCCGAAGAAGTCCTTCGCGGACACGGTCGGGACCCTGACGGGCGGCGGCTGGAAGGAGACGCGGACCTTCGAGCAGAACGGCTCGGAGGTCAAGTCCCTGGCCAACGGCACCTGGCAGCTCCAGGCCAGCAACCACTCCGCCGGTCCGCTGAAGCTGGTGATGTTCGTCGCCACCGACGCCGGTCCCGAGTGCGAGGCGGCCATCAAGGCCGACAACGAGAAGAACGCCAAGTCCTGACCCGGCACCGGGCGCGCCCCCGCCACGCGCGCGGGGCGCCCCCGGAGGCCCGGCCCGGGAAGCAGCCCCGACCCGCGAGGCCGACCCAGCAGCCCCGGCCCGGAAGCCCGGCCCGGAAGGGACCCGGCCCACGGGGCCTGCCCGGGAACCTCGGCGCGGCGGGGCGTCCCGCCCCGGAGCCCCGGCCCGGGAAGGGCCCCGGCCCGGAAGCCCGGCCCGAGGACCTCGGCCCGGCAGGGCGTCCCGCCCCGGAGCCCCGGCCCGGGAAGGGCCCCGGCCTGTGAGGCTGGCCCGGAAGCCCGACCCGACAGGGAGCCCCGGCCCGGCAGGGCCCCGGCCCGGAAGCCCGGCCCGAGGACCTCGGCCCGGCAGAGAACCCCGCCCTGGAAGCCCGGTCCGGAAGGGACCCGGCCCACGGGGCCTGCCCGGGAACCTCAGCCCGGCAGGGCGTCCCGCCCCGGAGCCCCGGCCCGGGAAGGGCCCCGGCCTGTGAGGCTGGCCCGGAAGCCCGACCCGACAGGGAGCCCCGGCCCGGCAGGGCCCCGGCCCGGAAGCCCGGCCCGAGGACCTCGGCCCGGCAGGGCGTCCCGCCCCGGAGCCCCGGCCCGGGAAGGGCCCCGGCCTGTGAGGCTGGCCCGGAAGCCCGACCCGACAGGGAGCCCCGGCCCGGCAGGGCCCCGGCCCGGAAGCCCGGCCCGAGGACCTCGGCCCGGCAGAGAACCCCGCCCTGGAAGCCCGGTCCGGAAGGGACCCGGCCCACGGGGCCTGCCCGGGAACCTCGGCCCGGCAGGGAGTCCCGCCCCGGAGCCCCGGCCCGGGAAGCCGGTCCAGGAGCCCCGGCCCGAGGGCCCGCCCCTCAGACCCGGATCGGACCCGGAGCCCCGCCCCTCAGCCGGCAGTCGCACCCATCCCGATCAGCCGGCAGCCGCCCCCGCACCCATCCCGATCAGCCGGCAGCCGCCCCCGCACCCGTCCCGATCAGCCGGCCCCCGCCCCCGCCCCCGTCCCGATCAGCCGGCACACCGTCTCGATGTCGATCTTCACCTGGGCGATCGAGGACCGCCCCGACAGCCACGTGATCAGCGCCGAGTGCCAGGTGTGTTCGATGACCCGGACCACCGAGAGCTGGGCGGGCGTCGGGTGCCCGGCGCCCATCGCGTCCAGGATGATCGCGGTCGTCAGCCGGGAGACCTCGTCCACCTCGGCGCTCGCCCCCCGGTCCGCGAAGATCAGCGCCCGCACCATCGCGTCGGCCAGCTGCGGCTCCCGCTGGAGCGCCCGGAAGGCCCGCATCAGGGTCTCCGCGACCCGCTCCGCCGGATCCGCGCCCGCCGGGGGCCGCTTGCGCAGGGTGGTGTGCAGGTGCCGCAGCTGGTCCTGCATCACCGCGACGAGCAGGTGGACCTTCGACGGGAAGTAGCGGTACAGCGTGCCCAGCGCGACGCCCGCCTCCTCGGCCACCTCCCGCATCTGCACGGCGTCGAACCCGCCCCGCGACGCGAGCCGCGCGCTGGCGTCCAGGATGCGCCGCCGCCGCGCCTCCTGGCGCTCCGTGAGGGGCGCGGCGGTGCCGTGCTCCGCCCTGTTGTCTGCGGTCATGGAGTCCCGTTCCGTGCGGTGGGGAGCGACAGTATGGCGGCGTCGTCGCCGTGGCGCGAATCACCCGCTCCGGATCTCACCGCGGCGCTACCTGCCGGTAGATTCTGTCCTTCCCGGACGACCTGACGACGGCCGAGTCTGTAACTTGTTCTAGATTAACGCCAGCGGTTACGCTCCGGCGAAACGCACGCTCGAAGGGGGCCGCGCATGACCGCCGAGGCCGTAGAGGCAGGCCCCCGACAGGCCGTCACCGACCCCGGTGACCGTCCGTTGCGGATCGCTCTCCTCACGTACAAGGGGAACCCCTTCTGCGGAGGCCAGGGCGTCTACGTCCGGCACCTCTCCCGCGAGCTCGCCCGCCTCGGCCACACCGTCGAGGTCATCGGCTCCCAGCCGTATCCGACCCTCGACGAGGGCGTGCCGCTCACCGAGATCGCCAGCCTCGACCTCTATCGCTCCCCGGACCCCTTCCGGACCCCGAAGCGCGACGAGTACCGCGACTGGATCGACGCCCTGGAAGTCGCCACCATGTGGACCGGCGGCTTCCCCGAGCCGCTCACCTTCTCCCTGCGGGCCCGGCGGATGCTCGCCGCCCGCCGCGGCGACTTCGACGTCGTCCACGACAACCAGACCCTCGGGTACGGACTCCTCGGCGGCCCCCGCGCGCTCGGCGCGCCCCTGGTCACCACGATCCACCACCCCATCACCGTCGACCGGGGCCTCGAACTCGACGCCGCCGACGGCTGGAAGCGCCGCCTCTCGGTCCGCCGCTGGTACGCCTTCACCACCATGCAGAAGCGGGTCGCCCGCCGCCTGCCGTCCGTGCTCACCGTCTCCGGCACCTCCCGCCAGGAGATCGTCGAGCACCTCGGCGTACGCGAGGACCGCATCCGGGTCGTCCACATCGGCGCCGACACCGCCCTCTGGTCCCCGGACCCCTCGGTCGCCGAGGTCCCCGGCCGGATCGTCACCACCTCCAGCGCCGACGTCCCCCTCAAGGGCCTGGTCCACCTGATCGAGGCGCTCGCCAAGCTCCGCACCGAGAACCCCGACGCGCACCTCGTCGTCGTCGGCAAGCGCGCCGAGGACGGCCCGGTCGCCCGGGCCATCGAGCGGTACGGCCTCGAAGGCGCCGTCGAGTTCGTCAAGGGCATCAGCGACGCCGAGCTCGTCGACCTCGTCCGCTCCGCCCAGGTCTCCTGCGTCCCCTCGCTGTACGAGGGCTTCTCGCTGCCCGCCGCCGAGGCCATGGCCACCGGCACCCCGCTCGTCGCCACCACCGGCGGCGCGATCCCCGAGGTCGCGGGCCCCGACGGCGAGACCTGCCTCGCGGTGCCGCCCGGCGACGCGGGCGCGCTCGCCGCCGCCCTCGGCCGGGTCCTCGGCGACCCGGAGCTGCGCGCCCGGCTCGGCGCCGCCGGACGGGAGCGGGTCCTGGACCGCTTCACCTGGGCCCGCGCGGCCCGGGGCACCGCCGAGCTCTACCGCGAGGCGATCGCCCGCCGGGGCGCCGCCTCCCCACGCACCCGCCGGTGACCACCGCGCGCCCGCACCGACCGAACGACCTCCACCCGCACCGCCCCCGTCCCGACCGCGAAGGCAGGCCCTCGTGCTGACCGTCGACTTCACCCGCTTCCCGCTCGCCCCCGGCGACCGCGTGCTCGACCTGGGCTGCGGTGCGGGCCGGCACGCCTTCGAGTGCTACCGGCGCGGCGCCCGGGTGGTGGCCCTCGACCGGAACGCCGAGGAGATCCGCGAGGTCGCCAAGTGGTTCGCGGCCATGGAGGAGGCGGGGGAGGCCCCCGCCGGGGCGACCGCCACCGCGATGGAGGGCGACGCCCTCAACCTGCCCTTCCCCGACGAGTCCTTCGACGTCGTCATCATCTCCGAGGTGATGGAGCACATCCCGGACGACAAGGGCGTCCTCGCCGAGATGGTCCGCGTCCTCAAGCCGGGCGGCCGGATCGCCGTCACCGTCCCCCGCTACGGCCCCGAGAAGGTCTGCTGGGCGCTCTCCGACGAGTACCACGAGGTCGAGGGCGGCCACATCCGCATCTACAAGGCCGACGAGCTCCTCGGCAAGATCCGGCAGGCCGGTCTCCGGCCGTACGGCACCCACCACGCGCACGCGCTGCACTCGCCGTACTGGTGGCTCAAGTGCGCCTTCGGCGTCGACAACGACAAGGCGCTGCCGGTCCGGGCGTACCACAAGCTCCTGGTCTGGGACATCATGAAGAAGCCCGCCCTGACCCGGGTCGCCGAGCAGCTGCTCAACCCGGTCGTCGGCAAGAGCTTCGTGGCGTACGCGACCAAGCCGCACCTCCCGAAGGCCGATGCCGAGTGACGAGCCCCGAGCGGATCGCCGAGCACCTCGTCCTGCCCGGGGTGCTCACCGCCGAGCAGGCCGCCGAGACCGTCGCCGGGATACTCGCCGTCCAGCGCGAGGACGGCGCCATCCCCTGGTTCCGCGGCCACCACCTCGACCCCTGGGACCACGTCGAGGCCGCCATGGCCCTGGACGCGGCCGGCGAGCACGCCGCCGCCGCCCGCGCCTACGAGTGGCTCGCCCGTCACCAGAACGGCGACGGCTCCTGGTACGCGGCCTACCACGACGGCGACCCGGAGCGGGTCACCGACCGGAGCCGGGAGTCCAACTTCGTCGCGTACGTGGCGGTCGGCGTCTGGCACCACCACCTGTCCACCGGCGACGACGCCTTCCTCGACCGGATGTGGCCCGTCGTCTACGCGGCCGTGGAGTTCGTCCTCGGACTCCAGCGGCCCGGCGGCCAGATCGGCTGGAAGCGGGAGCCGTCCGGCGAGCCCGTCGCCGACGCCCTCCTCACCGGCAGCTCCTCGATCCACCAGGCCCTGCGCTGCGCCCTCGCCATCGCCGAGGCCCGCGAGGAGCCGCAGCCGGACTGGGAGCTGGCGGCCGGGGCCCTCGGCCACGCGATCCGCCGCCACCCCGAGCGCTTCCTGGACAAGTCCCGCTACTCGATGGACTGGTACTACCCGGTCCTCGGCGGCGCGGTCACCGGAGAGGAGGCGCGGGCCCGGATCGACGCGTCCTGGGACGCGTTCGTCGTGCCCGGCCTCGGCGTGCGCTGCGTCGTCCCCAACCCGTGGGTCACCGGCGGCGAGAGCTGCGAACTCGCCCTCGCCCTCTGGGCGGTGGGGGAGTCCGACCGGGCCCTGACGATCCTCCAGGACATCCAGCACCTGCGGGCCGCGAACGGCATGTACTGGACGGGGTACGTCTTCGAGGGCGACACGGAGGCCGACAAGGCGATGTGGCCCGAGGAGCAGACCAGCTGGACCGCCGGGTCCCTGCTGCTCGCGGTGGCCGCGCTCGGCGGCGAGGAGGCCACGGTCGCCGTCTTCGGCGGCGAACGCCTCCCGGTCGGCCTCGCGCCGGACTGCTGCGAGGACTGACCCCCCCCGGCGGGCCGCTACCCGTACGGAGCCGCTCCGGTGGCGCCCGTACGGCCCGGGGGCGAGGCTGGCGCCACAGCCCCCAGGGAGGTCCCGCCGTGCCCGGAACCCTTACGCGCGGAGCCGTGGCGCTGCCGCTGTGCTGCGCCCTGCTCCTGACCACCGCCGCCTGCGGCGGGGACGACGACGCGGGGAGCGCGAGCGCCTCCGCGAACCCGTCGGCGTCCCCGGCCCCGTCGGGCAGCGCCGAGCGGCAGAAGCTGGCCAAGACCCGGTTCGTGGCCAACGCCGGTCTCGCCGCGGGCGCCACGTACCAGTGGATCGTGAAGCCGTACCGGGCGGGCACGTTCAAGAAGGGCGCGGACGGGCGCACCTTCGCCCTGGTGAAGGCCGGCCTCGCGGGCGCGTTCGCCTACAACCGGCTCAAGGCGGCGGCGGACAACGCCAAGGGCGACCCGCTGCTCTCCAAGGCGGTCGCGCCGCTCACCGCCGGGATCGACTCGCTCAAGGACCTCGGCACGAAGTTCCGCAGGGGCGAGGTCGGCGAGGGGGACGTCGGCGCCTTCGAGAGCGTGATCAACAGCGTCAAGGAGGCGGGGAAGAGCGCCGGGGCGGAGGTCAAGGAACAAGTGCCCAGCACGTCCCAGCTCGGAGGATGACGGCCGGGGAACGACGACGGCCCCCGTCCGGACCCGGGGTCCGGACGGGGGCCGCGCGCGAGCGGGTGCGGAAGCGTCAGCCGCGCTGGATGCCGGTGGTGTCCTGGAGGACACCGCGGCGCCCGTCCTGCGTCTGGGCCACCAGGGCCTGACCGCGCTGCTCGACCGCCAGGTACCAGGTGCCCGGCGCCAGCTCGGCGATCGGGGCCTGTCCGCCGTCCTCCGCGTACAGCGGACGGGCGACCGGGACCGCGAACCAGAACGGGGCGAAGTCCGAGGCCGGCTGCGCCGGGGCCTGCTGCGGCTCGGGCTGCTTCGGGGCCTGCGGCTGCGGGGCGGGCGCCTGCGCGCCGAAGGGGTGACCGCCGCCGTGCGAGGCGTCGTGCGCGCCCCCGTACGGCTGCTGCTGCGCACCCGGGTAGCCGTAGCCGCCGGGGACGCCCTGCGGGCCGGGCTGGCCCGGCTGCACGCCGTACGGCTGCGGGGCCTGCGGACGCGGCGCGCCCACCAGCGGGGCCTTGAGGGCCGGGACCAGCGGACCGGCGACCGCGGCGGCGGCGAGGACCAGGGAGGCGATCAGGCCGAGGATCAGACCGGCACCGGCGTTGGTCGCCTCGAAGATCCACATGAGCAGGGTCCACGCGGAGGCGATGGTGAACGCGGCGCCGACCTGGCCGAGCTCCAGACCGGCCACCTTGCGCTGCTGCGGCAGGGCGCGGGAGGCGATGACGAGACCGGCGCCGGCGATGCCGAGGAAGAAGGAGCCCCAGCCGAGCGGCGACGCCTCCCACGAGTTCGGCGCGCTGTACTGGTCGCAGAACGAGGCGGGGCCCTCGCAGCCGGAGATGCCGAGGAACGAGGCGATGAACAGCACCACCGCTGCACCGATCAGCACGCCATCGCCTCGGGTGAGGGAGCGGATATTCACGTGAGAAGTCCTTCGTCGGGTCGTCGTCGCGTCGGTCGTCGTCGCGTCGGGGTGGCGCTCAAGTCCTGGCAGGGGGGCGGCCCCATCGTACGGAGAATCTATCGCCCGCCGGTTCTACCCCCTGAGGTAGGTGGCGATGCCGTCCGCGATCCCCTGCGCCGCCTTCTGCCGCCACGCCGCCGACGCGAGCAGCTGCGCGTCCTTCGGATCACGCATATTGCCGCATTCGACGAAGACCTTGGGGACGGTTGAGAGATTGAGTCCGCCGAGATCGTCCCGTACGTCCAACCCCGTACCGTTTCCCAGGTAGTTGGAGGGCGCGGTGCCGGTGGCGCGGGCGAACCGGTCCGCGATCCGTTCGCCCAGTTCACGGGAGGGTCCGACGATCTCCGCGGTGTCGGCGGCGCCCTCCCGCACGCGTGCGGGGAGGATCACATGGAATCCGCGGTGTCCGGCGGCCGAACCGTCCGCGTGGACGGAGACGACGGCGTCGGCGCGGGCCTCGTTGCCGATCCGGGCCCGTTCATCGATGCACGGCCCCCAGGGACGGTCGGCGTCGTGGGTGAACACCACCTTCGCGCCCCGCGCGGTGAGCAGGTCCCGCAGCCGGTGGGAGACGTCGAGGGTGAAGGAGGCCTCGGTGTACCCGTCGTTCGTCGACGTGCCCGTGGTGTCGCACTCCTTGCGGTTCGTCCCGATATTGACCTTCTGGTTGATCTCCTCGGAGTGCCGGAAGTTGCCGGGGTTGTGGCCGGGGTCGACGACGACGGTCCGCCCGGCGAGGGAACGGCCTTCCGGGGCCTCGGAGGTGGGGGCGGAGGAGGGCGTACGGCTCGGCTGCGGGCTGCTCGGGGCCGCCGACCGCTCCGGGCCCTTCCCGGACGGCGGGGCGGCCGGGTCCGGGGCGGCCCCGCACCCGGCGAGCGCGGCGCAGCAGCCCGTGGTGGCGAGGACGAGGGCGAGGGTACGGCGGGCGGTCTTCCCGTGGTCGTTCGGCACCCCGCGACTTTAGGCCTTGCGCACAGCGAAATCCCGCACGGGTACGTCGCAGGTTGGTCACCGCCTCCGGAGAACGGTGGACGCGTGTGCGGGGACGGTGAAGGGTAGCCACAAGAGGCGACGGTGGGGTGTCACCGCGCATGGACCCACGAGGGGGACCGTGGTGGGGGAAGAACCGAACGACGCACGTCCCGAGCCGGCCGACAGAATCCCGGGCGAGGACGCTTCGAACCAGAACCAGAACCAGAACCAGAGCCCGCAGCAGGGCCAAGGGCGGAACCCGGCGCCTCCGGACCCGCGCGTGGCCCCGGAGACGCCGCCCTGGGCCCCGGTGCGCCCGGCGGCGGCCTCGGGGACCCCGGCGGCCCCGCCCCCGCCGGAGCGGCCGCCCGCCACGCCCACGCTCGCCTTCGGCCCGCCGCCGCAGGCGTCCGGGCAGCCCACGGGACAGCCGCCCGGCGAGTCCTCCGGCGCGGTGCCCGTCGGGGCGGGCGCCGCCGCGCCCGACTACAGCTACGGCTACCCGCGGTCCGGCCCCGCGACCGCCCCCGGCTACGGCCCGCCGCCGGGGTACGGACCTCCCGGCTACGGCCCGCCGCCCGGACACGGGGCGCAGCCCCCCGCGCAGCCGCCCGGCCCCGCGAACCCGGCGCAGGCCGCCGCGATCGGCCTGCTCAACCTCTCCGGCCTCGGCCTGGGGTACGTGCTCCTGCGCAACTGGATCGGCGCCGTGCTCTGCTGGCTCGCCACCGCCGCCCTGCTCGTGGTCGCGCTGCCCGCCGACGTCGACGGGGTGCCCGTCGGCGTCCTCGTCGGATACGGCGTCTTCCTGCTCGCGGCCGCCGCCGACGGCTTCCGGCGCGGCCTGCGCGCCACCCTCCGGATCGGCGCCGCCTTCCGGCGCCTGGCGCTGCCGCTGGCCCTGGTGCTGCTCGCCGTGCCCGCCGGGGGCTCCCTCGCGTACGGGGCGGCCCGCGACGAGGCGAAGGAGCAGGCCCTGCTCGCCCGCCTCACCACCGCCGACGAGCGGGTGAAGTCCGGCCAGGGGCTCCTCTTCGAGCGGGCCGAACCCCTCTACCGCCTGGCGCTCGCCACCTATCAGGACCTCGGCACGAAGCACGCCGGGTCGCGGGCCGGGAAGCTGGTCCCCGCGCGCCTCGACGCGTACTACGAGCAGCTCTCCGCCCCGTACGCGAAGAAGGACTACTGCAAGGCGGTCGCGCCGCTCACGCACCTGAGGGGCCTGTCCGGCGCGGTCGACAAGGACCTCCTCGGCACCCGCCCGGCCAAGACGGACGAGCCGCTGGCCGAGTCGCTCTACGAGTGCGGGACGGCCGCGCTCGGCGTGCAGGCGGCCGACCCGCCCGCCGAGAAGAGCCTGAACGCGCTCCTCGACACCTTCCCGGAGTCGGACCACGCGACCCGCGTCGAGCCGGCCGTCCGGGCGGCGGTCAAGACGCGGTCCACCGCCGTCGACGGCGCCACCCCCTGCGAGGCCGTGGTGGAGCTGCGCACGATCCGCACCACCGTGGGCGCCCTGCCGGGCGCCGACTTCGACGGCGCCGCGCGGGAGACCTCGACGGCCATCGAAAAGGGCGACTTCGCCTGCGGGACCTCGCAGTTCAGGAGCAAGGACTTCGACGACGCGGTCACGACCATGACGCAGTTCGCCAAGGACCACCCGAGCAGCCCGAAGGCCGCGCACGCGCGCTCGATCGCCATCGCCGCCGAGATCGCGGACGAGGAGGCCGAGGCCGGCAAGGCCCTGCCCCCGGCGAAGGCCCCCGGCGGCTCCCGGATGGTCATGGTGGTCAGCAACGACGGCCCCGGCTCGGTCGAACTGCTCTACACCGGCCCGACCACGGGCCGGATCACGCTCAACGCGTGCGCGACCTGCACCAAGTACCCGAACCCGATCTTCGAGGGCTCCAAGAAGATCAAGGCGTGCACCGGCCCGTCCTCCAAGTATCCGAAGGCCACCCTGCTGCTGCCCGCCGGCAACTACCACTTCCTCCAGAAGCGGGCCGGCACCGGCACGTCGTCGGCCGGGGACACCAAGACGAGCAAGGCGAAGATCGAACCGGGCTACAGCTACACGAACTGCCTGTACGTGACGTCGGGGTTCTGACCCGACGCCCCGATCGGTGGCCGCTCTCCTCGGACGAGGGGGCGGCCACCGCCCGTTCCGGCTCAGCGGCGGCGCAGCACCCGCAGCGAATCGGTGACCGAGACCTCCTCGAAGTCGCCCGACTCCAGGGCGCGGAGGTAGATCCGGTACGGGGCCTGGCCGCCGTCCTCCGGATCCGGGAAGACGTCGTGGATGACGAGCAGGCCGCCGGGGGCGACCTTGGGGGCCCAGCCCTCGTAGTCGTTCACGGCGTGCTCGTCGGTGTGCCCGCCGTCGATGAACACGAACCCGAGCTGCCCGGCCCACACCTTCGCGACCTGCGGCGAGCGTCCGACGACCGCGATCACGTGCTCCTCCAGGCCCGCCTTGCGCAGGGTCCGCCGGAAGGTCGGCAGCGTGTCCATGAGCCCCACCTCGGGGTCCACCACGGTCGGGTCGTGGTACTCCCACCCGGGCTGCTGCTCCTCGCTGCCCCGGTGGTGGTCCACGGTGACCGCGACCGTCCCCGCCTGCCGGGCCGCGTCCGCGAGCAGGATCGTGGACCGCCCGCAGTACGTCCCGACCTCCAGGAGCGGGAGCCCCAGCTTCGCGGCCTCGGCGGCCGCCCCGTACAGCGCGAGCCCCTCCCCGGCGGGCATGAATCCCTTCGCGGCCTCGAAGGCGGCGAGGATCTCGGGGCTGGGCTCGGACATGGTGGCTCCTACTGGCGAGTACGGCGGTACGGGCGCCCATCGTGCCCTACGCGTCGCACTCGAACCACACCGTCTTCCCGCCGGCCCGCTCCTCGACCCCCCACCGGTCCGTCACGGCCTCCACGAGCACGAGCCCCCGCCCGCCCTCGTCCAGCGGCCCGCCCGCCTTCGCGACCACGGTCCCGGGCGCCCCGTCCGCCACCTCCACCCGCAGCCCGTGCGGCTCGCGCAGGATCAGCACCGCACACCTGCGGCCCGGCACGTGCCGGACGACGTTCGCGACCAGCTCGGTGAGCGCGAGGGACGCGGGGTCGGACAAGCGGACGAGTTCCCACCGCGTGAGGAACATGTGCAGGATGCGGCGCATGTGACCGGCCGAGTGCTCACCCACGGTGAAGCCCATGCGGTAACTCGACGCAAGTTCCGCAGGGTAGAGGTCTGTTGCCTGATTCATGCCACCAGAGTGGACGCTTCTCGTTACGCTCGGCTACGGCGTGAACACAACGCCTCGTCGCGTCGATCTGGGGGTGACCTCGTCGTGGTCAACGTCCGCAGCCTCGATCCCAGCGCTTCGCCGCTGGACTACTACGGAGCGGAATTACGCCGTCTGAGGGAGCTGGCCAAGCTGAACCAGTCTCAGCTCGGTGACATCGTCTACTGCACGGGCTCGCTGATCGGTCAGATAGAGACGGCGAAGAAGGTCCCGACGAGGCGGTTCTCGGAACAACTTGATGCCGCGTTGATGACGGGCGGGACGTTTTCGCGGTTGGTGGGCCTTGTACTGCGGTGCCAGCTGCCGACCTGGTTCCAGCCGTACGCGGACATGGAGGCGCGGGCGACGTACATCTCCTCGTTCCAGCCCCAACTGGTCGTCGGTCTGCTCCAGACGGAGGCGTACGCCCGCGCCGTGCTCGGTGTCCGGACGGAAGGCGATCTCGACGCCAAGGTCGCTGCCCGCATCGATCGGCAGCGGATCCTGGAGAGGGAGACCCCGCCCCTGATGTGGGTCGTCCTGACCGAGGCGGTGCTGCGTCAGGAGGTCGGCGGCAAGCAGGTCATGCGAGAACAACTCGCCCACCTGTTGCGGATGCAGGAGCACGACTGGGTCAAGATCCAGATCCTGCCGTTCGCGGCCGGGGCACACGCCGGCCTGCTGGGTGAGTTCAACCTGCTGCGCTTTGACGACGACCCCGACATCGTCTACACCGAGGACTTCGTCCAGGGGCATATGACCGCCGATCAGGCCGCGTTCAGGCAAGGCTCGCTCCGTTACGATCACCTGCAAGCGGCCGCCCTCTCGGTGGAAGACTCGGCCGCACTGATCGCCCGCGTCATGGAGGAGCAATATGGGGAGCAACCAGAACCTGACGGGCGCGCACTGGCGTAAGTCCTCGTACAGCGGCGACACCGGCGGCAACTGCATCGAGTGCGCTCCGCTCGGCAACGCCGCCTGGCGTAAGTCCTCTTACAGCAGCGACACCGGCGGCAACTGCATCGAGGTCGCCGACCTCGCCGCCCACGTCGCCGTGCGGGACTCCAAGAACCCCGAAGGCCCCGCCTTCCTCGCGTCGTCGGCCGCCTTCACGGCCTTCGTGACGGCCGCGGCCGAGGGGCGCGTCGGCCGCTGACGGTGGCGACCCTCATAGGAATGGTGATCCTCGCCCTGGTCCTGCCGACCTGGGCGGGGATCACGTATGCGGGCCTGGTCCGGGCCCGGCAGGGCGGCGGGCTGCCCAAGCCCCTTCGTACATCGGCACCGGCCAAGAAGGCGGCGTACCTCGCGGTGCTCGCCTACCTCGCGGGCGGGGCGCTGCACGTGTACGGGCTCTCGTACATGCCGTTCCTCTTCCCCGAGGACGCCTGTTGGTTCAAGGCGGGGGTGAAGGTCTACCCGGACCGCAGCAGCGCGCTCCCCGTCAGCCTGGTGTGCCGGGGGACGGAGATCGTGCCGTGGTGGGTGAACCCGGGGCTGCTCGTCCTCGCGGTGATCGCCGTCGGCGCGACCGTGGCGAGTGTCGTGCTCGCGGTCAGGCGCCGCCGCGCAGGGTGAGGGTCCAGGTGTCGACGGTGTAGCGGGTCGGTTCGGCGGCGTGCTGTTCCGCGACCACGGCCACGAGGCCGTCGCCGTCGCGGCGCAGGGCCCGTACGGTCGGGGCGGTGCGCGGACCGGCGGCGGGGCCGAGGTCGGCGAGGACGTACGTGTCGAGGTCCCGTCCGACGGCGAGGACGGCGGGCCCGTCGAGGAGGAGGATCGTTCCGTCGGGGAGGACGACCGGCTTCGGGGGCTGGGGGTCGCTCAGGGCGGGACCGGGGACGACGGTGCCGCCGGGGAGGAGCCGGACGACCCGGCCCCGGGTCGGCAGCCGGCGGTCGGCCTCGACCACGCGCAGCCCGGTGCCGACGACGTAGTGCCCGTACGAGGGCCAGTGGTCGGTCTCGGCGCCCTCGCGGTCGTACGCGCGCGTCACGAACTCCCCGTAACCCTCCAGGCCGAGGACGAACCCTCCGCCGCCCCGCGCGGCGGCGCGCTCGCCGCGGAGTTCGGCGACGAGGCGGCCGTCGGCGAGGTCGAGGAGGAGCGCGGGACCGAGGAGGCCCCACGGGGTGTACTCCAGGGAGTCGGTCGTGACGAGGAGGCGGTCGCCGGAGAGGTGGGCGGCGTTGGGGCGCCCGGCGAAGGAGTGGGTCCAGCGGGTCCGCCCGTCGGCGTCGCGGAGGGCGACCGATCCGGGGGAGCCGTGGACGGCGAGGTCGCCCCGGCGGGCGAGGGGCGCTCCGGCGGGCCGGGCCCGCTCGTACGGGGGCGGGCCTTCCGCCTGCCGGTGGTCCACGACGGACGCGCGCCACGGTCCGGCCCCTCGGATGCTCGCCATGCCGGGAGCGTAACGAACTCCGGTCGGCGGCTTGGGCCTTCGGGTTCCCGGGGGCCGTCGATTAGGCTCGGCCGCGACGAGGGGGAGGCGGCGTGGGCGACGTCGGGAGCTGGTGGATCCTGGTCGAGACGACGACCTGGACCCACCGCGAATGGGAGCTGGTCCGCACGGTCCCGGTCGACGGCGACCGCGACCGGGCCCTGGCGCGGGCGGCCGAACTGGCCCGCACCTGCGGCGCCTCCGGCGGCGACTCCGACGACCCCGGGGCCACGGGCCGCCGGGTCTTCCGCGTCTCGGAGACGAACTGGCTGGTGGAGATCGTCCGTTCCCACTGGGACGAGTCCACCGGACGCCCCGCCACGACGACCACCCACGTCCGCGTCTCCGCCGCCGTACTGGAACACGCCCACGAGCCCCCGCCCGCCGAACCCCCGCCCCGGGGACGCCTGCGCCGCGCCCTCGGCCGAGGCTGAGGGCTCCCGGGCGATGGGATACGGACTTTCCCTCCACAGGTTCGCCGGCGGCGAACCGCAGGTGCTGGACGACCGGGTGGTACGGGCCGTGCTGGCGCCGCACGTCGTCGCCGCGTCCCCGGACGCCACCGAGGTGGTGATCCGGACGGCCGACGGCGGCGAGGCGGAGCTGCACGTCACCACCGACGGCATCAGCGTGCACCGCTTCCCACCCGGCGACGTCCTGAACGTCGTCGCCGAACTCGCCCACCGCCTCGAAGCCGCCGTCCTCCTCCCGGACGGCGCCCTCGTACGCGACGAGACCCAGCGCGCGACCCTCCCGGACGGCCTGCGCGAGACGGCCGCCGTCGTCGAGATGACGGGACGGGGGCTGCGGGCCGCGCTCGACGGCTGAGGAGGGTTCTGTGACGGTCCCCGGGCACAGGCGGGCCGGGAGGGCGGGCAGTCGTACCGCTCGCGCGTCACTCCCCGGTGGGCCCGCCCGTCCTCACGACGGGCGGGCCCACTTCTTCCCCCCATTCCGACGGACCGAGGAGCCGAGACCGGCCATGGCACGACACCGAGAGGACGACGACCTCCTGTTCGAGGGTGACTTCGGCCTGTCCGCGCTCACCTCGTGGTTTCCCTGGGACGGGTCGGGAACCACCGCCGACGACTGCCTGCGCGGGGCGGTGGCCGCCGACGAAACGGCCCAGACCCCCGGGTCCGCGGCCGCGGTCCTGCTGGTGGACGTCCTCCGCCTCCTGGAGTCACCGCTGTCCGACGACGCGGTCGCCGCCCTGTGGCGCGGGGCCACCGGAGGGGGCCACGACATCGCGTACCTCCGTCTCGGTCCCCGGGAATGGCTCCGGACGATCGCCGACGCGTGCCGCGCGCACCTGGCCGAGGTCGCTCCCGACCACCGGCACACCATGCCGCCGGCCGACACCGTCCAGCGGGACGCGGTGCTGCGCGAAGTACGGGACGCGGCCGCACTGCTCACCGGCGCACCGGACGCCACGGCCGCGCCGGCGGCGGTGGAGGAGGTGGTCTCACGGGTCGACCCCGACCTCGGCTACCGGCTGCTCCTGCGCCTGCTCGGTACGCGGCGGGTCCACCTCACCGAGGAGCGCTACACACGCCACCTGGTCCTGTGCGAGCACTTCGGCTACGGGGCGGAACACGTTTCCGAAGGGGTCGAACTGCTCCGGCACCACTGAGCCGCCCTCACGCCCCCGCCAGCACCGCCCGCAACCCCCGCACCCCCGCCTTCCACTCCTCCCCGTCCGACTCCTCCCACAGCTCCAGCAGTTCGGACGGCTCGGTGAGGACGCGGTCGAGAGCCGCCACGGCCTCCGGGCGGAGGGCGGCCGGGAGGACGGGCAGCGGCTCCTTCGGGCCGTACGAGGTGGTGACCGGCTCCCCGCCGGGGCACTGCGCCGCGAGCAGGGCCGCCGAGGCGATCGCCTCCACCGCCAGGTCCGCGTCCAGGTACTCACCGCCGGTGCCGGTCACCTCGCGGAAGGTCCCGCGCAGCACCTCCGCCTTCTTCTCCGCCGGGGCCCCGTCCACCCGGTAGGAGAAGTCGGCGGCGGTGTCGTTGTCGAAGGGGCCGATGTCCCAGGTGCCCATGGCGTGCTCGCTCTCTGCCGTCGTCCGCGTCTCCGAGTTCCCGGTGATCGTGGCAGGCGGCACTGACAACGGGCGGCCCGCTCAGTCCTCGACGCCCAGGTCGGCGCGCATCGCCTTCTTCATCGCCCCCACGTAGGGCCAGACGTCCTGGTGGAGTTCGGCCTCCATCGTCCCCAGTTCGGCCGCGTGGGCGGCGGGGTCGGCCGCGTACTTCCTGAGCTTTCCGTAGGCCGCGTTCAAGCGCGTCTTGGCCGCGCCGGAGGGGCGCGAGACGACGTCGGGGACGATCATCTGGGACTCCGCGTAGCTCTCCCGGTAGGCCACCCTGGCCGCCTCCAGGTTCTCCAGGGACGCGGCGACGCCCTCGCCGCGCGCCAGCGCGTGGAGGTGGTTGGTCATCTCCGTCAGGTACTGGCGCGCGGCGGTGTTCAGCGTGATGTAGCAGGCGCGTCGGCGCTCCAGGCTCTCGCGCTGCCCCTGCAGGGCCCGCTCCGCCCGGAGCAGTTCCTCGGCGTGGTCGCGTTCCTCGCGCCGCTGGTCGGCGGCGGCCCGCAGCTCCATGCGCTTGGTGCGGTCCGCGCGGACCTGCGTCAGGAGCGCGGCTCCCAGCGTTCCCGCCACGCCGACCACCGCGATCAAGAGTGCCGACCAGCTCGCGCCCATGTTCCCTCCCCCGTACGGCCCGGTCCCCGCGACGATGCTGCCACAAGAGGGGGGCCGGGCGCCCGGGGCGCGGCGGACCGGCTCAGTAGCGGTGGCCGGGCCAGTGCGGGTCCTCCCAGCGGGCGGGGCCGGCCAGGCCCATGAGCCTGACCCGGTGGAGCAGGTCCTCGTGGACGCCCCGGGGGCCGAGCCGGGTGGGGGCGTGGCGGACGAGCCAGGCGACGAGCCCGGTCCGGAAGGACTCCTCGTGCTCCTCCTCCCGGACGTACCAGGGCAGTTCGTCGCCCAACAGGTCGTACTGCCAGCGGTCGGTCGCCTCGGCCAGGTGCCGGTCGGCCACGTCCTCGTCGAGCGCCTCCCAGACCGCGAGCCACGGACCGAGCGTGCCGGACGCCTCCGCGCACAGTTCGAGAAGCTCGTGCGCGGGAACGGCGGGGTCCGGATCGGTGAGGGTGTCGGCCCACCAGGCGTGCAGGAACTCCCGTACCGCCCCGGCCTGTCGCTCGGGCCACCGCCACCACTCGCTCCGGGCGAACGCCTGCCCCACCTCGTACATACGGAACCTGGACCGCCCCCGGCCGGTGACCAGCTCCCCGGCGAACTGGGGCAGTACGCGGCGCAGCACCGCGCCGTGGTCCCGCCAGGTGAGAGACCCCCACGTGCGGTGCAGGAGGTCGGGGTCGAGCACGACGTCCGGGACCTTCAGCAGTGCGAGCTCCTCCGCGCTGCCCCAGTGACATGCGCACTGGACCTCGTCGCTCCGGGCGGTCGCACCCCGGAAGACGACGGCCAGGCCGTCCAGGGCGCGATCGAGCCGGGGGCGTGCGGAAGCGTCGTCGTTCATCGGTGTCGGAACCGCCTCGCGGGTACTCCGGACGGCTTCCGCCGGCCGAAGATCCGCACTCTACCGGCCTCCGGCGCCGGCGCGCATCGGCGTATGTACGGGGTCGAGGGCGTCTGCGACCATGACCGTCATGCCGCAGACCGACGCCGTCACCAGCACGTCCCCCGCCCCTCCCGCACCCGCGCCCCGGGCCTGGGCGGTCGTTCTGGTCGCCTGTGCGGGGCAGTTCCTCGTGGTGCTCGACGTGTCCGTGGTGAACGTGGCGCTGCCGTCGTTGCGGGCCGACCTCGGGCTGTCGGGGCTCGGTCTGCAGTGGGTCCTCAACGCGTACTCGATCGCCTTCGCCGGGTTCATGCTGCTCGGCGGGCGGGCCGCCGACCTCTACGGGCGCAAGGCGATGTTCCTGCTCGGGCTCGTGGTCTTCACCGTCGGCTCCGTCGCGGGCGGGCTCGCGCAGGAGGGCTGGCAGCTCGTCGCCGGGCGCGCCGTGCAGGGGCTCGGCGCGGCCGTCCTGTCGCCCGCCACCCTGACCCTGGTCACCGGCGCGGTCGCCCCCGGGCCCGCCCGGAGCCGGGCCATCGGCACCTGGACGGCGGTCGGCGCGGCCGGCGGCGCGGCGGGCGGCTTCGTCGGCGGGCTCCTCGTCGACCTGCTGTCCTGGCGCTGGGTCCTCCTCATCAACGTCCCCATCGGCGTCCTCGTCCTCGCCGGAGCGCTCCTCTGGCTCCGCGAGAGCCGCCCCGGCACCGGCCGCCGCCTCGACCTGCCGGGCGCGATCCTCGTCACCGGCGGGCTCGCCACCCTCGCGTACGGCATCGTCCAGACCGAGGAGGCGGGCTGGGGCGACCCGAAGACCCTCCTGACGCTCCTCGGCGCGCTCGTCCTGCTCGTCGCGTTCGTCGCGGTCGAGGCCCGCACGGCGGCCCCGCTGATGCCGCTGAAGATCTTCCGCACCCGGACCGTGTCGGCGGCCAACACCGCGATCCTGCTGTTCGGTTCGAGCTCCTTCGGCATGTGGTTCTTCATGACGGTGTACGCGCAGAACGTCCTCGGCTACACCCCGCTCCAGGCCGGTCTCGCGCTCGTCCCCAGCTCCCTCGCCGTCGTCCTGGGCTCCAAGCTCGCGCCCCGCCTGATGCCCGCCCTCGGCGCCCGCACCCTCGCCGTCATCGGCGCCCTCGTCGCCGCCTCCGGCTTCGCCTGGCAGTCCACGATGAGCGTCGACGGCACCTTCCTGACGACGATCCTGGGCCCCGGCATCCTCATGATGGGCGGCATCGGCCTGGCCACCACCCCGCTGGCCACCCTCGCCACCTCCAGCGCCGCCCCCGGCGAGGCCGGTCTCGTCTCGGGCCTCGTCAACACCTCCCGCACGATGGGCGGCGCCCTCGGCCTCGCGACCCTCTCCACCGTCGCCGCCGCCGTCACGGGCCCGCTCCACGGCACCCCCGACCCGGCAGCCCTCACCTCCGGCTACGCGGCCGCCTTCCGCGTCTCGGCGTCGATCCTGCTCGGCGCGACCCTCCTGATGCTGCTGTGGCTGCCGAGGTCCGGGCGCCGGGACGCCGAGCACCCCTAGGGGGCGGCTTCTGTGGATCAGGCGCGGTCCGCCGGGCGCCGGGCGGGCGACGACGCCGGCCAGGCGACGTCGTCGATCGCGAGCCACGGCGCGGCGGCCACCGCCGAGGGCGTGAGACCGGTGAACTCCCGTACCTCGCGGTGGAGGTGGGACTGGTCGGCGTAACCGCTCCCGGCGGCGACCTCGGCGGAGGCGTGCCCCGCCGCGAGGAGACGGGCCGCGCTGTCGAACCGCACCAGCCGGGCGGCCCGCTTGGGCGTCACCCCGAGCTGGGCGCCGAAGCGGGCCGACAGGCGCTTGCGGCTCCAGCCGACCTCGTCCGCGAGGCCGTCGACCCGCACCCGCCCCCGGCGGCCGAACGTCCGCCGCCAGGCGTGGGCGACCTCCGGATCGACCCGGGGACCGGCACCGAGCCGCCGGCCGAGGACGTCCGCCGCCAGCGCGAACCGTTCGTCCCACGACCCGGCGGCCCGCAGCCCCTCCTCGAACCGCTCGGCGTCACGGCCCCAGACGTCGGCGAGGGACACCACCGCCCCGTCCGCTCCGGCCGACGCCCCGAACACCGAAGCCGCCACGACCGGTTCCAGCCGGATCTGGAGGCACTAGCCGGCCCGGCCGCCCGCCCGGAAGTCACCGGGGAGGAGCCCGGCGACGACGCTGCCGCGCCCGTGCCGGTCCCCCGCGCGGTGGACGAGCCCGCCCTCCCCGCTCAGGTCGACGAGCAGGGTGACGGCGGGGTGCGCGACCATCGCGATGTCCACGGGCGCGGAGACGCCCTGCCGGAAGCCGGCCATGCCGATCCCCGGCGTCCGGAGCGGGGCGCGCGGGACCACGACGTCCACGCGTGTCCAGTCGAGCGGTGCTTCCGTCGGCCGCATGGGACCAGCCTAGGGCCGTACGGGCGGGACGTCGTCGCCCGGCGCCGTGAAGCCCAGCAGCAGCGCGGCGGTCGCGGCGGGTTCTTCGAGCATGGCCATGTGCCCGACGCCCGGCAGCGTCTCGACCCGCGCGCCCGGCACCGCCCCGTACCGGTGCGCCGACGACGGCTCCCAGCGGGGGTCGGCGCCGCCGAAGACCACCAGCAGCGGCACCCCGAGGGCGGCGAGGCGCTCGGGCACGCTCCGTTCGGCGATGTAGGCGGTGTTGCACCGCAGCACCGCCCTGGTCGTGCGGTACGTGCCGTGCCGCAGGTCGGCGACCATGGCGTCCGGGATCTCCACCGGGCGGACGGCCGTCGCGCCGACCCCCTTGCGGATCACCGCGTCCGAACGCATCGCCCACAGGAGCGGGCCGAGGGGCGGGGCCAGCAGGGCCCGCAGGAAGAGCGGCTGCGGGAGCAGCGCGTCGGGAGCCGGGCCCGAACTGATCAGCGCGAGCGATCCCACCAGGTCGGGGCGCCGTTCGGCGAGCGCGGTGGCGACGTAACCGCCGCTGGAGTGCCCGGCCACGGCGACGGCGCGCAGCCCGAGGCCGTCGAGCACCGCCGCCACCCGGTCCGCCTGCGCGGGCACGTCGTACGACGGCACGGGCGGGGACTGGCCGCAGCCGGGGAGGTCGGCCCGGATCACGTGGTGGCGGCGGGCGAGCGCGGGGACCAGGGGGCCCCACAGGGCGCCCGAGGCCCCCGATCCGTGGATCAGCAGCAGTGGGGGCGCCTGCCGGGGGCCGTCGTGGACCACGTGCAGTCCGTGGGCGCGCGGTCCTTGGGTACGCCCCGTGTCGTGTTCACCCGTGAGTTCGCTCATGCGGGCAGGATGCGCGGACCACCGCCCGCCGGTCTTGTACGTATGTCCGCGCGGGCCGGTGACCACCGGTCCCGTACGTGCTCCGCGCGGGGCCACCGGTCAGCGGTCTCGTACGTGCTCTGCGTGGAGCCGCTGCCCGCCGATCTCGTACGTGCTCCGCGCGGGGCCACCGCCGCTCGTACGCCCCGGCGGGCTCAGAGCCAGCCCTGCTGCCGGGCCGCCCTCACCGCCTCCATGCGGTTGCGGGTGCCCGTCTTGCCGATCGCGGACGACAGGTAGTTGCGGACCGTGGACTCCGAGAGGTGCAGGGCCGCCGCGATGTCCGCGACCGTCGCGCCGTCCACCGAGGCCGCAAGCGCGTCCCGCTCGCGGGCCGTCAGGGGGTTCGGGCCCGCGCCGAGGGCCGCCGCCGCGAGTGCCGGGTCGACGACCGTCTCGCCCCGCAGGGCCTTGCGGACCGCCTCGGCCAGCTCCTCCACGGGCCCGTCCTTCACCAGGAACCCGGCCGCCCCCGCCTCCATCGCCCGCCGCAGGTACCCCGGCCGGCCGAACGTCGTCAGGATGAGCACCCGGCAGTCCGGCACCTCGTCCCTCAGGTCCGCCGCCGCGTCCAGGCCCGAACGCCCCGGCAGCTCGATGTCGAGCAGTGCCACGTCCGGCCGCGCCACGAGCGCCGCGTCCACGATCTCGTCCCCGCGCCCGACCTGCGCGACCACCTCGATGTCCGGCTCCATGCCGAGCAGCAGGGCCAGCGCCCCGCGCATCATCCCCTGGTCCTCGGCGAGCAGGACTCTCACGGACTTTCCCGGGCGGTGGTCCCTCGGCATCTCGGTCACGGGCACCAGGGTAGGCCGCGCGGAGCCCCGGGATAGGGTGGGCGCGCCCCGGGGGGACGGGGCCGGAAACCGTGGAACGCATACGTATGGGGTGGGGAAATGCCGAAGCACCGGCTGTCCAGAAAAGGCCGCTACATCGCCCTGGCGGCGACCGGCGTCACCGTCGTCGCCGGTGCCGGGATCGCGGCCCAGACCTCGATGGCCGCCCCCGCGTGGCCCGCGCAGAAGACCTACACCGGCCGGGCGTTCGACGCCTGCACGGCCCCCTCGCTCGCCGCGATGACGGCCTGGAAGAAGGACGCCTACTACGGCGGCGTCGCCGTCTACATCGGCGGCAAGAACCGCGGCTGCGCCCAGCCCAACCTCACCAAGCCCTGGGTGAAGTCGGTCGACAAGCTCGGCTGGCGGGTCATCCCCCTGTACGTCGGCGCCCAGCCGCCCTGCCAGAAGAGCCTGAACAAGGAGCGGTTCACCGCGGCCAACGCCGCCTCGGTCGGGGCCGCCAACGCCAACGACGCGGTCGCCAGGGCCGCGGCGCTCGGCATGAAGGCCGGCAGCCCGATCTACCTCAACATGGAGTCGTACGACATCGCCGACAAGGCGTGCAACGACGCCACCCTCACCTATGTGCGCTCCTTCACCAAGACCCTGCGCGCCAAGACCTACCGCGCCGGGCTCTACGGCTTCAGCAGCTCCAGCGCCAAGGCCATCGCCACCGCCAAGAACCGCACGGACCTGCCGGGCAACCTCTGGTACGCCCTGTGGAACGGCCAGGAGACCACCACCAAGGACTGGCCCTGGGACCCGAAGCTGTACACGAACCACAGCCGCGGCCACCAGTACAAGGCCAACAGCAAGGAGACCCGCGGCGGTCACACCATCAACGTCGACCGCAACGCCTGGGACGCCCCCGTCGCCATCGTCGGCTGACCGGCCCGCCCGCCCCGCCCGGCGCACCGGACCCGGCCGCCCGGCGCACCGGACCCGGCCGCCCGGCGGACCGGACCCGACTGATCGGCTGACCGGACCGCCCGGTTCGTCAGCAGCGGTCGGTCCGTACGTCCCCGGCGTCCGTCCCCGGCGCGGCGGGTTCCACGGGAAGTTCCGCGACGACCCGGAACCCGCCGCCCGGGGCCGGCCCAGCCTCCAGGGTGCCGCCCGCCGCCGCCAGCCGCTCGCGCAGGCCGCGCAGTCCGCTGCCGGGGCCGTCCGCGACCGGCGCGGCGGCCCCCGGACCGCGGCCGCCGCCCGGCCCGCCGCCCCGCCCGTCGTCGGTGACCGTCAGACGGGCCCGGCCGTCCGTACCGGATATCTCCACGACGCAGCGCGACGCCCCGCTGTGCCGCACCGCGTTCGTCACGGACTCCCGCACCACCCAGCCGAACAGCGCCTCCGCCGCCGGCTCCAGGAGCGGGCCCGAGCGGCGCACGACCGGCTCGACGCCCGCCGAGGAGAGCGCGTCGCGCGCCCGGTCCAGCTCGGCCGCCAGACTGCCCTCCCGGTAGCCGGTCACCGCCTCCCGGATCTCGGTCAGCGCCTGCCGGCCCACCGACTCGATGTCCGCGACCTGCGCCAGGGCCGCGTCCAGGTCGTGCGGGGCGAGCCGCCGGGCGGCCTCCGACTTCACCACGACCACCGAGAGCGTGTGGCCCAGGAGGTCGTGGAGGTCGCGCGAGAACCGCAGCCGCTCCTTCTCCACCGCCGTCCGCGCCAACTCCTCCCGGGTCTCCCGCAACTGCCGGACCGTGTCGTTCAGGGCGAGGATCGCCGCCGTCACCATCACCGAGACGAACGTCCCGTACACCACCCCGAACGAGTCCCAGCCGTCCCGCCAGAACGTCACCGCCCCCGCCCCGGCGACCAGCGGGAGGGTGACGCGGAACAGCATCCTTCCGCGCCGCACCACCGCCCCGACCGCCAGGCCCAGGAGCGGGAAGAGCAGCAGCCACTCCCGGCCGTAGCCGATCGCGAGCCCGAAGGTGAGCGCCGCGAGCCCGCCGAGGAGCCACCGGGTCAGCGGCGTCTCCCGGGCGCGCGGGTCGAAGGCGCGCAGGACGATCGCGATGTACAGGGTGTTGAAGGCGAGCAGGCCCAGGCCGCCGATCCACGGGTTCGGGGCCTCGCCCCCGAGGAGGTGCGAGAGCGCGCCCAGGCCCATGAGCAGCCAGGGGAGCAGACTGAGCCCGCTCGGCCCCCGCTCGCGCAGCCTCTCCCTCCGCCGCCGCCAGAACTCCATGACCGTCCCGTGTCCTCTCGTGCCTCCGCGCCCGTCACGCGGTCCGTGCCGAACGACGGTACGAGACCGCCGCGTACGCGCCGAACAGCGCCGCCCATCCGGCGAGCACCACCAGGGCCACCGCCCCCGGGGCCCGCCCGTCCGTCACCGCCACGCCCAGCTCCGCGAAGCGGTTCGTCGGGGTGTACCCGGAGAGCGTCCTCAGCCAGTCGGGGAAGAGCGCGACCGGGAACCACAGGCCGCCCGCGACCGCGAGCCCCAGGTTGCAGGCGACGTTGACGGCGCCGGTGGTCTGGGCCGTCAGCCGGTAGCCGTTCCCCATCCCGAGCAGGGTGAAGGGGAGCGAGCCGAGCCACAGCGTGACGGCGACCGCCGCCCACTGCCAGGCCGCCATCCGCACCCCGTTGGCCAGGCCGCCCGCGAGCAGGACCCCCGCTATGGCGGGCAGGACGACCACCGAACCGGTCAGGGCCCGGCCCGTCACCACCTGCCGGGGCGTCATCGGGGTGATCCTCAACTGCCGCAGCCAGCCGGTGGACTTGTCCTCGGCGACCCCGGTCCCGAGCGAGAGCGCGGCGCCCAGCGCCCCGTACGCCGCCATGCCGACCATCGCGGCCGTCCGGTACGCGCCGTCGTCAGCGACGAGGTTGGTGAAGAGGAGGTACATCATCACCGGGATGCCGACCGTCGAGATCGCGAATCCGGTGTCGCGCAGGGTGCGGCGCACTTCGAGGCGTACGTACGCGGTGATCATCGGGTCGTCTCCAGGGGTGCGGTCACGGGCCCGGCGGCTGTGGGCGGCCTCCGGGTGAGGGCGAGGAAGGTGTCGTTCAGGGAGGCCTGGGCGACCTCCAGGCCCCGGATCGCGTCCCGCTCCGCCAGGGCCCGGACCGTCGCGTCCGAGTCGGTGGTGCGGAGCCGGGCGCGGTCGCCCCGTATCTCGTACGAGGTCACGCCGGGCAGCGAGTCGAGCGGGCCCGCCGGGCCGCCGCCCAGGTCGAAGGAGACCAGGCTGCCGCCGGCCGCCCGCTTGAGCTGGGCGCTCGTGCCGTCGGCGGCGATCCGGCCGGAGTCGAGGACGACGATCCGGTCCGCGTACGCGTCGGCCTCCTCCAGGTAGTGGGTGGAGAACAGGACGGTGTTGCCCCGGCGGGCGTAGCCGCGCATCGCGTCCCAGAACTCCTGCCGGGCCTCGACGTCGAGGGCGGCCGTCGGCTCGTCCAGGACGATCAGCTCCGGGTTCCCGGCGAGGGCCACGGCGAACCGGACCCGCTGGACCTGCCCGCCGGAGAGCCGGTCCACGCGGCGGCCCGCCAGCGCGGTCAGACCGGCGAGCGCCAGGGCCTCCGCGACCGGCATCGGAGCCGGATAGGTGCGGGCGACGAAGCCGACCAGCTCACGGACCGTCACCCGGGAGACCGGCCGGCCCTCCTGGAGCATCGCCCCGACCCGTCCGGCCGCGACGGCACGGCCCGGGGGCCCGCCGAAGAGCTCGACCCGGCCGCCGTCGGGCTCGTCGAGGCCGAGGAGCAGGCCGATGGCGGTGGACTTCCCCGCGCCGTTGCGCCCGAGCAGGGCCACGGTCTCGCCCCGGCGGACCCTCAGGTCCAGCCCGTCGGCGGCGCGGACGGCCCCGTACGCCCTGGTCACTCCCCGGAAGACGATCGCGTCCCCGCCGTCCGGATTCCTCTTCTCCTGCTCCCGCTGCTTCATGACCACGACGTTACGGAGAGTGAGGGGAGTCCCGGTAGGCCGTTATGTACGCGTCCGACGGTGACAAATGTCCTGGGGGTCGGTCCCCTAGGGGTCCTGACGTGCCGTCGGCGAGGGTTCCCAAGCCCGGTCGCCTCGGCTATACAAGAGGGCCACCGAACTGGAACACGTTCCAGAGCGACCGTGCTCCGGGACGACCGCGCTTCGGGGCCGCCGCGCTCCGGGCGACCGCGTGAGGAGCAGCAGCCCGATGCCCATCGACGCAGCCAAGGCCGTCGCCGCCGAACCCCGCAGCACCGAGATCGCCTGGGACCACAAGGACGTCCAGCTCTACCACCTCGGCCTCGGCGCGGGCACGCCCGCCACCGACCCCGCCGAACTCCGCTACACCCTGGAGTCCCGGCTCCACGTCCTGCCCAGCTTCGCCACCGTCGCGGGCGGCGGCATGGGGATCGTGGACGGCCTCTCCGCCCCCGGCGTCGACGTCGACCTCATGGCCGTCCTGCACGGCGCCCAGTCGATCACCCTCCACCGCCCCCTCCCCACCGGCGGGCGCGCCGTCTCCACCTCCCGCGTCGCCGCCGTCCACGACAAGGGCAAGGCCGCCGTCCTCGTCCTGCGCTCCGAGACCGCCGACGCCGACGGGCCGCTGTGGACGAGCGACGCCCAGATCTTCGTGCGCGGCGAGGGCGGCTGGGGCGGCGACCGCGGCCCCTCCGACCGGCTCGCCCCGCCCGACCGCGCGCCCGACCGGACCGTGGAGCGGCCCGTCCGCGAGGAACAGGCCCTGCTCTACCGCCTCTCCGGCGACTGGAACCCGCTGCACGCCGACCCGGAGTTCGCGGCCCTCGCCGGTTTCGACCGGCCCATCCTGCACGGCCTCTGCACCTACGGGATGACCCTCAAGGCCGTCGTGGACACCCTGCTCGACGGGGACGTCGCCCGCGTCCGCGCGTACCGCACCCGCTTCGCCGGGATCGTCTTCCCCGGCGAGACCCTGCGCATCCGGATGTGGACCGTGGAGGGCGGCGTCCAGGCCGCGGTCACGGCGGTGGAGCGCGACGACGCCCCCGTCCTCGCCGACACGTTCGTGGAGCACGCGTAGGGCGGCCGGGAACGCCGGAGGGCCCCGGGGTTTCCCCCGGGGCCCTCCGGATCACTCCGCGCGCCCGGCCGACCGGGCACCGGTCACTGCGCGTCGGGTTCGCGGCGGTGGCGGCCGTGCGGGGAGGACGAGGAGTCCTCCGCCGGCGAGGCCTCACCACGATGCCGCCCGGAGCCGTGCGACTCCGTACCCTCCGTGCTTGCTTCCGACATGCCGTGACTCACCCCGTAGAAATCGATCTTTCCGTGCGGCCCGGAAGTCTAGTCAGCGGGCCGCCCGTCCGTGAGGGGAGCCTGCTGGAGCGGTACGGGACGGCACACCCGGGGCCCCTCCGGAACCGTCACCGGCTCCGGCGCGGGATCCGGCTCGGGCGGCGGCTCCAGGGACGCGAGCCCGCACGGCGTTCCGGGCGTCGCGTACGGCAGCCGCAGCACGCCCTCCGGCGTCCACAGGCCCGTGCCCGCCAGCCACCCCTGCGGGGCCGCCAGCTGGTCCATCCGGCGCGACGAGGGCCGCCAGGTCCCCACCCAGCTCCCGGCCGCCGCGTCGATCCGCAGCGCCACCGCGCAGCTCTCCGGCATGAGCACCTGTCCCGGCTGCACGGCGAACGGCGTCACCGCCGCGTCGTCCAGCCGCAGGCAGTCGGGGAAGCGCACCGGGAGCAGGCTCCCGAGGACGCCCCAGCCGAGGCGGTCGTGGCCCGGCGACGGCGCGTCGGAACGGATCAGGAGCAGCCCGCTGTCCGGGTCCGCGAGCAGCAGCCGGTCGTCGCTCTCCTCGGTGATCTGGAGCAGCGGCGTCACCTCCCCGCCCCGCTCCAGGTCGACGGCGACCGCCTTCACCGGCCCGTCGCCGAGCCGCCGGTCCAGGGCGAGCATCCGGCCCGTGCGGTCGAGCCACACGCCGCCCGAGCAGCGGCCCCGGACCTCCGCCACCCGCTCGGGACCGAAGGCCCCGCCCGCCACCAGCCACAGCGTCGTGGTGTCGGGGCCGACGCACAGCGCGTACGCGCAGATGCCGTCCGGCGAGGGCGGGAGCAGCACGAGGTCCTCGGAGCCGGGCGCGTCCACCGAGCCGAGCCGGAGCTCCCCGGTGGCCGGGCCGGTGGGGTAGAGCAGCGAGAAGGAGCGCCGCCGCCCGTCCACGCGGCGGCAGACGAGGACCCGGCCGTCCGCGAGGGGGAGCAGCTGGGTGTGCGGCTCCTCCGGCTGGTCGAGCGGGAGCGGCACGGCGTACGGCTCCGGGCCGTCGAGGGTCCACCTCTCCACGTACAGGGCGTCACCGGCGCCCGCGAGCCCGGCCGCGTACGCGCCGTTCGCCGTGGTCGTGAACCCCGTCGGCCGGCCGGTGCTCCCGCCGTGCTTCCCCTCGCGGTCGTCGTCCTCGGCCGTCGTCTCGATGGCACACGCTGTCATCGACTCGTCACCTCCGGCGACGAAGCTAGTTTTCGCACTTCCAGCCGAACAACACGAGCCCGCTCACTTCACACATAAGGGTGGCCGTCCGGCGTTTCTGCTGAGCGGGGGAGGGCGGTTGTGCTGGAGTGACCGGCGGTGACCCCGGGTAAGGGGAGCCTAAGTGGAGTCGGGGGCTCCGGCGGCGGGGGTGCCACCAAGGGCGGGACCGTCCACCGGGAACCGTCCACCGGGACTGTCCACAGGGGGCGGGGTCCGAGCGGGACTGTCCACAGGGGAGACGGGGCCCGAGCGGGGTTGTCCACAGGCCAGGACGGCGGAGCACGCGGGACAGGTAGCCTTTCCCCCGTGCCCCGTCTGTCTGAAGTCATCGCCGAACTCGACGCCCTCTGGCCGCCCGACCGGGCCGAGCAGTGGGACGCCGTCGGCACCGTCTGCGGCGACCCCGACGCCCGGGTCGGCCGCGTCCTCTTCGCCGTCGACCCCGTCCAGGAGATCGTCGACGAGGCCGTCTCCCTCGGCGCCGACCTGATCGTCACCCACCACCCGCTCTACCTGCGCGGTACGACGACGGTCGCGGCCGGCCACTTCAAGGGTCGCGTCGTGCACGACCTCATCAAGAACGACATCGCCCTCCACGTCGCGCACACCAACGCCGACACCGCCGACCCCGGCGTCTCCGACGCCCTCGCCGGCGCCCTCGACCTGCGCGTCACCGGCCCGCTCGTCCCCGAGAACGGACTCGGCCGGATCTGCGAGCTCGACCGCCCCGAGACCCTCGCGGAGTTCGCCGCCCGCGCCGCCGCGCGGCTGCCCGCCACCGCGCAGGGCATCCGGGTCGCCGGCGACCCCGCCATGACCGTGCGCCGGGTCGCCGTCAGCGGCGGCTCGGGAGACAGCCTCTTCGACGCCGTGCGCGCCGCCGGCGTCGACGCCTTCCTCACCTCCGACCTGCGCCACCACCCCGTGTCCGAGGCCACCCAGCGCACCCCGCTGGGCCTGGTCGACGCCGCCCACTGGGCCACCGAATGGCCCTGGTGCGAGCAGGCCGCCGCGCAGCTCGACGCGATCTCCGACCGTCACGGCTGGGACCTCCGCGTCCACGTCTCGAAGACGGTCACCGACCCCTGGTCCTCCCACCACACCTCTTCTCCTGGAGCCCCCAACTGAACGCCGCGCCCGCCGACCAGATCCGCCTCCTCGACGTCCAGGCCCTGGACGTACGCCTCCAGCAGCTCGCCCACAAGCGCCGCTCGCTGCCCGAGCACGCCGAGATCGAGGCGCTCACCAAGGACCTCACCCAGCTGCGCGACCTGCTCGTCGCCGCGCAGACCGAGGAGAGCGACTGCGGCCGCGAGCAGACCAAGGCCGAGCAGGACGTCGACCAGGTCCGCCAGCGCGCCGCGCGCGACCAGCAGCGCCTCGACTCCGGCGCCGTCTCCTCCCCGAAGGACCTGGAGAACCTCCAGCGCGAGATCGTCTCCCTCGCCAAGCGCCAGGGCGACCTGGAGGAGATCGTCCTGGAGGTCATGGAGCGCCGCGAGTCGGTCCAGGAGCGCCTGACCGAGCTGACCGAGCGGGTCTCCGCCGTCCAGGCCAAGACCGACGACGCCACCGCCCGCCGCGACGCCGCCCAGGCCGAGCTGGACGCCGAGGCCGCCTCCGTCGCCAAGGAGCGCGAGCTCGTCGCGGGCTCCGTCCCGGCCGACCTGCTCAAGCTGTACGAGAAGCTGCGCGAGCAGCAGGGCGGCGTGGGCGCGGCCCGGCTCTACCAGCGCAAGTGTGAGGGCTGCCACATCGAGCTCAACATCACCGAGCTCAACGAGGTCCGCGCCGCCGCCCGGGACGCGGTCGTCCGGTGCGAGAACTGCCGCCGGATCCTCGTCCGCACCTCGGAGTCCGGCCTGTAATGACCTCCGCGCGCGAGCTCGTCGTCGAGGCGGACGGGGGTTCCCGGGGCAACCCGGGGCCCGCCGGGTACGGGGCGGTGGTCCTGGACGCGGTGACGGGCGAGACGCTCGCCGAGGCCGCCGAGTACATCGGTGTGGCGACGAACAACGTCGCCGAGTACAAGGGCCTGGTCGCGGGCCTCAAGACGGCCCGGGAGCTCTTCCCGGACGCCACCGTCCACGTCCGCATGGACTCCAAGCTGGTCGTCGAGCAGATGTCCGGCCGCTGGAAGATCAAGCACCCGGACATGAAGCCGCTCGCGGCCGAGGCCGGGCGGGTCTTCCCGGCGGGCCGCGTCCGCTACGAGTGGATCCCGCGCGAACGGAACAAGCACGCGGACCGGCTCGCGAACGAGGCGATGGACGCGGGGCGGCTCGGCCGCCAGTGGGAGCCGTCCGGCTCCACGGCGTCCCTGGACGCCTCGGCCGCCCGCAACGCCGCCGCCCCGCTCCCGTCGGGCCCGCCGGGCGACGCCCGGGCGGGAGCGGCACGGGCGAGGGCGGCGCTTTCCGGAACCGCCGGGACGCCGACCGCCGGAACCGCCGGGACGCCGAGCACCGGGACCCCCGCCGGGCCTTCCGGCTCCCCGAGCGCCAGGACCTCCGACGCCCGTACGGGCGCAGGCGCGGGTGCCTGGCCCACCACGGACGGCGGCACGGACGACGGCCTGTTCGCCGCCGAGGACGCCACCGCGACCTCCTCCACCCCGGTCGCCTCGGGCGACTTCGAGGCGGAGGCGGGCGTCCTGGCGTCGACGGACCACGAGCCCGGGACCACCGCCACCGCCAGCGGCACCGCCACCACCGGCGCCACGCGGGCCGACGCACCCGCCCCCGTACAGCCGCAGGGCACCGCCCCGCAGGGCTGGTCCGGGCCCGACATGGGCGCGCCCGCCACCTTCGTGCTGCTGCGGCACGGGGAGACCGCGCTCACGCCCGAGAAGCGGTTCTCCGGGAGCGGGGGGAGCGATCCCGAGCTGTCGGCGGCCGGGCTGCGGCAGGCCGAGGCCGTGGCCGCCGCGCTCGCCGCCCGGGGCACGATCCAGGAGATCGTCAGCTCGCCCCTGACCCGCTGCCGCCAGACCGCCGCCGCCGTCGCCGCCCGCCTCGGGCTCGACGTGCGGATCGAACAGGGCCTGCGGGAGACCGACTTCGGCGCCTGGGAGGGACTGACCTTCGGCGAGGTCCGCGAGCGGTACCCCGAGGACCTCGACGCCTGGCTGGCCTCCCCGAAGGCCGCGCCGACCGGCGGCGGCGAGAGCTTCGCGACCGTCGCCCGGCGCGTCGCCGCGACCCGGGACCGGCTGACCGCCGCCCACGCGGGCCGCACCGTCCTCCTCGTCACCCACGTCACGCCCATCAAGACCCTGGTCCGGCTCGCCCTCGGCGCCCCGCCGGAGTCCCTTTTCCGCATGGAGCTGTCGGCCGCCTCGATCTCGGCCGTCGCCTACTACGCGGACGGCAACGCCTCCGTACGCCTCCTCAACGACACCTCGCACCTCCGCTAGGGAGCTCGGGAAACGGGTGGCGCGGGGCCCCGTCCCCATACCACCATCACCGTCCATGACGTGGCACTTCACCGAGGACCCGGACGTCTTCCGCGCGGCCGCGGGCGCCCTGCCGGCCGCCGAGCCCGCCCGCAACACCGGCGTGCTCACGCTCGTGGACACCGCCGGGCGGCTCGGCTGGTGGACCGAGCCCGACGGGCGGGTCACCGGGGTGCTCGTGGTGGCCGTGCCGGGGGAGCCGGTCTTCGGGGCGGTCACGCCGGAGGCGGCCCGCGCGCTCGCCTCCCCACGGGACCTCCTCGGGGAGCCGGACCTCTTCGGGGACGGAGGGGCGACGGTCGTACGGGGCGAGGCGGCGGCCGTCGAGGCGTTCGCGGAGGCCACCGGCCGCCCCTGGACCGCCACCGTCCGGACGCGGCTCTTCCGGCTCGGGACGCTCACCCCGCCGGACCCGGCCCCCGCCGGGCGCGCCCGCGTCGCCACCGCCGCCGACATCCCGCTCGCCGCCGCCTGGGCACGGGAGTTCGTCCGGGACATCGGCGAGGAGCCGGACGAGGACTACACCGGGCCCGTCACGGAACGGATCTCCGGCGGTCGGCTGCTCCTCTGGGAAGACGACGGCGGGCGGCCCGTCTCCATGGCGTGCTTCTCACCCGTGGCCGAGGGCCAGTCCCGCGTCCACCTCGTCTACACCCCGCCCGCCGCGCGCGGACGCGGATGCGCCGCCGGGGCCACCACCGCCGCCACGCGCGCCGCCCGGGCCGCCGGGGCCGCGCAGGTCCTGCTCTTCGCGGACCTGGCCAACCCCACGAGCAACGCCCTGTACCGGCGGCTCGGCTACCGGCCGGTGGCCGACCACCTCACGGTGGAGCTCACCGGCCGCTGATCGGCACCCGCAGGGCCGACGCCTCGCGCGCGAGGGACTCGACGCGGGCCCAGTCGCGGGACGCGAGGGCGTCGGGCGGCAGCATCCACGTGCCGCCGACGCAGCCGACGTTCGGCAGGGCGAGGTAGGCGGGGGCGGACGTGGCGGAGACGCCGCCGGTCGGGCAGAAGCGGGCCTGCGGGAGCGGGCCCGCGAGGGACTTCAGGTACGGGACGCCGCCCGCCGCCTCCGCCGGGAAGAACTTCATGGCGTCCACGCCCCGTTCGAGCAGCGCCACGACCTCCGAGACCGTCGAGACCCCCGGCAGGAAGGGCACGCCCGACTCCCGCATCGCGCCGAGGAGCCGCTCGGTCCAGCCGGGACTGACCAGGAACCGGGCCCCGGCGCCGACCGCGTCCGCGACTCCGGCCGCCGAGACGACGGTCCCGGCGCCGACGACCGCCTCCGGCACCCCGTCCGCGATCGCCCGCACGGCGTCGAGCGCGGCCGGGGTCCGCAGCGTGACCTCGATCAGCGGCAGCCCGCCGGCCACCAGGGCGCGGGCCAGCGGAACCGCGTCGGCGGCGTCCTCGATCACCACCACGGGGACGACGGGGGCTTCCGGGGCAAGGTCGAACACGCTCGTCATGGCCTCATCCTGTCGAGGGTGAGCGCCGGTCGCAACGAGCGTTGCGTAGGACGCAACAAGACCTCAGTGGATCTCGTCCACCAGGACGTCGAGCGCCCCCGCCTTCCCGCCCTCCTCCACCACGTACCGCAGGTCCCGCAGCGCCTCCACCAGCTCCGCCGGAGTGGCCGGGTCCGCGCCCGCCTCCAGCAGGCTCCGTACGATCCGGCCCTTCGTCGCCTTGTTGAAGTGGCTGACCACCTTCCGGGTCGGCGCGTGCAGCACCCGTACCGTCGCCGTCCGCGCCGCCACCGCGCCCTTCGGCCGCCACGCCGTCGCGTACGCCGACGAGCGCAGGTCCAGGACGAGCCCGTCCCCGGCCACCTCGGGCAGGACGGAGGCCATCGCGCCCCGCCAGTACGCGCCGAGCGCGCCGAGGCCCGGCAGCTTGACCCCCATCGAGCAGCGGTACGACGGGATGCGGTCGGTCACCTTCACCGCGCCCCACAGGCCGGAGAAGACCAGGAGCGCGTCCCCGGCCCGCTCCCGGGCCGCCGCGTCCAGGGTCGCCAGGCCGAGCGCGTCGTACAGGACGCCCGTGTAGACCTCCCCGGCCGGGCGCGCCCCGGCCGTCCGCAGCTCGGCGTTCTTCGCGACCTCGCCGCGCAGCCCCTCGCTCAGGCCGAGCACCTCGCGCGCCTTCTCCTCGTCGGCGGCGCACAGCTCGACCAGCTCGTCCAGGACCGCCGCCCGCGCCTCCGCGAGCCCCGGCAGGGACAGCGATTCCGGCTTGAGGGGCGCCCCGCTCCCCGACGGAGCCTTGCCTTCGGAGGGCGGCAACAGCACGAGCACGGTGGTTCTCCTTCGTACGGACGGGGGTGGGGGTGCGGCCCCGGCCGCCCAGCCTACAAAGCGGCGCCACCCCGCCGGCCCGGGCCGCCGAGCCGGAAACGCCGGTCCGGGCCGCCGAAGCCGGAAACGCCGGCCCGGGAGCACCGCCCCGCCGAAGCCCCCGCCGCCCCCGCCCCCACCGCCGAAATGACGGACCCGCCCCCGCCCCCTACGCTCGGTCCATGCCCCGCCGCCCCCTTCACGTGACCGGCGCAGCCGAGGCTCCCCTGCGGGCCGCCCTGCGCGCACTCCGGACCGAGCTCGCGATCCCCGGGGACTTCCCGCCCGCCGTGCTCGCCGAGGCCGAGGCCGCCGCGAAGGCGCCCCGGCTCCCCGCGCACGACGCCACCGACCTGCCGTTCGTCACCGTCGACCCGCCCTCCTCCACCGACCTCGACCAGGCCCTCCACCTGGCCCGCAGGGCCGACGGCGGCTACCGCGTCCACTACGCCATCGCCGACGTCGCCGCCTTCGTCGCACCCGGCTCCGCGCTCGACGCCGAGGCCCACCGGCGGGTCCTCACCCTCTACTTCCCCGACGGCAAGGTCCCCCTCCACCCGGCCGTCCTCTCCGAGGGCGCAGCCAGCCTCCTCCCCGGCGAGGTCCGGCCCGCCGTGCTGTGGCGGATCGACCTCGACGCCGAGGGGCGCAGGGTCGCCACCGACGTCCGCCGCGCCCTCGTCCGCAGCCGCGCCAAGCTCGACTACGCGGGCGTGCAGCGGCAGATCGACTCCGGCACCGCCGAGGAGCCCGTCGCCCTGCTCCGCGAGATCGGGCGCCTGCGCGAGGCCATCGAGAGCGAGCGCGGCGGGATCTCCCTCGACGTCCCCGAGCAGGAGATCGTGGAGAAGGACCACGGCTACGACCTGGTCTACCGGGCCCCGTTCCCCTCCGAGAGCTGGAACGCGCAGATCTCCCTGCTCACCGGCATGGCCGCCGCCGACCTGATGACCGCCGCCGGCACCGGCATCCTGCGCACCCTCCCCACCGCGCCCGACGGCGCCGTCGCCCGGCTGCGCCGCTCCGCGCAGGCCCTCGGCGTCGACTGGCCGCACCACGTCCCGTACGCCGACGTCGTCCGCTCCGCCGACCCCTCGAACCCGCGCCACGCCGCCTTCCTCCAGGAGTGCACCACCCTCCTGCGCGGCGCCGGGTACACCGTCTTCACCGACGGCCACGTCCCCGTCCCGGCCGTGCACGCCGCCGTCGCCGACGAGTACACCCACTGCACCGCCCCGCTGCGCCGTCTCGTCGACCGGTACGCGAGCGAGCTGTGCGTGGCGGCGGTGGCCGGGGACGAGCCGCCCGAGTGGGTGCGGGCCGCGCTGCCCGCGCTCCCCGACGAGATGGCCGCGGGTTCGCGCCGGGCCAACGCCGTCGAGCGCGAGAGCGTCGACATCGTCGAGGCGGCGCTCCTGAAGGACCGGATCGGGGAGCTCTTCGACGCGTACGTGATCGACGTCAAGGAGCGCGAGCCGTCCACCGGCACCGTCCACCTGGAGGACCCGGCGGTGGTCGCCCGGATCGCGGGCGGCGAGTCCGCGCTGCCGCTGGGGGAGTGGCTGCGGGTCAGACTCGCGGAGGCGGACCCGGGTCGGGCGAAGGTGCTGTTCGCGCCCGCGTGAGCGCCTCGTCCACCGCCCTGTACAGGGCCTGCGGGTCGTCGGCGTGGACCCTGACGACCCGTACGGGCCGGGGCGCGCCGAGCAGCCGGGGCGCGTCGACCGGTGCGGTCAGCTCGACGGTGACGGAGGTCTGCGCGCCGACGGCGAGGTTCAGCTCGCCGTCCGCCTTCTCGTGCGAGAACAGCGACTCCCGCCGTACGGACGCGATCCGGTCGAGCGGGATCCGCAGGTCGACGTGGGCGGCCTGCCGCAGCCGCAGGACGTCCCCGGCGAGGACGTGCGGGCGGGTCGCGGAGGCGGCGTGCAGACCGAGGACGAAGAGCGCGGTGTAGACGTCCAGGACGAGGACGATCCCGTGGACGACGGGCCAGCGGGCGAGCAGGAACGACATGCCGACCGTCTCGACCGCGCACACGAACGCGAAGCCGTACATCAGCGCCGCCTGGTCGCGGGCGTGCGGGAAGACCCCGTCCGCTCCGGCGGTCCCGTGCGGCTTGCGCGCGACCCACCGCCCCAGGCTCGCGAGGAGCCGCAGCTCGTGCCCGACGAGCCGCAGCACGGGCTCGGGCACCAGCTCCGCCACGGCGTCCCGCCGCGACAGCCCCCGTCGCCGCAGCCGCAGGTAGACGAGCCCTTCGACGAGGAGGAGCCCCGCCACGAGGACCTCGGCGACGCCGAGGACGGCAGCGGGTATCCGTACGCCGCCGACGAGGCAGCCGACGAGGACGACTTCGAGGGGGAGCACGGCGTAGGCGAGGAGCCGGAGGGGGCGCACGGAGATCACGGGGTTGCCTCCCGCCAGTCCCGAAGCGGGCTCACGGACATCACGGGGCTCCCCCTGTCGTGAGATCGCGAGACCCCTCACGCCCCTCCCGCCGCTCCCCGACGAGCCGCACCGCGAGGCGCACGGCCGCCTCCTGGGCGGGGGAGAGGTCCGCGAAGACGGCGTCGGCGAGGAGGGCGCCGGAGGCGCGCCCGTCCGCGCTCCGCTCCGGCAGCTCGACCCCCGGCATGTCCGGCAGGCGGTCCGCGAGCACCCGGGCGGCCTCGCCCACGCGGGGATCGTCCGGCCCGGCGTCCTCCAGGGCGTCGAAGAGCCCGTACACCTCGTGCGCGTACGGGGCCGTGCCGCGCAGGGTCTCCATCAGGCGCGCCCGGTCCTCCTCCGGGACGACGGCGTCGAGCAGGGCGAGGACCTGCCGGTCCTTCACGGCCATGGGGGAGGCGGGCAGCTCGCCCAGACCGGCGAGCAGGTCGGCGAACTCCGGCGAGACCGGCCCGTCGGCGGGCAGCCGCCCGGCGCGGGCGTCGTCCAGGAGCACGGCGAGGCGCTCGCGCCGCTCCCGCAGGACGGCCTCCTGCCGGGCGAGGTCGTCGGCCAGCTCCTCCAGGACCTCCACGAGGCCCCGCCCCTCGTCGCCCGCGAGCACGTCCCGCACCTCGTCGAGGCCGAGCCCCAGCTCGGTGAGCCGCCGGATCCGGGCGAGCAGGACGGCGTCCCGGACGCCGTACTCCCGGTACCCGTTGGCCCGCCGCGCGGGCTCGGGCAGCAGCCCGGACTGGTGGTAGTGCCGCACGGCCCGGGGGGTGACCCCGACCAGGGCGGCGATCTCGCCGATACGCATGGGGCCCAGTAGAAACCCTGACGCTGCGGCAAGGTCAAGCACGGGTCGGTGCGGCGGGTAGCATGGTCGGCACGGCAGACGAGCCGGGCGGGCGGCCGCGTGGGGGTCTTCGGACCTCCCCGAGGAACGTCCGGGCTCCACAGAGCAGGGTGGTGGCTAACGGCCACCCGGGGTGACCCGCGGGACAGTGCCACAGAAAACAGACCGCCGGGGACCTCGGTCCTCGGTAAGGGTGAAACGGTGGTGTAAGAGACCACCAGCGCCTGAGGCGACTCAGGCGGCTAGGTAAACCCCACTCGGAGCAAGGTCAAGAGGGGACGCTCCGGTGTCCCTGCGCGGATGTTCGAGGGCTGCTCGCCCGAGTCCGCGGGTAGACCGCACGAGGCCGGCGGCAACGCCGGCCCTAGATGGATGGCCGTCACCCCGACGACCGCGAGGTCCCGGGGGACAGAACCCGGCGTACAGCCCGACTCGTCTGCCCCTCAGGGCCCTTGACCGTGAAACCACAGGTCAGGGCCCTTCTTCTTGGAGTTGCGGGTCGCGCGGATGCGGCCGGGGCGGTGAGGGGGGACCCTTGGAGGTGCCCGTTGACGGACAGACTTCGAGGAGTACCGCGATGTCGATGCTGGACAAGCTCAAGCAGGCGTTCAAGGGCCACGAGGACCAGGCCGGGAAGGGCGTCGACAAGGCAGGGGACTTCGTCGACGAGAAGACTCAGGGCAAGTACAGCGGCCAGGTCGACACGGCCCAGGACAGGCTCAAGCGGCAGATGGGCCGTGATCAGGACACGCCGCCCCAGTGACGGAGGGGCGCGGCGACGTGCCGCCCCACCGACAGGTCGGTCCGGCCCGGCGGCACGAGCCGCCGGGCCGGACCGTTTCTCCGCCTCGCGCTCTCCGTGGACGAGCGCGCGCCGGGGGCGGTGGTGCCCACCGTGGCTTTCCGGGTGTCGCGGGGCGGCGGTGAGGCCCTGACCGGGGCTCGAACGGATATTCGGTTAGGGTGCGCGGGTGATATTCGGACGCAAGCGATTCCCGGCTGCCGTGGCGGCCTTCGAGACGGCCGTACGGGCCCAGGACCCGGACGCCGCCGAGGACGCCTTCGAGCGGTTGCTGGCCGCGGCGGGCGGGGCCGGGGACGCGGAGCTGCACGAGGCGGGGCCGCGCCTCGCCGCCTTCCTCGACGAGGTCCCGCCCGGCCCCCGCGGCACGATCGCCGTCCTGATCGGCGCCTGCGTCGAGCGGGGAGCCGATCCGTTGGCCTGCGCGCCCGCCGTCTTCGAGGGTGCCCGGGGCGCGTTCGAGCGGGCGGCCGGCTTCTGCGCCGCCTGGAAGGAGGCCGGCCGCGGCGAGCTGCCGTCCCACGAGGGCGAGGGCCTGGAGGACGCCGACTTCAAGCGGTTCGGCTTCGGACCGGTGATGGCCTGGCAGTCGCTCCCGCACTTCGAGAGGGCGTGCGTGGCGATGCTCAACTCCCCGGCCGTACGCCGGACCGTCCCCGGCAGGGCCGGGCTGCGGGACGCCGTGACGCGCACCGCCGGGCTGTCGGGCGAACCGTTCCAGTGCCTCGTCTACGCCCTCGCCGTCCTCGACGACGAGCCGTTCGTCGCGATCGACCGCGCCACCGGCGCCGGGTTCGCCCTGCGCGCCTCCGGCATCGGCGACAACTTCCAGCTCCACACCCTCCTCGCCGACGCCCTGATCGGCGGCGGGCACCTGCCGGGCACGGCGCCCTCGCCCGAGGCCGTCGCGATGTGCCGGGACCTGCCCGGCCAGACGCCCACCACCGGCTCCTTCAACCTGGTCGGCGCGGACGGCGAGTGGATCTGGAACGAGGGGAACCCCGCCGACGTCCCCGTCGTGGACGGCGTGCGCCTCGTGGTCCTCGACCCGCCCCCGTACGAGCGGAGCTGGCCCGCCGGCCGGTTCTTCCCCGGCATGACCGGCGAACTGGTCCTGGAGCGCGCCCTGACCGCCGAGGAGAGCCGCGCCCTGCTCGCCCAGGTGGCCCAGCCCGGGCGCTGACACGCCGGGGCGTGCGGCCCGGTTCCGGGGGGAGGGCGGGGCGGGAGGTGTACGGGTAGGGCATGACCATTCCCGTGGAGCAGCTCTCCGACCCGGCCGTGCGCGCCTTCGTCGCGGCCCTCAACGCCAACGACCAGGAGGCCTTCCGGGCGGCCCTCGCGCCCGGTGCCACCATGTCCGACGACGGTACCGACCGGGACCTCGACGCCTGGACCGAGAAGGAGGTCTTCTCCTCGCGCGGCCACATGGAGATCGAGTCCCAGAAGGCCGACGGGCGCGACCTCGTCGCCCGCTACCGCAACGACACCTGGGGCGAGATGCGGACCCGCTGGCGGTTCACCGTCGAGGACGGGAAGATCGCCCGGTTCGAGACCGGGCAGGCGTAGGGCCCGTCCGGCGGATCACGGCCGGGGCCGCGGCGCCCGGCACGGCACCTCGCCGGACGCCGCGTCCCGCCCGGTCCTGATCCGCCGGACAGGCCCCGGGGCGCGGCGCGGTACCGCGCGCCGGCCGGGGTCTCAGCCCCGGCCGACGTACGGCATCGCCGTCGCCATCACGGTCGCGAACTGCACGTTCGCCTCCAGCGGCAGCCCCGCCATGTGCACCACCGTCGCCGCCACGTCGGCCGCGTCCATCACCGGCTCCGGCGCCAGCCGGCCGTCCGCCTGGAGGATGCCGGCCTGCATCCGGGCCGTCATGTCGGTCGCCGCGTTGCCGATGTCGAGCTGGCCGCAGGCGATCCGGTACGGACGCCCGTCCAGGGACAGGGACTTCGTCAGGCCCGTCATCGCGTGCTTCGTCGCCGTGTACGCGATCGAGTGCGGGCGCGGCACGTGGGCCGAGATCGAGCCGTTGTTGATGATCCGGCCGCCCTGCGGCTCCTGCTCCTTCATGGCCCGGAAGGCCGCCTGCGCGCACAGGAACGCGCCCGTCAGGTTGACGTCGACGACCGCCCGCCAGGTCGCCGGGTCCAGGTCCTCGACCGGGGTCCCGCCGCCCGCGAACGTCCCCGCGTTGTTGAAGAGCAGGTCCACGCGCCCGTAGCGGTCCCGTACCGACGAGAAGAGGGCCGCGACCTCCGTCTCCGACGTCACGTCCGTCGGGGCGCACAGGAAGTCCCCGTCCGGGGCGAGTGCCGCCGTCTCCTCCAGGGCCTCCGCCCGGCGGCCCGCGAGCGCCACCGACCAGCCCGCCGCCGCCAGGGCCAGGGCCACGCTCCGGCCGATGCCCGAACCCGCTCCCGTCACCACTGCGATGCTCATGGGCGCGCAGCGTACGCGAGACGCATGCACCGTGAACTCATCCGTCCGACACGTGGATGTCCTGTACCCGACAACGCGTGGTCGCCCCGGCCCCCTCGAATGACGAGCGCATCGCATTCGTCAGGGGAGGGGCACATGAGTCGGACGCATGAGCATCATCAGGAACTCCGGGACGCCGCACGGCACTTCGGGCGGCGGCGGTTCCTCACCGTCACCGGCGCCGCCGCCGCGCTCGCCTTCGCCACCCAGCTGCCCGCCGCCGGCGCCGCGGCCGCCGCCGAACTCGACGCCCGGCGCGTCACCGAGGACCCGTTCACCCTGGGCGTCGCCTCCGGCGACCCGTTGCCCGGCTCGGTCCTGCTCTGGACCCGGCTCGCGCCCCGTCCCTTCGAGCCCGGCGGCGGGCTGCCCGACCGGCGGGTCCCCGTCCAGTGGGAGCTCGCCCACGACGAGCGCTTCCGGCGCGTCGTGCGGCGCGGGGCCGCCACCGCCCACCCCGAGTTCCGGCACACCGTCCACGTCGAGATCGAGCACCTCGCGCCCGGCCGCGCCTACTTCTACCGCTTCCGCGTCGGCGCCTGGACCAGCCCGGTCGGCCGCACCCGCACCGCCCCGGCCCCCGACGCCCGTACCACGGCGCTCTCGCTCGCCGCCGTCTCCTGCCAGGCGTACCACGACGGCTACTTCACCGCCTACCGCCACCTCGCCGAGGAGGACGTGGACGTCGTCTTCCACCTCGGCGACTACCTCTACGAGTACGCCGTCGACGCCACCGGCGGCGCCCGCTCCTACACCGACCGCGTCCTGCCGGCCGTCTTCAACCGCGAGACGCTCACCCTGGAGGACTACCGGCTCCGCTACGCCCTCTACAAGACCGACCCCGACCTGCGGGCCGCGCACGCCGCCCATCCCTTCGTCGTCACCTGGGACGACCACGAGACCGAGAACAACTACGCGGGCGACACCCCCGAGAACACCGTCCCGCCGGAGGAGTTCCTGCTCCGCCGCGCCGCCGCCTACCGCGCCTACTGGGAGCACCAGCCGCTGCGCCGCCCCCAGCTCCCCGACGGCCCGGACATGCGGCTGTACCGGCGGCTGAGCTTCGGGCGCCTCGCGCAGTTCGACATCCTCGACACCCGCCAGTACCGCTCCGACCAGGCGTACGGCGACGGCTGGCAGGTCCCCGGGCCCGAGTCCGAGGACCCCTCGCGCACCCTGACCGGCGCCACCCAGGAGCGCTGGCTGCTCGACGGCTGGCGCCGCTCCCGGGCCCGCTGGAACGTCCTGCCCCAGCAGGTCGTCTTCGCCGAGCGCCGCGACCGCGCCACCGCCGACTTCAAGCTCTCCATGGACTCCTGGGACGGCTACCCGGCCTCCCGGCAGCGGATCCTGGCGGGCGCGGAGGCCGCCGGCGTCGAGAACCTGATGGTGCTCACCGGCGACGTCCACGTCTCCTACGGCCTCGACCTCAAGGCCGACTTCCGCGACCCGTCCTCCCGGACCGTCGGCACCGAGATCGTCACCACCTCGATCACCAGCGGCAAGGACGGCGCCGACCGCCCCTCGAACTACGACAGGCTCACGCAGGCCAACCCGCACCTGCGGTTCTTCAACGGGCGGCGGGGCTACGCGAAGGTCTTGCTCGGCCGCGAGAGCGCCCGCGCCGACTTCCGTACGGTCCCGTACGTGACGACCCCGGGCGCCCCCGTCACCACCGCCGCCTCCTTCGTCACCGAGGCGGGGAACCCGGGGCTCACCCCGGCCTGACCCCTCGCCCTCCGGTCATTCCCCGGGGTAGCGGACGCCGACGCGGTCCCGTACCGCGTCGAGCGTCCGCATCACCGCGAGCGAGCCGTCCAGCGGCACCAGCGGGGACTCCCGCTCGCCCGCCCGCAGACAGCGCATCACCTCGGCGGCCTCGTGCCGGAAGGAGTGCGGATCGGCCTCCGCGACGAACTCCTCCGGCTCGGCGCCGTTCCGGTGCAGGGTGAACCGCTCGGGGAAGAAGAAGCCGCGCGGCACGTCGATCCGGCCGAGGGAGCCCGTCACCGAGGCCGTCAGGGGGGTGTCCGCGGCGATCGAGCAGGACAGCAGGGCCGACGCGCCCGTGCCGGACCAGCCGAGCAGCATCGCCGTGTTCAGGTCGACGCCCTCCGGCGAGAGCAGCGCGTGCGCCTGCACCGAGTCCGGCTCGCCGAGCAGCAGCTGCGCGAACGACACCGGGTACACCCCCAGGTCGAGCAGCGCCCCGCCGCCCGTCTTCGGGTCCCGCAGCCGGTGGTCCGCCCCGAACGGGCCCGCGAGCCCGAAGTCCGCCTGGACCGTGCGGACCTCGCCGACCGCCCCGTCGCGCACCAGCTCCGCGATCCGCCGGATCAGCGGGTTGCAGTACATCCACATGGCCTCCATCAGGAAGAGGCCGCGGTCCCGGGCGAGGGCGACCAGCTCCGCCGCCTCCCGGGCGTTGAGCGTGAGGGCCTTCTCGCAGAGCACCGCCTTGCCCGCCTCCAGGGCGAGGCCGGCCGCCGTCCGGTGCGCGTGGTGCGGGGTCGCCACGTACACCACGTCGACGTCCTCGTCGGCGAAGAGCCCGGCCCACTCCCCGTACGCCCTCGGTATCCCGAACCGCTCCGCGAAGGCCTTCGCGGGCGCCTCGCTGCGGGAGGCCACCGCCACCACCTCGGCGTCGTCGAGCGTCAGCAGGTCGGTGGTGAACCGCTCCGCGATGCCGCCCGTCGCCAGGATTCCCCAGCGCACCGTCCCACCCATGTTCCCCACCCGTCTCGCAGAGGTCTCGACCATGCCGGTCGAGCTGAGAGCATAGGCAAGGTTTCAACGAAATGGAGCGGTCGATGCCGGAGAGCGGTCAGAAAACAACACAAGGGAACATAGAAGAAACCGGGCCCGTCGCTCCCGACGCGCCCGGTGCCCTCGCCGCCGCCGGGGTCCCCGCCGCGACCGCCGACCCCGCCGCCCCCGCGCCCGCCGCCCCCGGCGTCGCCGCCGCCCGGCGGACCGGGCTGCTCGTCACCCTCGTCCTGGGCGGCCTCACGGCCCTTCCCCCGCTCTCCATGGACATGTACCTCCCGGCCCTGCCGGAGGTCACCGGCGCGCTGGGCGCGCCCGCCGCCACCATCCAGCTCACCCTCACCGCCTGCCTCGCCGGCATGGCCCTCGGCCAGCTCGTCGTCGGCCCCATGAGCGACAAGTGGGGCCGCCGCCGCCCGCTGCTCGCCGGCATGATCGTGTACGTCCTCGCCACCGCCGTCTGCGCCCTCGCGCCCACCGCCGAGACCCTCATCGGCTTCCGGCTGCTCCAGGGCCTCGCGGGCGCCGCCGGCATCGTCATCGCCCGCGCCGTCGTCCGCGACCTCTACGACGGCGTCGAGATGGCCCGCTTCTTCTCCACCCTGATGCTGATCTCCGGCGTCGCCCCGATCGTCGCCCCCCTCATCGGCGGACAGATCCTGCGGATCACCGACTGGCGGGGCGTCTTCCACGTCCTCACCGGCGTCGGCGTCCTGCTCACCCTCGTCGTCCACCGCTTCCTCGACGAGACGCTGCCGCCCGAGCGCCGCCACGAGGGCGGGGTCGGCCAGGCCCTGCGCACCATGCGGGGGCTCCTCGCGGACCGGGTCTTCACCGGCTACATGCTGACCGGCGGCCTCGCCTTCGCCGTCCTCTTCGCCTACATCTCGGCGTCGCCGTTCGTCGTCCAGGAGATCTACGGCGCCTCGCCGCAGACCTTCAGCCTGCTCTTCGGCCTCAACTCCATCGGCCTCGTCGCCGTCGGCCAGATCAACGGCAAGCTCCTCGTCGGCCGCGTCAGCCTCGACAAGGTGCTCGGCTGGGGCCTCGCGGTCATCCTCCTCGCCGCCCTCGCGCTGCTCCTCATGACCAGCGGGGTCTTCGGGAAGGCCGGGCTCGTGCCCGTGGCCGCCGGACTCTTCGTCCTGATGTCCGCGATGGGCCTCGCGATGCCGAACACCAACGCCCAGGCCCTGATGCGCACCCCGCACGCCGCCGGGTCCGCCTCCGCCCTCCTCGGCACCACCTCCTTCCTCGTCGGCGCCGTCGCCTCCCCGCTCGTCGGCATCGCGGGCGAGCACACGGCCGTCCCGATGGCCGTCGTCCAGCTCACCTGCGCCGTCCTCGCCCTGGCCTGCTTCCTGGGCCTGTGCCGCCCGTGGCGGACGGCCCCCGGAGCGGGCGCCGCGCAGGCGGGGAAGGCGCCGGGCCCGGCCGCCTAGACTGCCGTGGTGAACGCCTCCGCCCCCTCCGCCGACACCCTGCGCGCCGCCCTCGCCGGGCTCCTCGACGGCCTGCCGCCCCAGCGGGCCGCCCGGGCCGTCGAGCGGCTGATCGCCCATTACCGGGGCACCACCCCGACCGACGCCCCCGTCCTCCGCGACCGCTCCGACGTCACCGCGTACGCCGCGTACCGGATGCCGGCGACCTTCGAGGCGGTACGGGGCGCCCTGGGCGCCCTGCGGGACGCCGCGCCCGACTGGGAGCCGCGCACCCACACCGACGTCGGCGGCGGCACGGGCGCGGCGAGCTGGGCCGTCGCGGAGGCCTGGGGCGGACGGCCGCCCCGCACCACCGTCCTCGACTGGGCCGAGCCCGCCCTCGCGCTCGGCCGCGAGCTGGCCGGCGGCGTCCTCGACGCGGAGTGGCGGCGCGAGCGGATCGGCGGCGCGCTGCGCCTCGCCGACACGGACCTGGTCACCGTCTCGTACGTCCTCAAGGAGCTGACGGAGGCCGACCGGACCTCGCTCGTCACCGAGGCGGCCCGCGCGGCACGGGCCGTCGTGGTGGTCGAGCCGGGCACCCCCGACGGCTACGAGCGGATCATCGCGGCCCGCGCCCTGCTCGTCGGCGCCGGGTTCACCGTCGCCGCGCCCTGCCCGCACAGCGGGGCCTGCCCGATCGTGCCCGGCACGGACTGGTGCCACTTCGCGGCCCGGGTCAGCCGGTCCTCGCTGCACCGGAAGGTGAAGGGCGGTTCGCTGCCGTACGAGGACGAGAAGTACGCGTACGTGGCCGCCGTCCGGTTCCCGGTGGCCCCGGCGGCCGCCCGGATCGTCCGCAGGCCGCAGATCCGCAAGGGCCTGGTCCAGTTCGAGCTCTGCGACGCCGAGGGCCTCTCCCGCGACACCGTCACCAAGCGCCACGGGCCCCTCTACAAGCAGGCCCGTGACGCGGAGTGGGGCGACCCGTGGCCGCCGGAGGGGGCGGACGACACCCGCTGAGACCCGGCCGGAGTCACAGCCCCCCGCCCGAGGCCACCGCCTTCAGTTCCGTGAAGGCGTCCCGGACGAGGCGGGCCGGGTCCAGGCCCTCCGGGTCCGTGATCCAGCGGTCGAAGGCGACCCCGAAGGCGGCCATGCCCACCTCGGCGGCGAGGCGGGCGGCCGGTTCCGGCACGCCCCGCTCCCGCAGCGCTCCGGCGAGGGTCGCCGCCAGGGCGGCCAGCTTGACCAGCTCGCGCTCCCGTAGCTCGGCGTGGGCCGCGATGACGGCCTGACGCCGCCGGGCCAGGTCCCTCCGCTCCCGGAAGAGCTCCGAGGCCGCCTGGAGGGCGGCGGACACGGCGTCGATCGGCGCCGTGTCCGGCGGGACGTCGGCGAGCGCGCCGACCACCCGCTCCAGGAGCGGGTTCCCGTGCGGGAAGAGCACCTCGCGCTTGTCGGCGAAGTGCCGGAAGAAGGTCCGTTCCGTCAGCCCGGCCCGCTCGGCTATCTGTTTCGCGGTGGTCGCGTCGAACCCGTACTCGCCGTACAGCTCCAGTGCCGCCTGCTCCAGCCGGCCGCGCGCGTTCGGCTCCCATCTCCCCATGCCCCGATAGTACGCGACGACAGTCGCTGTCATCGCGTGCTAGCTTCGATGTCAGCGGCTGTCATCGGTTCCGTGGTGCCGCGTCCGCCGGCCCCCCGGCAGCGGCTCGCACAAGGAGGTCTTTCCCATGCGTGTTCTCGTCACCGGCGCGACCGGGTGGATCGGTTCCGCCCTCGTCCCCGACCTCGTCGACGCGGGGCACCGGGTCGTCGGGCTCGCCCGCTCCGACGCCTCGGCCGCCGCGCTCGCCGCCGCCGGGGCCGAGGCGGTCCGCGGCTCCCTCGACGACCTCGACGTCCTGCGCGAGGCGTCCGCCGCCTCCGACGGCGTGATCCACCTGGCGTTCGACCACGAGACCGCCTTCGCCCGGGGGGACATGAGGGCCGCCGCCGAGGCGGACCGCCGTGCCGTCGAGGCGATGGCGGAGGCGCTGACCGGCACCGGCAAGCCGTTCGTCCTCGCCTCCGGCACGCCCGTGGAGGAGGGCCGGACGGCCACGGAGCGCGACGGGCACGACGTGCCCCCAGTGGACGCCGTCCCGCCCGCCGCCGCCGGCGCGGTGGCCCGGATGGCCACCGGGGAGTACGTGCTCGGGCTCGCGGACCGCGGGGTGCGCTCCTCGGTCGTGCGCCTGCCGCGCACCAACCACGGCGAGGGGGACCGGGGCTTCGTCGCGACCCTGGTCCGGACCGCCCGCGAGCAGGGCGTCGCCGGCTACTACGGCGACGGGACCAACCGCTGGCCCGCCGTCCACCGCGACGACTCCGCCCGCGTGTTCCGGATCGCCCTGGAGACGGCCCCGGCCGGTTCGACGCTGCACGCCGTCGCCGAGGAGGGCGTCGCCCTGCGGGACATCGCCGAGGTCGTCGGGCGCCGCCTCGGCCTGCCCACCGCCCCCGTGCCGCCCGAGGAGGCCGCCGGCCACTTCGGGTGGCTGGTCGCCGTGCTCGCCGCCGACCAGCCGGCCTCCGGCGCGCTGACTCGCGAGCTCACGGGATGGCGGCCCGTACGGCCGGGGCTCCTGGAGGACCTGGAGGCGGGGCACTACTTCCGTGCCCCCGCCGCCTCCGTCTGAGGCGCGCCGCGGCGGCTCCGGCGCAGGAGGAGGGCCGGGGCGAGGACGGCGAAGAGGACCGCGGCCGCGTTGACGAGGACCGCGCGGCCGATGCCGTCGGGGAGCGTGGCGGCGGTGACCACCACGGCGCTCATGACCGGGGTGCCCAGGGTGATGCCGACCTGCTGGGTCATGGTGGCGATGCCGGTGGCCATGCCCTGCTCGGCGTCGGGCAGCCCGGAGGTGGCCGTCACCATGAAGCCGACGATGGCCAGCATGTTGCCGACGCCGCCCGCGAAGGTGGCGGCGAGCAGCAGCCCGTACGTGCTCCGCCCGTCGCCGAGGCCGACCAGGGAGAGGGTGGCGACGGCCTGGAGGATGCCGCCCGCGATCAGGGCGGTGCGGGGCGAGAAGCGGCCGATGAAGCGCGGGGCGAGCAGCCCGCCGAGGACCGTGCCGGCGCCCAGGACGCCGAAGGACAGTCCGGCGGCGAGCGGCGAGAAGCCCAGGACGTCCTGGAGGTGCAGCGTCATCAGGAAGACCAGCGAGGTCTCGGTGGCGAAGGCGACGAGCCCCGCGAGGTTGCCCAGGACGACCGTGCGGCGCTTCAGGACCCGGAGCGGGACGAGGGGCGCGGCGGAGCGCCGCTCGACGAACGGGAAGGCGGTGAGCAGGGCGGCGGCCGTGACCAGGGCGACCAGGACGCCGGGGTCGGTCCAGCCGTGCTCGCCGGCGGCGGTCAGCCCGTAGACCAGGGCGAGGAGGCCGCCGGTGACGGTGACCGCGCCGGGCACGTCGAGGCGGGGCCGCACGGCCGGGCGGCTCTCCCGGACGACGGCGGGGGCCACGAGCAGGACGGCGAGGGCGACCGGCACGTTGACGAAGAACGCCCAGCGCCAGGAGAGCAGGTCGGTGAGGACGCCGCCGAGGACGGCCCCGGTGGTGAACCCGGCGGACATCAGGGCGCCGTTGAGGCCGAGGGCCTTCTCCCGCAGGGGTCCCTCGGGGAAGGCGGAGGTCAGCAGCGAGAGCCCGGCGGGGGTGACGGCGGCGGTGGCGAGGCCCTGGGCGACGCGGGCGGCCATGAGCAGCTCGGGGGTGGTGGCAAGGCCTCCGGCGAGCGAGGCGGCGCCGAGGACGGCCATGCCGCCGAGGAAGATCCGGCGGCGGCCGAGGAGGTCGGCGATCCGCCCGAAGAGGAGGGTGAAGCCGGCGGCGGCGAGGGCGAAGCCGGTGGCGATCCACTGGAGGCCGCCGAGCGAGAAGCCGAGTCCCTCCCCGATGACCGGCAGGGCGACGTTCAGGATCGAGAAGTCGACGGCCAGCATGAACTGGGCGACGAGGAGGACGACGAGGACGAGCCGCATCCGCCCGTCCATGCGGGGGGCGGCGGTGGCCTGGGCGGCCTGGGACGCGGCCGGGACGGGCGGGGTGTCGAGGGCAGTCATGCTGGGACCCCTTAAAGGGACATGAGTTCCGTTAAGATGGTCCAGACGGTAGCAGGGTGAGGAGCGTTAATGGAACAGGATTCCCGTTTGGGTGGAGGGTCGGGGGCTCCGGAAGTACCGGAAGCCCCGGAAGCTCCGGCAGTCCCGGAAGGAGCCGCGGTGCCCGCGCCTGGTGCCCGGCGGCCCGGTGGGCGTACCGCCAAGGTCCGCCGGGCCGTGCTCGACGCCACGCAGGAGGCCCTGGCGGCCTCCGGCTTCCACGCGCTGAACATGGACCGGATCGCCGCGGGCGCGGGCGTCGGCAAGACCACCGTCTACCGCCGCTGGGGCTCCCCGGCCGCCCTGGTCGCCGACCTCCTGGACGACATGGCCGAGCAGTCGCTGCCCGCCGCCGACACCGGCGGCCTCGCGGGCGACCTGCGGGCCAACGCCGCGCTGGTCCTGGAGACCCTCACCGATCCCCGGATGGGCCCCGTCTTCCGGGCCGTCGTCGCCGCGGCCGCCTGCGACGAGGAGTGCGCCCGCGCCCTGGGCGGCTTCTACCGCACCCGCCTCGCCGAATGGGCCCCGGTGGCGGTGCGGGCCGAGGCCCGGGGCGAGCTCCCGCCCGGCACCGACCCGCTCGAACTGCTCCGCGCGGTCTCGGCCCCGCTCTACTACCGGTTCGCCGTCACCCACGAGGAGCTGACCCCCGCCGACGCGGAACGGGCCGTCACGGCGACCCTGGCCGCCGCCGCGGCGGGCGCCTTCGTACCGGACGGACCCTAGGGGGCCCGGCGCGCCGCCGCCCCCGCGAGGGCGGCGGCGCGCTTCACGCGGGCGCTACGGCCGCAGCTCCTGCGTGCAGCACTTCACGCTGCCGCCGCCCTTGAGCAGCTCGCTCAGGTCCATGCCGACCGGCTCGAAGCCCCGCTCGCGCAGCGGCTCGAAGAGGCCCACCGCCGCCTGCGGCAGCAGGACGTTCCGCCCGTCGCTCACGGCGTTGAGCCCGAAGGCCGCCGCGTCCTCCTCCGTCGCGATCAGGGCGTCCGGGAAGAGTCGGGCCAGCACCGCCCGGCTGCCGGGGGAGAAGGCGGCCGGGTAGTACATGACCTCGTCGCCGGCGTCGTCCAGGACGCACAGCGCCGTGTCCAGGTGGTAGTAGCGCGGGTCCACCAGGTCCAGGCCGATCACCGGCCGCCCGAAGAACTCCTGCGCCTCGCCGTGCGAGAGCGGACTGGCGCGGAAGCCGCGCCCGGCGAGGATCCAGGAGGCGGTGACGGCGAAGTCGCCCTCGCCCTCGTTCACGTGCTGCGGGACCCGCAGGTCCTCCTCCGCCCAGCCGTGGCGGCGGAACCAGTCCAGGTGCGCGTCGGCCTCGGCCGCCCGCTCCGGATAGGCGAACCGCGCGCCGAGGGCCCGGCCCCCGACGACGGTCGCGCCGTTCGCCGCGAAGACCATGTCCGGGAGCGCCGGGTCCGGCTCCAGGACCTCCACGGTGTGGCCGAGCGCGCGGTAGCGGTCCCGCAGGTCCTCCCATTGGGCGAGGGCGAGCCGGGGGTCGACCGGTTTGGTGGGATCCATCCAGGGGTTGATGGAGTACGTCACCGTGAAGTGCGCGGGTGGGCACATCAGGTAACGGCGGGGCGAGGGCGAGCGCGGAGTGGTGCGCAAGAAGGGCTCCTCACGGGCGGACGGGCGGAAAGGCCGCGATGCGGTGGACCCATGGTCCGCCCTCGGGGCGCTCCGCGCAGTGGACCGTTCGGGTGGTTCGATGACCATCCGCCACGACGAGACGTAACGTCTCGTCTGCTGCTAGATTGGCCCCATGCCCGAGCCCACGCCCCCACCCGCGTCCACCCCCGCGCCCGAGGCCGCACCCGCGCCCAAGGCCGCCCCCGACGCCTCCCGCCGCAGCGAGCGCTCCCGCCGCGCCATCTTCGACGCCGCCCTCGCCCTCGTCTCCGAGAGCGGCTACGCGAAGACCACCATCGAGGGCATCGCCGCCCGCGCCGGCGTCGGCAAACAGACCATCTACCGCTGGTGGCCCTCCAAGGCGGCCGTCCTCCTCGACGCCTTCCTCGACCTCCAGGTCCGCGCCCACGAGGCCCTGGACGGCGACGGCGGAAGTGAGATCCCCGACACCGGCGACCTCGCCGCCGACCTGAAGCACGTCCTGCGCGCCACCGTCGACGAGCTGAACGACCCCGTCTTCGACGGCCCCACCCGCGCCCTCGCCGCCGAGGGGATCGTCGACCCCGGCCTCGGCGCCCGCTTCACCGAGGCGCTGCTCGAACCCCAGCTCCAGTACTACGTCCGCCGCATCGAGGCGGCCCGGGAGGCCGGTGACGTCGACCCCGGCACCGACCCCCGCCTCGCCGTCGAACTCCTGGTCGGCCCGCTCCACCACCGGTGGATCCACCGCACCCTGCCGCTCACCCACGCCTACGCGGACTCCCTGGTCGACCACGTCCTGCGGGGCCTCGCCCCAAGATCCTGAGGGCCCGGCGGCCACCCCGGTTCCGTACTCCGGTCACCCGGGGCGCAGGATGGTGGGACCATGGGCAGAGCCGAACGGGCGAGCGCGAGGTTGTGAGGGGATAGATGGGCGACGGCATCGGCCGCTACCGCGGCACGGAGAGCAGACTCGCGCAGTGGCTGCGCAGGCGTCCCAAACGCGACGCGGCCGAGGACGGGAACGACCGCGAGAAGCTGCTCCTGGCCGTCGCCGCCGCCGGGCTGCCCCTGGCCCCCGCCGCGTACCCCGTCGGCTACAGCTGTTCCTGCGAGCGGATCGGCTGTCCCACCCCCGCCCGGCACCCCGTCTCCTTCGCCTGGCAGACCCAGTCGACCACCGACCGGGGCCAGATCGAGCGCTGGGTCCGCAACGAGCCCCGGGCGAACTTCGTCACCGCCACCGGCATGGTCCACGACGTCCTCGACGTGCCGCTGGCCGCCGGCCGCGCCGCCCTGGAGCGCCTCCTCGCCGAGGGCGTCGAGGTCGGCCCGCTCGCCGAGTCCCCGGCCGAGGGCCCCGACGGCGGACGGATGCTCTTCTTCACCGCCACCCGGGGCACCCCCGAGGACGAGGACGAGTGGTGGCCCTGTGAGCTCGACTGCCACCCCGAGACCATGGACGAGCACCCGGGGCTCCGCTGGCACTGCCGCGGCAGCTACGTCCTCGTCCCCCCGGCCCGGCTCCCCGGCGACGAGGACGCCCATCCGGTCGTCTCCTGGATCCGGGGCCCCGAGCACCCGCTGCCCGACCCGCTGAACCTCCTGGAGACCCTCCAGGACGCCTGCGCCCGCCACGCGGCCGAGCGCGGCGCGGCCGGCGACGGCGAGCACGCGGCCCACGAGATCGCCTGGCCGCTCACTCGCTGAACCCGACGAGACGGGCCGGAGACCAAGCGCTCCGGAGCGTTACGAGCCCACCGCGCCCACCACGCCCTGGAGCCGGCCCGCGATCGCGACCCCGTCCCGGGTCGTGCCCGCCGGCTTCACCAGGACGGACTGGCTGGACACCCACTCCCGGGTGACCGTGTTCGTGACCTCGCCGGTCATCAGCGCCTTCACGTCCCGGGGCACCTTGGGCCGGTAGCCCGGCGCCGCCGTCTGCCGCTCGAAGTACCGGGTCGCGAAGAAGACGAGCGCGCCCCCGTCCCGGGTCCGCAGCCCCAGCGGCGCGAAGTCCCCCCGGTCGGCGACCCGGTCCACGTACTGGGTGGCGAGCCCCGGCCGCTTCGCGGCCTTCTCCCGCTGCGCCCGCCACTCGCTGGTGTGCGGTCCGGCCGCGAACGGCCCCGGCTTCCCGTCCCGCAGGTACGCGACGTACTCCGCGCCGAGCTTCCCGGGCGCGACCGCCAGCGCGTCGTCGTCCGCGTCGACCGGCACCGCGTGCCCCTCCTCCTCGGCGAACGCGGGCAGCTCGTCCGCGTCGAGGATGCTCAGATAGGCGGCCTCCCAGCGCTCCTGGGGACCGTTGCACACGAAGACCAGCAGCCAGCGCTGGTCCCCCGGGCCCCGGTCGACGTCCCGGTTGGAGTCGGTGTCCGCGACGAACCAGCGCGGCCAGCCCGCCTTGCGGGGCAGCAGGAAGCGCGCGTCCGTCAGCTCCAGCGGCTTGTGCTTCGCGTTGCCGCCGGGGCTGGTGACCGCGCGGGCGCGCAGCCCCGCCTGGTTGATCTCCCCGAGCGGCCCGGTGACCCGGTCCGCGTCGAGGGCCGGGTCGTACGCCTTGTCGGCGCGGTTGAAGGCGCTCGTGAAGTCCGCCAGGACCTCCGCCGCCTCGGCCTCCGTCACCGGGGACACGATCGCCAGCTCGCCGTGCACCGTCACGCAGCCGCCCGCCGTCAGCGCCAGGGCGGTCGCGGCCGCCGTCGCCGCGAGCAGTCTCACCGGTCGCGCCGGCCACCGCTCACGCGGTCGTCCCGGCGCTCGCCCCACCCTCAGCCTGCTCATCGGTCGCCTTCTGCTTCTTCACCCGCGCGGACGGACCCGACCCTATCGGGGCCAGGAACAGGGCGAGCGTCGGGACCAGATACAGCGCCCACACCGTGACCTGAAGGACCGTCGGGTTCGGCTGGAAGTTGAAGACGCCCTTGAGGAGCGTGCCGTACCAGCTGTCCGGCGGCACCGCCGCCGAGACGTCGAAGGCCTTGTCCGCGAGGCCGCCGAGGAAGCGCGCCTCCTGGAGGTCGTGCACGCCGTACGCGAGGACGCCCGCCGCCACCACGACCAGCATCCCGCCGGTCCAGGTGAAGAACCTCGCCAGATCGATCCGCACCGCGCCCCGGTAGAACAGCCACCCCAGGAGGACCGCCGTGAGCAGGCCGAGGAGGACCCCGGCGAGCGGGGCGGCCGTGCCGTCCGACGAGGCCCGTACCGACGCCCACACGAACAGCGCCGTCTCCAGGCCCTCGCGGCCCACTGCGAGGAAGGCGGTGACGACCAGCGCGCCCGTGCCCATGACGAGCGCCGCGTCCAGCTTCCCGTGCAGCTCGTCCTTCAGGTGCCGGGCCGTCCGCCGCATCCAGAAGACCATCCAGGTCACCAGGACCACCGCGACGATCGACAGCGAGCCGCCGAGCAGCTCCTGCGCCTCGAAGGTCAGCTCCCGGGAGCCGAACTCCAGGACGGCGCCGAAGGCGAGGGACACCCCGACGGCCACGCCGACGCCGGCCCACACCGGCCGCAGCGCGTCCCGGCGCCCGGTCTTCACCAGGTACGCGACGAGGACGCAGACGATCAGACTGGCTTCGAGGCCCTCGCGCAGGCCGATCAGATAGTTGCCGAACACGGCTTTCCCCTCCGGGTGTCACGTGAACAGGGCACGGCCCCACCAGTCGTCGCGGTCGCGGACGCCCGGCGGGATCGCGAAGACCGCCGAACCCACGTGCCGGACGTACTCGTTGAGCGCGTCGGCGCGGGCCAGCGAGGTCTGCACCGGCACGAAGCCGGTGCGGACGTCGCTCTGGTACGCGAGAAAGAACAGCCCCGCCTCCAGCCGCCCGAGGCCGTCCGTGCCGTCGGTGAACGAATATCCCCGGCGCAGCATCGTCGCGCCCCGGTTGGTGTCCGGGTGGGCGAGCCGGACGTGGGAGTCCGGCTTCATCGCCTTCAGGAACGGTTCGTCGTGCTCCTTCGCCCTCCCGACCGGGGCGCCCTCGCGCTTGTCGCGGCCGAAGACGTCCTCCTGCTCGGCGAGGGAGGTGCGGTCCCAGGTCTCGACGTTCATGCGGATGCGCCGGGCGACCAGGTAGGAGCCGCCGTCCATCCAGGCCGCCGGACCCTCCGCGTCCTTCCCGGAGACCCACACGTGCGCATCGAGCCGGGCGGTGTCGGTGCCCGCGACGTTGCGGGTGCCGTCCTTGAAGCCGAAGAGGTTGCGCGGGGTCTGCGCGTCCGGGGTCGTCGAGGACGTCTTGCCGAAGCCCAGCTGGGACCAGCGCACGGCGACCCCGCCGAAGCCGATCCTGGCCAGGTTGCGGATCGCGTGCACGGCGACCTGCGGGTCGTCGGCGCAGGCCTGGACGCACAGGTCGCCGCCACTGCGCGCCGGGTCCAGGTCGTCGCCGGGGAAGCGGGGCAGGTCGACCAGGGCGCCGGGCCTCCGGCCCTCCAGACCGAAGCGCCCGTCGAAGAGCGAGGGCCCGAAGCCGATCGTGAGGGTGAGCCGGGAGGGCTTGAGGCCGAGGGCCTCGCCGGTGTCGTCCGGCGGGGCCTCGGGCAGCCCGCCGTACGCCCCCGCGCCGACCTCGGCGCCGGCCGTCAGCCGCTCGGCGGCCCGCGTCCAGTCCTTCAACAGCCGCACCAGCTCCGCGCGGTCCTTCGTGGTCACGTCGAAGGCGGCGAAGTGCAGCCGGTCCTGCACGGGGGTGGCGATGCCGGCCTGGTGCGGGCCGTGGAAGGGCACGGCCCCGCCCGCCCCGGCGGCCGGGTCCGCGCCGCCCCGGGTCAGGGCGGCGGCCCCGCCGGCCGCGGCGGCGCCGAGCGCGAGCCCGGCGCCGCCCCAGCCGATGACCGCGCGCCGGGAGGGAGAGGTGGCCTCACTCATGCGGGACCCCCGGCTACTTGACGACGGCGGCGGCGAGCTTCGAGAGCGGCTCGGCCAGCGCGTTGACGCCGTCCGACAGCTCCTTGCGCTGCTCCTTGCCGACCTTGTCGTACGGGGTGAACTCGTAACCGCCCTTGTCCCGGCGGTACTTGTCGAGCAGCGCGTTCAGGGCGGCGAACCGCTCGTCGAGCCGGGCGACCAGCTCCGGGTCGTTCTTGGCGGCGACCGGCTTCAGCAGGTCGAAGGACTTCTGCGCGCCCTCGACGTTCGCCTTGAAGTCGACCAGGTCGGTGTGGGAGTAGCGCTCCTCCTCGCCGGTGACCTTGCCGGTGGCGACCTCGTCCAGGAGCTCCTTGGCGCCGTTGGCCATGGAGGTCGGGGTGATCTCGGCCCGGCCGACCCGCTTCACCCAGTCCGCGAGGTCCTCGTCCAGGGCGTCCGCGAGCTGCTTCTCCCGGGCGGTGATCTTCCCGTCCTGCCAGAGCGCCTTCTCCAGGCGGTGCCAGCCGGTCCAGTCCTTCACCGGGTCCTGGCCCTCCTCCAGGCCGTCCTCGCGGACGTCCACCTTGGGGTCGATGTCGCCGAAGGACTCCGCGACCGGCTCGGTGCGCTCCCAGCCGATGCGGGAGGGGGCGTACGCCTTCTTGGCGCCCTCGACGTCCCCGGCGCGGACGGCGTCGGTGAAGACCTTCGCCTTGGGGAGGGTCTGCTCGGCCTGCGCCTGGACGTACTGGCGGTAGGCGGAGACGGCGGCGTCCATCTCGGGGGAGCGCTTCGTGCCGGTGGCGCCCTCGCCGGTGACCCTGACCGCCTGCCGGATGCCGGCGCCCGTCATGCCGGGCTTGCAGGCGATCGCGTAGTCGCCGGCCTTGATCTCGGCGGTGAGCGAGGCCCGGGTGCCGGGGCCGATGTTCTCGCGCTCGGTGACGATCCGGTCGTCCGGGTACAGGACGTAGACCTCGGTGACCTTGGAGCCCCGGTTCTCGATGTTCAGCCGCACGTGCCCGGCCGGGAACTCCGTCGTCGACACCGTGCAGGAGTCATCCTTGGCGACGACGGTGACCGCGCCGTCCTTGGCGTCGTCGCCGCCCTTCTCGGCGCATCCGGTGACGGCGGCCAGGGCCGCCGCGGTCGCTGCGGCGGTGACGGCGGAGAGGCGGACGGCTCGCATGGGCACTCCAGAAACGACGCGGAACGGGACCGGGGCGGAGCCAACTTAGCCCAGGCTTACCTCGGTCAGAACGGCCCGGCCGGTGATCCGGCTCTCATCTCCGGCGCACCGGACACGGCCGGGTCACGGCGGTTCCAGGGACGGTTCACGGACCGGTCAAGGGCGGGTCAAGGAAGGGATCCGCCCGTCTCCGAACGCCGTACGGGGACGACGAGGGGGACCCCGGTCCGGGGGTGCGGGAACACCTCCACCGGCTGCCGGTACACCCGGCTCAGGAGCTCCTCGCCGAGCACCTCCGAGGGAGGACCCTCCACCGCGATCCGGCCGTCGTGCAGCACCCCGACCCGGTCGGCGTGGGCGGCGGCGAGCCCCAGGTCGTGCAGGACCACCACCACGGCGACCCCGGCGGCCGCCCGCTCCCGGCAGACCCGCAGGACCAGTTCCTGGTGGCGCAGGTCCAGGGCGGCCGTCGGCTCGTCGAGCAGCAGGAGGCCGGTCCGCTGGGCCAGGACGCGGGCGAGGGCCACCCGGGCCCGCTCGCCGCCGGACAGCGCGGAGAACGGGCGGCCGGCGAACTCCCCGGTCTCGGTGGCCGCCATCGCCTCCGCGACCGCCTCCTCGTCCTCGTCCTCCCGGACGGTCCCGGCCCAGGGCGCCCTGCCCATCCGTACGACCTCGGCGACGGGGAACGGGAAGGACAGCGTGGCGTCCTGCGGCAGTACGGAGCGGCGCAGGGCCAGCTCGCCGGCCGTCCAGTCGGCCGCCGGCCGTCCCCCGATCCGTATCTCCCCGGCGCTCGGGGCGAGATCGGCGGCGAGGGCGGCGAGCAGCGTCGACTTCCCGGCGCCGTTCGGGCCCACCAGGGCGAGGACCTCCCCGGCCCGCACCCCGATCCCGACGCCGTCGAGCACGGCCCGCCGGCCCCGCTCGATCCGCACCCCGGCGGCCTCGGCGACCAGGGTGCCGGGCGCGGCGGGGACGGGCAGCTCGCGCGGGTGCCGGTGCGGGAGGAGCCCCCGGAACAGTACGGACGTCATGCCCAACCACCTTGCTTGCGACGGGTCCTGCGCAGCAGCCAGAAGAAGAAGGGGCTGCCGATGAGGGCGGTGAGGACGCCCAGGGGGAGTTCGGCCGGGGCCGCGATCGTCCGGGCCGCCAGGTCGCCGGCCGTGAGGGCGACCGCGCCGCCCAGCGCGCTGCCGGGGACCAGGAAGCGGTGCCCCGGCCCGTTCACCATGCGCAGGACGTGCGGGATCACCAGGCCGACGAAGGTGACGATGCCGGACACCGCGACCGCCGCCGCCGTGAGCAGCGCCACCACCAGGATCAGGGCGATCCGCATCCGCTCCACGTCCACGCCCAGATGGCGCGCGGGCCGCTCGCCGAGCGCGAGCAGGTCCAGTCGGCGGGCGTAGAAGGGGGCGACGAGCAGGCCGACCAGCGCGCACGGCAGGACGGCCAGGACCTTCGGCCAGGTGGCCTGCGCGAGCGAGCCGAGCTGCCAGAACGTGATCTGGCTGATCTGCGCGTTGTCGGCGAAGAAGATGAAGAGGCCGATGAGCGCGCCCGCGAACGCGGTGACCGCGATGCCGGTGAGGATCAGCGTCACCACTTCCGTACGCCCGCCCGACCGGGACATGGCGTACACGACCAGCACCGTCACCAGGCCGCCGGCGAACGCGCAGACCGTCACCGTCCAGTTGCCGAAGAGGGAGAGGCCGAGCGCGATGGCGCCGACCGCGCCGACGGCCGCGCCCGAGGAGATGCCGATGACGCCGGGCTCGGCGAGCGGATTGCCGAACACGCCCTGCATCAGGGCGCCCGCGCAGCCCAGGGAGGCGCCGACGAGGACGGCGAGGACGACCCGGGGCAGCCGGATGTTCCACAGCACGCTCTCGGCCGTGCGGTCGAGCGCGTGCCCGCCGAGCCCGGCCCGGTGCTGGAGGGAGGCGAGGACGTCCCCGAGCGGGATCTCGTACGCCCCGATCCCGGCGGACAGGAGCGCGAGGAGCAGCAGGGCGCCGACCAGGGAGAGGGTGAGGACGGTGGCCCGGCCGCGCCGGGCGGGCCGCGCGGCCGGGGTCGTGCCGGACGGCTTGGACACCGCGGGGGTCTCCTGGAGCGCGGTCACTTCTTCTTCCCGTACAGCTGGTCGACCAGGGAGCGGAGCACCAGGTCGGTGCGCGGCCCGTAGTTGAGGAGGACGCCGTCGTCGACGGTGACCACCCGGCGGTCGGCGCCGGCCGGGGTCTCGGCGACGCCGGGGACCTTCACCAGGCCGTCGACGCCGCCGACCGACTCCAGGCCCTTGCTCATGACGAGGATCGCGTCGGGCGCGGCCTTCGCCAGGGCCTCGCTGGTGATCGGGGTGAAGTCCTTGACCAGGCCCGACTCCTTGCCCGCGTCGACCGCGCCGGCCGCTTCGAGCAGGGAGGAGGCGCCGGACTCGGCGCCGCCGAGCAGATAGACGGCGGCCGAGCCGCGCACGTAGAGGAAGGCCACCCGGGGCTTCTCCTGACGGGCCGGGATCCCCTTCCGCACGGCGTCGATCCGCTCCTGGGTGCGGGTGCGCAGGGCGGTGCCTGAGTCGGGCACGCCGAGGGCGGCGGCGACCGCGTCGATGCGGGTGCCGACGTCGGCGAGGGACTTGGCCGGCTTCACGACGACGAGGGGGACGCCCGCGTCGCGGATCTGCTCGATCGCCTCGGCCGGGCCCGTGGTGCCCTCGGCGATGACGAGGGTGGGCTTCAGGGAGAGGACGCTCTCGGCGGAGACGTCGTGGGCGCGGGTCACCACCGGGAGCTTCTCCGCCTGTTCGAAGGTGGCGGTGATGTCCCGGGCGACGACCCGGTCGCCGAGGCCGAGGGTGAAGACGATCTCGCTGAGGGAGCCGCTGAGCGGGACGATCCGCTCGGTGGAGGTGACGGCGACCTTCCGGCCGTCGGCCGAGTCGACCGTGACGGGCAGGCGGGGCGCGGCCGGGGCGGCGAGCGGCTCGACCCGGTCGGGGGCGGCCGCCGGCTTCGCGGCGGGGGCGCCGCCGCCCCCTCCGTTCCCGCTTCCGCAGCCGGTCGCCACGAGGGCGAGGGTGAGCACTGCCGTCAGTGCTCCCGCGAGGCGAGTTCTGCGCACCGGACACCGTCCTGTCGTCGTTCCGCTTGTCCTGCTCGTGCTGCCGGGTCGTGGTCCCGGGGTCCCCGGGGGCAGGGGGGATTCCGTCCGGAGCTCGACATACCTTAGGTTAGCCTTACCTACGTTGCTAGCCCTCGGAGGGGTTCCATGCTGCTGTCCAGACCCGCCCGCGCGCTCGCCGTGACCCTGTTCGCGGCGCTGCTCGCCGCCCTGATACCGGCCTCCACCGCCTACGCGGAGAGCCGCACGGTGCAGGGCGGGCGGCTCGACTGGGGCATCAAGTCCTCCTTCCAGAGCTACGTCACCGGGCCCATCGCGCAAGGAAGTTGGAGCCTCACCGGCGGAGCCGCCACGGTCGGCGGCAGCCAGTTCCGCTTCCACTCCGCGCGCGGCTCGTACGACCCGGAGACCGGCGCCTTCGAAGCCGCCTTCTCCGGCGGCGTCCGCTTCACCGGCCACCGCAAGGCGGACGGCACCAACGAGCTGGACCTCACCATCAGCCGCCCCCGGATCCGCATCCAGGGCGGACAGGGCACCCTCTACGCCGACATGGCGAGCAAGGCCAAGGGCAGCGGCCGCACGAACGTCTCCTCGCAGGTGCCGCTCGCGACCCTGCACCTCGGCGGCATCGACATGCGCGGCGGCGGCAGCCCCGTCGCCCTCGCCGGCGTCCCCGCCACCCTCACCGCGCAGGGCGCCACCGCCTTCGCCGGCTACTACCCGGCCGGCACCCGGCTCGACCCCGTCTCCCTCTCCGTCGACGTCAGCGCGCCGCAGCGGAAGACGCCGACCACCACGCCGACCACCGCGCCCACCTCCGCCGCGCCCTCATCGGCTCCCCCGAAGTCCCCGCAGCCCTCCGGGAAGCCGGGGCAGGCCGCCGGATCCTTCCGGGCCGCCGCCGTCGACTGGGGCGTCCGCCGCACCTTCCGCGAGTACGTCACCGGCTCCATCGCACAGGGCAAGTGGACCCTCGCCGACGGCGCCCAGGACGGCGGCGCGCTCTTCCGCTTCACCGGCGGCAAGGGCACGTACGACCCGGAGACCGGCGTCCTCGACGCCGCCTTCGCGGGCAGCGTCCGCTTCACCGGCACCCACCTCGACCTCGCCCTCGGCAAGGTGACCGTCCGCGTGAAGGACGGCAAGGGCACCCTCGGCGCCGACGTCACCACCTCCGGCAGGACCGAGAAGGCGGTCCCGCTGGTGACCTTCGCCGCCCCGCGCCTCGTCCCGCAGGACGGCCTCGCCACCGTCACCGAGGCCCCCGCCACCCTCACCGAGGGCGGCGCCAAGGCCTTCGGCGGGATGTACAGGGCCGGGACCGCGATGGACCCCGTCTCGCTCGCCGTCACCGTCGACGAGAAGGCGAAGCTGCCCGCGCTCCCTGACCTCGGCAGCAACGCGGCGGCCACCCCGCCGGCCACGGCCCCCGCCACCACCGCACCGGCGAAGCCGGCCACGACCGCCCCGGCCACCGCCGCCGCCTCGTCCTCCGGCCCCTCCACCGGCACGTACCTCGCGATCGGCGCGGGCGTCCTCGTGGTCGCCGCGCTCGCGGTCCTCGCCGTCGTACGCCGCCGCCGCACGGACGCCCCCACCTCCTGAACCACCGCCCCGCGCCGCCGTCCCGGCGCTCCCGAAACGCCGCCGCGCATCCCCCGCGCGGCCCCCTTCCGCGCGCACCCCCGTGCCCGCGCACCCCTAGGAGAATTCGTCATGGCCACATCCATGCGCCGTTCCGTCACCCTGGCCGCCGCCGTCGCCACGGCCGCCGCCCTGGGGACGGGCGCCGTCGCCCTCGCCCTGCCCGCCGCGGCCGAGGACGCGCCGCCGCCGCTGCCGCTGATCGACGGCACCCTGGACTGGGGCATCAAGCAGTCCTTCCGCTCGTACCTGGCGCAGCCCTTCGCGCACGGGAAGATCACGGTCGAGGACGGCGCCCGGCAGGCCGCGAACAACGGCGTGTTCACGTTCGTCGACGGCGTCGGCACGTACGACACGAAGAGCCACGGCACCGCCACCGCCTTCAAGGGCGGCGTCCACTTCGAGGCCCACCAGGGCGCCCTCGACATCCGCATCTCGGACGTCCGGCTGTCGACGACGGGCTCGGCCGCGCCGACCGGCGAGATCACCGCCGACGTCGTCACCAAGGAGAAGGACGGCACCTTCAGCACCCGCTCCGACATCCCCTTCGCCGCCCTCGACATGACCGGCATCCGGCCGGGCCAGGGCGCCGGCGGCGCCATGGTCTTCAAGGACATCCCGGCGAAGCTGACGAAGGACGGCGCGGAGGCGTTCGCGGGCTTCTACAAGGAGGGCGACGCGCTCGACGCGGCCACCCTCACGGTGAAGGCGGGCGCCAGGCCGACGACTCCGCCCACGACGGAGCCGACGACCCCGACCCCGACGCCGACGGGGCCCACGACGGAGCCGACCACCCCGGAGCCGACGACCACGACGACCGAGCCCACGACCCCGGCGCCGACGACCACCGAGCCGACCAGCCCGGCGCCGACGACGACGGAGCCCACCAGCCCCGCGCCGACGACCACCGAGCCCACCAGCCCGGCCCCGACGACGACCGAGCCGACCAGCCCGGCCCCGACGACCACCGAGCCCACCAGCCCCGCGCCGACGACCACCGAGCCCACCAGCCCCGCGCCGACCGACACCACCACGGCGCCGCCGACCGCAGGTCCCGGCAAGGTCGTCAACGGCAAGCTCACCTGGGGCGTGAAGGAGAGCTGGCAGCGGTACGTCGGTGAGATCTGCGGCGGCACCGTCACCGCCACCGACGGCGCGAAGAAGAACGGCGCGGCCTACGACTTCGGCTTCGTCAAGGCCGACCTCGACGCCGAGGCCCGCAAGGCCGAGGCGGCCTTCTCCGGCAGGCTCGCCTTCGTCTGCGAGGCGCACGGCATCCAGTGGACCGTCTCCGACCTCAAGGTGAAGGCCGCCGGCACCACCGGCACCCTGACCGCCGACGTCACCTCCGCCACCGGCACCAAGGACGACGTCGACCTCGTCGACCTGGACCTGTCGAAGGCCGACTGGGCGGCGAAGGGCGGGGTCGTCACTCTCGCGGACGTCCCGGCGAAGCTGACCGAGGCGGGCTCCGCCAGCTTCTCCGCCCCCGGCGGCCAGGGCGGCTACCCGGCGGGCACCGCGATGGACCCGGTGACCGTCTCGTTCTCGCTCGACCAGAACGCCACGCTGCCCCCGGCCACCGGCGGCACCTCCGGCTCCGGCGGCACCGGCTCGACCGGCTCCACCGGCGGTGACGGCGGCTCGTCCACCACGGGCGGCGGCACCGTCGGCGGCGGTGGCACGGTCGGCGGTGGCGGCAGCGTCGGCGGCGGCACGGCCGGCGGCGGGACCGCCGGAGGGGCCGGCACGGTCGGCGGCTCCGGCTCCCTCGCCTCCACCGGTTCGGACGTCCCCACCGGCCTCCTCGCCGGGGCCTCCGCCCTGGCCGTCGCGACCGGCGCGGCCGTCGTCGTCGCGGCCCGGCGCCGCGGCACGGCCTCCTGATCCGCCACCTCCCACCAGGCGGGGCCGCACCCGGAATCCGGGTGCGGCCCCGCCCCCTTGCGGACGAGTGGTTGAATTCCGCCATGAACACGACCGCCACTGACATCGACGTCCTGCGGGTCTTCTGTGCGGGCGACGGCCGGTACGGCAACCCGCTCGGGGTCGTACGGGACGCCCGTACCCACCCCGACGAGGCCTCGCGCCAGGCGCTCGCCAAGGAGCTCGGCTTCAGCGAGACGGTGTTCGTGGACGACCCGGAGCGCGGGCTCGTGGACATCTACACGCCCGGCCTGCGCCTGCCCTTCGCCGGGCACCCGCTCGTCGGCGCGGCCTGGCTGCTCGACCTGGAGGTCGTCCACCCGCCGGCCGGAGAGGTCTGGGTGCGCGGCGACGGGGAGTTCACCTGGATCGAGGCGCGCGCGGAGTGGGCCCCGCCCCGCACCCTGCGCCGGTACGGCTCCGCCGCCGAGGTGGAGGCCCTGGAGGTGCCCGAGCCGGGGGAGTGGATCTACGCCTGGGCCTGGGAGGAGGAGGCCGCCGGGCGGATCAGGGCGCGGGCCTTCCCGGGGCGCGGCGACGGCATCGACGAGGACGAGGCGACCGGCGCGGCGGCGCTGCTGCTCACGGCGGAGCTGGGGCGGGCCCTGAACATCACGCAGGGCCGGGGTTCGCAGCTGCTCACCGCCCCCGGCCCCGACGGCATCGTGGAACTCGGCGGACGCGTCCGCCTGGAGGGCACGCTCACGCGCTGACCCTCCCCACGCGCCCGCACGTCACGCGCTCAGCGGAAACTCGCTCCCGAGCTGGTGGAAGACCGCGCTGTTGAAGGCGAAGGCGCGCTTGCACTCGTCGACGATCCGCTGCTTCTCCAGGTCGTCGGCGTTCACCCCGTCGAGCAGCTCCCGGTACTCCCGCTTGAACGCGGCCGGGTTGGAGATCTCCTTGAAGACGTAGAAGCGGACGCCGTCGCCCTTGCGCGCGAAGCCCCAGGTGCGCTCCGCCTTGTCGCGGATGATCTGGCCGCCCGACAGGTCGCCCAGGTAGCGCGTGTAGTGGTGGGCCACGTAGCCGGCGGGCCAGTCGCGGGCGCACTCGGCGACCCGCTCGGCGTACGCCACCGTGGCCGGGAGCGGCGAGAGGCCGTCCCGCCAGTCCGGGCCGCGCAGATGGGCGAGGTCCTGCTCCAGGGCGGCCGTGCGGAACAGCTCGGGCTGTATGAACGGCCCGGCGACCGGGTCCTCGCGCAGGGCCTCCGCGCCCTCCTCCAGGGCCCGGTAGACGAACCAGAGCTGCTCGGTGTAGCGCGCGTAGGCGTCGACGCCGAGGCGCCCGCCCAGGAGGTCACCCATGAAGGACGACGTCTCCGCTTCGGTGTGCTGCTCGTGCGATGCCGTGCGGATGAGCGTCGAGAAGGGCGTGTCCAAGGCGTGCCTCCGGGACCGATGGGACGGGAACCAGTGACGATCCTGCCAAGTTAGGCTTACCTAAGTCAACTGGTTCCCGACGTCCTGTCGGTAAAAAAGCTACCCACTTCCCGGGGCGGGGCAACGTCAGGGCAGGGTCAGGATCTCCGCCCCGGTCTCCGTCACGACGAGGGTGTGCTCGAACTGGGCCGTCCGCTTGCGGTCCTTGGTCACCACGGTCCAGCCGTCGTCCCACATGTCGTAGTCGTGGGTCCCGAGCGTCAGCATCGGCTCGATGGTGAAGGTCATGCCGGTCTTGATCTCGGTGGTGTGGTGCGGGGAGTCGTAGTGCGGCACGATCAGGCCGGAGTGGAAGGACGAGTTGATGCCGTGCCCGGTGAAGTCGCGCACGACCCCGTAGCCGAACCGCTTGGCGTACGACTCGATGACCCGCCCGACGATGTTGATCCGGCGGCCCGGCTTCACCGCCTTGATCGCCCGGTTCAGGGCCTCCCGGGTCCGCTCCACGAGCAGCCGGGACTCCTCGTCGACGTCGCCGCAGAGGTAGGTGGCGTTGTTGTCGCCGTGGACGCCGTTGATGTACGCCGTGACGTCCAGGTTCACGATGTCGCCGTCCCGCAGCACCGTGGAGTCCGGAATGCCGTGACAGATGACCTCGTTGACCGAGGCGCACAGCGACTTCGGGAAGCCGCGGTAGCCGAGGGTGGAGGGGTAGGCGCCGTGGTCGCACATGAACTCGTGCGCGACCCGGTCGAGCTCGTCGGTGGTGACGCCGGGGGCGATGTGCTTGGCGGCCTCCTCCATCGCCCGCGCGGCGATGCGGCCGGCGATCCGCATCCGCTCGATCGTGTCGGAATCCTGCACCTCGGGCCCGGTGTACGGGGTCGGTGCGGGCTTCCCGACGTACTCGGGGCGGCGGATGGAACCCGGAACGGAGCGGTGGGGGGAGAGCTCCCCCGGTACGAGAAGCGACTGGCCAGACATGCCAGCGAGTGTAACGACCGGGTCTGGGGCACCATGATCCTCGGAGGAAGGAGCCGACGATGGCCCTGTTCAAGAAGCGCACCGCGGGCAAACCGGGCGAGTGGTACTACTGCCTGGAGCACAAGAAGGTCGAGGAGGGCCCCGAATGCCCCTCGAAGAACCGTTTCGGCCCGTACACCACCCGTGAGGAGGCCTCCCACGCCATGGAGACCGCCCGCGAGCGGAACCTGGAGTGGGAGACCGACCCGCGCTGGCACGACGCCGGCGGGAAGAAGGACGAGTCCCCCGAATGACCGGGCCCCGCGGCGGGTGACCCCGGACGGGCGCGGGCCGCCGGTGCCGCTCAGGCGGTGTCGGCGGCCTCCGCGCGGGCCTTCCCGGCCGCCTCCTGCTGCGCCCGGCGCCGCAGCGAGTCCGCGTCGGTCTCGGAGTCGTACGTCAGGAGCTTCGGCAGCGCCAGGCAGAGCAGGCCCACCGAGGCCACGCAGGCCACGCCGCCCGTCCAGATCGCCGTCCGGGTGCCGGTCCAGCCCGCCATCACGCCCGCCCGCACCTGGCCCAGCTGCGGGCCGACGCTGTACGAGAGCACCTCGATGCCGGCGAGCCGGCCGCGCAGCTCCTCCGGGATCGTCTGGTTCCAGATGGTCGAGCGGCCCAGACCGCTCAGCATGTCGCCCGCGCCCGCGAAGGCCAGGCAGAGCAGCACCAGCCACACGTTCCCGAACCAGCCGGCCGCCGCGATCGCCAGGCCCCAGGCCGTCGCGCCCCCGGCCACGAGCAGCCCGTGCCGCCGCACCTTCGAGGTCCAGCCGCTGGTCAGACCGAGGACCAGCGAGCCCACCGAGCCCGCCGCGTACATCAGGCCGAGGGACCAGTCCGCGTCCAGCTCGTCCGCGAGGAACGGGAAGATCGTGTTCGGGAAGGCGAAGAACATCGCCGCCAGGTCCACCGCGTACGTGCCGAGCAGCACCGGCCGCGACCAGGCGTACCGCGCGCCCTCCGCGATGCCCCGCAGCGACGGCTTCTCCGCGTCGTGCGCGGGCGGCGCGGGCGAGAGGCGCCGGCACATCAGGACCGAGACCGCGAAGCCGCAGGCCGTCACCGCGTACGCGGGCGCGTGCCCGGCGAACGCCACGACCAGACCCGCGATCGAGGGGCCCGCGATGGCGCCCATCTGCCAGCGCAGCGAGTTCAGCGCGGCCGCCGCCGTCTGGTGCTCGTGCGGCACGATCCGGGCGAACAGCGAGTCGAGCGCGGGCCGCTGGAGCCCCGCGAGCGCCGAGACGCAGGCCGCCACCACGTACAGCGGCCAGAGCATCGGCTCCGGCAGCACCGCGTTGACCAGCAGGACCACGGCGAGCGCGCCGAGGCCCGCCTCGGTCCACAGGATCACCCGCCGCCGGTCGACCGCGTCCGCGAGCGCCCCGCCGTACAGGCCGAAGACCACGAGCGGCACCAGCTCGACCGCGCCCATCGCCCCGACCGCGAGCGGCGAGTTCGTCAGCTCCTTGATCTGGAGCGGCAGCGCGATCATCGCCATCGCGCTGCTGAAGAACGTCACGAGCCCCTGCACCCACAGGAGCCGGAAGTCGCGGGAGGCGCGCCAGGGCGCCAGATCGGGCAGAACGGCGGCGAGCTTGGAGAGCGCGGGGGACACGAGGGGACATGCTCCGTCCGAAAGGTGCTGAAGGCAACCTGATTATCGGTGAGCCGCACCACCGGGCCGGGCGCGCCCCCTACCAGCGCTTCGGCGGCGGAGCCGTCAGCCGGTCCGCGAGGGACGAGAGGCGGTCCCGGAAGCGGTGGGTCCCGCGCGGTGACGGCAGGCTGTTCTCCCCGGCCGCCGCGCTCACCAGGTGCTGCACCGTGTCCAGGTCCACCCCCGACCCCTCCGTCACCGCGAGCGCCTCGTGCGCGAGCCCCCGCACCTCCGGGTCGCCCCCGTCGAGCGTCAGCACCGTCGCCCCCGCCCGCCGGGCGTCGTGCACCCGCTGGAGCAGCCCCGCCTCCGGCCGCTCCGGCGCCACCATCAGGAGCGTCGCCCCCCGCCCCGCCGCCTCCAGGCGGCCCAGACCCACCGCCAGGTGTGCCGGGTCCCCCGCCCGCACCCGGTGCCGCACCAGCGTCGGAGCCAGCTCGGGCAGCCCCGACCAGGCGGCCTCGTCGACCAGGTGCGCCGCCAGGTGCCAGGGCTCGTACTCCTCCGTGCCCACCAGGAGCAGCCCGCCCCCGTGCGGGACCACCGACCCCCGGAGCGTCTTCGCGAACCGGCGGGCCGCCCCCGGCCACTCCGTCCCGGCAAGCACTTCCCGCAGCAACGCGACCCGTACGGCATCCATGCGGACGCATCCTGTACGACGCCGGGCCCGCGCGCGGCCGAACGCGGAAGGATCACCCGTACGAGGAGCGCCCCGGCGGTCCGACCGGTCGGTAATGTCGGGGCCATGACTTCCTCCAGCGCACCCCAGGACCCCACCGCCGAGGCCGCCAAGGCCCCCAAGGACCCGTGGGACCTCCCCGACGTCTCCGGGCTCGTCGTCGGCGTCCTCGGCGGCACCGGCGAGCAGGGCCGGGGCCTCGCCTACCGGTTCGCCCTGGCCGGACAGAAGGTGATCATCGGCTCCCGCGCCGCCGACCGCGCCCGGGAGGCGGCCGCGGAGCTCGGCCACGGCGTCGAGGGCGCCGACAACGCCGAGACCGCCCGCCGCAGCGACGTCGTGATCGTCGCCGTGCCCTGGGACGGCCACGCCAAGACGCTGGAGTCGCTGCGCGAGGAACTGGCCGGCAAGCTCGTCGTGGACTGCGTCAACCCGCTCGGCTTCGACAAGAAGGGCGCCTACGCCCTCAAGCCCGAGGAGGGCTCCGCAGCCGAGCAGGCCGCCGCGCTCCTCCCGGACTCCCGGGTCACCGCCGCCTTCCACCACCTCTCCGCCGTCCTCCTCCAGGACGCCTCCGTCGACGAGATCGACATCGACGTGATGGTCCTCGGCGAGGAGCGCGCCGACGTGGAGATCGTCCAGGCCCTCGCCGGCCGCGTCGCCGGCATGAAGGGCGTCTTCGCCGGCCGGCTGCGCAACGCCCACCAGGTCGAGTCGCTCGTCGCCAACCTGATCTCGGTCAACCGCCGCTACAAGGCCCACGCGGGCCTCCGGATCACCGGCGTCTGAGGACGTCCGGGCCGGAGGGGCGAGCCGGAGAACGGACGCTTCCGGGCATGGGGGACACTGGACGGGCACCGAGACCCATCCGTACCGGACAGGAGCCGACCCCCATGCCCCGCCTCGCCCTCTATGCCCTCGTGGTCTGCGCCCTGGCCGTCGCCGCGGCCGTCGTCTCCTTCGTCCAGGGCAGCTTCCTCGGCATCGTCTGGGTCCTCCTGGCCGGCCTCTCCTCCAACATGGCCTGGTACTACCTCCGCCGTGCCAGGGTCGAGAAGGCCGCCGCCGCCCAGGGCTGAGCAGGCCCTAGACCTCGCAGAACTCCGGGGTCCCCTGCCAGAACCGGAACAGCTGCGAACCGCAGTACCGGCTCAGCTCCGGCACCCCGAGGGTCCGCATGAGCGCGTCGATCGCGTCGAAGAAGGCGCCGTTGACCGCCGGGACGAACAGCAGCGCGATCACCACGAAGAAGCCGTACGGCGCGTACGGCTCGATCTGCCGCTTCACCTTGTACGACAGCCAGGGCTCCACCACCCCGTAACCGTCGAGCCCCGGCACCGGCAGCATGTTCAGGAGCGCCGCCGTCACCTGGAGGAACGCCAGGAACGCGAGCGCGTACCGGAAGGCCGGCGGCACGCCGTCCAGCGCGTCCAGCCAGAACGGGGCCGTGCACACGAGCGCGAAGAGCACGTTCGCCAGCGGACCCGCCGCCGAGATCAGGCTGTGCTTCCAGCGGCCCTTGATCCGCCCCTGCTCGATGAAGACCGCGCCGCCCGGCAGACCGATCCCGCCCATGATCACGAAGAGCACCGGGAGCACGATGCTCAGCACCGCGTGCGTGTACTTCAGCGGGTTCAGGGTCAGATAGCCCTTCGCGCCCACCGTGATGTCCCCGCCGTGCAGGGCGGTCCGGGCGTGCGCGTACTCGTGCAGACAGAGCGACACCACCCACGCCGAGGTCACGAAGAGGAAGACCGCGAGTCCGGGCAGGGCGGCGAAGTCCGTCCACACCGCCCAGCCGGTGACGGCCATGACGGCGAGGATCGCCAGGAAGACGGGGCTGATCCGCCGTTCGTGGCTCCGGGTGGTGGCCGTGGTCATCGCGGGGGCTCCCAGGGGACGGGGAAGGCTGGTGTGCGGGAAACGTACCGGGGCCCGGTCCGGTTCCGGTACGTCCCCCGGCTCCGGCTCCGGGTGGAGAACCGGCAGGCCCCGGCCCGGACGGCTCCCCGCCGGGAGCGGGGGTCGGGCGCTCGCGGAGAATGGGCCCGTGCGCTACTCCGTTCTCGGCCCCACCCTCGTCCACGCGCCCGACGGCACCGACGTGGCCGTCGGCGGCCCCCGGGTCCGCGCGCTGCTCACCGCCCTCGTCCTGCGGGCGGGCCGCCCCGTGCCCGTACGGGAGCTCGTGGACGAGGTCTGGTACGGCGACGAGCCGCCCGCCGACGCGGTCGCCGCGCTCCAGGCCCTGGTCGGGCGGCTGCGCCGGGCCCTCGGCCGGGAGCGGGTGGTCTCCGCCGAGGGCGGCTACCGGCTCGACGCCCGCCCCGAGGACGTCGACCTGTACCGCTTCGAGCGGCTCGCCGCCGAAGGGGCCGCCGCCCTCGCCGCCGGGGACGCGGGGCGTGCCGCCGTCCTGCTGGACGAGGCCCTCGGGCTCTGGCGCGGCCCCGCCCTCGCCGACCTCCCGGACCGGGCCGCCGAGGCCGCCCGCCGGGAGGCCCGCCGCCTCGACGCCCGCCGCGCCCGGCTCGACGCCGCCCTCGCCCTCGGCGAGGCCTCCGCCGCCCTCCCCGAACTGACCGCCCTCTGCGAGGCCCACCCGCTGGACGAACCCCTCCAGGCCATGCGGATCCGCGCCCTGCGCGACACGGGCCGGGCGGCCGAGGCGCTCGCCGCGTACGAGACGGTCCGCCGCGCCCTCGCCGAACGCCTCGGCACCGACCCGTCCCCGGCCCTGCGCGCCCTCCACGCGGACCTGCTCGCCGGGAAGACGGCGGAGACGGCGGAGACGGCCGCGGCGGCACCCCGGCCCGCCCCCGTCCCGGGGAACCTGCGCGCGCGGCTCACCAGCTTCGTCGGCCGCGACGAGGAGATCGCCGCCCTCCGGGAGGACCTGCGGGCGGCCCGGCTCGTCACCCTGCTCGGCCCCGGCGGCGCCGGGAAGACCCGCCTCTCCCAGGAGGCCGCCGAGCGCGGGGCGGACGCCTGGCCCGACGGCGTCTGGGTCGCGGAGCTCGCCCCCGTCACCGATCCGGAGGCCGTGCCCGAGGCCGTCCTCGCGGCCGTCGGCGCCCGCGAGACCGTCCTGCGCGGCGCGGGAGCCGGGGAGCTGCGGGCCGGGAGCGACCTCCTCGCCCGGATCGTGGAGCACTGCGGCGGGCGCCGGATGCTGCTGGTCCTCGACAACTGTGAGCACGTGATCGACGCCGCCGCCGAACTGGCCGAGGCCCTCCTCGCCCGCTGCCCCGAGCTACGGGTCCTGGCGACGAGTCGGGAGCCGTTGGGGGTGCCGGGGGAGGTGGTGCGGCCGGTGGGTCCGTTGCCGGTGGGGGTGGCGTTGCGGTTGCTGGGGGAGCGGGGTGCGGCGGCGCGGCCGGGGTTCTCGGTGGAGGAGGACCTGGGGGCGGCGGAGGAGGTGTGTCGTCGTCTGGACGGGTTGCCGTTGGCGATCGAGCTGGCGGCGGCGCGGTTGCGGATGTTGTCGGTGGGGCAGATCGCGGAGCGGCTGGATGATCGTTTCCGGTTGTTGACGGCGGGGGCGCGGACGGTGTTGCCGCGTCAGCAGACGTTGCGGGCGGTGGTGGACTGGTCGTGGGAGTTGCTTGAGGGGCCGGAGCGGGTGGTGCTGCGGCGGCTTTCGGTGTTCGCGGGTGGGTGTGGTCTGGCGGCGGCGGAGGCGGTGTGCGCGGACGACGGGGCGGGTTTGGACGTGCTGGACGTGTTGGGCGCGCTGGTGGACAAGTCGCTGGTGGTGGCGGGTCCGGTGGAGGACGGGATGCGGTACCGGCTGCTTGAGACGGTGGCGGAGTACGCGCGGGAGCGGCTTGCGGAGGCGGGGGAGCGGGCGGAGGTGGAGCGGCGGCACCTGGTGTACTACCGGGAGCTGGCCCGGCGGACGGATCCGGAGCTGCGCGGGTCGGGGCAGCTCGCCGCCATCGCCCGCTTCGGGACCGAGTACGGCAACCTCCGCACCGCCCTGCGCCGGGCCGTCGACGCCCGCGACGAGGACGAGGCGCTCGTCCTCGTCCACTGCCTGATCTGGTACTGGCAGATGCGCGACCTGCGCACCGACGCCCTGTACTGGTCCGAGGCCGTCGCCGCCCTCGGACCCGACCCGTTCGCGCCGCCCGCCGCCCCCGTCGTACCGCTCCACGAGCCGTGCACGGCCGCGCCGCCGCCGCTCTCCGAGGCGCAGCGCCAGGAGGCCCGGCGCGGGGTGCGGCTCGTCGAACTCATCAACATGAGCCACGAGACCGGCCGCTGGACCACACCCGAGGGCGTCCGGCGGCTGCGCGAGATGACCGCCGGGTACGACCCCGGCCTGCCCCAGTCCTGCCGGCTGCCCGGCGCCTTCGCCGTCTTCGCGGTCCTCCTCATCGGAGAGGCCGGCCGGCTCGGCGAGCGGCTCGACACCACCGTCGACGCCTGCCGCCGCTACGGCTACGACTGGGACCTCGCCAACACCCTCCAGCTGCGCGCCAACATGCTCGCCAACCGGAGCGACCGGGCCGCCGAGGCGATCGCCGACGCCGACGAGAGCCTGGGGATCTTCGAGCGGTTCGGCGACGCCTGGGGCGCGGCCGAGGCGCTCTCCTCCCGCGCGGAAGCCGAGGAACGGCTCCTCGACTTCGAGGCGGCCGCCGCGGACTTCACCGCCGCCATCGGCCACGCCGAACGGATCGGCGCCCAGGCGCAAGTGCTGCTCCTGCGGGCCCGGTACGCCGGCACGCTCGTCGAGTCGGGACGGCCCGCCGAGGGCGAGGCGATCCTGCGCGAGATCCTGGCCGACGACCACGGCCTGGGCCACGAACCCCGCGTCGGCGCCCGCATGTTCCTCGGCGTGGCACTCGGCCGCGCGGGACGCACCGACGAGGCCCGCGAGCACCTCCACGCGCTCCTCGGGGAGTTCGACTCGGACACCCTCGCCCTCTTCAGGGGCTTCACCCTCGGCGTCCTCGGCTGGCTGGACGTCCTGGACGGCAGGTACGGCTCCGGACTCGCCCTCGCCAGGGAAGCGTACGAGAGCTCTCTCGGCCCGCTGTCCATGATGATCGGCCCGCAGATGCCGGCCATGCACCTGATCGTCGCCGCCTGGGCCCTGGCCGGACTCGGCGGACCGGAGGCGCGGACCGGCGCGGTGCTGCTCGGGGCCAGGGACGGCCTGCTCCCGCCGGAGCACCTGCCGCCGCCGACCGAGCGGGAGCAACTGGAGCGGGCGACCGAACTCGCCCGGTCCGTCCTCGGCGACGCGGAGTTCGGGGCGGCACGCGCCGAGGGCGACGGCCTCTCCTTCGAAGAGGCCGCCGCCCTGCTCGGTCGCGCCGCCGACGCGATCAGAGAGCGCGCCGAGTCCTGAACCCCCCCGGGGGTGTTCGCGACTCAGGTCTTCTTGCGGAACTTGGCGACCGCGATCGGCGCCGTGACGACCGTGATCAGCACCGACCAGCCGAGGGTCATCCACACCGAGTGGGCGACCGGACCGCCGTTGACGAGGTTCCGCGCGGCGTCGGCGAGGTTGGAGAGCGGGTTGTAGTCGGTGAAGGTCTCCAGCCAGCCCGGCATCGAGGTCGGCGGGGCGAAGATCGAGGAGCCGAACTGGAGCGGCATCAGGACCAGCATCGCGACGCCCTGGACGGCCTGGCTCGTCTTCATGGTGAGGCCGAGCAGGATGAAGATCCACATCAGCGAGGCGCCGAAGACCATCGACAGGCCGATCGCGGCGAAGAGGTCGAGGACCGAGGTCTTGATCTCCATGCCGAGCAGGAAGCCCATGCCGAGCAGGATCGCGGTGGCGATCAGCATCCGGCCGACCTCGACGACGATCTTGGCGATCAGGACGGAGGACCGGGCGATCGGCATCGTCCGGAACCGGTCCATGACCCCCTTCTTGAAGTCCTCGTTCATCCCGGTGCCGACGGCCATGGCGATGTTCATGCCCATCATCGCCATCAGGCCGGGCGTCACGTAGTTCACGTACGCGTCGTTGTTGCCCTTGCCCGCGATCGCGCCGCCGAAGACGTACACGAACAGCAGGATGAAGATGATCGGCATCAGGACGGCGTCGAACATCGACTCCGGGTCCTGCTTGATCTGGAGGGCGTTGCGCCGGGCCAGGGCGCCGATGTGGCGCAGATTGGCCCGCAGGCCGATCCGGCCCTCGCCGGGCAGCGCCCGCGCCGGGCCCGCGCCCGGGTCCGGGGCGCCGACGGGGGTCTTGGAGAGCGGTGTGGTCGTGGTGGCGGTGCTCATGCGGCGACCTCCTCGGGAAGCGCGTCGGACACGGTCGTCTTCTGGCCGGTGATCGCCAGGAACACCTCGTCCAGGCTGGGCAGGTGGGTGCCGATGTGGGCGATGCCGAAGCCGCGCGCGCCGAGCAGGCCCACGACGGCGGTCAGCTGCTCGTCGGCGAGGATCGGCACGTACAGCGCGCCCTCGTCGGGGACGACGGTCGCGCCGGCGACCCCGTCGAGACCGGTCTCGCGCAGCGCGGCGGCCATCGCGGTCAGGTCGGCCGGGTCCGCCGGGCGGACCTTCAGGGTGCGGCCGCCGACCCGGGCCTTGAGGTCGTCGACCTTGCCGTTGGCGATGACCTTGCCGCGGTCGATGACGGTCAGCTCGCTCGCGAGCTGCTCCGCCTCCTCCATGTACTGGGTGGTGAGCAGGACGGTGGCGCCCTCGGCGACCATCCGCTTGACCTCGTCCCAGACCTCGTTGCGGGTGCGGGGGTCGAGGCCGGTCGTCGGCTCGTCCAGGTAGAGGACGGCCGGGTTCCCGATCATCGAGGCGGCCAGGTCGAGCCGCCGCCGCATCCCGCCCGAGTAGTTCATCGCGGGCCGCTTGGCGGCCTCGGTGAGCGAGAAGCGCTCCAGGAGCTCGTCGGCGCGGGCCCGGGAGTCCTTGCGGGAGAGGTCGAGCAGCCGCCCGATCATGTAGAGGTTCTCCCAGCCGGACAGCTTCTCGTCGACCGAGGCGTACTGGCCGGTGAGGCCGATGGTGCGGCGCAGCTGCCGGGGCTGGCGCACCACGTCGTAACCGGCGACGGTGGCGGTCCCGGCGTCCGGGACGATGAGGGTGGAGAGACAGCGGACGAGGGTGGTCTTCCCGGCGCCGTTGGGCCCGAGGACCCCGAGGACCGTGCCCTCCCGGACATCCAGGTCGACCCCGTCGAGGGCCTTCGTCTCGCCGAAGTGCTTCACGAGGCCCCGTACCTCGACGGCGTTGGTGTGTGATCGCGTCATGGCCCCTACTAGACCAGGCGCCACCGACAACGCCCCGACAGACGGCCGACAGCCCGCCGATGGGGGATGTCGGCGGGCTGTCGGAGGTGCCGCAGTGGCTTCTCGGGGCCCTCTGCGAGGGGCCTTCCGGGATCTTCCGGGATCAGTGGAAGGTGTGCTCCTCGGCGGGGAACGCCCCGCCGGAGACGTCCTCGGCGAAGGCGCGCGCGGCGTCGCCGAGCGTCTCGCGGAGGTTGGCGTACTGCTTGGTGAAGCGCGGCACCTTGCCGCCGGTCAGACCGGCCATGTCGGTCCAGACGAGGACCTGGGCGTCGGTCCCGGCGCCGGCGCCGATGCCGATGGTCGGGATGTGCAGCGAGCGGGTGACCTCGGCGGCCAGCTCGGCCGGTACGAGCTCCAGGACGACCGCGAACGCGCCCGCGTCCTGCGCGGACTTGGCGTCGCGGAGCAGCCGGTGGGCGGCCTCGTCGGAGCGGCCCTGCACCCGGTAGCCCATGGTGTTCACGGACTGCGGGGTCAGGCCCAGGTGGGACATGACGGGGATGCCGGCCTGGACGAGCAGCTCGGTCTGCGGCAGCGAGCGCTCGCCGCCCTCCAGCTTGATCGCGCCGACGCCGGCGTCCTTGACGAGCCGGGTGGCGTTGCGCAGGGCCTGGACGGGCCCCTCCTGGTACGAGCCGAAGGGGAGGTCGCCGACGACGAGGGCCCGCCTGGTGCCCCGGACGACGGCGGCGGAGAGCAGGGTCATCTCGTCCATCGTGACGGGCACGGTGGTGTCGTAGCCGAGGTGACAGTTGCCCATCGAGTCGCCGACGAGGATGACCGGGATCCCGGCCTCGTCGAAGACGGAGGCGGTCATCGCGTCGTAGGCGGTGAGCATGGGCCACTTCTCGCCGCGGGCCTTGGCGGCGGCGATGTCGTGGACGGTGATGCGGCGGGTGCCCGTGCCCCCGTAGAGCGACTTGGTGCTGTCGCCACCGGCGGCGGGCGGCTTCTGGGCAGCCTGAAGCGTCATGGTGAACGGCTCCTTGTTGTCATCTCGAGGCGCCCTCACGGCGTCCCCGGACCACATCCATGGTGGCACTTCGGCGGGCGGACGGGAAAGTGGGCCGGAGTGGCGCTGTTCACACCGCCGCAATGTGTGAAGCCCGGAGGAGGAGGGGGGAGGAGGCGGCCGGAGGAGGAGGGGGCGCGTCGGGGGCAACGTGGGCGGCGCGTCGGGGGCAACGTGGGCGGCGCGTCGAGAGCAACGTAAAGACTCGTCCAGCTTTTCCGATACGAGACGGTCTCGTATCGAAATGGTCCTACGCTGGTCGGCATGTCACAGCCGTCCCCCGCATCCTCCGCCCCCGCCGGGCCCCGCGTCCCCGAGGCCGTCCACCGGCGCCGCTGGGCGATCCTCGGCGTCCTCATGCTCAGCCTGCTGATCGTCGTCCTCGACAACTCGATCCTGAACGTGGCCGTCAGGACGATCGCCGCCCCCGCCCCCACCGGCCTCGGCGCCACCCAGAGCGAGCTGGAGTGGGCCATCAACTCCTACACGCTCGTCTTCGCCGGGCTCCTCTTCACCTCCGGCCTGCTCGGCGACCGCCTCGGCCGCAAGAAGGTGCTGCTCTTCGGCATCACCGTCTTCGGCATCGGCTCCGCCCTCGCCGCGTTCTCCGGCTCCCCGGGCGAGCTGATCGCCTTCCGGGCCGTCATGGGCCTCGGCGCCGCCTTCGTGATGCCCGCGACCCTCGCCGTCCTCATGAACGTCTTCGAGCGCGACGAGCAGCCCAAGGCCATCGGCATCTGGGCCGGCGGCGTCGGCCTCGCCATCGCGATCGGCCCCATCACCGGCGGCCTCCTGCTCGAACACTTCTGGTGGGGATCGATCTTCCTCGTCAACGTGCCCGTCGTGCTCCTCGCCCTGGCCCTGATGGTCCGGCTCGTGCCCGACTCCCGGGACCCCAGGCCCGGCCGCGTCGACGTGCCCGGCGTGCTGCTCTCCGTCGTCGGCCTCGTCCTCCTCGTGTACGGGATCATCCGGGGCGGCGAGCTGGCGGACTTCACCGACGTCACCGTCCTCGCCCCGGTCCTCGGCGGCCTCGCGGTCCTCGTCGGCTTCGTCCTGCACGAGCGGCGCAGCGACCACCCGGCCATCGACATGGCGTACTTCCGCAAGCCCGCGTTCTCGGCCGCCGTCGCCGCGATCGCGCTCGTCTTCTTCGCCCTCATGGGCGTGACCTTCTTCTCGGCCTTCTACCTCCAGAGCGTGCGCGGCTACAGCGCCCTCCAGTCCGGGCTGCTCCTGCTGCCGCTGGCCGTCGCGCAGATGGCGTTCGCGCCCCGGGCCCGGCTCGTCGTCGAGCGCCTCGGCGCCCGGGTCGTGTGCGCCGCCGGAATGCTGCTCGTCGCCCTCGGCCTCGCCGCCTTCGCCCTCTTCGACGCCTCGACCCCGGTCTGGGTCCTCGAAGTCGTCTTCTTCCTCCAGGGCGCGGGCATGGCGCACATCATGCCGCCGGTCACGGTCGCGATCATGCAGGCGCTGCCCCGCGAGAAGGCGGGCTCCGGCTCGGCGATCAACAACACCTTCCGGCAGGTCGGCGGCGCGCTCGGCGTGGCCGTCCTCGGCTCGGTCCTCTCCTCCGTCTACCGGGGCGAGATCGAGGGGCACCTGGGCGGGGTCCCGGCGGCGCTGCGGGCCACGGCGGGCGAGTCCGTCGAGGCGACCCTCGCCGTCGCCGAGAAGCTCGGCCCGGCGGGCCGGGACCTGGTGGCCCCCGCCCACCAGGCCTTCCTGGACGCCATGCACGTCACGGCGATCGCCTCGGCCGCGATCGCCCTGGTCGGCGCGGTGGTCGTCGCCGCGTTCCTGCCGGGCCGCGCTCCGGCGGCCCCGGACGCGCCGGACGCGCAGGCCCCGGACGCGGGCGCGCCGGGAGCCGGTGCGCGAGGCTCCGGCGTCCCCGCCGCCCGCCCGGGGGCCTCGGTACCGGCATCCGCCGCCGGGACGGGAGAATCGGCCCGACGGTAGCCCGCAGCCCCGGACGAGAGGCGGAACGCACGTGTCGCTCCAGAACGGCGAGACCCCGGCCCCCGACGCCGAAGGGACCGGCCCCGGCGGGGGACCGGACGCCGGGACGACGCCGCCTCCCGGCCCCTGCTCCCCGCCGCCCCCCGGCCCCGGGACGGCACCGCCCCCCGGCCCCGGGGCGGCGGCACGCCGCCGGGGCCGGCCCCGGTCCGAGGCCGTCGAGCAGGCGATCTTCGAGGCGGTCGGGGGGCTCCTGGACGAGGGGGTGCCGCTGACCGAGCTGTCCGTCGAGCGGATCGCCCGTACCGCCGGGGTCGGCAAGGCCACCATCTACCGCCGCTGGTCCGGCAAGGAGGACCTCTTCGTCGACCTCCTGCGCTCCCTGGAGCCCCCGGACCCGGTGCTGCCCGGCACCTCGGCCCGGGACGACCTCGTGGCCCTCCTGGAGTCCCTGCGGCAGCGCGGCCTCGCCAAGCGGTCCTCCGCCCTGCTCCACACCGTCTTCTCGCAGATGCAGCTCTATCCCAAGCTGTGGGACGCCTACCAGCTCACCGTCATCGAACCGCGCCGCCGCCTCGGCCTGGACGCCGTGCGGCGCGGCATGGAGCGGGGCGAGTTCCGCGACGACCTCGACGTCGAGTTCGTCAACGACCTCCTCACCGGCCCCCTGCTGCTGCGCACCGTCGTCCGCCCCGGCTCCACCCTGGAGCCCGGCCTCGCCGAGCGGGTCGTCGACACCGTCCTGGAGGGCCTGCGCCCCCGTACCTGACAGGGGGCGCGGACCGGTGCGAATGTGAGCGTTCTGTCACAGCCGCCCCGCCCCCGCGCTCCCGCAGGAACCCGCCACGCGTGCCGTGTCGTCCCTGGGGGAGTACGGCCGTCCCCTCATCGCCTAGTGTCGAGGTCGGGGCACGGCAGACAGGCGAGACGGCACGGCGGCAAGGCAGTGAGGGCAGCGATGACGCGGGTGGACACGACGGGGACCGGGTACGGCGACGCGAACGGCGAGAGTCCCCGTTCCCGGTTCCGGACCGCCCTCGACCGGCTCCGCCGCGACCGGGGGATCTGGCGCCGGGGCATCCTGATCGCCCTGGCGGCCGTCGCGCTCACCCTCCTGATGGTCTTCCACGCCGACGTCCCCAACCGGATCGGCAACCTGGGCAGCCTCACCGAGACCTTCCTGCCCTGGTTCGGCCTCTTCGTGCCGCTCCTGCTCGTCCTCGCGCTGCTGCGCCGGTCGGCCACCGCGCTGATCGCCCTGCTGCTTCCGGCCGTGGTGTGGCTCAACCTCTTCGGCGGGCTCGTCGCCGACAAGTCGGCCGCCGGCGGCGACCTGACCGTCGCCACCCACAACGTGAACGCCGAGAACCCCGACCCCGAGGGCGCCGCCCGGCAGCTCGCCGCCTCCGGCGTCGACGTGCTCGCCCTGGAGGAGCTCAAGGGCGACATGGTCCCGGTCTACGAGAAGGGCCTCGCCGAGGCCTACCCGTACCACTCCGTCCAGGGCACCGTCGGCCTCTGGAGCAAGCTGCCGCTGCGCGCCGCGCAGCCCGTCGACATCCACATGGGCTGGACCCGCGCCATGCGCGCCTCCGTCGTGACCCCTCAGGGCGAGGTGGCCGTGTACGTCGCCCACCTGCCCTCCGTACGGGTCCGGATGAACGCCGGCTTCACCGCCAACCAGCGCGACAACAGCGCCGACGCGCTCGGCGAGGCCATCTCCCGCGACCCGCACGAGCGGATCGTCCTCCTCGGCGACCTCAACGGCACCATGAACGACCGCGCCCTCAACGCCGTCACCTCGCAGCTGCGCTCCACCCAGGGCGCGGCGGGCGACGGCTTCGGGTTCAGCTGGCCGGCCTCGTTCCCGATGGCCCGCATCGACCAGATCATGGTGAAGAACGTCGAGCCGGTCTCCTCCTGGACGCTGCCCGCCACGCGGAGCGACCACCTCCCGGTCGCGGCCCGCGTGAAGCTCTGACGCTGTCGTTCCGCCCCGAAACCTCCTCTTCACCCTCCGGAAGCCACCGGGAACACGTCGCCTGAGACAATTTGTTCAGGCGAAGAACTAATCCGCGTTCCCGTCCCTGACCCTCCCCGACCCCCCCGCTTCCGGAAGGCCCCTCCTCCATGCCCCTGGCGTTGTTCGCCCTGGCCGTCTCCGCCTTCGGCATCGGCACCACCGAATTCGTGATGATGGGCCTCCTGCCCCAGGTCGCCGAGGACCTCGGCACCTCCGTCCCCACCGCCGGACACCTCGTCTCGGCGTACGCGATCGGGGTCGTCGTCGGCGCCCCGCTGCTCACCGCCCTCGGCTCCCGCATCCCGCGCAAGCGGATGCTCCTGCTGCTCATGGCCCTCTTCACGGTCGGCAACCTCGCCTCCGCGCTCGCCCCCGGCTTCGGCTGGCTCGTCGCGGGCCGGGTCCTCGCCGGCCTCCCGCACGGCGCGTTCTTCGGCCTCGGCGCGGTCGTCGCCGCCCGGCTCGTCCGCGAGGGCCGGCAGGCGCGGGCGGTGGCCACCATGTTCCTCGGCCTCACCGTCGCCAACATCCTCGGCGTCCCGGCCGCGACCCTCCTCGGCCAGCACCTCGGCTGGCGGGCCACCTTCCTCGTGGTCTCCGCGATCGGCCTGCTCGCCATGGCCGCGCTCGCCCGCCTGGTCCCGCCGATCCCCGCCGACGGACACCGGGGCCTGGGCCGCGAGGTGCGCGCCCTCGGCCGCCCGCAGGTGCTGCTCGGCCTGCTCACCGCCGTCTTCGGCTTCGCGGGCGTCTTCGCCGTCTACTCGTACCTGGCCTCGATGACCACCGAGGTGATGGGCTTCGGCGACTCCACCGTCACGCTCGTCCTCGCCCTCTTCGGCCTCGGCATGACCGGCGGCGCGCTCGCCGCCGGACCGCTGACCGACCGCGCCCTGCGCCCCACCCTGTACGGCTCGCTCGCCGCCCTCCTCCTCGCCCTGGTCGCCTTCCGCTTCACCGTCCACGTGCCCTGGCTGGCCCTGGTCACGGTCGTCGTCCTCGGCGCGGTCGGCTTCATGACCACCACCCCGCTCCAGATGCTGGTCATGAACAAGGCCAAGGACGCCCCCACGCTCGCCTCCGCCTCCAACCACTCCGCCTTCAACCTCACCAACGCGGGCGGCGCCTGGGCGGGCGGCACGGCCGTCGCCGCCGGCTGGGGCTGGGCCTCCCCGACCCTGGTCGGCGCGGTCCTCACCGCCGTCGGCCTGACGATCGCGACGGTGGCGGGCCTGCTGGACCGGCGCACGCCGGAGGGGGCCTCCCGCGTGGTCGCGGGAAGCCCCCTCACGGCCGCCGAAGAGGTCGGGGCCGAGGTCAGCCGGCCGGGCTCTCCCGCCAGCGGTTCGTGATCGGCAGGCGCCGGTCCTTGCCGAAGCCCTTCGCCGAGATCTTGGTGCCCGGCGGGTACTGGCGCCGCTTGTACTCCGCCGTGTCCACCATCCGCAGCGTCCGCGTCACCAGCTCCTCGTCGTAGCCGGCGGCCACGATCTCGTCCCGCCCCCGGTCCCGGTCCACGTACAGGGCGAGGATGCCGTCCAGGACCTCGTAGTCCGGCAGCGAGTCCGTGTCGACCTGTCCCGGGCGCAGCTCGGCGCTGGGCGGCTTCGAGATCGAGTTCTCCGGGATCGGCGGGGTCTGGCCGCGCTCCTCGGCCGCCCGGTTCCGCCAGCGCGCCAGCCGGAAGACGTCCGACTTGTACACGTCCTTGATCGGCCCGAACGCGCCGACCGCGTCGCCGTACAGCGTCGAGTAGCCCACCGCCAGCTCGGACTTGTTGCCCGGCGCGAGCACCAGGTGCCCCTCCTGGTTGGAGAGCGCCATCAGGGTCGTGCCGCGCAGCCGGGCCTGGAGGTTCTCCTCCGCGAGCCCGGTGAGGCCGAGCGCCCCCGTGTACGCGTCGAACATCGGCTCGATCGACACCGTGCGGTAGTTCAGCCCGGTCCTGCGGGCCAGCTCGGCCGCGTCGCCGCGCGAGTGCTCCGAGGAGTACTTGGACGGCATCGACACCCCGTACACGTTTTCCGCGCCGAGCGCGTCGCAGGCGATCGACGCGACGAGCGAGGAGTCGATGCCGCCGGACAGGCCGACCAGGACCGAGCGGAAACCGTTCTTCGCGAGGTAGGCGCGCAGGCCGATGACGAGCGCCGAGTACACCTCCTCGTCGTCGTCGAGCCGGTGCGCGTAACCCCCCGTCAGCTCCGGCTCGTACGCCGGCAGCGGCTTCTCCGAGAGCACCACCCGGTCGACCCGCAGCCCGTCCTCCCCGACCGGCCCCTCCGGGGCGTCCGGGTCGTACGCGGGCAGCTCCAGGTCCAGGATCACGCTGCCCTCGACGAACTGCGGGGCCCGCGCGACGACTTCGCCCTCCGCGTCCACCACGATCGAGTCGCCGTCGAAGACCAGCTCGTCCTGGCCGCCGGTCGTCGCCAGGTACGCGGTGACGCACCCGGCCTCCCGGGCCCGCGCCCGGACCAGTTCGAGGCGCGTGTCGTCCTTGTTCCGCTCGTACGGCGAGGCGTTCACCGACAGGAGCAGCCCGGCCCGCGCGGCGCGCGCCGCCGGGACCCGGCCGCCGTCCTGCCAGAGGTCCTCGCAGATCGCCAGGGCCACGTCGATCCCGTGGACCCGGACGACGGGCAGCGTGTCGCCCCGTACGAAGTAGCGGTACTCGTCGAACACGCCGTAGTTGGGCAGGTGGTGCTTGGCGAACCGCAGCGCCACCTCGCCGCCGTACAGCACGGCGGCGGCGTTCTCCGGCGACCCGGCCGGCCGGCCGAGCCGGGGCTCCGCCCGCTCCGAGCGGTCCAGGTAGCCGACGACCACCGGCACCTCCCCGAACCCCTCCTCCGCGAGGCGCCGGGCGAGCCCGCGCAGGGCCGTCCGGGACGCCTCCACGAAGGAGGAGCGCAGCGCGAGGTCCTCGACGGGGTATCCGGTCAGCGCCATCTCGGGGAACGCGACGAGATGCGCGCCCTGCCCGGCGGCGTGCCGGGTCCAGTGCACGATCGCCTCGGCGTTCCCGGCGATGTCTCCGACGGTCGAGTCGATCTGATTCAGGGCGAGGCGTAGTTGAGGCACACGGCCAGTGTAATCGTCAGACCGACGCTATGTCGTGGGGTACGGGATTCCGGGAACGGAACGGCCCTTGCCGGAGCCGCACGCCCCCGCGTCAGCCGGTGTGCTTCACGGGCCCGGTCCAGATCACCGGCTCGTACTCCAGGAGCTGCGGGGCCAGTTCCACCTGCATCTCCCCGTCCGCGCCGGCCGGCAGCGAGAAGGCGAAGCCGCCCTTGGTCTGCTTGCCCGGGAGCACCTTGCCCTGGAACATCTCGGTCGCCCGGCTGCCGTCGAAGATCGCCCCCGCCGCAGCCCCCTCCGCGTCGCTCGCGTCCGGCAGGGCCGTGGTGACGTCGATGACCTTCTTGCTGCCGTTGACGATCGTCACGGTCACCCGGACGGCGGTGTCGCCCTTCTCGTACCCGGCGGCGAACCGGTCGGGCCGGTAGGGGAGGGGCTCGGAGACGGTGACCTTCACCCCGTCGTCGTACGTGTGGGTCTTCCCGAACGCCAGCACCGCCGGACCGGTCTCGGTGGGCTCCGGCACGCTCTCCCGCGTGCTCTCCGGCGCCGGGGCGGGCGCGACGGAGGACGTCGACCCCCGCCCGTGCGTCCCGTCGTCCGCTCGGTCGGCCGCGAACGCCACGACGAAGACGACCAGCCAGGCGAGCGCGACGACGATCGTCACGGAGCCGAGGACGATGCCCGCGATCGCCTGCCCCCGGTCGTTCGTCTCGCCGCGCCGGGCACGCCCGTGGCCGACGACGCCGAGGACGAGGGCCAGGATCCCCAGGATCCCGCCGAGCCAGAAGAGGAACGGGACGATCCCGAAGACCAGACCCACGATGCCGACGACGAGGGCGGCGACTCCGAGCCCGGAACTCCGGGGCGGCGGCGCCTGGAACGGCGGCGGCTCCCAGGCGGGCGGGCCGGGGGTGTGCGCGGGCATGGTCATACGAGGTCCTCCGAGCTGATCCGAAGCCCTGACGTTAGACCGGCCGCACTCGCCCTGGCCAGGCATTTCATGGGCGATGCGCGTTCGTGACCCACCCCCGCCCCGCATCGCGGTACGCCTGCCGCACGCCCACCCCCGCGCCGCCCGTTCGGCCCCTCCCCGGGAACCTCCGCCCCCGCCCCCGCGTTCGAACCCATATGTCCAGGAGTGTCGCGCGAACGGCCGCTGCCCTGTTGGCCCTCGGTGCGCTCGCGTACACCGCCTGGGTCCTCGAAGTCCTCGTCCGGACCGGTCTCGACCCGGTCCGGACGTACGTCTCCGAACTGGCCGCCGCCGACCAGCCCCTCGGCGGCCTCTTCCGCGCCACCGACCTCACGGCCGGCCTCCTGGTCCTCGCGGGAGCCCTGACGGGCCTGGCGGGGACGTGGAGGAGGCGGCCCGGCGGCCGTACGAGCCGTACGACCGGGCGCGACTCCTGGGCCGTCGGCGGCTGGATCGCCCTCGCCGTCTTCGGGGCCGCCACCGTCGCCGACTCCCGGCTGCCGCTCAGCTGCGCCCCGACCGTCGACCCCGTGTGCGCGGCGCGCGAGACCGCCGGACTCGTCCCCGCCACCCACGCGGCCCACGCCGTCAGTTCGAGCCTGGCGATGACGGGCGCGCTCGCGGCCCTGGTCGCCCTGACCGTCGCCGCCCGCCGGCACGACCGCCGCAGTCCCCTCGCCCGTACCGGACCGGCCCTGGTCGCCCTGGAGTTCGCCGCCACCGCCTGGACCCTCGCCGCCGTCGCCGCCTTCGAGGCCGGGAAGGGCGTCTGGGCGCTCGGCGCGGGACAGCGGCTCCAGGTCCTCCTGGTGGCCGCGTGGCTCGCCGTCCTCGCGCACTCCCTCGCCACGGACGGCCGGGAGGGACGGCGGTGACCTTCGTACGGATCGGGGGCGTCCCCCACCACGTGGTGGCCGAGGGCTCGGGACCCGTCTGCGTCCTGAGCGCCGGCCTCGGCATGAGCTGGTTCGACTGGGACCCGGTCGTCCCGCACCTCGTCCCGTACCGCACGGTCGTCCGCTTCGACCGCCCCGGCCACGGCCTCTCCGCCCCGGCGGCCGTCCCGCCGACGGCGGCGGGCGAGGCGGACCGGATCGCGGCCGTCCTCGACGCGCTCGGCCACCGGGGACCCGCCACCGTCGTCGGGCACTCGATCGCCGGGTTCCACGCGGAGGCCTTCGCCCGGCTGCACCCGGCCCGTACCGCCGGCCTGGTCCTCGTCGACTCCTCGGTGGAGGAGGACCCCCGGCCGTCCCGCACCACCGCGCCCGCCCGCCTCCTCGGCGCCGTCCTCTGCGCCGCCGGCCTCCCGGCGGCCCTCGGCCCGACGGTCCGGAACCTCACGGTCCGGGCGGGAACGGTACGGAGAGGCACCCCGGACGCCGACCCCGGCCCCGGCCCCGCCCGTACCGACCTCGGCCCCGCCCGTACCGGCCCTGCCTCCGCCCCCGCCCGTACCGACCCCGCCCTCGTCCGCCGCGTCTACCGCACCTCGCGCGTGCTGCGCGGCACCCTCCTGGAGAACGCCCACTACGGGGCCGTCGCCGCCGAGCTGCTCGCCCTGCGGGAGGACCGCCCGCTCCCGCCCGGCCTCCCCGTCACCGTCCTCGCCGCCCCCGACGGCTCCGCCCGCTGGGAACGGCGCCAGCGCGCGCTGGCCCGGCGGCTCGGCGCCCGCTACGAGGCGGCCGAACCGTCGGGCCATCTGGTCATGCGGGACCGCCCGGACGCGGTGGCCCGGGCGGTCCTGGACGTCCGGAGCGGTCAGGACGACGCGTAGACGCTCATGAAGACGCGTAGACGCTCATACAGAACGCCTTGATCTGCTCGTCCGACAGATGCTGCGCCAGCTCCGCCTCGCTGATCATGCCGACGAGCCGCTTCTCCTCGATGACGGGCAGCCGCTTGATCCGGTGGCTCTGCATCTCCTCCAGGACGGCGCCCACGTCGGCGTCCGACTCGACCCAGCGCGGAGTGCCCTTGGCCATCTCGCCGCAGGTCACCTTGGACGGGTCGTGGCCCATGGCCACGCAGCCGACGACGATGTCGCGGTCCGTGAGGATGCCGCAGAGACGTTCGTTCTCGTCGGCGATGGGCAGCGCGCCCACGTTCAGGTTGCGCATCAGCTGCGCGGCGCGGTCGAGCGTCTCGTGAGCCGGGATCCACTGGGCCCCGGGGTGCATGATGTCCTTCGCCGTGGTCATGGGGTCGCGTACCTTTCGTCGTCGAAGTCGAACGTCGTACGAATCCCCGAGCCCACCCATTGTCGGCGCACGACACGGCCCCCGCGACTTGTCGGCGTACGGCACGGCCCCCGCGACCGCAACGGGTCACGGGGGCCGACGCCTTCCCTCACAGGCCCGGGATCAGGCCCCGCGCTCCTTCAGCATGTCCGCCATCAGCAGCATCTCGGACTTCTGCGCGTCGACCATGCCCTGGGCGAGCGCGCGCTCGGCGCCCACCGCGCACTTCCGCACGCAGCCCTCGGCCATGTGGACCCCGCCCCTGTGGTGCTCGGTCATGAGCTTCAGGTACAGGATCTCGGCCTCCCGGCCGCTGGCCTTGCGGAGTTCCTCGATCTGCGTCTTGGTCGCCATGCCCGGCATGAGCGCCCCGTCCAGCGGACCGGTGTCGCCCGAGCCGCCCATGCCCATCCAGCTCATCGGCTCGACGCCGGACTCGACCTTGGGCAGCCCCCACAGGTCGAGCCAGCCGAGCATCATGCCCCGCTGGTTGGCCTGCGTGTTGGCGATGTCGTACGCGAGTCGGCGCACGGCCTCGTCCTTCGTCCGGTCCCGGACGATGAACGACATCTCGACGGCCTGCTGGTGGTGGACCGCCATGTCCCGGGCGAACCCGGCGTCCGCCGAAGCGGAGACGGGCGTGGCGGGCGCCTCGTCGCGGTCCGCGGAGGCGACCGTGACGGCGCCCCCGGCGAAGAGCAGCGCGAGGGCGACGGCGGTGATCGCCGCCCCCTGCGTGCGGTTCACCTTCACTGGCCCATCCCGGCGCCGGCCGCGCCCTCCGCGTCCAGACCGCCCGTGCAGGCCGCGCCCGGCTCCGGGGTCTGCGGGCCCTGCACGTACTTGGTGAGGAAGGCGTCGATGCGCGGGTCGTCCGCGCCGTCCACGGTCACCTGCTTGCCCCAGGCCGACAGCATGATGGCCCCGGCCTGGTCGTCCACGGGGCTCATCAGCGTGTACTTGGTCTTGCCGACCTTCTTGGCCAGCGCGTCCACGTCGCCCTTGGCGGCCTGCTTGTTGTACGTCACCCAGACGGCGCCGTGCTCCAGCGAGTGCACGGCGTTCACCTCGGGGATCGCCTTCGTGTAGACGTCGCCGTCGCAGTTCATCCAGACCGGGTTGTGGTCCCCGCCGACCGGCGGCTTCATGTCGTACTTCACGGCCGTCTGGACGTGGTTGCGGCCGAGCTTCGCGGGGTCCCAGGTCTTCTCGGCGGAGATCGGGGCCTTGGCGGCGGCCTCCTTCTTGTCCTGCTCGTCGGACTTCTTCATCAGCACGAAGCCGCCGAAGCCGACGAGGCCGAGGACGACGACGGTCGAGACGCCGATGGTGATCAGACGGTTGCGGCGCTCGCGGGCCTGCTCGGCGCGGCGCATCTCCTCTATTCGGGCGCGGCGGTCGGCGTTGGAGGAGCGGTTGGCGGCCATGGTGGTGTCGTCCTTCTTCGGAAGTGGGGGTGGAGTTCGGTTCGGGCACGGACGTGCGGTGACGGCGGCGGTCGGGCCGCCCTCGGACCGTCTAGGTCCGGAGAACCTGAAGGACGTGCAGGTCCGGCGCGCGCGGCCGGACGCCGGAGCGGCGCGCCGGCCCGTCGCCGGAGACCGGGGCGAGACGCGGAAGCCCGTCCGCCGCCTGGAGCGGGGGATCGAGCGGGGGCGTGCCGAGCACCGCGGGGGAGAGCGAGGGGAAGAGGGAGCAGCCGCCGCGGTCGTACGGGCAGACGTACTCGACGGGGACGGCGGCCGCCGCCCGCGCCTCCTGCTCGGGGGCCGCCCCGTGATGGGACCCCGGCCCCGCCTCCGGTCCGGTCCCCAGACAGAAGAAGAGCGCGGCGAGGAGCGTCGCCACGGCACTCACCAGTGCCATGGGACGCGCGTGCCGGGACGGGCGTACGAGCCGTGGGGCCCCCATGGGCCGAGATCGTAGTGGGCGGAGGCCCTCCGTGGGCCGAACGGGGTACCACTGAGTACCGGAGGGCGGACGGGAGAGGAGGAACGGCGGCCGGGAAGGTCCCGTCCCCCGTTACCTGAGTCACAACCGAGCAGGCAGTATGGGTGTGCAACGTGCGCGAAACCATGTGGTGGGATGCTCAGGTGCCCCCGAGTGCCCGAGGCGGTGGGACAGGCGGCCTGACCAGCGAGGATGGGTGTGGAAATGGACAAGCAGCAGGAATTCGTGCTCCGTACGCTCGAAGAGCGCGACATCCGCTTCGTGCGCCTGTGGTTCACCGACGTGCTCGGCTTCCTCAAGTCGGTGGCCGTGGCGCCGGCCGAGCTGGAGCAGGCCTTCGACGAGGGCATCGGCTTCGACGGCTCCGCGATCGAGGGCTTCGCCCGGGTCTACGAGTCGGACATGATCGCCAAGCCGGACCCGGGCACGTTCCAGATCCTGCCGTGGCGCGCGGAGGCCCCGGGCACGGCCCGGATGTTCTGCGACATCCTGATGCCGGACGGCTCGCCGTCCTTCGCGGACCCGCGCTACGTCCTGAAGCGGGCCCTGGCCAAGACCTCGGACCTGGGCTTCACCTTCTACACCCACCCCGAGATCGAGTTCTTCCTCCTGAAGGACAAGCCGCTCGACGGCTCCCGGCCCACCCCGGCCGACAACTCGGGCTACTTCGACCACACCCCGCAGAACGTCGGCATGGACTTCCGCCGCCAGGCGATCACCATGCTGGAGTCGATGGGCATCTCGGTCGAGTTCTCCCACCACGAGGGCGCGCCGGGCCAGCAGGAGATCGACCTGCGCTACGCCGACGCGCTCTCCACGGCCGACAACATCATGACCTTCCGCCTGGTCATGAAGCAGGTCGCCCTCGAACAGGGCGTCCAGGCGACCTTCATGCCGAAGCCGTTCTCGGAGTACCCGGGCTCGGGAATGCACACCCACCTCTCCCTCTTCGAGGGCGACCGGAACGCCTTCTACGAGTCGGGCGCCGAGTACCAGCTCTCGAAGGTCGGCCGCTCCTTCATCGCGGGCCTCCTGAAGCACGCGGGCGAGATCTCGGCCGTCACCAACCAGTGGGTCAACTCGTACAAGCGCATCTGGGGCGGCTCGACGCGCACGGCCGGCTCGGGCGGCGAGGCCCCTTCGTACATCTGCTGGGGCCACAACAACCGCTCGGCCCTCATCCGCGTCCCCATGTACAAGCCGGGCAAGACGGGCTCCTCGCGCGTCGAGGTCCGCTCCATTGACTCGGGCGCCAACCCCTACCTCACGTACGCCGTCCTCCTCGCCGCCGGCCTCAAGGGCATCGAGGAGGGCTACGAACTCCCGGCCGGCGCCGACGACGACGTCTGGGCCCTCTCCGACTCGGAACGCCGCGCGATGGGCATCGAGCCCCTCCCGCAGAACCTCGGCGAGGCGATCTCCCTGATGGAACGCAGCGAACTGGTGGCGGAGACCCTGGGCGAGCACGTCTTCGACTTCTTCCTGCGGAACAAGAAGCAGGAGTGGGAGGAGTACCGGAGCGAGGTCACGGCCTTCGAGCTGCGGAAGAACCTGCCGGTGCTGTAGGCGCAGTTCAGGGCAGGTAGAGCCTGGAACTGATGCTCAGGGCCGACGGTGGCGAACCGTCGGCCCTGACTCGTCTCACTCGCCTTGGGCCGTTCTCGGGCCGTCAGGGGTGGAAACAATCATGCTCATGGGTCGTGCTTCCTCTCTCGGGGTTAGGACGGCCCGAACCGAGGCCCCGGTACTCCAACACCACGGCCTCTCGCCGTATGGAGTCGTGGGTACTTCCGGCTCCATGCCACCCCGCTCGCACAGCAACCCCGAAGAGAGGAACGGACGGAGTAGGCAACTGGCCACAGCCGAGCGACTGCGGGCATTAGATGAGGCGGTGGGCGTGGTCGCCTCACGGGTCCAGCAGGGGTGGCGTCTGGATTCTTCGTCGGAACATGTGGACCTCTTCGATGTCGAGCGATAGGAATTGAGCACTGCAAGGGAGACCTCGTCCCCGCTCTCCAGTCGTTGCTCGCTGTCACCGGGCCACCTCGCCAGTCTGGCCGAAACCCTGTCCTCTGGCCTTCAGCGAGATCGCAGCGTCCCCGGCTTGAACGCACTTCGCCAGGGGGTGTCTTTCCGATCATCGGATCGTTGGTTCGGTCGTGAGGGATGGGGAGATTTCTGACGACGCCTGGCGGTGGTTGAACCGTTGCTGCGGCCCGTGGGCCGGGCCTGGGGGCGGTGGCGAGATCACCAGCAAGTGCTTGAGGGCATCGTATTCAAGTTCCGCGTCGGTCTGCCCTAGAGGGATCTGCCCGCTGGACCGCGGACTGCACCTTCGACCGCCTGCCGGCCGCCGCTCAGTCCCGGGCGGAGGCGGACCAGCTGGTCGCGATCGACTCCACGATCGTGCGGGCCCACCAGCACGCGGCTGCCAAAGGGGGCTTGAAGAGCGCGGCCTCGGACGCTCCCGCGGCGGGCTGACCAGAAAAATCCACCTTGCCTGCGACGGGCGGGGCCGGCCTCTGGCCTTCGTGGTCACCGCGGGCAACCGCAACGACTGCACCCAGGCAGAGACCGTCATCGGCTGTATCCGCGTGGCCGGGCCGGGTCCGGGAAGACCCCGGACCCGGCCCGAGCACGTCGTCGCGGACAAGGGCTACTCGGCCCGCAGTTTCCGGGCCTACCTGCGTCAGCGCGGGATCAAGGTCACGATCCCCGAACGTGTCGACCAGCTCGCTGGCCGGAAACGGCCCTGCAGGTTCGACAAAGCCGTCTACCGGCGTCGCAACGTCGTCGAATGGATGCCGGTGTGGAGCATGAACAGGTTCCCGCACAGAGCCTGCCGGTCCGGCACCCGCCCCGCCACCAGCTTCGGGGCCGGAACTGGCAACAACGGCTCGACCAGCGACCACAGTTCGTCCGAGACGACCTACGGCCGAGAGTTCCTCTTCCCCACGAACGGACCAACGAGCAACCAAGCCGACAGGCACATGAGCAACAGCTTCTGTTAGAACCTCTAAGCGTGCAGCCGCTTGACGTCAGAGAAGGGGTACGCCGTGGCTGGGGCGGTCGACTCCATGGCTTTACGGAGCCACTTTAGCGCGAGCCTCGCAGGTCATGGCCCCAATGTCATGCCTTACCGGGCAGTTCTACAGACCGCCCGACGCGCCACAAGTTTACGGGGCCATGATCACTTGCGCCAAAGCAGCGCCACCCCAAGCCGCTCCACCGTCCGTCTCGCACCAATTTTGTGGTTCACGCTACGCCTGGCCTCGCCTTGCGTCAGACTGTGCTCACCAGTCCCTGTCCGGACGTCGAAAAGGACCTCACCGTGCTTGGTAGCCGCAAGAATCGTGTCTTGATTGCTGTTCTTGAGTCAGACAATAACAAGCGAGGAGACCTCTTCGGTCGAGCCACGCAAGACCTTTTCCACGCGCTGGGGTACGAAGATTTCACAACGAACGTACACAAAGCTGGTCGCGAAATCGACATCAAAGGGAAGCATCGCACCGAAAAGCGAACCTTGATAGCAGAATGCAAAGCAACAAAAAGCGCAGTCGGGGGAGCCGACCTGAATAAGTTCGCTGGTGCTGTCCAGGCCGAAAAGGCCCGTGATCCGGTTGCGTCAGCTTACTACGTTTCACTGGGGGGATTTACTTCTCCTGCGCTAGAGCAGGAGAAAGAAGTGGGGCACCGTATGACCCTACTTGATGGCCCAAAGATAGTAGATGAGCTAGTTCGAGGCCGTGTAATTGTCGATCGTAGCGTCGCAGCGGTAGTCGCAGGAACTTGCGAAGGTCTCCCTGCGGGGGCAAAGTTGGCGGAAAAGTCCGCCCTATTGATTCATGAGGTTGGCTGGATTTGGTCCTTTTTCTTTAAGGTCGGTGGTAAGTACTCCTTCTTCACCCTTGTCCACGCGGACGGCCACGGATTGCACCAGGATCTATCGCGGACGATCATTGATGCAGATTCGCGTTCTTCGAATCTGTTTCGAGGACTTGTGTATGTAGGGCCGCGCAACTTCGAAGATCTTTCGAAAAATGACGAAGCCAAAGAGGAGTATCTTTCCTACCTCGAAAGAGAATTTGGCCGCATTACCTTGGAGGGGTTGCCGGCCGATCAGGAAGTGGGGTCAAAGGCCATCCGCCTAGAGTCCCTCTATGTTCCCTTGCATTTGAATCCAATTCCTCGGCAAGAAAAAGTCATGGAAGTGGACCAAGAAAAGGGAGAGAGGATCGCACAGCCAGGCACTGAGGCTCCCAGGAAAAAGGTAAGCGAGATCCTAAGCTCTACCAAGCATATTGCGATCCTTGCGGCCCCTGGAGGCGGTAAGACCACACTTCTGAAACGAATCGCGCTTGCATACGCATATAGCGACCGCCGAGACGAAGTGTCAGATGAGCTACCCGCCGAGGACTGGTTCCCACTTTTCATCCGCTGTCGCCAGCTAGGTTCCGGTGTGCGTAACCCCATTACGGAAATCATTGAGGGAATACCCCGGCAGGCGGAAAGGCCAGACCTCGCTGAGAGTTTTAAGCAGATAGCAACCGCTGAACTGAAGAGTGGGAAAGCCCTTCTTCTGGTGGACGGCCTTGATGAGATCAGTGACAGCAGTGATCGAGCAGCCTTTGCGGCACAGCTTAGAACGTTCATTGGTACATACCCGGCTACGCGAGTCGTCATCACCTCACGGGAAGCCGGCTTCCGAGTCGTCTCGGGTGCAATGTCCACTGTCTGCTCGCTGTACCGAATTGCCGACCTGTCGAATTCTGACATCCATACACTTTGCCGGACTTGGCATCATGCAGTTGTGGGAGGTAGTACCGAGTCGGCCAACAAGCTGGCCAAGTCGATCGTAAGTAAGCCACGTGTACGAGAACTCGCCATTAATCCGCTGCTTTTGACGACCCTACTACTGGTTCAGCGATGGCTGGGCGAGCTTCCGCAAAAGCGGAGTGTTCTATATGACAAGGCTATCGAGGTCTTGCTCATGACTTGGAACCGAGAAGGTCACGATCCGATTGATCGTGATGAGGCAATTCCCCAACTGGCTTATGCCGCCTTCACCATGATGAAGGAGAAGAAGCAGGCCATCAGCGCAAAAGGGCTAAAGGATCTCTTCGACGAAGCTCGCGCCGCCATGCCAGAAGTATTGGGGTATGCCAGAGTTTCTTCCACTGACCTCATTGATCGCGTGGAGGAGCGTAGCAGCCTGCTTGTGCAGAGCGGTCACATCGTGGAAGATGGCCAATTGCGGCCCCTTTACGAGTTCAAGCATCTAACCTTTCAAGAGTATCTGACCGCGCAAGCGTGCGTGGAGTCCTGGAACCCAAATCGCGATAAGACGGACGACTATTCTGAGATTCTCAGACCGTATCTCAACGACGAGTCATGGAGTGAGGTCGTACCCCTAGCAGCGGTACTAGCAGGACATCGTGAAGCGAAGAAAGTGGTCACCCGTCTGATTGAATGCATGAATGACTTGGACCAGCAATCGCCTGACTCTAGCCGCTTTCCGGCATCATGGGGATCTCCGGTTTACTCGAATCTGGCCCAATGCTTGATTGATGAAGTGCAGATCATGCCAGGGCTTGTGCAGGAGTCGATTGATTGCCTAATCAAAGCATCAGGGCCTCGCGAAGATGAACTGATTATAGATCTCTGTCAAGGGAAGTTCGCGGAAGAGATCCCGGGCGTCGCTTGGAGAGGATATTCTCGCCTTGATGAAAGCGCACTTCATTATGGAAGCTCGCTCGCCACGTATACGCTTTGGACCTCTCAGCATAAGCTCCCTATCGTAGAGACTCTGAGTCAGCTTCTGTCTTCAAAGGATGAGAGGGAAGCTGTAACGGGAGCTGCTGCAGTTATGGCGCTCAGCTTCATGAAGCAGCAAGCGTCGCGCGAGAAGAGGCCTACCACTAAACTCTTTCAGTTGGATTTGCACGCCTCGCTGACTGTTCAGGATTTCTCTACGCTAAAAAGTCTGCTGCGTGAGGGTCTCGCACGCCATTCTCAGTCCCAACCTTTTCGGATGATGGCAACGTGGACTCTCTGCTGGCTTGCCTCACTTGCCACTTGGTCTGACGAGGAGATCAGTCAAGCGATCGAGTACCTACTTGAGTACTGGCAAGGATGCCCCCATGCGGAAGGGAAGAGGGTAGCGGCGTGGTCCATTTGGGCACTTCCTCTAGCCTCTCCTGATCATTCAATCTCAATTTCAAATCCGAGGCAGGTGAGGAGCTTTTTCAAGCAAGAAGCAGCGCGGGAGAGGAAGAGTCAACGGTTCTATGTGAATGATGTGGGGCGTGCAAGTGTGATTATTTCGTACTACGCAGGGTGGAAAATCGACTACCCGACCAGCGACGGGAAACTACACGATGGCGACATCCTGGGAAGGCAGTGGTCCGAGAAGCTAGCCCGAATTCGCGCTAGCCGACCTAATTGATGAGGCGTCAGGCAGGCGGCGCGAGCGGGTCAACTTGTGTCGCTAACCGAGCAAGTCGCTTAGGATACTTGAGTGTTGACTGACATCCATCCATGAAATCAACGAGCGCGTACATGAGTACACAGGCCCGGCCGCGCTCGGTCTCGCTACCCAGACAGCTTCATTGCTGATCCGGGCAGCGACTGAACTCTAAAGCGGTGGTAGCCGATCGGCCAACGCAGGCAAGCCAGTGCCTTCCAACAGGGTGGTCCATGCCTATTCGGTGAGGGGGTGCTGCTGGTGGAGAGGCTTACGCGGAGTGGAGAGTCGGGCCGTCCGAGGGCGGCCCAGGGGCACCGACACCCAACAGCAGTCACCAGTTCCCAAGCGCTGGAACCTAGATCAGCAGCAGGCGTCCGACGCCAGCGGGGAGGTTCGTCACTTCCTCCGCAACAAGAAGCAGGAGTGGGAGGAGTACCGCTCGGAGGTCACGGCGTTCGAGCTGCGGAAGAACCTGCCGGTCCTGTAGGGATGCCGGAGATCCGCGGCGGCTTCCACGAGGTCCCGGCGTCGAGCGTGCCGGAACTCCTCGCGGAGGCCGCCCGCCGGGGCGTGCCCGCCTTCACGCTGTCGACCGGCGGCCGCACCGACAAGGAGGCGTTCTTCCACGCGGTACGGGAGACCTTCCCCCTGGACCCGCCGCTCAGCGCCACCCGCCACGTGTGGGACGCCCTGGCCGACTCGCTCTGGAGCGGCCTGCACGGCCTGGGCGCGCCCCACGCGGTGGTGGTCTGGCCTGATGCCGGGCCCGTCGCGGAGGCTCACGGGGATTACGCGATCGCCCTGGACATCCTCCGCGACCTGCCACCGACCCTGGCGGACCCCCGCTGCACCGCGGGCCGCCGTACGGAACTCTCGGTGTACGTGGCTTCCGCGTCGTGACGCGACGTACGGTTCGGGCCATGGCGATCGAATTCGGCGAACCCCGCAGGCTGGGCGTCCCCTCCTCCGACGCGCGGCTGCGCTTCGAGGTGGAGACCCAGGAGGTCGGGGGCGGGCCGGGGCGCAGGCTGCTCGTGGTGGACGGGGATCCCGCCTTCGAGCTCAGCTTCTGGTGCGGGACGTGTCCGCTGCTGTTCCGCCGGCTGGTCACCGCCCAGGAGAAGCTATCCCTGGAGAGCGTGCGGGAACTGCTCACCGGGACGCTGGCCGATCCGGACGAGGGCGGTGTCCTGGACACGTTCGGCGCGCTGCTGCCGGAAGGCGAGTACCTTCCGATGCTGCTCCGCGTGGAGCCCCGGCTCGTCGTCCCCGGCAAGGACGGCGACTACTTCAGCGGCGAGCAGGTGGACACCTGGGGCCTCAACCAGTTCTGGGGGCTCCCCGAGTACCCGCACACGCCGTACTACCGGACCTTCGAGACGGAGGTCGACGCGGCCGCGCACCTCTACGAGTTCGTCGTGCCCATGGTTCCCCCGACGTTGAACGAGAGGCGGCGGGTGGAGGAGTACGCCGAACTCATGGGACGGGGGACGGTCCCGACGGCCGTGGCGGTCTCCACGCTCGACGTGTGCGAACCCGCCATCGGCTTCGGGCACGACCACTACCGGCACTGGGGCCTGACCCACTTCCTCCTCGACGGGCACCACAAACTGGAGGCCGCGGCCACGACCGGCCGCCCGGTCCAGCTCCTTTCGCTCCTCGCCCCGGGCGAGGGCCTGGCCCGCCCCGAAGACCACGCCCTGCTCCCCGCCCTGCGGGCCCGGCCCCGCTCGGACCGGGCCACAATGACGGCATAACCGACGGAATGACCTGGCTCGCCACTCCTCAATCGATCGCCTACGGCGGCTACTGCGTGCTGCTGACGCGTGGCCTGGACGAGGAGGAACTGGTGTCCCGGCTCGCGGGGGCGGCGATGTACGGGGGCCGACGCGTGCCGCGGTCGCTGGGCGAGCTGACCGGCGAGGACCTGATCGAGGTGCTGGAGGATGAGTACGGGGACTACCCCACGGAGGCGGCCCTGCGTTTCGGCCGGGACGGCGAATGGGTCTTCGTCGTCCTGTACGGCGGCTGGCAGGACGAGTTCGGGAGCCTCGCACCCGTCTCGCGCGACGGCGCCCACGTCTTCCACCTGGAGTTCGAGGAGGAGAACGGCAAGCCGGTGCCGCCGTGGTTCCACTACTTCCACGACGAGCGACTCCTGTGCGACTTCAACCTGCACCTGGACCACTCGTGGGGCTCCGCCGGCGTGGGCGGGGACCCCGAGGTGGCCCCGCAGCTCGAGCGTCTGCTCACGGCCGCCGGCCTGCCCGACGAGAACCTCCCTCCCGGGGACGCCCACCGCACCTCACTCCACGTCGTCGAACGCCACTTCGGCCTCTCCTTGCCCCGCGCCCGGGTTCTGGAGGGGAAACTTCCCTCCGTGGTGCTGGAGATCGGCTGAGCCGGGTCGGCCTGCCTGCTTGAATGCGTGTCCTTCTGGTGGCATGAACCCGCAGGTCAGAGGCCAGTTTCATCCTGAGTGGTCACATTCTTTGGGCTCGTCATGGCCTTGGCTGAGGGCTTGCGCCTTTGGTGGCTCTTCATGTGGCTAGGCCTGGCGAATCATGGCGATTAGCCGTGCACGTGCCACCCGCTTTGGCGTGCGCGGTAGGTTGCCAGGAGTTCAGCTCTGTCGTGCCCAGACGTCCCGCTCGTCTTGAGCCGGGATCCGGCCTGGTCAGTGTTCCGGCCTGGTCGGGAGTGACAAGAGACAGGAGCCGGAACGATGGTGCGAACCAAACAGAGGAAGCGTGGCCAACGCCGACGAAGGGACTGGGTCGAGTTGGCAGTTGTGGCTCTCGGTGCGGTTACTGCCATCGCGGGGTGTATTGAGCGGTTCACGCACTGAGTTAGTGGCGTGGTCCCCGGCCGGTATGGACGGGCATGAGTGAGCCCGGCCGTGTCGTAGTCGGCCGGGCTCACATTGCCCCGCACGCGAGGCCTGGCTCCGGATGGCACCGGAGTCAGGCCTTCGTGGTTCGCGCGGGAGTCTTTGATCCGCCCAAGGCGTGGCGCTACCGCTGCCGAACGGTAGGGATATCTACCTTGGCGCTGACTCATTCCGATAGTACAACCGTCCAGCCTGCAGCCTAGGTCAGGGAAAGGTGTTTCTGCAGGTCAGAGGGGTGGCGCGAAAGTCTTGCGAGACCTGGCGACGCTTGGTGAATCCATTGAGATCATTAACGTTTTCGCAGGTCAAAGCGTTCTTGGGGTAGCGCAGAAGTGCGGCGGAGGGTAGCGAAGGGTGGCGAAGCGCAGGCCTTGCCGATAGCGCCGTGTCTGCCCCGTCTTGGGCTTTGTTCTCAGGGGCGTTGACTCGATGGAGTCATGAATTCTTGTGCCCGATGAACTGGGTGCCGTACTGGCCTTCCCTCCCCGCTTCCCGTGCCCGGGCCTTAGAGGGAGACGCTTCCCTCTCTGGCCCTGGAGGGCAGCTGAAGGCTCCAGGCGTGAGGGCCTGGATGGCTGGCGAAGAGGGCGCAGGCTTCCGGGTCCGGTCTTGGGCCTCGGTAGGGGCAGTCAGGGAGTTCGGTGAGGGTGGCTTCGGTGTCGTGCCATCTGATCCAGAGGGTCGGGCTTTGATCCAGGACGTCGAAGGCCGCGAAGTGGTGGTCCTCGGTGTGCTCGTCCAGGGAGCAGTGGGCGACGAGGTCCGGGGTGGGGTCCCCGAGGTGGTGGCCGATCGTGGCGCGTAACTGGAGGGTGAGGGAAGTGGAGGCGGTGCAGCGCGGCTTCATCCTGTGCCTTCCTCTCGGCAGCGGGGGCACTCGCAGGGCGGGTACTGGATCGGGTTCGAGATCGGCGTGAGGGGGGCGTCTTCGGTGATGGCGGTGATCGGGCCCCAGGTCTCGCCGGAGTCTCGGGAGACGCGGAGGGTCATGCGTACGGGGCCGGGTGGGAGGTCTGTTCGGGGCAGGTGTCGATGTGGCACGTGGGCTCCTTCGTAGGGACCCAGCTCCTCTGCTTATGTATAGGAGTTGGTGGAGTGGAGCCTGCCTTGACTCCTCTATAGGAGTCAATCCATCGTGCGGGTGAATGCGCTGTCGAGTGAGGGGAGTTGAGGGGCGGTCAGTCGGCTGCCGTGATGCGGTAGCTGAGGACGAACTGGTCCGCCGCCATGAGCGTGTCGCAGACCTCGACCACCCGGCCGTCGCTTGCGATCGCGCTCCTGAGCAGGTGGATCACGGGTGCACCCGGGTTGAGGGCCAGTTCGGTCGCCTCCGCCTTGGTCGCCAGGCGGGCCCGCAGGGTCTCCTCGAACTCCTCGAAGCGGTGGCCCGCGTCCTCCAAGCGGGCGTAGATGCCGCCGGGGCCGGGGTTCTCCGCGAAGAGTTCCGGGATGTCCTTGGCGACGGGCCATGGCAGGTAGGACGTCGCCGTCTCCACCGGGACTCCATTGCGGAAGTACAGACGGCGGCGCGCCAGGACCCGCGTCCCCGGTGCGACGCCCAGGCGGTCGGCGATCTCGGCCGGCGCCTCCGTGGGGCCGACGTACACCACGCTCACCTTGGCCGTCGCGCCCGACTGCTCGGACTCGGCCAGGTACGCCGCCCTGCCGTCACGGCGATGGGAGGCGCGGAAGCGGTCCGAGGAGCGGAGCCGTACCGGTGGACGGTCCTTCACGAACGAGCCCTTGCCATGGCGGGTGTCCACGAGGCCGCTCGCGCGTACCTCCACCATCGCCTTGCGGATCGTCCCGCCCGCCACCCCGTACCGCTCGATCAGTTCGGACTCGCTCGGGACCATGTCGCCGGGCTTGAGCACTCCGGCGCGGATCTGCTGGACGATCTCGTCCGCGATCTGCACGTACCGAGGTACGGACCGGTCGGTTCCTGCGGGGGTTCGCACGGTTCTTTCCACCCTCCTAAGCTCCTGCACATGAGTAACAGCGCCCCCGGAGCCCGGTCAACGTCACCCCTGCACTCCGTGTCCGTCGCCGGTGCCGTCGTGCGGGAGGACGGGCGGCTGTTGGCGATCCGGCGGGCCGACAACGGTACGTGGGAGTTGCCCGGGGGAGTCCTTGAGACCGACGAGACCCCGCAGGCGGGGGTCGTGCGGGAGGTGTTCGAGGAGACCGGGGTTCGGGTCGAGGTCGAGCGGCTCACCGGGGTCTACAAGAACATGGCCCGGGGGATCGTCGCCCTCGTGTTCCGGTGTCGGCCCGTGGGCGGGGACGCGCGGATCTCCGACGAGGCCAGTGCCGTCGGCTGGCTCACCCCGGCCGAGGTCAGGGAGCGGATGGCCGAGGTGTATGCCGTGCGGCTTCTCGATGCCGTGGGTGGGGGCGGGCCCTGGGTGCGCGCTCATGACGGGCGGCGGTTCGTTTCGTAGAAGCGGTGGTGGTCCGTCAGTGCGGGCCGGGGGCGAGTCCGGTGACATGCTCGGTGGGTGGAGAACTGGGTGCAGTCCATGGGCGGGCCGCTCGTCGTCGTTCCGTCGTCCGGGCTTCGGGAGTGGAGTGGGTGTACGGAGGGCGGGGTGCTCGTCGGGGGTGGTGAGGTGCCGGACGACTACGACCGGGCCTGTGCGGTGGAGGGGCTCGCCGGGGTGATCGGGGGGAACGTCCTCGTGCTCGGCGACGAGCCCGCGACGACCCGGTACCTGGCCGGGCGGCGGGCCTTCGTGCGGTGGCTCGGGGCCGATTGCGAGGAGGAGTTGGTCGCTGCTGCCGAGGCTTTGTTGGACGACCCCCGTACTCCTTGGGAGGAGTGCGGCGTCTGGGAGACGGGCGGGGGCGCCGTGCTCATGGAATCCGGCGACGCCGGGGCCGACCTCGGGACGCCGTACCCCGGCGGCACGGGAATGCCGGAGCAGGCCGACGTCGACCTGCCGGCGGGCCGGTGGCGGGTCGGGGCCCATCAGGCGACGGGCGGGGACGTCTGGGTCGGTGTGGTGCGGCTTCTGGCCTGCTGAAATCCGTTGCCCGGCGCACGGTGGGCGTTCACACTGCCGGGGTGAAGATCCCTTTCGTCGCCACCGCGCGGCTCCTCCTGCGCCCGTTGACCGCCGACGCCGCCGAGCGGATCGTCGCGCGGACGCCCCTCGACGGGGACCTCTGGGCCGAGGGGTATCCGCAGGACGGGGACGTCCGGGGGTGTAGTGGGTTTCTGCGGGGCGTTGCCGAGCGCGGGGATCCCGGGGTCTTCCGGGCGTATGAGATACGGCTTTCCGACAGCGGGGTTGCCGTCGGGGGGATCGGGTTCCACGGGCCGCCCGACGAGGTCGGCGTCGTGACCGTGGGGTACGGGCTCGTGCCCGGCGCACGCGGGAAGGGGTACGCCTCCGAGGCCCTGCGCGCCCTCCTCGAAACCGCCCGGGTGGCCGGCGCCGCCGGGGTCAAGGGAGACGCCGACCTGGACAACCCGGCCTCGCACCGTGTCATGGAGGCCGCCGGGATGCGGTGTGTCGCGGAGGCCGACGGGCTCCGGCACTTCTACGTGGGGTTCTGAGACGTCCGGAGTTCTGAGAGGTCCGGGGTTCTGAGACGTCCGGAGTTCTGAGAGGTCCGGGGTTCTGAGGCGTTCGGAGCCCTGAGAGGCCTGGGTTGCGAGACGCCTGGGGTTCCGGGACTCCCCGGCCCCTCAGCGTTCCGTCAGCTCCGACGGGGCCTCCTGGACCACCCAGCCGTTGCCGTCCGGGTCCTCGAACGTCATGAACGAGTTCCAGGGGCCGCCCTTCCCCTCCTCCCAGCCCGTCGCGCCCACGTGCAGGACCGGGGAGACCTCGACGCCCCGGGCCACCAGCTCCTTCCGCGCCGCCTCGATGTCCGTGACGCAGAGCTGGAGGCCGTGCAGGCCGCCCGGGGGCGTCTGCTTCGTGCCCGGCATCGGCGGCATCCCGCTCAGCATCGCGATCGAACAGCGCGAGCCCGGCGGGGTCACCTGGACGATCCTCATGCCGGGGGCCACCTCGTCGTCCAGGTCGACGGTGAAGCCGCACTTCTCGCCGTAGAACTCCTTCGACCGGTCCATGTCCGTGACGGGGACCGGGACCACTTCCAGGGTCCAGTTCATGCTCTTGGGTTCTCCTCGTTTCGCTTCGGAGGGCCGGGGCCGGCCCTACCCCCGGCGTCACCGACCTGACGGAAAATCGTCCCTCCCCCCGTCCGGTTTCGGAGCCGGGAGCGCGCACAAGGGCGGGAATGCTCCCCCTTGTTCCTTCTTTGTTCCTTCGCGATCTCCCCCTGATCGTCAACTGGCCCCTCTCTTCCGTCCACTGTGCGGAATTGATCGCGATTGAGGGCTCCCGCGACACACAACCTCCCTATAGTGAGCCAGCGTTGATCACATGAACGCGACACGTGCGGCTGTCGCCACAGGAGTCGGGAGTTCAGGACTCATGACGCGCCCCCCTTCAGAGCAGCCGCCCCCCGGGTGCCCCGCGCACGCGGGCACGGCCCCCGCCGTCCCCCTCGACGGACCCGGCTTCCAGGTCGACCCCCAGGCCCTCTACCGGGCCATGCGCCGCGACCACGGGCCCGTCGTCCCCGTCGAACTGCCGGGCGGGGTGCCCGCCTGGCTCGTCATCGGGTACCGCGAGCTCCACCGGGTCACCAGCGACGGCGAACTGTTCCCGCGCGACGTGAGCCTGTGGAACCAGTGGCCGCACATCCCCGCCGACTGGCCGCTGCTCCCGATGGTCGGACAGCCCCTGCCCTCCATCTACTTCACCGCGGGGGAGGAGCACCGGCGGCACGTCCGCATGGTGGTCCCCGCCCTGGAGGGCGCCGACCCCTTCGAGATCCGCGGGCACTGCGAGCAGCTCGCCGACCGGCTCGTCGACGCCGTGTGCGGCCGGGGCACGGCCGACCTCGTGGCCGACTTCTGCGAGCCCCTCCCCGTCCTCGTCCTCGCCCGCCTCGTCGGCTTCCCCGACGACGAGGGCGACGACATCGCCGAGGTGCTCAAGGACCTGGCCGACGGCGGGCCCGGTGCGCAGAGCGCCCACCAGCGGTTCGGCGAGCACATGGCGCACCTGGTCGCCGCCAAGCGGGCCGCGCCCGGGAACGACGTCACCTCCCGGATGCTCGCCTTCCCCGAGGCCTTCACCGACGAGGAGTACGCGCTCGACCTGATGGCCATCACCGCCGCCGGGCACCTCACCACCGCCGACTGGCTCGGCAACTCCCTGCGCCTGATGCTCACCGAGGACGAGTTCGCCGACTCGATGGCCGGCGGCCGCCGCAGCGTCTCCGAGGCCGCCACCGAGGTGCTGTGGGAGGAGGCCCCCACCCAGATCCTCGCCGGACGCTGGGCCGTACGGGACACCCGGCTCGGCGGGCAGCGGATCGCGGCCGGGGACATGCTGCTGCTCGGCCTCGGCGCCGGCAACACCGACCCGCTGATCCGCCAGGGGGACCGGGGCGCCCACGGGGGCGGCGGCGCGCACCTGGCCTTCAGCCACGGCGAGTACCGCTGCCCCTTCCCCGCCCAGGAGATCGCCGAGATCATCGTCCGCACCGGCATCGAGGTCCTCCTCGACCGGCTGCCCGACCTCGAACTCGCCGTCCCCGCAGGGGAACTCGTCCGCAGGCCCTCCGCCTTCCTGCGCGGCACCACCTCGCTCCCCGTCCGGTTCACCCCCGTTCGTACGACAGGAGACCTCTCGTGACCTGCCCCCATGCCGCCGCAGCACAGGCCGCCGCCCGGAACGGCGGGACCGTCGTCATCGACCCGATGGTCCAGGACCTGGACGGCGAGACCGCGCGGCTGTGCGACGCCGGTCCGCTGGCCCGGATCGACCTGCTCGGAGTGCCCGCCTGGGCCGTCACCCGGCACGCCGACGCCCGGCGGCTCCTGGTCGACCCCCGGCTCGTGAAGGACCTCGACGCCTGGGGCCTGTGGCGCAGCGGCGAGGTCACGCACGCGTGGCCGCTCATCGGGATGATCGACGCCGGCCGGTCCATGTTCACCGTCGACGGCGCCGAGCACCGCCGGCTGCGGACCAAGACCTCCCAGGCGCTCACCCCCCGCCGGCTCGAAGCGATACGCCCCGACATCGAGAAGTTCACCGCCGAACTCCTCGACGCCCTGGAGGAGGGCGGCCGGGACGGCGCCGTCGTCGACCTCAAGTCCGTGTTCGCGCAGCCGCTGCCCATGAAGGTCGTCGGGATGCTGATGGGCGTCGACCCCGCCTCGAACGCCATGCTCACCCGGCAGTACAAGAAGTTCTTCTCGATGCTCACCCCGCAGGACGAGCGCCTCGCCCTCCTCGCCGACCTGGACGTCTTCTACGCCGGACTCGTCCGCGAGAAGACCGCGCGGCCCACCGACGACCTGACCTCGGCGCTCATCCTCGCCGACGAGGGCGGCGAGCCGCTCACCGAGGAGGAGGTCGTCGGCAACCTCAAGGCGATGGTCGCCGCCGGGCACGAGACCACGATCGGGCTCATCCTCAACGCCGTGCGCGCCCTGCTCGCCCACCCCGACCAGCTGAAGCTGGTCCTGGACGGGGAGGTCTCCTGGGAGACCGTCATCGAGGAGACCCTGCGGTGGGACACCCCCACCACCCACCTGCTCATGCGGTTCGCCACCGAGGACATCGAGGTGGGCGACGGCGTCATCGCCGAGGGCGAGGGCGTGGTCATCTCCTACCGGGCGATCGGGCGCGACCCCGAGCAGCACGGGCCGGACGCCGACGCGTTCGACGTCACCCGGGCCGCCCCGATCCGGCACATGACCTTCGGCCACGGCCCGCACATCTGCCCCGGCGCCGCCCTCTCCCGCGTCGAGGCCGGGATCGCCCTCCCCGCCCTCTTCGCCCGCTTCCCCCGGCTGCGGCTCGCGGTGCCGGACGCCGACATCCGCAAGCTTCCCGTGATGACGCAGAACGACATGGAGGCGTTTCCCGTGCTCCTGGGCACCTGAGCTCCTCGACGCCTGAACTCTCGACGCCTGACGCCCGGGGCCAAAAGGCCCCGGCTCAGCGCCCCGCCCCCGCTCAGCGCCCCGCCGGCGTCCAGTGCAGCCGGCCGTCCAGGCCCATCGCCGCGACCCCGTCGGTGCCCGCGTCCGGGGCTCCCGCGAAGAGGAAGCGGTCCAGGGTCCACACCGGTCGCGTCCCGGCGCCCGTCTTGCCCGTGCCCGTCCTGCCGTGCGACGCCGTCGCCAGGAAGCCGGTGCGGGAGCGGACCGCGAGGAGGCCGTCGCCGCCGCTCACCGGGCCGAAGCCCGCGACCCCGGTGCCCGGCAGCTCCGTGAACGGGGAGACCGGGGCCGTACCGGAGAAGTCGGCGCTCCGCAGGTCGCCCGAGGCCGGCTTGCGGAACCAGAGCCGCACCCCGTCGCCGGCCGGCGACGCCGTCGCGCTCAGCGCCAGCGTCGTCGGCGGCAGACCGGTCGGCGCCGGGCCCGTCAGCGGCCCGCCGGGGTGCTGCCGCGCCCACGCCAGGACGGTCTTCGGGGTGCTCGCGAAGACGTACCCGCGCCCGGCCGCGTCCGTCGCCGCCACCGGATCGCCGTACACGTCCGCGCCGCCGAGCACCCGCCACGGCCCCCAGTCCCCGCCGGCGAGCTGCTCGCGGGCGGTGAGGCGGTGGCGGCTGTCCCGCAGGACCACGGTCGCCCGGCCCCCGGCGCCCACGGTCACGGCGGGCGCGCTGATGTCCGAGGTGCCGGAGGCGTCGTCCCGCTCGGGGGTGCCGAGGGACCGCCACGGGCCGAAGCCGCCGCCCGGCACCGTCTGCGCGGTGGTCACCACCTCCCGGCGGTACTCCGCGAGGTCCGTCCGGGTGCCGTAGACCGCGATCCGGCCGTCGGGCAGGGTCACGGAGGTGACGCCGCTGTCCAGGCCGCCGCCGGGCAGCAGCTCCGGGCCCCGCCAGGCGACGGCGTCCGCCGCCTTCCGCCAGGTCGCGAGGCGCCCGTCGAGCACGGAGAAGGCGCGCAGGCCGCCGTCGGGGTCCCGCTGCACCCAGGAGGTCGAGGTGCCCCGGGCGTAGCGGACGGTCTGGGTCCAGCCCCGCCCGCCGGGCCGCGCGGCCACCTTCAGGTCGCCGCAGCCCGCCAGGGTCCCGCAGTCCGCGACCCCGTCCAGCCAGGCGTACGTCTCCAGGGTCTTCAGCTTCGCGCCCGCCGCCTCGGCGTCGAGGGTGTGCGGCAGGGCGCTGGTCGGATAGCCGAGGTAGTTCTGCACGCCGACGTGCGGGTGCCCGGGCCGCTCCGCGTACCGGGCCAGGGCCTCCTGGACGAACCGCGCCCCGTACAGGTGGTCCTGGTGGTCCCGGTACGCCCCCGTCCCCGGGTACGTGCCGGGGGTCGGGTCCTGCATCCGCACGAAGGTCGGCCGGAAGCGCTCCAGGAGCCCGGTCAGCGTCTCGACGACCTGGTCCCTGTTGTACGAGAAGTCGGAGGCGGCCGGGGTGCCGGCGGACAGCTGGGAGCCGAGCTCGGTCACGCGCCCGTGCCACAGGCCGTTGAGGCTGTGCGGACGGTCGCCGCTGATCGAACCGGCCTCGCGTATCTGCAGCCACACCAGCTTGACGTGCGGCTTCGCCCGCAGGGTGTCCAGCTCGGCCCACGCGCCGCCGGCCGTGGGGATCGCGACCCGGTCCCAGGGGCTGGTCCTGACGCCCGTCGCCATCTCGGCGTACGCGGCGCGGATGCCGTTCTGCCGGGCCTCGGCGTAGCCCGCCTTGTCGGCCTCGGTCCCGGCGGCGTCGCGCGGGCGCGCGTTGACGCCGTCCGACTCGCCCGCCGTGAGGTACACGGAGGTGAGGGGGCTGCCGGAGTGGAGCGACTGCGCTATGTCCGGGTTCATGAAGAACAGGTCGTCGTCCGGGTGCGCGACGACCTGCATCACCGAGGTGGCGGCCGGCGGCGCGGGCACGGGCTTCGCCGCCGCCCTGCCCGGCGCGGGCGTCCCCGCCTTCGCGCCTGTCGCCGCGTGCGCCTCCGGCCCCTCCGGCGTGCCCGTCACCGCGAGGACCCCGGCGAGGGCCCCGCCCACCAGGGCGGCGGTGACCACGGTCACGGCGGTCCCGCGACGGGACGGCAGGTCGGAACGGCGGGGACGGCGGAGGCGGCGGAGGCGGACAGACATGGGCGGGCGGCGCGCTTTCGAAGAGGACGGGCGTGAGGACGGGCAGGGCAGGTGGGTCGGGCGGGACAGGTGGGTCGGGTGGGGCGGATGGGACGGACGTGACCCGCGAGCACGCGTACGGACGTGACCCGCGAGCAGGCGTACGGACGTGACCCGCGAGCAGGCGTACGGACGCGACCCGCGAGCAGGCGTTCGGATCTCGCGGTCGGCAAGACGGACTTTCAAGAAATACGGTTCATCGGGCCCGAAAAGCGATCAATGTGTGGGACATCACGTGTGATCCGCTGCGAACCGAAGGCCCGCACGCTCCCGCCCCCCGCGCCGGATAGGCTCGTTCCCCCGGCTCGCCCCGGGGCTCGGACGTGCTCGGAGGGAGCGGCGGAATGACGGTGCCGGGACGCAGGAGCAGTACGTTCTCACGGCTGCTGCGGCACGGGTTCACCGACCCCTCGGGAGCCGAGCGGCTCCTGGACGTGCCCGAGCTGTCCGCGCTGCGCGGCGACTCCGTCCTCCTCGACGCCCTCGGCGCCACCGCCGACCCCGACCTCGCCCTGCGCGGCCTGGTCAGGCTCGTCGAGGCGCAGCCCGAGACCGAGCGGCAGACCTTCACCGCCACCCTGCTCTCCGCCAAGCCCTTCCGGGACCGGCTCCTCGGCGTGCTCGGCGCCTCCGAGGCGCTCGCCGACCACCTGGCCCGCCACCCCCGCGACTGGGAGTCCCTCGTCACGTACGAGGCGGCCGACCTGCACCCGGGGGTCGCCGAGTTCGAGCGGGGGCTCGCCGACGCCGACGACCCGGTCTCGCTGCGGGTCGCCTACCGCCGCTGCCTGCTGGCCATAGCGGCCCGTGACGTGTGCGGCACCACCGACGTCGCCCAGGCCGCCGCCGAGCTGGCCGACCTGGCGACGGCGACCCTGCGCGCCGCGCTCGCCCTCGCCGAGGCCGCCGCGCCCGCCGACGCCGCCCAGTGCCGGCTCGCGGTCATCGCGATGGGCAAGTGCGGCGGCCACGAGCTGAACTACGTCTCCGACGTCGACGTGATCTTCGTCGGAGAGCCGGCCGAAGGCGCCGACGAGGGCAAGGCGATCCAGGCCGCGACCCGGCTCGCCTCCCACCTGATGCGGATCTGCTCCGAGACCACCGTCGAGGGCACCATCTGGCCGGTCGACGCCAACCTGCGTCCCGAGGGTCGCAACGGCCCCCTCGTCCGCACCCTCTCCTCCCACCTCGCCTACTACCAGCGCTGGGCCAAGACCTGGGAGTTCCAGGCGCTCCTGAAGGCGCGCGCGGTCGCGGGCGACCCGGAGCTCGGCTCCCGGTACATCGAGGCCGTCTCCCCGCTCGTCTGGCAGGCCGCCGAGCGCGAGAACTTCGTCCCCGACGTGCAGCGGATGCGCCGCCGGGTCGTCGACAACATCCCGGCCGCCCAGATCGACCGCGAGCTGAAGCTCGGCCCCGGCGGCCTCAGGGACGTCGAGTTCGCCGTCCAGCTCCTCCAGCTGGTGCACGGCCGCAGCGACGCCACCCTGCACAGCGGCGCCACCCTCGACGCGCTCGCGGCCCTCGCCGCCGGCGGCTACGTCGGCCGGGCCGACGCGGCCCAGCTGGACGAGGCGTACCGCTTCCTGCGGGCCATGGAGCACCGCATCCAGCTCTACCGGCTGCGCCGCACCCACCTCGTCCCCGAGGACGAGACCGACCTGCGCCGCCTCGGCCGCTCCCTCGGCCTGCGCACCGACCCGGTCGCCGCGCTCACCAAGGAGTGGCGGCGGCACGCGGCCGTCGTCCGGCGGCTGCACGAGAAGATCTTCTACCGCCCGCTGCTCGACGCCGTCGCCCAGCTCGCCCCCGGCGAGACCCGGCTCAGCCCGAAGGCGGCCGGACAGCGCCTCGAAGCACTGGGGTACGCGGACCCCGCCGCCGCCCTGCGCCACCTGGAGGCGCTGTCCTCCGGGGTGAGCCGGAAGGCCGCCATCCAGCGGACCCTGCTGCCCGTGCTGCTCGGCTGGTTCGCGGACTCGGCCGACCCGGACGCCGGGCTCCTCGGCTTCCGCAAGGTCTCCGACGCCCTGGGCAAGACCCCCTGGTACCTGCGGCTGCTGCGCGACGAGGGGGCCGCCGCCGAGAACCTCGCCCGGGTGCTCTCCGCCGGGCGGCTCGCCCCCGACCTGCTGCTCCGCGCCCCCGAGGCGGTCGCGCTGCTCGGCGACCCGGAGGGGCTGAAGCCGCGCGACCGGGACCACCTGGAGCAGGAGGTCCTGGCGGCGGTCAAGCGCGCGGACGACGCCGAGCAGGCGGTCGCGGCGGCGCGCGGGGTGCGCCGCCGGGAGCTGTTCCGCACCGCCGCGGCCGACCTCATCGGCTCGTACGGCACCGAGGACAGCCCCCGCGAGCCCGACCCGGGCGCGCTGGTCGACCGGGTGGGGGAGGCCGTCACCGACCTCAACGCGGCCACGATCGCGGGCGCGCTGCGGGCCGCCGTGCGCGCCGAGTGGGGCGAGGAGCTGCCGACCCGGTTCGCGGTCATCGGCATGGGCCGCTTCGGCGGCCACGAGGTGGGGTACGGCTCCGACGCCGACGTCCTCTTCGTGCACGAGCCGCGCGAGGGCGTGGACGAGCAGGAGGCGGCCCGGGCCGCGAACCGGGTGGTCACCGAGATGCGACGGCTCCTCCAGGTGCCCACCGCCGACCCGCCGCTGCTCATCGACGCGGACCTCAGGCCGGAGGGCAAGAGCGGCCCCATGGTCCGCACCCTGAAGTCGTACGCCGCCTACTACCGCCGCTGGTCGCTCGTCTGGGAGAGCCAGGCGCTGCTGCGCGCCGCACACATGGCGGGCGACCGGGACCTCGGCGAGCGGTTCATCGAGCTGGTCGACCCGCTGCGGTACCCGGCCGAGGGGCTGGGGGAGGACGCGGTCCGGGAGATCCGCCGCCTCAAGGCCCGGATGGAGTCCGAGCGGCTGCCGCGCGGCGCCGACCCGACGCTCCACGCCAAGCTGGGGCGCGGCGGTCTGAGCGACGTCGAGTGGACGGTCCAGCTGCTCCAGATGCGGCACGGCTGGGCCGAGCCGGGCCTGCGGACGACCCGGACCCGCGAGGCGCTCGCCGCCGCCCACGCGGCCGGGCTCGTCCCCACCGAGGAGGCGCAGATCCTGGACGAGGCGTGGGTCCTGGCCACCCGCGTCCGCAACGCGGTGATGCTGGTCCGCGGCCGCCCCGGCGACACCTTCCCCTCCGAGCCGCGCGAACTCGCGGCGGTCGGGAGGTACCTGGGCTACGAGTCGGGCCACGTCGGCGAGATGGTCGACGACTACCGGCGGATCACCCGCCGGGCCCGCGCGGTCGTCGAGGAGCTGTTCTACGGAGCGTGAAGCCTCCGGCGGTGGCGGGGGCGTCCTTCCGGGGGTACGCCTCCGGGGCACGACCGCCCCTGAACGCGGCCTGCTTCCGGCGTGCGCGGGCCCACCCGTGCCCGCGCTGACGCGGGTCCGGGGTGCGCCGGTACGGGTCCGGGGCGCTGACACGGGCCCCGGGTGCCGATACCGAGAGCCCCGTTCCCGCAGACGGCGAGGTTCCCGGGACCGGCACGGCCCCCCGTAGGCCGGCCCCCACCGCCCCTACGGCGCCCCCCGCAGCGTCCGGACGTGCGCCAGATACCCCGTCAGCGCCAGCTCGAACGCCTGGTTCGCGCGGCCCTCCGGGACCGCGGCCAGGGCGCGGGCGAGGTGGGGGGTGGCCGTCTCGTCGGCGAGTTCCCACATGGCCTCGGGGGCGGCCAGGTCGAGGGCCGAGCCCAGGACGAGGTTCTCCAGGGCGATGATCACGGGCATGACGTCCGGCAGGGCGAACCCCGCGTCGAGCAGCCGGGCGACGGCCCTCTCGTACTGGGCGAGGACCTTCGGGGCCCGCACCGGCGAGGTCATGAGGAGCGGGATCGTACGCGGATGGGCGGCGAAGGCGGCCCGGTAGGAGCGGGCCCAGGCGACGAGGGCCGCGTCCCAGGGCTCCAGGTCGAGCGTCCCGCCGTCGATGGCGGCGGCCACCCGCTCGCGGAGCAGCTCCACGATCCCGTCCCGCCCGTCCACGTGGTGGTAGACGGAGGCCGTCTGCACCCCGAGCCGCTTCGCGATCTGCGGGACGCTGAACTCGCCCTTCTCGTCCACGACTTCCAGCGCCGTGGTGGCGATGCGCTCCCGGTCGAGGAGGGGTCTGCGCGGCCGGCCCATGGGACGTCACTTCCTGTCCGGGTTCCCGTCGGATTCCCGTCGGGTCTTCCCGAACGGTCGGGGACGAGGCTACATTGCGCGAACCGAAAGCCTTTAGGTTTACGTCCGGCCGGACATCCCGACACCCCTGCCACCGCCACCGGAAGGCCCTCCCCAGCCATGTCCGCACCCGCCCCCGACGCGCCCCCGGGACTGAGAACCGGCACCCTCACCACCGCCGACATCTCGTTCTTCGTGGTCTCCGCCGCCGCCCCCCTCACCGTCATGGCCGGCGTCGCCCCCGTCGCCATCCTGCTCGGCGGCACCGGCGCCCCCGTCGGCTACCTCCTGGCCGGCCTCACCCTCACCGTCTTCGCCGTCGGCTTCACCACCATGAGCCGCCACGTCCGCAGCGCCGGCGCCTTCTACGCGTACATCGCGCGCGGCCTCGGCACCCCCCTCGGCATCGCCGCCGCCCTCGTCGCCATGCTCGGCTACAACGGCATGGAGATCGGGGTGTACGGGCTCCTCGGCTCCGCCACCTCGGACACCGCCGCCGCCCTCGGCCACGACGTCCCCTGGCTGCCCGTCTCCCTCGCCGGCCTGCTCCTCATCTGGTACGGCGGCTACCGCTCCATCGACTTCGGCGCCAAGGTCCTCGGCGTCCTCCTCGTCGCCGAGACCGGCATCCTCGTGCTCCTCGCCGCAGGCGTCCTCCTCGACGGCGGGGCCCACGGACTCTCCCTCGGCGGCCTCGCCCCCGCCCACGTCCTCACCGGCGGCACCGCCGCCGTCCTGGCCTTCGCCTTCGCCGCCTTCACCGGCTTCGAGTCCACCGTCATCTACCGGCGCGAGGCCCGGGATCCGGCCCGCACCGTCCCGCGCGCCACCTACATCGCGGTCGCCTTCCTCGGCCTCTTCTACGCCTTCGTCGTCTGGACCGTCATCCAGGCCTTCGGCGAGGACGAGGTCGTCAAGGCCGCCGCCGACGACCCCGGCGGCCTCTTCTTCGCCGCCATCACCACCTACGTCGGAGCCTGGGCCGCCGACCTGATGCACGTCCTCATCGTCACCAGCGTCCTGGCCTCCCTGCTCGCCTTCCACAACGCCATCAACCGCTACACCCTCGCCCTCGCCGAGGAGGGCGTCCTGCCGGAGGCCCTCGGCCGCATCCACCCCCGCCACCGCTCCCCGTACGTCGCCGGGGCCGCCCAGACCGTGCTCGGCGCCGTCGTCGTCCTCGGCTTCGCGCTCGCCGGCGCCGACCCGTACCAGCAGCTCCTGCTCTGGGTGAACACCCCCGGGATGCTGGGCCTGATGCTCCTCCAGCTCCTCGCCGCGCTCGCCGTGCCGTTCTTCTTCCGCCGGATACGGCACGACGAGGGCGTCCTGCGCACGGTCGTCGCCCCCGTCACCGCCTTCGTCCTGCTCGCCGGGGCGATCGCCCTCGTCGTCGGGCACGTCCACCTCTTCACCGGGGCCTCGCCCGCCGTCAACACGGTCCTGCTCTCCGCCACCCCCGCCGTCTTCCTCCTCGGGCTCCTCCTCGCGTACCGGCTGCGCCGCACCCGCCCCGAGGTCTACGCCCGCTTCGCCGCCGAACCCGCCGAACCCGCCACACCCTCCGCACAGACCGCACAGACCGCACCTGGAGAAATCCCGTGTCCGCACCCGACCTCGTCCTCGTCGGCGCCCGCGTCCGCGCCCCCGAACCCACCGGCCACACCGCTGTCGCCGTCCGCGACGGACTGATCACCGCCCTCGGCACCGACGCCGACGCCCGCGCCTGGGCCGGACCCGGCACCGAGACCGTCGACCTGGCCGGCGCCACCCTCACCCCCGGCCTCACCGACTCCCACAGCCACCCCGTCTGGGGCCTGGAGATGACCGCCGGAACCGACCTCTCGGCCGTCACCGACCTGGAAGGGCTGCGGGCCGCGCTCCAGACTGCCGAGCGCCGCGACGGCTGGGTCCTCGGCTTCGGCCTCGACCACAACGCCTTCGGCGGCCGGCCCGTCCACCACGACCTGATCGAGGACGCCCTCGACGGCGCCCCCGCCCACCTGCGCCTCTACGACGGGCACTCCGCCCTCGTCAGCGCCGCCGCCCTGAGGGCCGCCGGCATCGACGGGCCCCGGACCTTCGCCCAGCACGCCGAGGTCGTCTGCGGTCCCGACGGGCGCCCCACCGGACACCTGATCGAGCACGCCGCCATGGACCTGGTGGCCCCGGTCATGCCCGTCATGCCGTACGCCGAGCGGCGCGACCGGCTCGTCGCCCTGCTCACCGGCATGGCCGCCACCGGACTCACCTCCGCCCACGTCATGGACCTCGGCGGACACGACGTCCCCGGCCTGCTCGCCGCGATCGAGGAGGACGGCGACCTGCCGCTCCGCCTGCGCCTCGCCCCCTGGTGCATGCCGGGCGTCACCACCGAGGAGCTCGACGCCTTCGTACGGCTCCAGGAGCGGGCCGGGCGGCTGTGGCGGATCGGCGGGGTGAAGTTCTTCATGGACGGCACCGTCGAGGGCGGCACCGCCTGGCTGGAGCACGCCGACTGCCACGGCCGGGGCACCGACGCCTTCTGGCCCGACCCGGCCGCGTACTCCGCCGCCGTGGCCCACCTGCACCGCGCCGGGGTCGGCACCGCCACCCACGCCATCGGCGACGCCGCCGTCCGCCACGTCCTCGACACCGTCGAAGGCCTCGGCGCGGGCGGCCCCCGGCACCGGATCGAGCACATCGAGACCGTCCCCGACGACCAGCTCGGGCGCTTCGCCGCGCTCGGCGTCGTCGCCTCGATGCAGCCCCCGCACACCGCGTACACCCGCGCCGACCACACCGACGAGTGGTCCGTACGGCTGGGGGAGGAGCGGGCCGGGCGCGCCTGGCGCTGCCGCGACCTGCGGGACGCCGGGGCGCACCTCGCGCTCGGCTCCGACTGGCCCATCGCCCCCTACGACGCCCGGCAGGTCCTCGCCACCGCCCGCGCCCCGCGCGGCGCGGCCTCGGCCCGGCACGGGCTCACGGGCCCGATGGCCCTGGAGGGGATGACCACGCACGCGGCGCTCGCTGCGGGGGAGGAGGCGGTCGCGGGCCGGATCGCCCCGGGCTTCCGGGCCGACCTCACCGCCTTCGGCGTGGACCCGGTGGAGGCCCCGGCGGACGAGACCGCCGATGCCCCGGTCCGGCTCGCCGTCGCCGGCGGCCGGATCACGTACCGGGGGAACTGAGGGAGGGCCCGCCTACCGGCGGGAGTCGACCGGCCGTTCCGCGTCGCTCTCGCGGTCCGGTCCCGTCTCCGGGGCCGGGCCGCCGTGCGCGACCACGCCCGCCGGCTCCACCGGCTCGACCAGCTTCGGCAGCCGGTGCGGCCGGGAGCCGTACCAGAAGTACGAGACGGCGAAGCCGAAGGCCAGGCAGATCATGCCGCCGACCGCGTCCAGCCAGAAGTGGTTCGCGGTGGCCACGATGACGACGAGGGTCGCCGTCGGGTAGAGCAGGCCCAGGATCCGCGCCCAGGGCGCCTTCGCCAGCAGGAAGATCGTGATCCCGCACCAGAGCGACCAGCCGATGTGCATCGAGGGCATCGCCGCGTACTGGTTCGACACGTGCTTGAGGTTGCCCGAGGCCATCGAGCCCCAGGTGTGGTGGACCAGGACCGTGTCGATGAAGTCCTGTCCGTTCATCAGCCGGGGCGGCGCGAGCGGATACAGGTAGTAGCCGACCAGGGCGACGCCGGTGGTGGCGAACAGGACCGTGCGGAACGCCGCGTAACGGCCCGGCTGCCACCGGTACAGCCACACGAGCACACCGATGGTCACGACGAAGTGCAGCGTCGCGTAGTAGTAGTTCATCGCCACGATCAGCCACGTCACCGAGTTCACGGCGTGGTTGACGGTGTGCTCGAAGGCGAGCCCGACGGACTCCTCGGCCCGCCAGATCCAGTCCGCGTTCCTGAGCGCCTGGGCCTTCTGCTCCGGCACCGCGTTGCGGATGAGCGAGTACGTCCAGTAGCTCACCGCGATCAGCAGGATCTCGAACCAGATCGTGGGCCGCCGGGGCACGTGCGTGCGCAGCCGCGACAACCTGCCGCCGGCCGCGATGGGTGACGACGGGGTCGTCCGGTCGTCCAAACTCTTCACGGTCGTTTCACCCATGGGGAGAGAGTCTGCCAGATGGCCGCCCCCGACCGATCATCCCAAGGTCGGGTCCGGTGCGCACCCGGTCAGCCTCAGGAAGGAGGCCTCACGGCCGACGGCGCGGAGGCGGTCGAGCCCCGGACCACCAGCTCGGGCATGAAGACGAATTCGGAGTGCGGGGCCGGGGTGCCCCCCACCTCTTCGAGGAGCGCGCGGACCGCGGCCTGCCCCATCGCCTGCACCGGCTGCCGGATGGTGGTCAGCGGCGGATCGGTGAACGCTATGAGGGGGGAGTCGTCGAAGCCGACGACGGAGACGTCCCTCGGCACGTCGAGCCCCTGCTGCCGGGCCGCCCGGATCGCGCCGAGCGCCATCATGTCGCTCGCGCAGACGACCGCCGTGCAGCCCCGGGAGATCAGCGCGCCCGCCGCCGCCTGGCCGCCCTCCAGGGTGTAGAGGGAGTGCTGGATCAGCTCCTCGGACTCCTCCGGGGCGAGGCCGAGCCGCTCCTCCATGCCCTTCTGGAAGCCCTCTATCTTGCGCAGCACCGGCACGAACCGCTTCGGCCCGACGGCGAGCCCGATCCGGGTGTGCCCGAGCGCGGCCAGGTGCGTCACCGCGAGCCGCATCGCCGCCCGGTCGTCGGGCGACACGAAGGGCGCCCGCACCTTGGGCGAGAAGCCGTTGAGGAGGACGTACGGGACGCCCTTGCCGCGCAGCTGGTCGTAGCGGGTCATGTCGGCCGTGGTGTCGGCGTGCAGCCCCGAGACGAAGATGATGCCGGCGACGCCGCGCTCCACCAGCATGTCGGTGAGCTCGTCCTCGGTGGACCCGCCGGGGGTCTGGGTGGCGAGGACCGGCGTGTACCCCTGCCGGGTCAGGGCCTGTCCGATGACCTGCGCCAGGGCGGGGAAGATCGGGTTGTCCAGCTCGGGGGTGATGAGGCCGACGAGTCCCGCGCTGCGCTGCCGCAGGCGCACGGGCCGCTCGTAGCCGAGCACGTCGAGCGCGGCGAGGACGGATTCGCGGGTGGCGGTGGCCACGCCGGGCTTTCCGTTGAGCACGCGGCTGACTGTGGCCTCACTGACCCCCGCCTGGGCTGCGATGTCGGAGAGCCGCGCGGTCATGGGAGTGGACTGTACCGGTCACGGGGCGTATTGCCCACCGCCCCGGCGCACCCCGTCCGCCGTGGCCGGGAGGCGTCCTTCTGCAAGGTCTTGCAGTTCTTGCGGGGCGTGCCGGGGGCGCGTCACGGGCGCGCGAGGTGCGAAAGGGCGCACTCCCGGCCCTGTCAAGCGACCCGTCGGCAACCTTAGGGACACGCGGATGTAACGATCCCCGGCTCTTGCAGAAAAATCCCGCAAGGTCTTTCGGCTCGTTTTCATCCCTGTTACGTTCCTGCCAACCCGGAGCGCCGCGAGGGAGCGGTCGCATGAGGAAGGTTCCAGCCCCTCGTCCCCCCGGGATCAGTTGAAGGAGTTCACATGCGGCGTGGCATAGCGGCCACCGCGCTGGTCGCGGCCCTGGGCGTGACCCTGGCGGCGTGCGGGAGCGACAGCGGTTCCGACAACGGCGGCTCGAAGGGCTCGGGCGAGCTCTCCGGCACCGTGACCTGGTGGGACACCTCCACGGTCGGCTCCGAGGACAAGGTCTTCAAGAAGGCCGCCGAGGACTTCAAGAAGAAGCACCCCAAGGTCACCGTCAAGTACGTGAACGTGCCGTTCGGCGAGGCGCAGAACAAGTTCAAGAACGCCGCGCAGTCCGGCTCCGGCGCGCCCGACGTCATCCGCTCCGAGGTCGCCTGGACCCCCGAGTTCGCGGACCTCGGCTACCTGGCGCCGCTGGACGGCACCCCGGCCCTCAAGGACGCCGACGACTTCCTGGAGCAGGCCGCCGCCTCCACCAAGTACAAGGGCAAGACCTACGCCGTCCCCCAGGTCATCGACTCCATGGGCATCTTCTACAACAAGAAGATCTTCAAGGAGGCCGGCGTCGAGGTCCCCAAGACCATCGACGAGCTGAAGACCGCCTCCGCCAAGATCAAGCAGAAGACCGGCAAGCCCGGCCTCTACCTGCGCGGCGACGACGCCTACTGGTTCCTCTCCTTCCTCTACGGCGAGGGCGGCGACCTGGTCGACGCCGAGAAGAAGACCGTCACCGTCGACAACCCGGCCGGCGTGAAGGCCTTCAAGGTCGTCAAGGACCTGGTGGACTCCGGCGCGGCCAAGACCGACGCGACCGACGGCTGGAACAACATGCAGACCGCCTTCAAGGAAGGCAAGGTCGCCATGATGATCAACGGCCCGTGGGCCGTCGCCGACACCTACGCCGGCAAGGAGTTCACGGACAAGGCCAACCTGGGCATCGCCCCGGTCCCGGCCGGCTCCGGCGGCCAGGGTGCCCCGCAGGGCGGCCACAACCTCGCCGTCTACGCGGGCTCCAAGAACCTGGACGCCTCCTACGCCTTCGCCGAGTACATGACCTCGGTCGAGACGCAGACCACGATCGCGAAGGAGCTCAGCCTCCTGCCGACCCGCGAGTCCGTCTACATCAAGCCGGACGTGGCGACCAACGAGATGATCTCCTTCTTCAAGCCGGTCGTCCAGAAGGCCGTCGAGCGCCCCTGGATCCCGGAGACCGGCAGCCTCTTCGCGCCGCTCGTCACCGAGTACACCAAGGTCCTGACCGGCCAGACCACCCCGGAAGCGGGAGCCAAGGCGTCCGGCGACGCCTACCGCAAGCTCCTCAAGGACTGGAAGTAACAGGAAGGCAGACCGGCTGATGGCTGTGGACACTCCCAGCCAGTCGGTGGCGAAGGCCGCGGGCGACAGCGTCGCCCGCGGCCGGAGCCGCGGAACTGGCAAGCGCAGGAGAGCCGAGAAGCGCTCCCTCTCCACCCACTGGTACGCCTGGGCGATGGTCGCCCCGGTGATCGTCGTGATCGCCGTGATCATCGGCTATCCGCTGGTCCGCGGCATCTACCTGTCGCTGACGGACGCCAACGAGCGCAACGTCGCGCGGTCGATCGGCGTCAACGAGATCCCGGCCACCTACGAGTTCGTCGGCCTGGACAACTACGCCGACGCCCTCACCGGCAGCCAGTTCCTCTCCACCCTCGGCTGGACCCTGGTCTGGACGGTGGCCTGCGTCTCGCTGACCTTCGCCCTCGGCCTGGCCCTCGCCAACATCCTGAACCGGAAGATCGCCGGCCGCTCCTTCTACCGGCTGCTGCTCATCCTGCCCTGGGCCGTGCCCGGCTTCGTCTCCGTCTTCGCCTGGCGCTTCCTCTACAACCAGGACAACGGCCTCCTCAACAAGATCCTCGCGGGCGGCGGCATCGACGCCGTGCCGTGGCTGAACGACCCCACCTGGGCCAAGCTCTCGGTCATCGCGACCAACGTCTGGCTCGGCGTCCCGTTCATGATGGTCGCCCTCCTCGGCGGCCTCCAGTCCATCCCCGGCGAGCTGTACGAGGCCGCCGAGATGGACGGCGCCAACGCCTGGCAGCGGTTCCGCAACATCACCATGCCCGGCCTCAGCTCGGTCTCCACGACGGTGATCCTGCTCTCCACCATCTGGACCTTCAACATGTTCCCGGTGATCTTCCTGCTCACCCGGGGCGGGCCCGGCGAGGCCACCCAGATCCTCGTCACCCAGGCCTACAAGTTCTCCTTCGAGGTCAGTCCGCGCGACTTCGCCCAGTCGTCGACCTGGGGCGTGCTCATCCTGATCCTCCTGATGCTCTTCGCCGCGGTCTACCGCCGAGTCCTCCGCAAGCAGGGAGAAGTCTGGTGACCACCACGACCCCCACCCCCCGGGCCGCGACCAACGCGCCGATCCGCGGACGCCGTTCGCCGCTGTCCTCGGCCGCGCTGCACCTGACGCTGATCGCGGCCTCCGTGATCGCCGTCTTCCCGGTCCTCTGGGTGCTGCTGACCTCGCTGAAGCCCGCGAAGTACGCCATCACCACGGACTTCTTCAAAGAGACGACGTTCGAGAACTACACGAACCTCCTGAGGGACACCCCGTTCCTCACCTGGTTCGGCAACTCGCTGCTCATCGCCGGACTCACCACCGTCGTCGGCGTCTTCATCTCCGCCACCACCGGCTACGCCGTCAGCCGCTTCCGCTTCCCCGGCAAGCGCGGCCTGATGTGGACGCTGCTCATCACCCAGATGTTCCCGGTCGCCGTCCTGATCGTGCCGATCTACAACATCATGTCGTCGATGGGCCTGCTCAACCAGCCGGCCGGCCTGGTCATCACGTACCTGACCATCGCCGTCCCGTTCTGCGCCTGGATGATGAAGGGCTTCTTCGACACCATCCCGCGCGAGATAGACGAGTCCGGCTACGTCGACGGCCTCACCCCCTTCGGCACCTTCTGGCGGCTGATCCTGCCGCTCGCCAAGCCGGGCATCGCCGTCACCGCGTTCTACTCCTTCATCACCGCGTGGGGCGAGGTCGCCTACGCCTCCGCCTTCATGGTCGGCGACGAGAACCTCACCCTCGCGGGCGGACTGCAGAAGTTCGTCAACCAGTACGGCGCCCAGTGGGGCCCGATGTCCGCGGCCTCCGTGCTCATCGCCATCCCCGCGGCGCTGGTGTTCCTCTTCGCCCAGCGGCACCTGGTCACCGGCATGTCCGCCGGAGCCGTCAAGGGCTGAGCCCGACCACCGCCTTCGCACGCCCCTCCTTACCTCCCAGGGAAGACATGACCCAGCATCTCGCCGCCCCGGCCGACGTCCCCACCACCGGAACGCACACGGGCTGGTGGAGAGACGCCGTGATCTACCAGGTCTACCCGCGCAGCTTCGCCGACGGAAACGGCGACGGCATGGGTGACCTGGAGGGCGTCCGCAGCCGGCTGCCGTACCTCAAGGACCTGGGCGTCGACGCCGTCTGGCTCTCGCCGTTCTACGCCTCCCCGCAGGCCGACGCCGGCTACGACGTCGCCGACTACCGGGCCATCGACCCGATGTTCGGCTCCCTGCACGACGCCGACGCGGTGATCCGCGAGGCCCACGCCCTGGGCCTGCGGATCATCGTCGACCTCGTCCCCAACCACTCCTCCGACCAGCACGAGTGGTTCCAGCGGGCCCTGCGCGAGGGCCCCGGCTCGCCGCTGCGCGAGCGCTACCACTTCCGCCCCGGCAAGGGCGCGGACGGCGCGCTGCCGCCCAACGACTGGGAGTCCATCTTCGGCGGCCCGGCCTGGACCCGCACCGAGAACCCGGACGGCACCCCCGGCGACTGGTACCTGCACCTCTTCGCCCCGGAGCAGCCCGACTTCAACTGGGAGCACCCGGCCGTCCGCGACGAGTTCCGCTCCATCCTGCGCTTCTGGCTCGACATGGGCGTCGACGGCTTCCGCGTCGACGTCGCCCACGGCCTCGTCAAGGCCGCGGGCCTGCCCGACATCGGCGCCCACGACCAGCTGAAGCTGCTCGGCAACGACGTCATGCCCTTCTTCGACCAGGACGGCGTCCACGAGATCTACCGCTCCTGGCGCAAGGTCCTCGCCGAGTACGACGGCGAGCGCGTCCTCGTCGCCGAGGCCTGGACCCCCACCGTCGACCGCACCGCGAACTACGTGCGCCCCGACGAGATGCACCAGGCCTTCAACTTCCAGTACCTGGGCACCCACTGGGACGCCACCGAGCTCCGCACCGTCATCGACGCCTCGCTCGACGCGATGCGCCCGGTCGGCGCCCCCACCACCTGGGTGCTCTCCAACCACGACGTCACCCGGCACGCCACCCGCTTCGCCAACCCGGCGGGCCTCGGCACCCAGCTCCGCGAGGCCGGCGACCGCGAACTCGGCCTGCGCCGGGCCCGCGCCGCCACCCTCCTGATGCTGGCCCTGCCCGGCTCGGCCTACGTCTACCAGGGCGAGGAGCTCGGCCTGCCCGACGTCACCGACCTGCCCGACGAGGTCCGCCAGGACCCGTCCTTCTGGCGGGCCAGCGGCCAGGACGGCTTCCGCGACGGCTGCCGCGTCCCGATCCCGTGGACCGCCGGGGGCACCTCGTACGGCTTCGGCGCGGGCGGCTCCTGGCTGCCGCAGCCCGCGACCTGGGGCGCGCTCAGCGTCGAGGCGCAGACCGGCGACCCCGGCTCCACCCTGGAGCTGTACCGCAGCGCGCTCGCCGTGCGCCGGACACAGACCGGGCTCGGCGCGGGCGAGGACGTCGCCTGGCTGGAGGCCCCCGAGGGCGTCCTCGCCTTCCGCCGCGACGGCTTCGTCTGCACCGCCAACACCACCGGCCGGGCCATCTCCGTCCCGCTGCCCGGCCGGTTCCTCCTCTCCAACGAGCCCGTCGCCCCCGGCGCGGACACGGTGGAGCTGCCCGCCGACACCACCGTCTGGTGGGCGGTGTGACGATCCCCCTGCCGCGGGGCGCCGGAACGGGCGCCCCGCGGCTCGCGGACATCGCCGCCCAGTCCGGGGTGAGCGAGGCCACCGTCAGCCGCGTCCTCAACGGCAAGGCGGGGGTGGCCGGCGCGACCCGGCACAAGGTGCTCGCGGCGCTCGACGTGCTCGGCTACGAGCGCCCCGTACGCCTCAAACGGCGCAGCGCGGGCCTCGTCGGGCTCGTCGTGCCCGAGCTGACCAACCCGATCTTCCCGGCGTTCGCGCAGGTCGTCGAGCAGGTCCTCGCCGGGCACGGCTACACCCCGGTGCTCTGCACCCAGATGCCCGGCGGCGCCACCGAGGACGAGCTGGTCGAACAGCTCGTGGAGCGCGGGGTCTCCGGCATCGTCTTCCTCTCCGGGCTCCACGCGGACGCCACCGCCGACCCGGCCCGCTACGCCCGGCTCGCCGCCCGGGGCGTGCCGTTCGTCCTCATCAACGGCTACAACGAGCACGTCGACGCCAACTTCGTCTCCCCGGACGACCGGGCCGCCGCCCGCATGGCCGTGCGGCACCTGGTCGAGCTGGGCCACGAGCGCATCGGCCTTGCCATCGGCCCCACCCGCTACGTCCCCTCCCGCCGCAAGGCCGAGGGCTTCACCGCCGAGCTGTACGAGCTGCTCGGCGTCGAGCGCGCGGACGCCGAACGGTTCATCAGGCCCACGCTCTTCGGCGTCGAGGGCGGCCACGCGGCCGCCGACATCCTGCTCCGCGAGGGCTGCACCGGCATCGTCTGCGGCTCCGACCTGATGGCGCTCGGCGTGATCCGCGCGGTCCGCGCCCGGGGCCTCGACGTGCCCGGGGACGTCTCCGTCGTCGGCTTCGACGACTCGCCCCTCATCGCCTTCACCAGCCCGCCGCTCTCCACCGTCCGCCAGCCCGTGCAGGCCATGGCGACGGCCGCCGTGGGCGCGCTCCTGGAGGAGATCGAGGGCAACCCCGTCCAGCGCACCGAGTTCGTGTTCCAGCCGGAGCTGGTGGTGCGCGGCTCGACCGCGCAGGCGCCCGCGCGGGACGCCTCGGACGCCGCGGGACCGCAAGTCCTTTCGTAACAAATTGCGTTGCGGTGTCCGGAGGGTTGACCGGGCGTCGGGGCGCTCATACGGTCACGGCTGAAAACAGTTGCTGATTTTTTCGGCAACTTCTTGCGACAGTGAAGTCAGCAGGAGGAAACATGGCCAGAAAGACCGTGGCCGCTGCACTCGCCCTCGTGGCGGGAGCCGCTGTGGCCGTCACGGGGAACAGTCCCGTCCAGGCCGCACCGCCCGGCGAGAAGGACGTCACCGCGGTGATGTTCGAGTGGAAGTTCTCCTCGGTCGCCCGGGAGTGCACCGACCGCCTCGGACCCGCCGGATACGGCTACGTCCAGGTCTCCCCGCCCCAGGAGCACGTGCAGGGCGGCCAGTGGTGGACCTCGTACCAGCCGGTCAGCTACAAGATCGCCGGCCGCCTCGGGGACCGCACCGCCTTCAAGAACATGATCGACACCTGTCACGCGGCGGGCGTGAAGGTCGTCGTGGACTCCGTCATCAACCACATGGCGAACGGGTCGGGCACGGGAACGGGCGGGACCCCGTTCTCCAAGTACGACTACCCGGGCCTCTACTCCGGCGCCGACATGGACGACTGCCGGGCCGAGATCACGAACTACCAGGACCGGGCCAACGTCCAGAACTGCGAGCTGGTCAAGCTCCCCGACCTGGACACCGGCGAGGACTACGTCCGCGGGAAGATAGCCGGCTACCTCAACGACCTGCTCTCCCTCGGCGTCGACGGCTTCCGCATCGACGCCGCCAAGCACATGCCGGCCGCCGACCTCGCGAACATCAAGTCGCGGCTCACCAACCCCGGCGCGTACTGGAAGCACGAGGCCATCCACGGCGCCGGCGAGGCCGTCTCCCCGAGCGAGTACCTCGGCAGCGGCGACGTGCAGGAGTTCCGCTACGCCCGCGACCTCAAGCGCGTCCTGCAGAACGAGAAGCTCGCGTACCTCAAGAACTTCGGCGAGGCCTGGGGTCACATGCCCTCCGGCCAGTCCGGCGTCTTCGTCGACAACCACGACACCGAGCGCGTCGGCGACACCCTGTCCTACAAGGACGGCGCGAACTACACCCTCGCCTCCGTCTTCATGCTCGCCTGGCCCTACGGCTCCCCGGACGTCCACTCCGGCTACGAGTGGACCGACAAGGACGCGGGCCCGCCCAACGGCGGCCAGGTGAACGCCTGTTACAGCGACGGCTGGAAGTGCCAGCACGCCTGGCGCGAGATCTCCTCCATGGTCGCCTTCCGCAACACCGCGCGCGGCCAGGCCGTCACGAACTGGTGGGACAACGGCAACAACGCGATCGCGTTCGGCCGCGGCTCCAAGGCGTACGTGGCCCTCAACCACGAGTCCTCGGCGCTCACCCGCACCTACCAGACCTCCCTGCCCGCCGGCACCTACTGCGACGTGCAGTCGAACAACCCCGTCACGGTCGACGGTTCGGGACGGTTCACGGCCACCCTGGGCGCCAACACCGCGCTCGCCCTGCACGTCAACGCCAAGAGCTGCGGCACCACCACCCCGCCGCCCGCCTCCACCGGCACCTCCTTCCAGGCCACCGCGACCACCGTCGTCGGCCAGAACATCCACGTCACCGGGAACCTCGCCGCACTCGGCAACTGGTCCCCGGCCTCGGCCCCCAAGCTCGACCCGGCCGCCTACCCGGTCTGGAAGCTGACGCTCTCCCTGCCCGCCGGGACGACCTTCGCGTACAAGTACGTCCGCAAGGACGCCGCCGGGAACGTCACCTGGGAGTCCGGCGCCGACCGCACCGCGACCGTCCCCGCCTCCGGGCAGCTCGTCCTGAACGACACGTTCCGCAGCTGAACCGCAGCTGAAACACGGCTGACCCCCCACCAGCCGTACTCCACCCGCTGATCCCGCACCGCAAGGGCCGCCCCGTCCGGGGCGGCCCCCTCTTCCCGTACCTCCAGGGAGACTCCCCGTGATACGCAAGAGAACGGCGGTCGCACTGGCCGCCGCCCTGTGCGCGGCCCTCGTGCCCGCCGTGCCCGCGACCGCCGCGCCGAAGCCCCCGGCCCCGCCGTCCGACCGGGCGCTCGCGGCCGAGCCCGCCCGCCAGGACCTCACCCGCGAGCAGTTCTACTTCGTCCTGCCCGACCGCTTCGCCAACGGCGACCCGTCCAACGACCGCGGCGGCCTCACCGGCAGCCGCACCCGCACCGGCTTCGACCCCGCCGACAAGGGCTTCTACCAGGGCGGCGACCTCAAGGGCCTGACCCAGCGGCTCGACTACATCAAGGGCCTCGGCACCACCGCCATCTGGATGGCGCCGATCTTCAAGAACCGGCCCGTGCAGGGCGAGGGCGAGAACGCCTCCGCCGGCTACCACGGCTACTGGATCACCGACTTCACCCAGGTCGACCCCCACTTCGGCACCAACGCCGACCTGGAGCGGCTGATCGCCGCCGCCCACGCCAAGGGCATGAAGGTCTTCTTCGACGTCATCACCAACCACACCGCCGACACCGTCGACTACGCCGAGAAGAAGTACGGCTACCGCCCCAAGGGCGCCTACCCCTACCTCGACGAGGACGGCCGCCCCTTCGACGACCGGAACGCCGTCGGCCGGGTGGACGCGGACTCCTTCCCCTACACCCCGGTGGCGGAGAAGGGCGTCAAGGTCCCGTCCTGGCTCAACGACCCCACGATGTACCACAACCGGGGCGACTCCACCTGGGTCGGCGAGTCCGCCGAGTACGGCGACTTCGTCGGCCTGGACGACCTCTGGACCGAGCGGCCCGAGGTCGTCGAGGGCATGAAGCGGATCTACGAGAAGTGGGTCCGCGACTTCAAGATCGACGGCTTCCGCATCGACACCGTCAAACACGTCGACCTGGACTTCTGGACCCAGTGGGCCACCGCCCTCGACGCCTACGCGAAGAAGCGCGGACGCGAGGACTTCTTCATGTTCGGCGAGGTGTACTCCGCCGACACGGCCGTCACCGCCCCCTACGTCACCCGGGGCCGGCTCGACGCCACCCTCGACTTCCCCTTCCAGGACGCGGCCCGCGCCTTCGCCTCCCAGGGCGCCGGGGCCGACCGCCTCGCCAAGGTCTTCGCCGAGGACTACCGGTACACCACCGACAAGGCCAACGCCTACGAGCAGGTGACCTTCCTCGGCAACCACGACATGGGCCGCATCGGCACCTTCCTCAAGCAGGACAACCCGAACGCCACCGACGCCGAACTCCTCAAGAGGGCCCGGCTCGCCAACGAGCTGATGTTCCTCTCCCGGGGCAACCCGGTGATCTACTCCGGCGACGAGCAGGGCTTCACCGGCGCCGGCGGCGACAAGGACGCCCGCCAGCCCCTCTTCGCCTCGAAGGCCGCCGACTACCTGGACGACGACCAGCTCGGCACCGACCGCACCCACGCCACCGACGCGTACGACACCGGCCACCCGGTCTACCGCTCCGTCGCCGCCCTCTCGAAGCTCACCCGCGAACACCCGGCCCTGCGCGACGGGATCCAGCAGGAGCGGTACGCCGAGGGCTCCGTCTACGCCTTCTCCCGCACGGACGCGAAGGCGCGCACCGAGTACCTCGTCGCCAGCAACGGCTCCACCGCCGACAAGACCGTCACCATCCCCGTCGACTCGGCGGCCTTCCACACCCTGTACGGCGGCCGGGGCGCCGTCGCGGCGGAGGGCGGCGAGGTCACCGTCACCGTCCCGGCCCTCTCCTCCCTGGTCCTCAAGGCCGACCGGGCCCTCCCGGCCCCGGCCGTGAAGCCCTCCGTGCACCTCAGGGCCCCCGCCGCCGGAGCCACCGGCACCGTCGAGCTCTCCGCCGACGTCACCGGCGGCGGCCTCAACCGGGTCGTCTTCGCCGCCCAGGTCGGCAACGGCCGCTGGCAGACCCTCGGCACCGCCGACCACGCCCCCTACAAGGTCACCCAGCACGTCACCGCCCCCGCCGGCACCCCCCTGCGCTACAAGGCCGTCGCCGTCGACGGCTCCGGCCGCACCGCGAGCGCCACCGCCGCCACCACGGCGGGCGCGCCCCCGGCCCCCGAGAAGCCGGTCGCCGTCGAGCGCACCCACGCGATCGTCCACTACCGGCGCGCGGACGGGAACTACGACGGCTGGAAGCTGAAGGCCGCCGGCCAGGAGGCCGCGTTCACCGGCCGCGACGCCCACGGCGCCTTCGCCTGGGTAGAGGTCCCCGAGGGCGCCGCCACGATCCCGTACACCGTCGAGAAGGACGGCGCCGCCGACGGCCCGCAGAGGACCGTCGACCTCGGCCGCACCGGCGAGGTCTGGATCACCCAGGGCCAGGACGGCCAGTCCGACACCAATCCCGCCCCCGTCACCCCGGACAAGACCAAGGCCGTCCTGCACTACCAGCGCGCCGACGGCGACTACGACGGCTGGGGCCTGCACACCTGGACCGGCGCCGCCCAGCCCACCGACTGGTCCAAGCCCCTGATGCCCGTCCGCGTCGACGCGTACGGCGCCGTCTACGAGGTGCCGCTCGCCGAGGGTGCGACCTCCCTCTCGTACATCCTCCACAAGGGCGACCAGAAGGACCTGCCCACCGACCAGTCCCTCGACCTCGCCACCTACGGCCACGAGGTCTGGCTGCTCGGCGGGAAGCCCAAGTACCTCCTGCCGACCGTCGGCGGCACCCCCGACCTCGACCTCACCAAGGCCTCGGCCCAGTGGATCGACCGGAACACCGTCGTCTGGAAGGTGAAGGCCACCGACGCCACCAGCCAGCAGCTGGTGTACGCGAAGGACGGCGGGATCGCCGTCACCGGCGGCGCCCTGAACACCGAGGGCCAGTGGCTCCGGCTCGACCGGGCGACGCTCACCGACGCCCAGAAGGCGAAGTACCCGCACCTCAAGGACTACCCGGCCTTCACCGTCGACCCGCGCGACGCCGACCGGACCCGCGAGTCCCTGCGCGGCCAGCTGATCGCCACCCAGCGCGCCGCCAACGGCGCCCTGCTCGCCGCCACCGGCGTCCAGACCGCCGGAGTCCTCGACGACCTGTACGCGAAGAAGGCCGCGAAGACCGCCCTCGGCCCGGTCTTCGGCCGCCACGGCGTCACCCTCTCCGTCTGGGCCCCCACCGCCCGGTCCGTCGACCTCGAACTCGACGGCCGGACCGTCGCCATGCGCCGCGACGACACCACCGGCGTCTGGTCCGCCACCGGCCCGAAGTCCTGGACCGGCAAGCCGTACCGCTACGCGGTGGAGGTCTGGGCCCCCACCGTCCAGAAGCTCGTCACCAACAAGGTCACCGACCCCTACTCCACCGCCCTCACCACCGACTCCGCCCGCAGCCTCGCCGTCGACCTCACCGACCCGAAGCTCGCCCCCACCGGCTGGAAGACGCTGAAGAAGCCCGCCGCCGTACCGCTGCGGGACGCCCAGATCCAGGAACTCCACATCCGGGACTTCTCGATCGCCGACCCCACGGCCCGCGCGGACCACCGGGGCACCTACCTGGCCTTCACCGACAAGGACAGCAAGGGCTCGAAGCACCTGCGCGACCTCGCGGACTCCGGCACCTCCTACGTCCACCTCCTCCCGGCCTTCGACATCGGCACCATCCCCGAGAAGAAGGGCGACCAGACCGCCCCGGCCTGCGACCTGAAGGCGTACGCCCCCGACTCCGAGGAGCAGCAGGCCTGCGTCGCCGCCGCCGCGGCGAAGGACGGCTTCAACTGGGGCTACGACCCGCTGCACTACACCGTCCCCGAGGGCTCCTACGCCACCGACCCCGAGGGCACCCGCCGCACCGTCGAGTTCCGGCGGATGGTCCAGGCCCTCAACGGCGACGGACTGCGCACCGTCATGGACGTCGTCTACAACCACACCGTCGCCGCCGGACAGTCCGACAAGTCCGTCCTCGACCGGATCGTGCCCGGCTACTACCAGCGGCTCGACGCCGACGGCGCCGTCACCACCTCCACCTGCTGCGCCAACACCGCGCCCGAGAACGCCATGATGGGCAGGCTCGTCGTGGACTCGATCGTCACCTGGGCCAAGGAGTACAAGGTCGACGGCTTCCGCTTCGACCTCATGGGCCACCACCCGAAGGAGAACGTCCTCGCCGTCCGCAAGGCCCTCGACGCCCTGACGGTCGCGAAGGACGGCGTCGACGGCAAGGCGATCGTCCTCTACGGCGAGGGCTGGAACTTCGGCGAGGTCGCCGACGACGCCCGCTTCGTCCAGGCCACCCAGAAGAACATGGCCGGGACGGGCATCGCGACCTTCTCCGACCGGGCCCGCGACGCCGTGCGCGGCGGCGGCCCCTTCGACGAGGACCCGGGCGTCCAGGGCTTCGCCTCCGGCCTCTACACCGACCCCAACGCCTCGGCCGCCAACGGCACCCCGGCCGAGCAGAAGGCCCGCCTCCTGCACTACCAGGACCTCATCAAGGTCGGCCTGACCGGCAACCTCGCCGACTACACCTTCACCGACACCTCCGGCCGCACCGTCAAGGGCTCCGAGGTCGACTACAACGGCTCCCCGGCCGGCTACGCGGCCGCCCCCGGCGACGCCCTCGCCTACGCCGACGCCCACGACAACGAGTCCCTGTACGACGCGCTCGCCTTCAAGCTCCCGGCGGGCACGTCCCCGGCCGACCGGGCCCGCGCCCAGGTCCTCGCCATGGCGACGGCCACCCTCTCGCAGGGCCCGGCGCTCTCCCAGGCCGGATCGGACCTGCTGCGCTCCAAGTCCCTGGACCGCAACTCGTACGACAGCGGCGACTGGTTCAACGCCATCCACTGGGACTGCCGCGACGGCAACGGCTTCGGCCGGGGCCTCCCGCCCGCCGCCGACAACCAGCCCAAGTGGGGCTTCGGCAAGCCCCTCCTGACGAACCCGTCCCTCACCGTCGGCTGCGCGCAGATCGACGGCGCCTCGGCCGCCTACCGGGACCTCCAGAAGATCCGCACCACCGAACCGGTCTTCTCCCTGGCCACCGCCGACCGGGTCCGGTCGGCCCTGACCTTCCCGCTCTCCGGCCGCGACGAGACCCCCGGCGTGATCACCATGCGCCTGGGCGACCTGGTCGTCGTCCTCAACGCGACCCCGGGGCCGCAGCAGCAGAAGGTCACCGACCTGGCCGGCAAGGGCTACCGCCTGCACCCCGTCCAGGCCAAGGGCTCCGACGCGGTCGTGAAGACCGCCTCCTACGCGAAGGACTCGGGCACCTTCACGGTCCCGGCGCGGACGGCGGCGGTGTTCAAGGCCGGCTGACCGGCTCCCGGGAGGCGCACCCGCCCCCCCGGGTCACCCCGTAGGACGTGCGTGCCGTCGGCGGCGGGCCTTTCCGGCTCCCCATCGGCGGCACGGCGGTTCGCGGCCCCGGACCGCCCTACGGCAAGCGCTGGTCGGGCACGGCGGACAGGGCGTCCGGGGCGGGGGCCGGGGCGAGCGCGGCCAGCCGGGCCACCAGGTCCCCGAAGGGGCCGTCGGCCGGCTCGTCGGCCAGGATGCCGACCAGGATCTCCGCCATCCCGGGGTCGTACGCGGCGCTCACCGCGGCGAGGGCCGCGAAGTCGTGCACGAGCTGCAACTCCAGCTCCGCGCGCGGCACCCGCCGCCCGTCCAGCCAGAGCAGCGCCGTCGACTCGGCGAGGGACACCCAGGAGCGGACCACCAACTCCAGGCGGGCCGAGGGCTCCTCGACCTCCAGGTGCGCGAGGATCTGCTCGTACGCGGCCTGCCGCACCTCGTCGATCATCGCGTTCGTCGTCGAGGAACCGACGGCCGGGCCGCCCCGCATCAGCGCCGCGAAACCGGGGCCGTGCTCGTCCACGAAGTCGAAGAACCGGCCCATCACCCGCAGCAGCCGGGCGCCCAGCGGCCCCCGGGGCGGCTCCACGAACCGGGCCGCCAGCTCGTCGGCGGCCCGCCGGAGGGCCGCCTCGTAGAGGCTCTGCTTGCCGGGGAAGTAGTGGTAGACCAGCGGTCGCGAGATGCCCGCGGCCGCGGCGATCTCGTCGATGGACACCTCGTCGGGAGAGCGGTGGCCGAAGAGTTCGAGGGCCACCCCGATCAGCTGCTGCTTGCGCTCCTCGACGCCCATCCTGCGGCGCACCCCGGTCGTCATGCGAACAGCCTAATGGTGTCCGTTACGCTCCTGCCCCATGAGCGCTTCCGACCAGGACACCCCGGCGACCCGGACCCCGAAGGCCCCCGGGGCCCCGAAGCCCGCCGGGGCCGCGGAAGTCCCCGAAGCCCCCGAAGTCCCCGACGCGGCGGGGACGTCCGAAGCCCCGGGCATACGGGAGCCCGCCGAACCGCACGAGGAAGAGGGCGGCGAACTCGACGAGGACGGACTCGACGAGGAGGACGACGGGGTCGACGACGCCGACGGACGGCCCACCGGGGGCCTCACCCCCAAGCAGGCGAGGCGCCTCCGCGTCGCCGCCGCCTCCGTGCTCCTCGTCGCCCTCGCCGTCGTCCTCGTCGTCCGCCTCGCGAGCCGTACGTCCGTCCTGGTCGTCGGCGTGTACGGACTCGCCATGATCCTCTGCGGGGTCGTGATCGAGCTCTCCCGCAACGGCCGTACCCGCCTGGGGACTTGGCTCCTGGTGGGCGGCCTGCTCGCCGCGCTCGCCCTGGACTGGCTGGTCCTCCCCTAGGGGCCGGGGCTCACAGGTCGAGCACGAGCCGCTTCCCCGCGCAGCGCGAGACGCAGATCAGCATCGAGTCGTCCCGCTCGGCGTCCGTGAGCAGCTCGTCCCGGTGGTCGATCTCGCCCTCCAGGACCCGCTGCTGGCAGGTCCCGCAGAAGCCCTGCCGGCAGGAGTACGAGACGTCCGGCAGCTCCGTGCGGACCGCGTCCAGGAGCGACTGGCCGGCGGCCACCGCCACCGTGCGGCCGGAGCGGCGCAGTTCGACCTCGAAGGCGCTGCCGCCGGTCGTCGCGGACGCCGAGAAGCGCTCCAGGCGCGGGGTCCGGCCCTCGGGCATCGCCGCGCCGACCGCGTCCATCAGGCCGTCGGGACCGCAGCAGTACACGACGGCCCCCTCCGGCAGGTCCCCGAGGAAACCCAGGTCGGGCAGGCCGGACTCGTCCTCCGCGACCACGGTCGTCCGCCCGCCGCCCAGCGCCTCGGTCTCGGCGAGGTACGGCATGGTGGCGCGGCTCCGGCCGCAGTGCAGGAGCCGCCAGTCCGTCCCGGCCGCCTCGGCGGCACGCAGCATGGGCAGGAGCGGGGTGATGCCGATGCCGCCCGCGACGAAGACGTACGCGGGCGCGTCGACCAGCGGGAAGCGATTCCGGGGGCCCCGGACCTCGACCTCCACGCCCTCGTGGAGCTGCTCGTGGACCTCCCGCGACCCGCCCCGGCCGCCCTGCCCGGCCTCGATCAGCCGGGTGGCCACCGTGTACGCGCCGGCGTCGGCGGGGTCGCCGCAGAGCGAGTACTGCCGGACGAGCCCGGAGGGCAGGACCAGGTCGATGTGGGCGCCCGGCTGCCAGGCGGGCAGCCCGGAGCCTTCGAGGCGCAGCTCCACGACGCCCTCGGCGGGCGTGGAGCGGCCGGTCACCAGGGCCTTGAGGGGGACCGTGCGGCCCCGGCCGTATCCGGAGACCGGCTCGTCCAGGGCGGGCATCGGCCACAGCGGGGCGGTGGACATGCGGCTGCGGACGGCGCGGCGGACGAGCAGCGCGGCCCCGGCGGCGAGGGCGACGGCGGCGAACCGGGCCATCAGTGGCCTCCGTTGGCGCCGGGGGAGGAGGCGAGGTAGGCCACGGCCTGCGCGGTGTCGCCCTCCTGGGAGGGGTGGTAGGAGCGGCTGAGGTAGCGCGGTATGGAGCGCAGCATGGCCGGGGTGGAGGGCAGCACGCCCCGCCGCCCCCGGCGGACGAAGTCCGCGAGGGAGGGCTTGGCGTCGAAGAGGCTCGGGTCGTTCTCCATGAAGAAGCGGACGCCCCGCTGCCAGAAGAAGGCGAGCCCGCCGAAGGCGACGGCCCAGGTGCGGGCGCGGCGCCGGTAGCCGCCGTCGAGGTGCATGAAGAGCTCGAAGGCGACCGAGCGGTGCTCGACCTCCTCGGCCCCGTGCCAGCGCAGCAGGTCGAGCATGGTCGGGTCGGCGCCGATCCGGTCGAGCTCGTCGGCGTTGAGCACCCAGTCGCCGAGGAAGGCGGTGTAGTGCTCGATGGCGGCGATGACCGCGACCCGCTCCATCAGCCACCAGCGGCGCGCCCGGCCCGGCGGCAGGGCGCGGTCCCCGAGCAGCTTCTCGAAGAACCAGTCGACCTGCGCGGTGTACGGGGTGGGGTCGAGGCCCTGCTTCCGCAGGTGCGGCAGGACGTCGTCGTGGGCCTGGGAGTGGATGGCCTCCTGGCCGATGAAGCCGATGACGTCCTCGCGGAGCCGGTCGTCCGTGATGTACGGCAGCGCCTGCTTGTAGACGTGCACGAACCAGCGCTCGCCGGCCGGGAGCAGCAGGTGCAGCACGTTGATGGTGTGCGTGGTGAACGGATCGCCCGGAACCCAGTGGAGCGGAGTCTCCTCCCAGTCGAAGGAGACCTTGCGGGCCTTGAGCTCGACGTGCTCCGACGCCACCGGTGCAGGCTGCGTATTAGACATGCCGTCAATGTACTGAGGGGTAAGCGACGGGAACAGGTGCGTGCGGCTTCTTTTTGGGAGGGGGAGGGGTGCGGGGGAGGGCCCGGGCACGGACGCGGACCCGGGTGCGGGGGAGAGCCCGGGCCCGGCCCCGCACCCCTCACCGCAGCGCGGCCCTCCGCGTCCCGTCCCGCAGGGTGCCGTCCAGGTCCGCCTCGGCGCCCGCGCCCGCCCGCACGGCGAGGACGGGGCCGTCCGTGCGGCCCTCCACCCCGCCCGAGACCTCCAGGGACGCGAAGTCGGGGGAGCCCGCCGCCAGGACGTACCGGTTGCCGCCCGGCGCCTGCCACAGCACGCCCGCCAGGACCCGGGGATCGCGCACCCCGCAGGCCGGCGAGCCCTCGGAGCGGGCCGCGAGCGCCGCCGGCACCTCCGGCGACGGGACCAGGAACTGGGCGAGGACCCGGTCGCCCGTGCCCCGCCAGGTCTCCGCGCGGGTGCACAGCCAGGCGCCGAGCCCCGCGCCCTCCGGCAGCCGCTGCCGGGCGAACCGCCAGGCGTTCACCGACCGCACCCCGTGCGCCCGCACCGTCGTCAGCTGGCAGGCCGTCCGCGCCCAGGCCTCCCGCGCCTCCGGCCCGGTCGCGTCCGCCGGGGCGGCCGGGCGGCCCCACAGGAGCCGGGCGGGCGCCAGCTCGCCGAGGTCGGTGAAGAGCCGGAGGCCCGAACCGTCCCGCGTCTGGAGGGTGTTCCAGCGGGTGCAGCCCTTCGCCTGCGCCGGACTCGGCACCGGGTCGGTGACGCCGTGCGCGTCCCGGGCCAGGGCGTACGGCTCCTTCGCGGGCAGCAGCAGGTTCCGCACGGCCGTCTCCCGTACCCAGGGGGCCGTGAGGTAGCGGACGTTGCCCGCCGCGCGGGACACGACGAGCGCCGTCGAGCCGACCGCGTCGGCCCCGTCCGTCCGCGCGAAGTCGAGCGCGACGCCCGCCGTCCCCTCCACCGGCTCCGCGTACCGCACGGCCCGCAGCCCGTCGTGGAAAAGCACCACCCGCACCGCGTCCACCCGGCCCGCGAACAGCAGTTGGGGCGGCCCCATCGGAGGCCCGACGGGGGTCCCCGGCGTCGCGGACGACTGCACGGCGCCTCCGGGCCGCGCCCATACGGCGAGGGCCCGCCGCAGCAGCGCACGGTCCCCGGCCAGGTCACCGCGCGCGGGCCACACGGAGAAGTCCCGCCGGGTGGCCCCCGGCCAGACCGCCGGACCGACCCGCTTGACGGCGGCCGGATCGAGCGCGGCCTCGGCGGCGGGATTCCGCGCGTACGACGGCGCCGCGGCACCGTCCCGCCCCCACCCGTCCCCCGGCAGCCCGAGCAGCGCCCCGCACACCACCAACGCCACGACGGCCGTCACCCCGGCCCGCACGTGCTGCCGCCGCCGCAACAGATCGGTCGGCCGCGCCTGCAACGCACAGGGATCGAACTCGTCCGATTCGAGCAGGGCGGCACCACTGAGCCGGGGACGCCGGGGGGACGTTCCCCCGAGCGGTCCCCCCGGGGCCCCGGCGCCGGGCTGCCGGAGGCCTGCTGCGGCCTCCGCACCGGGTGCAGGGCCCCCGGACCCGGCTGTGATCCCCGTACCCGGCGCCGGACGCCCGGATCCCGCCGTGGCACCCGCGCCGGGCGCCCGATGCCAGGGCCCCGCTGTCGTCTCCGCACCGGGCACCTGCCGCCCAGCTCCCGCTGCGGGTCCCGCACCGGACGCCTGACGCCGGGATTCCGCCGCGGCCTCCGCGCTGGACGCCGGGCGTCCGGTGCCCGCCGTGGCCTCTGAGCCGACCGCCGGACGCCCGGATCCCGTCTCGGCCCCCGCGCCGGGTGCCGCGTATCCGGGCTCCGCCGCGCTTCCCGCACCGGATGCGGGGCGTCCGGGCCCCGCCGTGCTCCCCGCGCCCGGCACCGAACGCCCAAGCCCCAAGCCACGTTCCGGCCCACCAGGCCCACCAGGCCCACCCGGCCGTCCGACCCGGCCCCCGGTCCTCCCCGGGCCGCCCTGCTCGCCGACCCGCTCGGACCTTTCGGTACGTCCGAGCCCGGCGCCGGCCGGGCCACCGGCACCTGACGTGCCCGGCACGTCCGGGCCCCCGGCCGCCCCGGGCCCGCCGCCCCGGCGCCCCTGCCCGCCGACCACGGAGGGGCGGTCGACGGCGGGGGCACCCGGGCCCCCCGCGTCCGCCCCGCCCCCCGACACGTCCCACGTGTCCACCGTGTCCACCGCGTCCGCCTCCGCCAAAGCCGCCGCCGGGTCCTCCACCCCCGCCGAGGCCAGGGCGCGCAGCACCTCCGGGTCGCCCTGGCGTTCCAGGCCGCGGAGGACGTAGGCCGCGCGGCCGGGGCCGGAGAGGCGGGAGAGCCGCTGGTCCAGGGCGAGTTCGTCGGCGCCGCCCACCCGGGGGAACAGCCGCAGCCCCCACACGTGCGGCAGCAGCGGCGGGAACTGCGCCCGGCGCGGCAGCGCCAGCCGCCGCAGCGGCAGCCCGGCGACCAGGGCCTGCCGCAGCACCTCCCCCCGTACGTACGCGTACCCGGGATCGACCGCGTCCTCGGCCCGCCGCGGCCCCGGCACCCGGCGGCGCGGCAGCGAGCGCTGGACGAGCGCGTGGGCGGTCAGCACCCGGCGGTTGCGGCCGAGCGTGGGCGGCAGGACGAGATAGGCGATGCGGACGAGCCGCGGATAGCGCTCGACGAGCGCGGCCTCGGCCTGCTCGACGTCGACGGGACCCGTGGGGGAGGGGTCGAGATCCTGGGTGCTCACGTTCAGCAGAACGAGCGATTCTTCCGATGGTCACCCCGGCGGCCGGTCACCCCGGCGGCGGGGGACGGCCACCGCACCGGGAGGCCCCGTCACCCCCCGTCCGCCGCCAGCCGCTCCCGGATCCGCCCCGTCACCCCCCGTCCGCCGCCAGCCGCTCCCGGATCCGCTCCGTCACCTCGTCCGGCACCCCGAGCCCCTCCCGTACGTACTTCTCCATCGAACCGTGCCGCACCGCCACCTCGTCGAGCGCCGCGTCCAGGTACTCCGGGAGCACCCCGATCAGTTCGAGCGCCAGCTCCGGGTCGCCGCCCTGGGCCGTGAACCCCTCGATCATCGGCGCGAACGCCTGCCGCACCGCCGGATTGACCGACAGGTACTCCTCCCGGACCGTCTCCTCGTCCGCCCCGAGCAGCGACAGGACGACCGTCGCCGCCCACCCCGTCCTGTCCTTGCCCGCCGTGCAGTGGAAGAGCAGCGGCCCGGCGTCCGGCGCGCCCAGCTCCGCGAGCAGGGCGGCGTAGGAGGCGCGGGCGGAGTCGGCGGAGACGAAGGCCCGGTAGGTGCGCGCGAAGGCCTCTCGCATCCGGCCCCCGCCCAGGTGCTCCTCGGCCAGGGCCGGCTGGGAGAGCAGCGTCTTCAGGCGCGCGGCCGGCGGCAGCCCGCTGGTGGCCAGCCAGTCGGCGAGCACGTCCGCGACGAGCAGCCGCGCGCCGGCCGGCAGCCGGTCGGGCCGCTCCTCGCGCTCGGCGTCCGTCCGGAAGTCCACGACCGTGCGGACCCCCAGGCCCGCCACGGCGTGATCGCCGGGGTCGAGCCGGTCGAGCTGCGCGGAGCGGAACACGAGCCCCGGACGGACCGTACGCCCGCCCGCGAGCGGCAGGCCTCCGAGGTCACGGAGGTTGGCGACGGAGACGGCGGGAATGGCGGCCATGACGTCGACTCCTCCGGTTCGTGCCCTTCGCACCCTTCAGACCCTTTCGGGCCCTTCCCGTCGACCGTAAGGGATCACGCCGGTGCGGGCAGGTCCTGGCGGGCCCCCCGGGTCACCGGGCCCCCGGGTCACCGGGGCTGCTTGAATGCCCGGGTGATCGACGTACTGGCGGCCCTCGCGGCCGGCGCCCTGGTGACCTGGCTGATCCGCCGCAAGGTGCGGCAGCGCGCGGAGGACGCCGAGCGGGGCGACGAGATCGGGGTCCCCTGCATGGTGCGGCACCCCGCGCGCGAAGGCCGCTGGCTGCGGGGCCGGATGGTGATCGGTCCCGCCGGGATGACCTGGGAGCCCGGCAGCAGGGCCGGGGCGGCGCTGTCGCTCCCGGCGGAGCTGCGCCGGGTCGGCCTGCGCGTCCCCACGGTCCGCGAGGCGATCACCATCAACGGCGGCTCCCGGATCGTCGAGTGCGCCTCCCCCGAGGGCACCGTCCTCATCGCCGTCATGCCGTACGAACTGGAACACGTCCTCAAGGCCCTGGACGCGCCGGGGACGGAGTAGGGGCCCCGCCACGGCCTCCGCGCGGCCCCTCACCCCCGGCCCCTCACCCCCGGCCCAGCGCCGCCACCACCTCCGCCTCCCGTTCCGGGGACAGGCCGGGGCCCGGGCGGTCCGGGCGCTGGGGGGCGGTCCCGCCGAGGGACTCCAGCCAGGCCCAGGTGTCCGCGACCGTCTCCGTCACGGGCCGGCAGCGCAGCCCGGCCGCCAGCGCGCGGGACACGTCCGCGGTGTGCATCGCGTCGTACGTCTCACCCGGCGGCAGCCACACGGGCAGCTCCGTCCACGGCTCCGCCCCCGCCGCGACCAGCTCCTCCGGCGCGGTCCAGCGCAGCTCCGCGCCCGAACCGGTGGCCCGGACGCAGGCGTCGAGGAACCCGCCCATCGTGGTGTGCCCGGGCGGCGAGACGAGGTTGTACGGCCCCGACCGCCCCGCCTCCACCGCGTCCAGCGTCCACGCGGCCAGGTCGCGCACGTCCACGTACTGGATCGGCGCCGTCTCGGGCCCGGGGGCCAGGACCGGGCCGCCGCGCGCGATCCGGTTCAGCCACCAGGGAAGCCGGCCCACGTTCTCGTACGGCCCGAGGATCAGGCCCGCGCGGACGAGCAGCGTCCGGTCCGCGCCGAAGGCGGCCTCCGCGGCCAGCTCGCCCCCGCGCTTGGCCTCCCCGTACGGCACGTCCCCGTCGTCCGGCGAACCCGCCACCAGCGGACCGTCCTCCCCGAGCCCGGCCGCCGGGGGCCAGGCGTACACGGAACGGCTCGACACGTACGCGTACCGCCCGGCCCGGTCCGCGAGCAGCCGCGCCGCGTCCCGCACCGCCGAGGGGGCCGCCGACCAGGTGTCCACGACCGCGTCCCAGGAACCGCCCGCGAGGGCGGCGAGGCCCTCCGGACCCGCGGCGCGGTCCCCGAGCAGGGACCGGACCCCCGGCGGGGGAGCGTGCCGTCCCCGGTGGAAGACCGTCACCTCCCACCCCCGGTCGAGCGCGTCCTCGACGACCGCGCGACCCACGAACTCCGTGCCTCCGAGCATCAGCAGCTTCATGATCGAAGCCTGCCCCCGCCGTTCGGGACGGGACCAGCGTTTCCGCTCCCGGAGGATTCCGCCGGGGGCGGAAACGGGCGGGGGACCGGACATCGGGAGGGGGTCTGTCCCGCCGGATGGCGGGATGGCACCATGGCGGGCGATGACGGATGCCCGGTCGCCCTTGCGCGCCCTGCGAGCCGCGCTCTTCGCGGTGGTGTGCGTGGCTTTGGCCGCCGTGGGGCATTCGTCCATGTCTGCGCACCGGCTCCCGGCCACCGCGCTGCTCGGCGCCTTCGCCGTGACGGCCGCCGTCGCCTGGGCCGCGGCCGGCCGCCGCCGGGGCACGCCCGCCATCGCGGGCGCGCTCCTCACCCTCCAGGGCGCGCTCCACGTCCTCTTCTCGACGACGGGCGCCCACGGATCCACGACGGGCGCTCACCACACCACGCACGGCCCGCACACCACGCACACCCTGCACGGCACCGCCGTCCCCACGGCGGGCGCCGAGGGAGCGGGCTCTGCCCTGGACCCCGCCTCCTCCTCCGCCCTCGACCCCGCCCTCGCCCAGGTCGTGGACTCCGTCACCGCCTCCGGCCCCGGCATGGTCGCCGTCCACCTCCTCGCCGCGCTCCTCTGCGGCCTCTGGCTGGCCCACGGAGAGGCCGCGTTCTTCGCGCTCGCCCGCGCCGCCCTCGCGTACGCCTTCGCCCCGCTGCGCCTGCTGCGCGCGCTCGTCCGCGTCCCCGACGCCCCGCGCGGCCCGGTCCGCCGGGCGCGGCGGAACGCCCACCGGCCGCACACCGTCGTCCTCGCCCACACCCTGTCCCGGCGCGGCCCGCCCCGTCCGTCCGCACCCCGCGCCACGGTCCTCGGAGCACACGTCTGACCCGGGGGCCGCTTCCCCCTGTCTGCACCGAGAACCCAGGACAGTCGCCCATGACGATCGACGATCCCGCACGCCCCGAAACCCCCGTGCAGGAACCGCCCTCCGCTCCCCGCAAGCCCACCGCCTGGAGCGGCCTGCGCCCCCTCCTCCTCCGTCTCCACTTCTACGCGGGCGTCCTCGTCGCCCCGTTCCTCCTCGTCGCCGCCCTCAGCGGCCTGCTCTACGCGCTCTCCTACCAGGCCGAGAAGGTGGTCTACGCGCACGAGCTGGAGGTGCCCGTCGGCGACGCCGCCCTGCCGCTCTCCCGGCAGGTGGACATCGCCCGCGGGGCCAACCCGGACGGCACCGTCACCGCCGTCTGGCCCGGCGCCGAACCCGGCGCGACGACCCGGGTCCTGATGGCCGACCCCGACGCCCCCGAGGGCACCTCGCTCGCCGTCTTCGTCGACCCGTACACCGGGGACGTCCGCGGGCAGCTGCCCAGCTACGGCAGCTCCGGCGCCCTGCCGCTGCGCACCTGGATCGACGGCCTCCACCGCGACCTGCACCTGGGCGAGTTCGGCCGCAACTACAGCGAACTCGCCGCGAGCTGGCTGTGGGTGATAGCGCTCGGCGGCCTGCTGCTCTGGATCGGCCGGCGCCGGAAGAACCGACGCGCCCTGTTCGTGCCCGAGGGCGGCCCGGCCTCCCGCCGCCGCACCCTCTCCTGGCACGGCTCGGTCGGCCTGTGGGCGGCCGCCGGCCTCGTCCTGCTCTCCGCGACGGGCCTGACCTGGTCGCGGTACGCGGGCGAGAACATCGGCACCGTCCAGGACGGCCTCGGGGGCGCGACCCCCACCCTCACCGCGACCCTCGACGGCGCGCCCGCCGGCTCCGACGGCCACGAGGGCCACGGCGGCGGCCACTCCGGAGGCACCACCGCCCAGGGCCCGGACGTCGGCTTGGACCGGGCCGTCGAGGCGGCCCGCGCCGCCGGCATCGACAGCCCGCGGATCTCGGTGGCCCTGCCCGCCGACGGCAAGGGGTACGTGGTCAAGGAGACCGACACGCAGTTCCCGCTCGAACTGGACTCGGTGGCCGTCGACCCGGCCGACGGCGCGGTCCTCGACCGGCTCGCCTTCGCGGACTACCCGCTGCTCGCGAAGCTCACCCGGATCGGCATCGACGCGCACATGGGCGTCTTCCTGGGCCTGTTCAACCAGCTGCTGCTCGCGGTCCTCGCCCTCGCGCTCGTCCTGATGATCCTCTGGGGCTACCGGATGTGGTGGCTGCGCCGCCCGGGCCGGCCGGCGGCGCGCGGGGCCTGGCGGAAGGTCTCGGTCACCCTGCTGCTCCCGCTCGCGGCGGTCACGGCGCTCGTCGCCTGGTTCGTCCCGCTGCTCGGGATCAGCCTGCTGCTCTTCCTGGCCGTCGACTTCGCCCTCGCCCTCATCGCGAAGGTGAGGACGAGGGCGAAGGCGTCGGGAGACGGCACGGCCTGACCGGAACGGACGTCCCGGCCGGGCCGAACGGCCCGGTCAGGGCGTGTACTTGTAGCCGACCCGCCGCACGGTCTGGATCGTGTGGCGGTGCTCGGCGCCCAGCTTGCGGCGCAGCCGGGCCACGTGCACGTCGACCGTGCGCCCGTCGCCGACGTGGCCGTACCCCCACACCGTCGTGACCAACTGGTCGCGGGTGTGGACCCGGTGGGGGTGTGCCACCAGGTGGGCCAGGAGCTCGAACTCCAGGTACGTCAGGTCCAGCGGCTCCCCGTCCACGACGGCGATCCGCTGGACGTCGTCGATGGTCACCGGCCCCTGCTCCTCGGCCGCGACGGGCGCGGTCACGGGGGAGGGGACGGCCACGGGCAGGTGCGGCTGCTGGTCGGCGGGGACCAGGACGAGGTACCCGACCATCGGCGGGCGGCCCGGCAGCACGGGCAGCGCGTGCTGCGGCGCGGGCAGCAGGGTGGCGCCGGGCGGCAGGAAGTCCGCCACCTGGGAGAAGTCGACGACCTCGTTCGGATCGACGGCACGGAGTCGGTGCCGGCCGGGACGGACGGCCGTGAGGGAGGCGCTCTGGGTGTGGGCCATGGCAGGTCAGCTCTTTCGCGCGGAGAAACGGACGGACAGGCGTCGTACGTCGTGCGCGTCGGCCGAAGGCCGGGATCGGACAGGGCCGATCGGGGCTTTAGAGGGCCGACGCGTTCCTCGCGCGGCAACACACCCGGTCGAAGTCGTGGTGCTGCCGGGAAGGCCAGAACGGCTCGAGGTCGTGACGACCCGTCGCGGTGTCGTTCTGCAAGTTGGCCATATCCCTATTGAACCAGAAGGGAAACACCAGGACGACCCCCGTACCGGCCAAAGCCTGTGTCGTGCATCCCACATGACGGAAGGGGCGCCCACCGTGCGAAACGGTGGACGCCCCTTCCGGAAGGCGTGCGGATCAGACCTGGCCGGCCTTCGCCAGGGCCTCGCAGCAGGTGTCCACCAGCAGGCGGGTCACCACGTACGGGTCCACGTTGGCGTTCGGACGGCGGTCCTCGATGTAGCCCTTGCGGTCCTGCTCGACCTGCCACGGGATGCGGACCGAGGCGCCGCGGTCCGAGACGCCGTAGGAGTACTTGTCCCACGGGGCGGTCTCGTGCAGACCCGTCAGGCGGTCGTCGATGCCGGCGCCGTAGTTCTTGACGTGGTCGAGCGGCTTCGAGCCCTCGCCGAGGGACTCGCACGCGGTGATGATCGCGTCGTAGCCCTCGCGCATCGCCTTCGTGGAGAAGTTGGTGTGCGCGCCCGCGCCGTTCCAGTCGCCCTTCACCGGCTTCGGGTCCAGGGTCGCGGAGACCTCGAAGTCCTCGGCCGTGCGGTACAGCAGCCAGCGGGCGATCCACAGCTGGTCGGAGACCTCCAGGGGCGCCAGCGGGCCGACCTGGAACTCCCACTGGCCGGGCATGACCTCGGCGTTGATGCCGGAGATGCCGAGACCGGCCGCCAGGCAGTTCTCCAGGTGCGCCTCGACGACGTCGCGGCCGAAGATCTCGTCCGCGCCGACACCGCAGTAGTAACCGCCCTGCGCGGCCGGGAAGCCGGCCTCGGGGAAGCCCAGCGGACGCGAGCCCTTGAAGAAGGTGTACTCCTGCTCGATGCCGAAGATCGGCTCCTGCGAGGCGTACGTCGCGGCGACCTCGGCGAGCGCGGCGCGCGTGTTGGACGAGTGCGGCGTCATGTCGGTGTTGAGGACCTCGCACAGGACCAGGACGTCGTCGCCGCCGCGGATCGGGTCGGGGCAGACGAAGACCGGCTTGAGGACGCGGTCCGAGGCGTGGCCCTCGGCCTGGTTCGTGCTCGAACCGTCGAAGCCCCAGATCGGCAGCTCGTCGAGCGCCGCGCCCCCGCCCACGATGATCTTCGTCTTGGAGCGAAGCTTCGCGGTCGGCTCGGTGCCGTCGATCCAGATGTACTCAGCCTTGAAGGTCACGGGGCTCATCCTTAGGGCGCGTGGCGTGCTGCTGGGGTTTCCCCCGGCGCCCGGAGGCGGCGGGAGGGGCTGCCCGCGGCGGCTCGCGGCGCTGCGAGAAGCTGCGGTCTCCGTGCGGACCGGCCGGGGCCGGACCGTACGGTTGCTTTCGGACCGCAGCTTCGCAACACGGGATTTCCCGTCGGTTGCCCGTTTGTGAACCCCGTGTTACTCAGCCTTCCCGCTCCTCCCGCGTCTTCCGTGCGACCACGTGGGCGTCCAGGAGCCCGCCGAGCCCGGCCGCCCCGATCCGCCGCACCAGCTCGGCGTACGTGGTGCCGAGGGCCTCCGCGGTCCGCCCGGGGTGCCAGTCGTGGTCCGCGAGCCGGTGCAGCAGGTACCCCTTCCTGACCTGCTTCTCCGAGAGCCGGAAGGTCTTCAGATAGGCCGTCCGCCCCCGGTGGTCGGTGATCAGCTCCCCGATGTGCTGCTCCCGCCCGTCCCGCCGGAACGGCGGCAGGAACCGGTACAGGTCGAACGTCCCCGCCCGGTACACCCGCTCGAAGGAGTACGGCGTCTCCAGGAGGTCCCGCGCCATCAGCCCGTCGTGCGCCGCCGCCCACGCCCGCTCCTGTCCCAGGGCCGCCGCCCGCAGGTCCGCGAGCGTACGGATCCCGCCGGCGCCGTCCCGGATCCGCGCCGTGAACTCCGGCACCGGGGCGCCGTAGTGCGCGTACTGGTGGACCAGCTCCCCGTACAGGTCCTCGACCAGCGTCGGGTGCAGCACCCGGTAGTCCTCCGGATGCGGCACCACGAAGGCCGCGGCCAGGGCGTCCGCCACGTACAGGAGCGTCCCGCACTGCCCCGGGTGCAGCTCGAAGACCCGCAGCGCCTCCCCGAGCCCCGGCACCCGCCACCCGGCGTACGCCGCCTCGGCCCGCGGCGACAGCCCGCGCCGCACCGCCTCCCGGGACCAGTCGTCCCAGATCACCGCGGGACCACCGAAGTGCAGCGCGAGATAGCCCTCCAGGGCGAGGTGCAGCGGCAGGAACCGCAGCCGCCGCTCGCCCCGCCGCCGCTTGGCGAGCCGGTGCACGCGGCGCACGGGCACGCAGGGAGGGGACCCGTCCGTACGATCCCCGAGCAGCGTCCCGTACGCGGCGGACTCGCCGTCCTGCCGGGAGCCGGACCAGTCGGCGACGAAGCCGTGCGGGACGTACGAGGTGTACGTGGTCCGGCGGCCGAGCTCCACCGAGGCCGTCCCGGACCCCTCGTACACCTCACGGCGCAGCCGCAGTCCGGGCACCGGCTCGGTCCGCACGAGCGGCACGAGACGCACTCCGCCCCACACCTGCGCGGGCCGCGCGTCCAGCCCGCCCAGATCGATCCGGGTCACCCTCCGGCCCCCTTCAGGAACGATTCCACCCGCCGGTCCAGATAGGCCCGCAGCTCCGCGAACCCGGTCCGCCCCTCCGCGAACTGCGCGATCTCCACCAGGGCCGCCAGGTCCTCCGCGTCCCGGATGCCGGCGGCCGGCACGCTCGGCGCGAGCCTGCGCACGTCGAAGCCCCCGGCGTCGTATACGGGGTTGAGGTGCACGACGCTCGTCCGCCGGTCCGGATCGAGCCGCGTCCGCCACACCCGCAGCACCTCGCCCGCGAGCCCCGGCGGGGCGTTGTCCCCGCCGTCCGAGACGATCACGAGCCGCTCGGGCCCGGTCTCCAGGGCGTCCAGGATCCGCAGCCCGAGCGGGGTCGGCCCGTACGGCCGGACGAGCAGCGGATCGTCCCCGCCCGAGGTCCACAGCGGGCGGTACGCGCCCGGCGCCGCCAGGGCCTCCAGGAGGAAGTGGCAGCCCAGGGCCACGGCCAGCGGACGGCGCCGCTTCACCGCCGAACCGGAGGACGAGAAGCTGTCGTCCAGTACAGCCGCCACCCGCCCCCAGCTCCCGGCGTACGGCCCGGCGACCCGCCGGGCGGCGGCCCGCAGCGCCCCGGTCAGCTCGGCCCGCCGGGCGACCCGCTCCCCGAACGGCAGCGAGAGCACGTACACCGCGAGCCGGGTCAGCGGCATGACGGACAGGTCTTTCGCGCTTCCCGCCGCCCGTTCGGTCCTGAGCCGTTCGAGCCGGGTCATCCGGGGCGCGATCCGCTCCAGGAACAGCGCGCGGGGCACCCCGTGCTTCGCGGCGAACCCCTCCGCCACGGTGAACGGCAGCTCGTACAGCGCGCCCTGCTCGTAGTGCGCCCGGCGGTGGGCGTCGAGCAGCGGGCTCCCGTAGCGGACGCGGCGCCGGGGCGCGAAGAGGAAGTCGCCCGTCTCCGGGTCCGCCGTCCGCCCGTGGACGTGCCGGAGGGCGGTCTTCAGACCGGCCCGGTACTTCACGGCGTCGAGCGCCGGATCGGGGCGGGCCGCGAGCCACTCGCGCACGATCGCGCGTGTGCGCCGGTTGTTGACCCCGGCGGCGCGCAGCGTCCGGAACAGCCGGTAGACCCGCTGCGGCGGCAGCACCGCGAGCCGCGCGGCGATCAGCCGCCCCTCGCCCGGCTCCGCCTCCGCCGGGGTGCGCAGCAGGTGCTCGACGACGAGGGCCGCGTTGTGGTCGTTGATGTCGAGCGCGAGCGCGGCGGCGTACACGGGCCGGTAGTTGACCCGTACGTACGCGTGGAGGAAGTCCAGCGAGAGGCGCTGCTCGCCGGCGGAGGAGCGGAACTCGCGCTGCCCGGTGGCGGTGACGGCGGCGTTGACGAAGAGGAGCACGTCCTCGGCGGCGACGAGCTCGGACACGGACCTTCCCCCTCCTGAGGGCCGGCCGGGGAATGAGGGCGCGAACAGCGAAGACGTCGCTTCATAGGCAGGTTCCGGAAGTCGCGCCGGAGTCCCGCGGCCGGCGGGGGAACGCTAACCCGGACGGGAAGGCGGAGGCCAGGGGATTTCACCCCCGCCGCCGTCGCGCGGCGGGACCACCCGGCAGACTGTGACCATGGCGAAGCAGCTCGGGGCGAGGCCCCGCATCGGACTCCTCGGCACCGGCCCCTGGGCCGGCCACACCCACGCGCCCGCGCTCGCCGGGCACCCGGACGTCGAGTTCAGCGGGGTGTGGGGACGGCGACCGGAGGCGGCGGAGACGCTGGCCGCCGCGTCGGGCACGCGCGCGTACGAGGACGTGGACGCCCTCTTCGCGGCGAGCGACGCCGTGGCCCTCGCCCTCCCGCCGGACGTCCAGGCCCCGCTGGCGGTACGGGCCGCGGCCGCGGGCTGCCACGTCCTCCTGGACAAGCCGGTCGCCACGACGGTGGCCGGGGCCCGCGAGGTGGCCGACGCCGTCGGGGCGGCCGGGGTCGCCTCGGTGGTCTTCTGCACCCTGCGCTTCGCGGAGCCGACGGCCTCCTGGATCGAGGAGCAGGCGGCGGCGGACGGCTGGTTCCTGGGCGAGGCGCACTGGCTGGGCTCGCTGTACGGCTCCGGCTCCACGAGCGAGTACGCGGCCTCGCCCTGGCGGCGCGAGAAGGGCGGCCTGTGGGACGTGGGCCCACACGTCCTCTCCGTCTACCTGCCGATCCTGGGAGACGTCACGGAGATCACGGCCGCGCCGGGCCCGGGGGACACCCACCACCTGGTCCTGCGCCACGCCTCGGGCGCGAGCAGCACCGCCACCCTCACCCTGAGCGCCCCGCCGGAGGCGGCGGAGGCGGCCCTCGCCCTGTACGGCACGGAGGGGCGCGCCGAGATGCCCCGCTGGGACGGCGCGCTCGACGCCTTCGGCGCGGCCGTGGACGCCCTGGTCGCCGCGGCCCGCACGGGCGTCCCGCACCCCTGCGACGCCCGCTTCGGCCTCCGCCTCACGGAGATCCTGACGGAGGCGGAGCGCCTGGCGGCGGCGCGCTGAGGCCGCCCGCCCTCACCGGCGGGACAGGGCGTCCCGCACGGCCTCCTCGGACCGCCCCACGACGGCGCTGCCGTCCTCGGCGGTGATGATCGGCCGCTGGATGAGCTTCGGGTGCGCGGCGAGGGCCTCGATCCACCGGTCGCGTCCCTCCGCGTCCCGGGGCCACTCCTTCACCCCGAGCTCCTTCGCCTCCGCCTCCTGGGTCCGGGCGATGTCCCACGGTTCGAGCCCGAGCCGCCCGAGCACCTCCCGGATCTCGGCGGGCGAGGGCACGTCCTCCAGATAGCGCCGGACGGTGTAGTCGGCCCCTTCGGCGTCGAGGAGGGTGAGGGCGGCGCGACACTTGGAACAGGCGGGATTGATCCAGATCTCCATGGCGCCCACGGTACCCCCGGGCCCCCCTTCCACAGTGCCGAAAACCGGTCCTGGCCAGGGACGATTGTCAGTGGGGACCGGTAAAATAATGGGTGAAGGTGAGGGTCCCGAGGAGGGCCCGCACCCCGCCGTTCGCCAGGAGGTAGCCCATGGCTCTCGCCGTGATCCGGACGCCGTCCCTCGAACCCTGGAAGCCGCTCCAGAAGCAGCCGCTCCCCGCGGGCCGGCCCCGCGAGTGGTACGTCACGCACAACCGGCGCCTGAAGGCCATGCGCCTCGCGATCGCCCTCCTCGACGCCGGCGTCTACGTCCCGTCGAAGGCCACGAACGCGACCATAAGCACCACCGCCGAACAGCTCGGCATCCACCCGCCCTCGGACACCACCTGCCGCATGGTCCGCGCCCTGATCCGCTACGGGCGCTGACGGGCACCGTACGCACGGCGAAGGCCGCCGCCCGGAACGTTCCGGGCGGCGGCCTTCACTTGCCTCGCGGCTTAGAGGTCGAAGTACAGCTCGAACTCGTGCGGGTGCGGGCGCAGCTGGATCGGGGCGATCTCGTTCGTGCGCTTGTAGTCGATCCAGGTCTCGATCAGGTCCGAGGTGAAGACGCCGCCGGCCTGGAGGTACTCGTTGTCCTCCTCCAGGGCGGAGAGGACGGCCTCCAGGTTGGTCGGGACCTGGGGGACGTTGGCGTGCTCCTCGGGAGCCAGCTCGTAGAGGTCCTTGTCGATCGGCTCCAGGGGCTCGATCTTGTTCTTGATGCCGTCGAGGCCCGCGAGGAGCAGCGCCGAGAAGGCGAGGTACGGGTTCGAGGACGGGTCCGGCGCGCGGAACTCGACGCGCTTGGCCTTCGGGTTCGCACCCGTGATCGGGATGCGCATGGCGGCGGAGCGGTTGCGCTGCGAGTACACCATGTTGACCGGGGCCTCGAAGCCCGGGACCAGGCGGTGGTACGAGTTCACCGTCGGGTTGGTGAAGGCGAGCAGCGACGGGGCGTGCTTGAGGATGCCGCCGATGTAGTAGCGGGCGGTGTCCGAGAGGCCCGCGTAGCCCGTCTCGTCGTAGAACAGCGGGTCGCCGTTGGCCCACAGCGACTGGTGGACGTGCATGCCCGAGCCGTTGTCGCCGAAGATCGGCTTCGGCATGAAGGTCGCGGTCTTGCCGTTGCGCCAGGCGACGTTCTTCACGATGTACTTGAAGAGCATCAGGTCGTCGGCCGCGGCGAGCAGCGTGTTGAACTTGTAGTTGATCTCGGCCTGGCCGGCGGTGCCGACCTCGTGGTGCTGGCGCTCGACCTGGAGGCCGACGTTCTCCAGCTCCAGGGAGATCTCGGAGCGCAGGTCGGCGAAGTGGTCGACCGGCGGGGCCGGGAAGTAGCCGCCCTTGTAGCGGACCTTGTAGCCGCGGTTGTTCTCCACCGCACCGGTGTTCCAGGCGCCGGCCTCGGAGTCGATGTGGTAGAAGCCCTGGTTCGCCGAGGTCTCGAAGCGCACCGAGTCGAAGACGTAGAACTCCGCCTCGGGGCCGAAGAACGCGGTGTCGGCGATGCCGGTGGAGGCGAGGTACGCCTCCGCCTTCTTCGCGATGTTCCGCGGGTCACGGCTGTACTGCTCGCCCGTGATCGGGTCGTGGATGAAGAAGTTGACGTTCAGCGTCTTGTCGCGGCGGAAGGGGTCCACCCGGGCCGTCGACAGGTCGGCGCGCAGCGCCATGTCGGACTCGTGGATCGCCTGGAAGCCACGGATCGACGAGCCGTCGAACGCGAGCTCCTCCGACGGGTCGAAGGCCGAGGCGGGGATCGTGAAGTGCTGCATCACGCCCGGAAGGTCGCAGAACCGGACGTCGACCATCTTGACGTCGTTGTCCTTGATGAACTTCTGAGCCTCTTCGGCGTTCTGGAACCCGTGCGTCTGGGACATCCCACTCCTCCTACTCCCGGCCCGGGGAGGGGCGGGGTTGCAGCTCGTTCGTGCGGCCAGTGCGGTGGCACACGCTGGACCCGACCATAGGCAGACGGGATTTCTCAAGCATGACCCAATTGTTTCGTCGAAGTTAACCGGGGTGGGTGCCGTCCGTGCCCGGGGCGCGCCCCGCTCCGGGGCCGCCGGGCCCCTTGCCCCACCCGGGCCGAAGAGATCGAAATCGGGCACAGTACCGTGGTCGGGTGGACAACAGGCAAGCACTCGGATCTTGGCTCTCCGGCCCCCGCGCGGCGGCCGAGGACGCAGGCGTCGACTTCGGCTACCGCGGTCAGCAGCTGGGGCTGCCCGAGGAGGGGCCCGGTTCGATCGCCCGCCCGGGCCGCCGACTGGGCGCCCTCGCCGTCGACTGGGCCCTCTGCATGGTGATCGCATACGGCCTGATCACCGACGGCTACAACCAGGCCACCGGCAACTGGGCCCTCGGCATCCTGCTCGTCCTGAGCGTCCTGACGGTCGGCACCGTGGGCTCCACGCCCGGCAAGCGGCTCTTCGGCCTGCGGGTCGTCTCGGCGCGCGGCGGCCGCCTCGGCGTCCTCCGGGTGGCGCTCCGCTCCGTCCTGGTCTGCCTGGCGATCCCGGCCCTGATCTGGGACCGTGACGGCCGCGGTCTCCACGACCGCCTCTCCGGGGCCGTCCAGGTCCGCATCTGACGCCACGGACATGAGAGAGGGGCTCCGGACCGTGCGGTCCGGAGCCCCTCTCGTGCGTTCGGTCGGGCGCGTCAGCGCATCTTTCCGCCGCGCGGCATCCGCATCCCCTTGGGCATCGGACCCTTCGGCAGCGGCATGTTGCTCATCAGGTCGCCCATCGCCCGCAGCCGGTCGTTGGCCACGGTCACCTGCGGGCCGGTGAGCACCCGGGGCAGCTTGAGCATGGTCGTGCGGACCTTCTTCAGCGGCACCTGGCCCTCGCCGTCGCCGACGATGATGTCGTGCACCGGCACGTCCACCACGACGCGGTTCATGCGCTTCTTCTCGGCCGCCAGGAGCGCCTTGACCCGGTTCGGGTTGCCCTCGGCCACCAGGACGATGCCGGCCCGGCCGACCGCGCGGTGCACGACGTCCTGGTTCCGGTTCATCGCGACCGCCGGGGTCGTCGTCCAGCCGCGCCCGATGTTCTGCAGCACCGCCGCCGCCGCGCCCGGCTGGCCCTCCATCTGCCCGAAGGCCGCGCTCTCGGCACGCCGTCCGAAGACGATGGCCGCCGCCAGGAGACCCAGGACGAAGCCCAGGATGCCCAGGTAGACCGGATGACCGATGAGGAAGCCGATCGCGAGGAGGACACCGAGTACGCCGATGCCCACGCCCGCGACGACGAGACCGACCTTCGGGTCGGCCTTCCGGGTCATCTTGTACGTGAGGGCGATCTGCTTCAGTCGCCCGGGGTTGGCAGCGTCAGCGCTGCTCGTGTTTGCCTTCCTCGCCATGTCCTGAAGTTTACGTGGCCCGGGAAGCGCGGCCCGACGCGACCTCCATCACGCGCTGGGCCTCGACCCGGTCCTTGGCGCGGCGCCGGTCCTCCAGGACGGAGTTCCAGGCGTTGCGCCGGGCGGTGCGCTGTCCCGAGCCCAGGAGCAGCGACTCCACGGCCCTCAGGGCGTCGGTGACGGACGGGATCGCGGTGACGCGGACGTGCGTCGATGCGGCCGGCATGGCGGGGTCCTCCCTCGATGGCGGGTGAGACGAGGTGGGGGTGTGAGCGGACGATGGCGGTGGGTGAAACCAGGCTCACAGATCGGTGTTACCAGGGCGTGACCCGGCGGTCAAACACTGGTGAAACGTCGGTGCGGCCGGTCGGCCCAGCGCGGAAACGGCGGTGCGGCCCGTACGCCCCCGCTGAGCTGCGGGGTCGTACGGGCCGCACCGGATCCGGCCACTACCGGCCGGTAACTACTTGTGCTCGGATTCACACGGCGGTCGACGCGTCCTGCGCGGCCGCCCGCTTCTCCATCGCCTGCTGGTACAGGCGACCCGCGCGGTACGAGGAGCGGACCAGCGGGCCCGACATCACGCCGGAGAAGCCGATCTCGTCGGCCTCCTCCTTCAGCTCCACGAACTCCTGCGGCTTCACCCAGCGCTCCACCGGGTGGTGGCGGACCGAGGGGCGCAGGTACTGCGTGATCGTGATGAGCTCGCAGCCCGCGTCGTGCAGCTGCTGGAGCGCCTCGCTGATCTCCTCGCGGGTCTCGCCCATGCCCAGGATCAGGTTCGACTTCGTGATCAGACCGTAGTCACGCGCCCGCGTGATGACGTCCAGGGAGCGCTCGTACCGGAAGCCGGGGCGGATGCGCTTGAAGATGCGCGGCACCGTCTCCACGTTGTGCGCGAAGACCTCGGGGCGGGAGTCGAAGACCTGCTCCAAGAGCTCCGGCACCGCGTTGAAGTCGGGGGCGAGCAGCTCGACCTTGGTGCGGCCCGCCTCGCGGCCCGCCGTCTGCTGGTGGATCTGGCGCACGGTCTCCGCGTACAGCCAGGCGCCGCCGTCCTCCAGGTCGTCGCGCGCGACGCCGGTGATCGTGGCGTAGTTCAGGTCCATCGTGACGACCGACTCGCCCACGCGGCGCGGCTCGTCGCGGTCGAGGGCCTGCGGCTTGCCCGTGTCGATCTGGCAGAAGTCGCAGCGCCGGGTGCACTGGTCACCGCCGATGAGGAAGGTCGCCTCGCGGTCCTCCCAGCACTCGAAGATGTTGGGACAGCCCGCCTCCTGGCAGACCGTGTGCAGGCCCTCGCTCTTCACCAGGCCCTGCATCTTCGTGTACTCGGGCCCCATCTTCGCCCGGGTCTTGATCCACTCGGGCTTGCGCTCGATGGGGGTCTGGGCGTTCCGGACCTCCAGGCGCAGCATCTTGCGTCCGTCGGGTGCGACTGCGGACACATCGGCTCCTGTAGCTTCGATTCTTCGGCGTACACCAGGGTACGCCCGTGGCTTCCATGCCTGCCTACGTCCGGCCAACCTCTGGCCAGCGCCCCGCATTCCTCGGGGGCGGGGGCGGCGGTCAGACGGACGTGGGCTCCACGGCCCGCGGCTTGAGCTCCGCGTGCTCCAGGACCTCCCGCAGGTGCTTCTCCACCACCGGCACCACCTCCTCGACCGTGACGTCACGGCCCAGCTCGTTGGCGATCGAGGTGACGCCCGCGTCGCGGATGCCGCACGGGATGATCCGGTCGAACCAGGCGTTGTCCGGGTTCACGTTGAGCGCGAAGCCGTGCATCGTGACGCCCTTGGCGACCCGGATGCCGATCGCCGCCAGCTTCCGGTCCTCGCGGCGCTGGCCCGCGTTCGAGGGCGCGTACTCCGGCCCGTTCAGACGCGGGTCGAACTCCTCGTCGGTCAGGCGCGGGTCGAAGTCGAGCGAGAGCCCGCCGAGCGAAGGCCGCTGCTCGACCGGATCGCCGAGCACCCACACACCGCTGCGCCCCTCGATCCGCGTCGTCTCCAGACCGAAGTCGGCGGCCGTGCGGATCAGGGCCTCCTCCAGGCGGCGCACGTGCGCGACGACGTCCACCGGGCGGGGCAGCTTCATGATCGGGTAGCCGACCAGCTGGCCGGGGCCGTGCCAGGTGATCTTCCCGCCGCGGTCCACGTCCACCACCGGCGTCCCGTCCAGCGGGCGCTCGCTCTCCGCGGTGCGCCGGCCGGCCGTGTAGACCGGCGGGTGCTCCAGGAGCAGACAGGTGTCCTCGATCTCGTCGGCGAACCGCGCGGCGTGCACCTCGCGCTGCTCGTCCCAGGCCGCCCGGTAGTCGACGGCTTCCTCGCCGAAGCCGAGACGGACGAATCGCAGCTCACTCACGGCCATGCCTCCTCCTGTGCCGGGAGTCCGGGGACCGGGGATCATCCCGGGCCGGCTCGGCACCATGCGTCATTCGCGCCCATGCCACTGTACGGCGGCGCCGCGCCCGCCCCTCCGGCGGGCGGACGGGGGCCGTAGGGAGCCCCACGTCAGCGATCCCGCCAATCCTCACACGATCGGATGAATGTGGGGCGAAGGTGGCGGTACGGACCGTGGAGACCGCTAAATTCACGCCGTTCCAGGAGGGTCCGAAGGGGTGCCGCCCGGGCCCCGAAAACAGGAGACCGCACAGCTGATGACGGAACGACCCCCGCAGCGCATCCCGAACAGCCGGCTCGCCGCGCTCATCGCCGAAGCAGGGTTCTCCCACGCGGGCCTCGCCAGACGGGTGGACCAGCTCGGCCTGGAACACGGCCTCGACCTGCGGTACGACAAGACCTCCGTGACCCGCTGGCTCCGCGGCCAGCAGCCGCGCGGCACCACCCCCGCCCTCATCGCCGAGGTCTTCACCCGCCGCCTGGGCCGCCGGCTCTCCGCCCAGGACCTCGGCCTCGACGCCTGCGCGCCCGTCTACGCGGGCCTGGAGTTCGCCGCCACCCCCGAGGAGGCGGTCGACATCGTCGGCGGCCTGTGGCGCAAGGACTCCGGCAGCCACGCCGAGCTCCGCAAGATCGCCTTCACCCCGGCGGGCCTGGTCGTCCCCAGCCGGGACTGGCTGATCGGCCGCGCCGACGAGCGGGTCGCGCGCGGCGAGCCCGCCCCCGCCCGCGCCTCCGCCGGGACGCCCCCGCACGACCCCCGGGTCCCGCCCCAGGGCCGCTTCTCCGTGCCCCGCCAGCGCGGCACGGACCGGGGACCCGGCCAGCGCGTCTCCAGCGGCGACATCGCCGCCCTCCGCTCGGTCGGCGACCTCTTCCGCACCCTCGACCACGCCTACGGCGGCGGCCACGCCCGCCAGGCCCTCGTCCGCTACCTGGAGCACGAGGCCGAGCCGATGCTGCGCGGCACGTACGGGGAGTCCACCGGCCGCCGCCTCTTCGCCGCGGCCGCCGACCTCACCCGGCTCGCGGGCTGGACCTCGTACGACATCGCCGCCCACGGCCTCGCCCAGCGCTACTTCGTCCAGGCGCTGCGCCTCGCGCAGGCCGCCGGGGACCGGGCGTACGGCTCGTACGTGCTGCTCACCATGAGCTGCCAGGCCGTCTACCTCGGCCACGGGCGGGAGGCCGTGCAGCTCGCCCGGGTCGCCCAGCAGGGCGTCGGGCCCGCCGCGCCGCCCGTCGTCCAGGCGATGCTGCACGCGGTCGAGGCGCGCGGCCACGCCGTCCTGGGGGAGGCGCGCGCGTGCAGCGCCTCCCTCGTCCGCGCCGAACGGGCCCTGGAGACGGCCCGCCCCGGCGACGAGGTGCCCTACTGGGCCCGCGCCTTCGACGAGGCGCAGCTCGCCGACGAGCTCGCGCACTGCCACCGCGACCTCCAGCAGTACCGCACCGCCGCCCAGCACGCCGAGCGCTCCCTCCAGCTCCGCGCCCCCGGCTTCGCCCGCAGCCGCCTCTTCTGCCGGGTCGTCCTCGCCACCTCCCGGCTCGCCCTCGGCGAACTGGAACAGGCCTGCGCGCTCGGCGCCGAGGCCGCCAAGGAGGCCTCCGAGATGCGCTCGGCCCGCGCCGTCGAGTACGTGCGCGACTTCGAGCGCCGCCTGGAGCCCTACCGCGACGCGGCGGCCGCCCGCACCTACCGCGACCGGGTGGCGGCGATCGGCTGACCGGCCCGGCCGGGCCCCGGAGTGCGGCCGGCGGACCACGGCCGGGGCCAAGGCGCCAGGCTCCTCCCGGCCCTGCGGGCCCGGGGAGACCCCGTGCACCGGGACGCAGTGCCCCGCCCGGCCCCGATCCGCCGGACCCGCCCTACGCGGCCTCCGCCCAAGGAGGTTCCGCCGGGAGCCGCACGCCCAGGTCGGTCAGGAGGGCGCGGGCCGCGCGGCGGCCCGAGGCGAGGGCGCCCTGCGCGGTGCTCGCGGCGCGGTGGTCGCCGCAGACGTAGAGCCCCGCGAGCAGCCGGACCGGGCGGTTCCCGTCGTGCGGCGGCGGCATCGCCGGGACCGCGTCCGGGGTGTGCCGGAGCGCCAGCAGCTCCCACTCGTCGGTCGACGTGCCGTACAGCGCGGCGAGGTGCTTGCGGACCCGCCGCTCCGTGTCGTCCGGCGGCGTCCCGAGCACCGTCGAGGTGATCAGGATCCGCCCCGCCGGGGCCCGCCCCGGATCGACCGCGCTCATCACGGCCGTGTGCGCCACCGGCCCGCCCGGGTCCGACTCCAGGAGCAGCACCGGATCGCCGGTGGGCGCGACCGGCGCCGTGTGGTGCAGCACCGTCACCGCGTGGAACGCGGGCGTCCGCAGCCCCGGCAGCAGCTCCGCCGCCGTGCGCGCCCCCGTGGCGAGGACCACCGAGCGGCAGCGGAACACCCCGTGCTCCGCCGTCGTGACCCGCGAGACGGACGCCTCCGTGACCCGTACGCCGGTGCGGACCGTGCCCGGCGGCAGCGCGGCCGCCAGCAGCTCCGGGAGCGCCGCCGCGCCGCCCTCCGGCACCGCGAGCCGCCCCCGGGCGAAGGCGCGCAGCGCCAGGTCCGCCCGGCGGCTCGACGTGCCGAGGTCCGGGTCGGCCAGGAGCGCCGCGAGCAGCGGCCGCAGCACCCCCTGGACGGTCCGGGCGGGCAGCCGCGCGGTCAGCGCCTCGCGCGCGGTCCGCTCGGGCCGGGCCAGGATGCGCTGCGCCGGGGTCGCGGTCAGCCGCACGAGGGACGCGCCGAGCCGCGCCTGGTCCAGCGAGGCCGCCGGATGCCGGGGGGCGCTCGCGAGGGCGCGCGCCACGCTGAACGCTCCCCCCACGCTCCGGCCGCCCGCCGTCCGGGACGCTCCGGCCGGCCGGAGCGGGTGCGGGGCGCCCCACCGCGCGTACCGGCCGTCGCTGTGCACGAGGACCCCCGGCGCGAAGGGCCGCAGCGCGAGGGCGTCGAGCCCCGGCAGGGACCGCGGCTCCTCGTGGGACAGGGTGAGCGGCCCGCCCACCCGGTCGAGCCGGAAGCCGTCGACGGACGCCGTCGCCATCCGGCCCCCGATCCACGGCTCCGCCTCCAGGACGGCGACGGAGAGCCCGGCGCGGGTCAGCCGGTGGGCGGCCGCGAGCCCCGCCGCCCCGGCCCCCACGACCACGACGTCGACGGCCTCGTGCGTGCCACCGGTACCGCCGCTACCGCCGGTGCCGCCGGTGGTGCCCACGGCGCTCGTGCCGCCCGTACGGCCAGTGCTGCGTGTGCTTCCAGTACTGCCTGTGCTGCCAGTGCTGCCGGTGTTCTTCGTGCTGCTGACGTTGTCGTCTGCGCTGCTGAGCACGTGCCCCTCCCCAGGTCGGCGCGGCCGGTGGGAGGCCTATGCCCCCAACGAGCCTCCGGAATGCCGGAGTTCACGGTCCGCGTCGAGCCTAGGCAGCGCTCCCACGGGTGCCAGGAGCGCGCGCCGGGGTGCGCGCGGCACGGGGGAGCACGGAAGGGACTGGAGGGAGGGGACGGGGGAGGAGGGGGCGCGTCAGCGGGCCGCGGCCCGGACCGCCTCGTCGATCGTCGGGAACGCGAAGTCGAAGCCGGTCTCCAAAAGCCGCCCCGGCAGCACCCGCTGACTTCCGAGCACGTCCTGCGCGAAGTCCCCGAGGACGATCCGCAGGGCCGGCGCCGGGACCGTGAGGAGCGTCGGACGGCGCAGCACCCGGCCCATCGCCGCCGTCACCTCGCGGTTGGTGACCGGCTCGGGGGCCGTCAGGTTCACCGGACCCGACAGGGACGGCGTGTCGACCATGTGCCGCAGGGCGGCCACCTCGTCGTGCAGGGAGATGAAGGACCAGTACTGGCGCCCGTCGCCCATCCGCCCGCCGAGCCCGGCGCGGAAGAGCGGGAAGAGCCGCCCCCACGCCCCGCCCTCGCGCGCCACCACCAGACCGGTGCGGGCGTACGCGACCCGGATGCCGGCCTCCTCGGCGGGGGCCGCCGCGGCCTCCCACTCGACGCACACCGAGGGCAGGAAGCCGGTGCCCGCCGGAGCGCCCTCGTCGACCGCGCGGCTGCCGGTGTCCCCGTACCAGCCGAGCGCCGTGCCGCACACCAGGACTTCCGGCGGCTCCGCGAGCGAGGCGAGCGCCTGCGCGATCGCCGTCGTGCCGAGCACCCGGCTGTCCCGGATCTCCTTCTTGTACGCCTCGTTCCAGCGGCGCTCGCCGACCCCGGCGCCCGCCAGGTGCACGACGGCGTCCACGCCGACGAGCCCGGCGGCGTCCACGTACAGCCGCGCGGGGTCCCACTCGACCTCGTCGGCGGTACGGGCCGGGCGGCGGACGAGCCGGAGGACGTCGTGGCCGTCGGCGCGCAGGGAGCGGACCAGGGCCGAGCCGATGAGCCCGGAGGCGCCGGTGACGGCGACACGCTTGCGGGAGGCGGAACGCTGCATGGGGCCATCCTGCCCCCTTCCGGCCGGGGCATGGCACAGTGACCTCCATGATCGTGCCGGAGACGCGGATACGTACCGCCGAACGCGACGACGACGCCGCGCTCGGCGCCCTCGACCGGGCCGCCTGGTCCCCCCTCCACGCGGTGGTGCCCGCGCCCGTCCCGCCGTATGGGCCCTTCTTCGACGAGCGCCACCTGCCCGGGGACTATCTGGTGGCGGTGGCCGGGGACGCGCTCGTCGGCTACGTCCGGATCGTGCAGCCCATCCCGCTCGCCTCCCACGCGCACGTGCTTCAGATCCAGAGCCTCGTGGTCGCCGCGTCCGCCCGGGGGAGGGGCGTCGCGCGGGCGCTGCTGCGGGCCGCCGCCGGGCGGGCGCGGGAGCGGGGCGCCACCCGGCTCACCCTGCGGGTCCTCGGGCACAACGCCCCGGCCCGCGCGCTCTACGCCTCCGAGGGCTACGCGGTGGAGGGCGTGCTGCCGGGGGAGTTCCTGATCGACGGCCGGTACGTGGACGACGTGTGCATGGGCCGGTCGCTGGCCGACTGAGGAGGCCCCGTCCGGTTCCCGCGCCCCCGGCCGGGCCGTGGCCATCCCGCCCCGGAACCGCCCGCGCCCGGATCGGCCCGCCCCGGAACCGCCCAGGCCCGGATCAGCCCGCCCCGAAGCGCTCCCACAGCCGGGGGAAGCGGGCCGCCAGGGCCTCGTCGTCCGCCAGGTCGAGAGGGGTCCCCAGCGGCTCGCCCCCCGGCATCGGAATGCCCAGGTCCGGCGTCTCGGCGCCGGTCAGCTGCTCGTACGCCTCGTCCGCCGCGAAACCGATCTCCTCGCCGTCCCCGTCGATCTCCACGTCGAAGTCGTCGAGCAGCTCCGCGAGCGCGTCCGGCTCGTGCACGGCCCCCTCGTACACCTCCCGGCCCTGGCCGATCAGCCAGCAGCGGAAGGAGTCGAAGGCCTCCTCGCCCGCCCCGTCGAACAGCACGGCCGCCGCGCCCCACAGGTCCCAGAGGTACGCGCGGTTGTAGCGGGCCTCGAAATGGCGCGCGTAGTCGAGCACCGAGTCAGGGTCCAGCCGGGTCAGCCGCTCCACCAGCAGGTCCGCCTGCTCCTCGGCGTCGCCCTCGGCGTCCTCCCGGGCGGCGTCGATGATCTTCCAGAACTCGGTCTCGTCCATCACGGGACCAGCATCCTGCCCCGGCGGGGACGACGCACCCGGAAAGCGCGAAATGAATCCGGACAGAAGGTGTCTTACTTTCCTGCCAGGGTGACGTCCATGACCACCGAGACACCTGACAGCAAGCCCCTGCGCGGACGGATCTGCCTGGTCGCCGGGGCCACCCGGGGCGCCGGACGGGCCATCGCCGTCCAGCTCGGCGCCGCCGGAGCCACCGTCTACGCCACCGGGCGCACCACCCGCGAGAAGGTCAGCGAGGTCGGCCGGACCACCGAGACCATCGAGGAGACCGCCGAACTGGTGACGGCCGCCGGAGGCGAGGGCATCGCCGTCCCCACCGACCACCTGGAACCCGAGCAGGTCCGCGTCCTGGTCGACCGGATCGACCGCGAGCGCGGCCGCCTCGACGTCCTCGTCAACGACATCTGGGGCGGCGAGCACCTGGTCGTCGCCGGATTCGGCGGGAAGATCTGGGAGGTGGACCTCGCCGACGGCCTGCGGATGCTGGAGCTGGGCGTGAAGAGCCACCTGATCACCAGCGCCGCCGCCACCCCGCTGCTCACCCGGCACCCCGGCGGCCTCCTCGTCGAGGTCACCGACGGCACCCAGGAGTACAACGCCACCCGCTACCGCGAGAACGTCTACTACGACCTCGCCAAGAACGCCCCGATCCGGATGGCCTTCGGCCTCGCGCGCGAACTGGAGCCGGCCGGCTGCACGGCCGTCGCGCTCACCCCCGGCTGGCTCCGCTCGGAGCAGATGCTGGACCACTTCGGGGTGACCGAGGAGAACTGGCGCGACGCCGCCGAGAAGCTCCCCGACTTCGCCGTCGCCGAGTCCCCGGTCTACGTCGGCCGCGCGGTCGCCGCCCTCGCCGCCGACCCCGACCGGGCCCGCTGGAACGGCCGCTCGCTCTCCAGCGGACAGCTCGCGAAGGAGTACGGCTTCACGGACGCGGACGGCTCGCGGCCGGACGCGTGGGGCTTCATCGTCGCCAAGGAGACGGACGAGGACGTGTCGGTGGACGACTACCGGTAGGAACCCGGGGGGTCCTGTCCGTACAGCCCTCCCAGGCCCCGCGCCGCCTCCGCGAACCGCTCCCGGAGCGCGGCCGGGGCCGTCACCTCCGCCTCCGGGCCCAGGCCCAGGAGCTGGGCGAAGGCCACCTCCTCGTTCTCCACCCGCAGGGTCACCCGCAGCCGCCCGTCGGCCTCCGCCGTGCCCGCCGCGAGCGCCTCCCCGGCCGCCGCCCGGTCCGTCACGTAAGGGAGCCGCCGCGCCCCCTCCTCCGTGAGGAGCAGCACGGCTTCGGCCCGGAGCAGGGAACGGGTGAACTCCAGGGAGCGGGCGGACCAGAACGCGGGCAGGTCGAAGTCCGGGTCCCGCTCGAAGCGTTCCCCGCCCACCGCCACCGCCGTGAACCGGTCCACCCGGTACGTGCGGAACGAACCGCCCGTCCACGCGCACGCGTACCAGACGCCCGCCTTCAGGACGAGCCCGTACGGCCGCAGCTCCCGCTCGACCTCGGTGCCGTCCCCGCGCCGGTAGCGGACCCGGGCGCACCGGTCGTCCCAGACGGCCTCCGCGAGCGCGGGCAGCAGCTCCGGGGTCACCGGCTCCTGGTACCAGCCGGGCGCGTCCAGGTGGAAGCGCTGGGCGGCCGTACGGGGCGCGTCCCGCAGCGACGGGAGCAGCGCCGCCGACACCTTCAGACGGGCCGCCGAGGCCGCGTCCTCCAGCCCCATGTCCCGCAGCGCGCCCGGGAGGCCGGACAGGAACAGCGCCTCCGCCTCGCCCCGGGCGAGGCCGGTCAGCCGGGTGCGGTAGCCGTCGACGAGCCGGTAGCCGCCGGCCCTGCCCCGGTCCGCGTACACCGGCACCCCCGCCTCCGAGAGCGCGAGCGCGTCCCGGGCGACCGTCCGCTCCGACACCTCCAGCTCGGCGGCGAGTTCGGCCGCCGTCATCGACGGGCGGGACTGGAGCAGCAGGACCAACTTGATGAGGCGGGCGGCACGCATGACTCCATCATGCGTGCCGCCCGCCCCGTCCGGACCGGAGGACCCTTACAGGCCGTAGCGCTCGCGCGCCTCCTTCACGGCCGACGCCTGCACCTCGCCGCGCCGCGCGAGCTGCGCGAGCGCCGCGACGACGATCGACTGCGCGTCGACGCCGAAGTGGCGGCGGGCCGCGTCGCGGGTGTCCGAGAGGCCGAAGCCGTCGGCACCGAGCGAGGACCAGTCCTGCTCGACCCACTGCGCGATCTGGTCCGGGACCTGGCGCATGTAGTCGGAGACCGCGAGCACCGGGCCCTCGGCGCCCGCCAGGGCCTCGCGGACGTACGGCACCCGCTCCTCGCCGCGCAGCAGCGCCGCGTCCGCCTCCAGGGCGTCGCGCCGCAGCTCCGTCCAGGAGGTCGCGGACCACACGTCGGCGGCCACGCCCCACTCGGCGGCGAGCAGCTTCTGCGCCTCCAGGGCCCAGTGGATGGCCGTGCCGGAGGAGAGGAGCTGGATCCGCGACGGGTTCGCGGGCAGGTCGACCCCGGCGGACTCGGCCGTGTTGAAGCGGTACAGGCCCTTGACGATGCCCTCGTCGATCCCGGCCGGCTTGGCGGGCTGCGGCATCGGCTCGTTGTAGACCGTGAGGTAGTAGAAGACGTCCTGGTCCTCGCCCTCGGCGGCCTCGCCGTACATCCGGCGCAGACCCTCCTTGACGATGGCCGCGACCTCGTAGGCGAACGCCGGGTCGTACGTCAGGGCCGCCGGGTTGGTGGCCGCGATCACCGGCGAGTGGCCGTCGGCGTGCTGGAGGCCCTCGCCGGTCAGGGTGGTGCGGCCGGCGGTGGCGCCGACGAGGAAGCCGCGGCCGAGCTGGTCGCCGAGCTGCCACATCTGGTCGGCGGTCCGCTGCCAGCCGAACATCGAGTAGAAGATGTAGAACGGGATCATCGCCTCGCCGTGCGTGGAGTACGCGGTGGAAGCGGCGATGAAGTCGGCCATCGAACCGGCCTCGGTGATCCCCTCGTTGAGGATCTGGCCGTTCTTGGCCTCCTTGTAGTACATCAGCTGGTCGCGGTCGACCGGCTCGTACGTCTGGCCCTTCGGCGAGTAGATGCCGAGGGACGGGAAGAGGCTCTCCATGCCGAAGGTGCGGGCCTCGTCCGGGACGATCGGGACCCAGCGCCTGCCGGTCTCCTTGTCGCGGATCAGGTCCTTCACCAGGCGGACGAAGGCCATGGTCGTGGCCATCGACTGCTTGCCGGAGCCCTTGTCGAAGACGCTGAACGCCTTGTCGGCCGGGGCCGGCAGCGGGGCGAGCGGGTGGACGCGGCGGGCCGGGGCCGGGCCGCCGAGCGCCGCGCGGCGCTCCTGGAGGTAGCGGACCTCGGGGGAGTCGGCGCCGGGGTGGCCGTAGGGCACCTGGCCGTCGGCGAACCGCGCGTCCGAGATCGGGAGTCCGAGGAGGTCGCGCATGTTCTTGAACTCGTCGGTGGAGAGCTTCTTCATCTGGTGGTTCGCGTTCTTCGACGCGAAGCCCTCACCGAGGGTGAAGCCCTTGACGGTCTGCGCCAGGATGACCGTCGGCGCGCCCTTGAACTCCAGGGCGGCCTTGTACGCGGCGTACACCTTGCGCGGCTCGTGGCCGCCGCGGGAGAGGTGGAAGCACTCCAGGATCTTGTCGTCGCTCAGCAGCTTCGCCATCTCGACGAGCGCCGGCTCCTTGCCGAAGAAGTCCTGGCGGATGTAGGCGGCGTCGCGGGTCTGGTACGTCTGGACCTGCGCGTCCGGTACCTCGCGGAGGCGGCGGACCAGGGCGCCGGTGGTGTCGAGCGCGAACAGCTCGTCCCAGGCGTTGCCCCACAGCGACTTCACGACGTTCCAGCCGGCGCCGCGGAACTGGGCCTCCAGCTCCTGCACGATCTTGAAGTTGGCGCGGACCGGGCCGTCGAGGCGCTGCAGGTTGCAGTTGATGACGAAGGTCAGGTTGTCCAGACCCTCGCGGGCCGCGAGCGCGAGGGCCGCGGTCGACTCGGGCTCGTCCATCTCGCCGTCGCCGAGGAACGCCCACACGTGGGAGGCGGAGACGTCCTTGATGGCGCGGTTGGTCAGGTAGCGGTTGAACCGCGCCTGGTAGATCGCGGAGAGCGGGCCCAGACCCATGGAGACGGTCGGGAACTCCCACAGCCAGGGGAGGCGGCGCGGGTGCGGGTAGGAGGGCAGGCCGTTGCCGCCCGACTCCTGCCGGAAGTTGTCGAGGTGCGCCTCGTTCAGGCGTCCGTCGAGGAAGGCGCGGGCGTAGATGCCGGGGGAGGCGTGGCCCTGGATGTAGAGCTGGTCGCCGGAGCCGGGGGCGTCCTGCGACTCCTTGCCCTTGAAGAAGTGGTTGAAGCCCGTCTCGTAGAGCCAGGCCGCGGAGGCGAAGGTGGCGATGTGGCCGCCGACGCCGTACTTGGAGCCGCGGGAGACCATCGCGGCCGCGTTCCAGCGGTTCCACGCGGTGATCTTCCGCTCCATCTCCTCGTCGCCGCCGAACTCGGTGACCGAGGGCTCGGCGGAGGTGGGGATGGTGTTGACGTAGTCCGTCTCCAGGAGCTTGGGGAGGGCGAGGCCCGCGCCCTCGGCGTGCTGGAGCGTGCGGCGCATCAGGTAGGCGGCCCGGTGCGGGCCGGCGGCCTTGGTGACGGCGTCCAGGGAGGCCGCCCACTCGGCGGTCTCCTCGGTGTCACGGTCCGGGAGCTGGTCGAGCTCGCTCGGAATCTTGCCTACGGGATCGGTCATGATCGCCGCCTTCCGGACAGGTGGGGGTGGAGATGGGGCCCTTGTCTGGCAGGACAGGGCGAAGGGCCGGGTGTGGCCCGCCGAAGACTGTAAACCGGCGATCGATGATCGATCAAAGGGTTGAAGGCGAAAACCTCTTCAGATCGAGAAAGTCGGCACAGGGTGCCGCGAAAAGGGGCACCCGGTGCCTTGTTTTCGCAGGTGGGAGCGGTTTTCTGAGGGGGTCCGCGCACGGATGAGCGGGCGTCCGGACATGAGGAAGCGGGCCCGCCGGAGAGCGGACCCGCTGGTGTCTTTGTACGGTCAGGCGCGCGGCGCGCAGCCCAGGACGTGCGCCTTCACCAGCGCGCCGATGTTCGGGTCGCCCCGCCGGAAGGCCTCCACCAGCTCCTGGTGCTCCTCCGCGTACGACTTCTGGACCGTGCCCAGCCAGCGGATCGAGAGGGCCGTGAAGACCTCGATGCCGAGCGTCTCCCAGGTGTGCAGCAGCACGGCGTTCCCCGCGGCCTTCACCAGCTCCCGGTGGAAGGCCACCGTGTGCCGCACCTGCGCCGTCCCGTCCGCGGCCGCGTCCGCCTCGTACAGGGCCGCCACGTGCGGCTCCAGGGCCGAGCAGTCCGCCGAGAGGCGTCCGGCCGCCAGCTCGGCCGCGATCTGCTCCAGACCGGCCCGTACGGGGTAGCTCTCCTCCAGGTCGGCCGCGGTCAGGTTGCGGACCCGGACGCCCTTGTTGGGCGCCGACTCGATCAGCCGCAGCGACTCCAGCTCGCGCAGCGCCTCGCGGACCGGGGTCTGGCTGACCTCCAGCTCGGTCGCGATCCGGCGCTCCACGATCCGCTCGCCCGGCTTCCAGCGGCCGCTGACGATCCCCTCCACGATGTGCTCGCGGATCTGTTCGCGCAGCGAGTGGACGACGGGGACGGTCATGAAGGGCTCCTCGGGGAGTGTTGACCCTTAGACAATACGGCGGCGCCCCCGTCCGGAAACACTTCCGGACGGGGGCGCCGCAGGTGAGGCTCGTTACGTTGCGGCCGGGCCGGAGCCCGCCCGCACACGACTACAGGCCGAGGTCGACCTCGAACTCGCCGGCCTCCAGGATCGCCTTGACGGCCGTCAGGTAGCGGGCGGCGTCGGCGCCGTCCACCAGACGGTGGTCGTAGGACAGCGCGACGTACGTCATGTCGCGGATCGCGATCGTCTCGCCCAGGTCCGGGTGGTCGATGACGACCGGACGACGCACGGTGGCGCCGATGCCCAGGATGGCGACCTGGTTCGGGGGCACGATGATCGTGTCGAACAGCGCGCCGCGCGAACCGGTGTTGGAGATGGTGAAGGTCGCGCCGGCCAGGTCGTCCGGCGTGATCTTGCTGGCGCGCACGGCGCCGGCCAGCTCCGCGGTCTTCTTCGAGATGCCGGCGATGTTGAGGTCGCCCGCACCCTTGATGACCGGGGTCATCAGACCCTTCTCGGAGTCCACCGCGATACCGATGTTCTCGGTGTCGAAGTAGGTGATCGTGCCCTCGTCCTCGTTGATCCGGGCGTTGATGACCGGGTGGGCCTTCAGCGCCTGGGCCGCCGCCTTCACGAAGAACGGCATCGGGGAGAGCTTGACGCCCTCACGGGCGGCGAAGGCGTCCTTGGCGCGGGCGCGCAGCTTCATCAGCTTGGTGATGTCGACCTCGACGACCGAGGTCAGCTGGGCCTGGCCGTGCAGCGCCTTCATCATGTTGTCGCCGATGACCTTGCGCATCCGGGTCATCTTGACGGTCTGGCCGCGCAGCGGAGAGGTCTCCAGAGCCGGAGCCTTCGGAGCGGACGCGGCCGGGGCGGTGGCGGCCGGAGCCGGAGCGGCCTTCTTGGCCTCGGCGGCCGCGAGGACGTCCTGCTTGCGGATGCGGCCGCCGACGCCGGAGCCCTTGACGGAGCCCAGGTCGACACCGTTCTCGGTGGCGAGCTTGCGGACCAGCGGGGTCACGTACGCGCCGTCCTCCGACGGCGCGGCGGGAGCCGGGGCGGACGGGACGGGGGTGACCACGGCCGGGGCGATGGACGGGGCGGCCTGGGCCGGAGCGGCCGGAGCCTGCGCGGCCGGAGCCGGAGCCGGGGCGGCGGGAGCGGCCGGGGCGGCCGGCGCGGGAGCCGGGGCCGGGGCGGCCGGAGCCGCGGGGGCCTCCTCCTGCTTCGGGGCCGGAGCGGCCTCGGGGGCCGGGGCCTCCTGTGCCGGGGCGGCGGCCGGAGCCGAGCCCTCGGCACCGATGACGGCCAGCTTGGCGCCGACCTCGGCGGTCTCGTCCTCGTTGACGACGATCTCCAGGAGGACACCGGAGGCCGGGGCCGGGATCTCGGTGTCGACCTTGTCCGTGGAGACCTCGAGCAGCGGCTCGTCGGCCTCGACGGTCTCGCCGACCGACTTCAGCCAGCGGGTCACGGTGCCCTCGGTGACGGACTCGCCCAGGGCGGGCAGCACGACGTCGGTGCCCTCGGCGGAACCGCCACCGGAGGCGGCCTCGGCCGTCGGGGCCGGGGCGGGCTGCTCGGTCTCGGTGGACGGCTCGGCCTGCGGGGCCTCCGGCGCGGGGGCCTCCTGCGCCGGGGCGGACTCGGCGGCCGGGGCCTTGGCCTCGGCGGAGTCGCCGGAGCCGTCGTCGATGATGGCCAGCTCGGCGCCGACCTCGACCGTCTCGTCCTCGGCGACCTTGATGGAGGCCAGGATGCCCGAGGCGGGGGCGGGGATCTCGGTGTCGACCTTGTCGGTCGAGACCTCGAGCAGCGGCTCGTCGGCCTCGACGCGCTCGCCCTCGGCCTTGAGCCAGCGGGTGACGGTGCCCTCGGTGACGCTCTCGCCGAGCGCCGGCAGGGTTACGGAAACCGACATGGTTTCAGTTGCTCCTAACGAATTGCGGAAAGTGGTCGTCGCGCCCTGTGATGACGTCAGCGTCAGTCGTGGGAGTGCAGAGGCTTGCCGGCCAGGGCCAGGTGGGCCTCGCCGAGCGCCTCGTTCTGCGTCGGGTGGGCGTGGATGAGCTGCGCGACCTCGGCCGGCAGCGCCTCCCAGTTGTAGATCAGCTGCGCTTCGCCGACCTGCTCGCCCATGCGGTCACCGACCATGTGGACGCCGACCACGGCACCGTCCTTGACCTGGACGAGCTTGATCTCGCCCGCGGTCTTCAGGATCTTGCTCTTGCCGTTGCCCGCGAGGTTGTACTTCAGGGCGACGACCTTGTCCGCGCCGTAGATCTCCTTGGCCTTCGCCTCGGTGATGCCGACGGAGGCGACCTCGGGGTGGCAGTACGTCACCCGGGGCACGCCGTCGTAGTCGATCGGGACGGTCTTCAGACCGGCCAGGCGCTCGGCGACCAGGATGCCCTCGGCGAAGCCGACGTGCGCGAGCTGCAGGGTGGGGACGAGGTCGCCCACGGCCGAGATCGTCTCCACGTTGGTGCGCATGTACTCGTCGACCAGGACGTAGCCGCGGTCCATCGCGACGCCCTGCTCCTCGTAACCGAGACCGGCGGAGACCGGGCCGCGGCCGATGGCGACCAGGAGGACCTCGGCCTCGAAGGTCTTGCCGTCGGCCAGCGTGACCTTGACGCCGTTGTCGGTGTACTCGGCGGACTGGAAGAAGGTGCCGAGGTTGAACTTGATGCCGCGCTTGCGGAACGCGCGCTCAAGAAGCTTCGAGCTGTTCTCGTCCTCGACCGGCACCAGGTGCTTCATGCCCTCGATGACGGTGACCTCGGTGCCGAAGGACTTCCACGCCGAGGCGAACTCGACGCCGATGACGCCGCCGCCCAGGATGATCGCGGACTCCGGGACCCGGTCCAGGGTCAGCGCGTGGTCCGAGGTGATGATCCGGTTGCCGTCGATCTCCAGACCGGGCAGCGACTTCGGCACGGAACCCGTGGCGAGCAGGACGTGACGGCCCTCGACGCGACGGCCGTCCACGTCGACGGAGGTCGGGGAGGAGAGGTGCCCCGTACCCTCGATGTAGGTCACCTTGCGGGAGGCGACGAGACCCTGCAGACCCTTGTAGAGGCCCGCGATCACGTCGTCCTTGTACTTGTGCACGCCCTTGATGTCGATGCCCTCGAAGGAGGCCTTGACACCGAACTGCTCCGCCTCGCGTGCCTGGTCGGCGACCTCGCCGGCGTGGAGCAGGGCCTTCGTCGGGATGCAGCCGTTGTGCAGGCAGGTGCCGCCGAGCTTGTTCTTCTCGATCAGTGCGACGTCCAGGCCCAGCTGCGCTCCGCGCAGCGCCGCGGCGTAACCGCCGCTACCGCCGCCGAGGATCACTAGGTCGAAAACGGTGCTGGCGTCGTTCGCCACGTCACGTCCTCCATGCATGTGCGCTCGTCGCCGGTCGTCCATGACCGGGCGGCGGCTGGTGTTCGGCCGCTTATTTTCCGGCCCTGTGATGGGGGCCCTGTCCTGCCGAGAACCCATCTTCGCACTTGTTGACGGATGGCGGGACGCGGGGCCGTTCTCCGAGACGGCGGATCGTCCGTACGGAAGGCCCCGGACGGGGGAACGCGACGGGTACGGCCCCGGGCGCGGAGCCCGGGGCCGTACCCGTCGCACGGGGTCAGACGGTGCTCAGAGCTCGCCCTCGGCGGCCCGCTCGGCCAGCCGCACCAGGGTGCGGACCGAGGAGCCGGTGCCGCCCTTGGGGGTGTAGCCGTACGGGGCGCCCTCGTGGAAGGCCGGGCCCGCGATGTCCAGGTGGGCCCAGGTGATGCCCTCGCCCACGAACTCCTGGAGGAAGAGGCCGGCGACCAGGCCGCCGCCCATCCGCTCGCCCATGTTGGCGATGTCGGCGGTGGGGGAGTCCATGCCCTTGCGCAGGTCCGCCGGGAGCGGCATCGGCCAGGACGCCTCGCCGACCTCCTCCGCGATCTCGTGGATCGTGGAGCGGAACTCGTCGTCGTTGGCCATGATCCCGAAGGTGCGGCTGCCCAGCGCCATCATCATCGCGCCGGTCAGGGTCGCCACGTCGACGATCGCGTCCGGGTTCTCCTCGGAGGCGCGGGTCAGCGCGTCGGCCAGGACCAGCCGGCCCTCGGCGTCGGTGTTCAGGACCTCGACGGTCTTGCCGCTGTACATGCGCAGGACGTCACCCGGGCGGGTGGCGGAGCCGGACGGCATGTTCTCGGCGAGCGCCAGCCAGCCGGTGACGTTGGCCTCCAGGCCGAGGCGGGCCGCGGTGACGACGGTGGAGAACACGGCGGCGGCGCCGCTCATGTCGCACTTCATCGTCTCGTTGTGACCGGCCGGCTTCAGGGAGATGCCGCCCGAGTCGTAGGTGATGCCCTTGCCGACCAGGGCGAGGGTCCTCTCCGCCTTCGGGTGGGTGTAGGCGACGCGGACCAGGCGCGGCGGGTTCTCCGAGCCGGCGCCGACGCCGAGGATGCCGCCGTAGCCGCCCTTGGCCAGCGCCTTCTCGTCGAGGACCTGGACCTTCAGGCCGTGCTCTTTGCCGGCGGTCTGCACCGCGGCGGCGAAGGCGGCCGGGGTCAGGTCGTTCGGCGGGGTGTTGATCAGGTCGCGGGCGCGGTTGATCTCCTCCGCGACGGCCTGGGCGCGCTCGGCGGCGGCCTTGTGGGCCTTGTCGCGCGGCTTGGCGCCGAGCAGGGCGACCTCGGCCAGCGGCTTCTTCGCGTCCTTGCCGGCCTCCTGGTACGCGGTGAAGGCGTACGCGCCGAGCAGGGCGCCCTCCGCGACGGCGGAGACGGCCGCGGCCTCGGCGACCGGCAGGGCGAAGGCGGCCTTCTTCGTTCCGAAGAGGGCGCGGGCGGCGGTGCCGGCGGCGCGGCGCAGGGTCTCCGTGCCGAACGCCTCGCCGTCCTCGGGGGCGCCGCCCAGGCCGACGGCCAGGACGACGGGGGCCTTGAGACCGGCGGGGGCGGGCAGCTTGGTCGCCTCACCCTCGGCACCCGAGGCGCCCAGGGTCTCCAGGACGGCGGCGAGCCGGCCGTCGAAGGCCTTGTCGACGGCCTCGGCGCCGGGAGCGACGATCAGCTCCTTCCCGGACTTGGCGACGCCGACGACGAGGACGTCGGCGCGCAGCGTCGCCGCGCCGGCAGTGCTGAGAGTGAGAGCAGTCACGGTGGTGAATTCTCGCTTCCATTGAGTTCTGTGGCGGTCGAGGGATGGGCCGACCGTGCCCGCCGCATCGTATTTCGGCCCGGAGAGCGCCGGGAACGAGCCTACGCTCGCTCGCCCGGTTCGCTCACGGCGGCGTTGATTCACTCATCCGTGGTGTCTCTTTCATGTTTACCGGCCAGGGCCGAGGGGCTCCCTTCACACTCGCCTCAATCACGCAAGGGCGACGCCCTCGCCTTCGCACCATCTGCAACATCTCCACAGGTCCGCCCGGTCCCGTCCCGGCCCGGCGCGGTCCTGCAGAGGGGGGAAACCACCGATGGACTCCGGCCGAATCCGTATGCCCGGAAACGCGTCCCGCACCGCCCCGGGCGACCGCGCCCCGTCCCGCACCGCCCGTCCCGGATCCCGCACGGGCCGGATCGCGGCCCTCGCCGCCGCCGCGCTGATCGCCACCGTCGTGCCGTCCGCGCAGGCCGCCACCGCCCCGGCGCCCCGCGTCGACCTCGTCGTCCTCGTCGTCGACGACGGCGGCAGCGCGGTCGGGGCGATCACCGCCGAGCTGAAGGGCTCCGGCGTCCCGTACCGCAGGATCGACCTCAACGACCCGAACCGCCCGGTCCTGAACCAGGCCTTCCTCAGCGACACGGTCGACGGACGGCCGCGCGCCAGGTACCAGGGCGTCGTCCTGCCCCACGAGACCGCCTTCGGCCCCGACTCCGCCGAGCAGACCGCGCTCCGGGCGTACGAGCGGACCTTCGGGATCCCGCAGGTCGACGCCTACACCTGGTCCCACCCGGGCGTCGGCCTCGACTACACGAACGAGGGCGGCATGTCCGGCGTCCTCGACGGGGTCACCACCTCCGTCACCCCCGCCGGGCAGGCGGGCCCCTTCCGCTACCTGGCCGGATCGCTCACCTTCGAGGACAACGACCCCGCGATCGCCGAGAGCTACGGCTACGCGGGCCGCCCCCGCGCCGGCTACACCAGCTACCTCGACCTCCCCGTCGAAGGCGGCGGCCGGGCCAGCCTCGTCGGCGAGTACGCCGCCGACGGGCGCCGCGAGCTCGTCGTCACCTTCGCCTACAACCAGTATCAGCGGCAGTTCCGTGCGCTCGCCCGCGGCATCGTCGAATGGCTCACCCAGGGCGTCCACCTCGGCCAGAGCCGCAACTACCTCTCCGTCCACGTCGACGACGTCTTCGCCCCCGACGCCCGCTGGGACCCCGCGCTCGACTGCACCCCCGGGGACTTCGACTGCGCCGGCGACGACGGCGAGGGCGCGAACCCGATCCGCATGACCGCCGCGGACGCCCAGTACGCCGCCGCCTGGCAGAAGGCCTCCGGCTTCACCCTCGACATGGTCTACAACGGCGGCCAGGGCGAGCAGTGGAAGGCCGAGCACGGCGGCTCCGACCCGCTCACCGACCGGCTCGTCGCCGACCGCGCCCAGTACCGGTGGATCAACCACACCTACACCCACCCCTTCCTCGGCTGCGTCCAGGACAACACCGTCGTGCCCTGGCGGTGCGCCACGGACGCCCGGGGCAACACCCTCTGGGTCACCCGCGCCGAGCTGTCCGCGCAGATCCGCGACAACCACGACTGGGCCGTCCGCAAGGGCATCGCCGTCGACCGCTCCGAGCTCGTCACCGGCGAGCACTCCGGCCTGAGGACCCTGCCCCAGCAGCCCGTCGACAACCCGAACCTCGCCGGCGCCCTCGCCGACAACGGCGTGAAGTGGACCGGCAGCGACAACTCCCGCGAGCCGCAGCAGCGCGCCCTCACCACCGCCTCCGGCGCCGCGAAGACCGTGCCCCGCCACCCCATGAACGTGTACTACAACGTGGGCACCGCCGCCGAGATGGCCGACGAGTACAACTGGGTCTACACCTCCCGCGCCGACGGCGGCAGCGGCATCTGCGAGTCCAACCCGGCCTCCACCTGCCTGCCCGCCCCGCTGCCCCTCGCCACCGGCTACGCCGACCACATCGTCCCGCAGGAGGCGCGCACCGCGCTCTCCCACGTCCTCGGCAACGACCCGCGCCCGCACTACGTGCACCAGTCCAACCTCGCCGAGGAACGGCTCCTCTACCCCGTCCTCGACCGCGTACTGGCCGACTACCGGGGCCTGTTCGCGCCCTCCGCGCCCCTGGTCAACCCGGCCCAGCGGGACGTCGGCACCGAGCTGACCCGCCGCACCGCCTGGGACCAGGCCCTCGCCGCCGGAAAGGTCACCGCCTACCGGATCGGCACCACCGTCACCGTCAAGGCCCCCTCCGGCGTCACCGCGCCCGTGACCGCCCCCGAGGGCACCCGCAAGAAGCTGCTCCTCGGCACCACCGCCTTCGGCACGGCCTACGCCGGCACCCGCTCCGCCTGGACCTCGCCCGAACTGCTCCAGAGCGCCGTCACCCTCACGATCCCGACCACCTGACCCAGCACGTTCCGGGGGGAACCGAACATGCCGAGCAGTGGCCGTCACGTCACCATGCTCACCGAAGGCACCTATCCGCACGTCCACGGCGGGGTCAGCACCTGGTGCGACCAACTCGTCCGGGGAATGCCCGAGGTGGACTTCGAGATCCTCGCCCTCACCGGCAGCGGACGGGAGCCCGTCACCTGGGACCTGCCGCCCAACGTCGTCCGGCACACCGCGTTCCCCCTCTGGGGCCCCGCGCGGGGCCCGGCCGCGCCCGTCCGCGCGCGCCGGGCCCCGCGCGGGCGGGACCACCGCCGCTTCCTCGACACGTACGAGCGGCTGCTGCTCTCCCTCCTCGACCCGGGGACCGGCTACGACTTCGGCACGAGCCTCTACGAACTGGCCGCGCTCGCCCGGCGGGGACGGCTCACCGCCGCCCTCCGCTCCGAGGCCGCCCTGCGCTCCCTGATGTGGACGTGGGCCATGCCGCACCTGCCGACGCGCGCGGCCCGGCCCACCGTCCACGACGCGCTCACCGCCACCGACCTGCTCGAACACGCCCTGCGCCCGCTCGCCGCCCGGATATCCACCGGCGGAGTGGCGCACGCCGTCTCCAGCGGACTCGCCACCCTGCCGGCCCTCGCCGCGCAGCACTTCGAAGGGGTCCCCTTCCTGCTGACCGAACACGGCATCTACCTCCGCGAGCGGTACCTCGGCTACCGCACCGAGACGCAGCCCTGGCCCGTCAAGGCCCTGATGCTCGCCTTCTACCGCGAGCTCAACACCCTCGGCTACCGCAAGGCCGACCTCATCACCCCCTGCAACCAGTACAACCGGCGCTGGGAGGAGCGCGGCGGCGCCCCCGCCGACCGCATCCGCACCGTCTACAACGGCGTCGACCCGGCCCTCTTCCCCGAGGCCGGCCCCGAGCCCGCGACCCCCACCCTCAGCTGGTGCGGACGCGTCGACCCCATCAAGGACCTGGAGACCCTGATCCGGGCGTACGCGATCTGCCGCGCCGAACTCCCCGCGCTGCGGCTGCGGTTGTTCGGCCCGGTGCCCGCCGGGAACGAGGACTACCGGACCCGCCTGGAGAAGCTCGCCGCCGAACTGGGCGTCACCGACGGCCTCGCCTTCGAGGGCCGCGTCTCCGACGTCCCCTCGGCCTACGCGGCCGGCAGCGTGGTCGTCCTCTCCTCCATCAGCGAGGGCTTCCCCTTCTCCCTCATCGAGGCCATGTCCTGCGGCCGCGCCACCGTCTCCACGGACGTCGGCGGGGTGCGGGAGGCCGTCGGCGACACCGGACTCGTCGTCCCGCCCCGCGAACCGGCCGTCATGGCCGCCGCGCTCTCGGCGCTCCTGCGTGACGGCGCCCGGCGCGCCGAACTGGGCCGCCTGGCCCGGCAGCGGGTCGTCGACCGCTTCACCCTGAACCGGTCGGTGGACGGCTTCCGCCGCATCTACCGCGAACTGGCGGGCGCGGACCCGTCCCCCCGCCCCGACCGCCCCGACCGCCCCGACCGTCCCGTCCCGAGGATCTGGACGGTCCGGGTCCCCGTCCCCCACCGCACCCCGGCGGACCTCGTGGCGGGAGGCACCCCGGCATGAGCGGCTCCCTCTGGCTGAAACCCCCGAAGGAGGGGGCCGCCCTCCCGGCGATTCCGAGACCGCGCCGCGAGGAGGCGCCGAAGACCCCGGACGCGAAGGAGGTCCCGGACACGGACCTCGCCCCCGACCCCCTCGACGAACTCGCCGGGCGGATCGACGGGTTCGTCGCCGCCGCCGTGCACCCCGACGAGGTGGCCGCGCTCCTGGAGTCCGACGGCATGACCGACGACCACATCCGGCTCACCTACGGCCGCGCCGACTCCTTCGCCCTCGCCGAGGACCTCTACGCGCGCGTGGAGCGGCGCCACCCCGCACCGCAGGCGCCGCCCGCCGGGCCCCGGTTCGACGGCCTCGCGCACTGCCTCCTGCGCGGGCTCGTCTTCGCGCTGCCCGGCCTCGCGTACGTCCTCGCCGCCCCGCTGCTCGCGGGGGAGCAGGGCCGGTACGGGCTCCCCGGCGGAACGGTTCCGCTGCTCGCCGGGGCCTTCACCGGCTGGGTCTGGAACCAGGCCCTGTCCCACCGCGCGTACACCTGGCTCGGCCTCGGCGACCGGCCCGCCGCCGCCCGCGCCCTGCTCACCGGGGCGCTCCCCGGCGCCCTCGCCGGGACGGGCGTCGCCCTCGCGGTCGCCGCGCCCGGCGAGACCCCGGCCGCCGTCTTCGCCGCCGGACAGGCGCTCTACCTCGCCGCCGCGACCGTCCTCCTGGTCCTCGGCCGCGAACGGGCCCTGCTCGGCGCCCTGGTGCCGCTCGCCGGGGCCCTCCCCGCCTTCCGCTGGGACCTGCCGGGGTCCCTGCGGATCGGCCTCCTCCTCGCCTCCCTCACCGCGGCCGTCGTCCTCGCCGCGCTGGTGCTCCGGCCGGGCCTCCGGCGGGCGGCGGCGGGACGCGGCGGGCCCCCGCGCGCGGCCTCCCTCCCGTACGGGCTCTTCGGGCTCGGCAGCGGGCTCCTCGTCCTGCACGCGGGCGTCGGCGCCACCCCGGTCGGCGGCGCGGGGGCCGTCGTCGCGCTCACCCTCTCCATGGGGCCCGCCGAATGGCTGCTGCACCGCTTCCGGGGCGAGAGCCTGACCCGGCTGCGGACCCTCACCACCGCCCGCGCGTTCCGGCGGGCCGTCACCGGCACCCTCGTCCTCTGCCTCGGCGGCTACCTCACCGTCCTCGTCTCCCTCGCCCTCGCCGTCACCCTGGCCTGGCCGGGGGCGCCCTGGCCGACGCTCCCGCGCCTGCTCGCCCTGCTCCTGGTCGGCACCGCGCTCTGGCTCGGGCTGCTCCTCCAGGCCTTCGGCGCGGTGCTCGGCGCCGCCACCGTCTGCCTGCTCGCGGCCGCCGCGCAGACCGCGCTGCCCGCGGCGGGCCCGGTGGCCGCCGGGGGAGCGGCGGCCGCGCTCGCCGTCCTCACCTGTGTTCTGCTGGTACGACCGACCGCCCATCGCGTCTAGGGGGTGTGATGACGACCTCGTCCCTCCTGGTGCCCTTCTACGAGCACCCGGCCGAACGACCCGACGCCTGGGCGGCGCTGGTCGACGCGGCGCCCTCCCTGTACGGCGTCGTCCTCAACCCGGCGAGCGGCGCGGGCCCGGCCCCCGACCCGGCGTTCGCCGGGGCGGCCGCCCGGCTGCGGACGGCCGGCGTCCGGGTCCTCGGCTACGTGGACACGGCCTACGGGCGCCGCCCGCAGGCCGAGGTCGTCGGCGAACTGCTGCGCCACCGCGACTGGTACGCCACCGACGGCGCCTTCCTGGACCAGGTGGCGACCGCGCCCGGCGCCCTCGCCCACTACCGCCGGATCGCGGTCGGCGCCCGGGCCGCCGGGGCCGCGACCCTGGTCTTCAACCACGGGGCCCACCCGGACCCCGGCTACGAGGCCCAGGCCGACCTGCTCGTCACCTTCGAGGGCCCCTGGGACACCTACCGCACCCTCGACCTGCCGGTCGCCGACCACTACTGCCACCTGGTCTACGCCGCCCCCGCCGGATTCCGCCCCGCCACCCCGGTGCACTGCGCCGTCCCCGGCACGGGCGCGCACCCCTGGGGCACCCTCCCGCACCTCCTGGAGCCCGCCCGATGAGACGCCTGGCGCCCCTGCTCGCGGGGCTGCTGCTCCTCGCCACCGCCTGCACGACGGCGGCCCCTCCCCCCGACGCCAAGCGGGCCGCCGAGCGCTGGCGCCCGGCGCCCGGCCTGGCCTGGCAGTGGCAGCTCAGCGGCCGGCTCGACCCGACGGTCGACGTCCCCGTGTACGACATCGACGGCTTCGACCACCCGGCGTCCGCCGTGCGGGACCTGCACGCCCGGGGCCGCAAGGTGATCTGCTACCTCTCCACCGGCGCCTGGGAGGACTTCCGCCCGGACGCCGACCGCTTCCCGAAGGCCGTGCTCGGCCGGGGCAACGGCTGGGAGGGCGAGCGCTGGCTCGACGTCCGCCGCACCGACGTCCTCGGCCCCCTGATGGCCGAACGCCTCGACATGTGCCGCGACAAGGGCTTCGACGCCGTCGAGCCCGACAACATGGACGGCTACAAGAACCGCACCGGCTTCCCCCTCACCGCCGCCGACCAGCTCCGCTACAACCGCCTGATCGCCCGCCTCGCCCACGAGCGCGGCCTCGCGGTCGGCCTCAAGAACGACCTCGACCAGATCCCGGAGCTCCTCCCGGACTTCGACTTCGCGGTCAACGAGCAGTGCGCCCAGTACGACGAGTGCGACCGGCTCACCCCGTTCGTGAAGGCCGGCAAGGCCGTCTTCCACGTGGAGTACGAGCTGACGACCGCGCGGTTCTGCCCGCAGTCCCGGCGGCTCGGCCTCGACTCCATGCTCAAGAAGTACGAGCTCGGGGTCTGGCGCAAGCCCTGCTGAGGCCGGTCAGCCCAGCGTCAGCGCCATCAGGGCCGCCGTCGCCGCCGCCTCCTCCACCGCCCCGAACACATCGCCCGTGACCCCGCCGAACCGGCGCACGCACCGGCGCAGCAGCAGCGCCGCCGCGCCCAGGGCGGCACCGGCCGCCAGGACGTTGCGGACCGCGTCGTACGGGGAGAGCAGCAGGCCCGCCCCGGCGGCCAGGACCAGGAAGGCGGCCGTCACCAGGGTCGCGGAGCGGACCGGGACCGTCGCGGCGACGATCGCGCCGAGCCCCTCGGGGCGGGCCGCCGGGACGCCGTGGCGGGAGGCGTGGGTGAGGGCGAGGCGGGCGACGGTGGCGGCCAGGACGGCGGCGACGGCCCCGTGCGCCCAGCCCTCCCCGTACAGCCGGTAGAGCGCGGCGACCTGGGCGAACAGGACGAGCACGACGGCGATCACGCCGAACGGGCCGATGTCCGACTGCTTCATGATGCGCAGCGCGTCCTCGGCCGGCTTGGCGCTGCCGAGGCCGTCGGCGGTGTCGGCGAGGCCGTCGAGGTGGAGGCCACGGGTGAGGACGGCGGGGACGGCGGCGGTGACGACGGCCGCGAGCAGCGGGCCCGAGCCGAGCAGCAGGAACGCCCCGCCGAGCGCGGCCGAGGCCAGACCGACGGTCAGCCCGGCGAGCGGGGCGCAGAGCATCCCGGCGCGCGCCGCGTCCCGGTCCCAGCGGGTGATGCGGGCGGGGAGCACCGTGAGGGTGCCGAAGGCGAAACGCAGGCCGTCCATCCGGGCAGGGTAATCGCCGGTTCCGGGCGGTAGATTGCGCATAACGCCCATTTCGGAAGGGGGTGGCATGGGTCACTGGTTCTCGCGGAACATCCTCGAACCGGGGAAGCTCCCGCTGCTCCTCGCCCTGACCTCATTTGTCGTGACGTTCCTGGTCACCCGGACCATCACCCGTCTCATCCGGGCGGGGAAGGGGCCCTTCGGAAACGTTTCCTCGGGAGGGCTCCACATCCATCATGTCGTGCCCGGCGTGGTCCTCTCCGTGGTCGGCGGCTTCGGCGCGGTGGGCAGCGGCCGGCACGGCGTCGGCGCGGCCGTCTTCGCCGTCGTCTTCGGGGTCGGCGCGGGGCTCGTCCTGGACGAGTTCGCGCTGATCCTCCACCTCGACGACGTGTACTGGAGCGAGGACGGCCGCAAGAGCGTCGAGGTGGTGGTGCTCACCGCGGCCCTGGTCATGCTCGCCCTGAGCGGCTTCTCCCCGCTCGGTGTGAACGACGTGTCCGAGGACGAGCGCCAGGACCGGGCCGCCTTCATCGCCACCATCGTGCTCAACTTCCTCTTCATCCTGGTCAGTCTGGTGAAGGGGAAGTTCCGGATGGCCGTGATGGGGGTCTTCGTCCCCTTCGTGGCGCTCGTCGGCGCCGTCCGGCTCGCCCGCCCCGGCTCCTGGTGGTCCAAGCGCTTCTACCGCCGCCGCCACCGGGCCAGGGCCCGCTCCCGGCTCCGCACGTACCGCCACGACCGGCGCTGGACCAAGGTGCGCCGCCGCTTTCAGGACCTGATCGGCGGCTTCCAGGAGCGCGTCTCGGGGCCCGGCTCGACCCCGCCCTGACGCCGCTCCCGCCAGGAGACGACCGCGATCAGGACGAGGGCGGCGGCGATGGCCGCCAGGTGCTCCTTGCCCGCCAGGTTCGGCTTGACGACCACCTCCACGACCATCGCGAGGACCACCAGGCCGCCGGTCCAGTAGGCGCGGTACCGCCAACAGACGTAGACGGCGAGGCCGACCACGGCCGCCGACGGGCCGGTGTCGACCACGAGGGCGTCGGACGCGGGCAGGCCGAACGGGCTGTGCGGGCCGATCGCGATGCCCACGCGCGCGTAGAGCGTGCCGGCCAGCGTCGCCAGATAGGCGACGGCGAGCGTCCGCCGGCGTCCGAGGCAGATCTCGGCGATCCCGAACACCAGCAGCACCTGTGCGAGGGCGCCCCAGACCGGCAGGTCGAGCGCGGGCACGAAGAGCGAGAGGGGGGTGCGGAGCAGCGCGAGCCAGAGCGGGTCCTCGGCCCGGACGAAACCGATGTCGTGGACCGGCCCGTAGCCCCAGTCCTGGTTCTGCACCACCTGGAACAGGGCCGTCAGGCAGACCGCCGCCAGCGTCATCGGTATCGCCCGCCACCGCCGCGTGACGAGCGCCGTCCGCACGGTGGTGAACAGCGGCCCCCACTCGCGGCGGGCGAACCCCCGGACGCCACCGCCCCGGGAGGTCCCTTCCCGGGTGGCCCCTTCCCGGGAGGATCCGCCCCGGGAGGTCCCGCTCAACGCCCGCCCTCCAGGTGTCTGCGGTGCAGCCACTTCGGCAGTCCCGGGGCCTCCAGGAAGCCCTCGGCCCGCCCGGCGGCCAGGCCGATGCGCAACAGGTCGGCGCTCTTCTCGAAGAGCATGAATCGGGGCTCCCAGATCGGTCGGTACTTGGCGTTGGCGCGGTACAGCGACTCGATCTGCCACCACCGGGAGAAGAAGCTGAGCAGCGAACGCCACATCCGCAGCACCGGCCCCGCCCCGAGCTTCGAGCCGCGTTCGAAGACGGAGCGGAACATCGCGAAGTTCAGCGAGACCTGAGTGATCCCGATCTCCTCGGCGCGCTGGAGCAGTTCGATGACCATGAACTCCATCAGACCGTTCTCGGACTCCCGGTCACGGCGCATCAGGTCGAGCGAGAGGCCCTTCGGCCCCCACGGCACGAACGAGAGCAGCGCCCGCAGCTCGCCCTCGGCGTCGGTGCACTCCAGCATCACGCAGCGGCCGTCCCCTGGGTCGCCGAGCCGGCCGAGCGCCATCGAGAAGCCGCGCTCGGTCGCCCCGTCCCGCCAGTCGTCCGCCTTGCGCACCAGCGCGGCCATCTCCTCGGCCGGGATGTCCTCGTGGCGCCGGATCCGGACCTCGTACCCGGCCCGCTTGACCCGGTTGAAGGCCTGCCGGACGGTCCGCATGGCCCGCCCGTCCAGCGTGAACTCGTCCGTCTCCACGATCGCCTCGTCGCCCAGCTCCAGGGCGTCCAGGCCGTGCCGGGCGTAGATCGTCCCGGCCTCCTCGCCCGCGCCCATCACCGCCGGGATCCAGCCGTGCTCGCGCGCCTCGGCCAGCCAGGGCTCGATGGCGCCCGGCCAGGCCTCGGGGTCCCCGATCGGATCGCCGGAGGCGAGCGACACCCCGCCCACCACCCGGTAGACGACGGCCGCCTTCTCGCTCGGCGACCACACCACGCTCTTCTCGCGGCGCAGCGCGAAGTAGCCCAGCGAGTCGCGGTCCCCGTGCTTGTCGAGCAGCGCCCGCAGCCGCTCCTCGTCCTTCTCGGTCAGCGGGTCGACGGCCCGGCGGGAGCGGAAGGCGGCGAAGAGCACCGCGACCAGCAGCAGCGTGGACAGGACGTTGATCGTGACGTCCACCCAGCCGGGGGTGTCGATCCCCGGGAACCGCGAGTCGTCCGAGGCCAGCGTGACCAGCCGCATCAGGCCGTACCGCCAGCGGTCCACGAAGGTGGAGTGCCCCGGGGAGTCGTTGGTGACGGTCACCAGGACGGCCGCGAGCAGCGAGGTGACGAGCAGCCCGCCGACCGCCACCACCGCGGCGAGCAGCGGATTGGAGCGGTCGCCCTTCGCGTAGAACTCCTTGCGGCCGAGCAGCAGCGCGAGGACGAAGGCGCCGGTCAGGACCAGCGAGACCCAGTTCTGGGCGTGCTGCCGGATCTCCGGGAAGAGCATCACCAGCGCGAAGAGCAGCAGGAAGAGCCCGCCGAGCACCAGGTTCAGGATCCACGCGGCCCGCTTGCGGCGGCGCATGGTGATCGCCAGGAAGAGGGTGAACAGCCCCGAGGCGAAACCGGCCGTGAGCAGGTACGGGGTGAAGTAGTCGTCCTCGTTGTGGCGGCGCAGGTCCTGTCCGAACGAGACCCAGACGGCGCTCAGGAAATTGATGAACGTGACGACGCGCAGGTACCAGACGGCGAACGCGGCGCTGCGCCGCGAACGGGCGGTGGTGCCCCGGGGCGCTCCTTCGGCGGACAAACGGACCTCTCCCATGAAAAGCGATCATATGGGGCACCGCTTGCCGTGCGGCGACGCCGGAGGCGGCCGCACGCGCGTCGCGTACGGCCGCCCCGGAGACGATGTGAGTCCGCCGTCCTCCCCGTCAGGCCCCGGGGGTTCCCGGGGTGTCGCCCCCGTCGTCCGGAGTGGTCGGATCCGGACGCTCGGGCAGCTCCGCGGCGAACGCCGCCGCGGCCTGGACCAGGGGGAGCGCGAGCAGTGCCCCGGTTCCCTCACCCACATGGACGCCGTGGTCGAGCAACGGGTTGAGCGCCATCCGGTCCAGCGCCTTCGACTGCGCCGGCTCGCCGCTCACCTGGCCCGCCAGCCACCAGTCCGGCGCCCGGAACGCCGCCCGCTGCGCCACGAGCGCGCAGGCCGCCCCCACCACGCCGTCCAGGATCACCGGCATCCGCCGCACCGACGCCTGGAGCAGGAAGCCGGTCATCGCCGCCAGGTCCGCGCCGCCGACCGCCGCGAGCAGCTCCAGCTGGTCGCCGAGGACCGGCCGGGCCCGCCGCAGCGCGTCCCGGACCGCCGCGCACTTGCGCATCCACGCCAGGTCGTCGATCCCCGCGCCGCCCCGGCCGGTCACCACCGAGGCGTCCGTCCCGCACAGGGCCGCGATCAGCGTGGACGCCGGGGTCGTGCCGCCGACGCTCAGGTCCCCGAGCACCACCAGATCGGTGCCCGAGTCCGCCTCCTCGTCCGCGAGCGCGACGCCCAGCCGGACCGCGGCCCCGGTCTCCTCCGACGTCAGCGCGTTCTCCACGTCGATCCGGCCGCTGCCGCGCCGGATCCGGTGCCGTACGACCTCGGCGGGCAGCAGCTCCGGGTCGCAGTCCAGACCGGCGTCCACGACCCGCACCGGCACGCGCATCGACCGGGCCAGGACGGCCACCGGGCTCGCCCCGTCCAGGACCGCCCGCACCAGCTCGTGCGCGGTGCCCGCCGGGCGCCCCGACACGTCCAGCGAGGCCACCCCGTGGTCGCCCGCGAACAGGACGACCTTCGGCTGCTCGATCGCCCGCACCTTGACCGAGGCCTGCGCGGCGGACAGCCACTCGCCCAGCTCGTCGAGGCGGCCGAGCGCCCCCGGCGGCACGACGAGCCGCTCCCGGCGTTCCTCGGCGTCACGCCGTATCCCCCCGTCGGGGCGCTCGATCAGATCGGAGAAGTCGTCCAGGTTCACGGTTCCGCCTTGAAACACATCAGCGAGGGCCATCGGTGCTCGCACCCTACCCGCGCAGGACGAGCGGCCGGCCCGCGACCACGAGCACCACCTGCTCGCACTCGTCCGCGAAGGACGCGTTCAGCCGGCCCAGCTCGTCCCGGAACCGCCGCCCCGCCGCCGTCGCGGGCACCACGCCCGAGCCGACCTCGTTCGTCACCGCCACCACCGTGCGGCGCGTCGCCCGCACCGCCGCCACCAGCTCCGCCGTCCGCTCCCGCAGCGCCTTCTCCCCGCCGTCCGCCCACGCCTCGTCGTCCCAGGCGCCCACCTCGTCCATGGCGTGCGTCAGCCACAGCGACAGGCAGTCGACGAGCAGCGCGGGCCCGTCCTCCGCCAGCAGCGGTACGAGGTCGCAGGTCTCGGCGGTACGCCACGAACCCGGCCGCCGCTCCCGGTGCAGCCCGACCCGCTGCGCCCACTCCGGGTCCCCCTCCCGGGTCCCGCCGGTCGCCACGTACAGCACCTCGGGGAAGGTCTCCAGGCGCCGCTCGGCCTCCACCGACTTCCCCGAGCGGGCCCCGCCGGTCACCAGGGTCCGCCGGGGCACGTCCGGCACCTCGTGGTACTCGCCCGTGTACAGCGTCGCCCCGTCCGGCACCGCCCGGGCCCCCGCCGCCGCCAGCCGCCGGTCCAGCTCGGCGCCCGTCGGCACGTCGTGGTCCAGGTGCGCCGCGATCACGTCCGTGGCCGGGCCGACGGCCCCGGACGCCCGCATCCGGGCCAGCCCGTCCGGACGGCCCGTCACGTCGGCCACCACCACGTCGTACGGCTCCCGGTGGTCGTCCCCGAGCCCCGCCGGGGCCCCGCCGGGCGGCAGGTACAGCAGCCGCTCGCCGTCCGCCGAGGTCACCTCGTAGCCCGTGCCGGGGGAGTCCATCGCGACCGCCCGCACCCGGTGCCCGCTGATGAGCGTCAACTCGCGTCCGTCCGGCACCCGCCCGGCCGTCGGGAGACCGGCCGGCAGCTCCACGGCCGGCCCGTCGTGCGGATGCGTGAGCAGCACCTGCCGCACGCCCACGAGCGAGTGCCCCGACCGGGCCGCCGCGAGGGCGGCCCCCGGGGTCAGGTCGAGCAGCAGGGCCCCGTCCACGAGCAGCGCGGTCGCGGCACGCGCGCGTGGCCCCCGGGAGAGCGCGCACACGGCGCAGGGGCAGTCGGGACGGGGGAGGCCGAGCGGGGCGCCGGTGCCGAGCAGAGTCAGTTCCACCCTCAGATCCTCCCGCGCCGCCGCGAGGCGTGCGCGCCCGGCTACGCTGCGGGCAGGAAACCGATCATCCGGTGAGCGCCAGGAGGCGGACATGGCATGGACGTGGCGGTTCGAGAAGTCCGACGGCACGGAGGTCGAGCCGGTGGTGACCCCCGAGGAGTTCACCACCCAGGGCGACGCGGAGAGCTGGATCGGCGAGCACTGGCGTGACCTCCTCGGCGGCGGCGCCGACCAGGTCACCCTCTCGGAGGACGGAACGAAGATCTACGGCCCGATGCCCCTGAACGCGGAGGGCTAGGGCGCCCGGCGACGGGGGGTGCGGGGCCCCTGCGGGCCCCGCGCCCTCCCGGTCCCCGGCCCCTTGAGCCCCGGGACCGACGGGCTCCGCGCCCTCCGGGGCGCCAGGGACGATGGGACCTGCGCGCTCTGGAGCGCCGGGGGCGAGACGAGGCTTGCGCCCCTTCGGGCTCCGGGTCCGAAGGGCCCGTGCCCCCTTGGGCCTCGGATCGACGGGTCCCGTGCCCTCTCGGACCCTGGGCCGACGGGCCCCGCACCCTTCTCGGCCTCCGGGGCCGCTGGCCCCGCGCCCCGCGTGCGAGGTGCCCCACGGGCTCCCGGCCGAGGGTTTCGCGGGGTGGCCCCATGGCTTCACGGCGGCCCGCACGAGTCGGTGGCGTGGACGGGAGTGTCGGTGCCGCCGGGGGAGGCCGGGCGTCACATCTCGCCCAGGGTGACCTCCGTCTTCGCCGTCTCCGTGCCCCGCACGTACGTCACCTGGACCTTCTCGCCCGGCTTCCGGGAGGCCAGGGCCTCCGACAGGGAGGTGATCGTGGTGATGTCCGTGTCGCCGAGGCGGGTGATCACGTCGCCCGGCTTCAGGCCCGCCCGGCCCGCCGCCCCGTTCGCCGGAGCCTCGACCACGGCGACGCCCGCCGGCTCGTAGTCGTCGTCCAGGACCGTGCGCCCGGTGATGTTCAGGGCCGCCCGGCCCGAGTCCGTGACCTTGCCGTCCTTGATGATCTGGTCCGCGACCGTCCGCACCATCGACGCGGGGATGGCGAAGCCGATGCCGGGCGCCGAGCCGCCGCCCATCTCCGGGTCGGACGCCGCCAGCGTCGGGATGCCGACGACCTCCCCGGCGAGGTTCACCAGGGCGCCCCCGCTGTTCCCCGGATTGATCGCGGCCGACGTCTGCACCATGTTCCCGATGGTCGCCCCCGTACCCCCGCCGGCCCGCCCCTCGCTGACCGTCCGGCCGGTGGCCGAGACGATCCCCTGGGTCACGCTCCCGGAGAGACCCAGCGGGGAGCCCATCGCGAGCACGATCTGCCCCATGTCGACGGCGGAGGAGTCCCCGAACTTCGCCGCCTTCAGCCCCTGCGGCACGTTCTCCAGCCGGATCACGGCGAGATCCTGCTCGGGATACGTGGAGACGAGCCGCGCCGTCACCGGCTGCCCGCCGGTGGCCGCCGTGACCTTGAAGCTCTTCTCCTGGCCGACCACGTGCGCGTTGGTCACGACGTGGCCCTTGTCGTCGTAGACGACCCCCGAGCCGAGGCTGTTCGCCGCGTCGATCTGCACGACCGACGGCAGGACGTCCTTGATGACGGCCCGGTAGTCGTCCTCCAGCGCGTTGGCGGAGCGCGGCGCCACCGCCCGGGTCGACCGCTCGGGACCGCCCGCCTCCCCGGCGGAGGAGCACCCCCCGACGAGCACGGCGGCGCAGGCCCCGGCGGCCAGGGGAAGGAGGATGCGGCGGGTACGGGCAGGGGCACGGGATACGTCCATGTCCGGAGTATCCGTTTCCTCCCCGTCCCGGGCCCGGCGAGCGCACCCGATCAGGGGGCGTCCGGGCCCCACCGCTCCCGGGGTCCCGCTACCCCCGCACCCCGCACAGGTGCAGCAGCGCCGCGATCCGCCGGTACGGATCCGTACGGCCCGCCCGCTCCTCGGCCGCGAACAGCCGGTCCAGCTCGTCGGCGGCCGGCAGGCCCACCTCGGCCGGGACGCCGTCCGTGAAGACCCGCACCCCGTACCAGGCGTGCAGCGGCGCCGCGATCCCCGCCAGCGTCGAGGTGAGCGCGTCGAGCCGGTCGGCCCGCACCTTCACCCCGTCGTCGTCGGTGTAGACGTCCGAGTCGAAGCCCCCGAGCGCCCCCGCCCAGTCCCCGGCGAGCCCCGGCCGCATGGCCAGGGCGTCGGCGTTCCGCACCACCAGGGAGAGCAGCCCCCCGGGGGCCAGCATCCGGGCCAGGCCCGCGAGCAGCGCGTCCGGCTCGTCCGCGTACATGAGGACGCCGTGGCAGAGGACTACGTCGAAGCTGCCGGGCAGGAAGTGCACCCCGGTCTCGCGCCCGTCGCCCTCGATCATCCGGACCCGCTCGCGGATCCCGGCGGGCTCCGTCGCCAGCGACTCGCGGGCCGCCTTCAGGAGGTCGGGATCGGCTTCGAGGCCGGTCACGGTGTGACCGGCCCTGGCCAGGCGCAGGGCCTGGTTGCCCTGCCCCATGCCCGCGTCGAGGATCCGCAGCCGCTGCCCCACGGGGTAGCGGCCGGTTATCTGCTCGTCGAGCTGGCGCGCGACGATCTCCTGACGGATGGTGTCGCGCAGCCCGCCGGTCCCGGCGGGCCAGTGCGCGACGGCGGGCAGCACGGGAGCGGCCGCCTCCGACGCGGACCCCTCGAACGGGGGGCCGCCGAACTCCGAGCGGTCGGCGCTCAGGGTCGCTCTCCGCGCTTGACCTGCGGCTTCGGCAGCCTCAGTCGGCGCATCTGGAGCGTACGCATCAGACCGTAGGCCACGGCTCCGCGCTTCGGCTCGTTCGGGAAGCGGGCGTTGAGCTGCTTCCTGAGCCGGATCCACAGACCGATCGAGTCGATGACGATCAGGATGATCACGCCGAGCCAGAGGAGCAGCGAGATGTTCTGCAGCGCCCGGTTGGCGTTGCCGAACAGCGACAGCACGAGGATCACCACGGCCATCGGCAGGAAGAACTCGGCGATCGCGAACCGCGAGTCGACGAAGTCGCGCACGAAGCGGCGCACCGGACCCTTGTCACGGGCCGGCAGGTAACGCTCGTCGCCACTGGCCAACGCCTCGCGCTGACGGGCCAGGTCCGAGCGGCGTGCCTCGCGCTGGCGCTTGGCGGCCTCCTTGCGGTCGAGCGGCACCGTCGAGGCGCGACGGCGCTGGGACTGCGCCTCGCTCCGCTTCGGTGTCGGGCGGCCCTTGGGGGCCTCGGGGTCGCGGGGCTGCTGGGTGGAGAGGTCCGCCGTCACCTTGTCGGTGGGGGCCTTCTCGTCCTTCGAACGGCTACGGAACACAAAACCCAAGGGTACGGGGTAGGGGGCATGAACCCCATGCCGGGCGGGAACGATCCGCTAACGGACTGCGTCTTGGGCGGTACGTACGGGGGAAGGCCACGGGTTTCCCCGGACTCCGTCTACTCCCTGCGCGGGAGGGGACGCCGCACGCAGTCGTCCTTGGGGAGGAGCGCATCCCGCTCCGAACAGTGCGGTAATGGAGTCGGGGCCCGTACTGTGGACCTTGTTGAAGAGCTGGAGCCGAGTCCGTCAGAAGGGGGCGCGCGAAGCCCATGAGCGGTGTCATGAAGCGTATGGGGATGATCTTCCGCGCGAAGGCGAACAAGGCCCTTGACCGGGCCGAGGATCCGCGCGAGACGCTCGACTACTCCTACCAGAAGCAGCTGGAGCTGCTGCAGAAGGTGCGACGGGGCGTCGCCGACGTCGCCACCTCCCGCAAGCGGCTCGAACTCCAGCTGAACCAGCTGCAGGGCCAGTCCGCCAAGCTGGAGGACCAGGGCCGCAAGGCGCTGGCGCTCGGCCGCGAGGACCTGGCGCGCGAGGCGCTGTCCCGGCGGGCCGCGCTCCAGCAGCAGGTCAGCGACCTGGAGGTGCAGCACCAGACGCTCCAGGGCGAGGAGGAGAAGCTCACCCTCGCCGCCCAGCGTCTCCAGGCCAAGGTCGACGCCTTCCGCACCAAGAAGGAGACGATCAAGGCGACCTACACGGCGGCCCAGGCCCAGACCCGGATCGCGGAGTCCTTCTCCGGCATCTCGGAGGAGATGAGCGACGTCGGCCTGGCGATCCAGCGGGCCGAGGACAAGACCGCCCAGCTCCAGGCGCGCGCCGGCGCGATCGACGAGCTGCTCGCCTCGGGCGCCCTGGACGACCAGTCCGGGCTCGCGAAGGACGACATCCAGGCGGAGCTGGACCGGCTCTCCGGCGGCACGGACGTCGAGCTGGAGCTCCAGCGGATGAAGGCCGAGCTGGCCGGGGGCCCGTCGGCGCAGCAGCAGGCGCTGGAGGGCGGCAACGGCACGGCGGCGCCGCAGCAGCAGAACCAGCAGCAGTCCCACCCGCGCTTCGAGAAGTAGCCCTCGGTTCTCCGGAAGACAGGACGCGTCATGATCGTACGGATCATGGGGGAGGGCCAGTGGAAGCTGGCCGACAGCCACTTCGTCGAGCTGAACCGGCTCGACGACGAACTGCTCGCGGAGATGGAGACCGGCGACACGACCGGCTTCCGGCGCACGCTCGGCGCCCTCCTCGACGCGGTCCGCCGCCTCGGCGATCCCCTCCCCGACGACGTCCTGGAACCCTCGGAACTGATCCTCCCGGCCCCGGACGCGAGCCTGGAGGAAGTCAGGAAGATGCTCTCCGACGACGGCCTCATCCCCGGCTGACCCTTTCTCGCCTCGAAGGTCCCGGCCCCCTCGGGGTCCGGGACCTTCGCGCTGCCGGCCCCGGCGGCCCCACGACCCCGAGCCGAACGCCCGGGCTCCGAACCCCCGGGCCCCCGCCCCCTTGGCCTCCGGCCCCGTGCTCGTACCGGACCCCCATCCGTGCCCCTCCCGGAGCAGGCGGCCCGATCCCGGACACCCGGACCCTCCGCCTTCGGCCCCCCGGGCCCGTACCGCGGACCCCGTCCCTGCCCGCCCCGGAGCGGGTGGCCCGGTCGCGGGCCCGGCTCCCCGGCCACCGGGCTTCCGGCCCCCGGACCCTGAGCCCTGGCCCCGGCCTCTGGCCCCCGGGCCCCTGACCCCCGGCCCCCGAGCCCGGGGCACAGGTCCCGCCTCCGGGCCCGGCGGCCCGGTCACCGCCCCCCGCCCCGTACCGTTGCCTCCCGTGACTCCCACCGGATCCGCCGTCGGCGGTCTTTCCGCTCGGCGGCTTCTCGGATGGTTCCGGGCGCATCCGCTCGCCTTCGACGCGGTGCTGGCGTTCGGGGTGCTCGGCTGCATGGTCGCCGGGTCCTTCACCGACCCGCACGGCAGTCCCAGCGGGCCCACGTTCGGGGACCGGGCGCCCGACGCGTGGAGCGTGCTGCTCATGGTCGCCGGGGCCGTCGCGCTGGTGTGGCGCCGCCGCAGGCCCTTCGCCGTGCTCTGCCTCACCGTGTCGGTCGCCCTCGTCGAGCTGGTCGACGACACCAGACCCGCCCCCATCGCCATGAGCGTCGTCGTCGCGCTCTGCACGGTCGCCGCGCGCACCGACCGGCCCACCACCTGGCGGGTCGGCCTCGCCACCATGACGGTGCTCACCGCCGCGGCCATGGTCTTCGGCCCGACCCCCTGGTACGCGCAGGAGAACCTCGGCGTCTTCGCCTGGACCGGCATGGCGGCCGCCGCCGGGGACGCCGTCCGCAGCCGGCGGGCCTTCGTCGACGCCATCCGGGAGCGCGCCGAACGCGCCGAACGCACCCGCGAGGAGGAGGCCGGGCGCCGGGTCGCCGAGGAGCGGCTGCGGATCGCCCGCGACCTCCACGACGTCGTCGCCCACCACATCGCCCTGGTGAGCGTCCAGGCCGGCGTCGCCGCCCACCTCATGGAGAAGCGCCCCGACCAGGCCAAGGAGGCCCTCGCGCACGTCCGCGAGGCCAGCCGCTCCGCCCTCGACGAGCTGCGCGCCACCGTCGGCCTGCTGCGCCAGTCCGGCGACCCCGAGGCCCCCACCGAGCCCGCCCCCGGCCTCGCCGTCCTCGACGGGCTGCTCGACAGCTTCCGCAAGGCCGGCCTCCCGGTCGCCCTGGCCCGCACCGACGGCGAGAAGCCGCTGCCCGCCGCCGTCGACCTGGCCGCCTACAGGATCGTCCAGGAGGCCCTGACCAACGTGCGCAAGCACGCGGGACCGGACGCCGAGGCCGAGGTCAGCGTCGTGCGGGTGGGCCGTACGGTCGAGATCACCGTCCTCGACAACGGCCCGCCCGCCCCCGCCCCCGCCCGCCCCCCGGCCGGCGGCCACGGCCTCCTCGGGATGCGCGAGCGGGTCGGCGCCCTCGGCGGCACCCTGACCACCGCACCCCGCTACGGCGGCGGCTTCCGCGTCCAGGCGATACTGCCCGTGGCCCCCCGCACCGGGGAGGGCGAGGGAGAGGACACATGACGATCCGGGTGCTGCTCGCCGACGACCAGGCCCTGCTGCGCAGCGCCTTCCGGATCCTGGTCGACTCCGAACCCGACATGCAGGTCGTCGGCGAGGCCGCCGACGGCGCCCGGGCCGTCGAGCTGGCCCGCGCCGAACGGCCCGACGTCGTCCTGATGGACATCCGGATGCCGGGCACGGACGGCCTCGCCGCCACCCGCGCGATCACCGCCGACCCCGCCCTCTCCGGCGTGCGGATCGTCATGCTGACCACCTTCGAGGTCGACGAGTACGTCGTGCAGTCGCTGCGCGCCGGGGCCTCCGGCTTCCTCGGCAAGGGCGCCGAACCGGAGGAGCTGCTCGGCGCGATCCGGATCGCCCACGCCGGCGAGGCCCTGCTCTCCCCGGCCGCCACCAAGGGCCTGATCGCCACCTTCCTCGCCCAGGGCGCCCGGGACGACGGCGCGGGCGCCGCGGGCGAGGGCGTCCGGGCCCGCTCCGAGCGCCTCGTCGCGCTCACCGCCCGCGAGCGCGAGGTCCTCGTCCTCGTCGCGGGCGGCCTGTCCAACGACGAGATCGGCCGGCGGCTCGACGTCAGCCCGCTCACCGTGAAGACCCACGTCAACCGGACCATGGCCAAGCTCGGCGCCCGCGACCGGGCCCAGCTGGTGGTCACCGCCTACGAGTCGGGACTGGTACGCCCGAGGGTGGAGTGACCCCGGCCGCGGGCGTACTCCAGACGCGGTACGCGCGGCGTGGGGAAGTGCGCCCGGGGGCCGAGGAATTCCGGCGGCGCATGGCCGATCGTATGGACGGGGGCGTCTCGGGTCGGTCGAAGGCCGCGGTTCCGGCCGCTCCCCACCGCCGACGCGTACGCCACGGAAGAGAGACCCCATCCCATGTCCTGGCTGTCCAGATTCAGCCTCGCGCAACGGGCCCTGATCGGGCTCACGTCCATCGTCGCGCTCGTGTTCGGAGCGATCGCGATCCCGCAGCTCAAGCAGCAGCTGTTCCCCTCGATCGAGCTGCCCGTGGTCTCGGTCCTCGCCCCGTACCAGGGCGCCTCGCCCGACGTGGTCGAGAAGCAGGTCGTGGAGCCCCTGGAGAACAACCTGAAGGCCGTCGACGGCCTGAAGTCGGTCACCTCCACCGCCTCCGAGGGCATGGCCCTCGTCATGGCCTCCTTCGACTACGGCGACGAGTCCACCAAGCAGCTCGTCGCCGACGTCCAGCAGGCCGTGAACCGCGCCCGCGCCCAGCTCCCCGACACGGTCGACCCGCAGGTCGTGGCCGGTTCCACGGACGACATCCCGACCGTCGTCCTCGCCGCCGCCTCCGACAGGGACCCGCAGGCCCTCGCGGACCTCCTCGACCGGACCGTCGTGCCCGCCCTCCAGGACATCGAGGGCGTCGGCCAGGTCTCCGTCAGCGGCGTCCAGGACCTCCAGGTCTCCGTCACCCCCGACGAGCGGAAGCTCGCCGCCGCCGGGCTCAGCACCATGCGGCTCGCCGAGGCCCTGCGCGCCGGCGGCGGCACGATGCCGGCCGGCTCCTTCGCCGAGGACGGCAAGAGCCGCACGATCCAGGTCGGCGGCGGCTACACCTCCCTGAAGCAGATCGAGGACCTGCGCATCCCGGCGGCCGCCCCCGGCAAGGGCCGGGCCGTCCGCCTCGCGGACGTGGCCACCGTCCGCCAGGAGGAGTCCCCGCGCACCTCCCTGACCCGCACCAACGGCAAGCCCAGCCTCGCCGTCACGGCCACCATGGACAAGGACGGCAGCGCCGTCGCGATCTCCGACGCCGTCGCGGAGAAGCTCCCCGAGCTGCGCCGCGACCTCGGCGCCGGCGCCGAGCTGACCGTCGTCTCCGACCAGGGCCCGGCCGTCGCCAAGGCCGTCTCCGGCCTCACCACCGAGGGCGCCCTCGGCCTCGTCATGGCCGTCCTGGTCATCCTGGTCTTCCTCACCTCGGTCCGCTCGACCCTGGTGACCGCGGTCTCCATCCCGCTCTCGGTCGTCCTCGCCCTCATCGTGCTGTGGACCCGCGACCTCTCGCTCAACATGCTGACGCTCGGCGCGCTCACCATCGCCATCGGCCGGGTCGTCGACGACTCGATCGTGGTCCTGGAGAACATCAAGCGCCACCTCGGCTACGGCGAGGAGCGCCGGGAGGCGATCCTCACCGCGGTCCGCGAGGTGGCGGGCGCCGTCACCTCCTCCACCCTCACCACCGTCGCCGTCTTCCTGCCGATCGGCCTGACCGGCGGCATGGTCGGCGAGCTGTTCGCCTCGTTCTCGCTGACGATCACGGCGGCCCTGCTGGCCTCGCTGCTCGTCTCCCTGACCGTCGTCCCGGTCCTCTCGTACTGGTTCCTGCGCGCCCCCGAGGGCACGCCGGAGGACCTGGCGGAGGCCCGCAGGAAGGCCGAGGAGGCGGAGGAGAAGAGCCGCCTCCAGCGCCTGTACGTGCCGGTCCTGCGGTTCGCGACCCGGCGCAGGCTCGCCAGCCTGGGCATCGCGTTCGCCGTCCTGGTCGTCACCCTCGGCATGACCCCGCTCCTGAAGACGAACTTCTTCGACCAGGGCGAGCAGGAGGTCCTCAGCATCAAACAGGAGCTGGCTCCCGGCACCTCCCTGAGCGCCTCCGACGAGGCCGCGAAGAAGGTCGAGAAGCTCCTCGCGGAGACCGAGGGTGTCAAGGACTACCAGGTCACCGTCGGCTCGTCCGGCTTCATGGCGGCCTTCGGCGGCGGCACGGGCGCGAACCAGGCCTCGTACCAGATCAGCCTGGAGGAGTCCGCCTCGTACGAGAAGACGCGGGACGCCCTCCAGAAGGGGCTCGCGGGCCTCGACGGGATCGGCGACACCACCCTCGCGGCCGGTGACGGCTTCGGCAGCCAGGACCTGAGCGTGGTCGTCAAGGCCGCCGACGCCGAGGTCCTGAAGAAGGCCTCCGAGCAGGTCCGGGCCGCGATCGCCGGCATGGAGGACGTCACCGACGTCCAGAGCGACCTCTCGCAGTCCGTCCCGCGCGTCTCCGTCACGGCGAAGCCCGCCGCGGCCGACGCCGGCTTCGACTCCGCCTCGCTCGGCATGGCCGTCGCCCAGGCCGTCCGGGGCACCCCGGCCGCGAAGGCGACCCTCGACGACAGCGAGCGGGACGTCCTCATCACCTCGGCGAAGCCCGCCACCACGCTCGCCGAGCTGAAGGCGCTGCCCCTCGGCCCGGTGCGGCTCGGTGACGTCGCCGTCGTCGAGCTGGTCCCCGGCCCGGTCTCCATGACCCGGATCGACGGCGCCCGCGCCGCGACGATCACGGCCAAGCCGGTCGGCGACAACACCGGCGCGGTCAGCGCCTCCCTGCAGTCGGAGATCGACGCGCTCGACCTGCCGGCGGGCGCCACCGCCACCATCGGCGGCGTCTCCGAGGACCAGAACGAGGCCTTCCTCAACCTGTTCCTCGCGATGCTCGCGGCCGTCGCGATCGTCTTCATGCTGCTGGTCGCGACCTTCCGGTCGCTGGTCCAGCCGCTGATCCTGCTGGTCTCGATCCCGTTCGCGGCGACCGGCGCGATCGGCCTCCTGGTGGTCACCGACACCGCCATGGGCGTCCCGGCGATGATCGGCATGTTGATGCTCATCGGCATCGTCGTCACCAACGCGATCGTCCTGATCGACCTGATCAACCAGTACCGGGAGCGGGGCCTCGGCGTCGTCGAGGCGGTCGTCGAGGGCGGCCGGCACCGGCTCCGCCCGATCCTGATGACCGCCCTGGCGACGATCTTCGCCCTGCTGCCGATGGCCCTCGGCATCACCGGCGAGGGCGGCTTCATCGCCCAGCCGCTGGCCGTGGTCGTGATCGGCGGTCTGGTCACCTCGACGCTGCTGACCCTGCTCCTCGTCCCGACGCTCTACGCGATGGTGGAGCTCCGCAAGGAGCGCCGCGCGAAGAGGAAGGCGGAGAAGCGGGCCGCGAAGAAGAAGGCGAAGGACGACGACATGGCGCACAACGCGGAGCAGCCGGACGTCTCGCCGCTGGACGCGAGCCTGCTGGACCTCCTGGACTGAGCCGGACCCGGCACGTGCCGAAGGGCGCCCCGCGACACGCGCGGGGCGCCCTTCGGCGTACGGACTCCGGTAGGTGCGGGAGTACCGGGTGAATCGTTACGGCAGCGCCAGCATCCGCTCCAGGGCCAGCTTCGCGAAGCTCTCCGTCTCCTTGTCGACCTCGATCCGGTTGATCAGCTTGCCCTCGGCCAGGGACTCCAGGGCCCACACCAGGTGCGGCAGGTCGATGCGGTTCATGGTCGAGCAGAAGCAGACCGTCTTGTCGAGGAAGACGATCTCCTTGCCCTGGTCGGCGTACCGGTTGGCCAGCCGCCGGACGAGGTTCAGCTCCGTGCCGATCGCCCACTTGGAACCGGCCGGGGCCGCCTCCAGGGTGTTGATGATGTACTCGGTCGAGCCCACGTAGTCCGCGGCGGCGACGACCTCGTGCCGGCACTCGGGGTGCACGAGCACGTTCACCCCGGGGATGCGGGCCCGTACGTCCTCGACCGACTCCAGCGAGAACCGGCCGTGCACCGAGCAGTGCCCCCGCCACAGGATCATCTTGGCGTCGCGCAGCTGCTCGACGGTCAGGCCGCCGTTCGGCTTGTGCGGGTTGTACAGGACGCAGTCGTCCAGGGACATGCCCATGTCGCGGACGGCGGTGTTGCGGCCCAGGTGCTGGTCCGGCAGGAACAGCACCTTTGTTGTGCCGGGCTCCCCCTGCTCGAACGCCCAGTTCAGGGCCCGCTCGGCGTTGGACGAGGTGCAGATGGTGCCCCCGTGCTTGCCGGTGAAGGCCTTGATGTCGGCCGAGGAGTTCATGTACGAGACGGGCACGACCTGCTCGGCGATCCCGGCCTCGGTCAGCACGTCCCAGCACTCGGCGACCTGCTCGGCGGTGGCCATGTCGGCCATCGAACAGCCGGCTGCGAGGTCGGGCAGGACGACCTTCTGCTCGTCGCCGGTGAGGATGTCGGCCGACTCCGCCATGAAGTGCACGCCGCAGAAGACGATGTACTCCGCCTCCGGCTTGGCGGCCGCGTCGCGCGCGAGCTTGAAGGAGTCGCCGGTGACGTCGGCGAACTGGATGACCTCGTCGCGCTGGTAGTGGTGGCCGAGCACGAAGACCTTGTCCCCGAGCTTCTCCTTGGCCGCGCGGGCGCGTTCCACGAGGTCGGGGTCGGAGGGTGACGGCAGATCGCCGGGGCACTCCACACCGCGCTCGCTCTTCGGGTCCGCCTCGCGGCCGAGCAGGAGGAGGGCGAGCGGCGTCGGCTGAACGTCGAGCTCATGACGGGTTTGGGCCGTGGTCACGTCACGCACCCTTTCTTCGGGGAACCTTTTCGTCTAAATGACGCTATCTATCATAACCCCTTCACGTCACGTTGACGATGTCCATAGTGTCGATGTGACGAATTCGCCTTCCGCGCGGCTGGACAGGGTGTGCGAGCATGAAAGAAGGAAAACCCCACTCGGCCCGGAATGAATCCGGGGCACCGTCGGTTTCCACCGTCGGCAAGCAGTCTCCGTACACACCGGGAGAGAAGCAGATGTCCGTATCGGACGAGAAGACCACTGTCAGCGACGGCATCCTCCTGTCCGACGCCGCCGCGGCGAAGGTCAAGGCCCTCCTCGACCAGGAAGGCCGCGAGGACCTGGCCCTGCGCGTCGCCGTTCAGCCCGGTGGCTGCTCCGGCCTGCGTTACCAGCTCTTCTTCGACGAGCGCTCGCTCGACGGCGACGTCGTGAAGGACTTCGACGGCGTCAAGGTCGTCACCGACCGCATGAGCGCCCCGTACCTCGGCGGTGCCTCGATCGACTTCGTCGACACCATCGAGAAGCAGGGCTTCACCATCGACAACCCGAACGCCACGGGCTCCTGCGCCTGCGGCGACTCGTTCAGCTAAGTCGTACGCGTGAACGAGGGCGGGCCCCGGAATTCCTTCCGGGGCCCGCCCTCACGCGTGTACGGGGACGTCAGCGGCGCGGCACCGCCTCGCCGCTCGCCCCGTCCACCACCGGCCGCGAGCCGAGCGGGGCGTCCAGGTCCACCGTCAGGACCACCTCCACCGCCATGGCGACGCACATCCGGTCCGGATCGGGCGTGGACTCCTCGATCCGCAGGACGACCCGCTCCGGGGTCTGCTCCGCCGTGACCCCGTACGTGCTGCACACCCCGCCCCAGAAGGCGACCGTCAGCTTCCGGCCGTCGTCCCCGGGCTTGTACGACTGGATCTGCCGGGACGGCGCCGGGCTCTCGTCGGGCACCGGCGGGGTCGACGCCGGCGGCGCCAGCTGCCGCTCCTCGACCGCCGTGCGCACCACCGTGTGCGGCGCCGCGTCCACCGGATCCGCCGTGAACAGCCACGCCGGTACGAGCAGCCGCTCGCCGTCCGCGTCCCGCGCGGCGAGACCGAACACCGCGCCCGTCACCGGCACCTCGACCGGCGGGCCCTGGTCGGCGGGCGACTGACAGGGCGGAACGGGCTCACCCGTGGGCTTCCCGGCCCCCGGGACCTCCGGCTTCCCGGCACTCGGCACGTCCGCCCCGGGCTTCCCGGCACTCGGCACGTCCGCCCCCGGCTTCCCGGCGCCCGGCGCGTCCGCCCCCGGCTCCCCGTTCGGGACGGGCGTGGCGCAGCCGCCGATGCCGATCGGGCCCGTGCCCTTGGATTCCTCGTTCAGCTCCGCCAGCGCCTTCGCCGCCCCGACCACGGGGTACGAGTCGCCCTCGGCCGGCTCCTTGAGCATCCCGCTGCCGCCGGATACCCGGCCGTCCGGCTCGACGTGCAGCCCCGTCGACCAGCCGTAGGTCGGCAGGCCGCCCACCACCGGCTCGGCGTTGACCACCCGGACGGACCCGTTCATCACCTGGGCGGCGGTCACCTTCGCGTCGTCCTGGCCGATCGCCTTCAGGACGGGGGCCGCCGCGGCCTTCGCCGCCGCCTCGCTCACCGGCGAGCCGCCGCGCGAGGGCTTCGTCTCCCCGGGCGGCGGGCACGCCTTGCCCTTGAGACAGGTGTCGCCGACCGGACCGCCCTCGTACCAGGAGTACGTCCAGTTCCCCGGCGCCTTCCGCGCCACGTCGAGGCGCGGCCCGGAGCCGTCCTTCTCGGGCGCGATCGACCAGACGTCACCGGCCAGGACGGGGCGCCCGGAGAGGCCGAGCGCATCGGCCAGCCTGGTCACCTCCGCCGAGGTGACCAGGCCCTCCGGCCGGTGGACCGCGGCCGAGGAGGGCCCCTGGGGGAGTGGGCCCTTGGCTTTGTAGACGGTCCCTCGCGGACCGCCGCCCGGGTCGGGCTCGCCGGGCGCGATCCCGGCACCGCCGTCCGTACTCCCGTCGCTCCCCGGGCGCGGGGGCGACGGGGCTCCGGCCGCGTCGGCGGACCGGCTCGCGCCGTCCGCGCCGCCGCCGGACGCCGCGGTGGCGAGGTACACCCCGCCGCCCCCGGCGAGCAGCACGCCCGCCGCCACCGAGGCGGTGAGCAGCGTCCGCCGCCTCCGACCGTTCTCCGTACCGCTCACGGCTCAGCTCCTTCGGCCCTGGGTCGTCTCCGTGCGAAGACACCGGTGGGACGGAGCGGGAGCCCGGACGGTTCCGTCAGCCGCCGTACTCGGCGGTGGCGGCGATCAGCCGGGCCGAGGCGGCCGGCACCACCACGCCGTTGATCAGGGCGGGGGAGACCGGAGCGGACTCCGGCTCCACCGGGGCCACCCAGTGCGGGGCCATCCGGACGCCGTCGCCGCGCAGCTGCGCCAGGCTCAGCTCGGACTCGTGTCGCTCACGGGGAGCGGGGTAGAGACTCATGGGCGCACCGTACGCACCACCGGCCCGCGGAGAAAAGACCTACTCTGGGGTAGTTTCCACTGTTCGGCAGGGCCGCCCCCAGCGGGTAGCGTGAACTGTCATTACCGCCTTCCCGCAGGAGCGCCCGCCGTGCGTATCGCAGTCACCGGCTCCATCGCCACCGACCACCTCATGACCTTCCCCGGCCGGTTCGCCGACCAGCTGGTGGCCGACCAGCTGCACACGGTCTCCCTCTCCTTCCTCGTGGACAACCTGGACGTGCGCCGGGGAGGCGTCGCCGCGAACATCTGCTTCGGCATGGGGCAGCTCGGCAGCCGTCCGGTCCTGGTGGGCGCCGCGGGCTTCGACTTCGACGAGTACCGGGCCTGGCTCGACCGGCACGGCGTCGACACCTCCTCGGTCCGCATCTCCGAAGTCCTGCACACCGCCCGCTTCGTCTGCACCACGGACCGGGACCACAACCAGATCGGCTCCTTCTACACGGGAGCGATGAGCGAGGCCCGGCTGATCGAGCTCAAGGCCGTCGCCGACCGCGTGGGCGGCCTCGACCTGGTCCTGATCGGCGCCGACGACCCCGAGGCGATGCTCCGCCACACGGAGGAGTGCCGGACCCGGTCCATCCCCTTCGCCGCGGACTTCTCGCAGCAGATCGCGCGCATGGACGGCCAGGAGATCCGCACCCTCCTGGACGGCGCCACCTACCTCTTCTCCAACGAGTACGAGAAGGGCCTCATCGAGTCCAAGACCGGCTGGACCGATGCGGAGATCCTCTCCCGCGTCGGCCACCGCGTCACCACCCTCGGCTCGCGCGGCGTGCGCATCGAGCGGGTCGGCGAGGACCCGATCGAGGTCGGCTGCCCCGAGGAGACGGCCAAGGTCGACCCGACCGGCGTCGGCGACGCCTTCCGGGCCGGCTTCCTCACCGGTCTGACCTGGGGCGTCGGCCACGAGCGCGCCGCGCAGGTCGGCTGCATGGTGGCCACGCTCGTCATCGAGACCCTGGGCACCCAGGAGTACACCCTGGGCCGGGCCAACTTCATGGAGCGCTTCACCAAGGCGTACGGCGACGAGGCCGCCGCCGAGGTCCACGCCCACCTGGCCTGACCCCGCCCCCGCCGGGCCCGGGACGCCCCGGGCCCGCGCGGTCAGGACGTCCGGCGCACCAGGTACGCGACGCCGCCCCGCTCGGACGGCTCCTCGCCCAGGTACTCCTGGCCCCGCATCTCGCACCACGCCGGGATGTCCAGGCGCGCCGCCTCGTCGTCCGCCAGGACCGTCACCGTGCCGCCCACCGGGACGTCCCCGATCACCTTCGCCAGCTCGATCACCGGGATCGGGCAGCGCCGCCCCAGCGCGTCCACGACCAGGGAGCCGGGACCGGCCGCCGGGGCCGCGGCGGGCGCGGCCGGGGCGCCGAGCCGTTCCCGCACCCCCGCCACCACCCCCGGCAGCACGTTGAGGAAGCGGTCCACGTCCTCCGCCGGGGTGCCGGCCGGCAGGGACACCCGGACGTTCCCCTCGCTCAGCACCCCCATCGCGCGCAGCACATGGCTGGGCGTCAGCGTCGAACTCGTGCACGAGGAACCGGACGAAACGGAGAAACCCTCCCGGTCCAGCTCGTGCAGCAGCGTCTCCCCGTCGACGTAGAGACAGGAGAAGGTGACGAGGTGGGGGAGCCGGCGCACCGGATCGCCCACCACCTCCACGTCCGGCACCAGCTCCGGCACCCGCGCCCGGATCCGGTCCACGAGCTCCCGCAGCCGGGCCCCCTCGGCGGCCGCCTCCGCCCGGACCGCCCGCAGCGAGGCCGCCGCCGCCACGATCGCCGGCAGGTTCTCGAAGCCCGGCGCCCGGCCCGACTCCCGCTCGTCCGCGGGGCCTTGCGGGGCGAACCGCACCCCCTTCCGCACGGCGAGCAGCCCCACCCCCGCCGGGCCGCCCCACTTGTGCGCGCTCGCCGCGAGCAGCGACCAGCCGCCCTCCACCGGACCCCAGCCGAGCGACTGGGCCGCGTCCACGAGCAGCGGCACGCCGATCCCCCGGCAGGCCTCGGCGACCTCGGCCACCGGCTGCGCGGTCCCCACCTCGTGGTTGGCCGACTGGAGACACGCCAGGGCCGTCCCCCCGTCGAGCGCCGCCGCGAAGGCCGCCGCGTCCACCGCCCCCGTCCGGTCCACCGGCACCTCGGACACCGTCCCGCCGGCCGCCGCGTGCGTCCCGGCCGCGTGCAGCACGGAGGAGTGTTCGACCGCCGACACCACGAGCCGGTTCCCGACGCGCCGGCGGCCCGCGAGCGCCCCGGCGACCCCCACGTGAACCGCGCGCGTCCCCGAAGGAGTGAACACGAGCTCGTCCGGGCGGCAGCCCACCGCCTCCGCCGCCGCCTCCCGCGCCGCGTCGAGCAGCAGCCGGGCCTTCCGCCCCTCCCGGTACAGCCGGGCCGGATCCGCCCACCCCTCGTCCAGGGAGGCGAGCAGCGCCTGACGGGCGACGGGGTGCAGCGGGGCGGCGGACGCGGCGTCGAAGTACGGCATCCACCCACCGTAGAGCGTGCGCCGCCCCGGCCCCCGCCCGCCCCGGACGCCCCTCCCGGCGCCACCGCACCGGCACCCCCCGTCCGCCCGGCGTGTCGCCCGGCCCCTCCCTCACGGGCCCGCGCACGCGTCCCCGCCCGCCCCCGGTGAGCCCCCGTCAGAACCGCCCCCCGACCGGCCGCCGGGCCGCCGAACGGGCGCGCCCGACCCCCCTGCGGAACCCCGGACTCCACCCCTTCGGGGAGTCGGACGGCGCGTTGGGCACCCTCCCCGCGCGACCCCAAATAGCGTCCAGTAGGGTTTGGTCCGCATAAACATCCAAACCCCTGCCCGCGGCACGGGGCGGCGACCGACCAGCGAGACGGACGGCCGTGGCCGACCAACGCGGGCCGAGACTCTCGGGAAGGCGCTACGTGAGTCCCAACGGCTCCGACCGCTCGTCGCGGCGCCCGATGCGGCGGAAGCTGCCGCAGGTGCTGACTGCGGGCCTGATCCTGGCGACAGCCACCGGCTGCTCGTACAACTGGGAAGACTTCCCCCGCCTTGGTATGCCCACCCCCGTCACGGAAGAGGCTCCCCGGATCCTCTCCCTGTGGCAGGGCTCCTGGGCGGCCGCCCTCGTCACCGGTGTACTGGTGTGGGGCCTGATCCTCTGGTCCGTCGTCTTCCACCGGCGCACCCGCTCCAAGGTCGAGGTACCTCCGCAGACCCGTTACAACATGCCCATCGAGGCGCTGTACACGGTCACCCCGCTCATCATCGTCTCGGTGCTCTTCTACTTCACCGCGCGCGACGAGTCGAAGCTCCTGGAGCTCTCCGACAAGCCCGCCCACACCGTCAACGTGGTCGGCTACCAGTGGAGCTGGGGCTTCAACTACGTCGAGAACGTGCCCGGTGTGAAGGGCGACGCCAAGACGGACAAGAACCTCGCCTCGATTCCGGACAAGTTCATCGACGACTTCCCGGAGAACGCGGGCGGCGTCTACGACGCCGGCATCCCCGGCGACCGGAACCCGCAGACCGGCAACCCGGGCCCGACCCTGTGGCTGCCCCTGGGCGAGAAGGTCCGGTTCGTCCTGACCTCGCGCGACGTCATCCACTCCTTCTGGGTGGTCCCCTTCCTGATGAAGCAGGACGTCATCCCGGGTCACACCAACTCCTTCGAGGTGACCCCGACGCGTGAGGGCACCTTCCTCGGCAAGTGCGCCGAGCTGTGCGGTGTCGACCACTCCCGGATGCTCTTCAACGTCAAGGTGGTCTCCCCGGAGCGCTACCAGCAGCACCTGAAGGAGCTGGCCGAGAAGGGGCAGACCGGCTACATCCCGTCTGGCATCGAGCAGACGGACCCGGCCAGGAATGCGGAGAAGAACCAACTGTGAGCATCCACAACGAAACCCAGGGTGCCGCCGCGGTCGAGGGCTCGTACGAGAACGAGCTGCCCGTCCGGCGCAAGCAGCCCGGCAATGTCGTGGTGAAGTGGCTGACGACCACCGACCACAAGACGATCGGGACCATGTACCTGGTCACGTCGTTCGCCTTCTTCTGCATCGGCGGCCTGATGGCGCTCTTCATGCGCGCCGAGCTGGCCCGTCCGGGTACGCAGATCATGTCGAACGAGCAGTTCAACCAGGCGTTCACGATGCACGGCACGATCATGCTGCTGATGTTCGCGACGCCGCTGTTCGCCGGATTCGCGAACTGGATCATGCCGCTGCAGATCGGCGCGCCCGACGTGGCGTTCCCGCGGCTGAACATGTTCGCGTACTGGCTCTACCTCTTCGGCTCGATCATCGCGGTGGCCGGCTTCCTCACCCCGCAGGGTGCGGCCGACTTCGGCTGGTTCGCCTACTCCCCGCTGTCGGACGCCGTCCGCTCGCCGGGCGTCGGCGCCGACATGTGGATCATGGGTCTGGCCTTCTCCGGCTTCGGCACGATCCTCGGCTCGGTCAACTTCATCACCACGATCATCTGTATGCGCGCCCCCGGCATGACGATGTTCCGGATGCCGATCTTCACCTGGAACGTGCTGCTGACCGGTGTCCTGGTCCTGCTCGCCTTCCCGGTCCTGGCGGCCGCGCTGTTCGCCCTGGAGGCGGACCGCAAGTTCGGTGCCCACGTCTTCGACGCGGCCAACGGCGGTGCCCTGCTCTGGCAGCACCTCTTCTGGTTCTTCGGACACCCAGAGGTGTACATCATCGCCCTGCCGTTCTTCGGCATCGTCTCCGAGATCATCCCGGTCTTCAGCCGCAAGCCGATGTTCGGCTACATCGGCCTGGTGGCCGCGACGATCGCCATCGCCGGTCTCTCCGTGACCGTGTGGGCCCACCACATGTACGTCACCGGCGGCGTGCTCCTGCCGTTCTTCTCCTTCATGACGTTCCTCATCGCCGTACCGACCGGCGTGAAGTTCTTCAACTGGATCGGCACGATGTGGAAGGGCTCGTTGTCCTTCGAGACACCGATGCTCTGGACGATCGGCTTCCTGATCACCTTCACCTTCGGTGGTCTGACCGGCGTCATCCTGGCCTCGCCCCCGATGGACTTCCACGTCTCCGACTCGTACTTCGTCGTGGCGCACTTCCACTACGTCGTCTTCGGCACCGTCGTCTTCGCGATGTTCGCCGGCTTCCACTTCTGGTGGCCGAAGTTCACCGGCAAGATGCTGGACGAGCGCCTCGGCAAGATGACCTTCTGGACGCTGTTCATCGGCTTCCACGGCACCTTCCTGGTGCAGCACTGGCTCGGTGCGGAGGGCATGCCGCGTCGTTACGCGGACTACCTCGACGCCGACGGCTTCACCGCGCTGAACACGATCTCGACGATCTCCTCCTTCCTGCTGGGCCTGTCGATCCTGCCGTTCTTCTACAACGTCTGGAAGACCGCCAAGTACGGCAAGAAGATCGAGGTCGACGACCCGTGGGGCTACGGCCGTTCGCTCGAATGGGCGACGTCCTGCCCGCCGCCGCGGCACAACTTCCTCACCCTGCCGCGGATCCGCTCCGAATCCCCGGCGTTCGACCTGCACCACCCTGAGATCGCCGCTCTCGACCAGCTCGAGAACAAGCCGCACGAGGCCGAGGCCCTCACGGGCAGCAAGGAGGCCGGCAAGTGAAGATCCAGGGCAAGATGTTCATCTGGCTGAGCGTCTTCATCCTTGCCATGGCGATCCTGTACGGCGTCTGGTCCAAGGAGCCGGTCGGCACGACGGCGCTCTTCCTGGCCTTCGGCCTGGCCATCATGATCGGCTACTACCTGGCCTTCACGGCCAAGCGCGTCGACGCCATGGCCCAGGACGACAAGGAGGCCGACGTCGCGGACGAGGCCGGTGAGCTGGGCTTCTTCGCCCCGCACAGCTGGCAGCCGCTCTCGCTCGGCATCGGCGGCGCGCTCGCCTTCCTCGCCGTCGCGATGGGCTGGTGGATCCTGTACTTCTCCGCCCCGCTGATCCTCGTCGGCCTGTTCGGCTGGGTCTTCGAGTTCTACCGCGGCGAGAACCAGAACCAGTAGCAGTACCCCGCTCCGCACCGGAGCACACCGAGGGGCCCGGACGCTTCGTCACCGAAGCGTCCGGGCCCCTCTTTTGCAGCACTCGGCGCGCCCCCTCCGAGGATTGTTCTTACGGTGAGGTCATGAACGACACGCCGCGCATTCGGACTGTTCTGAGCTGCACCCTGTTGGCCGTGACCGTCACCGCGGGCGCCACCGCGTGCGCCGGATCGGACGACCACCCGCTGACGGTGAAGGCGTACGACGCGGCGGACCAGCTCGCCGTCAGCGCCCCCGCCGACGGAGCCAAGGCGGACCCCGAGAAGCCCCTGGAGATCACCGCCAAGGGCGACGAGGGCCGGATCACCGACGTCACCGCGGTCGACGCCTCCGGACGCCACCTCGCGGGCGAGCTCACCGCGGACGGGCGGCGCTGGCGCTCCACCGCCACCCTGGCGGCCGGCGCCCGCTACACGGTCCGGGTGGCCACGGAGGACGAGGACGGCGCCCCCGGCGCCCGTACGTTCACCTTCGAGACGGCCCCGGCCGAGCGGGCCCTGACCGCGGCCTTCGGGCCGGAGGCGGGCACGTACGGCGTCGGACAGCCCATCACCGCCGACCTCAGCCTCCCCGTCAAGGACCGGGCCTCCCGCGCGATCGTCGAGCGGGCCCTCAAGGTCCGCTCCACCCCCTCCGTCGAGGGCTCCTGGTACTGGGTGGACGACAAGAAGCTGCACTTCCGCCCGAAGGAGTACTGGCCCGCGGGCGCGCGCGTCACGGTCAGCGGCAACCTGGACGGACTCAAGGTCGGCGACAAGCTCTACGGCGGCGCGTCCCAGCCGCTGAAGCTCACCATCGGCGACCGGATCGAGGCCATCGCGGACGCCGACACCCACCACATGACGGTGAAGCGCAACGGAGAAGTGATCAACACCATTCCGGTCACCACCGGCAAGCCCGGCTTCGACACCCGCAACGGCGTCAAGGTGGTGCTCGGCAAGGAGTACTACGTCCGGATGCGGGGCACCACCGTCGGCATCGCGGAGGGCAGCTCCGAGTCGTACGACCTGCCGGTGTACTACGCCACCCGGGTGACCTGGAGCGGCGAGTACGTGCACGCCGCGCCCTGGTCGGTCGGCTCGCAGGGCGTGGCGAACGTCAGCCACGGCTGCGTCGGCATGTCGACCGGGAACGCGGCCTGGTTCTTCGAGACCGTCCGCGCCGGCGACATCGTGAAGACCGTCAACAGCTCCGGGGACACGATGGAGGGGTTCGGCAACGGCTTCGGCGACTGGAACCTGTCCTGGGACAAGTGGCGCGAGGGCAGCGCCCTGGTGGAGGCCGCCGGCGAACCGGTGGTCTCCACCGAGCAGGCCCGCCTGCGGCCCTCCCTCTGACCGGCCCGGTCAGCCCACGCGTCTCCCGCGTCTCCCGCGTCTCACGCGTCGAGCGAGAGGCGGGAGCGCAGCAGGGAGGCCAGGGACGCCGCGAACTCGACCGGTTCCACCGGAAGGGTGACCGCGGCGTCCGCCCGGCTCCAGGTGGCCAGCCAGGCGTCCTGCGGGCGCCCGATGAGCAGCAGCACCGGCGGGCACCGGAAGACCTCGTCCTTGATCTGCCGGCAGACGCCCATGCCGCCCGCCGGCACGGCCTCGCCGTCCAGGACGCAGACGTCGACGCCGCCCGCGTCCAGCCGCTCCAGGACCGCGGGAAGTGTGGCGCACTCCACGAACTCGACCGGGGGAACGTCGGCCGCGGGCCTGCGTCCGGCCGCGAGCCGCACCTGCGCGCGCGTGTTCGCGTCGTCGCTGTAGACCAGGACCGTGGCACTCGACTGCATCGTTCCTCCGTGGGGAAGTCCGTGGGAAGGTCGTCGTCCGACGCGGCGGATGCTACTCCGGTCCACAGCCCGTCAACACCCGTTCAACACCTGTTCGAAGGGTGTCCCCGGGCCTCCGCACTGGGCCGTTCGGGCTGGACACACCCCCCTGACACTCCGAACGGCACCCCCCGGAGTGAGGGCGGGATAAGCGACCGACATAATGTCGGTCGTGGCGACAGTAACGACAGTAGAAACAGGGCACGCACACCCGTCGGTCAATCGACCGAACCTCACCAGCGTCGGAACCATCATCTGGTTGAGCTCCGAGCTGATGTTCTTCGCGGCCCTCTTCGCGATGTACTTCACCCTGCGATCGGTGACGGGTGCCGACTTCTGGACGGAAAAGGCAGACGCCCTGAACTTCCCGTTCTCGGCGACCAACACCACGATCCTGGTGCTCTCCTCCCTCACCTGCCAGCTCGGCGTCTTCGCCGCCGAGCGGGGCGACGTGAAGAAGCTCAGGACGTGGTTCATCATCACGTTCGTGATGGGTGCGATCTTCATCGGCGGCCAGGTCTTCGAGTACACCGAGCTGGTGAAGCACGAGGGCCTCTCGCTCTCGTCGGACCCGTACGGCTCCGTGTTCTACCTGACCACCGGCTTCCACGGCCTGCACGTGACGGGCGGTCTCATCGCCTTCCTGCTGGTCCTGGGCCGGACGTACGCCGCCAAGAGGTTCACTCACGAGCAGGCAACCGCCGCCATCGTCGTGTCCTACTACTGGCACTTCGTCGATGTCGTCTGGATCGGCCTCTTCGCCACGATCTACATGATCAAGTAATCGGTCCCGCCGACCCGGCGGACCGAGACATCCAGCAAGCATCGACGCAGAAGATCCTGACACCGGGGTAATCCGTGAAAAAGCTCTCCGCACGACGACGCCATCCGCTGGCGGCGGTCGTCGTCCTACTCCTCGCGCTGGCGGCCACTGGGGGGCTGTACGCCGCGTTCGCGCCGGCGGGCACCGCGAAGGCAGATGAAACCGCCCAGTCCCTCGCCATCGAGGAGGGCAAGAAGCTCTACTCCGTCGGCTGCGCCAGCTGCCACGGAACCGGCGGTCAGGGCACCACTGACGGCCCCTCCCTCGTCGGCGTCGGTTCGGCCTCCGTCGACTTCCAGGTCGGCACCGGCCGTATGCCGGCCCAGCAGCCGGGCGCCCAGGTCCCGAAGAAGAAGGTCATCTACTCGCAGGCCGAGATCGACCAGCTCGCGGCGTACATCGCCTCCCTGGGCGCCGGTCCGATCACGCCGACCGAGAAGCAGTACAATCCCGCGGGCGCCGACGCCGCCAAGGGCGGCGAGCTGTTCCGCACCAACTGTGCCCAGTGCCACAACTTCACCGGTGAGGGTGGCGCGCTGACCCACGGCAAGTACGCGCCGAGCCTCGAAGGCGTGAGCCCGAAGCACCTCTACGAGGCCATGCAGACCGGCCCGCAGAACATGCCCTCCTTCCCGGACACGACCATGCCGGAGCAGCAGAAGAAGGACATCATCGCGTACGTCCAGGCCGTCAACGGCGAGAAGGCCGACAGCCCGGGCGGTCTCTCGCTCGGTGGCCTCGGTCCCGTCAGCGAGGGCCTGTTCGCCTGGGTCTTCGGCCTGGGTGCGCTGATCGCAGTTGCCATCTGGGTCGCGGCCCACACCGCTAAGGCCAAGAAGTCATGAGTAGCCAAGAGATTTCAGAAGAGAACCTGCCGGCAGGGCAGGACACCGCGCACGGCGCGGTGAAGGTCGCCGACGACCCGTTCGCCGACCCGGGCCTCCCGCCCCACAAGCCCCGCATCCAGGACATCGACGAGCGGGCCGCCCGCCGGTCCGAGCGCGCGGTCGCCTTCATGTTCACGCTGTCGATGCTGGCCACCGTCGGCTTCATCGCCTCGTACGTGATCTTCCCGGTCGACAAGATCGTGTACATCTGGCCCTTCGGCCGGGTGTCCGCGCTCAACTTCGCCCTGGGTCTGACCCTCGGCGCGGCCCTCTTCTTCATCGGCGCGGGCGCGGTCCACTGGGCCCGCACCCTGATGTCCGACGTCGAGGTCGCCGACGAGCGCCACCCGATCGCGGCGTCGCCCGAGGTCAAGGCGAAGGTCATGGCGGACTTCGCGGCCGGCGCCGCCGAGTCCGGCATCGGCCGCCGCAAGCTCATCCGCAACACGATGTTCGGCGCGCTGTCGCTCGTGCCGCTCTCCGGCATCGTCCTGCTGCGCGACATGGGCCCGCTGCCCGAGAAGAAGCTCCGGACCACGATGTGGGCCAAGGGTCTTCAGCTCATCAACATGAACACGCACGAGCCGCTGCGTCCCGAGGACGTCGCGGTCGGTTCGCTGACCTTCGCGATGCCCGAGGGCCTCTCGGAGCACGACCACGACTTCCAGACCGAGATCGCCAAGGCCGCCCTGATGATCGTCCGGATCCAGCCGGAGGACATCAAGGACAAGCGCGAGCTCGAGTGGTCGCACGAGGGCATCGTCGCGTTCTCGAAGATCTGCACCCACGTGGGCTGCCCGATCTCCCTGTACGAGCAGCAGACGCACCACGTCCTCTGCCCGTGCCACCAGTCCACCTTCGACCTCTCCGACGGCGCCCGCGTCATCTTCGGCCCGGCCGGTCACGCCCTTCCGCAGCTGCGGATCGGCGTGAACGACAAGGGCTTCCTGGAGGCGCTCGGCGACTTCGACGAGCCCGTCGGTCCTGCCTTCTGGGAGCGCGGATGAGCACCGTCACCGATACGAAGAAGAAGGCGCCCGCCGGTGAGCGGGTCGCCGACTGGGCCGACGGCCGCCTGGGGATCTACACGCTGGCCAAGGCCAACATGCGGAAGATCTTCCCGGACCACTGGTCCTTCATGCTGGGCGAGATCTGCCTCTACAGCTTCATCATCATCATCCTGACGGGCGTCTATCTGACGATGTTCTTCCACCCGTCGATGAACGAGGTGGAGTACACCGGCTCCTACGTCCCGCTCCAGGGACAGCTGATGTCCGAGGCGTTCAACTCGACCATGCACATCTCGTTCGAGGTGCGCGGTGGTCTGCTCATCCGGCAGATCCACCACTGGGCGGCGCTGATCTTCCTCGCCGGCATGTTCGTGCACATGATGCGCGTGTTCTTCACCGGCGCGTTCCGCAAGCCGCGCGAGATCAACTGGCTGTTCGGCTTCCTGCTGTTCTTCCTGGGCATGTTCACCGGCTTCACCGGTTACTCGCTCCCGGACGACCTGCTCTCCGGCACCGGTGTCCGCTTCATGCAGGGCGCGATCCTGTCCGTGCCGATCGTCGGCACGTACCTCTCGATGTTCCTGTTCGGCGGGGAGTTCCCCGGCGGCGACTTCGTCGCCCGGTTCTACTCGGCGCACGTGCTGCTGCTGCCCGGCATCATGCTGGGCCTGATGGTCGCCCACCTCATCCTGGTGTTCGTCCACAAGCACACCCAGTTCGAGGGCCCCGGCCGCACGAACAAGAACGTCGTCGGCATGCCGCTGCTGCCCGTGTACATGGCGAAGGCCGGAGGCTTCTTCTTCCTGGTCTTCGGCGTCATCGCGGTCATCGCGGCGATCGCCTCGATCAACCCGATTTGGGCCCTCGGCCCGTACCGCCCGGACCAGGTGTCCACCGGCGCCCAGCCCGACTGGTACATGGGCTTCGCCGAGGGTCTGATCCGTGTGATGCCGGGCTGGGAGATCAACCTCTGGGGCCACACGCTCGTCCTGGGCGTGATGATCCCGCTGGCGATCTTCCCGGCGGTGCTCGGCGCGATCGCGGTCTACCCGTTCATCGAGTCCTGGATCACCGGCGACAAGCGCGAGCACCACATCGCGCAGCGCCCGCGCAACGCTCCGACGCGCACCGCCTTCGGCGTCGCCTGGATCACCGCGTACATGATCATGCTCGTGGGTGGTGGAAACGACCTCTGGGCGACCCACTTCCACCTGTCGATCAACTCGATCACCTGGTTCGTGCGGATCTTCTTCTTCGCCGGTCCGGTCATCGCGTTCATCGTCACCAAGCGGATCTGCCTCGGCCTCCAGCGCCGGGACAAGGACAAGGTGCTGCACGGCCGCGAGTCGGGCATCATCAAGCGCCTGCCGCACGGCGAGTTCGTCGAGGTCCACGAGCCGCTCAGCCAGGGCGAGCTGCACCGCCTCACGGCGCACGAGCAGTACGCGCCCGCCGAGCTGCCGCCGGCCGTCGACGAGAACGGCGTCGAGCGGAAGATCGGCCGCCTGGAGAAGCTGCGGGTCAAGCTCAACAAGGGCTACTACGGCGAGGACAGCCAGATCGCCAAGCCCACCGTCGAGGAGTACAAGGAGATCCAGAGCGGCCACGGCCACCACTGATCGCCTGAACACCTGAAGTTCGCCACGGCGAGAGCCCCGTCCATCCGATGGACGGGGCTCTTTGCCGTCCCCGGGGGTCGATAGGGTGGGGCCGTATCCGTCACGTCGCGATGACCAGGAGCTGCCATGAGCGCTGCGACCCCCGCTGGAGGACCTACCACGGCGGGCCGCTCCTGGCCCGTCGTCCTGGACGGCCTGCTGTCCGGCCGCGACCAGAGCGCCGAGGACACCGCCTGGGCCATGGACCGCATCCTGCGCGGCGAGGCCACCGACGCGCAGATCGCCGGCTTCGCGGTCGCCCTGCGCGCCAAGGGCGAGACCGTCGAGGAGATCGCCGGGCTCGTCCGGACGATGTACGAGCACGCCAACACGATCGAGGTGCCCGGCCCCTCCGTCGACATCGTCGGCACCGGTGGCGACGGCGCCAAGACCGTCAACATCTCCACCATGTCCGCCATCGTGGTCGCCGGCACCGGCGCCAAGGTCGTCAAGCACGGCAACCGGGCGGCCTCCTCCGCCTCCGGCGCCTCCGACGTCCTGGAGAAGCTCGGCGTCAACCTGGAGCTGACCCCGCGCCGGGTCGCCGAGGTCGCCGAGGAGGCCGGCATCACCTTCTGCTTCGCGGTGAAGTTCCACCCGGCGCTGCGGCACGTCGCCGCGGCCCGCAAGGAGCTCGGCATCCGGACCACCTTCAACTTCCTGGGTCCGCTCACCAACCCGGCCCGCGTCCGGGCCCAGGCGACCGGGGTCGCCGACGCCCGGATGGCCCCGATCATCGCCGGGGTGCTCGCCGAGCGCGGCTCCTCCGCCCTGGTCTTCCGCGGCGACGACGGGCTCGACGAGCTGACCACCACGGCCACCTCGCGGGTCTGGGTGGTCCGCGACGGCGCGGTGCGCGAGGAGGCCTTCGACCCGCGCGACGCCGGCATCGACCTGGTGCCCGTCGAGGCGCTGCGCGGCGCGGACGCCTCGTACAACGCGGACGTGGCCCGCCGGCTGCTCGCGGGGGAGACCGGTCCGGTGCGGGACGCGGTGCTGCTCAACTCGGCGGCGGCCCTCGCGGCCCTCGCGCCGGGGGACGGGACCCTGGTGGAGCAGATCCGCGCCGGCATTGCGCAGGCCGCCGAGGCGATCGACTCCGGCGCCGCCCGCCGGGCCCTGGAGCGCTGGATCGCCGTCAGCAACGCGTAGTCTCCGGCCCCTTCGCCGTACGGCCCCGGTCCACCATGCGGACCGGGGTCTTGCGCATCCGCGATCATGTGGCAGGATGCTCTTCAGGTCACGAGTGACAGCGTTTTGGCCCCGGCTTGCTGTCCGGCAACCCTCCGTCCGTGGCGGGGTGCCCCGGGTGATGACCAGGCCGTAGGCAGCGAGGTCTACGGCAAGCGCGGACCCCTCGAACACCAGGGGTCCTGGTCTCTCGAGGAGCTTTTTCCGTGAGCAAGCGAATGCGATAGGGCGAATCCGCCCCTTCTTCACCCTCGGATCAGGGTTCCTTCCGCGTACCCCCACGTCTTCCGAGGCCTCACCCGTACCCCGCCGTGTCCGGCCGCGTACGGGACCACCGAAGCCATTCCGCACCGCCCGCCGGGAGATACCGCCATGTCCGCACGCCCGAACGCCGCCGCCACCGCCGTCACCACCGTCGTCGCCGAGGCCGTCGAGACCGCCGCCACCGAGTCCGCCGACCCCTGCTGCGCCGCCCCGCTGCCCGTCCTCGGCCGGGACGTGACCGTCCCGCTCGTCACCGGCGGCGAGGTGACCTACGCGGCGCTCGACTACGCGGCCAGCGCCCCGGCCCTCCAGCGGGTCTGGGACGACGTCGCCGCGTACGCCCCCTACTACGGCAGCGTCCACCGCGGCGCCGGCTACCTCTCCCAGCTCTCCACCGACCTCTTCGAGAACAGCCGGGCCACCGTCGCCGAGTTCCTCGACTGCCGCCCCGGCGACCAGGTCGTCTTCACCCGCTCCACCACCGACTCGCTCAACCTGCTCGCCGCCGCGATCCCGGCCGGCTGCCAGGTCTTCGTCTTCGAGACCGAGCACCACGCCTCGCTGCTGCCGTGGCGCGACGCCCGGGTCACCTACCTCAACGCGCCCCGCACCCCGGCCCAGGCCGTCGAGACCCTGGAGCGGGCCCTCGCCGACCGCGACCCCTACGGCCCCGCCCTGGTCTGCGTCACCGGCGCCTCCAACGTCACCGGCGAGCTGTGGCCGGTCAAGGAGCTGGCCGCCGCCGCGCACGCCCACGGCGCCCGGATCGTGCTCGACGCCGCCCAGCTCGCGCCCCACCACCCGGTCTCCGTGACCGACCTCGACGTGGACTGGGTCGCCTTCTCCGGGCACAAGCTGTACGCGCCCTTCGGCTCCGGCGTCCTCGCCGGCCGCGCCGACTGGCTCCAGGATTCCCAGCCCTACCTCGCGGGCGGCGGCGCCTCCCGCAAGGTGGCGCGTCGGGCCGACGGTGGTGTGGACGTGGAGTGGCACACCACCGCGGCCCGGCACGAGGCCGGTTCCCCGAACGTCATCGGGGTCTACTCGATCGCCTCCGCCTGCAAGGCCCTCACCGAGGCCGGCTTCGACGCCCTCGTCGCCCGCGAGAACCACCTGATCGCCACGGTCCGCGCGGGCCTGGCCGAGGTCCCCGAGGTCCGGGTCCTCTCGCTCTTCGGCGACGATGCCCCGCGCGTCGGCGTCATCTCCTTCGTCGTGGAGGGCTGGAACAGCTCCCACTTCGCTGCCGCGCTCTCCGCCGAGTACGGCATCGGCGTCCGCGACGGCCTCTTCTGCGCCCACCCGCTGGTCCGCACCCTGCTCGGCAGCGACCCGCAGGACCCGGGCGAGTGCGGCGCCCCCGAGGCGGCCCCCGGCGAGCGGTCCCTCAACGCCATCCGGGTGAGCTTCGGCGCCGGTACGCCCGACGAGCACGTGGAGCGGTTCGTCGGCGCCGTGAAGGAGCTCGTCCGGAACGGCGCCCAGTGGAAGTACCGCACCGAGGACGGCCGCTGCGTCCCGGACCGCGGCTGATCACTCACTCGTACGGGTGAAGGGGCCTCCCGACCGGGAGGCCCCTTCACCCTGTGCGCGCGTACGGAGCCTCAGGACTCCAGACCGATGGCGAAGGCCGCCTCCAGGTCGTGCTGCGAGTACGTGCGGAACGCGACGTGCGTGTCCGTGGCCTCGACGCCCGGGATCTTGCTGATGCTGCCGGGGATCACGTCCGCGAGGTCGTCGTGGCGCGGCACCCGGACCATGGCGATCAGGTCGTACGTACCGGTCACCGAGAAGACCTCGCTGACGCTGTCGAGCGCCGCGATCGACTCGGCGATCTCGGGGATGCGGTCCACGCTGGTCTTGATGAGCACGATCGCGGTGATCACGGCTGGCTTTCTCCCTCGGTCGCCGCGGCTGGGGCCTTCACTCTATCCCCACCCCGATAGCGCACCCAGGCGTAGAGGAAGCCGATCGCGAAGCCCACCACATGAGCCAGATAGGCGACGCCGGGCCCCGCGCCCGCCGCCCGCGCGGCCATCCACTGGAGCGTGAACCAGAAGATCAGCACGATCCAGGCGGGGAAGCGCAGCGGCAGGAAGAGGAGGAAGGGGAAGAGGCTGGTGACCCGGGACCGCGGGAAGAGGAAGAGGAAGGCGCCGAGCACCCCGGAGATCGCCCCCGACGCCCCGACGAGGGTCTGCTCGCTGTGGGCGTGCGCCGCCGCGTACCCGGCGAGGGCGAGGCAGCCGGTGGCCAGGTAGAAGAGGGCGAAGGCGACCCGGCCCATGCGCTCCTCGGCCATCGCGCCGAAGACGTACAGGAAGAGCATGTTCCCCAGCAGGTGGAGCCAGCTGCCGTGGACGAAGAGCGCGGTGAACGGGGTGAGCAGGGCGCGCGGCTCACCGCTCATCAGCTCGGCGGGGACGACCCCCCAGCGGCGGAAGTACGACCCCTGGGCCGCCAGGAGCGCGTCCCCCGTGCCGTACGCCGGGTTCAGCCCGGAGACCGGGCCGAACGCGAAGAGGAGGCAGCAGGCGGCGATGAGCCCGTACGTCACCGCGGGTCCGCCGCGGGCGCCCCGCAGTGTGCCGGTCACCGCGCTTCGCCAATCGATCATGGGCCGATGATGGCGCACCCGGGACGAAGTGGACAGAGTGCCTCGCCGTGCCCCCGCCCGCGCGTGAGGCCGTAGGGTTGCGGGCAGTACGACCGCAGTTCGACGGCGCACCGCGGCTCCCGCACCTGAGTACCACGCAACAGGAAGAAGGACGGCTCGATGACGACGGTTCCCCTGCCGACCGCCGAGACCCGCTGGCGCTGCACGCTCTGCGGCAACCTCACCCGCTTCGACGTGACCCGCTCGTCCAAGGTCGTCGAGTACGTCCATCTGGACCTCGCGGGGGAGCCGACGGTCGAGGAGCGGCAGGTGGTCAGTGAGACCATCGAGTCGGTCCGCTGCCGCTGGTGCAACGCGGTGGACCGGATCGAACTGGTGGACAGGCCGGGCGCCGCCTCCTGAGGGACGGCGCGGACGACATAGGGGTGACGGATCGTGGAGCAGCCCGCGCACGGTGGAGAGCCGGCCGGCGCGGCAGGTGACGCTGCCGAGACGCTCGACCACCCGCTGCCGGAGGGCGTGCGGCGGCGGGTCGTCGCGCTGGTCGCGGACGCCTTCGGCGGGCTGACCGTCGCGGAGCTGCCCGCGCCCCTGCGGCAGTACGCCCGCTTCACCGCGAGCCGGCGGGCCAAGTTCGCCGGCAACGCGATGGCGGCCGCCCTGGAGAGCGATCCGCTCTTCCGGCAGCGGATCGGCGAGCGGTTCAAGCAGGGCCAGCCCGAGCTGGCCGGAGCCGTCGAGGGCGGCGCCCCGCCCGCGGCGGCCGACCCCGTCGACGTGGCCGCCGCCGCCTACGTGCTGCGTCCGCCCGGCTGGGTCAAGCTGGTCGCCGCCGCGGGCGAGGAGGCCCTGCGGGCCGACGCCGAGCGGGCCGACGAGGCCGGCCGGCGCGAACTGGAGCGGCTGCGCGAGGAGCTGGCCGCCGCCCGGGACCGCTCCCGGGGCGAGACCGAGCAGTTGCGGCACGACCTGGAGGCGGCCCGCAAGGAGGCCGAGTCGCTCCACCGCAAGCTGCGCAGCGCGCAGAGCGACGTGAAGCGGGGCGAGGCCGCGCTGCGCAAGGTCCAGGGCGAGATCGAGGCCGCGCGGGCCGAGTCGGCGGCCCAGGTGTCGGCCGCCGAGAGCGAGAGCCGGCGGCTGCGGGCCCGGCTCGGCGAGGTCGAGGCGGCCCTGGAGGCCAGTCGCAGGACCGCCCGCGAGGGGCGTTCGGTGGAGGACATGCGGCTGCGACTGCTGCTCGACACGGTCCTCGACGCGGCCCAGGGGCTGCGCCGCGAACTCGCGCTGCCGCCCGTCTCGACGCATCCGGCGGACACCGTGGACGCGGTGGAGCCGGGGCGGATGTCCCCGAAGGACATCGCGGCGCGGGCGCTCTCCGAGACCGACCCGGCGCTGCTGGACCAGCTCCTGTCGCTGCCGCAGACCCATCTGGTCGTCGACGGCTACAACGTCACCAAGACCGGCTATCCGACGATGCCGCTGGAGAAGCAGCGGCTGCGGCTGCTCGGCGGGCTCTCGGCCCTCGCGGCCCGCTCGGGCGCCGAGGTCACCTGCGTCTTCGACGGGGCGGAGCTGGCGGCCCCGGTGCTGCTCGCGCCGCCGCGCGGGGTGCGGGTGCTGTTCTCCAAGCCCGGTGTCACGGCCGACGAGTTGATCCGGCAGCTGGTGCGGGCGGAGCCGCCGGGGCGGCCGGTGGTGGTGGTCTCCACGGACCGCGAGGTGGCCGACGGTGTGGCGAAGGCGGGGGCGCGTCCGGTCGCGTCCGCCTTGTTGCTGAAGCGGCTTTCGCGGCTCTCGTAGCCCCTCGTAACTCCTGGCCCTTATGCCCGGATTGTGGACGGCGGACCGTCAACCGCCCCTCACTGCCCGTGCGATGTATGTAAATAATGTGGTGCGTGAGCGAGATTTTCTCCGGTGGGATTTGAATGATCACAACTCGGTCACTAGGGTCGGGGCTCGAACCTTCGCGCGGTTGATCACCCATCCGGGGTGACGGCGGAGGAACCGCCTGCCCCTGACCGGTTGGCGGCTCGAGGAAGAAGGAGATCGCCTTCGTGGCGTCCCACCGTCGACCCAAGCAGCCGAGCCGCACCCGCGTGACCGTGCTCACCGTGACCGCGGCCGCGGCCGTCGCCCTCACCGCCCAGTCCGGCGCCCAGGCGGCCCCCGCCAAGCCCAAGATCGACGAGGTCAAGTCGAAGGTCGACGCGCTGCACCACGAGGCCGAGGAGGCCACGGAGCAGTACAACCAGGCCGACGAGCGCCGGGGCAAGCTGCAGAAGGAGATCGGTCAGCTCCAGGACAAGGTGGCCCGCGGTCAGCAGGAGCTCAACGCCCTGCGCGACAAGATCGGTTCGGTCGCCAGCGCCCAGTACCGCTCCGGCGGCATCGACCCGGCCCTCCAGCTCTTCCTCTCCGGCGACCCGGACACCTACCTCGACAAGGCGTCCGCGATCGACCAGCTGAGCGCCCAGCAGGCCGACGTGCTCACCGCCATCCAGGCCAAGCAGCGCACCCTCTCCCAGCAGCGCGCCGAGGCCACCGAGAAGCTCGGCGACCTCGAGAGCGTCCGCAAGTCCCTCGGCGACAAGAAGCGCAAGTACCAGGGCAAGCTGGCCGAGGCCCAGAAGCTCCTCAACACCCTCACCGCGGCCGAGAAGGCCCGGATCGCGGAGGAGGAGCGGGCCAAGGAGCAGCGGGCCAGCCGCGCCGCCGGCGAGCGCCTCGACCTCGGCAACGAGGCCCCCGCGAGCGGCCTCGGCGCCGCCGCGCTCAGCGCCGCCGCCACCCAGATCGGCAAGCCGTACGTCTCCGGTGCCGAGGGCCCCAACGCGTACGACTGCTCCGGTCTGACCCAGTGGGCCTACCGCCAGGCCGGCGCCGACCTCAGCCGCGTCACCTACACCCAGCAGAACGACGGCGTGAAGATCGGCCGCAGCCAGCTCAAGCCGGGCGACCTGGTCTTCTTCAACAGCCTGTCGCACGTGGGCCTCTACGCGGGCAACAACACGATCCTGCACGCCCCCAAGCCGGGCGCCAGCGTCCGCTACGAGTCCATGGACTACATGGGGACGTTCCAGTTCGGCGTCCGCATCGGGGGCTGACCCCGCGACCCGCCGCGTCATGCCGCCCGAACGGGTGGTTCCCCGCGACCCGCGCTGACCCGACGCCCCGCCGGTGACCTGTGTTCTCCGGCGGGGCGTCACTTTGCGTGCCCGGCGCCTTCGTTGGACGCGGGGGTGGCAGCGGCTACTGTCTGCCGCGCCAGTCTGCGTCGAGCCGAACGGAGCGCGATCCGTGGCGTCCCACCGCCGACCCGCCCGGGTCACCGTCCTCACCGCCGCCGCGGCGGCCACCGCGGCCGCGTCCCTCGGGGCCGTCCCCGCGAGCGCCGACCCCGGGGCCGGCACCGGGGCCGCCCGGACCACGGTCGACCGCCTCTTCGAGGAGGCCGAGCGGGCCACCGAGAGCTACAACGCGGCGGACGAGAAGGCGGACGAGCTGCGCCGCACGGTCTCCCGGGCCCGCGACGGACTGGCCCGGGGCCAGGAGCGCGTCAACCGCATGAGGGGCGTCCTCGGCTCGCTCGCCGGGGCCCAGTACCGCTCCGGCGGCATCGACCCCGCCCTCGCCCTGCTGCTCTCCTCCGACCCGGACAGCTACCTCGAACGCGCCTCGGCCCTCGACCGGCTCACCGCCCGCCAGAGCGACGCGCTCGGCGAACTCCGGCGCGAGCAGCGCCGCCTGGGCCAGCAGCGGAGCGAGGCCCGCACGGTCCTGGCCGAGCTGGAGCGCAGCCGGACCGAGGTCGCCCGCCACAAGCGCATCGTCGAGCGCAAGCTCGCCGAGGCCCGCCGGGTGCTCGCCTCCCTCACCGCCGAGCAGCGCGCCGACTTCGACGAGCGCGCCTCCCGCACCGGCGGCCGCGAGGACGCCCGCGCCGAAGGGGCCTTCGGCGGCCCGGCCGGGGAGCCGACCGCCGCCGTCGGCTCCGGCCCGGTCTCCTCGCGGGTCGCCGCCGCCGTGGCCGCCGCCCGGAGCGCGGTCGGCAGGCCGTACGTGTGGGGGGCGACCGGCCCCTCCGCCTTCGACTGCTCGGGCCTGATGGTCTGGTCCTACCGCCAGGCCGGGATCGCCCTGCCGCGCACCTCGGCCGCCCAGCGGTACGCGGGCCGGCAGGTGCCGCTCGCGCAGGCGCAGCCCGGGGACCTCGTCACGTACCGGGGCGACGCCAGCCACGTGGCGATCTACGTCGGGAACGGGCAGGTCATCCACGCCCCCTACCCGGGCGCCCGGGTCCGCTACGACCCGGTGAACATGATGTCGCACGTGACGGTGACCCGGGTCTGAGCCGGACGCGCCCCCGCCCCCGGCCCCGGCGGGCCGGGCCCGCCCCGGGAGCCGCGTCCGCCGTTCGGATCGTACGATCGGAGGCGTGGCGGGTCAGGGGTACGGAGCGCGACGGCCGGCGGTCTTCTGCCTGCTGTCCCTGCTGCTCGCCCTGGCGGGCCTCGTCGGCTGCGCGGGGACCGGGCCCGTCGCCCGGACCGAGTCCCGGGAGATCCAGGCGCTCCTCGACGAGCACGCCAGGGCCCTCCTCGCCCGCGACGAGCCCGGCTACCGGGCCGCCCTCGACCCCGCCTACGCCCCGGCCGCCCTCACCGTCTACCGGCGGCTCGCGGCGGTCCCGCTCGACGGCTGGTCGTACGAGGTCACCGGCGTCGAGCGCACCGCCCCCGACCGGGTCACCGCCCGCGCCGAGCTCGGCCACCGGCTCAGGGGTCACGACCGGCGGCCCGTCACCACCGCCCGGATCCTGGACCTCACCGAGCGCGGCGGACGCTGGTACGTGACCGGCGAGCGGCCCGCGCAGGGGGCGCCCCGGCAGCTGTGGGAGCAGGGGGACGTCACGGTCGTCCGGGGCACCCGCTCGCTGGTCCTCGGCACCGGCCGGGACCGGGCGCGGCTCCGGGAGGTCGCGGCGGCGGCCGACCGGGCGGTCCCCGCCGTCACCGGCGCCTGGCCCGAGGACTGGGCCCGCCGGGTGGTCGTCCTCGTCCCCGGCTCCCTGGACGCCATGGGGGAGCTGCTCGGGGCGCCGGGGGACTCCTACCGGGGGATAGCGGCCGTCACCACGGGCGAGACCAGGGGCGGGGCGGACGCGCCCGCCGACCGGGTGATCGTCAACCCCGACGCGTACGGGATGCTCGGCGACTTCGGCCGGCAGCTGGTCCTCACCCACGAGACCGTCCACGTCGCCACCCGCGCCCACACCACCCCGTCGACCCCGGTCTGGCTCTCCGAGGGCTTCGCGGACTGGATCGCCTACCGGGACGCGGACCGCACCCCCGCGCAGGCCGCCCCCGAGCTGCGCCGCGCGGTCCGGGACGGCGAGCAGCCCGTCCGGCTCCCCGAGGACGCCGACTTCGCCTTCGGCGGGGACGCGGAGGCCCTGGCCCGGGCCTACGAGGGCGGCTGGCTGGCCTGCGAGCTGATCGCGGAGCGCTGGGGCGAGGCGGAGCTCACCGCCTTCTACCGGGCGGTGGGCGCCCATCCGGGCCGGGAGGGTGCGGTGGAGAACGCGCTCCACGACGTCCTGGACACCACCCCGGAGGCCTTCACCGAGGACTGGCGCGCCTACGTGGCGGATCAGCTCGGCTGACCGGCCCGGCGCTCCAGCTCCTCCAGGACCTCCGCCGGCCAGGCCTTCTCCGCCGTGCCCGCCGCCCGGGCGATCCGCAGCATCCCCCGGCGGAAGGGGTCGGGCTCGCGCTCGGCGGACACCTGCTGCGCGAACCGTTCGCCGCCCTCCTGCTCGGCGGCCCCGGCCACCCCGCCCACGCCCCGGCCGCCGCCCACGGCATCGCCACCAAGGCCATGTACGCCGCCACCATGGCCTTCTACGCCGTCCGGCAGGCCGCCGCCATCCACAGCGCCCACCTGCTCGGCGCGGGCCGCGACGAACGGCGGGCGCGCTCTTCCTGCGCTGCGTCGGCCCGTACCTGATCCCGCTCGGCGGGTACATCGCGCTCGCCGGGGTCTTCGAGGGCACCCCCGCGAGCCCGTACCTCGCCCGGATCACCCTCGCGGGGGCGTCCCCGCTCAGCGGAACGAGCCCGACAGGGCCTTCTCGCGCTCCGGGCGTGCCGCCTGCGCGGGGACGGTCGCGGCGGCGAGGCGCGGCTCCGTGACCGTCTGCCGCCACAGGATCCGGCAGGCCAGGACGGCGGCGGCGACCAGCAGGCCGTTGCGGGTGAACAGCACCGCCATGCCCAGCGCGTCGCTCCGCGTCACGTGCCAGAACCACACCGGGAACTCGAACTGCGTCACCGCCGTCGCCCAGACCACCAGGTGCGCGGGCCGCTCCATCCGGCTCGACCGGAAGACCAGGCACACCGCCGCCAGACCGACCAGCCACAGCATGTACTGCGGGGAGAGCACCCGGCTCGTCAGCGTGAAGAGCAGCACCGCCACGAAGGCCGCGTCCGCCACCGTCGAGGAGACGAACCGGCGCGCCCTGACCCGCCAGAGCAACAGCCAGCCGAAGGCGCCGATCGTCACCGCCATCGCGGCCGTCGACACCGCCGGCACGTACGGGCCGAGGAACTCCATCGAGCCGTAGTTCATCCGCACCTCGCCCTCCCAGCCGAAGTGCCGCAGGACGTGGAAGACCGTCGCGCCCAGGGACTCCACCTCGGTCCCCCGGTCCCGCTGGAAGGAGAGGAAGGACAGCGCCCCCGGCTTCCACAGCACGCACAGCAGCAGCACCCCGGCCGCCGCGCCCGCCGCCGCCGACCAGGACCGGAGCGTCGCCCGCCCCTTCGGGGTGCCCACGAGCACCAGCGCCGGCCACACCTTCAGGACCGTCCCGAAACCGGCGAGCGCGCCCAGCACCCGCGGGCTCCGGCCGGCCGCCAGGAGCCCCGCCACCGCGACGGCGGTCACCATCACGTCGTACCGGGCGTACGCGGTCGGGCCGAGCAGCGCGACGCCCGCCAGCCAGATCCAGGCGCCCCGGAACGTCCGGCCCGCCCGGCGGCCCGTGTACAGGAGGAGCCCGAAGACCAGCGCGTCGCAGAGCAGCGCCAGGACGAAGAAGGCGGCCGCGTAGCCGAGGAACGGCAGCAGGTCGGGGGCCAGCATCACGAACGCCGCCGCCGGCGGGTACTGCCAGGTGACGTCGTCCAGCGGATAGGTGCCGGCCCGCAGCACCTCGTACCAGCCCCGGTAGATGTTCTCGACGTCGTACGCGATGTCCGGTCCCGGGACCTCCACGACGTCGAACACGCAGAGCAGGAGGAGGACCCGGGTGAGGCTCCAGAGGCCGACGGGAAGCCACAGGCCCGTGCGCGGGCCCTTCCCCACTGCGCCCGTCGTCACTGACTCGTCCTCGTCCGGTCGGCCCGCTCGCGCGGGGGAGTGGTGGTGCCGGGCTGTGGGTGCGATCGCGTACTGTCGGCCACGATGCACAAGACCCTGATCGTAACCAACGACTTCCCGCCGCGTCCCGGGGGAATCCAGGCCTTCCTGCACAACATGGCCCTCCGCCTGGACCCCGAACGGGTCGTGGTCTACGCCTCCACCTGGAAGCGGGGCCGCGAAGGGGCCGAGGCGACGGCCGCGTTCGACGCCGAACAGCCCTTCACCGTCGTCCGGGACCGCACCACGATGCTGCTGCCGACCCCCCGGGTCACCGCCCGCGCCACCGCGCTGCTGCGCGAACACGGCTGCGCGTCCGTGTGGTTCGGCGCCGCCGCCCCGCTCGGCCTGATGGCCCCCGCCCTGCGCCGGGCCGGCGCCCGGCGCCTGGTCGCGACCACCCACGGCCACGAGGCGGGCTGGGCCCAACTGCCCGCCGCCCGGCAGCTGCTGCGCCGCATCGGCGAGGGCACCGACACGATCACCTACCTCGGCGAGTACACCCGCTCCCGGATCGCCTCGGCCCTCACCCCGGCCGCCGCCGGCCGGATGGTCCAGCTCCCGCCCGGCGTCGACGAGAAGACCTTCCACCCCGGCTCCGGCGGCGACGCGGTCCGCGCCCGCCTCGGGCTCAGCGACCGGCCCGTCGTCGTCTGCGTCTCCCGGCTCGTCCCGCGCAAGGGCCAGGACACCCTGATCAGGGCCCTGCCGGGCATCCTGCGCCGGGTCCCGGACGCCGTCCTCCTGATCGTCGGCGGCGGCCCGTACGAGAGGGACCTGCGCCGCCTCGCCGCCGAGACGGGCGTGGCCGGATCCGTACGCTTCACCGGCGCCGTCCCCTGGGCCGAACTGCCCGCCCACTACGGGGCCGGGGACGTCTTCGCCATGCCCTGCCGCACCCGGCGCGGCGGCCTCGACGTCGAGGGCCTCGGCATCGTCTATCTGGAGGCCTCCGCCACCGGACTGCCCGTCGTCGCGGGCGACTCCGGCGGCGCCCCCGACGCCGTCCTCGACGGCGAGACGGGCTGGGTCGTGCGCGGCGACTCCCCGGAGGAGACCGCCGACCGCGTCACCACCCTCCTCCTCGACCCCGAACTCCGCGCCCGCATGGGCGAACGCGGCCGGGCCTGGGTCGAGGAGAAGTGGCGCTGGGACCTGCTCGCGGAGCGGCTGCGCGAGCTGCTCTGAGCGGTGCGCGCACGCAGGAGGCCCCGGACGGTCCGTCCGGGGCCTCCTCTTCGTGCGCGTACCGGGATCAGCCCCGGTAGATCGCCTCGATCTCGTCCGCGAAGTCCTTCGCCACCACGTTCCGCTTCAGCTTCAGGGACGGGGTGATGTGCCCCGCCTCCTCCGTGAACTGGGCCGGCAGCACACGGAACTTGCGGACCGACTCCGCCTTGGACACCGCCGTGTTGCCGTCGTCGATCGCCCGCTGGACCTCGGCCAGGAGCTCCGCGTCGTCGCGCAGGGTCGCCGCCGTCGCACCGGCCGGCTTGCCGTGCTCGGCCGCCCAGCGCCCGAGGAACTCCTCGTCCAGGGTGACGAGCGCGCCCACGAACGGACGCCCGTCGCCGACCACCATGCACTCCGCGACCAGCGCGTGCGCCCGGATCCGGTCCTCGATGACCGCCGGGGCGACGTTCTTGCCGCCCGCCGTCACCAGGATCTCCTTCTTCCGGCCGGTGATCGCCAGATAGCCGTCCTCGTCGAGCGTGCCGATGTCACCCGTGTGGAACCAGCCGTCGGCCAGCGCCTCGGCCGTCGCCGCCTCGTTGTTCCAGTACCGCGAGAAGACGTGCTCGCCGTGCAGCAGCACCTCGCCGTCGTCGGCGATCCGCACCACCGAGCCCGGAAGCGGCTGCCCGACCGTGCCGATCTTCTGCCGGTCCCACGGGTTGAACGCGGTCGCCGCGCACGACTCCGTCAGGCCGTAGCCCTCCAGGACGGTGAAGCCGATGCCCCGGAAGAAGTGGCCGAGCCGCTCGCCCAGCGGCGCGCCGCCCGAGATCGCGTACTCGCCGCGCCCGCCGAGCACCGCCCGCAGCTTGCCGAAGACCAGCTTGTCGAAGACCTTGTGCTTCAGCCGCAGACCGAGGGACGGGCCCTGCGGGGTGCCGAGCGCCCGGCTGTACGCGATGGCCGTCTGCGCGGCCTTGTCGAAGATCTTGCCCTTGCCGTCGGCCTGCGCCTTCGCCCGCGCCGAGTTGTAGACCTTCTCGAAGACCCGGGGCACGCCCAGGATCAGCGTCGGCCGGAACGAGGCCAGCTCGTCCGTGAGGTTCTTGATGTCCGGGACGCAGCCCAGCCGGATCGGCGCCATCACGGACGCCACCTCGACGAGCCGCCCGAAGACGTGCGCGGCCGGCAGGAACAGCAGCACCGAGCACTCGCCCGTGCGGAAGAGGGGCTTCAGCCGCTCGACCACGTTGCCGCACTCGGCGAAGAAGGCCCGGTGGGTCAGGACGCAGCCCTTGGGGCGGCCCGTGGTGCCCGAGGTGTAGACGATCGTCGCCGGGTCGTCCGCGTTCGCCGCCGACATCCGCTCGTCGAGCAGCTCGTCGGAGACCCCGGCCCCCTCGGCGGTGAGGCGCGCGACGGCGTCGTCCTCGATCCGCCACACGTTCTTCAGCTCCGGCAGGTCCGCCCGGACCGAGGCCACCGACTCCTCGTGCGCCGCGCTCTCCACCAGGACGGCGCTCGCGCCCGAGTCGCCCAGGATCCACTGGATCTGCTCCGGTGAGCTGGTCTCGTACACCGGCACGGTCACGCCGCCCGCGCTCCAGATCGCGAAGTCGAGGAGCACCCACTCGTACCGGGTGCGGGAGAGCAGCGCGACCCGGTCGCCCGGCTCCACCCCCGCCGCGATCAGACCCTTGGCGACCCCCCGGACCTCGGCGAGGAACGCGGTGGCGGTGACGTCCGTCCAGACGCCGTCGACCTTGCGCCCCATCACGGCGACGTCTGGGTGCTGGGAGGCGTTGCGGCGGATGAGATCCGTCAGGTTGCCGTCCGTGGGGACCTCGTACAGGGCCGGAAGGCTGAACTCGCGCAAGACTGCTGCTCCTCATCGGGCGCCGGCGCCACGGCTCTGTGTGATGCACCGGTGTAGTCCATATTCGGTCAGGTGCTCAGTGGGGGTGAGCACGACTGGACTGCCCGGACGTTACCCATCAGTACGTGGTTCCCGATAGGGGGTCCCGGTCAGATGTTCCGTGCGTCACACACGCATGACGGTGCTCTGTGAACAGTAGTCCACCGGTTTCCGGACTCGGAAGTAACCGCAGGTAGGGCGGCCGGGAACGGCCCGTCGCCCGATTCCCGACCCGGGCCGGGGGACGCCCCCTAAGGTGGCTCCATGCGAGTCCATGTGGTCAGTGACGTGCACGGCAACGCCGGGGACCTCGCCCGGGCGGGGGACGGCGCCGACGCCCTGATATGCCTCGGGGACCTGGTCCTCTTCCTCGACTACGCCGACCACGGCCGGGGCATCTTCCCCGACCTCTTCGGCGTCGAGAACGCCGACCGGCTCGTCGAGCTGCGCACCGCCCGCCGCTTCGACGAGGCCCGTGACCTGGGCCGGCGCCTCTGGGCCGAGCTCGGCATCGACCGCACCACCGCCATCGAGGCCGCCGTGCGCCGGCAGTACGCCGAACTCTTCGCCGCCTTCCCCACCCCGACGTACGCCACCTACGGGAACGTGGACATCCCCCGCTTCTGGCCCGAGTTCGCCCGGCCCGGGACCACCGTCCTCGACGGGGAGCGGGTCGAGCTCGGCGGACGCGTCTTCGGCTTCGTCGGCGGCGGCCTGCGCACCCCGATGCGCACGCCGTACGAGATCTCCGACGAGGAGTACGCGGCGAAGGTCGAGGCGCTCGGCGAGGTCGACGTCCTCTGCTCCCACATCCCGCCGGAGGTCCCGGACCTCACCTACGACACGGTGGCCCGCCGCTTCGAGCGCGGCAGCCGGGCCCTGCTCGACGCGATCCGGCGCACCCGGCCGCGCTACGCGCTCTTCGGCCACGTCCACCAGCCGCTGGCCCGGCGGATGCGGGTGGGCGCCACCGAGTGCGTCAACGTCGGCCACTTCGCCTCGACCGGCAGGCCCTTCGCCCTGGAGTGGTGATCCCGGGCCTTCCCGTGGCGGGGCCGGGACCCCGGGCGCGATAGCCTGCCACCGGCACGCCCGTGCCCCCCGACTTCCGCCGGACCGCACAGTGGAGGAGCCACCGCGATGGCCGAACACACCAGCTCGAGCATCACCGTCGAGGCGGCGCCGGCCGACGTCATGGGCGTGATCGCCGACTTCGCCCGCTACCCCGAGTGGACGGGCGAGGTGAAGGAGGCCGAGGTCCTGGAGAAGGACGCCGCCGGCCGCGCGGAGAAGGTCCGGCTGCTCCTCGACGCGGGCGCGATCAAGGACGACCACACCCTCGCGTACACCTGGACCGGCGCCGACGAGGTCAGCTGGACCCTGGTCAAGTCCCAGATGCTCCGCTCCCTCGACGGCTCCTACCGCCTGACCCCGCTCGACGGCGGCCGCCGCACCGAGGTCACCTACCAGCTGACCGTCGACGTCAAGATCCCCATGCTCGGCATGATCAAGCGCAAGGCCGAGAAGGTCATCATCGACCGCGCCCTGGCGGGCCTGAAGAAGCGCGTGGAATCCGGAGCGTAGTCGCTGCGCGGCGGGGCGGGTACGGGGTCGGGGAGCACGGTCCCCGGGACCGTGCGGGTCCTGTCGCTGGGCGGGGCCCGGGGCTGTGTGCCGCTTGCGGCGGGCCTCGGGTCCGTGCGCCTGCGGCGATGGGCGGGACCGGCCCCGGGGCGTGTGCCGCCTGCGGCGGATGCTGCCTTCGCGACCGGGTGGATCCCGGGGCGGGCTCCCGGACCCGTGTGTCGCCTGCGGCGATGGGCAGGCCCTGGGACGGGGTCGGTCCCGGGGCAGGCGTCGGCTTCGATGCCGGGGCGGGCCCGGGAGGCGTACCGCCTCCGGCTGGCCCCGGGCCCCTGCGCCTGCGGCGACGGGCGTTTCTTCCACCCCGGACGGGCCTGCGGCGGTGCTGCCTTCGCCCCCGGGCGTATCCCGGGGCGGGCCCCCGCACCCGTGTGCCGCTTGCGGCGACCGGCGGGGCTGCTCTCGACGCGGGACGGCCCGGGCCGGGGCACGGCCTCTTCCGGGGCGCGGCGGCGGGTGTTCCCTTCGTCCCGGTCGGGTCTAGGAGTGGGGCCGCCTTCGGCCCCAGGCCGGTAGGAGGGGTTCCGCCACGGGCCACCGGAAACCGTCTCGCCGGAGGCGGGTAGCGTCCTCTTCATGCGGATCATCCTTGTCACCGGCCTCGGCGGCGCCGGGCGCACCACCGTCGCCGCCGCGACCGCTCTCGCCGGGGCGCGGGGCGGGCGGCGGGTGCTGCTCGTCTCCGAGGACGCCGGGCGGCTGCCGGAGGACGGGAACCTGCGGGTCCTGCGGCCCGAGCCCGCCGTCGACTTCCGGCGTGAGTTCCTCGCGCTCCAGGCCCGCTCCGGCGTCGCCCTCGACCTGCTCGGCGCCGCGCCCTTCGAGGACGCCGAGCTGACCGAGCTGCCCGGCAGCCGCTCCTTCGCCCTGCTGCGGGCCCTGCGCGAGGCCGCCTCCGGCGACCACGAACTCGCCGTCGTGGACCTGCCCCCGCTCCCCGAGGCCCTTGCCGTCCTCGCGCTGCCCGAGCAGCTCCGCCGCTACCTGCGCCGGCTCCTGCCCCAGGAGCGCCAGGCCGCCCGCGCCCTGCGCCCGATGCTCGCCCAGCTCGCCGGGGTCCCCATGCCCGCGCAGTGGCTGTACGAGACCACCGCCCGCTGGGAGGCCGAACTCGCCGCCGTCCAGGCCGTCGTGGAGGCCCCCGCCACCACCGTCCGGCTCGTCCTCGAACCCGGACCCGCCGCCACCCGCGCCCTGCGCACCGCCCGCCTCGGCCTCGCCCTCCACCGCCTCGCCCTCGACGCCGTCGTCGCCAACCGGCTCCTGCCCGCCGGCTCCGAGGACCCCTGGCTCGCCGGACTGACCGCCGAGCAGCACCGGCACCTGGCGGAGCTCCGTACCGGCACCGGCGTGCTCCACGAGCTCCCGCACCTCGGCCGCGCCCCGCGCGGGGCCGACGACCTCGCCCTCCTCGCCCCCGCCGAGGGCGAACCCGCGCCCGTGCCCGGGTGGACCGTCGAGGACCGGCGCGAGGAGGACGGCGTCCTCGTCTGGCACCTCCCCCTGCCCGGCGCCGTCAAGGAGGAGCTCTCCCTCGTCCGGCGCGGCGACGAGCTGCTCCTGACCGCCGGCCCCTTCCGCCGCAACCTCCCCCTCCCCGGCGCCCTGCGCCGCTGCACCGTCACCGGCGCCGGCCTCGTCGACGGCGACCTCCGCGTCCGCTTCACCCCCGACCCCGGACTCTGGCCCGACCGGCCCCGCACCCCCTGACCCCCGTGTACCGTCGAAGTACCAGCCGACTGAGGAGTGCGCCATGAGCGATTCGGACGCCTGGGCCAAGGCGTGCGCCGAGGACCTGGAGGCGGAGAAGGCCCGTCGCAGGGCCGAGCGCGGGGCCGGGCCCGGATCGGCCGCCGAGGAGTTCCGGAAGCTCTTCGACGCCGTCGCGGGCAAGGTCTCCGAGGGCTTCGGGAACCCGCTCCTCGCGGCCCAGGCCGCGCGGACCGTCCAGCAGCTCGTCGACCAGGCGAAGGCCGCCGTCGAGCCCGTCGTCGAGCGCAACCCGCAGGTCTTCGACCACCTCGCCGCCGCCGGCGGCGAACTCCTCGCCGCCTACCGCTCCGCCGTCGAGGGCCACGAGACCCGCTGGACCCGGGGAGGGACCCCCGCGGAAGAGCCCCCGAAGCCGCCCCGCGAGGACGGCGAAGGGCCCGGAACCGGCCAGCACATCGACCTGGATTGATCAGGACGCGCCTCCCCCTCGGGTACGGTGGGCCCTAGCGGGGCTCGACCGAAAACTGAGGGACACATGGGACTCACCATCGGCGTCGACATCGGCGGCACGAAGATCGCGGCCGGCGTGGTCGACGAGGAGGGCAACATCCTCGACACGCACAAGGTGCCCACCCCGCCGACCCCCGAGGGCATCGTCGACGCGATCAGCACGGCGGTCTCCCAGGCCGGCCGGGGCCACGCGATCGAGGCCGTGGGCATCGGTGCCGCCGGCTACGTCGACGACAAGCGCGCCACCGTCCTCTTCGCGCCGAACATCGACTGGCGGCACGAGCCGCTCAAGGACAAGGTCGAGCAGCGCGTCGGCCTGCCCGTCGTCGTCGAGAACGACGCCAACGCCGCCGCCTGGGGCGAGTACCGCTTCGGCGCCGGCCAGGGCCACGAGGACGTCATCTGCATCACCCTCGGCACCGGCCTCGGCGGCGGCATCATCATCGGCAACAAGCTGCGCCGCGGCCGCTTCGGCGTGGCCGCCGAATTCGGCCACATCCGGGTCGTCCCCGACGGCCTGCTCTGCGGCTGCGGCAGCCAGGGCTGCTGGGAGCAGTACGCCTCCGGGCGCGCCCTCGTCCGCTACGCCCGGCAGCGCGCCAACGCCACCCCGGAGAACGCCGAGGTCCTGCTGAGCCTCGGCGACGGCACCCCCGAGGGCATCGAGGGCCGTCACGTCAGCCAGGCCGCCCGCGCCGGCGACCCGGTCGCCGTCGACTCCTTCCGGGAGCTGGCCCGCTGGGCCGGCGCAGGCCTCGCCGACCTGGCCTCGCTCTTCGACCCCTCGGCGTTCATCGTCGGCGGCGGCGTCTCGGACGAGGGCGACCTCGTCCTCGACCCGATCCGCAAGTCCTTCCGGCGCTGGCTGATCGGCGGCCAGTGGCGCCCGCACGCCCAGGTCCTCGCCGCCCAGCTCGGCAACAAGGCCGGCCTGGTCGGCGCGGCGGACCTGGCCCGCCAGGGCTGACACCGCGCGAAGCCCCCGTACTCGCCCGTACGAAGGCTTGTGAAGGCCGTACGACGACCGCCCGCCGCGTCCCCCCGGACCCGGCGGGCGGTCGTCGTATGTTGACCCCCATGGCGATCACCGAACTGCCCAACTCCCGCACCGAGGAAGACGGTTCGGCCGTCCTCCGGGTCCTGAGCTACAACGTCCGCTCGATGCGCGACGACGAGGACGCCCTCGCCCGGGTCATCCGGGCCTGCGCCCCGGACGTCGTCTTCGTCCAGGAGGCCCCGCGCTTCTTCCGCTGGCGCAAGCACGCCGCCCGGCTCGCCGCCAAGAGCGACCTCGTCGTCCTGAGCGGCGGCGCCACCGCCGCGGGACCGCTGCTGCTCTGCTCCCTGCGGGCCACCGTGGAACGCACCGAGGACGTGCTGCTCCCGCTCACCCCCGGGCTGCACCGCCGGGGCCTGGCGACGGCGGTCGTCCGCTTCGCCGGGGCCCGGGTCGGGCTGATCAGCTGCCACCTGAGCCTGCGGAAGGACGAGCGGTACGCCCAGGCCGGCCTGGTCCTCGACCGGGTCGCCGCCCTCGGCACCCCGCACGTCCTCGTCGGCGGCGACCTCAACGAACGGCCCGGCGGCCCCGCCTTCACCCGGCTCACCGGGAAGCTCAGGGACGGCTGGGCCGAGGCCCCGTGGGGCGGCGAGCACACCTCGATCCCCGAGGACCCCCACCAGCGCATCGACGCGGTCCTGGCCACCCCGGGCGTCGAGTTCCTCGGCTGCGGGGTCCCGACCGGCCTGGACCCCGCCGACCTGAGGGCCGCCACGGACCACCTGCCGGTCCTCGCGGCGGTCCGCGTGCCCACCGCGCGGGACTCGGGACCTCTGGACGCCCACGCCGCGGCCCGGGACCTCTAGGCGCCCACGCCGCGGCCCGGGGCCTCTAGACGACCGCCCCGCGCCCCGGGTCGTCGAAGCCGTCCTCGTCGTCGTCGTGCTTCATGCGCGCGACCAGGGTCGCGAAGCCGCCCAGGAAGCCGCCCACGCAGAGCGTCGTCAGCCACCAGGTCATGTCCCACTGGAGCAGGACGGCCAGGAGCAGCAGGACCGGACCGCCGATCACGCCGAGCCAGGCGAACTTGGCCGCCGCGTCCGCCTCCGGCAGCGGGGGCGGCTCCGGCGGCACGAAGTGGCCCTCCTCGGAGCCCTCCGGGCCGTCCTCCGGCTCGGCGGGGGAGAAGTCCCGGGGGCCGGCGGGCCGCACCCCGGGCGCGAACACGATCGAGCCGCCGAGCGCCGGCTTCTCCGGACCGTCCCCGTCCGCCTCGGGCTCGCCGCCCGCCTCCGGCTTCCCGTCCGTCCCGGGCCCGTCGTCCGGCCCGGGCCGCCCGGTCGTCCTCGGCTTCCAGACCGCGTCCGGCTTCCCGGTCGCCTTCGGGGCGGACGGGCCCCCGGTCCCGTCCCCGTCGTCGGGGTCCTCGGGCTCCGGCAGCGACAGGTTCTCGATCGGCCGGAACGGCCTCGTCCCCGGAGGGTCCGCGGGCTCCTCGCCGTACCCGGCGACGATCGCGGCCCAGGCCGCCTCCTCGTCGATGGGCTGCGGCTCCCGGTCTCCGCCGTCCTGCTGATCAGCCACCGCTCCTGCTCCCCTTCCCGCCGACCGGTTCCGGCGCGAGGCGCTCGACGAAGGCCAGGCTCTCGTCGAAGATGCGCTCCGCGTCATGGTCCAACGTCGCCACGTGGTAGCTCTGTTCCAGCAGGACCTCCCGGACGTCCGTCGAGGAGACCCGGCTCAGGATCCTGGCCGAGTCGGCCGGCGGCACCACGTGGTCCCGGGGGCTGTGCAGCAGTACGAGCGGCTGCGTGACCTGCGGCAGCTCCCCGTCGACCGTACGGAAGAACTGGCGCAGGGAGTGCGCCGAGTGCAGCGGCACCCGGTCGTAGCCGACCTCGGTCACGCCCTCCTTGGCGATGTCGTTGGCGACGCCCTTCGTGGTGGGGACCAGGTGCCGGACGACCGGCAGCGCGTGCGCGGCCACGCCGTGCACCTTGTTCCCCGGATTGACCAGGACGAGCCCCCGCACCGCGTCCCCGTGCCGGGCGGCGAGCCGCAGCGCGAGGGCCCCGCCCATGGAGAGGCCGAAGACGAAGACGGTCGAGCACCGCTCCCGCAGCTCGCGCAGCGCCCGGTCGACCTCGGCGTACCAGTCGTGCCAGGTGGTGAGCCGCATGTCCTGCCAGCGGGTGCCGTGCCCCGGCAGGAGCGGCACCGACACCGACAGACCGCGCTCGGCCAGGTACTCGGCCCACGGGCGCATCGACTGCGGGGAACCGGTGAATCCGTGACAGAGAAGGACGCCGACCTCTCCGCCCTCATGGCGGTACGGCTCGGCTCCGGGAAGGACCGGCACCGGGGTCTCCTGTTCGCTCGGCTTCGCGTTCGCCCCCGGACGCGTCCCCGGGGGCGCCCTCGCGTGCGCCTCCGGTGCGCCGAAGCGACGGAAAATGGGGAAGGGCCTTCACCGTACGCGACCGGACCGACACCGACCAGGGCCGTAGCGGGGGGCGTACGCCGGTACGGGATAAAGTCGTGGCCGACGGCACACGGAAGGCATGGCGAGTTGATCTACGGCGCAATGAAGTTCTCCCTCGGCGGCTCCCTGAAGATCGCCTTCCGGCCCTGGGTGGAGGGTCTGGAGAACGTTCCCGCCGACGGGCCCGCCATCCTGGCGAGCAACCACCTGTCCTTCTCGGACTCCTTCTTCCTGCCGGCCGTGCTCGACCGCAAGGTCACCTTCATCGCCAAGGCCGAGTACTTCACCACCCCCGGGGTGAAGGGCAAGCTCACCGCCGCCTTCTTCAAGGGCGTCGGCCAGCTGCCGGTGGACCGCTCGGGCGCGCGGGGCGCCGGCGAGGCGGCCATCAAGGCGGGCATCGAGGTCATCGAGGGCGGCGGCCTCTTCGGCATCTACCCCGAGGGCACGCGCTCGCCGGACGGACGCCTGTACCGGGGCAAGCCCGGCGGCCTGGCGCGGGTCGCCCTGGCCACCGGCGCGCCCGTGATCCCGGTCGCGATGATCGACACCGAGAAGATCCAGCCGCCCGGCAAGCTGGTCCCCAAGCTGATGCGCCCGGGGATCCGGATCGGCAAGCCGCTGGACTTCAGCCGCTACCGGGGCATGGAGGGCGACCGCTTCATCCTCCGCTCGGTGACGGACGAGGTCATGTACGAGATCATGAAGCTCTCCGGCCAGGAGTACGTCGACATCTACGCGACCGCCGCCAAGCGGCAGATCGCGGAGGCGGAGAAGGCGGCCAAGGAGGCGGTGAAGGCGGAGATCGCCGCCCGCGAGGAATCGGGGGCGTAGCCCCCGCCCCGCAGCACCCTCCTGCGAAGCCCCGCCCCGACGAGGACCGTGAGAAGCTCCCCGCCGAGAGACCCGGGCCGGAGCGGAAGCCGCCCCGGGAGGCCGGGGGAGCAGGGGAGGACGCCCCACGAAGGGCCCGAGGACGGGGGAAGCCGCCCGCGAGGGCCCGGGCCGGGGGAGAATCGCCCCGCGAGAGGTCCGGAGGCGGGGAGAAGCGCCCCGCCGGGGAGTCGGAGACGGGGGAAAGCCGCCCGCCAAGGCCCCGGGGGTGCGGAAAGCCGCTCCGCGAGGGGCTCGGGGCGGGGGAGAATCGTCCCGCTGAAGGTCCGGAGGCGGGGAGGGCCGTCTCGCCGAGGGGCCGGAGCGGGAGAATCGTTCCGCCGTGGGGGCGGAGGCCGGGAGGCCGGTCGTGGAGGATTCCGGGGCGGGCGAGAACCGTCCAGGGAAGCAGCCGGGGCGGAGGGAACCGTACCGGTAGGGGGTGGGGGAGAGATGGCCAAGCGCGAGCGCGTCGTGCGGATGTCGGTCGAGCAGCCGCTGTGGCGCGCGCTGACCGGCTACCGCGTCCTGACCATGGTCTATGCCGTCCTGCTCTTCGTCTTCGGCCGGGACCGGTACGAGCGGCCCTGGGTCGGCGTCGTCTACCTGGCGGTGATGTGCGTCTGGACCCTCGCCACCCTCCCCAAGGTGGCGAACGCGGCCGGCTGCACCAAGCGCTTCCTCGTCGCCGACCTCACCGTCGCCCTCACCGGCATCCTCCTCACCCCGCTCGCCGACGCCCACGCCCAGTCGGTCGACGGCCCCACCCTGCCGTCCATATGGACCGCCGGATCCGTCCTCGCGTTCGCCATCAAGGGCGGCTGGCGCTGGGCCGGCATCGCCTCCTCCCTCGTCGCCGTCGCCAACATCGTCGAGCGCGGCCACCCCAGCCGGGACACCGTCCACAACGTGATCCTCGTCTGGGTCGCCTCCATCGCCATCGGATACGTCGTCGAGGTCGCCCGCGCCTCCGAGCGCACCCTCGCCCGCGCCCTGGAGATCGAGGCCGCCACCCGGGAGCGGGAGCGGCTCGCCCGCGACATCCACGACGGCGTCCTCCAGGTCCTCGCGATGGTCCAGCGGCGCGGCACCGCGCTCGGCGGCGAGGCCGCCGACCTCGGCAGGATGGCGGGCGAGCAGGAGGTGGCCCTGCGCACCCTGGTGGCGGGCGGGCTCAACCGGCCCAGCCTGGTCTCCGAGGACGAGTCCGAGGGGGCCGTGGTCCGGGTCGTGGAGGTGGACGACGAGGCCGACGGCTCCGCCCCCGTCGACCTGCGCGTCCTGATCGCCCCGCGCGCCGGGTCCCGGGTCACCCTCTCCGAGCCCGGCGCCCCCGTCCTGCTCCCGCCGCCCGCCGCCCGCGAGCTGGCCGCCGCCGTCGGCGCCGCCCTGGACAATGTGAGGGTGCACGCGGGCGAGGACGCCCACGCCTGGATCCTGATCGAGGACTGGCCCGACGAGGTGATCGTCACCGTCCGGGACGACGGACCCGGCATCCCGGAGGGCCGTCTCGCGCAGGCGGAGGGCGAGGGCAGGATGGGCGTCGCGCTCTCCATCCGGGGGAGGCTGCGGGACCTGGGCGGCAGCGCCGAGGTCGTCTCGGTCCCCGGACAGGGCACGGAAGTCGAGTTGAAGGTCCCACGGGGTAAGGCGGAGAAGCAGTGAGCGAGCAGCCGATCAGAGTCATGGTCGTCGACGACCACCCGATGTGGCGGGATGCGGTCGCCCGCGACCTCGCCGAGGCGGGCTTCGACGTGGTCGCCACCGCGGGCGACGGCGAGCAGGCCGTGCGGCGCGCGGCGGCCGCCGCCCCCGACGTCCTCGTCCTGGACCTGAACCTGCCGGTCAAGCCCGGCGTCCAGGTCTGCAAGGAGCTCGTCGGCGCCCGCCCCGAGCTGCGGGTCCTCGTGCTCTCGGCGAGCGGCGAGCACGCCGACGTCCTGGAGGCGGTCAAGTCCGGCGCCACCGGCTACCTCCTCAAGTCCGCCAGTACGGAGGAGCTGATCGACGCGGTCCGGCGCACGGCCGTCGGCGACCCCGTCTTCACCCCCGGCCTGGCCGGCCTGGTCCTCGGCGAGTACCGCCGGCTGGCCTCCGAGCCCGCCCCGGTCAGCGGCACCGACGAGCCGAAGGCCCCCCAGCTGACCGAGCGCGAGACCGAGGTCCTGCGGCTCGTCGCCAAGGGCCTCAGCTACAAGCAGATCGCCGAGCGCCTGGTCATCTCGCACCGCACGGTGCAGAACCACGTCCAGAACACCCTCGGCAAGCTCCAGCTCCACAACCGGGTGGAACTCGTCCGGTACGCCATCGAGCGGGGCCTCGACGAGGCGTAGGCCCGTCCGACGGGCCGGGTCCGGGGCGAGGCCGTATATTCGCGCTGACAGGACACAGGCGCCGGCATCCGGCCCGTCACCGCACCGAGGGGTATGCGTGGAAATCCTGGCATTCGGCGTGCAGGCGGACGAGAAGCCGCTCATCGAGCGGGCCTTCGAGGGGTACCACGACGTCCACTGCCTGGACGTCTTCCTCACCGAGGACACCGCCCGCATCGCGGCCGGCTACGAGATCGTCTCCACCAGCGTCAACGCCGTCCTGGACCACCGCGTCCTGCAGATCCTCGCGGCCGGCGGGACGCAGATGATCGCCCAGCGCTCCACCGGCTTCAACAACATCGACCTGGAGGTCGCCGAGCGCCTCGGCCTCACCGTCGCCCGGGTGTCGTACTACTCGCCGTACTCGGTCGCGGAGTTCGCCTGGACCCTCGCCATGGCCGTCAACCGCCGGATCGTCCGCGCGTCCAACCGGACCCGCGACTTCGACTTCCGGCTCGACGGGCTGATGGGCCGCGACCTGCGGGGGCGGACCGTCGGCGTCCTCGGCACCGGCAAGATCGGGGAGGCCTTCACCCGGATCGCCCACGGCTTCGGGATGAAGCTCCTCGGCTGGGACGTCGCCGAGAACCCGGCCTGCGTCGACCTCGGCATGAGGTACGTCGAGAAGGAGCGGCTCTTCGCGGAGTCGGACCTGGTCAGCCTCCACGTGCCGCTGCTCCCCGCCACCCGGCACGTCGTCGACGCCACCGCCCTGAAGGCGATGAAGGACGACGCCATCCTGGTGAACTCCAGCCGTGGCGGGCTCGTCGACACCGACGCCCTGGTCACCGAGCTGCGCGCCGGCCGCTTCACCGGCGTCGGCCTGGACGTGTACGAGGCGGAGGCCGGGCTGTTCTTCCTCGACAAGTCCCTGGAGGTGGTCGAGGACGACACCCTGGCCCGCCTGGTCACCTTCCCGAACGTGGTGGTCACCTCCCACCAGGCGTACTACACCGAGGACGCCGTCGGCCAGATCGTCGACACCACCCTCCGCAACGTCCTCGACCACATCGCCGGCCGCCGCAGCGAGAACGTCCTGGTCCCCAGGACCGGATGACCCGGCGGCCGGGTCCCGGGGACGCGCGGGACCTCAGACCAGGACGCCCGCGAGGAGCGAGGCCGTCAGGGCCGCGCCCTCCGTCGTCAGGACCGACTCGGGGTGGAACTGCACCCCGGCGAAGCCCGGCCCGCGCAGGGCGTGCACCTCGCCCGTCCCCGGGTCGCGGCTCACCTCGATCCGGTGCAGCGCCAGCTCCTCGGCCGCCCGGTCGTCGCAGCGGGCGGTGAAGCTGTTGTAGAAGCCGACCGTCCGCTCCTGCCCGAAGAGGTCGATCCGCACCTGGGCGCCCTGGAACGGCACCCGCTTGCGGACGATCTCCAGGCCCAGTTCGGCGGCGATCAGCTCGTGCCCGAGGCACACTCCGAGCAGGCCGTGCCGGTGGTTCCGGACCAGTTCGGCGGTCAGACCGCGCAGGAACCGCATCTTGGCGTCGGCCGCGTCCGAGGGGTCGCCGGGCCCGGGACCGAGGACGACCGGCCCCTCGTGCGCGAGCGCCAGCTCCCGCAGCCCCGGCTCGTCGTACCGCAGCACCGACACCTCCAGGCCGGAGGAGCGCAGCACGTGCGCCAGCATCGCGGTGAAGGTGTCCTCGGCGTCCACCACCAGCGCGTGCCCGGACAGCTCGGCCGACCGGACCTGCATCTTCAGCCAGAACGGCGCCAGGTCCGCCCGGCGGGCGTCGAGCGCGGCCCGGACGCGGGGATCGTCGGCCAGCCGGGCAGCGACGGGCCCCTCCGCCGCCGGCCGGCCCTCCCGCACGCCGAGCGCGGTGAGGATCCCGGCCGCCTTGGCGTGGGTCTCGGCCACCTCGCCCGCCGGGTCCGAGTGCCGCACCAGGGTCGCGCCCACCGGCACCCGCAGCCGCCCGTCGGCGGTGATGTCGGCCGTACGGATCAGGATGGGGGAGTCCAGCGTCTGGGCGCCGGACCCGTCCGTGCCGAGCAGGGCGAGGGCGCCCGCGTAGTAGCCGCGCCCGCCGCTCTCGTGACGCTCGATCACCCGGCAGGCGTTCTGCACCGGCGACCCGGTGACGGTCGCCGCGAACATCGTCTCCCGCAGCACCTCCCGCACGTCCAGGGACGACCGGCCGCGCAGCTCGTACTCGGTGTGCGCGAGGTGCGCCATCTCCTTCAGGCGCGGGCCGATCACCACCCCGCCCCGGTCGCCCACCGTGCACATCATCTTCAGCTCCTCGTCCACCACCATGGACAGCTCCTCGGTCTCCTTGCGGTCGCCGAGGAAGGCGAGCAGGTCCTCCGGGGTGGGGGCGGCGCCGGCCGGGTAGCGGTACGTGCCGCTGATCGGGTTCATCACGACCGTCCCGCCCGCCATCCGGACGTGCGCCTCGGGGCTCGCCCCGACCAGGGTCCGCTCCCCGGTGTGCACGACGAACGTCCAGTACGCGCCCCGCTCGCCCGCCAGCAGCCGCCGGAACAGGGCGAGTGCGTCGGCGCGCCCGAAGCCCGGGACCTCCCCGGTGTAGGTGCGCCGGATCACGAAGTTCGCGCCCTCGCCGGAGCCGATCTCCTCGTCGATCACCCGCCGCACGGTCCGCGCGTACTCCTCGTCGGAGACGTCGAACCCGCCGCCCTCGACCCGCACGTCGTGCGCGGGGAGCCGCTCCAGGACCTCGGCGAGCGGCAGCTCGTACGCCTCGTCGGCGACGAGCACGGAGAGCGGGGTGCCGTCGTCGCGCACGTCGAAGCCGCGCTCCCGGATCTGCCGGAAGGGCACGAGCGCGAGCGCCGGCAGCGGGCCCACGGGCAGCTCCGCGAGGCGCCCGGCCTCGTGGACCCGGCCGATCAGCACCTCGACGGTGTCGTGGTCGCGGCCCGGGGTGCGCCTGCGCAGCAGGGCGAAGGGAGGGCAGGAGTCGTCGAGCAGACGGGAGAGGTCCATGGGGTCGGTCGTTCCTTCCGTGGGGGTGCGGAGAGGAACGGCCCCGGATGCGGGAAAGGCCGCCCCTCGGGCGGCCTTCGCGTGTGTCGGTGTACGCGCAGTCAGTGGGCCGCCGGATGAGCGGTCCACCACCAGTCCTGGTTCAGGGGCGCGTACATGCGAGCACTGTAGCCCAGCCGGCACGGGAAAGGGGCCCGGTCCACACCGCGGACGGTGCGGGCCGGGCCCCGGAGCGGTCCCGTCCGGTCAGAAGACCGGGTTGTAGGCCTGCCAGCCGCCGCCGATCCTGACGCGCGCGGTGTACGGGGAGGTGGCGTTGCCCGTGCCCCGGTAGAGCCACAGGTCGCCGGCGGCGTCGCGGCCGACGAAGTCGACCCTGCCGTCCCCGGTGAGGTCGCTCGGCCCGACGACGCTGTTGTAGATCTGCCAGCCGGTGCCGACCTTGAGGCGCGCGGCGTACGGGGAAGTGGCGTTGCCGGTGCCCCGGTACAGCCACAGCACGCCGGCGGTGTCGCGGCCGATGAAGTCGGGCTTGCCGTCGCCGCTGAGGTCGCCGGTGCTGATGATGCTGTTGTAGATCTGCCAGCCGGTGCCGATCCGCTCCCGGGGGGCGAACGGCGTCGCCGGGGTGCCGGTGCCCCGGTACAGCCACAGGACGCCCGACTTCTCGCGGGCGAGCAGGTCCGGCCTGCCGTCCCCGGTCAGGTCGCGGATGCCGACGACGGTGTCGTAGACCTGCCAGCCGCCGCCGACCCGCAGCCGGGCCTTGAACGGCGCCGACGGGTTGCCGCTGCCCTGGTAGTACCAGAGCACGCCGCCGGGCTCCCGGGCCACGGCGTCCCCGGTGCCGTCGGCCCCGAGGGCCGTCAGCGGGGTGATCGCGTCGTAGCCCTGCCAGCCGCTGCCGACCCGGTACCGGGCCAGGAACGGGGTGGTGGCGTCGCCGGTGCCCTGGTGCTGCCAGAGGACGCCGGAGGCGTCGCGGGAGAGCAGGTTGTAGCGGTTGTCGGCGCGGACGGGGGCGGTGCCGGGGGCCTCGGTGACCTCGCTCTGCTTCACCCAGACGATCTTGTGGTGGAAGCGGATCGGCACGTACGGGACGGAGCCGACGACGTTCTTCTGCTCGGTGCCGAACCAGTCGTCGCCCACGACGGCGGGACCGGCCTTGACGTAGGCCTGGCCGGCGGCGAACGAGAACTTCGACAGCGGGTCGTTCTCGTCGCCCGGCGGCTTCAGGTTCGCCGCGGTGTAGGCGGCGGTCTCCGGGAAGGAGCGGCCGAAGACCTTGACCGAGGAGAGGCCGGAGCGGACCTTCACGGTCGTGGCGCCGGGCACCGGGACGGTGTACTGGCCGCCGGGGTTCTGGAACCAGGCCTTCTTGCCCGCGTACCAGATCGCCGTCCAGTCGGCCTGCGCCTCGGCCACGACGTAGAGGCCGCCGGCGCGGACCTTGTTGCCGTAGTTCGAGCCCTCGGTCCACAGGGAGTTGAAGTACGGGTCGGTCAGCGTCGCCGCGTCCGTCGAGGGCGACGCGTAGAGGTAGCCGAAGTTGGACGGGCGGGCCGGGACGGCCTTGCCGCCGGTGGACAGCTTCGGCTGGTTCGCCGTGGTGAACGGCGGCACCACGCGGACCACCTGGCCGGCCCGGAGCGGAGCGCCCGCGCCCTTGTCGCCCTGCGGGGCGCCCAGGAGGGACATGTAGTAGTTCCAGTCCCAGTACGGGCCCGCGTCCCAGTGCAGGCTGCTGAGCCGGTTGTCCGTCTGGAGCGCCACCTCGTCGTGCCCGATGATGTGCTCGCGGTCGATCGGCACGCCGTACGTCTTCGCCAGGAACTTCACCAGCTCGGCGGAGGACCGGTACTGCGGCTCGGTGTACCAGCTCCCCTCCTTGATGGCGTAGCCCTCGTGCTCCACGCCGATGGAGTGCATGTTGTGCGTCCAGTTGCCCGCGTGCCACGCCAGCTGCCTGTTCTCCAGCATCTGGGTGACCTGGCCGTCCTGGGCCCGGATCAGATAGTGGGCGCTGCCCGCCCCCTTGGGGTCGGTGAGCGCGTCGAGCGAGCCCTGGTAGGGGCCCTCGGTGTCGTGGATGACGATCTGGCGGATGTCCAGGCCCTGGTTCGGGCGGTCGCCGAGGGTGTAATTGCGCGCGCCGCCGAGGTCCGTGCGGACCGGCACGAAGTCGCAGTTCAGGCCTGCGGGGCACTCGGGGGTCGGGACCGCCGCCGTGCTCGCGAAGCTCGCCGCCAGCGGCACGTTCGACGGCTTGACCGGCTCGGCCGACGGATCGGCCGGCAGGGCGACGGACTCGCCGTCGAGGGTGAGGGCCCGCTCGCCCTTCCTGATCGACTCGAAGACGCGCTTCGCGAAGAGGTCGGCGCCCTTCTTCTTCGGGGACTGGCTGTAGCGCGCCACGGCCGGGTACCAGTCGCCCGGCTCGTCGGACAGCTCGGCGCCCGCCCGCTTCTGGTACGCGGCGAGCAGCGCCGCACCGGCCCGGACGGAGGCGCGGGTGTCGTTCTGGACGGCCTCGGTGGAGCTGCCGATCAGCCCGGCGGCCTCGTCCAGGGTGTGGAGCCGGGGGTCGTCGGTGTCGACGAGCGCCTTCTCCAGGATCCGCCGGACCTCCGCGCGGTCGAACTTCTTCTCGATCTCCGGCCGGCCGGAGCCGTTGAAGTGGTCGATCTGCTCGTCGGTGACCTTCTGCGCCACGTCCCCGGGCTCGACCTTCGTGAGACCCATCACGTTGTACGCGCCGGTCGTGCTCGGCTCGCCGTCGTGGGACTCCCAGCGGGTCTGCTGGTACGACACCGCCATCAGCACGCTCTGCGGCACGCCGAACTCCCGCGCGGCGCTCGCGAACTGCTCCTGGAGGGAGGCGTCCCGGACCGCCTTGTCGTCGCCGGCCGAGCCCAGGAGGTTCGGCGAGGCGACCGCGAGGGTGCCGATCGCGGCCGTGGCGGCGACCGCGGCCACGGTTCCGTACAGGAGGCGTTTCCTCTTGCGGTCCCTGCGATGTCCCTGTGCCACGCCCACCCCTGTGTTCAGCTGTGTTCGACAATGTCGTCGAAGTTGTCGAGAAACGGGGCCGAGGGTAACACCCCCCGCCGTCATCAAGATCAGCGCCCGACATTCCGGGCACTCGTCTCAGCCACTGGGCGGTGGGACAGGACCGGACGAAGAACCCCGTAATGTTGTCCGTGTGACCGTGAACGCTGATTCCCACGCCGTCGCCAAGGCGACCTGGCGAGACCTGCCCGCGGCGCAGCAGCCCGAGTACCCCGATGCCGAGGCTCTGCGCGATGTGATCGCGGACCTCGAGTCGTATCCTCCGCTCGTCTTCGCCGGCGAGTGCGACCAGCTGCGCGCCCGGATGGGAGCCGTCGCCCGTGGCGAGGCGTTCCTGCTCCAGGGCGGCGACTGCGCCGAGGCCTTCGACGCCGTGTCCGCCGACCACATCAGGGCCAAGCTCAAGACGCTGCTCCAGATGAGCGCCGTCCTCACCTACGCGGCCTCCGTGCCCGTGGTGAAGGTCGGCCGCATCGCCGGGCAGTACTCCAAGCCCCGCTCCAAGGGGACCGAGACCCGCGACGGCGTGACCCTGCCGACGTACCGCGGCGACTCGGTCAACGGCTTCGACTTCAACGAGGCCGCCCGCGTCCCGGACCCCGAGCGCCTGAAGCGGATGTACAACGCCTCCGCCTCCACGCTCAACCTGGTGCGCGCCTTCACCACCGGCGGCTACGCCGACCTGCGCCAGGTGCACGCCTGGAACCAGGACTTCGTGAAGTCGTCCCCGTCGGGCCAGCGCTACGAGGCGCTCGCCCGCGAGATCGACAACGCCCTGAACTTCATGAAGGCCTGCGGCACCGACCCGGCCGAGTTCAAGGCCGTCGAGTTCTACGCCTCCCACGAGGCGCTGCTGCTCGACTACGAGGGCGCCCTGACCCGTACGGACTCGCGCACCGGCAAGCTGTACGACACCTCCGGCCACATGGTCTGGATCGGCGAGCGCACCCGCCAGCTCGACCACGCCCACATCGAGTTCGCCTCGCGGATCGCGAACCCGATCGGCATCAAGCTGGGCCCGACCACCTCGGTGGACGAGGCGCTCACCTACATCGACCGTCTCGACCCGGACCGCGAGGCGGGCCGGCTGACCTTCATCGTCCGCATGGGCGCCGACAAGGTCCGCGACAAGCTCCCCGAGCTGGTCGAGAAGGTCACCGCCTCCGGCGCGGTCGTCGCCTGGGTCACCGACCCGATGCACGGCAACACCTTCGAGGCCGCCTCCGGCCACAAGACGCGCCGCTTCGACGACGTCCTGGACGAGGTCAAGGGCTTCTTCGAGGTCCACAAGGAGCTGGGCACCCACCCCGGTGGCATCCACGTCGAGCTCACCGGCGACGACGTCACCGAGTGCGTGGGCGGCGGCGACGAGATCTTCGTCGACGACCTGCACCAGCGCTACGAGACGGCCTGCGACCCGCGCCTGAACCGCAGCCAGTCGCTCGACCTGGCGTTCCTGGTGGCGGAGATGTACCGCGATCAGTAAGTGGTTTCCTACGACGACGGGGCGCGGATCCTTGTGATCCGCGCCCCATCCTCGTTTTCAGGTCTTTTACGGCCTCGGTCCGCCGGGTAAGGTTAGGTTAACCTAAACGATCTCGGCGGGAGGTGAACCGCGTGTACGTCTGCTCATGCTTCGGTGTCACGGAGAAGCAGGTCAAGGAGCACGCGGACGCGGGCGCCCACACACCGCGCCAGATCGCCTCCGCCTGCAAGGCCGGAACGGACTGCGGTTCCTGCGTCCGTCGCATTCAGGCCATTCTCGGGCGCGGCAACTGCCCCCGGCGCGAGCTGGTCGACCGGGGCGTTCCCGCCCTGGCGGCCGAGACCGCCGTCGCTCCCGTCACCGTCCTCGGCGAAGCCGCCTGACCCCGGGAGCCCGGTCCCGGGACGGGGTCAGCTCGGCTGCTCGATGAGCGTCGAGATGTAGAGCGCCTCGCCCAGGGACTCGATCAGCTCCAGCTGCGTGTCCAGGTAGTCGATGTGGTGCTCCTCGTCCGCGAGGATCTCCTCGAAGAGGTTGGCGGACGTGATGTCCCCCTTGGCGCGCATGACCTCGATGCCGCGCTTGAGGCGGTCGATCGCCTCCACCTCGACCTGACGGTCCGCCTGGAACATCTCGGTGATGGTCTGGCCGACCCGCACGTGGAAGAGCCGCTGGTAGTTGGGCAGGCCGTCGAGCATCAGGATGCGCTCGGTCAGCTTGTCCGCGTGCTTCATCTCGTCGATGGACTCTTCACGGGTGTACTTGGCGAGCTTCGTCCACCCCTTGTTGTCCTGGATGCGGTAGTGCAGCCAGTACTGGTTGATGGCGGTGAGTTCGCCGGTCAGCTGCTCGTTCAGGAACTCGAGGACCTCGGGGTCGCCCTGCATCGCAGAGACTCCTTCCACTTCCACGTTGTGTGTCTGTGCCGTAACTGGGCAGGATGGCCGCATCCTCGCACCCCGAATGGGGGGCGTCCAGTAAGTACAGGCTTAGTGGGAGTTGCCCCGATGGGGGGTGCCGGGGTGGTCGCCTGGTCATGACCACCCCTTGCGGTCTGTCACCATGGATGCCATGGGTCAGCCGGAGAGCGGAGCACACCGGGAAGCGGATCGGTCGGATCGTTCGCCGGACCTTCCGGCGGATCTCCCTCCGGGGCAGCGGATCCAGCGCGGCTGGCCGGTCACCCACTACGGGCCCGTACCCAAGTTCAAGCCGGACCGCTGGGAGTTCCGCGTCTTCGGGGCGACGGCCGACGGCGACAAGCGGTGCTGGAACCACGAGGAGTTCTCGGCCCTCCCGTTCTCCACGGTCACGGCCGATCTGCACTGCGTCACGAAGTTCAGCATGATCGGGGCCGAATGGGGCGGCGTGCCCGCCCGGACGGTCCTGGAGCTCGCCCCGCCCGCGCCCCAGGTCACCCATGTGATGGTCTGGGCCGAGTACGGCTACAGCGCCAACATGCGGCTGGCCGACTTTGCCTCGGACGGCACGATCTTCGCCACCCACAAGGACGGGGAGCTGCTCACCGCCGAGCACGGCTTCCCGCTGCGGCTCGTCGTCCCCCACCTGTACGCCTGGAAGGGCCCGAAGTGGGTCCGGGGCGTGGAGTACATGGCCGCCGACCGGCGGGGCTTCTGGGAGGAGCGCGGCTACCACAACCTCGGCGACCCGTGGCGGGAGCAGCGCTACTCGTACCAGGAGGAGCCCGGGGACGGCCCCGAGCTCTGACGGACCCTCCTGTGGGTCAGTGGTGGTACGGGTGGACCACCGCGTGCCCCTTGCCTCGGCCGATCATCCACTTGTTGACCGGCGTGGTGATCACGAAGGCGGCGGCGAGGGCGAGGGCCAGCACGGTCCAGAAGAGCGGATCGGACAGGTGCGCGTCCATGGCGCCGGGCCAGAGGGCGATGACGCCGTTGTCGATCAGCTCCATGACCGCGATGGAGAGGGTGTCGGCGGCCAGGGCGACCTTGAGCGCCGCCCGGAAGCCGAGGCCGGCGGCCAGGAGGCCGCGCAGGGTGAGCGCGTAGCCGAAGAAGAAGGCGAGGACGACGGCGAGAATCGTCGTCGGCACGTTTCCCCAGCCGAGCGCGGTGCCGATCACCATGCCGAGGACCTCGCCGACGGCGCAGCCGGTCAGGCAGTGCAGCGTGGCCCGGGCCGCCGTGGACCAGCTCGCCCCGCCGGGGGAGCGGTGCGGCCCGTGCCCGGCGTGCTCTCCGTCGTCGTGCTGTTCGGCGTGTCCGGTGTGTTCCCCGTGGCGCATGAGGCCCCCAACGTCGGATGGCGGTTCCCGCCCGAAGGAACCGTATACCCCCTAGGGGTATTCCTCAAGGGCGCAGCTTCTTCAGGAGCTCCACGTCCGCCCGGTGTCCCTCCTTGCCGCCCGGCGTCTCGATGACCAGCGGCACCCCCTCCGTCGCCGGATGGCGCAGCAGTTCCCGGAAGGCGTCCTCGCCGATGTGACCGGCGCCGATGTTCGCGTGCCGGTCCTTGTGGGCGCCCACGACGTCCTTCGAGTCGTTGGCGTGGATCAGCTTCAGCCGCCCCGCGCCGACGGTCTCCACCAGCAGGTCGAGGGTCCGCGCCGCCCCGGACGGGCCCGTCAGGTCGTGCCCGGCGGCGAACACGTGACAGGTGTCCAGGCAGACGCCCAGCTTGGGGTGGCGGTCGAGGGCGTCGAAGTACGGGCCGAAGTCCCAGGTCCGCGAGCAGAGCGAGGAGCCCTGACCGGCCGTCGACTCCAGGAGCAGGTCCGGGTCGTCCGGGTGCGTCAGCTCGTCGAGCAGCGGCAGCAGCCGCTCCCGCACCTGGGCGAGCGCCACCTCGCGCGGCCGGCCGCCGGTCGCCGAGCCGGTGTGCACCACCACGCCCTTCGCGCCGATCTCCCGGCCCCGGCGCAGCGAGTGCCGCAGCGACTCCACCGACCTCTCGGCGGTGGCCTCGGTGTGCGAGCCGAAGTTGATCAGGTACGGGGCGTGCACCCAGGCCGACAGCGAGGCCTCCGCGCACTCGGCCCTGAACCGCTCGTCCTGGGCCGGACTGCCGGCCGGGGTGGCCCAGCCGCGCGGATTGGCGACGAAGACCTGCACGGTCTCGGCGCCCAGTTCGCGGGCGTAGCCCAGGCCGACCGTGGCGAGACCGCCGGCCACGGGGACGTGGCCGCCGACGGGGTTGCGCATGGGTTTCTACAGTCCCTTGATCGTGAGGGTGATCGTGGAGCCCTCGGGGGCGGTGGAGCCGCCCTCCACGGACTGGTCCGCCACCGTGTCGCCGAGGTACGGGAAGGTCTTCTCGACCTTCACCTCGAAGCCCGCGTCCTCCAGGGCGGCGCGCGCGTCCTCGGTCGGCTCGCCGGTGACGTCGGGGACCTCGATCAGCTCGGGGCCCTTGGAGACGGTGAGGGTGATGGTGTCGCCCTCGGCGGCGCGGCTGCCCTCCGCGAGGGACTGGGCGGCGACCGAGCCGGCGTCCTCGGGGGAGCTGATCCGCTCGGGGGCGACCCGGACGGTGAGCCCGGCCTCCTGGAGCGCGGCCGTGGCGTCGGCGACGGTCTCGCCGGTCACATCGGGCACGTCGATCGGGGAGCCCTTGCTGACGACCAGGGCGATCGCCGAGTCGGGGGCGCGCTCGGTGCCGGGCTCGGGGTCGGAGCCGATCACGGCCCCCCGGGCGACGGAGTCGCTGAACTCGCGGGTGACCACCCCCGCGACCAGGCCCTCCTTCTCCAGGGCCTTCCTGGCCTCCGCGAGCGGCTTGTTCCGGAGGTTGGGCACCTTCACGATCTCCGGGCCCCGGGAGAGGGTGAGGACGACCGTGCCGTTGCCCCGCAGGCGCTCGCCGGGCGCCGGGTCGACGGCCATGACGGTGCCGCGCTCGTACACGTCGCTGAAGGCGCGCTTCGTGGTGCCGACCTCCAGGCCGGCGCCGGTGATCCGCTCCGTCGCGGCGGCCTCGGTCTGGCCGAGGACGGCCGGGACGCGGGTGAACTGGCCGGAGTTGATGTACCAGACCCCGCCGCCCAGACCGAGGACGAGCAGGACGGCGGCGATCACGAGCAGCGGGCCGCGCGGCGGCAGCCGGCGGGCGCCGGGGGCCGCGGGCGGCTCGGGCGCCGGCATCCGGCCGGTGTGCGACACCCGGGGGGCGCCGCTCTCCTCCGGCAGCGGCAGGTCGATCACGCTGGTGCGTTCCTCGGCCGGCACGGCACGCGCGATCACGCTCGTCCGGTCGTCGGCGGTGTCCCGGGCGCCGGACCGCGCCTGCGGCGGCACCGCGTCCAGCTGCCCGTCGGTGAGCGCGGACCGGGTCTCCAGGACCAGGCCCAGCAGGGCGACGGCGTCGTGCGGACGGGCCTCGGGGGAGCGGGCCGCAGCGGCCGCGACCAGCCCGTCGAGCCCCGGGGCCAGCCCCGGCACGGCGGCCGAGGGCGCGGGCACGTCCGTGTTCAGGTGCTGGTAGAGGACCTGGGCGGGCGTGTCGCCCGCGTGCGGCTTGCCGCCGGTCAGCATCTCGTACAGGACGACGCCGCAGGCGTACACGTCGGCGCGGGTGTCGGCGGTGCCGTGCTCGATCTGCTCCGGCGCCAGGTATGAGACCGTGCCGAGGACCGAGCCGGTGGTGGCGGTCGCCGAGCCCACGGCCCGGACGAGACCGAAGTCCGCGACCTTCACCCGGCCGTCGTCCCCTATCAGGACGTTCTCCGGCTTCATGTCCCGGTGCACGAACCCGGCCCGGTGCGCGGCACCGAGCGCGGCGAGCACCGGCTCCAGGATGTCGAGCGCGGCCCGGGGCGCCAGGGCGCCCCGCTCGCGCAGCACGTCGCGGAGGGTGCAGCCCGGGACGTACTCCATCGCCAGGTAGACGTACGCGCCCTCGGCGCCCTGGTCGAAGACGCCCACCACGTTGGGGTGCGCCAGCCGGGCGACGGACTTGGCCTCGCGGATGAACCGCTCGACGAAGGCGGCGTCGGTCGCCAGCTGCGGGTGCATCACCTTGAGCGCGAGGACGCGGTCGAGGCGGGTGTCGACGGCCCGGTAGACCGTGGCCATCCCGCCGACGGCGATGCGCGCGTCGACGCGGTAGCGGCCGTCGAGCAGCCGCCCGACGAGGGGGTCCTGAAGGGTCGTGTCCACGGCGACGAGTCTACGAGCCGCGCACACGCGTCCGGTGCGCCCGCCCCGGACCGCAGCACACCTGTGACGAGCGCCGGAGGGCTCCGGGGCTCAGAACGCCGGGCGCTCCGGGTCCAGCCGCGCCAGGCCCTCCACCGGCGACGACGCCTCCGCGAAGTGGCGGCGCGGGATGCGGCCGGCCCGGTGCGCGAGCCGCCCCGCCTCGACCGCGTGCCGCATCGCCGAGGCCATCAGGACCGGCTCCTGCGCCCGGGTGACGGCCGACGCCAGCATCACCGCCGCGCACCCCAGCTCCATCGCGAGCGCCGCGTCCGACGCCGTGCCGGCCCCCGCGTCCAGGATCACCGGCACCCCCGCCCGCTCCGTGATCAGCCGGAAGTTGTGCGGGTTGCGGATGCCGAGCCCGGAGCCGATCGGGGAGCCCAGCGGCATGATCGCCGCGCACCCGACGTCCTCCAGCTTCCGGGCGAGGACCGGGTCGTCGTTGGTGTACGGCAGGACGGTGAAGCCGTCGTCGACCAGGGTCTCCGCCGCGCTCAGGAGCTCCTCGCCGTCCGGCAGCAGGGTCCGCTCGTCGGCCACGACCTCCAGCTTGATCCAGTCGGTGCCGAGCGCCTCCCGGGCGAGCCGGGCGGTCAGGACCGCCTCGCCGGCCGTGAAGCAGCCCGCCGTGTTGGGCAGGACCCGGATGCCGAGCCGGTCCAGGACGGAGAGGACCGAGCCCTGCACGGTCGGGTCCAGGCGCCGCATGGCGACCGTGGTCAGCTCCGTGCCGCTGGCGACCAGGGAGCGCTCCAGGACGTCGAGGCTGGGCGCCCCGCCGGTGCCCATGATCAGGCGCGAGGAGAACTCCGTACCGCCCAGGACGAACACGTCGTCGGACATCGCGCTCAGCCCCCCTGCACCGCGGTCAGGACTTCCACCCGGTCCCCGTCGCCGAGCGGCGTCGACGCCCACTCGCCGCGCGGCACCACCGTCTCGTTCAGGGCGGCGGCCACCCCGGAGCGGGCCGTGGTCAGGGTCGCGACGAGGGCGTCGAGGGAGACGGGGCCGGAGAGCTCGCGCGCCTCCCCGTTCACGAACACGGTCACGGTCACGGACGCGGTCACGGTCGTGGACGCGTCGTTCGCGTTCGCGGTCGCGTCGTGCGCGGGCACGCCGTTCGCGGGTGGGGTCGCGCTCATGCGGGCTGCTCCTGACGTACGGGAGGGACGGGGGAGAAACGGCGGGGGGTGAAGGGGCGCGCCTCGTCGGGCAGGACGCCCGTGGCCAGCACCTCGGCCATGACGTCGCCGGTGACCGGGGTGAGCAGCACCCCGTTGCGGTAGTGGCCGGTGGCGAGCAGCAGACCGGGCAGGGCGGTCGGACCGAGCAGCGGCGCGTTGTCCGGGGACGCGGGGCGCAGCCCGGCCAGGGTCTCGGTGAGCGGCAGCTCGGTGATCCCGGGCACCAGCTCGTGGGCGTCGCGCAGCAGCTCGTACACCCCGCCCGCCGTCACCGTCGTGTCCCAGCCCAGCTCCTCGCTGGTGGCGCCGACGACCAGCTCGCCGTTCTCCCGGGGCACCAGATAGACGTGGCTGCCCCGGACGACGGCCCGGACGGTCCGGGAGAGGAAGGGGGCGTACGCGGCCGGCACCCGCAGCCGCAGGACCTGGCCCTTCACCGGGCGCACCGGCGGAAGCACCTCGTCCGGCACCCCCGCCAGCCGCCCGCTCAGACTGCCCGCCGCGAGGACGGTCTGCCCGGCCTCCAGCTCCCCGCCCCCGGCCAGGACCACGCCGCGCGCCCGGTCCCGCACCACGCTCAGCCGCTCCGCGAGGACCCGGTGGAAGACCACCCCGGCCCGCTCGCAGGCGACGAGGAGCGCGGCGGCGAGCCGGCGCGGATCCACCTGGTGGTCGCCGTCGACCCGCAGGCCGCCGCGCACCCCCGGCGCCAGCATCGGCTCCAGGCGGCGGCACTCGCGGCCGCTCAGCCACTCCGAGGCGAGCCCGCAGCGGGTCTGCAGGGCGTGCAGCTCGCGCAGGTGCGCCCGGTCGTCGGCGTCGAGGGCGACGGCGAGGGTGCCGCAGGCGCGGTGGCCGACGTCGAGACCGGCGGCCTCCTCCAGCTCGGCGACGAAGGCCGGATAGCGGGCGGCGGAGGCGAGGTTGAGCCCGAGCAGGGTCTCCTCGCCGTAGTGCAGCTCGGTGACGGCGGCGAGCATCCCGGCCGCGACCCGCGCGGCCCCGCCGCCCGGCTCCGGGTCGACGACGGCGGTGCTCAGCCCGCGCCGCGCGGCCCGCCAGGCCGTGACCAGGCCGATGATTCCGCCCCCGACCACGAGGACGTCGGTCCCCCGGACGTCGGGAGCCCTTCGCGCTTCGGAAGAACGCATGGGCGTCCAGCCCCTCCCTTCGCCGGCATGACCCGGATCAGGTTCGTACGGTCGGAGGCCGTCCAGCCTCCCTCTCAGCCCGGTGCGTCCGGGCTCCCGCGAGTGCTTTACGCCCGCCAGACTAGCTTCCGCCGGGCCCGTGCCACGAGGGGGCCCGGCCCCCCGCCCTTCCTGACGGGGGGTCAGGTACGTAAGGTGACCGTGTGAGCGAGCAGAAGCAGACCCAGCGGCGCGTCGTGGTCGTCGGCGCCGGGATGGCGGGCGTCCAGACCGCCGTCGCCCTGCGCGAGCAGGGCTTCACCGGTCCCGTCACCCTCATCGGGGCCGAACCCCACCAGCCCTACGACCGGCCCCCGCTCTCCAAGGCGGTCCTCCTCGGAAAGGCCGAGGACTCCGCCTTCGACGTCGACTTCGAGGACCTCGGCATCGAACTCCGGCTCGGCGTGGACGTCACCGGACTGCGCGCCGCCGACCACGAGGTCGACACCGAGGCCGGGCCCGTCGCGTACGACACCCTGGTGATCGCCACCGGTGCCCATCCGCTCGTCCTGCCCGGCTCCGACGGCGTCCCCGGCGTCCACCTGCTGCGCACCCTCGACGACGCCGTGCGCCTCGGGCCCGTCCTGGAGCGCCGCCACGCCGTCGTGGTCGTCGGCGCCGGCTGGATCGGCGCCGAGTTCGCCACCGCCGCGCTCGGCGCGGGCTGCGCCGTCACCGTCGTCGAGGCCGCCGACCTCCCGCTCGCCGGGGTCCTGCCCGTCGAGGTCGCCGCCCCCATGGCCGAGTGGTACGGGGCGAACGGCGCCGAACTCCTCACCCGCGCGCGCGTGGACGCGGTCGAACCCGGCCGGGTCCTCCTCGCCGACGGCCGCGCACTGCCCGCCGAGGCCGTCGTCGTCGGCATCGGCGCCCGCCCCGCCACCGCCTGGCTCGCCGGCTCCGGCATCGCCCTCGACCCGAGCGGCGCCGTCACCGCCGACGACCGGCTGCGCACCTCCCTGCCCGACGTGTACGCGGTCGGGGACTGCGCCTCCTTCCCCTCCGCCCGCTACGGCGAGCGCCTCCTCGTCCACCACTGGGACAACGCGCTCCAGGGCCCCCGCACGGTCGCCGCCGCGATCGTCGGCGCCGAGCCCGGGCCGTACGACCCCGTGCCGTACTTCTGGTCCGAGCAGTTCGGGCACTTCGTCCAGTACGCGGGACACCACGCGGGCGCGGACGAGCTGCTGTGGCGCGGCACCCCGGCGGACGAGACCTGGTCGGTCCTCTGGCTGCGCGCCGGCGTGCCGGTGGCCCTCCTCACCGTCGGCCGCCCCCGCGACCTGGCCCAGGGCCGCAGACTGATCGAGACGGCGACCCCGCTCGACCCGACCCGTGCGGCGGACCCCTCCGTACCCCTGAAGGCGGCAGTGCGGTAGGCCCGACTACCGGCTGTCGGTCCGGGATGGCAGGCTTGTCCACGTGACCGAGATTGACGCAAAGATCGATGCTCTCGTCCCCGCCTGGCTCTACCTGCCCGACATCGCGGAGATGCTCGATGTCGAGGTGACGCGCGTGCGGCAGCTGGTCAAGGACGGCCAGCTCATCGCCGTGCGCCGCGGAGAGAACAACGCGCTGCAGGTGCCCGCCGCCTTCATCCAGGGCGACAAGGTCGTCAAGGGCCTCACCGGGACCCTGACCCTGCTGCGGGACGACGGCTTCACCGACGAGGAGATGCTGGAGTGGCTCTTCACTCCGGACGAGAGCCTGCCGGGCACGCCCGCGCAGGCGCTCGGCGAGAACCGCGGCACGGAGGTGAAGCGCCGCGCCCAGGCGCTCGCCGTCTGACGCGCCCGGCCTGACGCGCGCCGCCCGGCGCACACGGCCCGGCGCGCCGCCCGACATGCACGGCCGGGCGACACGCCGCCCGGCGCGCGTCGTCCGACACGTACCGAAGACACCACCTGCGGGTGTCGTGACGGCCGGTCCCCCCGGGGGCCGGCCGTCACGGCGCCGGCGGCACCGAACGGGGGGAACCCACCCATGCCCACGCCTCGCGAGCGGCTCGCCGACGCCCGGCTCTACCTGTGCACCGACGCCCGGAAGCGCCAGGGCGACCTGCCCGCCTTCCTCGACGCCGTGCTCTCCTCCGGCGTGGACGTCGTACAGCTCCGCGACAAGGGCATGGAGGCCGCCGAGGAGCTGGAGCACCTCGCCGTCCTCTCCGACGCCGTCCGCCGGCACGGCAAGCTCCTCGCCGTGAACGACCGGGCCGACGTCGCCCACGCCATCGGCTCCGACGTCCTCCACCTCGGCCAGGGCGACCTGCCCGTCCCCGCCGCCCGCGCGATCCTCGGCGACGGGATCCTGATCGGCCGCTCCTGCCACGCCGAGTCCGAGGTGGCCGCGGCCGCCGCCGAACCGGGCGTCGACTACTTCTGCACCGGCCCCTGCTGGCCCACCCCCACCAAGCCCGGACGGTACGCGCCGGGGCTGGACCTCGTGCGGTACGCGGCCGGCCTGGCCCAGGACCGCCCCTGGTTCGCCATCGGCGGCATCGACGGGAGCAACCTCGACGAGGTCCTGGACGCGGGCGCGCGCCGGATCGTCGTCGTCCGGGCGATCACCGAGGCCGACGACCCGGCCGCCGCGACCGCCGCCCTCGCCCGGCGCGTCCGGGAGCGCGCCGGACACTGAGGCCCGCCGGACCCGCGTCCACCACCCGGACGGACCCGGGTCCGCCGTCCGGAACGTGTCCGAAAAAGTGTCCACCGATCGGACAGGGCACACGCGGCCCGCCGCACCCCGTCTAACCTGCCGGTATGGCCCTTGGTACCGCTTCCGTCCGCTCGGACCGCGCCCGCACGGTCCGCGACATCCTCGCCTCCGGCGGCACGTCGTACTCCTTCGAGTTCTACGCGCCCCGGACCGAGAAGGGTGAGCAGAGCCTCTGGAAGGCCATGCGCCGGGTCGAGGCGGTCGGCCCCAGCTTCGTCTCCGTGACCTACGGCGCCGGCGGCACCACCCGGGGCGGCACCGTCAAGGCCACCCAGAAGATCGCCTCCGACAGCACCCTCACCCCCGTCGCGCACCTCACGGCCGTCGGCCAGTCCGTCGCCGAGCTGCGCAACATCCTGGGCCAGTACGCCGACGCCGGGATCCGCAACATGCTCGCCCTCCGGGGCGACCCGCCGGGCGACCCGCTGGGCGAGTGGATCGAGCACCCGGAGGGCGTCCGTTACGCCGCCGACCTGGTCCGGCTGATCAAGGAGTCGGGCGACTTCTGCGTCGGCGTCGCCGCCTTCCCCGAGATGCACCCCCGCTCCACCGACTGGGACACGGACATCCGGCACTTCGTGGACAAGTGCCGCGCCGGCGCCGACTACGCCATCACCCAGATGTTCTTCGACCCGGAGAACTACCTGCGGCTCCGCGACAGCGCGGTCAAGGCGGGCTGCGAGACCCCGATCATCCCCGAGGTCATGCCCGTCGTGAACGTGAAGACCCTCGACCGGCTGCCCCAGTTGAGCAACGCCGCCTTCCCGGCGCGCGTGAAAGACCGCATCCTCGCCGTCAAGGACGATCCCGCCGCTGTACGCTCCATCGGTATCGAGTTCGCGACGGAGTTCTGCGCGCGTCTGCTGTCCGAGGGCGTCCCCGGGCTGCACTTCATCACGCTCAACAGCTCCACCGCGACACTCGAGATCTACGAGAATCTCGGACTGCACCAGCAGTCGTGACCGGTCGTACCCGCCCCGACCCGCGGCGGTGACCGTGGAGAGGGGCGGCGGGGCATGGGGTGGACGGTCCTCTACATCGCGTTCGGCGTGGTCGCGCTGTGGCTGCTGGGGGAGGTGCTCCTCCAGTACAAGGCGCGGCTGCGCTGGCGCGTGCTCGCCTTCTGCGGCTTCCTCTTCGTGGTCCTGGGCGTCCTGCTGCCCTCGGTCCCGGTGATCGTCGCCGGCGCGCTCGCCTTCGCCGTCGGCCAGACGTACGTGACGCTCTCGTTCCGCCGGGGCTTCTCCACCGGCTGGGCGATCGGCGGCAACCCGGGCGCGAGCCGCCGCCGCAGGTCCGGGGCACCGGCCCAGGCCGGACCCACCCTGGAGGTCACGGACCTCTCGTACGACGAGCCGGACGCCGCCCACCACGGCCCCGGGGAGCACCGGGAGACGGCCGCCGGGGGCGCGGAGGTCTACGAGCCCCTGCCGATGCCCGACGACACCGGCCAGTACGGGGTCTACGACACCGGCCGCGACGCCGCTCCCGCCGCCGACCACGGCTACGATCCGGCGGCCTACGCCCCCTACGCGGCGGGATACGAGCAGGGGTACGAGCAGCCCGCCCCCCAGCAGGGCTACGACTACGGGACCGCCGGGCAGCAGCAGTACGCCGCCTACTCCGACCCGTACATCGGCCCGGGCACGGACAACCAGCAGTACGGCTCGTACTACGGCGACCCCTACGCCCCCTCGTACACCTACGACACCCCGCCCGGCGGGGTCTGGGTCCCGCAGCAGCGCGACACCGAGCCGGAGCCGCAGCAGCAGGCGCCGGGGCCGTACGGGTACGAGCCGCACCAGGACGACAAGGAGCAGTACCGGTACTGAGGCCCGCGGGCCCGCCCGGGGCCCCGGGGACTCACCGCGAGCCGCGGAAGTCCGCGCCCTCCACGATCAGCCCCGCCACTAGCGCGCCCGACATGCCCGCGTGGGCGAGCCCGCCGCCGGGGTGCGACCAGCCGCCCGCGAAGTACAGGCCCGGCAGCGGCGAGCGGTTCCCGGCCGGGAGCAGCCGCCCGTCCGCCCCGGCGAGCGCGGGCCCGGGCACCTCGGCGGCGCCGGTGTCCCGCCGCACGTCCTCCGGGGTGCGGACGTGCCGCCACAGCAGCCGCTCCCGGAGGTCCGGCACCGCCCGCCCGGCGGCCTCGACCATCAGGTCGGCGAACGCCTCCCCGTCCCGCTCCCGGTCCGTACGGACCGTCGCCGTGACCGTCACCGCCTCGTGGTCCGCGTCCGGGCGCAGCGCCGGGTCGTCCGGCCGCAGCACGGTCACCGCGGGCCGCCCGCCGTCCGCGTGCACGACCGTGCGGTGGACCGCGTCCGCCTCCCGGGCGCCGCGCAGGGCCAGACAGACCGTCACCCGGCTCGTGCCGAGGGCCTGGTGGCGCGGCACGTCCTCGTCGCCCCGCTCCCATGCGACGACGTGCTCGCGGTAGAGCGCGGGGACCGGCGCCCCGGAGACCACGTGGTCGGCCGCGACCTCCTCGCCCCCGGCGAGCCGGACGCCGACCGCCCGGCCGTCCTTCTCCAGGACGTCCTCCACCGGCGCGTCGAAGACGAACTCCACCCGCCGCTTCCGGCACCGCTCGTACACCGCGTCGGCGAGCGCCCGCAGGCCCCCGGCCACGTACCAGCTGCCGAAGGTCTGCTCCATGTACGGCAGGACGGCGGCCGAGGCCGGGGCGTCGGCCGGGTCGAAGCCGTACGACCACGCGTACGCGTCCAGGAGGGCGGCGAGCCGGGGATCGCGCAGCTCCCGCGCCCCCACCTGGTCCAGCGTCCTCGTGGGGCGGCGCAACAGGCCCGGCTTGGGGGCCGGGTACGGCTCGCGGGCGAGCGGCGCAGGGTCGGCCGGCTGCGGCTCCTCCAGGAGCGGGCGGCGGGTGCGGTCCCAGGCCTCGCGGGCCCGCGTCAGGAAGTCGCCCCAGCGCTCGCCCGCGCCCGCGCCGAGCGCCGCGTCCAGGGCGGCGACCGTGCCGGCCCGGGAGGCGTTCGGCAGGTCCACGCGCGTGCCGTCGGCGAAGACGTGACGGCCCGCCGGATCGACCTGCGTCAGCGTGACGCACCGCTCCAGGGGCTCCTTGCCCGTCTTCACGAACAGGTCCCGGTACACGGCGGGCAGGTGCAGCAGCCCCGGGCCCGTGTCGAAGGCGAAGCCGTCGCGCGCGTACCGGCCCACCGCGCCGCCGTGCGTCGCCCCCCGCTCGTACACCGTCACCCGGTGGCCCGCCACGGCCAGTCGGGCCGCCGCCGCCATGGCGCCGAGTCCCGCGCCGATCACCACAATCCGTGCCATGCCGGCGAGCCTATCCGGCCCCTCCGACAGCCCTGAGCGGGAGGTCAGGGGCGGCGCGGCCCGTCGTCGGGCGGGGGCGGGGTGCGGGCCCCGGCGGCGAGCCGCCGCTCCTCCCGGCGCTGGGACCTGCGGCGCAGGAAGCGGCGGATCCGCCGCGCGAGGAAGGCGATTATCACCAGGCCCAGCAGGAGCAGGACGCCCGCGACGACCGCCGCCGCCACCGGGTGGAAGATCGCGAAGGTGACGACCGCCGCCACCCCGAGGTCCTCCGCCAGGCTCACCCCGATGTTCGAGAACGGCTCCGGCGAGGTGTTGACCGCCATCCTCGTCCCCGCCTTGACGACGTGGCTCATGAGGGCCGTCGAACCGCCGACCGCGGCCGCCGCCAGCTCCGGCAGCGACCCGTCCTGCCCGGCGAGCAGGGCGCCGACGACAGCCCCCGCGACCGGCCGGATCACGGTGTGCACGGAGTCCCACATCGAGTCGACGTACGGGACCTTGTCCGCCACCGCCTCGCACAGGAACAGCACGCCCGCGACCACGAGCACGTCGGTGCGCTGCAGGGACTCGGGCACCTCGTCGGTCAGACCGGTCGCGCCGAAGAGACCGAGCAGCAGGACCACCGCGTACGCGTTGATCCCGCTCGCCCAGCCGCTGGTGAACACCAGGGGGAGTACGGACACGCCCGCGATCGTAACCAGGTCTGAGTACCCGTACCTAGGGGACGAGATGAGTAGGCGCGCGGATGGGCCCGGCGGCCCCCGGAGGAGAGAGTGGAGCCCACGGAAGGGGCGCGGCTCCGGAACCGCCGGCACGGGGCGGCGGAACGGGGCCGCGCACCTGCCGGTGACGGAGGGCACGGGGGCACGGGGGTGCGCCTTCCGGTACGGGGGTACGACGGGAAGCCGGTGCGGCGAGGCTCGGGGGGATCGAGCCTCACCGCACCGGCTTCTTCCGTGCCCGGATGCTTTTCCGTGTCCACGCGTGCGCGTGGCTCCCGGCGTTCCTAGCGGCCGCCCACCCGGCCGTGCAGCAGCCGGGAGAGGGCCGCGTGCACGTCGTCGAGGGAGCGCTCGCTCTGGAAGGCCTGCCAGTCGAGCGCCGCCACGAGGACCATGCCGACGAGCGCCGCCGCCGTGAGCTGGACGTCGATCTCCTCGTTCAGCTCCCCGGCCTCGACCCCCTCGCGCAGCACCCCCTCGACCACCGCGACCGCCTCCTGGCGGACCACCAGGAGCGTGGAGTTCCAGGCCCGGTTGGTGCGCCAGAGCTCGGCCACGTACAGCTGGGTGAAGGCCGGGTAGCGGTCGATGAAGACGAGGCCCGCCCGGATCATCGCGTCCAGCGCGTCGACCCGGCTCCCGCCGCGCCCGGCGGTCTCCTCGGCCGCCGTGCGCAGGGAGGCGGTGAGCAGCGACACCCCGTGGCGCAGCAGCTCCTCGAAGAGCTCGGTCTTGCTCTTGAAGTTGTAGTAGACCGTGCCCTTGGCCACGCCGGCCCGCTCGGCGATCTCGTCCACCGTCGTCGCGGAGAAGCCCTGCTCCGCGATGAGCGTGACGGCCGCTTCGTAGAGCTTCGCGCGCGTGGCCCGGCGTCTGGTGCTGCTGCTGTCCATGGGGTCGATTCTCACAGGTGTCACGGGTGGTACCGGCCCTGTCTCACAGGGTCAGTTCGGGGTGGAGCCGGTCCAGCGTCCAGACCTGGCGCCTGCGGGCCGACACGGCGGTCAGGGCCAGGGCGCCCAGGGTGAACGCCGCCAGGACCGCGCAGGACTGCCAGACGGGTTCGAGCCCGCCGCCGGTGATCAGCCGGCGCAGCGACTCCACCACGTAGGTCATCGGCAGGAAGGGGTGGATCGCGTTGAAGAAGGCCGGGCTGGTCTGGACGGGGTACGTGCCGCCCGCCGAGGTCAGCTGGAGCATCAGGGCCGCGAGCACCAGGATCCGGCCCGCCGCGCCGAAGCGGGCGTTGAACCACTGGATGATCGCCGTGAAGCAGCAGGTGACCAGGGCGAGGAAGCCGACCGTGCCGGCGGCCCGCGCCATCTGGAGGCCGAGGCCCCAGTGCAGCACCGACATCAGGGCCGCGACCTGGAGGAGGCCGATCGCCGCCACCGGCAGCCAGCCCGCGAGCGCGATCCGCCAGGCGGAACCGCCCGCGGCGAGCGCGCGCCGGTTCAGCGGCTGGATGATCATGTACGCGACCATCGCGCCGACCCAGAGGGAGAGCGGGATGAAGTACGGGGCGAAACCGGTGCCGTAGTTCGGCGCCTTGTGCATCGACTGGGAGGCGAGCCGCACCGGGTCGGCCATGACCTCCGTGCGCTTGTCGCGGGCCTGCTGGTCGTAGTCCGGGATCTGCTCGACCCCGTCGCGCAGCCCGCCGGCCAGCTCGCCGGAGCCGTCGGCCAGCTTGAACAGGCCGCCGTCCAGGTCGCCCGCGCCCTTCTTGAGCCTGCCGACGCCCGCGTCGAGGTTCACCGAGCCGGTCTTCGCCTCGGTGACGCCGGTGTGCAGCTTCGCCGCGCCCGCCGCGACCTTCTTGGCGCCCGTGTTCAGCTCGTTGATCTTCCGGATGGCGCCCTCGACGTCCTCGTCGAGGTGCGGCGCCCGGGCGGCCAGCTCGTCGGCCTGCTTCTTCAGCGTGACCAGGCGCGCGTTCAGGGTCTTCAGGTCGCCGTTGCTGTCCTTGGTCAGCTCGTGCACGTCGTCCGCGATGACGGCCACGTCGCCGGCGGTGACCGCGGCCCGCTTCAGCACCTTGCACACCTGGGCGTCGGGCTCCGGGACCTCCACGCAGGCCTCGCGGTGCAGCGCGGCCAGCTCGGCGTCGGCCTTGTGCGCGGCGGTGCGGAGCTGGGGGCCCCGCTTCACCAGGACGTCGAGGTTGTGCTGGACGGCGGTGGCCGAGTCGGAGACGAGCCGGGCGGTGTCGCGGATCGACTTGCCGTTGTTCGCCAGGTAGGGGCGGACCTTGTCGGCGGTGCCGTTCACCTTGTCGGCGAGCGTCTGCGTGCCGGTCGCGACCTCGCGGGAACCTTTCTCCAGGTCCTTGGCGCCCTTGTCGAGCTTCTTCAGGCCCGCGGCCAGGTCGCCGCTGCCGGTCTTGGCGTCCCCGAGACCGTCCGCCAGGCTCTTGGAGCCCTTCTTGGCCTTGTCCACGCCCTGCTTGAGGTCGGCCGCGCCCTTGGCGGCCTTCTCGGTGGCGTCGTGGATGTCGGAGAAGGAGATGAAGATCTTGTCGAGGAAGGTGCGCGAGGACTTGGTGGAGGCGGCGGTGCGGACCTCGGAGAAGACCGTCCGGGAGATCTGCCCGACGATGTAGTTGTTCGCGTCGTTCGTCCGCACCCGCAGGGCGCCGGTCTCGGGGGAGTCGCCGGAGCTGGAGGCGATGCGCGTGCTGAAGTCGCCGGGCATGGTCAGGGACAGGTAGTACGTGCCGTCCTCGACGCCCCTGCGCGCCTCCTCGTCGCTCACCCGGTGCCAGGCGAAGGTCTCGCTCTCCAGGAGCCCCTTCGTGATGTCGTCGCCGGCGTTGATCCGCTTGCCGTCGGCGGTGGCGCCCCGGTCCTCGTTGACGAGGGCGACGGGGATCTTGTCGAGCCTGCCGTACGGGTCCCAGAACGAGTACAGGTACAGGGCGCCGTACAGCAGCGGCAGCAGCAGGACGGCGACGAGCGCGGCGCGCGGCAGCTTGCCCCTGCCGAAGCGCCTCAGCTCAAGAGCGGCCAGTTTCGGCGAGCGCATCGGCCGCCCCCTCCTCGGTCGTGGACGCGGGGTCGCCCGCGCCGGTGTCGGTGCGGGTTGCCCCGGCGGTGTCCTCCGGGCCGGTGCCCTTCGGCGCGTCGGCGGCCTTCTCCGTGGAGACCTTCACGGGAGCCTCGGGCGCCTCCGGGGTTTCGGGCGCCTCGGGCGCCTCCGTGGTGATCCGCAGAGCGCCCTCCGGGGCCTCGCTGCAGACGGCGAGGACGGTCGTCCCGGAGGCGGTCAGGGAGCGCAGGAGCGTCCAGACCTCGGTCCGGGCCGCGTCCGAGAGCTTCAGGTCCGTGTCGTCCACGGCCAGCAGCCGGGGCCGCCCGATCAGGGCGAGGGCGATGGAGAGCCGCAGCGCCTCCAGCCGCTCCAGGTCCCGTACGGAGGTCCGCCCGCCCTTCGGCAGGGCGTCCAGGTCGAGCCCCGCGGCCGCCACGGCCTCCGCGATCCGGGCCCGCGCCTCCGCCGCCCGGGTGCCGGGGCGCCGCAGCAGCGCCCGTACGGAACCGTCGAAGCGGTGCTGGAGCAGCGCCCGCTCGTGCAGGTGCTCGGCGACCGTGAAGGCGGGGTCGAGCTCGTTGACGCCCGGGACCTGGCCCAGCGCGCTGATCCGGCGCACCGCGGCCATCTTCCGGGGCAGCGGCAGGCCGCCGACCTCGGCGAGCCCCTCCTTGGCCTTCATCCGGCCGGTGAGCGCGAGGAGCAGACAGGTGCGCCCCGAGCCCGACGGCCCCTCGATCGCCACCAGCGTGCCCGGCTCCGCCCGGAAGGACACCTTCCGGAAGGCCCAGCCCCGCGGCCCCTTCAGCCCGAAGCCGTCCGCGACGACGGCGGCGCCGTGCGGCTGTTCCTCTGCTTCCGCGCCCACGGACTCACCCCCCACTCCCCATTTTTGAACTGACCAGTCAGTCCAAAAGTTACCCCTGTGCCGGGCCCTTCGCAAAACCGCAGGTCAGCGTGATTGTCAGTGGGGGTGGGCACGATGGACACATACGGCCACAGCGCCGTCACGCGACGACAGGAGGCTTCGTCATGGCACGTCCATCCGCAGCAGCCGCACCCCGGCGCCACCCGGTCCCCGCGCACTCCGGACCCGCGTCCGACATCCACCCCGTCTCCCGCCGCACCGCCGCCCCGCCCGCCGCCCTCGACCTCCTCGCCAAGGCCCGTGCCGGGCTCACCGAGGCCGCCGCCCTCGACCGCCCCCACGAGCGCTACGCCACCGCCCACCTCGCCGCCCTGCGCGCCGCCGCCGCGGTGCTCGCCGCCCGGGGCACCCCCGACCCCGTACCCCGTCGCAAGGAGCGGATACGCACCGCCTGGGAGCTGCTCGCCGAGCTGGCGCCCGAGCTGACCGAGTGGAGCGCCCACTTCGCCGCCGGGGCGCCGCGCCGGGCCCGCGCCGAGGCGGGCATCACCAGTGCGGCCACCCCCAGGGAGGCCGACGACCTCCTCAGGGACGCCGAGTACTTCGCGCGCCTGGTCGAGCGGCTGCTCGCCCTCCAGCCGGTGCTGCCCCGCGGCCCCGGGGGCGACGACGCGGAAGGATGATCCGAAAGGCGGGAGCGAGGCCATAGGGTGGGGAGGTCCGTACCCGTCACCGAGGAGTCAACAGCCGTGCCGGACCCTTCCCCCGCCTTCGGACGAGAGGCGACCTCACGCCCGTCGCGCGCCTCCCTGCGCACCGCCGTCGTCTGGGACGTCCTCAAGGACGCCCTGGACCGCCGGGTCGAGGCCACCGGGAAGGACGGTCTCGACGTCCTCGACACGGGCGGCGGCTCCGGGAACTTCGCGGTCCCGGTGGCCCGCCTCGGCCACCGGGTCACCGTCGTCGACCCCAGCCCCAACGCGCTCTTCGCGCTGGAGCGCCGGGCCGCCGAGGCCGGCGTCGCCGACCTCGTCACCGGCGTCCAGGGCGACGTCCGGGGCCTCTTCGACGTGGTCGGGCGCGAGGGGTACGACGCCGTGCTCTGCCACGGCGTCCTGGAGTACGTCGACGACCCCGCCGAGGGCGTGCGCAACGCGGTCGCCGCGCTCCGCCCCGGCGGCAGCCTCAGCCTGCTCGCCGCCGGGGTCGGCGGCGCCGTCCTGGCCCGCGCCCTCGCCGGCCACTTCACCGAGGCCCGGCACGCGCTCACCGACCCGGCGGGCCGCTGGGGCGCGGGCGACCCCGTGCCCCGGCGCTTCACCGCCGAGCAGCTCGCCGAGCTGGCCGACGAAGCGGGCCTGGAGGTCGGCGCCGTGCACGGCGTCCGGGTCTTCGCCGACCTCGTCCCCGGCGTCCTCGTCGACACCGAGCCGGGCGCGGCCGAGGCCCTCCTCCGGCTGGAGGCGGCCGCCGCGGAGCTGCCCTCCTTCCACGCCGTCGCCACCCAGTTGCACGTCCTCGGCGAGAAGCGGGCCTGATCCGGGGAGGTCACCCGTTCGGCGGTGCGGACCCCGGCACCCCATGGAGTACGCCACAGCACGCCCGGTCCGGGCCCCGGCCCCGTATGATCGGGGGACACCATCCGGCATGACGGACGGGGGCCCGGGGAATCAACGCCTCAGCAACCGATCCGCATGGCGGCCCGGATTGGCTATTCGGCATTGTGGGCGGGTTTCACGGGGGCGATTCCCTGCCTATCCTGAAAGGGCCGCAAACCGGTCGCCCCCGCGACCGACGACTAGGAGGACTCCGTGCCGCTCTCGGAGCACGAGCAGCGAATGCTCGAGCAGATGGAGCGAGCGCTGTACGCCGAAGATCCCAAGTTCGCGACAGCGCTCGAGGGAAGCGGACTGCGTACGTACACCCGGCGACGGGTTTACCAGGCAGTCGCCGGCTTCCTGGTGGGTATCGCGCTCCTCATGGCCGGAATGGTCGCACAGCAGATCTGGATCAGCGTGGTGGGATTCCTCGTCATGCTGGGCTGCGCGGTCCTGGCGGTCACCGGATGGCGCAAGGCGCCGAAGCCGGGTGAGCAGCAGCCTGCGGGTGGAACGACGGCCGGCGGCCGTCAGACCCGGCAGCGACGCCCCATGATGAACCGGATCGAAGAGCGGTGGCAGCGCCGCCGCGACGAACAGGGCGGCGGCCACTGACGGCCCCCTGAGCGGAAGCCCCGCCCCCTCCGACGAACCGAGCCCCGCAGGGCCGCGCTCCCGAGCGCAGCGGCCCTGCGGGGCTCGTCCGTGCTCCGGGCCCGTGATCAGGACGCGAAGCCCCGGGCCCGTGATCAGGACGAAGCCCCGGGCCCGTGGCAGGGCGAAGAGGGAGGGGGCGAGGTCCGAACGGACCTCGCCCCCTCCCTCTTCCGGTTCTCTCAGCCCGCCCCGTGCGGCGCCCGGCGGAAGCGGGCCGTCAGGGCGTGACGCCGGTCCGACCAGCGGGCCGCCCCCGACGCCCAGCGGGCCGAGACCGCCCAGCGGACCCGGACCGCCGACCGGGGCGCGAGGAGGGCACGGAGACGGGTGACCCGGTCCGCGCCCGCGTGGAAGCCCGCCCGGACCCGCCCGGCCTCCTCGGCCAGCCCCGGAACCGGCTGCGGCCGGGGCGCGTACAGCACCTCCTCCACCGCCCGCGCCACCCGGTGCACCGCGTCGGCGGGCTCGCCGCGCAGCTCGCCCAGGCGTACGATCCGCGCCGCCGTCCCGCGCGGCGTCTGCGACTCGTCCGGCTCGACCCCGTAGTCCCAGGCCGTGTCGTTGATCTCCCGCCAGACCGCGAGCGTCCGCGCCGCCGTCCCTCCGGCGCCCCGCGTCGCGACCCGCCCGGACCGCCCGTCCACGGGCACGGGCCCGGACGGCGCAACCGTCTCCTCCCCGTCCCCCGACCCGGCGGGACCGAGCCGCCGGGCGCGGGCCCGGGTCCGCCAGAACAGCGGAAGCAGCGGCAGGACCAGGAGCAGGACCACGCCCAGCGAGACCAGGGTCGTCGCCAGCGGATCCGGACCCGAGCCGTCCGAGGACGCCCCGGCCGCCGCCGGCTCCGGACCGCAGTCGCCGAGCCGGCGCATCTGCGGCGTGCAGCTCTCCGAGGCGCTCGGCGCGGCGGACGGCTGCGCCGAGGCGCTCTGCCGCGGCTGCGCGGGCCCGGTGGCCGATCCCGAGGGCGTGGTCTCCCGGGCGTACGAGGGGGTGGAGCCCCGCGCCGGGGTCGGCTCGAACCGCGTCCAGCCCGCCCCCTCGAAGTACAGCTCCGGCCACGCGTGCGCGTCCCGGATGCCGACCGACACCGATCCGTCGGACTGCGGCGTGCCCGGCATGAAGCCCACGGCCACCCGGGCCGGGATGCCCAGCGAGCGGGCCATCGCCGCCATCGAGAAGGAGAAGTGGACGCAGAAGCCCTGCTTGTCCTTCAGGAAGCGGGAGACCGCCTGCACCCCGGTGCCGGACTGCACGTCCACGTCGTAGCGGAAGCCGCCGTCCCGGGCGAACCAGTCCTGGAGCTTCACGGCCCGCTCGTAGTCGTTGCGCGCGCCCTCGGTGACCTCCCGGGCCGTCGTCCGCACGTCGGCCGGCAGCGACGCGGGCACCTTGGTGTACTCGCGGCGCAGCTGCTCCGGGGCCGGTCCGGCGGCGGCCAGCTGCTCCGCCGTCGGCCGCACGTCCAGACTGGCGACCTGGTAGCGGGCGCCCCGGGTGGTCTGCTTGTCGTCGCCGACCAGCATCCGGCCGGCCGGCTCGTACCGCCAGCGCCCCTCCACGTCGACCCGGGCGGCCGGGTACGGCATGGGCAGCCACTTCTGCTCGTAGTTCTCGGAGGCGACGAAGTTCCCCGTCACCTCGGTGACCCGGACGCCCTGCGCGAGCCCGTCCGGCCACGGCAGGCGCTCCGGCACGTCCACGATCGGGCGGACCGAGGACTTCCAGGACAGCCCGTCGAACTGGTCGAGCGCGACGAGCCGCAGGTACATGCCGCTGGTGTCGACGGCATTGGTCCTGTAGCGCAGGACCTCCCGGTCCTCCTGCTGGCGCAGGTCGTCCTGGAGGGAGACCAGCGGGTTCACGGTGGAGATCGTGCCGCCCTTGCCGGTGCCCCCGGAGCCCTCGCCGGCGCCGCCGCCGAGGAGGAGGCCGCCGCCCAGACCGGGCAGCGCGAACGGCACCACCAGCGCGACCCCCAGGGCCACCGCCCCGATCCGGCGCCCGGTGCGGACCGGCGCGAAGGCCTGGCCGCCGCTGCCGACGGTGGTCCCGGGCCGGCCCGTGCGCTGGGCGGCGCCGAAGACCCGCCCCCACTGCGAGAGCCGGTCCCGGCCCTCGGCGAGGAGCAGCAGCAGATAGCCGGTGCCCGCCAGGAGGAACCACAGCCAGCCCGCGCCGCCGCCGGAGAGGCCGGCCGCCACCGAGTACAGGGCGAGCAGCGGCAGACCGGCCGGGGCCGCCTTGCGGAAGGTGACCGCGAGGACGTCCACCAGGAGCCCGATCACGACCACGCCGCCGACCAGCATGAGCCGGATGCCCTCGGTGTCCGGCGCGGGAACCGCGTACCGGCCGACGTCCTCGGCGCCCGCCCGGAACAGCTCGGCGGCGTACGTCACGGCCCGGGGACCGGGGAAGATCCAGAGGACCGCCTGCTCGCGGGCGAAGATCGCGGTCAGCGCGAGCAGCGCGACCGCGGTCTGGGCGAGGAGGGGCAGCGGCCGGACCGACGGCACCCGCCGGGCCAGCGCGCCCGCCCCGCTCACCAGGGCCAGTACGAAGGCCGCCGTGAAGATCCAGGTGGCCGGCTTGACCAGCGGGAGCAGGGCCCCGGCCGCCATCAGGGTGGCGGCCCAGGAGGCCAGCGTCAGCCGTGCGCGCCCGCTCATGCCCATCCTCCGTAGGTGGTGTCGGCGGCGGTCGCCGCGCGGACGCCGGCCGCCTGCTGCCACAGGTCGGCGAGCCGCGCCCCGGGCGGCACGGCGAGCGCCGTCCAGCCCGCCTCGCGCAGCTGCCGCAGCCGCTTCTCGACCGCCCCGGAGACCGAACCGCCGGTCAGCCAGGCGCCGGAGTCCAGGACGAAGGCGACGGCCGCGCCGGTCCGCCCCCGCATCCGGGCGACGAGCGCGGCCTGCTCCTCGTCGAGGTCGCCGAGGAAGGCGACGAGCAGCCCGTCGCCGCCGGCCCGCAGCACGTCCGAGGCGCGCGAGAGACCGGCCCCCTCGGAGTGGTCGACGACCGCGAGGGCGTCCATCATCAGGCCGGCCGAGTCGGCCGGGTCCTGCACGGCGCCGCCGAAGCCCTCGGAGCCCTCGCCGGGGACCGCGCTGCCGGTGTCGGTCAGCAGCCGGACCGTGTAGCCGCGCTCCAGCATGTGGACGAGCGCGGACGCGGTCCCGGAGACCGCCCACTCGAAGGCGGAGTCGGGGCCCGTGCCCCGGTAGGCGACCCCGCGGGTGTCGAGGAGGACGGTGCAGCGGGCCCGCTGCGGCTGCTCCTCGCGCCGGACCATCAGCTCGCCGTAGCGGGCGGTGGAGCGCCAGTGCACCCGGCGCAGGTCGTCGCCGTGGCGGTAGGCGCGGGGGATGACGTCGTCGTCGCCGGAGAGGGCGAGCGCCCGCTGCTGTCCCTCGCCGTACCCGGCAGCCTCGCCGAAGAGCCCGACCGGCGGCAGCGCCTCAGTCCTCGGCACCACGGTGAGGGTGTCGTACGCGCTGAAGGAACGCGTCAGCTCGCACATCCCGAAGGGGTCGCTCAGCCGCAGCTGGAGCGGCCCGAGCGGGAACCGGCCGCGCAGGTCCGAGCGGACCCGGTAGGACACCTCGCGCCGCCCGCCCGCTTCGACCCGGTCGAGGACGAACCGGGGCCGGGACCCCAGCATGTACGGCACGTGGTCCTGGAGCATGAGCAGGCCGGTGGGCAGCTTGGAGACGTTCTCCATCCGCAGCTGGACCCGGGCCTCGGTGCCCGTCTCCACCCGCTGGGGGACGAGCAGGCGCGAGGTCGCGACCCGGTAGCGGGTCCGGTGCAGCACGAGGACGCAGACCAGCGGCAGCACGGCGAGCAGCAGCCCGACCCGCAGCAGGTCGGCCTGGCCGAGGACGTACGCGCAGACGGCGGCGGCCACCCCGGCGGCGAGGAAGGACCGGCCGCGGGTGGTGAGGCCGCTCAGGGCGGCCCGCAGCCCGCCCCGCCCGTCGTCCTCCGGCCGCCCGTCCGGCACGGCGGCGCTCGTCATCACAGCCGCCGGGCGCCGGGCTGCTGCTGGCCGTAGAGCGGCCCGGCGGGCGGGGCCGAGGCCGGTACGGGGGTGCGCTGCAGGATGTCGTGGACGACCTGCTCGGCGGTCCGCCGGTTCAGCTGGGCCTGCGCCGTCGGCAGCAGCCGGTGGGCGAGGACGGGCGCGGCGAGGGCCTGGAGGTCGTCGGGCAGCACGTACTCGCGGCCGCTGAGCGCGGCGGAGGCCCGGGCGGCCCGCAGCAGGTGGAGCGTGGCCCGCGGGGAGGCGCCGAGCCGCAGGTCGGGGTGGGTGCGGGTGGCGGCGACCAGGTCGACCGCGTACCGGCGCACGGCGTCGGCGACGTGCACCGCGCGCACCGCCTCGATCAGCTTGAGGACGTCGTGGGCGTGGGCCACCGGCTGGAGGTCGTCCAGCGGGGAGACCGAGCCGTGCACGTCGAGCATCTGGAACTCGGCCTCGGCGCTCGGGTAGCCGATGGAGACCCGGGCCATGAAGCGGTCGCGCTGGGCCTCGGGCAGCGGATAGGTGCCCTCCATCTCGACCGGGTTCTGGGTGGCCACGACCATGAACGGGCTGGGCAGCTCGTACGTCTGCCCGTCGATGGTGACCTGCCGCTCCTCCATGGACTCCAGGAGCGCGGACTGCGTCTTCGGCGAGGCGCGGTTGATCTCGTCGCCGATCACGATCTGGGCGAAGATCGCGCCCGGCTTGAACTCGAACTCCCGGCGCTGCTGGTCGAAGATCGACACGCCCGTGACGTCCGAGGGCAGCAGGTCGGGGGTGAACTGGATGCGGCGCACCGAGCAGTCGATGGACCGGGCGAGGGTCTTGGCCAGCATGGTCTTGCCGACGCCGGGCACGTCCTCGATGAGGAGGTGTCCCTCGGCGAGCAGTACGGTCAGCGAAAGCCGTACGACCTCGGGCTTGCCCTCGATCACACTCTCCACCGATCTGCGGACGCGCTCCACAGTGGCGGTCAGATCAGTGAGGCTCGCTCGATCGTCATAGGTCGTCACCCGGCCCTCCTCGGCCTTCCGAAACACACGGACACCTGCCCCCGGTGGGATGTGTCGGGGGGTGTCCACCCGGGCATTCTTGTTGGCCCGGCCGGGTCGTGTCACTCGACTGCCGGCAAGTACGGAGGAAATGCCGGAGTTTCGACCGTTAAGCCTGGTCGGTGGCGGGGGCCCCGGCCGGGTCGATCTCGCGCAGCAGACCCGTCGTCACGTCGAAGACGAAGCCCCGGACGTCGTCGACGTGCGGCAGGAAGGGCGAGGTCCGCACCCGGCGCATCGACTGCCGGACGTCCTGGTCCACGTCGCGGAAGGCCTCCACCGCCCAGGCCGGCCGCTGGCCGACCTCCATCTCCAGCTCGTGCCGGAACTCCTCGGTGAGCGACTCCAGGCCGCAGCCGGTGTGGTGGATCAGGACCACGCTGCGCGTCTTCAGGGCGCGCTGGCTGATGGTGAGGGAGCGGATCACGTCGTCGGTGACCACGCCGCCCGCGTTGCGGATGGTGTGGCAGTCGCCGAGTTCGAGGCCGAGGGCCGCGTGCAGGTCGAGCCGGGCGTCCATGCAGGCGACGACGGCGACGCCCAGCACGGGGCGCGCGTCCGTCCGGGGGTCGGCGAAGGCGGAGGCGTAGCGCGCGTTCGCCGCCACGAGGCGGTCGGTGACCGTGGGGCCGGACCGTACGGCTTCGGTCCCGGACTCGGTCCCGGTCTCGGTACCGGCACCGGCACCGGCTTCGGTCTCGGCGTCGGCTTCGGCTTCGGGGAAGGGGCGCGCGGAGGTCGGCATGGGTCAGACGGTAAGGGGCACGGCTCTCCGCGAACCGCCGTGAGAGCGGGACAAAGAGCGTCAATGAGCCCCGGTGTGAGCTAACCCACAGGAGGGAGAGCCGCGCCCCGAACGAGTGAGCCGTCCGGAATGTCCGACGGGACCGCCGGGGCCGTGCGACGCGCCAGCGGGTTGATTGACCGGCGGGTCCGGTGGACTAAAGTGACGCGAAGTTCACGGAGACAACGAGCGATTTCCGCGGTTTCTCCCCCGTGTGCGCGGCGGTACCTACGGCTCGGCCTCCTCCCGCTCGCCGGTCGGCCGACGCGCCCTTCCGGCGCCGGACGACCGCTTCTCCCCAGCGAGCGGGCGGGGACCCGGCGGTACGTGCCCCCGCGCCCGAATTGAGAGGGCGCATTGAGCAACGACCGACACGTCCCGGTGATGCTCCAGCGGTGCCTGGACATGTTGGCCCCCGCCCTGGAGCGCCCCGGCGCGGTCGTCGTCGACTGCACCCTGGGGCTCGGCGGCCACAGCGAGGCCCTGCTCAAGAGGTTCCCCGAGGTGCGGCTCGTCGCCCTCGACCGGGACAAGGAGGCCCTGCGGCTCTCCGGCGAACGGCTCGCCCCCTACGGCGACCGGGCCACCCTCGTCCACGCGGTGTACGACGAGCTGCCCGAGGTCCTCGACCGGCTCGGCATCCCGGCGGTGGACGGCGTCCTCTTCGACCTGGGCGTCTCCTCCATGCAGCTGGACGAGGCCGACCGAGGCTTCGCCTACGCCCAGGACGCCCCGCTCGACATGCGCATGGACCAGTCGACCGGCATCGGCGCGGCCGAGGTCCTCAACACCTACCCGCCCGGCGAACTGGTCCGGATCCTGCGCGCGTACGGCGAGGAGAAGCAGGCCAAGCGGATCGTCTCCGCGATCGTGCGCGAGCGCGAGAAGGAGCCGTTCACCACCAGCGCCCGGCTCGTCGAGCTCATCCGGGACGCCCTGCCCCAGGCCGCCAAGCGGACCGGCGGCAATCCGGCCAAGCGCACCTTCCAGGCCCTGCGCATCGAGGTCAACCACGAGCTCGACAGCGTCGAGAGGGCGATCCCGGCGGCCGTGAAGGCCCTCGCCGTCGGCGGCCGGGTCGCCGTGCTCTCGTACCAGTCCCTGGAGGACCGGATCGTCAAGCAGGTCTTCGCGGCCGGCGCGGCCACCACCGCCCCGCCCGGCCTGCCGGTCGTCCCCGAGAAGTACCAGCCCCGCCTGAAGCTGCTCACCCGGGGCGCCGAGCTGCCCACCGAGGAGGAGGTCGCCGAGAACCGGCGCGCCGCCCCGGCCCGGCTGCGGGGCGTCGAGCGCATCCGGGAAGACGTCCTGTGAGCACGGCGAAGGGGCCCCTCAAAGGGCGGGCCGCACGGCTCGGACGGCTCATGCCGTCGGGGCCCAGCACGGCCGCCCGCACCCCCTTCGTCCTGCTCGTGGTCGTGCTCCTCGGCGGCGGCCTGATCAGCCTGCTCCTGCTGAACTCGGCGCTCAATCAAGGCTCCTTCCGGCTGAACGAGCTGAAGAACGAGACCACCGAACTCACCGACGAGGAGCAGGCGCTCCAGCGGGACGTCGACGACTACGCGGCCCCCGACGCCCTGGAGCGCCGGGCCCGCGAGCTCGGCATGGTCCCGGGCGGCAGCCCCGCCTTCCTCGGCCCGGACGGCAAGGTCCTCGGCAAGCCCTCGGTCGCGGTCGCGCCGCCGAAGCCGAGCCCGACGCCGACGGCCTCCGCCCCGGCGGACCCGCCGCCCGCCTCCACGACCCCGCCCGCCTCCACGGTCCCGCCGACGCCACCGGGCACGGCCACGGGCGCGGCGGCGGACACGGGCACGACCGGCACCGACGTACAGACCGGCACCGGCGCGGACCCCATCGCCACGGACCCCGCCGCCACGAATACCGCCGCCACGGACCCCACCGGCACCGCCCCGGCGCGGACCGCCCCCGCGACGGCAACCGCCCCCGCTCCCACGCCCGCGACCCCTCCCACGACCTCCGGCAGGTGACCGAGCAGTGCCCCCCAAGGAGCCCCCGCGCCGCCGCGTCCCCGGCCCCGCCCGGCCCGCGCGCCCCCGGCCCGCCCAGGCGGCCTCCGGCGGGACCCGCCCGGCCCGCCCCGCGCCGCGCCCGGCGCCCCGGCGGACCGCGCCCCGGCCCCCGGCCCGCCGGCCCCGCACCATCCGGCTCGGCAACCCGCGCCCCCGGCTGCGCCTGGTCTCCCTCGGCCTGACCCTCGTCATGCTGGTCTTCGTCGTCCGGCTCCTCCAGGTCCAGGCCGTCGACGCCAGCGCGTACGCCGCGAAGGCCGACAAGTACCGCTTCCAGGAGTACACGCTCTCCGCCGAGCGCGGCGAGATCACCGACCGCAACGGGATCGCGCTCGCCGCCAGCGTCGACGCGTACGACATCACCGCCGACCCCAAGCTCTTCACCCCGCAGGAGAGCAAGGTCGCCGACGCCCCCGAGCAGGCGGCCGCCCTGCTCGCCCCGATCCTCGGCAAGCAGCCCGCCGAGCTCGCGAAGAAGCTCCGCACCCCCAAGTCCCGCTACACCCTGCTCGCCCGCAAGCAGACCCCGCAGGTGTGGAACCAGATCAAGGACCTCAAGAAGGTCTACGGGCAGAAGTCCCAGCCCTCCGCCGGCGGCAACGGGATCAACCTCCTCGGCGGCATCCTCAGCGAGCCCAGCACCAAGCGCGTCTACCCGAACGGCGAACTCGCCGCCGGGATACTGGGCTACGTGAACGCCGAGGGCCGGGGAGCCGGCGGCCTGGAGTCCATGCTGGACCCGGAGCTGGCCGGCAAGGACGGCAAGATCCGCTTCACCCAGTCCGGCGGCCGGCAGGTGCCCACCGCGGGCTCCCAGGGCACCCCCGCCGTCCCCGGCTCGAACATCGAGCTGACCATCGACCGGGACATCCAGTGGGCCGCCCAGCAGGCCATCACCGAACAGGTGAAGAAGTCCAAGGCCGACCGCGGCTACGTCATCGTGCAGGACACCCGCACCGGCGAGGTCCTCGCCCTGGCCAACGCCCCCGGCTTCGACCCCAACGACCTCTCCGCCGCCAACGCCGCCGCCATGGGCAACGCCGCCCTCCAGGACGCCTACGAGCCCGGCTCCACCAGCAAGGTCATGTCCATGGCCGCCGTCCTGGAGGAGGGCAAGGCCGCCCCCGGCACCCACGTCACCGTCCCCAACCGGCTCCACCGAGGCGACCGGCTCTTCAAGGACGACGTCGACCACCCGACCTGGTACCTGACGCTCAACGGCGTCCTCGCCAAGTCCAGCAACATCGGCACCATCCTCGCCACCGGCCGGCTCGGCGCCACCCAGGCCGAGTCCAACGAGGTGCTCCACTCCTACCTGCGCAAGTTCGGCATCGGCAGCCCCACCGGCCTCGGCTATCCGGGGGAGACCCCCGGCATCCTCGCCAAGCCCGGCGACTGGTCCACCTCGCAGCAGTACACGATCCCCTTCGGCCAAGGCCTCTCCGTCAACGCCATGCAGGCCGCCTCCGTGTACTCGACCATCGCCAACGGAGGCGTACGGATCGCCCCCACCCTCGTGCGCGGCACCAAGGGGCCCGACGGGCGCTTCGCCCCGGCCCCCCGGCCCGAGGAGTCCCGGGTCGTCAGCGAGAAGACCGCCAAGACCCTCGCCACGATGCTGGAGTCCGTCGTCGACGACCAGGAGGGCACCGGCACCCGCGCCGCGATCCCCGGCTACCGCGTCGCCGGCAAGACCGGCACCGCCAACCGCGTCGACCCCGAACTCGGCCGCTACAAGGGCTACACCGCCTCCTTCGCCGGCTTCGCCCCCGCCGACGAACCGAGGATCACCGTCTACTGCGCCATCCAGAACCCCACCAAGGGCAGCTACTTCGGCGGCCAGATCTGCGGACCCATCTACAAGAAGGTCATGGAGTTCGCCCTCAAGACCCTCCACATCGCCCCCACGGGCAGCGACCCCGCCCGACTGCCGGTCGTCTTCGACCCCACCCCGTGACACTCCGGGAGCACCAGTGACAACGATCACCCCCCATTCCGGGAACCGGAAATCGAACTCCGGCGAGGCCCCGGGCTCTTTTGGCCCCCCACAGGGTGGGCCCGGTACGCTCACCGCCGTGCCACACGCTGATCAGTACCGAACCACCCCGCCACGGCCGGAGCGGGTCCGCCCGACACCCCTGGGCGACCTGGCCGCGCACCTGGGGACCGACACCCCGGGCGACGCCGAGATCTCGGGCATCACCCACGACTCCCGGGCCGTGCGCCCCGGGGACGTGTACGCCGCCCTGCCCGGCGCCCGCCTCCACGGCGCCGACTTCGTCGCCCAGGCCGCCGGACTCGGCGCCGCCGCGATCCTCACCGACCCGGCGGGCGCCGAACGCGCCGCCGCCACCGGACTGCCGGTCCTGGTCGTCGACGATCCGCGCGCCCGGATGGGCGAACTCGCCGCCGAGATCTACGGAAGGCCCGGCGCCGGTCTCCTGAAGATCGGCATCACCGGCACCTCCGGCAAGACCACCACCGCCTACCTGGTCGAGGGCGGCCTGCGCGGCGCCGGACGGCGCACCGGACTCGTCGGCACCGTCGAGATGCGGATCGGCGACGAACGCATCAAGTCCGAGCGCACCACCCCCGAGGCCACCGACCTCCAGGCCCTCTTCGCCGTCATGCGCGAGCGGGGCGTCGAGGCCCTCGCCATGGAGGTCTCCAGCCACGCCCTCGTGCTCGGCCGGGTCGACGGCTGCGTCTTCGACGTCGCCGTCTTCAACAACCTCAGCCCGGAGCACATGGAGTTCCACTCCGACATGGAGGACTACTTCCGGGCCAAGGCCGGGCTCTTCACGCCCGAGCGCAGCCGCCTGGGCGTGGTCAACCTCGACGACGCGTACGGCCGCAGGCTCGCGAAGGAGGCCGGGGTCCCGGTCGTCACCTTCTCCGCCGAGGGCCGCGCCGACGCCGACTGGCGTGCCGAGGACCTCGTCCTGGGCTCCCACGACTCGACGTTCACCGCCGTCGGCCCCGGGGGCGAGCGGATCGCCGCCACCGCCCCGCTGCCCGGCCCGTTCAACGTCGCCAACACCCTCGCCGCGATCGTCACCCTCGCCGCCGCCGGCCTCGACCCGAAGGCCGCCGCCGAGGGCGTCGCCGCCGTCCCCGGCGTGCCCGGCCGCCTGGAGCGCGTCGACGCCGGCCAGCCGTACCTCGCGGTCGTCGACTACGCGCACAAGACGGACGCCGTCGAATCGGTCCTGCGCTCCCTGCGCGAGGTCACCGAGGGCCGGCTGCACGTGGTCATCGGCTGCGGCGGCGACCGGGACGTCACCAAGCGCGGCCCGATGGGCGCCGCCGCCGCCCGGCTCGCCGACACCGCCGTCCTGACCTCGGACAACCCCCGCTCCGAGGACCCCCTCGCCATCCTCACCGCCATGCTCGCGGGCGCCGCCGACGTCCCCGCCGCGGAGCGCGGCGAGGTGCTCGTCCTCGCCGACCGCGCCGCCGCCATCACCGCGGCCGTCACCCGCGCCCGGCCCGGCGACACCGTCCTGGTCGCGGGCAAGGGACACGAACAGGGCCAGGAGATCGCCGGGGCCGTCCGCCCCTTCGACGACCGCGAGGTCCTACGCGCCGCGCTCCTCGAACAGCAGGCCGCGACCGCCCCGTCGGGCGGCAGTGCCGAAGCCAGCCACCAGAACAGTCAGGGATGAAGCAGTGATCGCCCTCTCCCTCGCCGAGATCGCCGAAATCGTCGGCGGGCAGGCGCACGACATACCGGATCCGGCCGCCCGGATCACCGGGCCCGTCGTCATCGACTCCCGCGAGGTGCGGGACGGCAGCCTCTTCGCCGCCTTCGCCGGTGAGCGCGTCGACGGCCACGACTACGCGCGGCGCGCCGTCGAGGCGGGTGCGACGGCCGTGCTCGCCGCCCGCCCCGTCGGCGTGCCCGCGATCGTCGTGGACGACGTCCAGACCGCCCTCGGGGCCCTCGCCCGCGCCGTCGTCGAACGCCTCGGCACCGACGTCGTCGCCCTCACCGGATCGGCGGGCAAGACCTCCACCAAGGACCTGATCGCCCAGGTCCTGGAGCGGCACGCCCCCACCGTCTGGACGCCCGGCTCGCTCAACAACGAGATCGGCCTGCCCCTCACGGCGCTCCGCGCGACCGACGAGACCCGGCACCTGGTCCTGGAGATGGGCGCGCGCGGCATCGGCCACATCCGCTACCTCACCACCCTCACCCCGCCCCGCATCGGCCTCGTCCTCAACGTGGGCTCCGCCCACATCGGCGAGTTCGGCGGCCGGGAGCAGATCGCCCTGGCGAAGGGCGAGATGGTCGAGTCGCTTCCCACCGAGGCCGAGGGGGGAGTGGCGGTCCTCAACGCCGACGACCCCCTCGTGCGCGCGATGGCCGACCGCACCAAGGCCCGCGTGACCCTGTTCGGAGAAGCGGACGAAGCGGCCGTACGTGCCGAGAACGTCCACCTCACCGAGACCGGGAGGCCCTCTTTCCGCCTTCACACACCCACCGGGTGCAGCGACGTGACCTTGCGCCTGTACGGTGAGCACCACGTGTCGAACGCGCTCGCCGCGGCCGCCGTCGCGCACGAGCTGGGCATGCCTGTCGAAGAGATCGCCACCGCGCTCTCCGAGGCCGGCTCCCTGTCGCGCTGGCGCATGGAGGTCACCGAGCGTCCGGACGGCGTGACGATCGTCAACGACGCCTACAACGCGAATCCCGAGTCCATGCGAGCCGCCCTGCGCGCGCTCGCGGCCATGGGCAGGGCCGCACGGGCCCGAGGGGCTCGTACGTGGGCGGTGCTCGGCAAGATGGCCGAGCTCGGGGACGCATCGCTCGTCGAGCACGACGCGGTCGGACGGCTCGCCGTCCGGCTCAACGTCAGCAAGCTCGTGGCGGTCGGGGACAGGGAAGCGTCCTGGCTGCAACTGGGCGCATATAACGAGGGTTCGTGGGGTGAGGAGTCGGTGCACGTGTCCGACGCGCAGGCGGCGGTCGACCTGTTGCGCAGTGAGCTGCGCCCGGGGGACGTCGTCCTTGTGAAGGCTTCCAGGTCGGTCGGTCTCGAACAGGTCGCCCTGGCTCTCCTCGACACCGAGGGCGAGGTCACCGGCCGATGAGGCAGATCCTCTTCGCGGGGGCCATCGGGCTCTTCCTGACCCTGATCGGCACCCCGCTGCTCATCAAGCTGCTCGCGCGCAAGGGGTACGGGCAGTTCATCCGGGACGACGGCCCGCGCGGCCACGCCGGGAAGAAGGGCACGCCCACCATGGGCGGCATCTCCTTCATCCTGGCCACGCTCATCGCGTACGCGCTGGCCAAGGTCATCACGGGCGAACCCGTCTCGTACTCCGGCCTGCTCGTCCTCTTCCTGATGGCGGGCATGGGCCTGGTCGGCTTCCTCGACGACTACATCAAGATCGTCAAGCAGCGGTCGCTCGGTCTGCGGGCGAAGGCGAAGATGGCCGGACAGCTGATCGTGGGCATCGCCTTCGCGGTGCTCGCGCTCCAGTTCTCCGATTCGCGGGGACTCACCCCGGCCTCCGAGAAGCTCTCCTTCATCACGGACTTCGGCTGGACCATCGGCCCGGTGCTCTTCGTGGTCTGGGCGCTCTTCATGATCCTGGCCATGTCCAACGGCGTGAACCTGACGGACGGTCTGGACGGCCTGGCCACCGGCGCCTCCGTGATGGTCTTCGGCGCGTACACCTTCATCGGGCTCTGGCAGTTCCAGGAGTCCTGTGCCAACGCGCTGACCCTCACCAACCCGAACGCCTGCTTCGAGGTCCGCGACCCGCTGGACCTCGCGGTCGTGGCCTCCGCCCTCATGGGAGCCTGCTTCGGCTTCCTGTGGTGGAACACCTCGCCCGCCAAGATCTTCATGGGCGACACCGGCTCGCTCGCCCTCGGCGGCGCCCTCGCCGGCCTCGCCATCTGCTCCCGCACGGAGCTCCTCCTCGCGCTGCTCGGCGGCCTGTTCGTGCTGATCACGATGTCCGTGGTCATCCAGGTCGGCTCGTTCAAGCTCACCGGCAAGCGCGTCTTCCGGATGGCCCCCCTCCAGCACCACTTCGAACTCAAGGGGTGGTCCGAGGTCCTGGTCGTCGTCCGGTTCTGGATCATCCAGGGCATGTGCGTGATCGTGGGCCTGGGCCTCTTCTACGCGGGATGGGCAGCGGACAAGTGACGGAACGGCTCGACTGGAACGGCAAGAAGGTCACCGTCGCGGGACTCGGCGTCTCCGGCATCCCGGCCGCCCGCGTCCTGCACGGCCTCGGCGCCCTCGTGACCGTCGTCAACGACGGCGACGACGAGCGCTCCCGGGCCCAGGCCGCCGAGCTGGAGGCCGAGGGCATCACGGTCCGCCTCGGCGACGGGGACACCCTGCCGGCCGGCACCGAGCTGATCGTCACCGCCCCCGGCTGGCGTCCCGACAAGCCGCTCTTCGCGGCCGCCGCCGAGGCGGGCGTGGAGGTCTGGGGCGACGTCGAACTGGCCTGGCGGCTCAGGGGGCCCGGAGCGGCCCCCTGGCTCGCGGTCACCGGCACCAACGGCAAGACCACGACCGTCCGGATGCTCGTCTCGATCCTGGAGGCGGCCGGCCTGCGGACCGCCGCCGTCGGCAACATCGGCGTCTCGCTCCTCGACGCCGTCCTCGGCGAGCGGGAGTACGACGTGCTCGCCGTCGAGCTCTCCAGCTACCAGCTCCACTGGGCGCCCTCGGTCCGCGTCCACTCGGCCGCCGTCCTCAACCTGGCGCCCGACCACCTCGACTGGCACGGCTCCATGGAGGCGTACGCCGCCGACAAGGGCCGGATCTACGAGGGCAACCGGGTCGCCTGCGTGTACAACGTCGCCGACAAGGCGACCGAGGACCTGGTCCGCGAGGCCGACGTCGAGGAGGGCTGCCGGGCCATCGGCTTCACCCTCGGCACCCCCGGCCCCTCCGAACTCGGCGTCGTGGAGGGCCTCCTCGTCGACCGGGCCTTCGTGGAGAACCGGCGGGAGAACGCCCAGGAGCTCGCCGAGGTCTCCGACGTGAGGCCCCCGGCCCCGCACAACGTGGCCAACGCCCTCGCGGCCGCCGCCCTGGCCCGCGCCTTCGGCGTCGACGCCAAGGCCGTACGGGACGGACTGAAGGCCTTCCGGCCCGACCCGCACCGCATCGAACCGGTCGAGGAGGTCGGGGGAGTCACGTACGTGGACGACTCCAAGGCCACCAACACCCACGCGGCGGAGGCCTCGTTGGCCGCCTACGACCCGATCGTCTGGATCGCCGGCGGCCTCGCCAAGGGCGCCACCTTCGACGAGCTCGTCCAGAAGTCCGCCAAGCGGCTGCGCGGGGCCGTCCTGATCGGCGCCGACCGGGCCCTGATCCGGGAAGCCCTGGCGCGACACGCCCCGGAGGTCCCGGTGGTCGACCTCGACCGGACCGACACTGGGGCGATGTCCGAGGCGGTCCGCGAGGCGGCCCGGCTCGCCCGCCCGGGGGACACGGTCCTGCTCGCCCCCGCCTGCGCCTCGATGGACATGTTCACCAACTACAACGAGCGCGGCGATGCCTTCGCGGACGCGGTCCGCGCCCTCGCCGCCACCGGGGACGCCTGACCCGACCAGTGGGAGGGTCCGGCCGCACCGGACACGACCGGAGGGGACGGCGACCATGCCGAGCAAGATCGCCGGGACGCGCCGGCCCTCCGCCGCACGCGGCGGGGGGCGGCCTCCCGCGACCCCGCGGCGACCGCGCGGCGGCGGCGGGCTCCGAGGACTCCACGAGCGGGCCAGGAAGGCCTGGGACCGCCCTCTCACGGCGTACTACGTGATCATCGGCGCGGGGATGCTCATCACCGCCCTCGGGCTCGTGATGGTCTACTCCGCCTCGATGATCACCGCGCTCCGCTACGAGCTGGTGCCCTCGTACTTCTTCCGGAAGCAGTTCTTCGCCGCGCTCCTCGGCACCGGGCTGCTCCTGGCCGCCTCCCGGATGCCGGTGAAGCTGCACCGGGCGCTCGCCTACCCGATCCTGGTCGGCGCGGTCTTCCTGATGGTCCTCGTGCAGATCCCGGGCATAGGGCACAACATCGGCGGCAACCAGAACTGGATCTCGCTGGGCGGCCCGTTCATGCTCCAGCCCAGCGAGTTCGGCAAGCTGGCGCTGATCCTGTGGGGGGCCGACCTGCTCGCCCGCAAGCAGGACGTGAAGCTGCTCTCCCAGTGGAAGCACATGCTGGTGCCGCTGGTCCCGGTGGCCTTCCTGCTGCTCGGGCTCATCATGCTCGGCGGGGACATGGGCACCGCGATCATCCTCACGACGATCCTCTTCGGCCTGCTGTGGACGGCCGGGGCGCCCACCCGGCTCTTCGTCGGCGTGCTCGCGGTGGCGGGCGCCCTCGGAGCGCTGCTCATCAAGACCAGCCCGCACCGGATGGACCGCTTCCAGTGCATCGGCGCCTCCGACCCGGGCGGCGAGGGAGCCCCCTGCCTCCAGGCCGCGCACGGAATCTACGCTCTGGCGTCGGGCGGATGGTTCGGATCCGGACTCGGTGCGAGCGTGGAGAAATGGGGCCAACTCCCCGAAGCCCACACGGACTTCATCTTCGCGGTCACCGGTGAGGAACTGGGCCTCGCGGGGACGCTGTCGGTACTCGCCCTGTTCGCGGCTCTAGGCTATGCGGGTATCCGCGTGGCCGGAGGCACGGAGGACCCCTTCGTGAGGTTCGCCGCGGGAGGTGTGACCACCTGGATCACGGCCCAGGCCGTGATCAACATCGGTGCGGTGCTCGGCCTGCTGCCGATCGCCGGTGTCCCGCTCCCGCTGTTCTCCTACGGGGGGTCGGCCCTGCTGCCGACCATGTTCGCCGTCGGGCTCCTCATCGCCTTCGCGCGACAGGAACCCGCCGCGAAAGCGGCCCTGGCCATGCGGCGCCCCGGCTGGGGCAAGCGGGTCGGGAAGAGATGGAAGTCGATGCGACGGCGCGTCAAGAAGCGCCCGTCCGGAGAGCGGTGAATTTCGGTGCATGTCGTACTCGCCGGTGGGGGGACCGCCGGCCACATCGAGCCCGCGCTCGCCCTCGCGGACGCCCTGCGCAGGCAGGACCCCAGCACGGGGATCACGGCGCTCGGCACGGAGAAGGGTCTGGAGACCCGGCTCGTGCCCGAGCGGGGCTACGAACTGGCGCTCATCCCCGCCGTACCGCTGCCCCGCAAGCCCACCCCCGAGCTGATCACCGTCCCCGGACGGCTGCGCGGCACGATCAAGGCGGCCGAGCAGGTCCTGGAGCGCACCAAGGCGGACTGCGTGGTCGGCTTCGGCGGCTACGTGGCGCTGCCCGGCTATCTGGCCGCCAAGCGGCTCGGCGTGCCCATCGTGGTCCACGAGGCCAACGCCCGGCCCGGCCTGGCCAACAAGATCGGCTCGCGGTACGCGGCCGGGGTCGCCGTCGCCACCCCGGACAGCAAGCTCCGCAACGCCCGCTACATCGGCATCCCGCTGCGGCACACCATCGCCACCCTCGACCGGGCCCGGGTGCGCCCCGAGGCGCGCGCCGCGTTCGGGCTCGACCCGAACCTGCCGACGCTGCTCGTCTCGGGCGGCTCGCAGGGCGCCCGGCGGCTCAACGAGGTGATCCAGCAGGTCGCCCCGGTGCTCCAGCGCTCCGGCATCCAGATCCTGCACGCGGTCGGCCCGAAGAACGAAATGCCGCGCGTCGACAACATGCCCGGTATGCCGCCCTACGTGCCGGTACCGTACGTGGACCGGATGGATCTCGCGTACGCCGCGGCCGACATGATGCTCTGCCGCGCGGGCGCGATGACCGTCGCCGAGCTCTCCGCCGTCGGACTGCCCGCCGCGTACGTCCCGCTGCCCATCGGCAACGGCGAACAGCGGCTCAACGCCCAGCCGGTGGTCAAGGCCGGCGGCGGGCTCCTCGTCGACGACGCGGAGCTGACGCCGCAGTGGGTGCAGGGCAACGTCCTGCCCGTACTGGCCGATCCGCACCGGTTGTACGAGATGTCCCGCGCCGCCGCCGAGTTCGGCCGCAGGGACGCCGACGACCTGCTCGTCGGCATGGTGTACGAGGCGATCGCCGCCCGCCGCCAGGCGTAGCGCGGCGCTCCGGACGGAAGACAGGAGGCGCCGGGTGGCAACCGCACCGACGACCGCCGAGAAGAGCGGCGCACGCGGGTCGAAGGGGTCGCCGGACGGTCCGTCCCGGCCGGGCGCCCGGAATCGAAGGTTCCGGGTGCCCGCGCCCCGGGTGCTGTTCTCCGCGCTCGGCCTCGCCGCGGCCGCCGCCGGCACGGTCTGGGCGCTCTACGGCTCGGACTGGTTCCGTGTGGAACGTGTGAAGACTTCCGGCACGCGGGTCCTGACCCCGGCCGAGGTCGAGAAGGCCGCCGCCGTCCCGGCCGGCACCCCGCTCGCCTCCGTCGACACCGACGCGATCGCGGCCCGGGCCCGGCTGCTCCTGCCCCGGATCGAGTCGATCGAGGTCGAGCGGTCCTGGCCGCACGGAATCGATCTGAAGGTGACGGAACGGAAGCCGGTCCTGCTCATCGAAAAGGGCGGAAAGTTCACCGAAGTGGACATGACCGGCGCCCGGTTCGCCACCGTCGCCACCGCCCCCCGGGGCGTCCCCCTGCTGGTCCTCGACGCCGCCTCCTCCCCGAGCCTCCGCCGCTTCGGCACGGACCGGCTGCTCCGGGAGGCGGTGCGCGTCCGGGGTGAACTCCCGGCGGAAATCGCCCGGAACACCCGTGTCGTCCGCGTCACCTCGTACGACTCCGTCACCCTGGAGCTGACCGGCGGCCGCACCGTCTTCTGGGGCAGCGGCGAGCACGGCCCGGCCAAGGCCCGGGTCCTCACCGCCCTGATGAAGGCCGCTCCCAAAGCGGGGCACTTCGACGTAAGTGCTCCCACGGCCCCCGCCTCGTCGGGGAGTTGACGGGCATCGTCGCTGGCCAGCACCCTGGTTGGCCACCGCTACGGGTGATCACATAGGGTGAAAAGAAAAACGGGAGGTTCGGCGTGTTCGTTGAACGTGCGCCGCTTGTCGACTTAGTGTCCTGTTCGGAAGAGTCCAGCGAACAGAGACACTGGTAACCCTAAACTTCAACGTTAGGGTTTGGGTCGGCGTTTCGGACCGTCCCAATCGGCATCCGTCGTCGCAGCGCGGCCAACCGCGCGGTGGCGACACGTAACTCGAGGCGAGAGGCCTTCGACGTGGCAGCACCGCAGAACTACCTCGCAGTCATCAAGGTCATCGGTGTCGGCGGCGGTGGTGTCAATGCCATCAACCGAATGATCGAGGTCGGTCTCAAGGGCGTCGAGTTCATCGCGATCAACACCGACGCGCAAGCGCTGTTGATGAGCGACGCCGACGTCAAGCTCGACGTCGGCCGTGAACTCACCCGCGGCCTCGGGGCCGGGGCGAACCCGGCCGTCGGTCGCAAGGCGGCAGAGGACCACCGTGAGGAGATCGAGGAGGTCCTCAAGGGGGCCGACATGGTCTTCGTCACCGCGGGCGAAGGCGGCGGCACCGGCACCGGCGGCGCCCCCGTCGTCGCCAACATCGCGCGCTCGCTCGGCGCCCTCACGATCGGTGTGGTCACCCGGCCGTTCACCTTCGAGGGCCGCCGTCGCGCCAACCAGGCGGAGGACGGCATCGCCGAGCTCCGCGAAGAGGTCGACACCCTCATCGTCATCCCCAATGACCGGCTGCTCTCGATCTCGGACCGCCAGGTCTCCGTGCTCGACGCCTTCAAGTCGGCCGACCAGGTCCTCCTGAGCGGTGTCCAGGGCATCACCGACCTCATCACCACCCCGGGTCTGATCAACCTCGACTTCGCCGACGTCAAGTCGGTCATGTCCGAGGCCGGTTCGGCCCTCATGGGCATCGGCTCCGCCCGCGGCGACGACCGCGCGGTGGCCGCCGCGGAGATGGCGATCTCCTCGCCGCTCCTGGAGGCCTCCATCGACGGCGCCCGCGGCGTGCTGCTCTCCATCTCCGGCGGCAGCGACCTCGGCCTCTTCGAGATCAACGAGGCCGCGCAGCTGGTCAGCGAGGCGGCCCACCCCGAGGCCAACATCATCTTCGGCGCCGTCATCGACGACGCCCTCGGCGACGAGGTCCGGGTCACCGTCATCGCGGCCGGCTTCGACGGCGGCCAGCCGCCGGCCCGCCGGGACAACATCATCGGCTCGGTCTCCGCCAAGCGCGAGGAGCCCGCCCCGGCGCCCCGCGCCACCGAGACCTCCCGCCCGCTGGGCGGCCTCGGCACGGTGACCCCGCGCGAGGACCCGGCCCCCGCGCCGGCCGAGCCCGTCGCCCCGGCCGTCAACGAGACCCCGCTGACCCCGGCCCCGCCGGTGGTCCCCCCGGCCCGTCCGTACGCGGACAGCCAGGCCGAGGAGCTGGACGTCCCGGACTTCCTGAAGTGATAGGACGGCGCTTCGACGCGAACGGCGCGCACTTCGCCTTCACCGACCGGTGGGGCGGGGTGAGCGCCGTTCCGTACGAGGAGCTCAATCTCGGCGGCGCGGTGGGCGACGACCCCGGGGCCGTGCTCGCCAACCGGGCGCTCGCCGCCGGGGCCCTCGGGCTCGACCCGGCGCGGACGGTCTGGATGAACCAGGTGCACGGCGCGGACGTGGCCGAGGTCGAAGGCCCCTGGGGGGACGCGGAGATCCCCTCCGTCGACGCGCTCGTCACCACCCGGCGCGGGCTCGCCCTCGCCGTCCTCACCGCCGACTGCGTCCCGGTCCTGCTCGCCGACCCCGTCGCCGGGGTCGCGGCCGCCGCCCACGCCGGACGGCCCGGCATGGTCGCCGGGGTCGTCCCGGCCGCCGTGGAGGCCATGACCGGTCTCGGCGCCGACCCCGCCCGGATCGTCGCCCGCACCGGACCGTCCGTCTGCGGACGGTGCTACGAGGTGCCGGAGGCGATGCGCGAGGAGGTCGCGGCCGTCGAACCGGCCGCCGCCGCGGAGACCTCCTGGGGGACCCCCGCCGTCGACGTCGCCGCCGGAGTGCGCGCGCAGCTCGAACGGCTCGGGGTCCGGGACGTGGTGGACGCCGGGGTCTGCACCCTGGAGTCCCGCGACCACTACTCGTACCGCCGCGACCGCACCACGGGGCGACTCGCGGGATATGTCTGGCTGGACGCCGCGTCCTCCCGGGGCGCGGGCTCCGGATCCCCGGCAGGAAAGAGCTGATGACGGACCGCACGGCGGAACTCGCCGAGAACCTGGCCCGGGTGGAGGCGCGCATCACCGCCGCCTGCGCCGCCGCAGGACGCGCGCGCGAGGAGGTGACCCTGATCGTGGTCACCAAGACCTACCCCGCGAGCGACGTGCGAATCCTCCACGGCCTGGGCGTTCGGCACGTCGCCGAGAACCGGGACCAGGACGCCGCTCCCAAGGCGGCCGCCTGTGCCGATCTCGACCTCACCTGGCACTTCGTGGGCCAGTTGCAGACGAACAAGGTCAAGTCGGTGACGGGTTATGCCGATGTGGTGCAGTCCGTCGACCGTGCGAAGCTCGTCTCCGCCCTCTCCGCCGCCGCGCAGAAGGAGGGGCGCGAACTCGGCTGTCTGATCCAGGTCGCGCTCGACGCCGGGACCGGCGGGCGGGGCGACCGCGGCGGCGTCGCGCCGGACGGGATCGAGGAGTTGGCGGCGGCCGTGGACGCCGCCCCCGGGCTGCGGCTCGGCGGCCTGATGACGGTCGCCCCGCTCGCCGGGCCGTACGCGGGCGAACCCCGGACGGCCTTCGACCGGCTGATGGATTTGTCGACTGCCCTGCGCGCGACCCGTCCGGCTGCGAACATGGTGTCGGCAGGGATGAGCGGAGACCTCGAAGAGGCCGTCGCCGCCGGGGCGACACACGTACGCGTCGGTACGGCGGTACTCGGAGTCCGCCCGAAGCTCGGGTAACGTCGCGAAGCAAGTCGGACCACAGCAGAAAATATGGTCATTCCGCAGAACGGCGGGACGGCCCGTGGATCGCCGGCACTTGGTGACAAGGCCGATCCACCACAGAGCGGAGGAATCGGAGAATGGCCGGCGCGATGCGCAAGATGGCGGTCTACCTCGGCCTCGTGGAGGACGATGGGTACGACGGCCGGGGCTTCGACCCCGACGACGACTTCGAACCCGAGCTGGAGCCGGAGCCGGAGCGCGACCGGCGTCACGCCCCCCCGCGCCAGGTGGAGCACGAGGAGCCGGTGCGGGTGGTGAAGCCCCCGGCCCCCCGGGAGCCCGTCGCCCATTCCGTCCCGGTACTCGCCGAAAGCGGACGTCCGGCCCGAATTGCCCCCGTGGCATCCATCACACCCGAACGCCCGAGCCTGGAGAAGAACGCACCGGTGATCATGCCCAAGGTCGTGTCCGAGCGGGAGCCCTACCGCATCACCACGCTGCACCCCCGGACCTACAACGAGGCCCGTACCATCGGGGAACACTTCCGTGAGGGCACCCCGGTGATCATGAACCTCACGGAGATGGACGACACGGACGCGAAGCGACTTGTCGACTTCGCCGCCGGACTCGTCTTCGGGCTCCATGGCAGCATTGAGCGCGTGACGCAGAAGGTGTTCCTGTTGTCGCCTGCTAACGTCGATGTCACGGCGGAGGACAAGGCCCGGATCGCAGAGGGCGGATTCTTCAACCAGAGCTGAGAACACAGGAACCGGACGGACCGGTCGCGAGGGCGGCCGGACGAGCGAGAGCACGCAAGCCAGGGGAGAGGGAAACGCGGGATGGGCGTCGCACTACAGGTGGTCTACATCGTGCTGATGTGCTTCCTCGTCCTCCTGATCGTCCGGCTTGTCATGGACTACGTCTTCCAGTTCGCCCGTTCATGGCAACCCGGTAAGGCGATGGTGGTCGTCCTTGAGGCCACCTACACTGTCACCGATCCACCGCTCAAGCTTCTGCGGCGGCTCATCCCGCCGCTGCGTCTCGGGGGCGTGGCACTCGACCTGTCCTTCTTCGTTCTGATGATCATCGTGTACATCCTGATCTCCATCGTGAGCAGTTTCGCGAGGTGAGTGAGGTGCGTGTGGACGATACGGTCTTGCCGACTGCCGACGACTACGTAGAGGTGAAGAAGAGATGCCGCTGACTCCCGAGGACGTGCGGAACAAGCAGTTCACGACCGTCCGCCTTCGAGAAGGCTATGACGAGGACGAGGTCGATGCCTTCCTCGACGAGGTCGAAGCCGAGCTGACCCGCCTGCTTCGCGAGAACGAGGACCTGCGCGCCAAGCTGGCCGCCGCGACGCGCGCCGCCGCGCAGAACCAGCAGCAGCAGGGTATGCGCAAGCCCCCGGAGCAGCAGGATCGTCCCGTCGGTCCCGGGGCTCCGGTACCCGCCGCCATATCCGGACCGCCGGTCCAGCAGCAGCCGCCGCAGATGGGCCCGCCGCAGCTGCCTTCCGGTGCCCCCCAGCTTCCCGCCGGCCCCATGCAGGGCGGCCCCATGCAGGGCGGGCCCATGGGTCCCGGCCCGATGCAGGGCGGGCCCATGCAGGGTGGACCGATGGGTCCCGGCCCGATGCAGGGCGGCCCGATGGGTCACCCGCAGCAGATGCAGCAGCAGCCCGCGCAGGGTCCCGGCGGCGACAGCGCCGCGCGTGTCCTCTCGCTGGCCCAGCAGACCGCGGACCAGGCGATCGCGGAGGCCCGTTCCGAGGCCAACAAGATCGTCGGCGAGGCGCGCTCGCGCGCCGAGGGCCTGGAGCGGGACGCCCGCGCCAAGGCCGACGCCCTGGAGCGGGACGCGCAGGAGAAGCACCGCGTCGCGATGGGCTCCCTGGAGTCCGCCCGCGCCACCCTCGAGCGCAAGGTCGAGGACCTGCGGGGCTTCGAGCGCGAGTACCGCACGCGTCTGAAGTCGTACCTGGAGTCGCAGCTGCGCCAGCTGGAGACCCAGGCCGACGACTCGCTGGCTCCGCCGCGCACCCCGGCCGCGGCCTCGCTGCCGCCGGCCCCGTCGATGGCCTCGGCCGGTGCCGGTGCGCCGTCCTACGGCGGCGGCACGATGGGTGGCGGCCCGTCCATGGGCGGCGCCCCGTCCTACGGCGGCGGCCAGCAGCAGATGTCCCCGGCGATGACCCAGCCGATGGCTCCGGTCCGTCCCCAGGCACCGCAGCCGATGCAGCAGGCTCCGGCGCCGATGCGGGGCTTCCTGATCGACGAGGACGACAACTGACGGCGCGCGACCGCGCGACGAGCGCGTAGCCGTCGGCAGGCTACAAGGGCCGGCCCCCGGGAAACCGGGGGCCGGCCCTTTGCCGTGGGCGGGGTGAGTGCGGTGAGGGTGAGTGCGGGGCGGGGGCGCCGTGCGTCCGGGTCGGCGTCCGGTGCGGGGCGGGGGAAACGAAAGGCCCTGCTCCCAGGAAACCGGGGAGCCGGGCCTTCGTCGTGCCGGTTACGCCTTGCGGAGGCGGAAGGTCAGGTTCAGGGACTCGTCCGTGAACGGGGTGCCGTAGGTGTCGTCGGCCTCGCCGTTGGCGTGGTCCGTGGCCAGGACCTCGTCCGCGATGAGGGCCGCGTGGGCCGTCAGGGCGTCGGTGGTCTCCGGGGAGCCGGAGGTCCAGCGCAGGGCGATGCGGTCGGCGACGTCCAGGCCGCTGTTCTTGCGGGCCTCCTGGATGAGCCGGATCGCGTCACGGGCCAGGCCCGCCTGCCGCAGCTCCGGGGTGATCTCCAGGTCCAGGGCGACCGTCGCGCCCGCGTCCGAGGCGACCGACCAGCCCTCGCGGGGGGTCTCCGTGATGATGATCTCCTCAGGGGTGACGGTGATCGTCTCGCCGTTGACCTCCAGGGGCGCCTCGCCGGAGCGCAGGGCCAGGGAGAGGGCCGCCGCGTCCGCCGCCGCCACCGCCTTCGCCACGTCCTGGACGCCCTTGCCGAAGCGCTTGCCCAGGGCCCGGAAGTTGGCCTTCGCCGTCGTGTCGACGAGCGAGCCGCCGACCTCCGAGAGGGACGCAAGGGAGGAGACGTTCAGCTCCTCCGTGATCTGGGCCCGCAGCTCCGGGGAGAGGGCCGCGAAGCCGTTGGCCGCCACCAGGGCGCGGGAGAGCGGCTGACGGGTCTTCACGCCCGACTCGGCGCGCGTCGCCCGGCCCAGCTCCACCAGACGCCGGACGAGCAGCATCTGCTCGGAGAGCGTGCCGTCGATCAGGGACGCGTCCGCCTCCGGCCAGGTCGCCAGGTGGACCGACTCCGGGGCGCCCGGGGTCACCGGGACCACCAGGTCCTGCCAGACCCGCTCGGTGATGAACGGGGTCAGCGGCGCCATCAGGCGCGTGACCGTCTCCACGACCTCGTGCAGGGTCCGCAGGGCCGCCTTGTCGCCCTGCCAGAAGCGGCGGCGGGAGCGGCGCACGTACCAGTTGGACAGGTCGTCGACGAACGCCGACAGGAGCTTGCCGGTGCGCTGGGTGTCGTACGACTCCATCGCCTCGGTCGCCTCGGCCACCAGCGTGTTCAGCTCGGACAACAGCCACTTGTCGAGGACCGTGCGGTCGGCCGGGGCCGGGTCCGCCGCGCTCGGCGCCCAGCCGGACGTACGGGCGTACAGCGCCTGGAAGGCGACCGTGTTCCAGTACGTCAGGAGGGTCTTGCGGACGACCTCCTGGATCGTGCCGTGGCCCACCCGGCGGGCCGCCCACGGCGAGCCGCCGGCCGCCATGAACCAGCGGACCGCGTCGGCGCCGTGCTGGTCCATCAGCGGGATCGGCTGGAGGATGTTCCCCAGGTGCTTGGACATCTTGCGGCCGTCCTCGGCGAGGATGTGGCCCAGGCAGACCACGTTCTCGTACGACGACTTGTCGAAGACCAGGGTGCCGACGGCCATCAGCGTGTAGAACCAGCCGCGGGTCTGGTCGATCGCCTCGGAGATGAACTGCGCCGGGTAGCGGCTCTCGAACAGCTCCTTGTTCTCGTACGGGTAGCCGTACTGCGCGAACGGCATCGAGCCCGAGTCGTACCAGGCGTCGATGACCTCCGGGACGCGGACGGACTCCAGGGAACAGCCGTCCTCGGGGCAGGCGAACGTGACCGCGTCGATGTACGGGCGGTGCGGGTCCAGGCCCGACTGGTCGGTGCCGGTCAGCTCGGTCAGCTCCGCGCGCGAGCCCACGCAGGTGAGGTGCCCGTGCTCGCAGCGCCAGATCGGCAGCGGGGTGCCCCAGTAGCGGTTGCGGGAGAGCGCCCAGTCGACGTTGTTGGTCAGCCAGTCGCCGAAGCGGCCGTGCTTGACCGACTCCGGGAACCAGTTGGTCCGCTCGTTCTCCGCGAGCATCCGGTCCTTGACCGCGGTCGTGCGGATGTACCAGGACGGCTGCGCGTAGTAGAGCAGCGCCGTGTGGCAGCGCCAGCAGTGCGGGTAGCTGTGCTCGTACGCGATGTGCTTGAAGAGCAGGCCGCGCGCGTCCAGGTCGGCGGTCAGCTTCTCGTCGGCCTTCTTGAAGAAGACGCCGCCGACCAGCGGCACGTCCTCCTCGAAGGTGCCGTCGGGGCGGACCGGGTTCACGACCGGCAGGCCGTACGCCTTGCAGACCCGGAGGTCGTCCTCGCCGAAGGCGGGGGACTGGTGGACCAGACCCGTGCCGTCCTCGGTCGTCACGTACTCGGCGTTGACGACGTAGTGCGCCGGCTCCGGGAAGTCGATCAGCTCGAACGGGCGCTCGTACGTCCAGCGCTCCATGTCCTTGCCGGTGAAGGTCTCACCGGTGGTGACCCAGCCCTCGCCGAGCGCCTTCTCGACCAGCGGCTCGGCGACGACGACCTGCTCGTCGCCGTCGGTGGCGACCACGTAGGTGACCTCGGGGTGGGCGGCGACCGCCGTGTTGGACACCAGGGTCCACGGGGTCGTCGTCCAGACCAGGAGCGCCGCCCGGCCGGCCAGCGGTCCTGAGGTCAGCGGGAAGCGGACGTAGACCGAGGGGTCCACGACCGTCTCGTACCCCTGCGCCAGCTCGTGGTCCGAGAGGCCGGTGCCGCAGCGGGGACACCAGGGGGCGACCCGGTGGTCCTGGACCAGCAGGTCCTTGTCGAAGATCTGCTTCAGCGACCACCAGACCGACTCGATGTACGAGGGGTCCATGGTCCGGTACGCGTCGTCCAGGTCGACCCAGTAGCCCATCCGGGTCGTCAGCTCGGCGAAGGCGTCGGTGTGGCGGGTCACCGACGCGCGGCACTTGTCGTTGAACTCGGCGATGCCGTACGCCTCGATGTCCTTCTTGCCGGAGAAGCCGAGCTCCTTCTCGACGGCGAGCTCGACCGGCAGGCCGTGGCAGTCCCAGCCGGCCTTGCGGGCCACGTGGTAGCCGCGCATGGTCCGGAAGCGGGGGAAGACGTCCTTGAAGACGCGGGCCTCGATGTGGTGGGCGCCCGGCATTCCGTTGGCGGTGGGCGGGCCCTCGTAGAACACCCACTCGGGGCGGCCCTCGGACTGCTCCAGGGTCTTCGCGAAGACCTTGTTCTCCTGCCAGAAGTCGAGCACGGCGTGCTCGAGGGCGGGCAGGTCGACCTGGGCGGGCACCTGGCGGTACTGCGGCGCTGTCATGCGGCGGACTCTCCTCCGGACGGACGGTTCTGCTTCCGTCGGAGGGACGAGAGCGCTGCTCCCGCGGTACCACCCTCCTTGGCTCCGGACGTGACCGACCCGAGCCCCCTCATTGGGGTCGCGACGCCGGGTCTAGTCGCCGCACCCCGGGGTGCGGCTTTCTTCCGGCGGCTCCGGGGTGATGCTTCACATCGGGCTCGCCCCCGGGCTCTCACCGTCCCCGGGTCGCTCATGGCTGCGTACGACGCTACTCGTCCCCATCCAAGCCTTTCGCTGAGCCCAGTGTACGGGCCCCCGGGAACGGGGGCGGACCGGTTTTCCGTGACCCGAATGGCCACACGGCGGGCGCCGGACCCGGTGTGGGGCCATGTGGGGGAGGGGAGGGGCGGATAACCGGGCGGGGAGCGGGGCACAACGGATGCGGGCCGCCCCGGCGGGGAGCGGGGGCGGGTGGGAACGGCGGCGTGCCCCGTTGCCGCGGGCCTCGGGCCGATTTATCGTCCCAGCACGATTCGCGAGCAAGATCACAAAATGTGAAGGGGCCGCGACATGGTGGCGAAGAAGACCGCCGCGAAGAAGACCACGGCCGGGAAACGGACGGCGGTCGCCGGGCACCCCACGGTCGCGGAGGAACCGTCGGCCCCCGAGAAGAAGGGGGCCGGCGGGGCGGGCGCCAAGAAGGCGGTCGCGAAGAAGGTGGCGGCCGCGAAGAAGACGGTCGCGAAGAAGGCCGCGGCGGCCAAGAAGGCCGTCGTGGAGAAGACGGGAGCGGCGGCCCCCGCCGAGGCGGCCTCCGCCGAGGACACCGCCGCTCCGGGCGCGCCCGCCAGGAAGGCGTCCGCGCGGAAGCAGACAGGAGCCAGGACGGTGGCAGCGAAGAAGACCGCGGGTGGCGTGACGACCGTCGAGGACGGGGCGGCGGTGCCCCCGGCCCGTACCGGCGAGCTCGCGGTCCGTCCGGGCGAGGACCCCTGGACGCCGGAGGAGGTCGCCGAGGCCCGCAACGGGCTCCAGGCGGAGGTGCTGCGGCTGCGCAGCGAGCTCGCCCACTCCCAGGAGGAGCTCACCGGCCTCATGCGGGACTCGGGCGACGGCGCCGGGGACGACCAGGCCGACACCGGCACCAAGAACATCACCCGCGAGCACGAGCTGGCCCTCGCGGCCAACGCCCGGGAGATGCTGGAGCAGTCCGAGCACGCCCTGGAACGGCTCGACGCCGGCACCTACGGCCTGTGCGAGGTCTGCGGCAAGCCGATCGGCAAGGCCCGTATGCAGGCCTTCCCGAGAGCCACCCTCTGCGTCGAGGACAAGCAGCGTCAGGAACGGCGCGGCTGAGGGAACGGGACCGGGTACGGCCCCGGGGCGGGGCCACCCGGCCTCCGGCGGTGCGCCCGGCGTTCGGGCCGCCGACGCCGGTACGGGGCCGGGCCCGGGGGTGACGGGGCGGATCACCGGTGACCCGGCGGGGACGCCGGGCGGTGGCGCGGGGCGCGGGCGGCTTCGGCGGCGGGCGGCCCGGCGGCTGCGCCCGGCCTCCTGGCGGGTGCGGCGGTCCGGGCCCTCGGGTGACGGGACGGATCACCGGTGGCCCGGGGCGCGGGTGGCTTCGGCGGCGGGTGGTTCGGCGGCTGCGGCGGTCCGGGGCCCGGGCGGCTCCGGTGGCCGGGGGCCGGGCGTGGAGGCGCGGCGGGCTCCGGGCGTCGCGGGCGTGGTCTCGGGCGTCGGGGTCGTACGTCTGTGCCGTACCCTCGGTGCACGGTCAGGCATCGAGGTCGAGGGACTCACTCACGTGGCAGAGGCGGAGCGCATCATCGGTACGCCGGATTCAGCAGGGGCCGACGAGTCGGCGGCCTCCGACGGCACGGACGCCCCCGCGGAGCGTCCCCGGGGCAGGCGCAGGGTCGTCGCCCTGTTCGTGGTGGCCCTCCTGGCCTACCTGCTCGATCTCGGCAGCAAGATCCTCGTGGTCGAGAAGCTGGAGGGCCGCGAGCCGATCCGGGTGATCGGCGACCTGCTCCGCTTCGACGCCATCCGGAACCCGGGCGCCGCCTTCGGCATGGGCGAGGCCTTCACGATCATCTTCACCTGCATCGCCGCCGCCGTCATCGTCGTGATCGTCCGGCTCGCCCGGAAGCTCTACAGCCTGCCCTGGGCCATCGCGCTCGGCCTGCTGCTCGGCGGCGCCCTCGGCAACCTCACGGACCGGATCTTCCGCTCGCCGGGCGTCTTCGAGGGCGCGGTCGTCGACTTCATCGCCCCCGCGCACTTCGCCGTCTTCAACCTCGCCGACTCGGCGATCGTCTGCGGCGGCATCCTCATCGTGATCCTGTCGTTCCGGGGCCTGGACCCCGACGGGACCGTCCACAAGGACTGACAAGGCATACTCGACGGGTGAGCACGAGTCCCGAGATCCGCACCCTGCCCGTTCCCGATGGCCTGGAGGGCGAGCGCGTCGACGCCGCCATCGCCCGCATGTTCGGGTTCTCCCGTACGAAGGCGGCCGAGCTGGCCGCCGCCGGGAAGGTCCAGGTCGACGGCTCCGTCGTCGGCAAGTCCGAGCGGGTCAGCGGCGGCGCGTGGCTGGAGGTCGAGATGCCGGGCGCGGCCGCGCCCGTGCAGATCGTCGCGGAGCCCGTCGAGGGCATGGAGATCGTCCACGACGACGACGACATCGTCGTCATCATGAAGCCGATCGGCGTCGCCGCCCACCCCAGCCCCGGCTGGACCGGCACCACCGTCATCGGCGGCCTCGCCGCCGCCGGCTACCGCATCTCCACCTCCGGCGCCGCCGAGCGCCAGGGCATCGTGCACCGCCTCGACGTCGGCACCTCCGGCCTGATGGTGGTCGCCAAGTCGGAGTACGCGTACACCTCGCTCAAGCGCCAGTTCAAGGAGCGCACGGTCGACAAGCGCTACCACGCGCTGGTCCAGGGGCACCCCGACCCGATGAGCGGCACCATCGACGCCCCCATCGGCCGTCACCCGCAGCACGACTACAAGTGGGCGGTCACCGCCGACGGCAAGCCCTCCGTCACGCACTACGACCTCATCGAGGCGTACCGCTCGGCCTCGCTGCTCGACATCAAGCTGGAGACGGGCCGCACCCACCAGATCCGGGTGCACATGTCCGCCCACCGCCACCCCTGCGTCGGCGACCTCACCTACGGCGCCGACCCGACGATCGCCAAGCGCCTCGGCCTGACCCGGCAGTGGCTGCACGCCGTCCGCCTCGGCTTCGAGCACCCCGGCGACGGCTCGTGGGTCGAGTTCGCCAGCACCTACCCCGAGGACCTGCGCAAGGCCCTGGACCGGATCGAGGCGGAGAGCCGGTGAGCACCGCGTACGAGGTCCGCGAGGTCCTGGGCGACGAGGACCGGGAGGCCTGCTTCGCGGTCCGCCGCGAGGTCTTCGTCGAGGAGCAGGGCGTGCCCCGGGAGCTGGAGTACGACGCGTACGACGCGACCGCCGTGCACGTCCTCGCGGTCCGCGAGGACGGCCTGCCGCTGGGCACCGGGCGCCTGCTGCACGGCGCCGACGCGCTCGGCAAGACCGGCGGCGACGCCTCGGTGGGCTCCCTCGGCCGGCTCGCGGTCGCCAAGGCGGCCCGCGGCCTCGGGGTCGGCGCGGCCCTGGTCCGGGGCATCGAGGAGGCGGCGCGCGAGCGCGGTCTGACCGCCGTCGACCTGCACGCGCAGACCCACGCCCTCGGCTTCTACGAGCGGCTGGGCTACGAGGCGTACGGCCCCGAGTTCCCGGACGCGGGCATCCCGCACCGGGCCATGCGGAAGGCGCTGTAGGGCCGGTCCGGGCCGCCCGCCGCGGCGCCCCGGGGACAACACGTGTGAAAAGACGCCCGCGTGGCAGGCTGGGCCCGTGGATCAATTGGCCCTGCTGTTCCTGCTGCTCCTCGGCGCCCTGCTCACCGTCCCGCTCGGCGAGCGGCTGGGGCTGCCCGCGCCCGTCCTGATGACCCTCGTCGGGATCGTGCTGGCCTTCCTGCCGTTCGTGCCGAACGTCGAGATCCCGCCGCAGTACATCCTCCCGCTGGTGCTGCCGCCGCTCCTCTACGCGGCCGTGCAGCGGACCTCCTGGCGCCAGTTCGCGGCCAACAAGCGGCCCATCTTCCTGCTCGCGGTGGCCCTGGTCTTCGTCACGACGGCGGCCGTCGGCGCCGTCGCCAACGCGCTGGTGCCCGGCATCCCGCTGGCCGCCGCCATCGCGCTCGGCGCCCTCGTCGCCCCGCCGGACCCGGTCGCCGCGACCGCCGTCGCGGGCTCGCTCGGACTGCCCCGCAGGCTCGTGTCGATCCTGGAGGGCGAGGGCCTCTTCAACGACGTCACCGCGATCGTGCTCTACCACGTGGCGATCGCGGCCGCCGTCAGCGGCACCTTCTCCGTGCCCGAGGCGGCCGGTGCCCTGGTGCTCTCCGCCGTCGTCGCCGTGGTCGTCGGCCTGGGACTCGGCTGGCTCTCCAACAAGCTCATCGGGTTCCTCGGCGACGCCACCCTGCAGACCGGGCTCACTCTCCTCGTCCCCTTCGTGAGCTACGTGCTCGCCGAGGAGCTGCACGGCTCCGGCGTCCTCTCCGTCCTGATCACCGCGCTCTTCCTGGCCGAGCACGCGGCCGACGCCGACGACGTCATGGGCCGGCTCGCCGGGCAGACCTTCTGGGAGATCGTCGACACCCTCGTGACCGGCATCGCCTTCGGCCTCATCGGCCTGGAGGTCGTCCACGTCTTCGGGTACGCGGACGGGCACGTCCTGGAGATGCTCGGCTGGGGCGCCGCCGTGGCCGGGACGGTCGTCGTCGTGCGGCTGCTGTGGCTGCTGCCCGCGACCTGGCTGGCACAGAAGATGCACACGCTCCGGGACGTGGACGAGGAGATCCCGGTGAGCTGGCGGGAGACCGTCGTCATGTGGTGGGCGGGGATGCGCGGGGTGGCCTCGGTGGCGCTCGCGCTCGCCGTCCCGCTCACCACCGACGACGGCGAACCCTTCCCCGGCCGCGCGGAGATCGTCTTCATCGCCTTCTGCGTGATCCTCACCACGCTCGTCCTCCAGGGGCTCACCCTGCCCGCCCTGGTCCGGCGGCTCGGGGTGAAGGCGGACGCCGAGGCCGAGCGGGCCCTGGAGCGCGAGCTCGCGGTCCGGGCCGCGAAGGCGGCCAAGCGGCGGCTCAAGGAGATCGAGGAGGTCGAGGAGCTGCCGGAGGAGGTGCAGGAGCGGCTCCACCGCGGCGCCTTCGACATCGGGGCGCGGATCAGCCCGGACATGGTGGACGACGAGCGGCGGGCCGCCTTCGCGGAGCGGGCGGACCGCTTCAGGGCGGTGCAGCGCATCCAGAGGGAGCTGATGTCGGCCGCCCGGCACGAGGTCCTGGCGGCGCGCAGCGAGCCGGGCGCCGACCCCGAGGTGGTGGACCGGGTGCTCCGCCAGCTCGACGTGCGCAGTATGCGCTGAGCGGGGGCGGGCCGCCGCGGGTGGCAGGATGGCGGGCATGGACATCATGCTTTTCCACTCGGTGTACGGCGCGCGCCCGGCCGTGGAGGCCGCGGCCGACCGGCTGCGGGCCGCCGGGCACCGGGTGTGGACGCCGGACCTCTTCGACGGCTGGACCACCGACTCGGTGGAGGAGGGCATGGCGAAGCGGGACGAGATCGGCAAGGACGAGCTGCTGAAGCGTGCGATCCTGGCCGCCGCCCCGTACTCGGAGCGCGGTCTCGTCTACGCCGGCTTCTCGCTGGGCGCGTCGGTCGCGCAGACCCTGGCCCTCGGCGACGAGAAGGCGCGCGGCCTTCTGCTGCTGCACGGCACCTCGGACCTGGCGCCGAACGCGTCGGCGGACGAGCTGCCCGTACAGCTGCACGTGGCCGAGCCCGATCCCTTCGAGACGGACGACTGGCTGTCCGCCTGGTACCTCCAGATGGGCCGGGCCGGGGCGGACGTGGAGATCCACCGCTACCGGGGCGCCGGGCACCTGTACACGGACCCGGAGCTGCCGGACTGGGACGCGGAGGCGGCCGAGCGGACCTGGGCGGTGGCGCTCGCGTTCCTGGAGGAGCTGGCGGACGCCTCGTAACTCCGCTCGGACGTGCGCCGGGGGCGCGGCGGGACCCTTCCCGCCGCGCCCCCGGTGTGTTCCCGGAGCCGGTCAGCCCGCGCGGTACGCGGACCAGTGCTGGCTCATCCGGGACACCTGGCCCGCGGTGAACTGGTACATGCAGGAGTCGTACGTGTAGTCCATGAAGTTGTGGATCGGGTCGGCCCCCGCCGTGGTGCAGGTGTCGCGGCCCGTCGGGCACTCGTACGCCGGGCTCGACTCGGCCGGGGTGTCGGCCACGGAGTCGCCGCTGCCGCCGCAGCCGCCCTGGAAGGTGTGGTACAGCCCCATCCAGTGGCCGACCTCGTGCGTTCCGGTGTCGCCCTGGTTGTAGTTGGCCGCCGAGCCGCCCGGGAGCGAGGCGTCCAGGACGACGACGCCGTCCATCTTCGGGTTGGAGGCGTACGAGGTCGGGAAGGTCGCCCAGCCGAGGAGGCCGCCGCTCAGCTTGGCGGTGTAGAAGTTCAGCGCGCCCGCGCCGCCCTTGCGGAGCGTCTGCTTCATCTGCTTCTCGGCGCTGGAGCCGGAGGCCAGGTTGTACCAGCTGGAGTTGTTGGTGTAGTCGGTGCCGGCCAGCGTGAACTGGAAGTTGGTGTTCACGTTGCCGGTGCCCTGGCCGCCGTAGGCCGCGTTGAGGACGGCGATCTGGCTGTTGATCGCGGAGGCGGAGAGCTTGCCCGTCGTCCCGGAGTGGATGACGTGGAAGTAGACGGGGATGGTGACCGCCGCGGCGGCCCGGCCCGAGGCGGCGGCGCGGCCGGCGCCGGCGGTCGCGGCCGGGGAGAGCGACGCCAGTCTCTTCTTCAGGTCGGCGTCCATCGCCTTGGCCTGGGCGGCCGAGACCTCGTTGGGCTCGGCGGCGTGGTGGTCGGCGCCGCGCGCCTTGCGGGCGGCGGAGACGGCACCGTCCTCGCACTCCTCGGCGGAGGGTGCGGCGGAGACGCGGTCGGCGGGGGACGCGCCGGTGGCGACGGGGGCGGAGAGCGGCGCCAGGGCCAGGGTTCCGGCCATGACGGCGGTACCGATGACACGACGTGACATACGCGGGGATATACGGGCAAGAGCACGCATGGTGACTCCTCGTGGGGGGTGGGTGGAGGAACTTCCTCCGCCACGCCGGGGAGATTACGCGTCCATGTCAGCCGTCGTTGAGGAGTGATCAGGCCCAATCATCCGTCGGGCAATTCGGTGCAACGGGAAGAAAATCTTCTGCGCCTTCCGGAGTTTGAGACGTCGACGTAATGGTCGAGGGGAGGGAGGCGGGTGGTGTGTCCGGATTCGATCGCTGGAGCTCGCCACCCGCCGTAGCCGTGTGATCTCCCGTTAACAGAAGGGATCATGGCTGAAAACAGACCCTCGCGGAGGCCTCAGAGGACCGGCTGGTACACCCGCTCGACACGCTGCGTTCCGCTCGCCGTCCGGTACGAGCGCGCCCAGGCCGTCGTCGCGTCCGGGTCCGCCTTGTCGGAGACCGTGTAGTAGTCCATCTGCGAGCGGGCGGCGGTCACGTCCAGCACGCCGTAGCCGTGGTGGTCCATGTCCACCCACTTCACGTGCCGGTTGGCGGCCTTCACGGCGGTCGCCGCCACCACCGAGAGCGTTCCCGGCGCCACGTGCAGCAGGTCGTCCAGGTTGTCCGAGCTCACCGAGGTGACCACGAACTCGGTCGCCGCCGAGGCCGAGAGCGGATACGTCGCGGCCTTCACCGGCACGTCGTTGGCCCAGGCCATGTGGATGTCGCCGGTCAGGAAGACCGTGTTCCGGACGCCCCGCGCCGTCAGGTGCGCCAGCAGTTCCCTCCGGTCGTCCGTGTAGCCGTCCCACTGGTCCACGTTGACCGCGAGCCCCTCCTTCGGCAGGCCCGTCAACTCCGCGAGCGGCTCCAGGAGGTGGGCGGGCAGGGCGCCGAAGGCGACCGGCGAGATCATCACCGAGGTGCCGACCAGCTGCCAGGCCGCGTCCGAACCGGCCAGCCCCGCCTTGAGCCAGTCCAGCTGGGCGCGGCCGGTGATGCTCCGCTCCGGGTCGTCCACCGCCCCGCTGCCCGTCCTCGCCTGCGCCGAGCGGAACGAACGCAGGTCGAGCAGGTGCAGATCGGCCAGCCTGCCGAAGCGCAGGCGCCGGAAGACCGTGCCCTCGGTGGAGGCCCGGACCGGCATCCACTCGAAGTACGCCTGCTTGGCGGCCGCCACCCGGGCCGCCCACGCCCCCTCGGCGCCGGGAGTGTGGTTCTCGGCCCCGCCCGTCCAGGCGTCGTTGGCGAACTCGTGGTCGTCCCAGATGGCGATCACCGGGTGCGCCGCGTGCAGCGCCCGCAGGTCGGGGTCCGTCTTGTACGTTCCGTGCCGGGCGCGGTAGTCGGCGAGCGAGACGGTCTCGTGACGCGGCTCGTGGGCCCGGACGGTGTACTTCGCGTCGGGGTAGGCCCCGCTCGCGTACTCGTAGAGGTAGTCCCCGAGGTGGAGCACCGCGTCCAGGTCGGCGCGGGCGGCCAGGTGGCGGTAGGCGGAGAAGTATCCGGACTCCCAGTTCGCGCAGGAGACCACGCCGAAGCGGACGCCGGGCGCGGCCGCGTCGGCGGCCGGGGCGGTGCGGGTGCGGGCGGGCGGCGAGACCACGCCGTCCGCGGTGAAGCGGAACCAGTAGGCGGTGGCCGGGAGCAGGCCCCGGACGTCCGCCTTCACGGTGTGGTCGGTGGCGGCGCCCGCCGTGGTCGTGCCGGAGGCCACGACCCGGGCGAAGGCGCGGTCCTCCGCGACCTCCCAGCCGACCCGGACGTCGGGGCCGAGGCCGGAGCCGGGTACGGCCTCGGGGACGGGGGTGACGCGCGTCCAGAGCAGGACGCCGTCGGGCAGCGGGTCGCCGGAGGCGAGGCCGTGGAGGAAGGCGGGCGCCCCGGTCCCCGCGAGGGCGGGCGACGCGGTGCCCAGGAGGGCGGGCGCGGCGACGGCGGTGGCGGCGGCGGCCTTCACGACCGTCCGGCGGGTGGGGGCGGAGGATATGAAACGACTGGTCACGGGCAGTCAGATTACTGACGGGTATGACCGGAGGGCAGACGAAATCCGGAAGTTCGCCGGTCGGTCGCCGCAGGGACGCCGGGATGCCGGGAGCCGGTCCGGCGACCCGGACGGACCTCGGCCTCGGACGGGCCCCGGCCTCGGACGTACCCCGGCCTCGGGCACACCCCGGCCCCGGATGCCCCCCGGCCCCGGACCGTCTCGGGTCCGGGGCCGGGGGGAAGGCGCGCCGTCAGGGGCGGGGGCGTCCTTTGAACGAGGAGCGCCCTTTGAACGGGGGGCGCTCTTTGGACAGGGGGCGGGCGTCAGCCCTTGAGGGCCGCCGTGATCGCCGTCGTGAACTGCTCCGGAGTCATCGGCGGGTTGTCCGTGCCCTGGACCGTCACGGGCTTGCCGTCCATCTTCAGCGTCGGGGTGCCCTTCACCCCGCTGTCGTCGAAGGCCTTGGACATCTTCATCGCCCACGCGTCGAAGGTGCCCTCCTCAACGTTCTTCTTGAACGCGGCGTTGCCCTTGAGCGCCGGGACCGACTCCGCGACCTCCAGGAGGTAGGAGTCCTCGGCGAACTTGTCGTCGTTCTCCTCCGGGTGGAACTTGGCGGAGTAGAGCGCGGACTTGTACGTGAGGAAGGCCTCCGGGCTCACGTCCAGGGCCGCGCCGAGCGCCGAGAGCGCGTTCTTCGAACCCTCGCCCGGGACGGCGTCGTCGATGAAGGTGGCGCCGACGTACCGGATCTTGTACTTGCCCGCCTCGACGTCCTTCTCCACCGTGGAGCCCACGCCCTGCTCGAAGGTCGCGCAGACCGGGCAGCGCGAGTCCTCGTACAGCTCCAGGGTCTTCTTCGCGGACGCCTTGCCGACGACGACCGTCGTGCCGTTCGCGCCCGAGGTGTTCTTCGGGGCCGTGACGGTCGTCGCCTCGGCCGCCGCCTCCCAGTGGGAGGGCTTGTTGGCCTGCACCACCGCGTAGCCGACGCCGCCGGCGAGGGCCAGGACGGCGACGGCCGAGCCGGCCACGACGAGCTGCCGGCGCGCCCGGTCCTTCTTCGCCTGCCGCTCGCGCTCCTCGCGCAGCCGCTCGCGGGCCGCCGCCTTGTTGGCCTTGCTGTTGCGTGCACTCATGATCGTTGTCTCCGTGGGGATCCGTGGAAAAGTCCGTGGAAAAAGGGGGGAAGGGGCCGCGAGGGCCCGCTCAGACGAGAGCGGGACCCGGACGCGGCGGCCCCCGCCGCCCCACGGAGTGCACGAGGAGCCGGGTGCGCGAGGACCGGAGCGGGCCCCCGGGACGCCCGGTGCGCCGGGGCGCCGGACCACCCGTACGGAAGAAGGCCGCCACGAGCAGCAGCGGCCGGAACGCGAAGGCCTCCACCGCGCCCACCAGCCGGGCCAGCGCCCGCTCCCCGCCGCGCAGCCAGCACGCCGCCGAGAAGCCGACGCCCACGTGGGCCAGGAGCAGCAGCCACGGCAGCGCCGGGTCGGGGGAGGAGAGGAGCGCGGCCGCGTGCCCGCTCTCCGGGGCCGCCACGCCGGGCAGCGGAGCCCCCACGGCGCCGCCGCAGAAGACCTCCACGCCCACCGCGCGCAGCGACCCGGCGACCGGGCCGCCGGCGGAGCCGTAACAGACCGCCTGGCCGCTGGTGAAGAGCGTGTCGGCGGCCAGCTCCAGCGGGACGAGGAGCCCGGCGATCGGGCCGAGGCCGCGCTCGCGGCCGGCCAGCGCGTACGCCACGGCGAAGACGGCGGCGGCGACCGGGACGACCGCGCCCACCGGCAGCGGCACGCCCGAGAGCAGCACGTGGGACGCCACGGACAGCGTCACGACCAGTGCCGTGAAGAACGCCGCCCGCAGCGCCCTCAGCTGCGTCCCTGCCATGTCCATCGCCCAGGAGTGTCCCACGGGGGCGCGTAAGGGGTCCCTAAAGGGAAGCTGTGGACGTCTCCCCGGGGCCCCGGAGCCCCGGGATCCGGCCGTTGCGGAAGAGGTCCACGAAGATCTGGTGGTCCGCCCGGGCCCGGGCCCCGTAGGCGTGCGCGAAGTCCACGAGCAACTCCGCGAAGCCCTCCCCGTCGTCGCCGATCGCCGCGTCGATGGCCCGCTCCGTCGAGAACGGCACGAGCGAGTGGCCGCTGGAGTCGTCCGCCGCCGCGTGCATGGTGGCCGTCGCCCGGCCCAGGTCCGCCACGGTCGCCGCGATCTCGGCCGGGTCGTCGATGTCCGACCAGTCCAGGTCCACCGCGTACGGCGAGACCTCCGCCACCAGCTGCCCGGCGCCGCCCAGCTCCGTCCACCCCAGCCAGGGGTCCGCGTGCGCCTGGAGCGCCCGCTGCGAGATCACGGTCCGGTGCCCCTCGTGCCGGAAGTAGTCCCGCACCGCCGGGTCCGTCACGTGCCGGGAGACCGCCGGGGTCTGCGCCTGCTTGAGGTAGATCACGACGTCGTTCTCCAGGGCGTCGCTGTTGCCCTCCAGGAGGATGTTGTACGAGGGGAGGCCGGCCGAGCCGATGCCGATCCCGCGCCGCCCGACCACGTCCTTCACCCGGTACGAGTCGGGGCGGGCCAGGCTGGACTCCGGCAGGGTCTCCAGATAGCCCTCGAAGGCCGCCAGGACCTCGCGGCGGGTGTCCGCGTCCAGCGCGAGTGCGCCGCCGCCCGCCGAGAAGCGGCGCTCGAAGTCCCGGATCTCGGTCATCGAGTCGAGCAGCCCGAAGCGGGTCAGCGACCGGGCCCGGCGCAGGGCGCCGAGCAGCGGCCCGGCGGCGGTCTCCAGGGTGAAGCCGGGCGCCTCGTCGTCCTCGGCGCCGGTCGCCAGGGCGTGGATCCGCTCCCGGTAGGCGGCGGCGCAGATCCGCACCAGCTCGGTGATCTGCCGGTCGCTGAGCGCCTTGGCGTAGCCGATCAGGGCGAGCGAGGCCGCGAGCCGCTTCAGGTCCCAGGTGAACGGGCCCACGTAGGCCTCGTCGAAGTCGTTGACGTTGAAGACCAGGCGCCCGTTGGCGTCCATGTACGTGCCGAAGTTCTCGGCGTGCAGGTCGCCGTGTATCCAGACCCGGCCGGTGCGCCCGTCCAGGTACGGCCCGCCGTCCGCCTCCCGCTCCAGGTCGGAGTAGAACAGGCAGGCGGTGCCCCGGTAGAAGGCGAAGGCGGATCCGGCCATCTTGCGGAACTTGACCCGGAAGGCCGCCGGGTCGGCGGCGAGCAGCTCGCCGAAGGCGGTGTCGAAGACGGCGAGGACGTGCTCACCGCGCTCGGCGGCGGTGGGCTGGGGGACCGACATCGGGATGCCTCCTGGTACGGGACGTGCACGCAGAGTGTTCACGACAAAAGGGACAGCTGTTCCCCATCCCCCAACGCGCGACCCTAGCCCCCGAGTGCCCCGTCCGACCCTCCCGCCCGACTAGACTCCGACACCGTCCCCCGCAGCCTGCCCGCAGCCTGCCCGTCGTCGTTCCCGGAGGCCTCCCGCCGTGACCAAGCCGCCCTTCACGCACCTCCACGTCCACACCCAGTACTCGCTGCTGGACGGTGCCGCGCGGCTGAAGGACATGTTCGACGCGTGCAACGAGATGGGCATGACGCACATCGCCATGTCCGACCACGGCAACCTGCACGGGGCGTACGACTTCTTCCACACGGCCAAGAAGGCCGGGGTCACGCCGATCATCGGCATCGAGGCGTACGTCGCCCCCGAGTCCCGGCGGAACAAGCGGAAGATCCAGTGGGGCCAGCCGCACCAGAAGCGGGACGACGTCTCCGGTTCCGGCGGTTACACCCACAAGACGATCTGGGCGGCGAACGCCACCGGACTCCACAACCTCTTCCGGCTCTCCTCCGACGCCTACGCCGAGGGCTGGCTCCAGAAGTGGCCCCGGATGGACAAGGAGACCATCTCCCAGTGGTCCGAGGGCCTGATCGCCTCCACCGGCTGCCCCTCCGGCGAGCTCCAGACCCGGTTGCGCCTCGGCCAGTTCGACGAGGCCCTGAAGTCCGCCTCCGAGTACCAGGACATCTTCGGCAAGGACCGGTACTTCCTGGAGCTGATGGACCACGGCATCGAGATCGAGCACCGGGTCCGCGACGGCCTCCTGGAGATCGGAAAGAAGCTCGGCATCCCGCCGCTCGTCACCAACGACTCGCACTACACCTACGCGCACGAGGCGACCGCCCACGACGCCCTGCTCTGCATCCAGACCGGCAAGAACCTCTCCGACCCGGACCGCTTCAAGTTCGACGGCACCGGCTACTACCTGAAGTCCACGGACGAGATGTACGCCGTCGACTCCTCGGACGCCTGGCAGGAGGGCTGCCGCAACACCCTCCTGGTCGCCGAGCAGATCGACACCACCGGCATGTTCGAGGCCAAGAACCTCATGCCGAGGTTCGACATTCCCGAGGGCTACACCGAGGTCACCTGGTTCCGCGAGGAGACCATGCGCGGTATGCACCGCCGCTTCCCCGGGGGCATCCCCGAGGACCGCATGAAGCAGGTCGAGTACGAGATGGACACCATCATCTCGATGGGCTTCCCCGGCTACTTCCTCGTCGTCGCCGACTTCATTATGTGGGCGAAGAAGCAGGGCATCGCCGTGGGCCCCGGCCGTGGCTCCGCGGCCGGCTCGATCGTCGCGTACGCCATGGGCATCACCGACCTCGACCCCATCCCGCACGGACTGATCTTCGAGCGCTTCCTCAACCCCGAGCGCATCTCCATGCCCGACGTCGACATCGACTTCGACGAGCGCCGGCGCGTCGAGGTGATCCGGTACGTCACGGAGAAGTACGGCTCCGACAAGGTCGCCATGATCGGCACGTACGGCAAGATCAAGGCCAAGAACGCCATCAAGGACTCCGCGCGCGTCCTCGGCTACCCGTACGCCATGGGCGACCGGCTCACCAAGGCCATGCCCGCCGACGTCCTCGGCAAGGGCATCGACCTCGACGGCATCACCAACCCCTCCCACCCGCGCTACAGCGAGGCGGGCGAGATCCGGGCGATGTACGAGAACGAGCCCGACGTGAAGAAGGTCATCGACACCGCCAAGGGCGTCGAGGGCCTGGTCCGGCAGATGGGCGTGCACGCCGCCGGCGTGATCATGTCCAGCGAGCCGATCGTCGACCACGCCCCGATCTGGGTGCGGCACACCGACGGCGTCACCATCACGCAGTGGGACTACCCGCAGTGCGAGTCGCTCGGCCTCCTGAAGATGGACTTCCTGGGCCTGCGCAACCTCACCATCATGGACGACGCCGTCAAGATGGTGAAGGCGAACAAGGGCATCGACCTCGACCTGCTCGCCCTGCCGCTCGACGACCCGAAGACCTTCGAACTGCTCCAGCGCGGCGACACCCTCGGCGTCTTCCAGTTCGACGGCGGCCCCATGCGCTCGCTGCTCCGGCTGATGAAGCCCGACAACTTCGAAGACATCTCCGCCGTGTCCGCCCTGTACCGGCCGGGCCCGATGGGCATGAACTCGCACACGAACTACGCCCTGCGCAAGAACAAGCAGCAGGAGATCACCCCGATCCACCCCGAGCTGGAGAAGCCGCTCGAAGAGGTGCTCGCGGTCACCTACGGCCTCATCGTCTACCAGGAGCAGGTCCAGAAGGCCGCCCAGATCATCGCCGGGTACTCGCTCGGCGAGGCCGACATCCTCCGCCGCGTGATGGGCAAGAAGAAGCCCGAGGAACTGGCGAAGAACTTCACCATCTTCCAGGCCGGCGCCCGGAAGAACGGCTACAGCGACGAGGCCATCCAGTCCCTCTGGGACGTCCTGGTCCCCTTCGCCGGCTACGCCTTCAACAAGGCCCACTCCGCCGCGTACGGCCTTGTCTCCTACTGGACCGCCTACCTCAAGGCCAACCACCCGGCCGAGTACATGGCGGGGCTCCTCACCTCGGTCAAGGACGACAAGGACAAGTCCGCCGTCTACCTGAACGAGTGCCGGCGCATGGGCATCAAGGTGCTGCCGCCCAACGTCAACGAGTCCGAGTCGAACTTCGCCGCCCAGGGCGACGACGTGATCCTCTTCGGCCTCACCGCCGTCCGCAACGTCGGCACCAACGTCGTCGAGTCGATCATCAAGACGCGCAAGTCCAAGGGGAAGTACTCCTCCTTCCCCGACTTCCTCGACAAGGTCGAGGCCGTCGTCTGCAACAAGCGGACCGTCGAGTCGCTGATCAAGGCCGGCGCCTTCGACGAGATGGGCCACACCCGCAAGGGCCTGGTCGCCCACCACGAACCCATGATCGACAACGTGGTCGCGGTCAAGCGCAAGGAGGCCGAGGGGCAGTTCGACCTCTTCGGCGGCATGGGCGAGGAGACCAGCGACGAGCCCGGCTTCGGCCTGGACGTCGTCTTCTCCGACGTCGAGTGGGAGAAGTCCTACCTGCTCGCCCAGGAGCGCGAGATGCTCGGCCTCTACGTCTCCGACCACCCGCTCTTCGGCATCGAGCACGTCCTGTCCGACAAGACGGACGCGGCGATCTCCCAGCTCACCGGCGGCGAGCACAGCGACGGCGCGGTCGTCACCATCGGCGGCATCATCTCCGGCCTCCAGCGCAAGATGACCAAGCAGGGCAACGCCTGGGCCATCGCCACCGTCGAGGACCTGGCCGGCTCCATCGAGTGCATGTTCTTCCCGGCCACCTACCAGCTGGTCTCCACCCAGCTCGTCGAGGACACGGTCGTCTTCGTCAAGGGCCGGCTCGACAAGCGCGAGGACGTGCCCCGGCTCGTCGCCATGGAGCTCCAGGTCCCCGACCTGTCGAATGCCGGGACCAACGCGCCGGTGATCCTCACCATCCCCACGGTCAAGGTCACCCCGCCGATGGTCAGCAGGCTCGGCGAGATCCTCAAGCACCACAAGGGCAACACCGAGGTGCGGATCCGGCTCCAGGGCCCGCGCAAGACCACCGTGCTGCGGCTCGACCGGCACCGGGTGACGGCCGACCCGGCGCTCTTCGGCGACCTGAAGGTGCTGCTCGGCCCGTCCTGCCTGGCCGGCTGATCCCGTCCCGCCCGCACGCGCAAGGGGCGCGCCCGTCGTCACGGGCGCGCCCCTTTGCCGTACGCGAAAGCCGTCAGTTGTGGCCGAAGCGCTTCTGGCGGCCCTTGCGGGCGACGTCGCTCGGGAGGACCTGGGACGCGCGCTGCGCGGCCTCGGACTCCATCGCCGACTGCTGCGCCTGCTGGGCGCCGCGCTCGGCCGGGGACTGCTGCTTCTGACCGCGGTTCTGGTTCCGGTTCTTGGCCATGGTGATGCCTCCTCAAGGGAATTAGGGGCCAGGGCCGCTGTCAGACTCACATACGGTACGAACCGCCGCATGTTGGATCATTACGGAGCGTCAGTGCCCCGCCGAACAGGACATTCGCCACGCCGATGATCCAGTTCCGACCGTCAAGCCACCGGCGGTCGGGCAGACTCGAAGGAAACCCGGAGCAACTTCCGATCCCGAGTCCGACCCCCAGGGCCGAAAGAGGGTGGAACACGTGGACCGCTGCGTCGTCCTGGTGGACGCCGGCTACCTGCTGGGCGCCGCCGCCAGTCTCCTCGCCGGGGAACCGGCCCGTTCCCGGATCACCGTCGACCACGCCGCGCTGATCCAGCAGCTGCGGCAGCGGGCCGAGGCCGAGACCGCGCTGCCCCTCCTGCGGATCTACTGGTTCGACGGCGCGCCCGACCGGGTGCCCCAGCCCGAGCACCGCAGGCTGCGCGTGATGCCCCGGGTCACCGTCCGGCTCGGCGCCCTGACCAGGAGCGACGGGCGCTGGGCGCAGAAGGGCGTCGACGCGGCCATGCACACCGAGCTGACCGAGCTCGCCCGGAACAGGGCCTGCTCCGACATCGTCCTCGTCACCGGCGACGGCGACCTGCTGCCCGGCCTCATGTCGGCCAAGGAGCACGGCGTCGCCGTCCACCTCTGGGCCGTCCAGGCCGCCGACGGCGACTACAACCAGTCCGAGGACCTCGTCGCCGAGGCCGACGAGCGGCGGGTCCTCGACCGGGCCTGGATCACCCGCGCCGTCCGCGCCAAGGACCTCACCGGGCTCTGCGCGCCCCCGCCGGCCCCGCGCCCCGAGATCGCCGCGATCCTCTCCGCGCCGCTGCCCGAGGCCGCCCTCGCGGCCTCCGCCGAACGGGCGGCGGCGGCCGTACGGAACGGGAGCGCGGCCCCGGCCGAGGTGAACGGCTCCTCCGCCCCCGCCGACGACGGACACGGCCACGACCACGACCGCGCCGGGGAGAACGGGCGCGCCCCGGCCCAGAGCAGGGGAGTCCCCACCCCCAAGGACCTCGCGGGGCTGCGCGGCCCCGCCGCCAACGGCACCCACGGCGTCCACGGCCCGCACGGCTCCGCCACGGCGCAGAGCGCCAGCGCGCTCCGCTGGTCCTCCGACCGGGGCTGGGTCGAGCGCCCCGCCCCCCTCGGCGAACCGGCCGAGACCGCGTCCCTGCCCACCCTCGCCACGCTCACCAGCGCCGAGCAGCGCTGGGCCGACCGCGAGGAGGACATCACCACCGTCGGCGGCGACCCCTTCGAGGTCGGGCAGGTGTTCGCCCGCCGCTGGATGGAACGCCTCCCGGAGCAGAGCCACGTCCAGAAGCTCTCCACCCTCTACCCCCGCATCCCGCACCGCATCGACGGCGAACTCCTCCGCTACGCGGCCCGCTTCGGACTCCTCGCCCACAAGGACGACCAGATCGACGAGCACGACCGGTACGCGATCCGGGCCGGCTTCTGGCGCGAGATCGACGTCCGCGCCGCCGCCGAACACGCCCCCGCGCCCGGAGCGGGCCCGGCGACCCCGTAGGCTCTTCCTCCGTGAGTACGGTGTGCGCGGTGCGGGATCTGGTCAAGACGTACCCCGCCACGCGCGGCGGGCGCGGTGCGCCGGCGACCCCCGAGGTGCGGGCCACCGACGGGATCAGCCTCGACGTGCGCGGCGGCGAGATCTTCGGGCTGCTCGGGCCCAACGGGGCGGGCAAGTCCACCCTCGTCCGCCAGGTGACGGGGCTCATGCGGCCCGACTCCGGCTCCGTCGAGCTCCTCGGCCACGACCTGGTGCGCCACCCCGAGCGGGCGTCCCGCCTCCTGGCCCACCTCGGGCAGGAGTCCACCGCCCTCGACGAGCTGACCGTCGCCCTCGCCGCCGAGACCACCGGCCGGCTGCGCGGCCTCGCCGCCCGCGACGCGCGCGCCGAGCGCGACGCCGTCCTGGAGGAGCTCGGTCTCACCGGGCTGGCCTCCCGGCCCCTCAAGAAGCTCTCCGGCGGACAGCGGCGCCTCGCCTGCGTCGCCGCCGCCCTCGTCGGCCGGCGGCCCGTCCTCGTCCTCGACGAGCCCACCACCGGCATGGACCCGGTCGCCCGCCGCGCCGTCTGGGCCGCCGTCGACCGGCGGCGCGCCGAGCACGGCACCACCGTGCTGCTCGTCACCCACAACGTCATCGAGGCCGAGACCGTCCTCGACCGGGTCGCCGTCCTCGAACACGGCCGGGTCATCGCCTGCGACACCCCGGCCGGGCTCAAGGAGCGCGTCGCGGGCGAGGTCCGCGTCGAGCTGGTGTGGCGCGAGACCGCCCCCCTCCACCTCCCCGAGGTCGCCGCCCTGCGCGGCCTCGCCCAGGAGACCGGACGGCGCTGGACCCTCCGCCTCGCCCCCGACGCGGCCCGCGCGGCCGTCGCCACCGTCACCGGCGGCGCCGCCTTCGCCGCCCTCGACGACTTCACCCTCGCCACGCCCAGCCTGGAGGACGTCTACCTGGCCCTCGGCGGGGCGACGAAGGGCACGGAGGGGCTGGTGAAGGGATGACGCCCCACCACGCGCCGGGCCTTTCCGTCCCCGCCCCCGCGGGGACGCCGGCCTCCGCCGGACCGCCTCGCCTTTCCGTCCTGCCTGCCGCGTCCGGCCCCGCCACGAGCCCCGTACCTACGGGGACGCCGGCCTCCGCCGGACCGCCCGGCCTTTCCGGCCTGCCCGCCGCACCAGGCCCCGCCACGAGCCCCGTACCTACGGGGACGCCGGCCTCCGCCGGACCGCCCGGCCTTTCCGGCCTGCCCGCCGCACCAGGCCCCGCCACGGCTCTTGCCCCCGCACGGGCGCCCGTCTTCGCCGGGCCGCTCGGTCTTTCCGGTGCGGTCCGTCGCCTCGGCACCCGGGGCACCCCCCGGGCCTCCGGGGGCGGCCGCCCCCCGTACGCGCTCCTCCCCACCCCCGGAGGGCCCCGCGTTCCGTACCCGCACGTGACCGTCAGGAGCTGTCCGCAGTGAGCACCGTGCCCGCCGAGGCCCTGCCGACCCGCGCGCCGCGCGTCCGGCCGCGCGAGGACGAGGCCGCCGCGCCCCTCGCCCCGCGTGCCCGGCTGCTGCCGTCCCTGGCCGCCGTCTACCGCGCCCAGCTCTCCCGGGCCCGCGTCGCCCGCATCCCGCTGCTCTTCGTCGCCACCTTCCAGTCCATCGGGATCATGGTCCTGATGCGCGGGGTCGTCGACGGCGGCTCCGAGGCGCACGCCGTCGTGGCCGGCTCCACCGTCCTCGTCGTCGCCTTCGTCGCGCTCAACCTGCTCGCCCAGTACTTCGGACAGCTGCGGGCCACCGGCGGCCTCGACCACTACGCCACCCTGCCGGTGCCGCCCGCCGCCGTCGTGCTCGGCGCGGCCGGCGCGTACGCCTCCTTCACCGTCCCCGGGACCGCCTTCACCGCCGTCGCGGGCTCCCTCCTCTTCGGCCTCCCGCTGACCCACCTGTGGATCCTCGTCGCCGTCGTCCCGCTCTCCGGCGCCGCCCTCGCGGGCCTCGGCGCGGCCCTCGGGCTCCTCGCCCCCCGGCCGGAGCTGGCCACCCTCCTGGGCCAGCTCGGCATGTCGGCGGCGCTGCTCCTCGGCGTGCTCCCGGCGGAGCGCCTCCCCGGCCCCATCGGCTGGGCGCGGGACCTACTGCCGTCGACGTACGGGGTGGAGGCCCTGGCCCGCACCTTCGCCCCGCACCCCGACTGGGCGGCCGTCACCCGCGACCTCGCCGTCTGCGGCGCGGTCGGCGCGGTCTCGCTCGCGGTCGCCACCTGGGCGTACCGCAAGGCCGCCGTCCGCTGAGGCGGGGCACAGGCACACCTGGCACGATGGCGGGGTGACCGCACCTCTGACTCCGCCTCACCAGCCGCAGCCGCACGACCCCGACCGGCCCCCGCCGCCCCCGCCCACGCCCGGCCCGGCCGGCGATCCGATCACGGCGGCCGAGGTCATCCAGGGCGTTCTGGTGACCGCCGTCTCGGCGGTCACGGGAGCGCTGCTCGGAGTGCTGTGGCTGAACCTGGCCCCCCGCGTCCTGCTCGTCTCGGACGGCAAGGGCGTCTACCTGCGGAACTCCGAGGGGGAGTCCGCGATCGGCGCGGACGGCACGTTCGTCCTCCTCGCCCTGGCCTTCGGCGCGGTCGCCGGCCTGGTCGTCTTCCTGCTGCGCCGCCGGGGCGGGGTCCCGCTGGTACTCGGCCTGGCCGTCGGCGGCATCCTGGGCTCGCTCCTCGCGTGGGGCGTCGGCACGCACTTCGGCCCCACCTCGGACGTGGTCGCCCACGCGAAGGAGGTCGGCCCCAACGTCACCTTCGAGGCCCCGCTGGAACTGAACCTGGGGATCGCCGCGCTCCTCGCCTGGCCGCTCGCGGCGATGATCGCGCACCTGGCCCTGACGGCCGCCTTCGGCCCGCGCGACCCGGACCCCTGGGAGCGGCCGAAGGAGTTCTGAGGCACCTGCCCCCGGTCAGGCCCGGCCGACCGGGGCCACCACCGCCGAGGTGAGGGCGGCGAGATCGGCGGGGGAGAGCTCCACCTCCAGGCCGCGCCGCCCCGCCGACACGCAGATCGTCGCGTGCTCCGAGGCCGAGGAGTCCAGGACCGTACGGAGCCGCTTGCGCTGCCCCAGCGGGGAGATGCCGCCCCGCACGTAGCCCGTGGTGCGCTCCGCCGCCGCCGGGTCGGCCATCGTCGCGCGCTTGCCGCCGACCGCCGACGCCAGCGCCTTCAGGTCCAGCTGGCCCGCCACCGGGACCACCGCGACCGTCAGCTCGCCGTCGACGTCCGCCACCAGCGTCTTGAACACCCGGTCGGGGGAGACGCCCAGGGCCTCCGCCGCCTCCTCGCCGTACGAGGGGGAGGCCGGGTCGTGCTCGTAGGCGTGCACGGTGAACGGCGTGCCGGCCGCCGTCAGGGCCACCGTCGCCGGAGTGCCCCCGGCGTTCTTCTTCTGCTTCTTCGCCACGCGCTCTTCCTCGCCGCTTCTTCCCGGGGCTTCTTCCCGGGGCTTCTTGCCGGCCGGGTCCCGGCCGGTTCCGACCGGCTCAGTTCGGGTACGTCGGGGCCTGCGTCAGATCCACCGCCGGCAGCGACGGCAGGTGCCGGATGACCGCCGTCTCCGCGCGCAGCAGGGTCAGCTCCTCGCGCAGCCGCGTCGCCGTGTCCGGGGCCTGGAGCAGCCGCTGCTTCGACGGCGTGTCGAGCACCGCCGCCGCCGCGACCAGGTACGACACCACCGACGGGTCGTCCGGCAGCTCACTCGTGGTCAGCGAGCGCTCCTTGGCCCCCGCCAGCCGCTTCTGGTAGCTCCGGAAGGCCCGCAGCACCCCCTCGGCGAGCGTGCCCGCCTCCTCGCCCGCCTCCTCCGGGATCTCCTCGACCTCGGCCGTCAGGAACGGGCCGCTCGCGTCGACCGACAGGAGCTTCACCCGGGTCGTGCCGGTGCTCATCACCTCGAAGCTGCCGTCGGCGCGCTCCCGGATGCTCGCCGCGTCGGCGACGCAGCCGACCCGGTGAAAGGACTGGATCGGGTCGGGGCCGAAACCGGCCGCCGGACCCTTCTCGGGCAGCGCCGTCGGGTCCGGCATCCCGGGCGCGGTCGGCGCGACCTCGCGGCCGTCGCGGATCGCGACGACGACGAAGCGGCGCGGTTCCGTGTCGTCGATCGTGAGCAGCTCGCGCATCATGGCGCGATAACGCTCCTCGAAGACGTTCAGCGGCAGCACGAGACCCGGGAACAGCACCGTGTTGAGGGGGAAGAGGGGCAGGCGGGCGGTGGTCACAGCCGCCAAGCCTAATGGCCGCCGGGCCCGGCCCGTCCGGCCCGTCCGCGACCGGGCGTCCACAGGGGCGTCCGGCGGGCCAGTTCGAACCGCGTCCGGTCCCGCGCGGCCAGGAAACGGCGCAGGGGATCCCCCGGTACGGCGTCCCGGTCGGACCCCCAGGGGAACGAGGTCGCGTAGGGGCCGATCCGGCCGAACTCCTCCCGCGCCTCCGCCCATCGGCCCCGCTCCATCAGCACGTGCGCGAGCAGGTTGCGGACCCCGGCCGGCCACGGGTCGCCCGCCGGGAACACCGCCGACAGGGCCAGGGCCCGGTCCGCCGCCCGGTCGAGCACGGCCGGCGGCTCGGACCCGTCCTGCCCCGGCGGCACCCGCAGCGCGTCGTGGGCGGCGCGCACCGGCAGCGCCCGCACGAGCGAGTCCGGGGCGGCGTCGTCGGCCGCCCGCTCGGCGAAGTCGAAGGCGGCGCGGCGCGAGCCGTGCCCCTGGACGGACAGGTACTTCAGCGCCGCGACGTGGCAGCCGTAGTGGTGCGGGGAGCGGCGCACGGCCTGCTCCCACAGCGACTCGAAGACGGCGGGCCCGGCCTGCGCCCCGCGCGCGTGGTCCAGGGCGAGCCGCCACGGCACCGGGTCGTGCGGCGACGCCTCGGCGACCTCCCGGACCAGCGGGCCCAGCTCGCGCAGCCGCTCGGCCCGCGCCGGGGACTCCCAGGCCCGGCGCACGGCGAGGTGCGTCGTGACGAGGAGGGCGTCCGGGTCGTGCGGCGCGGCGGAGAGCCACCGGGACAGCCACTCGTCCCTGCGGTACGCGAAGGTGGCGAGCCGGGTGACGTACCGGTCGCGGTCCTCCCATTCGGCGGCGTCCCGGGTGGTGGCGAGCAGCTTCGCCGCGGGCTCGGGATCGGCGAGGGCGGCGGCGACCAGGGCGGGGGCGAGCCGCTCGTCGGGGGCGTCGAGCAGCACGTCGTCGTCCGGCACGAGCCCGGCGGCGAGCCGCGGGGCGTGCCGGGCCGAGCGGGCGGCGCCGACCAGGGCGCGGAACAAGGACATGGCGTGACGTATTGTCCCCCGGCGCCCCCTGCCGCCGCAGCCGTCCCAGCAGGTCGTGACAGGTTTCTCACCCCTCCGTGACAGCTTCCACACGCCGGGCGCACACGCCCGGACCCGCCGCGCAGACCCCTCCGCGCCCGCCCCTCGGGGCGCCCCCTCACCCCCTGCTCAGCAACCGGGTCGCACCCGCCGCCACCGTCGTCGCGAGGATCCAGCCCAGCAGGATCAGCACCGCCGCCGCCCACTGCCACATGCCTTCGAGCCGCCAGTAGCCGTCCTGGCCGAGGTTGATCACCGGCAGCAGCAGGTCGAGGGCGTACAGCGGGCCGTTCCACTCGGGCGCCTCGTCCTCCTTCAGCGGCACCGGCCGGTAGTGGGAGAAGGCCACCGTGCCCGCCGCCCACAGCACCGCCATCCAGAGCGCCGCCCGGCCCGGCCGGTAGCCGTACGCCACCGTCCAGTCCTGGAGGTAGCCCCAGAGCTTCCCGGCCAGCGGCAGCGTCTCCCGCCGGCGCCGCTGCTTGGCGAGCAGCACCTCGCGGGCGTCCGCGTCCTCCCCGCTGTTGCGCAGCACCGTCGCGAGGCGTTCGTACGGCTCGGGGGCGTACTCCGGGGTCGCCGCCGCCACCCACTCCAGGCGCAGGGCCAGCGGGAAGCGCTCGTACGGCACGAGGTTCTCGTAGACGAAGCCGCCCATCGCCAGGCCGCCGGGCCCCGGCCAGCTGCTCCACAGGTCGATGAGCGTGACGATCTTGGCGCCGTTGAGCACCACCCGCCCCTCCTCCGGGCGCTCGCCGTTGAACCGCAGCTCCGGGGTGACGATCCGGCGCAGCGACACCTCCTCCCGGCGCGCCCCGTCGAGCAGGAACCGGGCGTGCTTCAGGTCCACCGCGTCCCCGAACCGCCCGTCGTCGAGCCGCACCCCGCCGTGGAACTCGACCGGCTTGCGCCGGGTGCCCCGGGCGGGCGTGAGCCCGTACGGCGGGGTGGCCGTCGAGCCGAGCACCGGCCCCGCGGTGCCCGTCCCCTCGTACACCCAGGCCGCGTTCAGATAGAGCGAGCGCTCCACCGTCAGCTGCGGCGCGTTGAGCGCGCGGCGGCCCTGCGCCCCGCGCAGCACGCTGCCCCGCAGGCTGAGCGAGACCCCGACCTGGGCCCCGCGCAGGCTCACCTCGCCGTACGTCTCGATCAGCTCGGCCTGGAGGTCCTGCGCCACCACCATCCCGTCCGCCGCGATCGCCCGCCCCCGCCGGTCCGGCCACACCTGGATCTGGTTGAGCAGCAGGTCCGTGCCGATCTGGGCGTCCGTCAGCCGGATGCCCCAGCGCACCCGGCAGCGCGGCAGGTGCAGGTCCCCCTCCGTGTGCAGCCGGGCCGCCTCCAGGCGCGGCAGCGCGCACTCGACCATCCGCAGGGTGCCGAACCGGGCCTCGGGCACCGCCACCTCGCCGTCGAACCGGCAGCCCTGGAGCTCCACGTACGGCCCTATCGTCCCGCCCGCCAGGTCCAGGACGCCCGTGATCCTGGCCCCGCGCAGCTTCAGCGCGGCCACCCGCCCGGTCCTGGCCTCCGGCCCGGAGAGCAGCAGCAGCGCCACCACCTCGGCGCGGACGCTCCGCTCCTCCCCCCACTCCCGTGCCCCGAACGGGTCGTCCCGCTCCGCGATCCCCTCCGTCAGATCGCACGTCCTGCCCACCCGGAACGCGTGCCACAGGGCCCGCTCCGGATCCGTGAGACCGTCCGGCATCCCGTCCTCGTGCGGCTCGGTCACTGCCGCCCCCTCGCTTTCCACGATCCGCATCCACGATTCCGCTTCCCGGGATTCGTGGATTCGTACAGCCGTTCTTCCCGCTGTGTGACGGGCTGAACGCTAACGGTCAGGAGTGGCGACAAGACGCCACTGTGGTGTGTATCAGCCAGTGATACGGGCGTCCGGCGCCGTGGGGCGTCTGAGAGAATTGACCCGTGATCTCTCGAATCGATCTGCGCGGCGAGGCCCTCCCCGAGGGTTCCGCCCTGCGTGACCTGCTGCCCCGTGCCGAGTTCGACGTGGAAGCCGCCCTGGAGAAGGTGCGGCCGATCTGCGAGGACGTACGGCATCATGGCGCGGCCGCGGTGATCGACTACGGGGAGAAGTTCGACGGCGTACGGGTCCCGGCCCTGCGCGTCCCCGCCGGGGAGCTCGCCCGCGCCCTCGACGAGCTCGACCCGGCCGTCCGCGCCGCCCTGGAGGAGTCCGTCCGGCGCGCCCGGCTCGTCCACCGCGAGCAGCGCCGCACCACCCACACCACCCGGGTCGTCCCCGGCGGGACCGTCACCGAGAAGTGGATCCCCGTCGAGCGCGTCGGCCTGTACGTGCCGGGCGGCCGCTCGGTCTACCCGTCCTCCGTCGTGATGAACGTCGTCCCGGCCCAGGAGGCCGGCGTCGAGGGCGTCGCCGTCGCCTCGCCCCCGCAGAAGGAGTTCGGCGGCCTGCCGCACCCCACCATCCTCGCCGCCTGCGCCCTCCTCGGCGTCGACGAGGTCTACGCCGCCGGCGGCGCCCAGGCCATCGCCATGTTCGCGTACGGCACCGAAGCCCGCGGGGACGAGCCCGGCTGCGCCCCCGTCAACCTGGTCACAGGCCCCGGCAACATCTACGTGGCCGCCGCCAAGCGCCTCCTCAAGGGCCGCATCGGCATCGACGCCGAGGCCGGACCCACCGAGATCGCGATCCTCGCGGACTCCACCGCCGACCCCGTCCACGTCGCCGCCGACCTCATCAGCCAGGCCGAGCACGACCCGATGGCCGCCTCCGTCCTCGTCACCGACTCCGAGGAGCTGGCCGGGGCCACCGAGGCCGAGCTGAAGACCCAGGTCGCCGCCTCCAAGCACGTCGACGACCGGATCGTCCCGGCCCTGGCCGGCCGCCAGTCCGCGATCGTCCTCGTCCGCGACCTCGCCGACGGCCTCAAGGTCGTCGACGCCTACGGCGCCGAGCACCTGGAGGTCCAGACCGCCGACGCCGCCGCCGTCGCGGACCGCGTCCGCAACGCCGGAGCGATCTTCGTCGGCCCCTGGTCCCCCGTCTCGCTCGGGGACTACTGCGCCGGCTCCAACCACGTCCTGCCCACCGGCGGCTGCGCCTGCCACTCCTCGGGCCTCTCCGTGCAGTCCTTCCTGCGCGGGGTGCACATCGTGGACTACACCCGCGACGCCCTCGCGGACGTCGCCCACCACGTGGTGACCCTCGCGGAGGCCGAGGACCTGCCGGCCCACGGCGCCGCGATCAAGGCGCGGTTCGGATGGAAGGTGCCGGAGACCAAGTGACCGCAGACCGAACGACCGCAGACCGAACGACCGGAACCGGCGTGACCGGAATCGACGACCTCCCCGTCCGCGACGAGCTGCGCGGCAAGTCCCCCTACGGCGCGCCCCAGCTCGACGTCCCCGTCCAGCTCAACACCAACGAGAACCCCTACCCGCTGCCCGAGCCGCTCGTGGCCCGGATCGCGGAGCGGGTCGCCGAGGCCGCCCGCGGCCTCAACCGCTACCCCGACCGGGACGCGGTCGAGCTGCGCACCGAGCTCGCCCGCTACCTCACCCGCACCGGCGGGCACCCGGTCGCCGTCGAGAACGTCTGGGCGGCCAACGGCTCCAACGAGGTCCTCCAGCAGCTCCTCCAGACCTTCGGCGGCCCCGGCCGCACCGCGATCGGCTTCGAGCCCTCGTACTCGATGCACGCCCTGATCGCCCGCGGCACCGGCACCGGCTGGATCTCCGGGCCCCGGAACGAGGACTTCCGCCTAGAGGTGGAGGCGGCCCGGAAGGCGATCGCCGAGCACCGCCCGGACGTCGTCTTCGTCACCTCGCCCAACAACCCCACCGGCACCGCCGTCGACGCCGACACCGTCCTCGCCCTGTACGAGGCGGCCCAGGAGGCCCGGCCGTCGATGGTCGTCGTGGACGAGGCGTACGTCGAGTTCAGCCACCGCGACTCGCTGCTGCCCCTCATCGAGGGCCGCCCGAACCTGGTGGTCTCGCGGACCATGTCCAAGGCCTTCGGCGCCGCCGGACTCCGCCTCGGCTACCTCGCCGCCCACCCCGCCGTGGTCGACGCCGTGCAGCTGGTCCGGCTGCCGTACCACCTCTCCGCCGTCACCCAGGCCACCGCGCTCGCCGCCCTGGAGCACACCGACACCCTCCTCGGGTACGTCGAGCAGCTCAAGGCCGAGCGCGACCGGCTCGTCGCCGAACTGCGGGCGATCGGCTACGAGGTCACCGAGTCCGACGCCAACTTCGTGCAGTTCGGGAAGTTCCCCGACACCCACGCCGCCTGGCGGGCGATCCTCGACCGGGGCGTCCTGGTCCGGGACAACGGCGTACCGGGATGGCTGCGCGTCACCGCCGGCACCCCCGAAGAGAACGACGCGTTCCTCGACGCGGTCCGTGAATTGATGAAGGAGCAGGAACGATGAGCCGCGTAGGCCGCGTTGAGCGCACCACCAAGGAGACCTCCGTCGTCGTCGAGATCGACCTCGACGGCACCGGAAAGGTCGACGTGTCGACCGGGGTCGGCTTCTACGACCACATGCTCGACCAGCTCGGCCGCCACGGGCTCTTCGACCTGACCGTCAAGACCGACGGCGACCTGCACATCGACTCGCACCACACCATCGAGGACACCGCCCTCGCCCTCGGCGCCGCCTTCAAGCAGGCCCTCGGCGACAAGGTCGGCATCTACCGCTTCGGCAACTGCACCGTCCCCCTGGACGAGTCGCTCGCCCAGGTCACCGTCGACCTCTCCGGCCGCCCGTACCTCGTGCACACCGAGCCCGAGAACATGGCGCCGATGATCGGCTCGTACGACACGACGATGACCCGGCACATCTTCGAGTCCTTCGTCGCCCAGGCCCAGATCGCCCTGCACATCCACGTCCCGTACGGGCGCAACGCCCACCACATCGTGGAGTGCCAGTTCAAGGCCCTCGCCCGCGCCCTGCGCTACGCCTCCGAGCGCGACCCCCGCGCCGCCGGCATCCTCCCCTCCACGAAGGGCGCGCTCTAGTCGTGAACGGCCTCTCCACCATCCTGATCGTCGTCGGGCTGTTCCTGCTCGGCGGCATCTACTCCTTCGCCAAACAGCAGATGCCCAAGGGCGTCATCGTGCTGCTCTCCCTCGGCGCCGCGATGTGCCTCGCCGCCGGCGTGCTCCGTCTGGACGTGTGGTCATGAGCGCATCCGGAAGCCCCAAGAAGGTCGTCGTCTTCGACTACGGCTTCGGCAACGTGCGCTCCGCCGAGCGCGCCCTCGCCCGGGTCGGCGCCGACGTCGAGATCACCCGCGACTACGAGCGCGCCATGAACGCCGACGGGCTCCTCGTCCCCGGCGTCGGCGCCTTCTCCGCCTGTATGCAGGGGCTCAAGGAGGCCCGCGGCGACTGGATCGTCGGCCGCCGCCTCTCCGGCGGCCGGCCCGTCATGGGCATCTGCGTCGGGATGCAGATCCTCTTCGCCCAGGGCATCGAGCACGGCGTGGAGACCGAGGGCCTCGACGAGTGGCCCGGCACGGTCGAGCCGCTCGACGCCCCCGTCGTCCCCCACATGGGCTGGAACACCGTCGACGCGCCCGCGGACAGCGAGCTGTTCGCCGGGCTCGACGCCGACGCCCGGTACTACTTCGTGCACTCCTACGGGGTGCGCGAGTGGACCCTGGAGGTCGGCAACCCCAACATCCGCGCTCCCAAGGTCAGCTGGGCCACCCACGGCGAGCCCTTCGTCGCGGCCGTCGAGAACGGCGCCCTGTGGGCGACCCAGTTCCACCCCGAGAAGTCCGGCGACGCCGGAGCCCAGCTCCTCACCAACTGGATCGGAACCCTGTGACCGTGTCGTCCACGAACGTGCTCGAACTCCTCCCCGCCGTCGACGTCCGCGACGGCCAGGCCGTCCGCCTCGTGCACGGCGAGTCCGGCACCGAGACCTCCTACGGCTCCCCGCTCGAAGCGGCCCTCGCCTGGCAGCGCTCCGGCGCCGAGTGGCTGCACCTGGTCGACCTCGACGCGGCCTTCGGCACCGGCGACAACCGCGAGCTGATCGCCCAGGTCGCCCAGGCCATGGACATCAAGGTCGAGCTCTCCGGCGGCATCCGCGACGACGCCTCCCTCGCCGCCGCCCTCGCCACCGGCTGCACCCGCGTCAACCTCGGCACCGCCGCCCTGGAGACCCCCGAGTGGGTCGCCAAGGTCATCGCCGAGCACGGCGACAAGATCGCCGTCGGCCTGGACGTGCGCGGCACGACCCTGCGCGGCCGGGGCTGGACCCGCGACGGCGGCGACCTGTACGAGACGCTGGCCCGCCTCGACTCCGAGGGCTGCGCCCGCTACGTCGTCACCGACATCGCCAAGGACGGCACCCTCCAGGGCCCCAACCTGGAGCTCCTGAGGAACGTCTGCGCGGCCACCGACAAGCCCGTCGTCGCCTCCGGCGGCGTCTCCTCCCTGGACGACCTGCGGGCCCTGTCCGGTCTGGTCCCGCTGGGCGTCGAGGGCGCGATCGTCGGCAAGGCGCTGTACGCCGAGGCGTTCACCCTGGAGGAGGCCCTGGAGGCGGTGGCTTCCGCATGACCGACGGCGTCAAGAAGGTCGTCACCGGCGCCCCCTGGGAGGAGCAGTTCGGCTACTCCCGCGCGGTCGAGCTGCCGAACGGCACGGTCCTGGTCTCCGGCTGCACGTCGGTGGTCGACGGCCAGATCGCCGACGGCGGCCCGCACGAGCAGGCGGTGAACTCCTTCCGCGTGGCCCTCGCGGCGCTGGGGCAGCTGGGCCTGGGGGCCGAGCACGTCGTCCGGACCCGGATGTACCTCACGCACGCCCGGGACGTGGAGGAGGTCGGTCGCGCCCACAAGGAGCTGTTCGACGCCGTCCGCCCGGCCGCCTCGATGATCATCGTCTCCGGCTTCGTCGACCCCCGCCTGGTCGTCGAGGTCGAGGTCGAGGCCTACCGGGGTGAGGCCTCGTGAGCCTCTCCGTACGCGTGATCCCCTGCCTGGACGTGGACAACGGCCGGGTCGTCAAGGGCGTCAACTTCCAGAACCTGCGGGACGCGGGCGACCCCGTCGAGATGGCGAAGCTGTACGACGCCGAGGGCGCCGACGAGCTGACCTTCCTCGACATCACCGCCTCCTCCGGCAACCGGGAGACCACCTACGACGTGGTGCGCCGCACCGCCGAGCAGGTCTTCATCCCGCTCACGGTCGGCGGCGGCGTCCGGTCGGCGGAGGACGTCGACAAGCTGCTGCGGGCCGGTGCCGACAAGGTCGGCGTGAACACCGCGGCCATCGAGCGCCCCGAGCTGATCCGCGAGATCGCGGAGCGCTTCGGCCGCCAGGTGCTCGTGCTGTCCGTGGACGCGCGCCGTACCGCGACCGGCTCCTTCGAGGTCACCACGCACGGCGGCCGCAAGGGCACCGGCATCGACGCCGTCGAGTGGGCGCACCGCGCGGCCGAGTTCGGCGCGGGCGAGATCCTGCTCAACTCGATGGACGCGGACGGCACGAAGGACGGCTACGACACCGAGATGATCGCGGCCGTGCGCGCGCACGTGACCGTGCCGGTGATCGCCTCCGGCGGCGCGGGGAAGCTCTCCGACTTCCCGCCGGCCGTCGCGGCGGGCGCGGACGCGGTGCTCGCGGCCTCCGTCTTCCACTTCGGCGACCTGCGGATCTCCCAGGTCAAGGAGACGCTGCGGGAAGCGGGCCACCCGGTCCGCTGAGACCCGGTTCCGCTTCCCGGAAGGGCCCCCTCGGGGGCCCTTCTTCACGTCCGGACGTGCAGCATTTATTTCGCAATTTCAGTTGTGCAACTTTTCTTTCGCATCTAGGGTCGTGGACATGACCTCACCGGAGAACCGCCGGATCACCGACCTCGGCACCCTCAAGGCCATCTCGCACCCGCTGCGGATGCGCCTCTACCGCGCCCTCTTCACGGCCCGCACCGCCACCGCCTCCCAGCTCGCCGACCAGGTCGACGAGGCCGTCTCCCTCGTCAGCTACCACCTGCGCAAGCTCGCCGAGCACGGCCTCATCGAGGAGGCCGAGGCCAAGTCCACGGACGGCCGCGAACGCTGGTGGCGGCCCAGCTCCTACGGCTTCAGCATCCACGACGAGGACATGCGCGACGCCCCCGAACTCGTCGCCGCGAACGCCGCCTTCAGCCGTACGGTCGAGGAGCAGCGCAGCGGGATGTACGCCCGCTTCCTCGACGAGCGGCCCACCTGGTCCGCCGAGTGGCGCACCGCCTCCACCAGTTCCGAGTGGCTGCCCCGCCTCACCGCCCCCGAACTCGCCGCGCTCGCCGCCGAACTGGACGCCGTCGTCGAGAAGTACGACCGGCGGGCCCGCGCCGCCGAAGAGGCCGGCGACACCGAGGGCCGCGAGAACGTCGCCGTCCACCTCTACGGCTTCCCCTACCGCGCATGAGCGCCGCCGTCCTCGCCGCCGCCCCGTCGCGACCCGCCCACCGCGACCCCCGGGTCCTGCGCTGGCTCGGCGCCTACACCGCCTCCACCCTCGGCGACGGCGTCTACCACCTCGCCCTCTCCTGGGCCGCCGTCAGCGGCGGCACCCCGGCGCAGGCCGGACTCGTCCTCGCCGTCTCCGCAGTACCCCGGGCCCTGCTCATGCTCGGCGGGGGAGTGATCGCCGACCGCTTCGGCCCCCGCCGGGTCGTCATCGCCTCCGACGCCGTCCGCTGCCTCGTCGTCCTCGCCCTGGCCGCGCTCGTCCTGGCCACCGCCCCCACCCTCTGGGTGCTCGCCGCCGTCGCCCTCGTCTTCGGCGTCCTCGACGCCCTCTTCCTGCCCGCCGTCGGCGCCCTGCCGCCCCGGATCGCCGCGCGCGACCAGCTCGCCCGCGTCCAGGGGATGCGCGGCCTCGGCCAGCGCGCCGGAGCCGTCCTCGGCGCCCCGCTCGGCGGCCTCGCGGTCGCCCTCGGCGGACCCGGCGCCGCGTTCGCCACCGCCGGACTGCTCTTCGCCCTCTCCCTGCCCCTGCTGCTCGGCCTCCGCCTGCGCCCGCTGCCCGCCGCGCCCGGGGCACCGGCCCGGAAGGACACCGCCCTCGGCGACCTCGCCGACGGACTGCGCTACCTGCGCGGCCACCGGGTCCTCGGACCCCTCATGATCGTCATCGCCCTCAGTGACCTCGGCTTCGTCGGCCCCCTCAACGTCGGCCTCGCGCTCCTCTCCGACCAGCGCGGCTGGGGCGCCTCCGGCATCGGCTGGATCCTCGCCGGCTTCGGCACGGGCGCGGCGGCCTCCTCGCTGCTGCTCGGCGTCAAGGGCCGGGTCCCGCGCGCCGGAGCCGTCCTCTGCTGGACCATGGCCCTCGGCGCCGTCTCCGTCGGCGCCCTCGCCCACGCCCCGCTGCTGCCCCTCGCCGTGCTCCTCGCGTGCTCCGTCGGCCTGCTCGCCGGGCTCTCCGGCGCCCTGGCCGGCGCCCTCCTCCAGACCGCGTGCGACCCCGCGTACCTCGGCCGCGTCTCCGCCGTCGCGGGCCTGTGCAGCCTGGGCCTCGCCCCGCTGACCTTCCCGGTCACGGGCGCCGCGATCGGCCTGTGGGGCACCGGCCCGGTCTTCGCGGCCAGCGCCGCCGTCTGCGCCCTGGCGGGGGTCTACGGCCTCCTGACCCCGGCCCTGCGCCGCGCCGAACTGCCGAAGGGGTGACCGTCCGCCCGCGCGGCCCGGTTCAGATCCCCAGCCGCTTCGTCTCCCGCAGCCGCTCGATCGCCTGCGGCTCGCCGTCGAGCGCCACCTTCGCCGCGTCCTGCCGCCCGTACAGGTACATCGTCAGCTCGCCCGGCTCCCCGGAGGCCGTCACCACCGGAGTGCCCTTGTGGGCGACCACCGTCTGCCCGTCCGGACGGCGCAGCACCAGGCCCACCGGGGCCTTGCGGCCGAGCAGCCGGGCCGTGCGCTCCAGCCGGGACCACAGGGCGTCCGCGAAGACCGGGTCCAGCTCGCGGGCCGACCAGTGCGGCTGCGCCCGCCGCACGTCCTCCGCGTGCACGTAGAACTCGACGACGTTCGCCCCCTCGTCCACCTGCTTGATCGTGAACGGCGAGAACTTCGGCGGACCCGTACGGATCAGCCGGATCAGCTCGTCGTACGGCCTGTCGGCGAATTCCGCCTGCACCCGGTCCTGCCGGTCCTTCAGCGCCGGCACGAGCGAACCGGCCGCCGCGTCCGGCCGCCGCTCCCGCACCACCACGTGGGCCGCGAGGTCCCGGGTCCGCCAGCCCTCGCAGAGCGTCGGCGCGTCGGGACCGGCCGCTTCCAACAGGTCGGCCAGCAGGAGACGTTCACGTTTGGCATGGGTCGACATGTCCGCCAGCGTACGGCGGGCCCCGGCGGTCCGCCCAGTGGACGCCCGCCGGACACCGCCCCCGGGCGCGGCACAATGGCGCCATGAGCAGCAATCTCGACCCGGCGATCGCCGCCCGCCTCAAGCGCAGCCCGGACGGACTCGTCCCCGCCATCGCCCAGCAGTACGACACCGGCGAGGTGCTGATGCTCGGCTGGATGGACGACGAGGCCCTGCACCGCACCCTCACTACCGGCCGCTGCACCTACTGGTCCCGCAGCCGGAACGAGTACTGGGTCAAGGGCGACACCTCCGGGCACGTCCAGCACGTCAAGTCCGTCGCCCTCGACTGCGACGCCGACACCCTCCTCGTCAAGGTCGACCAGGTCGGAGCCGCCTGCCACACCGGCGCCCGCACCTGCTTCGACGCCGACGTGCTCCCCGTATCCCAGTAAGGTCCGGTGCCATGGATCTCGACACCTTCCGCAAGCTGGCGGCCGACCGCCGCGTCATCCCCGTCAGCCGCAGGCTGCTCGCGGACGGCGACACCCCGGTCGGGCTCTACCGCAAGCTCGCCGCCGAACGCCCCGGCACCTTCCTCCTCGAATCCGCGGAGAACGGCCGCAGCTGGTCCCGCTACTCCTTCATCGGGGTCCGCAGCGACGCCACCCTGACGGTGAAGGACGGCGAGGCCCACTGGCTCGGCACCCCGCCCGTCGGCGTCCCCGCCGACGGCGACCCGCTCCAGGCCCTGCGCGCCACCGTCGAGACCCTCCACACCCCCCGCGACCTCGCCGTCCTGGTCGACGGGGGACTGCCCCCCTTCACCGGCGGCATGGTCGGCTACCTCGGCTACGACATCGTCCGCCGCCTGGAGAAGATCGGCGAGCACGGCCGCGACGACCTGGAGCTTCCCGAGCTCACCATGCTCCTCACCAGCGACCTCGCGGTCCTCGACCACTGGGACGGCTCGGTCCTCCTGATCGCCAACGCGATCAACCACAACGACCTGGAGACCGGCGTCGACGAGGCGTACGCGCACGCCGTCGCCCGCCTCGACGCCATGGAGGCCGACCTGGCCCGCCCGGTCGCCACCGCCCCCACCGCCCTGCCCGCCTCTGAGCTGCCGGAGTACTCGGCCCTCTGGGGCGGCCCGGCCTACCAGGACGCCGTCGAGGACGTGAAGGAGCGCATCCGGGCCGGCGAGGCCTTCCAGGTCGTGCCCTCGCAGCGCTTCGAGACCCCCTGCACCGCCTCCGCGCTCGACGTCTACCGGGTCCTGCGGGCCACCAACCCGTCCCCGTACATGTACCTCTTCCGCTTCGAGAACGGCTTCGACGTCGTCGGATCCAGCCCCGAGGCCCTCGTCAAGGTCGAGGACGGGCAGGCGCTCCTGCACCCCATCGCCGGGACCCGGCACCGCGGCGCCACCCCGCAGGAGGACCACGACCTCGCCGAGGAGCTGCTCGCCGACCCCAAGGAGCGCGCCGAGCACCTCATGCTCGTCGACCTCGGCCGCAACGACCTCGGCCGGGTCTGCGCCCCCGGCTCCGTGGAGGTCGTCGACTTCATGTCGATCGAGCGCTACTCCCACGTCATGCACATCGTCTCCACCGTCACCGGCCGAGTCGCGGAGGGCCGCACCGCCTTCGACGTCCTCACGGCCTGCTTCCCGGCCGGGACGCTCTCCGGCGCCCCCAAGCCCCGCGCCATGCAGATCATCGAGGAGCTCGAACCCTCCCGGCGCGGCCTGTACGGCGGATGTGTCGGTTATCTCGATTTCGCCGGCGACGCCGACACCGCCATCGCCATCCGCACCGCCCTGCTCCGCGACGGCACCGCGTACGTGCAGGCCGGAGCGGGTGTCGTCGCCGACTCCGACCCGGTCGCCGAGGACGACGAGTGCCGCAACAAGGCGGCGGCCGTGCTCCGCGCCGTCCACACCGCCAACCGGATGAACGCCACCTGAGCCCGTAGGGGATAGTGGGGTACGTGAGTGCCGTACCCGTACCCCAGCCCCGGGCCGCCCGAGCGGCCGCCCCCACCGGTGGCCGTCGCAGCCTGGCCGCGGCCCTCTTCCTCGGCGCCCTCGGCGCCACCGTCGTCCTGCTCTCCGCCGGACAGATCTGGGCGGAGGGCACCGCGTCCGTCGGCGGCGGCAGCGTCCCCGTCGAGGCCGACGGCGGCACCGTCACCGGCGTGCCGACCGCCCTCGCGATCGTCGGCCTCGCCGCCCTCTTCGCCGTCTTCGCCGTCCGCCGCACCGGCCGCACCCTCGTCGCCGCGCTCCTCGCGCTGAGCGGTGCCGGCGCCGCGCTCGCCGCCGTCCTCGGCGCGTCGGACCGGGCCGCCCTGGACGCCGAGGCCGCCCGGATCAGCGGCGACACGGCCGCCGCCGTCGCCGGCCTCACCCACACCGCCTGGCCGTACGTGACCGCCGCCGGCGCCGCCCTCATCCTGCTCGCCGGCCTCTTCGCCCTGCGCTTCGGCAAGAACTGGCCGGCCATGGGAGGCCGCTACGAGCGCTCCGGCGCCCCCCGCGCCGCCCGCAAGGCCCCCACGGCCGACCCCGACCGGCCCGAGGACCTGTGGAAGGCCCTGGACCGCGGCGAGGACCCCACCCGGGGCTGACGGGCCGGGGCGCCGACCGCGACGCGTGATCGTCCCGGTACCCCCGATTCATCCTCGCGCGCCCGCGTGCGGGACAATGAGCGCCGAGCGTCCGCGCACGCGTGACCTCACCACCGAGCAACAGCAACGAGGAGCAACTCATGGCGGGCAGCGCCCACGGACACACCCCGGCCGCCTGGACCGGTGTCATCATCTCCTTCATCGGCTTCTGCATCGCCGGGGTCTTCATGGTGGCCGCCAACGTGCCCGGTTTCTGGGCGGGCATGGCCGTCGTCGTCCTCGGCGGCGTCGTCGGCGGAGCGATGAAGGTCGCGGGCCTCGGGATGCCGAAGCAGTCGGCCGACGTCGTCGCCGCGCGCGAGGCCGCGACCACCACCGCGCGGGCCCGCTCCTGACGCGACCCCACGCCTCCGAGGGCGCGGTCCGGCCATGCCGGGCTGCGCCCTCGCGCGTGAGGGGCGAGAATCACCGCGTGGACCCACACCCGACGCCCGAACCCACGACTGCCCCCGCCCACCGCACCCGGTCGGCGGAACCCGGGGACACGAATGTCCCGGCCCCTCCGCCCGGGGGGCCGCCCGCCCCGGACCCGTCGTGGGGGGCTTCGGCCGTGTCCCCGTCACCGTCCGGCGGTGCCGCCCGACACGGGCGTCCCGTACCCCCCGCACCCCCCGCCCCGTCCCGGTCGCGCGCGCGGCGTCTGCTCGCGCCCGTGGGGACCGTCGCCGGGGTCGTCGCGGCGTTCGCGTACGTCGGGGCCGTCGACCCCAACGAACCCGGGCACTACCCCGTCTGCCCGCTGTTCCGCCTCACCGGCCTGTACTGCCCCGGCTGCGGCGGCCTCCGCAGCGCCCACGCCTTCGCCCACGGCGACCTCCCGACCGCCCTCGGGGCCAACGCCCTCGCCGTCGTCGGCTACGGCGTGTTCGCCGTCGTCGCCGTCCTGTGGCTGGTTCGCGCCTACCGGGGCGTGCCGACGCGCCTCGCGGTCCCCCCGGTCTGGTGGTGGGGGATCGGCGCCGTCCTCGCCCTCTTCACCCTGGTCAGAAACCTTCCCCTCGGCTCCGCGCTGGTCCCGTGAGGGCCCGCCGGAACCCCCGCCGGACGTCCCAGCAGATGGGACGCGGCTCCGGTCGATGCGAGACCCGGGCCGTCCTGCGGATAGGATCGATGTGGCTGAACCTGGTTCATCAACACCGTCCCGGAAGGGGGCCCCTCGCGTGAGTGTGCTCGACGAGATCATCGAAGGCGTGCGCGCCGACCTCGCAGAGCGGCAGGCGCGGGTCACCCTCGACGAGCTCAAGGAGCGCGCCGCCAAGGCGCCGCAGGCCAAGGACGGCGTCGCCGCACTGCGCGGCGACGGCGTCAAGGTGATCTGCGAGGTCAAGCGCTCCAGCCCGTCCAAGGGCGCGCTCGCCGCGATCGCCGACCCGGCCGGACTCGCCGCCGACTACGAGGCGGGCGGCGCGGCCGTCATCTCGGTCCTCACCGAGGAGCGCCGCTTCGGCGGCTCCCTCGCGGACCTGGAGGCCGTCCGCGCCAAGGTCGACATCCCGGTCCTGCGCAAGGACTTCATCGTCACCGCGTACCAGCTCTGGGAGGCGCGGGCGTACGGAGCGGACCTCGCGCTCCTCATCGTCGCCGCCCTGGAGCAGGAGGCCCTCGTCTCCCTCATCGAGCGGGCCGAGTCCATCGGGCTCACCCCGCTGGTCGAGGTGCACGACGAGGAGGAGGTCGAGCGCGCCGTCGACGCCGGCGCCCGGATCATCGGCGTCAACGCCCGCAACCTCAAGACCCTCAAGGTCGACCGCTCCACCTTCGAGCGCGTCGCCCCCGAGATCCCGGCCCACATCGTGAAGGTCGCCGAGTCCGGCGTCCGCGGCCCGCACGACCTCATTGCGTACGCCAACGCGGGCGCCGACGCGGTCCTGGTGGGCGAGTCCCTGGTGACCGGCCGCGACCCGAAGGCCGCCGTCGCCGACCTGGTCGCCGCCGGCGCCCACCCGGCCCTCCGCCACGGCCGGAGCTGACCGGACCATGACCCCCCGCCACGACGCGCCGACCCCTCCGGGCACCGCCCGGGGGAGCGTCGCCGTGCCGTCGGCACCCGGGCGCCGCGGCCGGCTCCGCACCGCCGCCGCGCCCGTTCCCGCGCACGCCCCCCTGGCCCGGGGCTGCCGCCCGCGCGGCTGCCGCGCGCCCGCCCGACGGGTCCTCGGGCGCCGGGTGCGGTACGTGATCGGCGACGAGCCCGGCCAGGTCAACGGAATGCGATGGCGCCCGCGCCTCGCGCGCGCCGCCAACGCCTAGCGCCTCCGGCTCTCTGCTACCTGGTCCTGTGAGGTAGGCCCCGCACCCGTGCGGACGCCTCCGCCACCCCCCCCGTGTGGGCAATCGTCCCGCTGGGCGTGGGGGTCCCCCTCTGGGGGAGGGTGGGCACACGGGACGGCGCCCTCTGCGGGCGCCTCCGCACCCGTACCCGTCCGCACCACCGGCGCGGCGAGCACAGGGTGCGGCTCAAGGCACAGGAGCCTAGGCCCGGCAAGGGGCGCCGTCCCGTTGTGCCCACCCTCCCCCAGGGGGACCCCCACGCCCAGCGGAACGACTGCCCACAACGGGGCGGTGCGGCGGCCCACAACGGGGCGGGGCGAAGGCCCGTAACCGGTGCGGTGGAGGCCCGTAAGCCGGTGCCCGGCAACGGCCACCGCACCCGCGCCACCGGCCAGGGCAACGCCGCACGCGAGCGACGCGCATACCGTGACCATCATCCACACGTAACCCCGGGGCACCGCCCCGCGAGGAGCAACCGCATGTCGAGCGAGTTCTTCATTCCGGACCCGGAGGGTCGGGTCCCCACCGCCGAGGGCTACTTCGGCGCCTACGGCGGCAAGTTCATCCCGGAGGCCCTCGTCGCCGCCGTGGACGAGGTCGCCGTCGAGTACGACAAGGCGAAGGGCGACCCCGAGTTCGCCCGCGAGCTCAACGACCTCATGGTCGACTACACGGGCCGCCCGAGCGCCCTCACCGAGGTCCCCCGGTTCGCCGGGCACGCCGGCGGCGCCCGGATCTTCCTCAAGCGCGAGGACCTCAACCACACCGGCTCGCACAAGATCAACAACGTGCTCGGCCAGGCCCTCCTGACCAAGCGCATGGGCAAGACCCGGGTCATCGCGGAGACCGGCGCCGGACAGCACGGCGTCGCCACCGCCACCGCCTGCGCCCTCTTCGGCCTCGACTGCACCATCTACATGGGCGAGATCGACACCCGGCGCCAAGCGCTGAACGTGGCCCGGATGCGGATGCTCGGCGCCGAGGTCGTCGCCGTGAAGTCCGGCAGCCGCACCCTCAAGGACGCCATCAACGAGGCCTTCCGCGACTGGGTCGCCAACGTCGACCGCACGCACTACCTCTTCGGCACCGTCGCAGGCCCGCACCCCTTCCCCGCCATGGTCCGCGACTTCCACCGCGTCATCGGCGTCGAGGCCCGCCGCCAGATCCTGGAGCGCGCCGGACGCCTCCCCGACGCGGCGATCGCCTGCGTCGGCGGCGGCTCCAACGCCATCGGCCTCTTCCACGCCTTCCTCCCCGACGCCGGCGTGCGCCTGATCGGCTGCGAGCCGGCCGGCCACGGCGTCGAGACCGGCGAGCACGCGGCCACCCTCACCGCCGGCGAACCCGGCATCCTGCACGGCTCGCGCAGCTACGTCCTCCAGGACGACGAGGGCCAGATCACCGAGCCGTACTCGATCTCGGCCGGCCTCGACTACCCCGGCATCGGCCCCGAGCACGCCCACCTCAAGGACAGCGGCCGCGGCGAGTACCGGGCCGTCACCGACGACGCCGCCATGCAGGCCCTGCGCCTGCTCTCCCGCACCGAGGGCATCATCCCGGCCATCGAGTCGGCGCACGCCCTCGCCGGGGCCATCGAGGTCGGCAAGGAGCTGGGCCCCGACGGCCTGATCGTCGTCAACCTCTCCGGGCGCGGCGACAAGGACATGGACACCGCCGCCCGCTACTTCGGCCTGTACGACACCGACGCCGAGGTCGCCGCGGACGCCGGCGCCGACGACACCGCCGAGATCGAGGGGGACGCCAAGTGAGCGGCAACATCCAGCTGTTGAGCGACACCCTCGCCGCCGCGAAGGCCGAGGACCGGGCCGCGCTCATCGCCTACCTCCCGGCCGGCTTCCCGACCGTCGACGGCGGCATCGCGGCCGTCAAGGCCGTCTTCGACGGCGGCGCCGACGTCGTCGAGGTCGGCCTCCCGCACAGCGACCCCGTCCTCGACGGCCCGGTCATCCAGACCGCCGACGACATCGCCCTGCGCGGCGGTGTCCGGATCGCCGACGTCATGCGCACGGTCCGCGAGGCCCACGAGGCCACCGGCAAGCCGGTCCTCGTCATGACCTACTGGAACCCGATCGACCGGTACGGCGTCGAGCGCTTCACCGAGGAGCTCGCCGCCGCCGGCGGCGCGGGCTGCATCCTGCCCGACCTGCCGGTCCAGGAGTCCGCGCTCTGGCGCGAGCACGCCGACAAGCACGGCCTCGCGACCGTCTTCGTCGTCGCGCCCAGCAGCAGGGACGCGCGCCTCGCCACCATCACGGCCGCCGGGTCCGGCTTCGTCTACGCCGCCTCCCTCATGGGCGTCACCGGCACCCGGGAGTCGGTCGGCGAGCAGGCGGCCGACCTGGTCCGCCGCACCCGCGCCACCGTCGAACCCGGCCGCACGCTCCCGGTCTGCGTCGGGCTCGGCGTCTCCAACGCCGCCCAGGCCAAGGAGGTCGCCGCCTTCTCCGACGGCGTCATCGTCGGCTCCGCCTTCGTGAAGCGGATCCTCGACGCCGAGGGCGACGAGGCCGCCGGACTCGCCGCCGTAAGGGAACTGGCGGCCGAACTCGCCGAGGGCGTCCGCCGGGATTCGTAACCCGTCCGGGTGGATCTGGGACCGGGGAGGCGCGTACGTGCCTCCCCGGTTCGTTGACCGGGGCGTGAGCCAGAACAGCCGTGGTGACGGCAACCGGAACGCGCGGGAGCGCCTTCAGCAGCAGCGCGAGCGCGACAAGGCCCGCGACAGGCAGCGACGCGTCCTGATCGTGTCGTCGGCGGTGGTCGGCGTCCTCGCCCTGGCCGCGGTCGTCGGCGTGATCGCCGCGAACGCCGACAAGGGCGGCGGATCCGACAAGGCCGGCCCCGTGGTCGCGCCGACGGGGTCCGTCGAGGGCGACAAGCCCGCCATCCCCACGGGCCGGCCGGACGCCCCCGCCACCCTCCAGATCTGGGAGGACTTCCGCTGCCCGGCGTGCGCCCAGTTCGAGAACGTCATGCGGGACTCCATCCACGAGCTGGAGGCCTCCGGCCAGCTCAGGACCGAGTACCACCTCGCCACCCTCATCGACGGGAACATGGGCGGCAGCGGCTCGCTGCGCGCGGCGAACGCCGCCGCGTGCGCCCAGGACGCGGGCAAGTTCACCCCGTACCACGACACGCTCTACATCAACCAGCCGCAGGAGACGGACGACGCCTTCGGCAAGAACGAGAAGCTGATCGAGCTGGCGGCGAAGGTCCCCGGCCTCGACACGCCCGCGTTCCGCGGCTGTGTGGAGGACGGCACGCACGACAGCTGGGTCGTGAAGTCCAACGAGGCCTTCCAGAAGGGCGGCTTCCGCGGCACCCCGACCGTCCTGCTCAACGGAGAATCGATCTTTCCGACCAAGGGGAACGAGCAGCTCTCCCCGGAGAACCTGAAGAAGTGGGTCGCCGAGGCCAACAAGGGCAAGAAGCCCGGCACGGCCTCCCCGTCGGCCGGCTGAACCGCCCCCGGCGGGTCCGCCCGCCGGGGTTAGTTACCCAGACGTTGCCGGGCGGGCTGCCGTCGCGCCCGCCCGGCAGGGTAGCGTCGGACCTGCCATGGACCTTGCCTACATTCCCAGCCCGTCGACCGGCGTGATCCACCTCGGACCGATCCCGCTGCGCGGCTATGCCTTCTGCATCATCATCGGTGTCTTCGTCGCTGTCTGGTACGGCAACAAGCGCTGGATCGCCCGGGGCGGCACCGCCGGCACCGTGGCCGACATCGCCGTCTGGGCGGTGCCCTTCGGCCTCGTCGGCGGACGCCTGTACCACGTGATCACCGACTATCAGCTGTACTTCAGCGAGGGTGAGAACTGGGTCGACGCCTTCAAGATCTGGGAGGGCGGCCTCGGCATCTGGGGCGCCATCGCGCTCGGCGCGGTGGGCGCCTGGATCGGCTGCCGCCGCCGGGGCATCCCGCTCCCCGCGTACGCCGACGCCATCGCGCCCGGCATCGCCCTCGCCCAGGCCATCGGCCGCTGGGGCAACTGGTTCAACCAGGAGCTGTACGGCCGGCCGACCGACCTGCCCTGGGCCCTGAAGATCACCGAGAGCGCGAACCGCGAGGCCGGGACCTACCACCCGACCTTCCTGTACGAGTCGCTCTGGTGCGTCGGCGTCGCCCTCCTCGTCGTCTGGGCCGACCGCCGCTTCAAGCTCGGCCACGGGCGTGCCTTCGCGCTCTACGTCGCCGCGTACTGCGCGGGCCGGGGCTGGATCGAGTACATGCGCGTCGACGAGGCGCACCACGTGCTCGGCCTGCGCCTGAACGTGTGGACGGCGATCGTCGTCTTCGTGCTCGCGGTGGTCTACATCGTCGTCTCGTCCCGGCTCCGCCCGGGCCGCGAGGAGATCGTGGAGCCGAAGGCGGAGAAGAAGGCCGGGGAGAAGGACGGGGAGAAGGCGGAGGAGAAGGCGGAGGGCTCGGAGAAGGCCGGGGACCCGGACGCCTCCGCCGACACCGGATCCGGCGCCGACCCGGACGCCGTCGACCTCGGCAAGGACGGCACGAACGGCAAGGAGGCGGGGCACGGCGCCGGCAAGAGCTGACCGCCCGCCCACACCGGCCGGAAGGGCCGCCGGAGCCGAAAGGTTCCGGCGGCCCTTCCCCGTGCGGGGGCACGGGTCACCCGGCGCGCGCGGCGAGGGCGAGGACCCGGTGGGCGCCCTCCACCACCGCCGCGTCCACGAACCGGCCGTCCGGGAGGGCCAGCGCGCCCTGCCCGGTCGCGGCGACGATCTCCCGGGCCGCGTCGACCTCCTCCGGGGTGGGGAGGTAGGCGCGCTCGATGACCGGGAGCTGGCGGGGGTGGATGGCCGCCCGGCCGAGGAAGCCCATCGCCCGGCCCCGGGCGCAGTCGGCGGCCAGTCCCTCCAGGTCGCGGACGTGCGGGTGGACCGACTGCGCCGGGGGCGGCAGGGCGGCCGCGCGGGCCGCGACCACCAGCCGGCCGCGCGACCAGTCGAGCCCGGCGTCCTCCCGTACCCCCAGGTCGGAGCGGAGGTCGGCCTCGCCGAGCGCGATGCCGCGCACGGCGGGGTGGGCGGAGGCGACGGCGTACGCGTTCTCCACGGCGAGGGCGCTCTCCAGGAGCGGATAGAGGGGCAGGCCCGGGGCGAGGCCGGCGATCCGGTGGATGTCAGTGGCGTGTGTCACCTTGGGGACACGGAGACCGCAGAGGCCGGGGAGGGGGGTCAGGACGGGGATGTCGAGCGGGGTGTGGACGCGGACGTGGACCGGGACGGGGTGGACGTCCGCGAGGAGATCGGCGGTGGCGTCCAGGGCGTACGCCTTGCGGTGCGGGGCGACCGCGTCCTCCAGATCGACGATCACGACGTCGGCGCCGGACGCCAGCGCCTTGCGGACCACCTCGGGCCGGTCTCCGGGCGCGTACAGCCAGGTGAGGGGGGTGTGCGGCCCGGCGGTGCCGCTCGCGACGGGCGCGCCGGTCCGCTCGCGGGGACCGCTGACCCGGCCGAGGTTCTGGACGCCGTGGGGGCCGCTCATACCGCCCCCTGCTCGCGGAGGGCGCCGATCTCGGCGGGGGTGAGGCCGAGCTCGGCGAGGACGGCGGCGGTGTCGGCGCCGTGCGGGCGGCCGGACCAGCGGATGCCGCCGGGGGTCTCGGAGAGCCGGAAGAGGACGTTCTGCATCCTGATCGGCCCCAGCTCGGGGTCCTCCACCTCGGTGACGGTGCCGAGCGCCTGGTACTGCGGGTCGTCGAGGACGTCCCGGACGTCGTAGACGGGGGCGATGGCCGCCTCCGCCTTCTCGAAGGCCGCCACGGCCTCGTCGCGGGTGTGCCGGGCGATCCAGGAGCCGACCGCCTCGTCCAGGACGTCCGCGTGCGCGGCCCGGCCCGCGCCGTCGGCGAACCAGGGCTCGTCGATCAGCTCCGGGCGGCCGACCAGGCCCAGCACCCGTTCCGCGATCGACTGCGCGGAGGTGGAGACGGCGACCCAGGAGCCGTCGGCGGTCCGGTAGGTGTTGCGCGGGGCGTTGTTGCGGGAGCGGTTGCCGGTGCGGGGCTGGACGTATCCGAGCTGGTCGTACCAGAGGGGGTGGGGTCCGATGACGGAGAGCATCGGTTCGATGATGGCCATGTCGACGACCTGGCCGCGGCCGGTCGTCGTCCTGGCGGTGAGCGCGGTCATCACGGCGTACGCGGTGGCCAGGGCGGCGATCGAGTCGGCCAGGCCGAAGGGGGGCAGGGTCGGCGGGCCGCCGGGCTCGCCGGTGATGGCGGCGAAGCCGCTCATCGCCTCGGCGAGGGTCCCGAAGCCGGGACGGTGGGAGTACGGGCCGAACTGGCCGAAGCCGGTGACGCGGGCGAGGACCAGACGCGGGTTGGCGGCGGAGAGCTCCTCCCAGCCGAGGCCCCAGCGCTCCAGGGTGCCGGGGCGGAAGTTCTCCACGATCACGTCGGCGTCGGCGGCGAGCGCGAGGAGGGTGTCGCGGCCGCCCGGCGTGGACAGGTCGAGGGTGATCGTCCGCTTGTTGCGGCCGAGGACCTTCCACCACAGGCCGACGCCGTCCTTGGCGGGGCCGTGGCCCCGGGACGGATCGGGCTTGCGGGGGTGCTCGACCTTGACGACGTCGGCGCCGAAGTCGCCCAGCATCATGGCGGCGAGCGGCCCGGCGAAGAGGGTCGCGAGGTCCAGGACGCGCAGCCCGTGGAGGGGCGGGACGGGCGCGGCTTCCGGCGCGGTGTCCTGGGGGACGCCCTGTGGGATGCCCTGCGCGGTGTCCTGCTCGGTGCTCTGTGCGGTGTCCTGTGCGGGGAGAGTCGTCATACGGGATCGGCCTCCAGGGTGTCGGGGGAGCGGAAGGCCCCTTCGATGTCGACGCGGTACGGCATCGAGGTCGACGCGCCCTCCCGCAGGACGGAGAGCGCGGCGGCGGTCTGCGCCCAGGCGAGCGCCTCCGGGGCGGGGCGGCCCTCGCCGAGGGCGACCGCGAGGGCGCCGACGAAGGTGTCGCCGGCGCCGGTGGTGTCCACGGCCCGGACCCGGCGGGCGGGCACGGCGACCGGTTCGGCGCCGCGCGCCGCGTGGAGGCTGCCGGCCGCGCCCAGGGTGATCACCACCTCGGGGACGTCCCGCAGCAGGGCCTCGGCGGCGGCGCGCGGGTCGGCGAGGCCGGTGAGTGCGGCGGCCTCGTGCTCGTTCGGCACCAGCAGGTCGGTGACGGCGAGGAGTTCGGGCGGGAGCGGCCGCGCGGGGGAGGGGGTGAGGACGGTGCGGACACCGAGCCGGCGGGCGGTCGTGGCGCCCTCGACGACGACGGAGAGGGGCAGTTCGAGCTGGAGGAGCAGGGAGTCGGCGGTGCCGATGAGGGCCTCGTCGCCGTGGGTGAGGGAGGTGACGGTGCCGTTGGCGCCGGGGACGACGACGATCGCGTTGCCCCCCTCGTCGTCCACGACGATGTGGGCGGTGCCCGAGGGGCCCTCGACGGTGCGCAGCAGGTCGGTGTCCACCGCGCAGTGCTCCAGGGTGGCCCGGAGCTGCGCCCCGAAGCCGTCCGTGCCGATCGCGCCGATCATCGCCACCTCGGCGCCGGCCCGGGCGGCGGCGACGGCCTGGTTGGCGCCCTTGCCGCCGGGGATCGTACGGAAGGAGCGGCCGGTGACGGTCTCGCCGAGGGCCGGGGCCCTGGGCACGTAGGCGACGAGGTCCATGTTCGTGCTGCCGAGCACGACGATGCTGGTCATGGGCGTACTGCCTCCAGGTGTGTCAGTTCGGCCAGGGCGTCGAAGCCGATGCCGTCGAAGGACGGGACCGAGGTCGACAGGCGGTTCTTGAGAGGGGAGGTCCAGCGCTCGGGCAGCCGGTCGGGGTGGCCGGCGAGCAGCCCGGCGACCGAGCCGGCGGTGGCGCCGTTGGAGTCGGTGTCCCAGCCGCCCGAGACCGCCGCGCAGACGGAGCGGGAGAAGTCGCCGTCGGCGTGGGTGAGGGCGGCGGCGAGCAGGGCGGCGTTGGGGACGGCATGGACCCAGTGGTACCCGCCGAGTTCGGCGTGCAGCAGGTCCACGACGGTGTCGAAGTCGGAGTGGGCGCGGGCGTGCGCGATGCCCCGGCGGACGGCTCGCGCCAGGCGGGAGTGCGGCGGGACCACGGAGAGCCCGGCGGCGAGCGCCCGGTGGACGTCGGCGGTGCCGGACGCGGCGGCGGCGACGGTGGCGGCGACGAACATGGCGCCGTACACGCCGTTGCCGGTGTGGGTGAGCACCGCGTCCCGGTACGCCTGCGCGGCGGCGGCGACCGGGTCGCCCGGACGGGTCCAGCCGTGCACGTCGGCGCGGATCTGGGCGCCGATCCACTCGCGGAAGGGGTTGCGGCGGACGGCGGTCAGCGGGGGTTCGACGCCGTCGAGGAGGTTGCGGTAGGCGACGCGCTCGGCCGTGAAGGTGCGGCCGGCGGGGAGTTCGTCGAGCCAGAGGCGGGCGACGTCGGCGGTGGTGAAGTCGCGGCCGTACCGCTGGAGCAGGAGGAGGCCCAGGAGGGGGTAGTTGAGGTCGTCGTCCTCGGGCATCCCGTCGATGTTCTCGGCGAGGGAGGTGGCGGCGGAGCGCCGGTTCCAGGGGTGGGCGGCGAGCAGTTCGGGGGGCACGCCCCGGGCGGTGAACCAGGTGGCGAGCGGCCAGTTGCCCGTGGCGCGGGCGAGCGCCCTGATCGCGGGCAGGGGCAGCTTCTCGACGGGTTTGCCGAGCAGGCACCCGGCGGCCCGGCCGAGCCAGGCGGCGTGCAGACGGGGGAGGAGGGCGGGGTCGTGCGCGGGCCGGTTCCTCGGGTTCGGGGCTTCGGGTGGGGAGGTGTTCGGGGTCGGGGCCGTATGGCCCCCGTACAGGGAGTCCGGTGTCGAGGGCCGTCCGGCTCCGGTTTCCGGTTCGGCGGGGGGAGTTCCGGTGGGGGTGGTGGTCAGGGCGCGGATGTCCGGGAGGGCGGTCGGTTCGTGTTCCGTGAGGGGGGAGGGCAGTGCGGCCAGGGCGTCCAGGAGTTCTTCCGCCAGGGGGCGGAGGTCCGGGCGGGGGGTGGTGGAGGCGCCGGCGGTCTCCGGGGCGGGCGGGCCGCCCGCCGCCGCCCAGCGGGCCGCCGGGGCGCGGGCGTCGCGGCCGTCCTCCGCCGCCTGCCGGAGCTCGTGGCCCACCAGGTCCTCCGGCTGGACCCAGGTCACCCGGAGGTTCACCGGTCCGTGCCCGTCAGCGCCGCGAACGCCGACTCGTGCGCCCGGCGCGCCTCCGCGTCCCGCGCGAAGACCTCGCGGGCGACCCCGGCCAGGGCCCGCGCCGGGGCGTGCAGGTCGAGGCGGCTGGCCTCCGCGACCCGCTTCGCCCAGTCGGCGGGGACGGCCGCCTCGCCGTGCAGCGCGCCCACGATCGCGCCCGCCATCGTGGCGATCGAGTCGCAGTCCCGGCCGTAGTTGACCGCGCCCAGGACCGTGCGCCGGAAGTCGCCCGCGCCGACGAGCAGCATCCCCAGGGCGATCGGCAGCTCCTCGATCGCGTGGAGCCGGGAGGGGCGCCGGGCGCCGAGGGACGGCGCGCGGTAGTCGGGGCCGACTGTGTCGAAGGGGGCGACGGCCCTGCGCAGCGGGGTGAGGGCGGTCTCGAAGTCCGTGTGGCCGGAGGCCGCTTCGGCCACCGCCTCGATCGCCGCCTCCGTGCCGTCCTTCGCCAGCGACAGGGCCGCGTCCACGACCGAGGCCGGGGTCGCGCCCGGCACGCAGGCCGCCGCCACCGCCGCCGCGAACACGCCCGCCGCCTCCCGGCCGTACGAGGACTGGTGCGCGCCCGCCAGGTCGAGGGCCTCGGCGTAGGCGGCCTGCGGGTTGGCGGCGTTGACGAGCCCGACCGGCGCCATGTACATCGCGGCGCCGCAGTTGACGATGTTGCCGCTGCCGGCCTCGCGAGGGTCCACGTGGCCGTAGTGGAGCCGGGTCACGATCCACTTCTCGGCGAGGAAGATCCGCTGGAGCGGCAGCGCCTCGGCCTCCAGCTCCGGGATCCAGACGGGGGAGTTCATGAGCTCGGGGACGAGGTGGTCCGCGACCGCGTACGCGTCGAGGTGGCCGCGGACCTTCTCGTACACCCGGATCAGGGTGTGGGTCATCAGGGTGTCGTCGGTGACGTGCCCGTCGCCCTTGTGGTACGGGGCGATGGGGCGGGCGGTGCGCCAGGCGTCGCCGTTCCAGGGGCCGACGATCCCGGTGACGCGGCCGCCGTGGCGCTCCAGGATCTGTTCGGGGGTGTAGCCCTCGACGGGGCCGCCGAGCGCGTCGCCGACGGCGGCCCCGAGGAGGCTGCCGGTGATCCGGTCATCCAGGGTGGGAAGGCCCGGTGCGGTCGGCGCGGTCGATGCGGTCGGCGTGCTGGGCGCGTTCGGTGTGCGTACAGCCGGGGTGGGCACGTCCAGTGTGGGTTCCATGTCGGAATTGTCCACCTGGGGCGGCCGGTTCCGTGGCTCCGAGCAGCCCGGCGAGTTCCACCAAGTCCGTCCCCGCGAGCCGGGGCAGCGCGCAGCCCGCGAGGGTCCGGCAGGCCGCGCGCCAGCTCGCCGGCACCGAACGGCCGCCGCCGAGCGCCCCGGTGAGCGCGCCCGCGAGCGCCGGTGCCGAGTCCGCGACCCGGGAGAGGCAGGCGGCGGCCGGTACCGCGGCCGTCATCTCGCCCCGCGCGGCGAGGGCGAGGGCCAGGGCGACCGGGACGGTCTCGGCGGCGGCGACGCCGTAGCTGTAGACGTGGTCCACGATCTGGTGCTCCAGGAGCGGGACCAGCGCGAAGGCGGAGCCGGCGGACCGGGCGAGCTCCACGGCGTGCCGGGCGTTGCGCCCGATCTCGGTGGCGGGCGGGAGTTCGGCGAGCGCCGCCCCGACGGACGCGTCGACCGTCGCCCCGCCGAGGGCCGCGGCGACCGCCGCCGCCGTCGCGCGGGCGCCGTGGACGCCGTCGCCGTCCTGGGTGTACCGGGCGTCGAACTCGGCGAGTTCGGCGGCGGCGCGGGGGTCGCCCGGGTGGACGAGGGCCAGGACGGCGGCCCGTACGCAGGCGGCGTCGTCGAAGTAGTGCGGGTTGTCGTGCCCGGTCGCGGGCGGGCGCAGACCGGTGGCGAGGTTGCCGAGACCGGCGCGGACGGAGATCCGGGCGCGGAGGGGGAGGACGGCGGACTCGACCTCGGGGGCGCGGTCGGCGGCGGCCGCGACCTGGCCGGCGAGGGCGTTCCAGGCGAGGTCGACGGAGGCGCGGAGGCGGCGCTCCGGGGGGAGTCCCGCGAGAGCGGGAGCGGTGGAGGCGAGGATCGCCTCGGCGGTGAAGACCGCCCACTCGGCGTCGTCGGAGGGGCCGAGCCGGAGGGGCTCGGGGGGCTGGTTGAGGGCGATGGGGACGGGGAGGGTGGTCGTCGCGTTCTGCTCCGCGAAGGTGTCGAGCTCCCGGGTGAGGCGGCGGGTCCACTCGGGCATCCGGGCGGCCCGGTGCCGGGCGGCGGGCCACCCGGCGGCGTCGCCCGCGGCGAGCCCGAGGAGCAGCCCTTCGATGGCGTCCCGCCTCGGGGAGACCTGGGCGGTCGGCTCCGTGACCTGGGCGGTCGGCGCCGGGGTCCGGCCGTGCGGGTCCCGTACCGGGGGTGCCGCCGGGTCCTCGTGGGCCGCGTCAAGGAGGTCGGTGCCCGGCACCGGGGCCTGTGCCCACCCTCCCCCGGAGGGGGCACCCCCACGCCCGGCGGGACGACTGCCCACAGGGGTGGTGGCGATGCCCGCCCCCAGTACGGTGCCGCCCATAGGGGCGGTGGCGATGTCGGCACCCGGCGCGGTGCTGCCCGCAGGGGCGGTAACGGTGCCCGCATCCGGCGTCGTGCTTCCCATGGAGGTGGTCGCGATGCCCACCCCCAGTACGGTCCCGTCCGCAGAGGTCGCGGCGATGCCCACGCCCAGCGCGGTGCTGCCCGCAGGGGCGGTGGCGGCGCCCGCCCCCAGTACGGTGCCGCCCATGGGCGCAGCGGCAATGCCCGCGGCGAGTGCCGGTGTGAACGGGCCCGCCCCCGTGGCCGTACCGGTGTCCGAAAGCACCCCCGCACCCGTGACCGCAGTCGTAGGCGTACCCGTTCCCGGCTGGGGCGGTCGGTTCGGTGGGTTCGTGGTCATGCCGCCTCCTCCGGGGTCAGGAGGTCCGCGATGTCCAGGACGTGGTAGCCGCGCATGGAGGGGAGGCAGCTGCCGGTGACCGGGGCGATGGCCGTGGCCCACTCCGCCGGGATCGCCCGGGCGCCCGACACCGCGCCGGCCAGGGCGCCCGCGACCGCCGCCGTGGTGTCGGCGTCGCGGCCCATGTTGACCGCGGTCAGGACGGCCGTACGGAAGTCCCCGCGGGCCGCCACGAACGCGCCGAACGCCAGGCCCACCGCCTCCGGGGCCAGGTCCGTCCACGGGTAGCCGCCGATGACGACCGCCGAGCGGACCTGGCGTTCGCGGACGAGCGGGTCCGGCTGGACCCGTCGGGCCGCCACGACCGCGCGGCGCAGCGAGCGGGCCGTCCACGAGTCCATCGGGACGACGGAGAGGGCCGCCGCGACCACCGAGGTCACGCTCGCCCCCGCCATCGCCGCCGCGACCCCCGCCGCGACCGCCTGGCCCCCGTAGATGCCCTCGCCCTCGTGGCTGACGCTGCCGTCGATCGCGACGAGCCGCGCCGCCTCCGCCGGGCGCCCGGCGGCGAACACCCCGAACGGCGCCGCGCGCATCGCGAGGCCGTCGCTCCAGGCGTGCCGGTGCTGCGCGGAGATCGGCGCCGCGAGCCCCCGCCGGAGGTTCTCCAGGGTGCCCCGCTCCGAGAAGCCCGCGCCCCGGAAGGGCCCTTCGTCGAGGTCGGCGATCCAGCGGTGCCAGGCCCGTTCGACGTGGCGGACGGTGAGGGCCGAGCCGTGCCGGGCGAGCAGCAGCCCCGAGAAGACGGCGTACTCGGTGTCGTCCGTGCCCGCAGGGTTCTCGGTCACGAAGCCCTCGATCCGGCCCCAGCGGCGGCGGATCTCGGAGGGCCGCATGTTCTCGGCGGGCGCGCCGAGCGCGTCGCCGACGGCGAGACCGAGGAGCGCCCCCCTCGCCCGTTCCCGCGTATCGCGTGTGGTGGTGGTGACCATGTGCGGCGGCTCCTTCCCCGGGGAGGCGCACCGGCGGCGCCCCGTTGCCTGGATCTGTGCCACCACCGCCCGCGAACTCGCCGGAGAAACGTCTCTGTCACCCGCCTGACACCCCGCCGGCATCCGGACCGCCACTGAGGCGAGCCTCAGTAAGTACGGTCTGCCTTGCTGGCGCGACCCTTACATCGAGCGTATTTTCGAGGGGAGTTGAAGGGGAGGCGGGTCGTTCCGGTCCGCCCCGGAGAGGGGAGTACCATGTCCGTCATCGAGGCCCGGGCGCCACTGCACGAGGCCCACCGCGACAACCACACGCACCGCGACGTGAACGGCGGCTGGCTGCGTCCGGCGGTCTTCGGCGCGATGGACGGGCTCGTGTCCAACCTCGCCCTGATGACCGGCGTCGCGGGCGGCGCCGTCTCCTCCGGCACCGTCGCCGTCACCGGCCTCGCGGGCCTCGCCGCCGGCGCCTTCTCCATGGCCGCCGGCGAGTACACCTCCGTCGCCTCGCAGCGCGAACTCGTCCAGGCCGAACTGGACGTCGAACGCCGCCAGTTGCGCAAGCACCCGGTCGACGAGATGGAGGAGCTCGCCGCGCTCTACGTCTCCCGGGGCGTCGAGCCCGCCCTCGCCCGCGAGGTCGCGATGCAGCTGTCGAAGGACCCCGACCGGGCCCTGGAGATCCACGCCCGCGAGGAGCTGGGCATCGACCCCGACGACCTGCCGTCGCCCGCGGTCGCCGCCGTCTCGTCGTTCGGCTCGTTCGCGCTCGGCGCGCTGCTTCCGGTCCTGCCGTACCTGCTCGGGGCGACCGCCCTCTGGCCGGCCGTGCTGCTCGCCCTGCTCGGGCTCTTCGCCTGCGGCGCCCTGGTGGCCCGGGTGACCGCGCGCGGCTGGCTCTTCAGCGGGATGCGCCAGCTCGCCCTGGGAGGCGCCGCCGCAGCCGTCACGTACGGGCTCGGCATGGTCTTCGGCGCCGCCCTGTAGCCCCCGGGTGCCCGGAGCGCCCCTCTTTTGCGGACGTACACCGCATATCGCCTGTGACGTATCTCCCTGGCCCGATCCGCCGTGGCGATGAGACACTATGCGGAGCGCCACATACATAGCCGGTTATCCGGCGGTTTCGGACCCGTGACCAACGGGAAAGAGGCATGAGCGCCCGTGGGCAACGAAGCCCACCCAGCGACGGCTCGCCGGAGATCCGGAGATCGTGCGGACCCCCTCGATCCGTCCCCGCGGGACAGTGCCTGTCGCCGCACCCCACAGGTGAACCAGTACCAGCGCTGCGTGTCTGCGGCGTCCGCATGTTGGAACGCGCTATCCGCTTCGCGAGAAGCCAGCCATCATGTAACCTGCACGAAATTTCGCGGAGGGCCAACGTCGTCCCTCGGCAGCTGTATATGCCACGACGACGACGGGAGAGCCGATGCGTTCCGACGCCTGGTCGCCCATGGACGGTCGCCCTGCTCCGCAGGGAATGTACGACCCCCGTAACGAACACGACGCCTGCGGTGTCGGGTTCGTGGCCACCCTCACCGGTGTAGCCAGCCACGCGCTGGTGGAGCAGGCGCTGACCGTACTGCGCAACCTCGAGCACCGCGGCGCCACCGGCGCCGAGGCCGACTCCGGTGACGGCGCGGGCATCCTGCTCCAGGTCCCGGACGCCTTCCTCCGCGAGGTCGCCGGATTCGAGCTCCCCGATGCCGGCGCCTACGCCGTCGGCATCGCCTTCCTCCCCGAGGACGGCATCGACGCCGCCGTCGCGAAGATCGAGGGCATCGCCGCCGAAGAGGGCCTGAACGTCCTCGGCTGGCGCGAGGTCCCCGTCGCCCCCGAGCTGCTCGGCGCCTCCGCCCGCTCCACCATGCCGGTCTTCCGCCAGCTCTTCGTCGCCGACGGACAGCACACCGGCATCGCGCTCGACCGCAAGGCCTTCGTCCTGCGCAAGCGCGCCGAGCGCGAGGCCGCGACCTACTTCCCGTCGCTCTCCGCCCGCACCCTCGTCTACAAGGGAATGCTGACCACCGGCCAGCTGGAGCCCTTCTTCCCGGACCTGTCGGACCGCCGCTGCGCCACCGCCGTGGCCCTGGTCCACTCCCGGTTCTCCACCAACACCTTCCCGAGCTGGCCGCTGGCCCACCCGTACCGCTTCGTCGCCCACAACGGTGAGATCAACACCGTCAAGGGCAACCGGAACTGGATGACCGCCCGCGAGGCCCAGCTCGACTCCGACGTCTTCGGCGACGGCTCCCTGGACCGGATCTTCCCGATCTGCACCCCGGACGCCTCCGACTCGGCCTCCTTCGACGAGGTCCTGGAGCTGCTCCACCTCGGCGGCCGCTCCCTGCCCCACGCGGTCCTCATGATGGTCCCGGAGGCGTGGGAGAACCACGAGACCATGGACCCGGCCCGCCGCGCCTTCTACCAGTACCACTCCACGATGATGGAGCCCTGGGACGGCCCGGCCTGCGTCACCTTCACCGACGGCGTCCAGGTCGGCGCGGTCCTCGACCGCAACGGTCTGCGCCCCGGCCGCTACTGGGTCACCGACGAGGGCCTCGTCGTCCTCTCCTCCGAGGTCGGCGTCCTCGACATCGACCCCGCCAAGGTCGTCCGCAAGGGCCGCCTCCAGCCCGGCAAGATGTTCCTCGTCGACACCGCCGAGCACCGCATCGTCGAGGACGACGAGATCAAGGCCGCCCTCGCCGCCGAGAAGCCCTACGCGGAGTGGCTGGAGACCGGCGAGATCGAGCTCTCCGACCTCCCCGAGCGCGAGCACGTCGTCCACACCCACGCCTCGGTCACCCGCCGCCAGCAGACCTTCGGCTACACCGAGGAAGAGCTCCGCGTCATCCTCGCCCCGATGGCCCGCACCGCCGGCGAGCCCCTCGGCTCCATGGGCACGGACTCCCCGATCGCGGCCCTGTCCGCCCGCCCGCGGTTGCTCTTCGACTACTTCACCCAGCTCTTCGCGCAGGTCACCAACCCGCCGCTGGACGCCATCCGCGAGGAGCTCGTCACCTCGCTGCGCTCCTCCCTCGGCCCCCAGGGCAACCTGCTCGACCCGACCTCCGTGTCGTGTCGCAGCGTCACCCTGCCCTTCCCGGTGATCGACAACGACGAGCTGGCCAAGCTCGTCCACATCAACGCCGACGGCGACATGCCCGGCATGAAGGCCGCGACCCTCTCCGGCCTCTACCGGGTCTCCGGCGGCGGCGACGCCCTCGCCGCCCGCATCGAGGAGATCTGCGCCGAGGCCGACACCGCCATCGAGGGCGGCGCCCGCCTCATCGTGCTCTCCGACCGGCACTCCGACGCCGAGCACGCCCCGATCCCCTCGCTGCTGCTCACCGCCGCCGTCCACCACCACCTCATCCGCACCAAGCAGCGCACCAAGGTGGGCCTGCTCATCGAGGCCGGCGACGTCCGCGAGGTCCACCACGTCGCCCTGCTCATCGGCTACGGCGCCGCCGCCGTCAACCCGTACCTCGCCATGGAGTCCGTCGAGGACCTGGTCCGCGCCGGCACCTTCATCGAGGGCCTGGAGCCCGAGCAGGCCATCCGGAACCTGATCTACGCCCTCGGCAAGGGCGTCCTCAAGGTCATGTCCAAGATGGGCATCTCCACCGTCGCCTCCTACCGCGGCGCCCAGGTCTTCGAGGCCGTCGGCCTCGACGAGACCTTCGTCGCCACGTACTTCAACGGCACCGCCACCAAGATCGGCGGCGCCGGCCTCGACGTCGTCGCCAAGGAGGTCGCCGCCCGCCACGCCAAGGCGTACCCCGCCTCCGGCGTCCCCTCGGCGCACCGCGCCCTGGAGATCGGCGGCGAGTACCAGTGGCGCCGCGAGGGCGAGCCGCACCTGTTCGACCCGGAGACCGTCTTCCGCCTCCAGCACGCCACGCGCACCAAGCGGTACGACATCTTCAAGAAGTACACCGACCGGGTGAACGAGCAGTCCGAGCGGCTGATGACCCTCCGCGGCCTCTTCGGCTTCGCCGCCGAGGGCCGCACCCCGATCCCCCTCGACGAGGTCGAGCCCGCCTCCGAGATCGTCAAGCGCTTCTCCACCGGCGCCATGTCGTACGGCTCCATCTCCCAGGAGGCGCACGAGACCCTCGCCATCGCCATGAACCAGCTGGGCGGCAAGTCCAACACCGGCGAGGGCGGCGAGGACCCGGACCGCCTGTACGACCCGGCGCGCCGCTCCTCCATCAAGCAGGTCGCCTCCGGCCGCTTCGGCGTCACCAGCGAGTACCTGGTCAACGCCGACGACATCCAGATCAAGATGGCCCAGGGCGCCAAGCCCGGCGAGGGCGGCCAGCTGCCCGGCCACAAGGTCTACCCGTGGGTCGCCAAGACGCGTCACTCGACGCCCGGCGTCGGCCTGATCTCCCCGCCGCCGCACCACGACATCTACTCCATCGAGGACCTGGCGCAGCTGATCCACGACCTCAAGAACGCCAACCCGGTCGCCCGCATCCACGTGAAGCTGGTCTCCGAGGTCGGCGTCGGCACGGTCGCCGCCGGCGTCTCCAAGGCCCACGCGGACGTCGTCCTCATCTCCGGCCACGACGGCGGCACGGGCGCGTCTCCCCTGACAAGCCTCAAGCACGCGGGCGGCCCCTGGGAGCTCGGCCTCGCCGAGACCCAGCAGACCCTGCTGCTCAACGGCCTGCGCGACCGGATCGTCGTCCAGACCGACGGCCAGCTCAAGACCGGCCGCGACGTCGTCATCGCCGCGCTGCTCGGCGCCGAGGAGTTCGGCTTCGCCACCGCGCCGCTCGTCGTCTCCGGCTGCGTCATGATGCGCGTCTGCCACCTCGACACCTGCCCGGTCGGCATCGCCACCCAGAACCCGGTCCTGCGCGACCGCTTCTCCGGCAAGGCCGAGTACGTCGTCAACTTCTTCGAGTTCATCGCCGAGGAGGTCCGCGAGCTCCTCGCCGAGCTGGGCTTCCGCACCCTCGAAGAGGCCGTCGGCCACGCCGAGCTGCTCGACACCAGCCGCGCCGTCACCCACTGGAAGGCCCAGGGCCTCGACCTGGAGCCCCTCTTCCACGTGCCGGACCTCCCGGAGGGCGCGGTCCGCCACGCCCTGGTCGAGCAGGACCACGGCCTGGAGAAGGCCCTCGACAACCAGCTGATCCAGCTCGCCGCCGAGGCCCTGAACGCCCCCTCCGCCGAGGAGGCCCAGCCGGTCCGCGCCCAGGTCGCCATCCGCAACATCAACCGCACGGTCGGCACCATGCTCGGCCACCAGGTCACCAAGAAGTTCGGCGGCGCCGGCCTCCCGGCCGACACCATCGACATCACCTTCACCGGCTCCGCCGGCCAGTCCTTCGGCGCCTTCCTGCCGAGCGGCGTGACCCTCCGCCTGGAGGGCGACGCCAACGACTACGTCGGCAAGGGCCTCTCCGGCGGCCGCGTGATCGTCCGCCCCGACCGGGGCGCCGACCACCTGGCCGAGTACTCCACCATCGCGGGCAACACCATCGCGTACGGCGCGACCGGCGGCGAGCTGTTCCTCCGCGGCCGCACCGGCGAGCGCTTCTGCGTCCGCAACTCCGGCGCCCTCGTCGTCTCCGAGGGCGTGGGCGACCACGGCTGCGAGTACATGACCGGCGGCACGGCCGTCGTCCTCGGCGAGACCGGACGCAACTTCGCGGCCGGCATGTCGGGCGGCGTCGCCTACGTGATCGACCTCGACCGGGACAACGTCAACTCCGGGAACCTGGGAGCGGTCGAGACCCCGTCGGCCACCGACGCGGCCTGGCTGCACGATGTCGTGCGCCGCCACCACGAGGAGACCGGCTCCACGGTCGCCGAGAAGCTCCTCGCCGACTGGGACGCCGCCGCGGCCCGGTTCAGCAAGATCATCCCCACCACGTACAAGGCAGTGCTCGCCGCCAAGGACGCCGCTGAGCTCGCCGGTCTCTCCGAGGCCGAGACCACCGAGAAGATGATGGAGGCGGCGACCCATGGCTGATCCGAAGGGCTTTCTCACCACCGGCCGCGAGGTCGCCCGGACCCGTCCCGCGGCCGAGCGCGTCCGCGACTGGAACGAGGTCTACGTCCCCGGCTCCCTGCTGCCGATCATCAGCAAGCAGGCCGGCCGCTGCATGGACTGCGGCATCCCGTTCTGTCACAACGGCTGCCCCCTCGGGAACCTGATCCCCGAGTGGAACGACTACGCCTACCGCGAGGACTGGTCGGCGGCGCAGGAGCGCCTGCACGCCACCAACAACTTCCCGGAGTTCACCGGCCGCCTCTGCCCCGCCCCGTGCGAGTCGGCCTGCGTGCTCGGCATCAACCAGCCGGCCGTCACCATCAAGAACGTCGAAGTCTCCATCATCGACAAGGCCTGGGACGGGGGCGACGTCAAGCCGCAGGTGCCCGAGCGCCTCTCCGGCAAGACCGCCGCCGTCATCGGCTCGGGCCCGGCGGGCCTCGCCGCGGCCCAGCAGCTGACCCGGGCCGGCCACACCGTGGTCGTGTACGAGCGCGCCGACCGCATCGGCGGCCTGCTGCGCTACGGCATCCCCGAGTTCAAGATGGAGAAGCGGCACATCAACCGCCGCATCGAGCAGATGCGCGCGGAGGGCACCAAGTTCCGCACCGGCGTCGAGGTCGGCCGCGACATCACCGCCACCGACCTGCGCAAGCGGTTCGACGCGGTCGTCATCGCCGCCGGCGCCACCACCGCCCGCGACCTGCCCGTCCCCGGCCGCGAGCTGAACGGCATCCACCAGGCGATGGAGTACCTGCCGCTCGCCAACAAGGTCGTCGAGGGCGACTTCGTGGCCCCGCCGATCACCGCCGAGGGCAAGCACGTCGTCGTCATCGGCGGCGGCGACACCGGCGCCGACTGCGTCGGCACCGCCCACCGCCAGGGCGCGGCCTCGGTCACGCAGCTGGAGATCATGCCCCGCCCGGGCGAGGAGCGGAACCCGGGCCAGCCCTGGCCGACCTTCCCCATGCTGTACAAGGTCACCTCCGCGCACGAGGAGGGCGGCGAGCGGGTCTACTCCGTCTCCACCACCCACTTCGAGGGCGACGAGGACGGCAACGTCCAGTTCCTCCACCTCGTCGAGGTCGAGTTCGTCGAGGGCAAGCTGACCCAGAAGCCGGGCACGGAGCGCAGGATCCCCGCCCAGCTCGTCACCCTCGCCATGGGCTTCACCGGCACGGACGTCCAGAACGGCCTGGTCGCCCAGTTCGGCCTGGAGCTCGACGAGCGGGGCAACATCGCCCGTGACGCGGACTTCGCCACCAACGTCGACGGCGTCTTCGTCGCCGGCGACGCCGGCCGCGGCCAGTCGCTCATCGTCTGGGCCATCGCCGAGGGCCGCTCCGCCGCCCGCGGCGTCGACCGCCACCTGACCGGCGCCAGCTCCCTGCCGGCCCCGATCCGCCCGACGGACCGGGCCCTGACGGTCTGATCCCACCGCACCACCCCCTGAACGTCCCGTACAACGACGTACGGAACTGAGCGCGGCGCCCCCCGACCTGTCCCCGACCGGACGACTGGGTGGGCGCCGCGGCGCGTCCGGACGCTGCCGTACGCTCGACCGCACGCCGGGGACACGGCGACGTACGAGGGGGAACGCCCATGGCACTGAGCCTGCGGAAGGTCGAGGAGGCCGCGCCCGCGCTCGTGAGTCTCTACAAGTCGGCGGGGGAGTCGCTGCGGCGGCACGGGATCGACGGGCAGCGGGTCGCCGTCTACCTGGTCGTCGACCATTCCGGGTCGATGAAGCCGTATTACCGGAGCGGTGCCGTGCAGGCGCTCGCCGACCGGGTGCTCGGGCTCTCCGCGCACCTCGACGACGACGGGCGGGTGCCGGTGGTGTTCTTCTCCACCGACATCGACGCGGAGACCGAGATCCGGCTCGACGACCACGAGGGGCGGATCGACCGGATCGTCGCCGGGCTCGGGCACATGGGGAAGACGAGCTACCACCTGGCCATGGACGCGGTCATCGACCACTACGTGGACAGCGGCTCCACCGCGCCCGCGCTCGTGGTCTTCCAGACCGACGGCGGGCCGATCAACAAGCTCGCCGCCGAGCGGTACGTGTGCAAGGCGGCCCGGCTGCCGCTCTTCTGGCAGTTCATCGGATTCGGCGACCCCGACAGCCGGCAGTTCGACTTCCTGCGGAGGCTGGACGAGCTGGACGTCCCGGCGAAACGGCCCGTCGACAACGCCGGGTTCTTCCACGCCGGGAAGGACCCGGACCGGGTCCCGGACGGCGAGCTGTACGACCGGCTCGTCTCCGAGTTCCCGGCGTGGCTCGCCGCCGCCCGGGCCCAGGGGATCGTCCGGGGGTGAGCCGCCGCCCGGGCCCGGGGGATCGTCCGGGGGTGAGGGGGCCGGAAAGCAGTGGCCGTCCTCCCGGACCGGCGGGGATCATGGCGCCATGAGCTCTCTCGTACGCCACGTGACCATCGACTGCGCCGACGCCTACTCCCTCGCCTCCTTCTGGGCCCGGGTCCTCGACTCCAAGCTCTCCGACGACGACGCGCCGGGGGACCCGGAGGCGCTCGTCGAGTCGTCCGGGGCCTCCCTCCTCTTCATCCAGGTGCCCGAGCCGAAGGCCGTGAAGAACCGGGTCCACCTCGACCTCCAGCCGCAGGACCGCACCCGCGACGAGGAGGTCGAGCGGCTGATCGGCCTCGGCGCGACCCTGCTCGACGACCGCCGGAACCCGGACGGCACCGGCTGGGCGACCCTGGGGGACCCCGAGGGGAACGAATTCTGCGTCGAGCGCAGTCGGGCGGAGCGCGAGGCGACCACCGCCTGACCCCGGCCCCGGTACCGGCATGGGCGGCGGGGACGTCCGGATCTCCGGGAGGGCGGTCGAGGTCACCGACCCCGGAGCCCTGGAGCGGTACGCCGCCGGGGCCGGGGCGCTCCTGCCCTTCCACCTCTTCCGGGCCGCCCCGACCGAGGCCGTGCGGACCCGGGTGGACGGCGAGGAGATCGCCCTCCGCAGCCGGGTGCCGGGCCGGCCCGCCCGGACCACCCGGCGCGGCGACGACGCCCCGCCCCGCCGGGACGCCCCCGGCCTGTGAGGTGGGCCACGTCGCGGGCGGCTGGGCTGGGGCGATCCGTCCGGGCATCGGGCGGGCGGGGCGGGAAGGTCCCGGGGCGCACTATTGTTCCGGTAGAGACGACCGGAGCCGCAGCGCGCGCCCCGGCGGCAGGAACAAGAGCAGAAGCAAGACCAGAAGCAAGAGACGCCGGGGCCCGCACGGGGTGTCCCGGCAGCACAGACAGCCCGGAGCCCGTACCACGTGTTCCGGACAGAGCAGCCGGGGCCCGTACCGCGCAGGTACGGGCCCCCGCTGCGCCGCGCACCCGGCCAGAAGGGCTCGGCGGCGCACCGGCCAGAAAGGCACGAATGACCCGCTCCGAGCGCCCCCACAAGCGCGGCCCCCGCACCGCGCAGGCGAAGTCCACGTCCCAGCCGAAGGCCCCCCGCGGCGGCCGCCGTCCCGCCGCGCCCCCGCCGCCGAGCGAGTTCACGCCGCCGGTGTCGGTGACGCCCGCGCTGCCCGCCGTGGACTCCTTCGCCGACCTCGACATGCCCGAGGGCCTGCTGCGGACCCTCGGTGAGCAGGGCGTCACGGAGCCGTTCCCGATCCAGGCCGCCACCCTGCCGAACTCGCTCGCCGGACGCGACGTCCTCGGCCGCGGGCGCACCGGCTCCGGCAAGACCCTCGCCTTCGGCCTCGCCCTGCTCGCCCGCACCGCGGGCCGCCGCGCCGAGCCGGGCGCGCCGCTCGCGCTCGTCCTGGTGCCCACCCGCGAGCTCGCCCAGCAGGTGACCGACGCCCTCACCCCGTACGCCGGCGCCCTGCGGCTGCGGATCACCACCGTCGTCGGCGGCATGTCGATCAGCCGGCAGTCCTCCGCGCTGCGACGCGGCGCCGAGGTGCTCATCGCCACCCCCGGCCGCCTCCACGACCTCATCGACCGGGGCGACTGCCGCCTCGACCAGGTCGCCGTCACCGTCCTCGACGAGGCCGACCAGATGGCCGACATGGGCTTCCTGCCGCAGGTCACCAAGCTCCTGAAGCAGGTCGAGCCGGGCGGCCAGCGCCTGCTGTTCTCGGCCACCCTCGACCGGAACATCGACCGCCTGGTCAAGATGTTCCTCGACGACCCGGTCGTGCACTCCGTCGACCCGTCGGCCGGTGCGGTCACCACCATGGAGCACCACGTCCTGTACGTGGCCGACGAGACCGACAAGAAGGCCGTCACGCTGCGGATCGCGGCCCGCGACGGGCGCACGATCCTCTTCCTCGACACCAAGCGGTCCGTGGACCGGCTCGTCAAGCGGCTCCTCGCCAACGGCGTACGGGCCTCCGGCCTGCACGGCGGGCGCTCGCAGCCGCAGCGCAACCGGACCCTGGACCAGTTCAAGAACGGCCAGGTCACCACCCTCGTCGCGACGAACGTGGCGGCCCGCGGCATCCACGTCGACGACCTCGACATGGTCGTCAACGTCGACCCGCCGATGGACCACAAGGACTACCTCCACCGCGGCGGCCGCACCGCCCGCGCCGGCGAGTCCGGCAGCGTCTTCACCCTGGTCCTGCCCGACCAGAAGCGCGACATGGGCCGCCTGATGTCGAACGCGGGCATCAACCCCCGCACGGCCCGGATCAAGTCCAGCGACGAGGAGCTCGCCGAGCTCACCGGCGCCCGGGAGCCCTCGGGCGTCCCGGTCGTCATCGAGACCCCGCAGCCGACCCCGCCCCGCAAGCCCGCCGGATCCGGCGGCAGCGGCGGCAGTGGCAGCGGTGGCGGTCGCCGCCGTCGCCGCCCGGCCGGCTCCGGGAACACCGGCACCGCCGCCGCCACCGGCTCGGCCCGCGCCTCCGGCACGGGTACGGCCGGGGGCCGGGGCTCCGGCACGGGCCGGGGCGCGGGCACCGGCCGCGCCGCCGCCCCCGCCGCCGGGACCGCCCGCGGCGGGCGCCGCACGGCGGGCACGGGCCGCCCCCGCGGTCCCCGCCAGCGGCCCTCCGAGAACACGTAACCCCGTAGTACGGGCGCACGGATCAGGGCGCGGGCGGTGTCGTGACGACGGCACCGCCCGCGCCCGTCTCGTCTCCGTAGGTCCCGTCTTCACCGGTCCCGTACGTTCGCGGGCAAGCGGTCAACATCCGGCGAATGGAAAGCCGTCGGGGTTCCCGGCGGGGTCTACGCGCATCATCATCCCCTCATGCGCATCCCCCCTCGATTCACCCTCGCCGGCGGTGTCGCCACCGCCCTCCTCTCCTCCCTCCTCCTGGGCGCCCCGGCCACCGCCGCGCTGGCCCCCGCGCCCGCACCCGTCGCCGCCCGCGCCGTCGTCGCGGCCGTCGGGGAGATCTGCTCCTCCGCCCTGCCCTCCCAGGCCCACACCACCCTGAGCCTGATCGACGCGGGCGGCCCCTTCCCGTACAGCCAGGACGGGTCGGTCTTCCAGAACAGGGAGGGCATCCTGCCCGCCCGCGCGTCCGGGTACTACCACGAGTACACGGTGAAGACCCCGGGCTCCCCGGACCGCGGGGCCCGCCGGATCGTCACCGGGAACGCGACGCGGGAGGACTACTACACCGCCGACCACTACGCCTCGTTCGACCGGATCGACCACGACTGCTGAAGGGCGCTCCTCAGGCGCGGCGCGGGGTCGTCCACTCCAGACGGGTCCTGACCCGGGGGTCCCGGACGTGTTCGAGGGCGGCGAGCGCCGTCTCGCGCGCCGCGCCGTCCGCCTCCCCGTCCGCGAGGACCGCCGCGAGCGCGTCGACGGCGCGCGGGTCCTGGCGGATCGCGAGCCCGCGCGCCGCCTCCGCCGCCGTCTCCGGATCGGGGTCGGCGAGCCGCTCGGCAAGCCCCTCCCGTACGAGCGGGGTGTCGTCGGGCAGTTCGGCGAGCGCGAGCGTGGCCCAGTCCCGCACCCGGGCGTCGCCGTCCCTGCTCAGCGCGAGCAGCACCCCGAGGGCCTCGACGTGCCCGGCCGGAACGATTCCGGCCAGGGCCCCGGCGACGGCCCGCCGCACCACCGCGTCGGGATGCCCGGCGGCCGCGAGCAGTTCGGGCACGGCCGCCGGGTCCGCGCACGCCCCGAGCGCCGTCACCACCGACAGGACGGGCTCGCGCGCCGGGCCCGCGGGACCCGCCGGTTCCGCCGCGAGCCGCCGCAGCACCGGCAGGGCGCTCGGCGCGAAGCCCGGCAGGGCCCCCAGGACCCGGGCGCCGAGCGCCCGCCGCAGCGGGTCCCGGTAGGCGCACCAGCCGGCCGCCGCCACGAAGGTCTCCTCGTCGGCCCGGCCCGCCAGTTCGGCCACCGCCGTCGTCCAGTCGTCGAGCTCGGGGTCGCCGCAGCGCAGCGCCCGCGCCGCCAGCTCCTCGGCGGGGGTGCGCAGGCCGAGCGAGGCCTCCAGGAGCGTGGCGATCGCCGCGTGCCCGGTCTGGCGGTCGTCGCCGCGCCCGGGGGCGCCGTTCTCCCGCAGCAGCTCCACGACGACCGTGATCCCGCCGTCCTCCCGGACCCGGCGGACCACCGCCTCGTACGTCTGCCCGCCCTCGTTCCCGGCGACGAGCCCGCGCCGCAGCTCGGCCGCCATGTCGGCGCCGATCCACCGCCGCGCCTCCCGCAGCGCGGCCTCCCCGCCGCCCGCCCCGTGGTCGAGGAGCGCCCGCACGCAGCCGGTGGAGCCGCGCCGGGCGGCGGCGAGGAGCGGGCCGACGCCGTCGGGGCCGGGCCGGTCGGGGTCGGCGCCGTGCTCCAGGAGGAGCCGCGCGATGTCGGCGTATCCGAGCCGCAGGGCCCAGGCGAGGGCCGTGAAGCCGTACGCCTCCTCCTGGTCGGCCCCCGCGCCCGCCGCGAGCAGCGCCCGCACCGTCCCGGTGTGCCCGCAGCAGGCCGCCCCGCACAGCGGCAGGTCGCCGTCCTCCTCGCCGCTGCCCCGGCCGGGGTCCGCCCCGGCGGCGAGCAGCACCCGGACGATCCCGTCCTCACCGCCGACGGATGCCAGGTACAGGGCGCTCTCCCCGTCCTCCCGCTCCTCGGGGTCGGCCCCGTCCCTCAGGGCCCGTACGGCCCCGTTCTCGTCCCCGGCCCGGATCGCGTCGAACAGCGTGCTCATGCACCGACCCTGACCCGCCGTCGGCACATGGCGCAAATCGATTGCCGGAGGGCGCGCGGCACGGGCCGGAGCCCCGGGATCCGGGGCGCGGTTTCAGGCCGCGCACTCCAGGACCGCGGCGCACACCCCGCACCGGACCCGCAGCGTCCGCCCGGCCGGGATCCGCAGGCGCTGGCGGCAGACCGGGCAGGGGAAGGAGACGCGGGCGGCGGGCGCCCCGCCGTCGAAGGCGTACGGGGCGTCCCCGCCGGCCCGGCCCCGGCGCCGCTCCCAGGCGTACCGGCCGCGCTCGATCCGGCCCGCCGCGGCGAGCGGCGGCGCCGTCCGCTCCCGGGCGGCCTCCGCCCGGCCCCGCACCCACGCCTCGTACGCCACCTGGCTGGTGAACCACGGCGACGGGTCCTCGCCGAACGCCTCGGCCCGCTTGGCGAGGACGTAGCCGAACTCCTCCGGGGTCAGATAGCCGAGCTTCTGGTGCTCGACGCCGTCCTCGCGGTACGCGTCGAGCAGCAGCCAGCCGGCGCCCAGATAGGCGGTGACCACGTCGGTGAGGATCTCGTTCTCGGCGGTCCGGGGGAAGCGCAGGCCGAGCCGGTGCAGCAGCACGTGGGTGATCTCGTGGGCGAGGACCGCGCCGATGTCCCGGCGGCGGGTCCGGAAGCGCTCGTTCACCTCCACGAAGTACTCGGGTCCGGGCGCGAGTTCGACGGTGCCGGCGTGCTCCATCCGCCGGAAGGTCACCACCATCCGGGCCTCGGGCAGCCGCAGGTGCCGGACCAGGGCGCCGGCCACCCGCTGGGTGCCCAGGTGCAGGTCCTCGTGGTCGCCGAGGGCCACGTCGGCGGCGGTCACGCTCGTCGGCCAGCGGCGCACGCCGTCGGGGGAGAGGCGGCGGTAGAGCGCGGTGAGCGAGGCCCCGACCGCGGCCCGGTGCGGAAAGCCGTGGACGACACGGTCGGGCTCCTGACGGTGCGGCATACCGGATCCCCCCTCCCGCCCACTGTACGGTCCCTCACATCTCATCTGGCCGAAAAGGCTTCCTTGTGACGGCGGTTGAGCGCTGTTCATAATGCGGACCACACCTTGACGGGCGCATGTCATGAGCCGTCGAGGTCGACCCCCCACGAGAGAAGGCAGATACGTGACGAAGAACAGAATGGTCCGCGCGCTCCAGAAGCTGGCCGCCGCCGGCGCCGTCGTCCTCGCGGCCGTCAGCCTCCAGCCCACCACCACCGCCTCCGCCGCCCCGGCCCCCGTCGTCGGCGGCACCCGCGCCGCCCAGGGCGAGTTCCCCTGGATGGTCAGGCTCTCCATGGGCTGTGGCGGCTCGCTGATCAGCCCGCAGGTCGTCCTCACCGCCGCCCACTGTGTGAGCGGCTCCGGCAACAACACCAGCATCACCGCCACCGCCGGAGTCGTGGACCTCCAGAGCGGCAGCGCCATCAAGGTCAAGTCGACCAAGGTCCTCCAGGCCCCCGGCTACAACGGCAAGGGCAAGGACTGGGCCCTCATCAAGCTCGCCAGCCCCATCACCTCCCTGCCCAACCTGAAGCTCGCCGAGACCACCGCCTACAACACCGGCACCTTCACGGTGGCCGGCTGGGGCGCCGCCCGCGAGGGCGGGGGTCAGCAGCGCTACCTGCTCAAGGCGAACGTCCCGTTCGTCTCCGACGCCTCCTGCAAGGCCTCCTACGGCAACGAGCTCGTCCCCGCCGAGGAGATCTGCGCCGGTTACGCCCAGGGCGGCACCGACACCTGCCAGGGCGACTCCGGCGGCCCGATGTTCCGCAAGGACAACGCCGGCGCCTGGGTCCAGGTCGGCATCGTGAGCTGGGGCCAGGGCTGCGCCCGGCCCAACTACCCCGGCGTCTACACGGAGGTCTCGACCTTCGCCGCCGCCATCAAGTCCGCCGCCGCCACGCTGTAGCGGCACCCCGTGAACGGGCGCTCCGGGGCGGCCTCGGCCCCGGAGCACCCCTCCCGTGCACCGGGCCGGTGTGGGCCGGCCCGGTGTGCACGGACTCCTCCCGGGAGGGAAGGGGATCACAGCGGGTCCAGCACCACCCCGGACCCCGCGTCCCCCTCCAGTTCGAGGACCCACACCTCGTTCGGCCCCTCCCGCAGCACGGGACCCGGCACGAACAGCGCCTCCTGCGGGCCCGCCGACCAGTAGCGGCCCAGGCAGAAGCCGTTCACCCAGACGAAGCCCCGGGTCGCCCCCGGCAGCCGCAGCACCGCGTCCCCCGCGCCCGCCATGTCGAGGGCCGTCCGGTAGAGCCCCGGGCCGCCGTCCCGGCCCGCGCCCGACGCGAACGCCACCTTCCCGACCGCCGCCGCCCCGAACGCGTCCAGCCGCAGCGCCCGCGCCCGTACCCCGTGCAGGTACTGCCGCTCGTGCCGCACGCCCCCGGTGATCCCCTTCGGCTCCGCCAGGCGCGGCCCGTAGTTCACCCGGCCCAGGGACTCCACCCACAGGTCCACCACCGCCGGACCCGCCACCGGCTCCGCGAGCGTCACGTCCTCGCCGGCCCCCGTGTCCAGGACCCCCGCGAAGGCCCCGTCCACGTACGCCACCGCCCGGTCCCGCAGCCCCGTCACCCCCAGCGGGTACGGCTGCCGGGGACCCGGCACCGCCACCCGGTAGCGGACCAGGCCCCGGTCCACCCCCAGCTCCTCGAAGGCCGGCGGCGCCCCCGCCACCACCTCCTCGTCGCCGAGCACCTCCAGGACCGCGTCCAGCGCCGCCCACTCCTCGAAACCGGCCCGCACCGGAGCCGCGAGCCGGGCCGGAGGCTCCGGCACCTCCGGCAGCGGCCCCTCCGCGTACTCCGCGAGGACCTCGCGGAAGCGCCAGAACTTCTCCGTCGGCCGCCCCGCCTCGTCCACCGGCGCGTCGTAGTCGTACGAGGTCACCGTCGGCCGCAGCGGACCGTCGTGCAGTTCCCCGTCCCGGTTCGCCCCCGCCCAGCCCCCGAAGTTCGTCCCGCCGTGCGCCATGTATACGTTGACCGAGGCCCCGCACTCCAGGACCTCCCGCAGTGCCGCCGCCGCGTCCGCCGCGTCCCGCACCGCGTGCTCCGTGCCCCAGTGGTCGAACCAGCCGCACCAGAACTCCATGCACATCAGCGGCCCCGACGGGCGGTGCCGCCGCAGCGTCGCGAACCCCTCCCGCGCCCCCGAGCCGAAGTTCGCCGTCGCCAGCACCCCCGGCACCGACCCGCCCGTCAGCATGTGGTCCTCCGGGCCGTCCGAGGTGAACAGCGGCACGACCACCCCGCACTCCCGCAGCAGCCCCGCCAGCCACTCCAGGTACTCCCCGTCGCTGCCGTAGCTCCCGTACTCGTTCTCCACCTGCACCAGGACCACCGGACCGCCCCGGTCGACCTGCCGCTCCACCACCTGCGGCAGCAGCCGCCGGAACCAGGCCTCCACCGGCGCCAGGAACTCCGGGTCCCGGGTCCGCACCCGCCGCCCGAGCGGCCCGGTCAGCCAGTGCGGCAGCCCGCCGTTCTCCCACTCGGCGCAGATGTACGGCCCCGGGCGCACGATCGCCCGCATCCCCGCCCGCCCCACCGCGTCCAGGAACCGGCCGAGCGCCGCCACGTCCCCGTACCGGCCGGGCTCCGGCTCGTACAGGTTCCACGGGACGTACGTCTCCACGCAGTCCAGGCCCATCGCCCGCAGCATCCCCAGCCGGTGCTCCCAGTGGCCCTCGTGCACCCGGAAGTAGTGCAGCGCCCCCGAGAGCAGCCGCACCGGCCGCCCGTCGAGCAGGAAGTCCTCGTCACCCACAGCGAACGTGCTCATGGGCACCACCTCACCCCCTGGCGGGGAACCCGTCCATGGACAAAGATCGTCGCAGTTTGGACGTTAGGGCCCGCCCGACCGGGGCCCCGGGGAAGGGGCACCACCGCATGTACCACACCTGGATGCGCTACTTCACGCCCGGCCCCGTCCACCACCGCCTCGGCCTCGTCTGCCTCGGCGTCGGCCTCCAGCACGGCGCCCTGCCCACCGTCGGGCCCCGCACCCTCGACCACCACGTGGCCGTCGTCGTCTCCGCCGGAGCCGGCTGGTACCGGGGCGCCGACGGGCGGCGCGCCGCCGTCACCGCCCCCGCCCTGATCTGGCTCACCCCCGGCACCCCCCACCACTACGGCGCCGACCCCGGCACCGGCTGGGACGAGGCCTTCGTCGACTTCTCCGGACCCGCCACCGCCACGTACACCGAACTCGGCTACATCGAACCGGACCGGCCCGTCGTCCCCCTCTCCGACGCCGCCCCGGCCCGCGCCGCCATCGCCCGGATCGCCCGCGCCGCCCGGCCCGGCAACCCCCTCCTGGAGGTCGAGACCGGCGCCGCCGTCCACGAACTGCTCGTCGCCCTGCGCCGGGCCCGCGCCGACACCAACGCCGACGGCGACCCCGTCCTCGCCGCCCTCGCCCGCGACGCCTTCCAGCCGCTCTCCGTCGCCGAGCACGCCGCCCGCCACGGCATGACCCCCGCCGAACTGCGCACCGCCGTCCGCCGCGCCGCCGGGTGCAGCCCCAAGGACTACCTGCTCACCGTCCGCCTCGGCCGCGCCAAGGAACTCCTCGCCGCCACCGAGCTGCCGGTCTCCGCCGTCGCCCGGCGCGTCGGCTACGACGACCCCGCCTACTTCTCCCGGCTCTTCACCCGCCGGGTCGGCACCGCCCCGATCCGCTTCCGCGAACAGCAGGGGCGGTCCGTGCCCGGCGGCTGGAGCCATCGCGTCCCGGATCCCGAACACCCGCCGACGATCCCCCCGCGCTCGGTCTAAGCTCGCAGGTCATGAGCGACTCCACCCCGACCCCGACCCCGACCCCGGCCGCCGAAGAGACCCCGGCCGCCGACGCGGCCGTCCGCGCCGAGCTGACCCGGCTGCGCGACAGCATCGACAACATCGACGCGGCGGTCGTCCACATGCTCGCCGAGCGCTTCAAGTGCACCCAGCAGGTCGGCGTCCTCAAGGCCGAGCACCAGCTCCCGCCCGCCGACCCCGCCCGCGAGGCCCGCCAGATCGCCCGCCTGCGCGAACTCGCCGAGAGCGCGAAACTGGACCCGGCCTTCGCGGAGAAGCTCCTGAACTTCATCATCGCCGAGGTCATCCGCCACCACGAGACGATCGCGGACGGAACGCGCTGACGAAGCGCGTGGACGGAAGGCCCCGCGGGAAGCACCAGCAGGTCACGCCCCGGCAAGGTTCTCCCCGCACCCCTGCCGACGGCCCCGGGCATCGGGCAGCATAGGCCCCATGTCCGTACTGACGCGCGACGAAGCGCAGACCCGTGCCCAGCTCCTCGACGTCCACCGCTACCTGGTGGACCTCGACCTCACCACCGGCGCAGAGACCTTCGAGTCCACCAGCACCGTCCGATTCACCGCCCGCGCCGCCGGGGACACCTTCGTCGAGCTCAAGCCCGTCACCCTGCACTCCGCCACCCTCGACGGAGAGCCCCTCGACCCCGCCGCCCTCGACGGCAACCGGCTCCCGCTGAGCCTCACCGAGGGCGAGCACGAGCTGCGCGTCACCACCACCATGCGCTACTCCCGCACCGGCGAGGGGATGCACCGCTTCACGGACCCCAGCGACGGCGAGTCCTACGTCTACACCCAGCTCTTCATGGAGGACGTCCAGCGCGTCTTCGCCGCCTTCGACCAGCCCGACCTCAAGGCCGTCTTCGAGGTCACCGTCACCGCCCCCGACGGCTGGACCGTCCTCGCCAACGGCATCACCGAGCGGCAGCCCGACGGCACCTGGAAGGCCGCCCCCACCCCGCTGCTCTCCACCTACTTCGTCTGCGTCGCCGCCGGCCCCTGGCACTCGGTCCGCACCGAACACGCGGGCCTGCCCTTCGGCATCCACTGCCGCCGCTCCCTCGCCGCCCACCTCGACGCCGACGCCGACGAGATCCTCGCCGTCACCAGGGCCTGCTACGACCGGTACCACGAGAAGTTCGACGAGCCCTACCCCTTCGACTCGTACGACCAGGCCTTCGTCCCCGAGTTCAACGCCGGCGCCATGGAGAACCCCGGCCTCGTCACCTTCCGCGACGAGTTCGTCTTCCGCTCCGCCGTCACCGTCACCGAGCGCCAGACCCGCGCCATGGTCATCGCCCACGAGATGGCCCACATGTGGTTCGGCGACCTCGTCACCCTGCGCTGGTGGGACGACATCTGGCTGAACGAGTCCTTCGCCGAGTACATGGGCTACCAGACCGTCAACGAGGCCTGCTCCGACCTCTTCCCCGACACCTGGGTCGACTTCGGCGTCACCCGCAAGGCCTGGGGATACGAGGCCGACCAGCGGCCCTCCACCCACCCCGTCGCCCCCGACCCCGAGGCCGTCCCCGACACCGCCTCCGCCCTCCTCAACTTCGACGGCATCTCCTACGCCAAGGGCGCCTCCGCCCTCCGCCAGCTCGTCGCCTGGCTCGGCGAGAAGGACTTCCTCGCCGGCATCAACATCCACTTCAAGCGGCACCGCTTCGGCAACGCCACCCTCGCCGACTTCATCGACAACCTCGCCGCCGCCACCGACCGCGACGTCCACGGCTGGGCCGAGCAGTGGCTGCGCACCACCGGCGTCGACACCCTCACCCCCCGCCTCGACGGCGAGGGCCTCCACTGGAACCTCACCGTCGACCGCGACGGCGCCCGCCCCCACCGCCTCTCCGCCGGCCTCTACGACCGCGACCCCTCCGGCGACCTCGTCCTGCGCGAACGCCACGCCCTCGACGTCCCCCAGGAAGCCCCCGCCGAACTCACCGGCCCCCGCCCCGCCCTCGTCGTCCTCAACGACGGCGACCTCACCTACACCAAGCTCCGCTTCGACGAGACGTCCGCCGAGTCCGCCCTGAACGGCCTCTCCCGCATCCCCGACCCGCTCACCCGCGCCGTCGTCTGGAACGCCCTGCGCGACATGGTCCGCGACGGCGACCTCGCCCCCGTCGAATACCTCGCCGTCGCCGGAGCCCACCTCACCGAGGAGACCGAACTCGCCCTCGTCCAGGGCGTCCTGGCCTTCGCCCGCCACCAGATCGCCGACCACTACGTCACCGCCGACGAACGCCCCGCCGCCCTCGCCACCATCAGCGGGATCGCCCGCGCCCTGCTCCGCCGCACCGAGGACGGCGAGGCCCCCGGACTGCGCCTCACCGCCGTCCGCGCCTTCGTCGACAGCGCCACCACCCCCGACAAGATCGCCTCCTGGCTCGACGAGGGCACCGTCCACGGCGGCCCCGAACTCGACCCCGAACTGCGCTGGCGCATCCTCGCCCGGCTCGCCGTCCTCGGCGCCGTCGACGAGGCCGCCATCGCCGCCGAGCTGGAGCGCGACCCCAGCGCCACCGGCCGGGAGGGCGCCGCCCGCTGCCGCGCCGCCCTGCCGACCCCCGAGGCCAAGGCGGCCGCCTGGTCCGCCCTCTTCGACTCCGACGACCTCTCCAACTACCTCTTCACCGCCACCGCCCAGGGCTTCTGGCAGCCCGAACAGGCCGACCTCGTCAGCGCGTACGTGCCCCGCTTCTACGAGGCGGCCGTCGCCCTCGGCGACCGGCGCGGCCCCGCCATGGCCGAAGCCGCCGGACGCCACGCCTTCCCCGCCCACGCGGTCGACGCCGACTCCCTGGCCCTCGGCGAACGCCACCTGGCCGACACCCCCATGATCCCGGCCCTCCACCGCAAGCTCGTCGACCAGCTCGACGACCTCCGCCGGGCCCTGCGGATCAGGGAGGCCTGACCCGCAGGTGGTGCGGGGAACGACCCCGCTCCCCGCACCACCCGCCCCCGAAACACCACCCCGTGTCCCCCGTTCGGGTCACACCCCCGCACTCGCCGGACAAACCCCCGCACCCCCCGGCACCCTGTCGTCCATGCGTGCCGCACCCCCACCCCTCGCCGGAGGCGTCCCCGGCGCCGACGCCCTGCGGCCCCTCCTGGGCGCCGTCCTCGACGCGCTGCGCACCGGGGCGGAGGAACGCGGCGGCCCCCTCCCGGCCGGAGGACCGGAGGCCGTGGCACGCCGCACGGCGGCACTCGGAGCCGTACTCCCGGAGACCGGCACCGGCCCCGACGAAGCCCTCCGCACCCTCGTCCACGCCCTCGCCGCCGGCGCCGCCGACCCCGCCGACCCGCTCTGCGCCGCCCACCTCCACACCCCGCCCCTCGCGCTCGCCGCCGCCGCCGACCTGGCCGCCTCCGCGCTCAACCCCTCCATGGACTCCTGGGACCAGGCCCCCGCCGCCTCCGCCCTCGAAGCCCTCGTCACCACCGCCCTCGCCGCCGAGATCCACCCCGGCGCCCCCCGCCCCGACGCCCTCGTCACCACCGGCGGCACCGAGTCCAACCAACTCGCCCTCCTCCTCGCCAGAGAACGCCACACCGGAAAAGGCCCCGTCCGCACCGTCGTCGGCGCCAACGCCCACCACTCCTTCCGGCGCGCCGCCTGGCTCCTCGGCCTCCCCGCCCCCGTCGTCGTCCCCACCCCCCACGGCACCCTCGAACCCGGAGCCCTGGACGCGGCCCTGACCGCCACCCCCGGCCCGCTCCTCGTCGCCGCCACCGCCGGCACCACCGACGAAGGCCTGATCGACCCGCTGCCCGCCCTCGCCGACGTCTGCGCCGCCCACGGCGCCGACCTCCACGTCGACGCCGCCTACGGCGGACCCGTCCTCTTCAGCCGCACCCACCGCCGGCTCCTCGACGGCCTCGACCGCGCCCGCACCGTCACCGTCGACCTGCACAAACTCGGCTGGCAGCCCGCCGCCGCCGGACTCCTCGCCGTCCGCGACACCACCGACCTCGCCGCCCTCGCCCACACCGCCGACTACCTCAACGCCGACGACGACACCGACGCCGGCCTCCCCGACCTCCTCGGCCGCTCCCCGCGCACCACCCGCCGCCCCGACGTCCTCAAGGCCGCCGTCACCCTCCGCGCCCTCGGCCGCACCGGACTCGGCGCCCTCGTCGACACCTGCATGGACCTCGCCCAGGACCTCGCCGACCGGATCGAGAAGACCCCCGGCCTCGACCTGCGCGCCCGGCCCGTCCTCACCACCGTCCTCTTCCGCCCCCACGGCGCCCACGACACCGCCGTCGCCGCGATCCGCCGCTCCCTCCTCACCGGAGGCCGGGCGGTCCTCGGCCGGGCCCGCGCGGACGGCCGCCTCTGGCTCAAGGCCACCCTGCTCAACCCCCACGCCACCCCCGGCGACCTGGACCAGCTCATCACCCTCGTGGAAGGCAGCGCGCACCGATGACCGGCAGCACCCCCGAACAGGACACCGACCGGCCCCAGAACACCCCGGACACCGACCGACCCCACGACCTCGTCGGCATCGGCATCGGCCCCTTCAACCTCTCCCTCGCCGCCCTTGCCCACGGCGTCCCCGGCGGCCTCTCCACCGCCTTCTACGAACAGCGCCCCGCCTTCCACTGGCACCCCGGACTCCTCATCGACGGCTCCACCCTCCAGGTCCCCTTCCTCGCCGACCTCGTCACCCTCGCCGACCCCGCCAGCCCCTGGTCCTTCCTCAGCTACCTGAAGAGCCGCGAACGCCTCTTCCCCTTCTACTTCGCCGAGAAGTTCCACATCCAGCGCGCCGAGTACGACGCCTACTGCCGCTGGGCCAGCGAACGCCTCCCCGGCCTCCACTTCGGCCACCAGGTCGACTCCGTCCGCTGGAACCCCGAACGCCGCCTCTTCGAGGTCGACTACACCCAGATCGACCCCGACGGCGAGGCCGAGGCCCTCGGCCGCGCCTACACCCGCAACGTCGTCCTCGGCGTCGGCACCGAGCCGTACGTCCCCGAACCCCTCCGCCCCCTCACCGACGCCCCCGGCGTCCCCGTCGTCCACTCCGCCGACTACCTCACCCACCGCGAGACCCTCCTCGCCGCCGGGCACGTCACCGTCATCGGCTCCGGCCAGTCCGGCGCCGAGATCTTCCTCGACCTGCTGCGTGCCCGCCCCGCCGGAGCCGAGGGCATCCACTGGCTCACCCGCACCGAGGCCTTCGCCCCCATGGAGTACTCCAAGCTCGGCCTGGAGCACTTCACCCCCGACTACACCCGCTACTTCCACGCCCTGCCCGAACAGGTCCGCGACGGCCTCGTCCCCCGCCAGTGGCAGCTCCACAAGGGCATCGACGACGCCACCATCACCGCCATCCACGACGAGCTCTACCGCCGCACCCTCCACGGCGGCTGGCCCGACGCCGTCCTCACCCCCGGCGTCCGCGTCCGCACCGCCGGCCGCGTCGCCACCACCCGCGTCGAACTCCACCTGGAACACGTCCAGCAGTCCGCCCGCACCCGCCTCACCACCGACGCCGTCGTCCTCGCCACCGGCTACCGCGAACGCCCCCTCGACCGCGTCCTCGCCGGCCTCGACCCCTACGTCCGCCACGACTCCGCCGGACGCCCCCGGATCGACGAGCACTACCGCCTCGTCCTCGACCCCTCCGTCACCGGCGCCGTCCACGTCCAGAACGCCGAACGCCACACCCACGGCGTCGGCGCCCCCGACCTCGGCCTCGCCGCCTGGCGCAGCGCCACCATCCTCAACGCGATCACCGGCAAGGAGCCCTACCCCCTGCCGCGCCGCACCGCCTTCACCAGCTTCGGCCTGGAAGCGCGAGAGGCGCCCGGCATCCCGGCCCAGGGCCGGAAGCTGACGCCTCTCGTCCAGCACTGACGCGCCGGTCAGAACACCGGCACGCCGTCCCGGGTCAGCCTCCAGTCCACCGACGCGAACTGCCCCGGGTCGACCGTCCCCTTCGCCCGCACCCACTGGATGATCGTGTTGCGGATCTCGTCCGAATTCGCCCACAGCTGCTGCGCGTTCGCCACGTGCGGGAACGCGCCGCCGCCGCTCGCCCGGTAGTTGTTCACCGCGAGGACGAACTTCGCCGCCGGGTCCAGCGGCTTCCCCTCGAAGGCCAGGTTCACGATCCGCGACCCGGCCTCCTTCGCGATGTCGATCTCGTACGTCAGACCCGACACCGCGTCGTAGTTGTAGTCCGGCGTGCCGTCCGCGTTCGTCAGCTTCGCCGTGTCCACCGGGGCGCCCGCCGGGGTCCGCACGTAGTACCGCGCCGAGAACTCCAGGTAGTCCTTCAGCTGGGCGCCCGTCAGCAGCCGCGCCTCCAGGGTGTTCTCGAACGGGTACAGCCCGGCCGCGTCCTTGATCGTGACCTGACCGGCCGGGATCCGGGCCGTACGGGAGAAGCAGGAGGCCTGCGAGAGCACCGGCAGGCCCGCATGCGCGCCGCCCGCCAGGGCCGCCTTCACCGTCTCCGCCTGCACCGCGTTGATCAGGTCGATGATCGGCTCGTCCCGCCACGGCGCGTCGGCCGTCGTCATCGCCGCCGTCGAGGTGCCGATGACCTGGTTGACGTACGCGACGACCTTCCGGTGCTCGTCGGAGAGCAGCCGCACGATCTTCCGGTCCTCCTCCACCGTGTTGGAGTTCAGGACCTGGGCGCCGACCTTCTCGACGGTCCAGCGGCCCCGCTCCCGCACCAGGTCGAAGTCGAAGAGGGTGAGCCGCTGGCCCCACTTCAGCGGCTCGGACAGCACGACCTCCTTGCCGGTCTCCTTGTTCGCGACCCGGTACTCGGGGATCTCGGTGTGCGCGTGCCCGACGAGGATCGCGTCGATCCCCGGCACCTGCTCGGCCACCAGCCCGGCCGCGTTCTCGACGTACGGCAGCTGGTCGCCGTACGAGGAGGTGCCGCTGGAACCGGAGTGCGCCGAGACGACCACCACGTCCGCGCCCATCGAGCGCAGCTTCGGCACCCACTTCGCGGCCTGCTCCTCCAGGCCCGGGAAGACCATCTTCCCGCTGACGTTCGCCTTGTCCCAGATCGCGATGCCCGGGTTGGTCAGACCGAGCACGGCCACCTTCACCTCCCGGCCGCGCGGGGTCCGCAGCCGGTGGATGCTGTACGGGGCGAACGCCGGCCGCAGCGTCTTCGCGTCGAGCGCGTTGGCACCGAGCAGCGGGAAGTCGCACTGCTCCTCGAACTTCCGCAGCACCGGGATGCCGTAGTTGAACTCGTGGTTGCCGAGGGCGGCGGCGTCGTAGCCGATGGCGTTCATCGCCTGCGCCATCGGATGCACCGGGCCGCGCCGCGCGGTGATCGGGTCGACCTTGGCGTAGTAGTACGACAGCTGGGTGCCCTGGATGGTGTCGCCGGCGTCGATGAGGAGGGTGTTGCGCCTCCCCTTCTCCTCGCGCACCCGCTCGACGAGCGTGGAGATCTTGGCGAGGCCGACGTCGTTGTGCGCCTTGTCGTCGAACTCCTTGTCCGTGAAGTAGTCCCAGTTGAAGACGTTCCCGTGCAGGTCGGTCGTCCCCATGACGGTGAAGGAGTACCGCTCGGCCGGCTTCGGGCGGTGTCCGTGCCCGGGTCCGTGGGCCTCGGCGGGGGCGACGGCCCCGGCGGTGAGGGCGGCCCCGGCTCCGACGGCGACGGAGCCCTCCAGGAACGTCCGGCGGTTCAACGGCATGTGCTTCTCCTTGGTCCAGTGGCGTCGCTCAGGTGCACAACGCGCGTAGATTCTGGCCCAGGAGACCCGTCCGCAACAGGTCTCGCGGGTTACGGAGTGGAAAAGTGTTCGATCTGCGGACGGCGTCGGGCCGCCGGAAAAGAGCCGAAAAACGCTCATCGGAGCACCCCGCCGCACAGATTCAAGTCTTGTCAACAACCTTTCACGGAAAGGACGTTGGGTAGTCATGACAGGCGGATTCACTACCGACCGGTAAGCCCTAGGCTCGTCCCATGCGCCGAGCGAAAATCGTTTGTACCCTTGGGCCCGCCACCGAAACATACGACCAGATCAAGGCATTGATCGAGGCCGGAATGGACGTCGCCCGCCTCAACCTCAGCCACGGCACCTACGCCGAGCACGAGGAGCGCTACCAGCGCGTCCGCAAAGCCTCCGACGAGACCGGCCGCAGCGTCGGCGTCCTCGCCGACCTTCAAGGCCCGAAGATCCGCCTCGGCCGCTTCCGCGAAGGCCCCGTACTCCTTGAACGCGGCGACGAATTCACCATCACCGTCGAACCCGTCGAAGGCGACCGCCACACCTGCGGCACCACCTACCCCGGCCTCGCCGACGACGTCACCACCGGCGAACGCATCCTCGTCGACGACGGCCGCGTCACCCTCGAAGTCACCGCCGTCGACGGCCCCCGCGTCCGCACCCGCGTCGTCGAGGGCGGCATGGTCTCCGACCACAAGGGCCTCAACCTCCCCGGCGTCGCCGTCTCCGTCCCCGCCCTCTCCGACAAGGACATCGAAGACCTCCGCTGGGCCCTGCGCACCGGCGCCGACGTCATCGCCCTCTCCTTCGTCCGCAGCGCCCGCGACATCGAGGACGTCCACCGCGTCATGGACGAGGAGGGCCGCCGCCTCCCCGTCATCGCCAAGGTCGAGAAGCCCCAGGCCGTCGACAACATCGAAGAGATCGTCGCCGCCTTCGACGGCATCATGGTCGCCCGCGGCGACCTCGGCGTCGAAATGCCCCTGGAACAGGTCCCGATCGTCCAGAAGCGCGCCATCAAACTCGCCAAGCGCAACGCCAAACCGGTCATCGTCGCCACCCAGATGCTCGACTCCATGATCGACAACTCCCGGCCCACCCGCGCCGAGGCCTCCGACGTCGCCAACGCCGTCATCGACGGCACCGACGCCGTCATGCTCTCCGGCGAGACCAGCGTCGGCCGCTTCCCCGTCGAAACGGTCCGCACCATGAGCCGCATCGTCGAAGCCGCCGAAGAGGACGTCCTCGCCAAGGGCCTCCCCCCACTGACCGAACGCAACAAACCCCGCACCCAGGGCGGCGCCGTCGCCCGCGCCGCCGCCGAAATGGGCGACTTCCTCGGCGCCAAGTTCCTCGTCGCCTTCACCCAGTCCGGCGACACCGTCAAACGCCTCTCCCGCTACCGCTCCCCGATCCCCCTCCTCGCCTTCACCCCCGACCCCGCCACCCGCTCCCAGCTCAACCTCACCTGGGGCGTCGAAACCTTCCTCGGCCCCCACGTCGACTCCACCGACGCCATGGTCGCCCAGGTCGACGAGGAACTCCTCCGCATCGGCCGCTGCACCAAGGGCGACACCGTCGTCATCACCGCCGGCTCCCCACCGGGCGTCGCCGGCTCCACCAACCTCGTCCGCGTCCACCACATCGGCGACCCCCTGACATAACCCGGGCGACCGCGGCCGCCCACGGCCCGACGCCCGGAGGCTGTGCGACGATGATGGACCCGGGTGGGGCGGCCGCGCCGAACAAGGGGAGGAAGCGCGCATGGGGTGGGCGTACTGGCGCAAAGTGATCTTCTTCTTCTCCATATCCGCACTCTCCGGTGCGGGCCTGGTGGCCGTCGGCACCTACGGCGAAGGCTTCGCCAAGGACGACGACAAGAGCCCGATCTACCTGGTCGGCATGTCACTGGCGATGGTGGCGGTGCTGGGGACCTTCGTGGAGAACCACCTGGCCGAACGGGCACGGACGAAGGCACGCGAACGGGCGATCAAGGCCGAGACCGAACTGGCCCTCCTCTGCGCGACGGTGCTGCCGAAGGTCGCGGCGCACATCCGCGCACAGGCCTCCCGCCAGACCGCGCTGAACCCACCGCCGCCCGGCGCGGCACCGGACCCGACCATGACCACCGAGTTCGACTCCCTGGTACGGACGGTGCTGGAAGCATCGGTGAACCTGACCATCCCACCGGTCACCCCCCTGTCCCCGGCACGCGCCCGAAGCGCCTACTACGAGCTCGACTCGGCGGGAGACTTCCAACGCGTCGACTTCTACCCCCCGAACGCCGCACCGCCCCGCCAGGTGATTCCCGGGACCGGCACCGGGGGTACCCACATCAGGACGGAGATCCTGGACCCCGGCCAACTGTGGGTGGTGGACGGGACCACCAGCAGGATCAGCCACCTGCTCCCCACCTCGGCCAACAGCTACACGACGGTCATCGCCGCCCCTGTCGTCGACGGCACCCGGCAGTTCGGCATGCTGGCGGTGGACGCCTCCGAACCGGAGCGCTTCGCCGCCGAACACCTGCGCCTGATCGAGGCACTGGCCACGCTGCTGGTCGCCGGCCGGGTGCCCATCACACCCTGAGCGGACGACCGGCCGAACGGAACGAGGTGAATCATGGCGGGGACACCGGGAGACGGGCCGCGCGAAGACGACCGCGACGCGGAGTCCCGACGCGAGGAATCCCCTCCCGTGTCCGAGGCCCTGCTGGAGATGGACGCCAGGCGCCGCCAGGCGCGACTGCGCGCGACACAACGAGTCGACGCGGACCTGGCACGCACGCAGGACGAGGCCCTGCCGCACCTCGCCGTCACCGCACTGGCCACCTGCGCCTTCACGGTGGTCGGCTTCGCCCTGGCTCGGATGACGGACGGCTGGTGGTGGACCGGCCCGACGGCGGCTGCCCTCGCGACCGGAGTCGCCGTCGTGGGATACGCACGCAGGATCGCCCGCCGCACGGGAGGCCGGACCCGACGCTGACGTTTCGGTACGGGCGGCTCAGGACTTGGGCCCCACGTGAAGATCCATGAGCGCGACGGAGGCCTTGCGGGCGACGGAGATGTTGTACGGCTTCCCGCCCCGGGTGCAGTGCGTCCACTCGACACCCAGCTTGTCGAGCGTGTCGGTGTACAGCCGCCGGATGTCGTCCGAGACGTTGGTGAACCAGTAGCGCGGGTACTCGTACCGCTTGCGCTGCCCGTTGACGAGGCGGGTGGTCCAGTTCATGGTCCGGCAGCCGTCCGAGTGGACCAGTCCGCGGATGAACTCCCAGGGGTGCGCGTCGACGATCTCCTGCTGCCAGGGCTCCAGGGCGATCGTGCGTTCGTGCTTCTTGCCGGGGCCGTGCTGGGGGAACATGCACGCCCAGTGCTTGGTGTACGACTTCACCTCGGTGCACCCCTGCCTGGACCTTCGCCGGACGGTCGGCAGGGGCATCACCCTGCGCATCGCCGCTTCGGCGGCGTCGATCAACGCCGGCCACGAGGTGGTGCAGAAGATCGACAGGTGGTGCTGCTTGGCCCTCGACGTGATGTGGCCGTCACCGAGGTAGAGCCCCAGGAGGTAGGCGTACGCCGGTGCGTCGAACGTGCGGTGGGTGCACACGGGGCAGTCCGTGGGGCGCTCGAACGGGGCGCCGCGCTTCCGGCGGTCCTCGGACAGCCACCAACCGACCGTGCCCCTCGGCACGTTGAGACGCTCGGCGACCGCCCGGTTGCTCAGGCCCCGGCGTAGAAGTGCGAGTGCTTCTTCGCGGGTCGAAGGGTTGTGCTGTTCCATGACGGCAGCTTTGCCGAGCCGCGATCCGCGTGACCGGAGCCGTAGGAACGTTCACTGCGACGAGTGAAGATCGACAGCACCCTTGGAGTCCTTGGAATCGAAGGGGAAGTGCCCCGGGTGGGATTCGAACCCACGCTGTATGGTGTTTGAGACCACTGCCTCTTCCGCTGGGCTACCGGGGCATCCTTCGAAACGAAGGTCATGGGCAACCTGCTGTGCCTCAAACATACAGGACCTAGGTAGGCTCATGTAGCAGTACCTGCCCTGCAACGAGGAGCCCCCGTGACCGCCCCCGAGTCGCCCCAGCCCGCCGACGACGCCGAGGCGCCGCACGTCCCGCCGCTGACGACCCGTGTCGTCATCGCCGAGGACGAGGCCCTGATCCGCCTCGACCTCAAAGAGATGCTCGAGGAAGAGGGCTACACGGTCGTCGGCGAGGCCGGGGACGGTGCCAAGGCCGTCGAGCTCGCCCGTGAGCACCGCCCCGACCTTGTCATCCTCGACGTGAAGATGCCCGTCCTCGACGGCATCTCGGCCGCCGAGAAGATCGCCGGCGAGTCCATCGCCCCCGTCCTCATGCTCACCGCCTTCTCGCAGCGCGAGCTGGTCGAGCGGGCCCGGGACGCCGGTGCCATGGCGTACCTGGTGAAGCCCTTCAGCAAGAGCGACGTGGTGCCGGCCATCGAGATGGCCGTCTCCCGGTTCGCCGAGCTGCGGGCCCTGGAGAAGGAGGTCGCCGACCTCTCCCAGCGCCTGGAGACCCGGAAGCTGGTGGACCGGGCGAAGTCGGTGCTGCAGACCCAGTACGGCCTGACGGAGCCCGCCGCGTTCCGCTGGATCCAGAAGACGTCGATGGACCGCCGCATGTCGATGCAGCAGGTCGCCGAGGCGGTCATCGAGGACGCCGAGGAGAAGAAGGCGGCCAAGAACAAGGAGCAGTAGCTCCGGCCCGTACGCGTACGGAGAAGGAGAAGGCCCGCCCCACGGCACTGTGGGGCGGGCCTTCCGTCTCGGTGCGGGCGGGGAGGGTCAGTCCTCGCCGAGGTACGCCTTGCGGACGGACTCGTCGTGGAGCAGGTGCTGGCCCGTGCCCGAGAGCACGACCTTGCCGATCTCCATGACGTGGCCGTGGTCCGCGAGGGCGAGCGCGGCCTGGGCGTTCTGCTCGACGAGCAGGATGGTGGTGCCCTGGGCCTTCAGCTCGGCGATCGTGGCCATGATCTTCTGCATCATGATCGGGGAGAGGCCCATGGAGGGCTCGTCGAGCATGAGCAGCTTGGGCTGGGACATCAGGGCCCGGCCCATGGCGAGCATCTGCTGCTCGCCGCCGGAGAGCGTGCCGGCGGCCTGCTTGCGACGTTCGCCCAGGATGGGGAAGAGGTCGTAGGCGCGCTGGACGTCCTTGGCGATGCCGGGGCCGTCCTTGCGGAGGAAGGCGCCGAGGAGGAGGTTCTCCTCGATCGACATCCGGGGGAAGATGTGGCGTCCCTCGGGGGAGTGGGCGAGGCCCAGCGAGACGATCTTGTGGGCGGGGATCTTGCGGAGGGACTTGCCCTCGAACTTGATCTGGCCGCCGACCGGCTTGAGGAGGCCGGAGAGGGTCCGCAGGGTGGTGGTCTTGCCGGCGCCGTTGGTGCCGATGAGGGTGACGACCTCACCGGCCTCGACGGAGAAGGAGATGCCCTTGACGGCCTCGATCTTTCCGTAGGCGACGCGCAGGTCCTCGACTTCGAGCAGTGCGGTCATGCGTCGTTCTCCTTGCCCGAAGCAGGGTCGTGCGGGGTGTCCGCCGAGGGCTTCTCGGCGGTCTCCTCCGGAGCGGTGTCCTCTTCCGGGGCGTCGGCTGCCGCCGGAGCCTCGGCCTCCGGGGCGTCGTCGGCCGGGGTGCCGGCCGGCGCGTCCCCCTCGATGGGCTCGCCCAGGTACGCGGCGATGACCCGCTCGTCGCTCTGGACGGTCTGGCTGTCGCCCTCGATCAGCTTCTGGCCCTGGACGAGGACGGCGACCCGGTCGCAGAGGTTGAAGATGAAGCGCATGTCGTGCTCGATGACGAGGACGGCGACGCCCATGTCCCGGATGGCGAAGATGAGTTCTTCGGCGGCCCGGGTCTCCTGCGGGTTCATGCCGGCGGTGGGCTCGTCGAGGAGGATGAGGCCGGGGTCGCTCGCGAGGGCGCGGGCGATCTCCAGCTTGCGCTGCTCGCCGTAGGGGAGGTTCTTGGCGAGGTGCTGGGCCTTGTCCTGGAGGCCGATGAACTCCAGGAGTTCCATGGCCCGCTTCTCGGAGGCGGCTTCGGCCTTCTTGAAGCCGGGGCCGCGCAGGAGGGCGGACCAGAGGCCTTCCTTGGTGCGGGTGTGGCGTCCGACGAGGACGTTCTCCAGGACCGTCATGTTGTTGAAGAGACGGATGTTCTGGAAGGTGCGGGCGATGCCGGCCGCGGTGACCTTGAAGGACTTGGGCGGGAGGACCTGGCCCTTGTAGCGGACCTCGCCCTCGGTGGGGACGTACAGACCGGTGAGGCAGTTGAAGAAGGTGGTCTTGCCGGCGCCGTTGGGGCCGATGAGACCGACGATCTCGCCGCTGCGGACGGTCAGGTCGACGTCGCGGACGGCGGTGAGGCCGCCGAAGCGCATGGTGACCCCGCGTGCGTCGAGCACGGTCTCGGGGGCGGCCGGCTCCGTGGTGGCGTCGGCCTTGGTGGTGGTGGTCGTCATGGTTCAGGCACCTGCCTTGGCGAGCGTGGCGGGCGTCTCGTCCTTCTCGTGGAACTCCAGCTGGTTGCGCCGGTTGGGGATGATGCCCTCCGGGCGGAAGCGCATGATCAGTACGAGCGCGAGGCCGAAGGCGAAGAGCTGGTACTCGCCCATGAACTGGAGCTTGTTCGGGATGAGGAAGAGCAGCGCGGCGCCGACCAGCGGGCCGCTCATCGTGCCCATGCCGCCGAGGACGACGGCCGCGAGCAGGAAGGCGGAGTTGGGCGGGATGGGACCGGCGAAGAGGTACTGCTCCGGGGTCACGGTGTAGGTGACGTGGGCCTGCACGGTGCCGGCGAGGCCGGCGAGCGCGGCGCCGAGGGCGAAGGCGATGAGCTTGACGCGGAAGCCGTTGATGCCCATGGCGAGCGCGGCGGTCTCGTCCTCGCGGATGGCGACCCAGGCGCGGCCGATGCGGGAGTCGCCGCTGCGCCGGAAGACCAGCACGACGACGGCCATGATCAGCAGCATCAGGAAGAAGTAGTTCGCGAAGCGGCCGATGGTGAAGCCGGCGATGGTGTGCTCGGCGCCGAAGTCGAACCCGAAGAAGTTGAGGTTCGGGATGGAGGCGATGCCGTTGGAGCCGTTGGTGATGTCGGGGCCGGAGGTGCCGTCGGTGTTCATCACCGCGATGCGGAAGATCTCGCCGAAGCCGAGCGTCACGATGGCGAGGTAGTCGCCGCGCAGTCGCAGGGTGGGGGCGCCGATGAGGACGCCGAAGACGAGCGAGGCGGCGGCGCCGACGAGGATGGCGGCCCAGAAGGGGAGGTGCACGCCGAAGGGGGACGTCGGGGCGCCGGAGACGAGGGCGGCCGCGTAGGCGCCGACGCCGAGGAAGGCGACGTATCCGAGGTCGAGGAGGCCGGCGAGGCCGACGACGATGTTGAGGCCCAGGGCGACGGTGGCGAAGATCAGGATGTAGACGCCGAGCGTCGCGTACTGGTCGTCGGTCTGGGTGAAGGGGAACAGCGCCGCCGCGGTGAACGCGCCCGCGATGGTCAGGTTCTGGTGCTTGCCGGTGAGCTGGGTGGCCTGCTGCATCAGGCCGGACTTGTTGACCGCGGCGAAGCCGAGGCCGGCCGTGATCAGGAAGCCGATGAACAGCTCGTCGTACTGGGTGCCGATGCCGTAGGTGAAGACGCCGAGGGCGACGGCGAGGACGCCGGCGATGATCAGGATCTCGACGGAGGTGGGCAGCGGGGGGAGCTTGCGGGGTGCGTGGGGTGCGGCGAAGGCGGCCTTGAAGGAGGTCCAGCCGTTGCCCGCGCGGTGCTTGAACTGGTCCCAGCCGGTGTCCTCGGGGTCGGCGGGGTGGGTCGCGGGCCGCTCGAAGGGCAGCGCGAGGGCGCCGACCAGGGCGAGCAGGGTGGCGACGGCGACGACGACGCCGCCGGGCTCCAGGTTGACCGGGCCGCCGAGCTGGATGCTGATGGCGGCGACGGTGTACCAGGCGGTGGCGAAGGCGGCGAGGGCGGCGAGCTTGACCGCGCCGTCGGCGCCGGCCGGGGTGAGCCAGCGGGTGCCCTTGACGTCGTAGGCGGAGAGGGCGAAGAGGGTGGTGAGCAGTCCGGCGACCAGGACCTGCATCTGGAGGCCGGCCGGGGAGCCGTAGAACGTGAGGTCGCCGGGGAAGGTGGCGGTCCAGGTCCAGGAGAGGAAACAGCTCACGACGGTGAGGAGGCCGCCGCCCAGGGTGAGGGCGCGGGCGACGTGGACCGGGATAAAGCCGATGAGGCCGGTGGCCGGGACGGTCGCGGGGTCGGCCGCGGGTGCCGTGGGGTTCTCGGAGATGGTGGTCATGGTGCTCACGCCCTGTCCGCGACGCGCTCGCCGAGGAGGCCTTGGGGCCGGGCGAGGAGTACGACGATGAGGAGTACGAAGGCCCAGACGTTGGCCCAGGACTGGCCGCCGAGCTGTTCCATGCCGGGGATGTGGCTGATGTAGGCGGTGGCCATGGTCTCGGCCACGCCGAGGACGACGCCGCCGATCATGGCGCCGTAGATGTTGCCGATGCCGCCGAGGACCGCGGCGGTGAACGCCTTGAGGCCGAGGAGGAAGCCCATCTTGTAGTCGACGACGCCGTACTTGAGGCCGTAGGCGACGGCTCCGACGGCGGCGAAGGCGGCGCCGAGGGCGAACGCGACCACGATGATGCGGTCGGTGTTGATGCCCATGAGCTTGGCGGTGTCCGGGTCCTGGGCCGTGGCCTGCATACCGCGTCCGGTGCGGGTGCGCATGACGAAGAAGGCGAGGAAGGCCATGCAGACGGGGGCGGCGATGACGAGGAAGACGTCGCCGGTCTGGATGGTGACCGGGCCGATCTCGATCGGGCCGCCGGGGATCTGCGGGAAGGTCCGGGCGGACTTCGCCTCGGGGTACCAGGCCCAGACGGCCTGCTGGAGGGCGAGCGAGAGGCCGATCGCCGTGATGAGCGGGGCGAGTCGGGGTCCGCCGCGGAGCGGTCGGTAGGCGAAACGTTCCGCTCCGACGGCTATCGCCGTGGCGACGATGACGGCGCCGATGATCATGAGGGGCAGGGCGACCCAGAGGCTGGTGCCGCCGGGCAGGATGAGCCAGACCGTGAGCGCCCCGAAGCCGCCGGTCATGAAGATCTCGCCATGGGCGAAGTTGATGAGCTGGACGATGCCGTAGACCATCGTGTAGCCGACGGCGACCAGCCCGTACATGGATCCCAGTAGCAGGCCGTTGACCAGCTGCTGCGGCAGTTCGTTCACCGCATTGTCCTCCGAGACTTTCGACGGATGTGACACCGCGCGGGGAGCCTGGTGCGGCCCCCCGCGCGGTGAAGGTGGTGCTGGAAGTGGGGTGGTGGGGTCAGCCGCCGAAGGTGTCGGACTTGACCGGCTTGAACGCGCCGCCCTCGACCTTGTAGACCGTCAGCTGCTTGTTGGTGGTGTCGCCGAACTCGTCGAAGGCGACCTTGCCGGTCACGCCCTCGAAGGAGACGCCCTGGAGGGCCTCGACGACCTTGGCGCGGGCACCGTCCGGCAGCTTGCCGCCGTTGCCGTCCACGACCTTCTTGACGGCCTCGATGATGGCCCAGGTGGAGTCGTAGGAGTAGCCGCCGTAGGCCTCGAAGGCCTCCTTGTAGTTCTCGGCCTTGTAGTTGGTCAGGAACTCCTTGGCGGAGGCGAGCTCCTCGATCGGGGCGCCGACGGAGGTGGCGAAGTCGCCCTCGGCCGCGGCGGCACCCGCGAGCTTGACGTACTCGGGGCTGAAGAGCGCGTCACCGCCGACGACGGTGACCTTGGCGCCGGCCTCCTTGATCTGCTTGGCCAGCGGGCCGGCGGCCGGGTACTCGCCGCCGTAGTAGACGACGTCGGCGCCGGAGCTCTTGACCTGGGTGGCGACCGCGGAGAAGTCCTTGGCCTCGGGGTCGACGTGCTGGGTGCCGACGACCTTGCCGCCGAGCTTCTCGAACTCGCCCTTGAAGGTGCCCGCGAGGCCGGCGCCGTAGGTCTTCTTGTCGTCGATGATGAAGGCCTTGGTCTTCTTGGCCTCCTTGACGACGTACTGGGCGGCGAACGGGCCCTGGATGGCGTCCGTGGTGGCGGTGCGGAAGTACGACTTGTAGCCGCGCTTCTTGTCGCCGGAGGCCCAGTTGATGCCCTGGCTGAGCGCCGGGTTGGTGTTGGCCGGGGAGACCTGGGCCAGCTTGGCGTCGTCGAAGACCTTCTGCATGGACTCGGCGACGCCGGAGTTCAGCGGGCCGACCACGCCGAGGACGGTCTTGTCGGCGACCAGCTTGGTGGCGTTCTGCTGGCCGGAGGACGGCTGGGCCTGGTCGTCGAGGGACTCCAGCTTGAAGGTGACGCCCTTGACGTACTCCTTCTTGTTGGCCGTCTTGACCGCGAGGTCGGCGGAGTTCTTGATGCCGAGGCCGAGGGCGGACAGCTCACCCGTGAGCGGGGCGTCGAGGCCGATGGTCACGGTGACGTTGCCGCTGCCGCCGTTCCCGGCGCCGCCCTTGTCGTCGCGCGAACCACAGGCAGTGAGCGTGAGGGCTCCCGCGGTGACCGCGGTGGTGAGTATGAGCAACGAACGGTTTCGCACGAAGGGTCCTTTCCCTGGCGCGGCCCCCTCGGACGAGAGCGGTGCCGTGAAGCTGCGGAGTGAGGGGTGCCGTTTTGGAACGCCGGGCCGTACTGGGGTTGGTACAGGGCCGTGCAGTAGGACGCGCCCGGCGGCGCGGTGACTGGCGGTGACTCTAAGCGCAGGTGGGGAGGGTCGGGGAGCGGCGAGGTCAGGATGTGACTGTCTTGTTATGCCGACGGGGAAAGAGTGTGCGCGGCGACTGGGCAAACCGGGGCATAAGGGTTCTTTACGCGGTGATCACATAGTGAGAACGCGCAGTTCCGCTAAGGGGCTTGAGTGATTCTTGGTCCTGACGGAGGCTCTCGGCGACTCTCCGGATATCGGACAGTGGCAGAAACCTCAGCGGACGAACCGGCTCCTCCGCTTCCCGGGATTCCACATCGTGCGAAGATCACGGAGAGTGACAAGGGGCGGGGGCGGGATGACGCGGGGAGGGGCGGCGGGGGAGCGGCAGGGTGGCGGAGGGGCGGCAGGGTGGCGGGGAAACGGCGGAGGGACGGCACCCCTCGGGTGCCGCCCCTCCGTCCTCCTCCGCGTGCGGGTCTCAGGCGCCCGCGCCCGTCCCCGCCCCCGGGACGTTCTCCGCGTCCTTGGGGCCGATCTCGCGCAGCAGGCAGGTCAGCCGCGCCGAGCAGACCCGCCGGTCCTGCTCGTCGGTGATCACGATCTCGTACGTGGCGGTGGACCGCCCGCGGTGCACCGGGGTCGCCACGCCGGTCACCAGACCGCTGCGGACCCCGCGGTGATGGGTGCAGTTGAGGTCGACGCCGACCGCGATCCGGGAGACCCCGCCGTGCAGCATCGAGCCCACGGAGCCGAGCGTCTCGGCGAGGACCGCCGACGCCCCGCCGTGCAGCAGCCCGTACGGCTGCGTGTTGCCCTCCACCGGCATGGTGCCGACGACCCGCTCGGCCGAGGCCTCCAGGATCTGCACGCCCATCCGGTTGCCGAGGTGCCCGGCAGAGAAGAGGGCCGGGAGGTCGACGCCGAGCGCCGCGTACTCGTCGATGACCTCCTGCGGGAACTTCACGTGCTGCTGCTCACCCATGGCCCGGCTCCGTTCGTCTTCGTGCGGCCGCCGACCGGCGTGGTGCCGTCGGTCGCGCCGATCGCGTCGCTTCCGCCCGAGCGTACTAAGCGTTCGCTCAGGTGGAAGGGGATTGTTCCAGACGGACGATCACGGACTTGCTCGCGGGGGTGTTGCTGACGTCCGCCGTCGACTCCAGCGGCACCAGCACGTTCGTCTCCGGGTAGTAGGCCGCCGCGCATCCCCGGGCCGTCGGGTAGTGCACCACCCGGAAACCGGGCGCCCGCCGCTCGACGCCGTCCGTCCACTCGCTCACCAGGTCCGCGTACGCCCCGTCGGCCAGGCCGCGCGCCGCCGCGTCCTCCGGGTGCACCAGGACGACCCGGCGGCCCCCCTTGATGCCCCGGTAGCGGTCGTCCAGGCCGTAGATCGTGGTGTTGTACTGGTCGTGCGAGCGCAGCGTCTGGAGGAGCAGCCGGCCCTCCGGCACCTTCGGGTACTCGACGGGCGCGGCCGTGAAGTTCGCCTTGCCGGTCTTCGTGGGGAAGCGGCGCTCGTCGCGCGGGGCGTGCGGCAGCGCGAAGCCGCCCGGGTCCGCCGCGAGCCGGGCGTTGAAGTCCTGGAAACCGGGCACCACGCGCGCGATGCGGTCCCGGATCCGGGCGTAGTCGGCCTCGAACTCCTCCCAGGGCGTGGCCGATCCGTCGCCGAGGACCGCGCGGGCCATCCGCGCCACGATCGCCGGCTCGGACAGCAGGTGCGGGCTCGCCGGGGGCAGGTTGCCCCGGGAGGCGTGCACCAGGCTCATCGAGTCCTCGACCGTCACGAACTGCCGCCCGCCCTTCTGGACGTCCTTGTCGGTGCGGCCGAGGGTGGGCAGGATCAGGGCGCGCGCGCCCGTCACCGCGTGCGAGCGGTTCAGCTTCGTCGACACGTGGACGGTCAGCCGGGCCCGGCGCATCGCCGCCTCCGTCACCTCCGTGTCGGGCGTCGCCCCCACGAAGTTGCCGCCCATCGCGAAGAACACCTTCGCCTCGCCGTCGCGCAGCGCCTGGATGGAGCGGACCACGTCGAAGCCGTGGTGGCGCGGCGAGACGATCCCGAACTCCTTGTCCAGGGCGTCGAGGAACGCGGGCGCGGGGCGCTCGAAGATGCCCATCGTCCGGTCGCCCTGCACGTTCGAATGGCCGCGCACCGGGCACACGCCCGCGCCCGGCCGCCCGATGTTCCCGCGGAGCAGCAGCAGGTTGACCACCTCGCGGATGGTCGGCACGGAGTGCTTGTGCTGGGTGAGGCCCATCGCCCAGCAGACGATCGTGCGCTCCGAGGCGAGGACCATCTCCAGGGCCCGCTCGATCTCGGAGCGCTCCAGGCCGGTCGCCGCCAGCGTCTCGTCCCAGTCGGCCTCCCCGGCGGCCGCCGCGAACTCCTCGTACCCGTGGGTGTGTTCGCGTACGAACTCCTCGTCGACGGCGCCCGGGGTCGCCAGGACCAGCTTGTTGAGGAGGCGGAAGAGGGCCTGGTCGCCGCCGATCCGGATCTGGAGGAAGAGGTCGGTGAGCGCGGCGCCCCTGAGCATCCCCCGCGGGGTCTGCGGGTTCTTGAACCGCTCCAGGCCGGCCTCCGGCAGCGGGTTCACCGAGATGATCCGGGCGCCCGCGGCCTTCGCCTTCTCCAGGGCCGACAGCATCCGGGGGTGGTTCGTCCCCGGGTTCTGCCCGGCCACGACGATCAGGTCCGCCCGGTGCAGGTCCTCCAGGGAGACGCTGCCCTTGCCGACGCCGATGGTCTCCGTCAGCGCCGAACCCGAGGACTCGTGGCACATGTTGGAGCAGTCCGGCAGGTTGTTCGTGCCGAACTCGCGGGCGAAGAGCTGGAGCAGGAACGCCGCCTCGTTGCTGGTCCGGCCCGAGGTGTAGAAGAGCGCCTCGTCGGGGGAGTCCAGGGCCCGCAGCTCCTCCGCGAGGATCCCGAAGGCCCGCTCCCAGGTCACCGGCTCGTACCGGTCGCCGCCCTCGGGGAGGAGCATCGGCTGTGTGATGCGGCCCTGCTGGCCCAGCCAGTACCCGCTGCGCTCCGCCAGGTCGGCCACCGGGTGCGCGGCGAAGAACTCCGGGGTGACCCGGCGCAGGGTCGCCTCCTCGGCGACGGCCTTCGCGCCGTTCTCGCATAACTCCGCGACGTGCCGCTTGTCCTCCTCGGGCCAGGCGCAGCCGGGACAGTCGAAGCCGTCCTTCTGATTGACCTTGAGGAGGGTCCGCGCGGTGCGCAGGGACCCCATCTGCTCCCGGGCGATCCGCAGGGTGTGCCCGACGGCGGGCAGCCCGGCGGCGGCGTGCTGCGGCGGCGTGACCTGCGGTGCGTCCTGGACCGGGTCACCGGCCGGCGGCTTGCTGACCATCGCGCTCTCCCTTGAGCGGTCGTCCTGCGGCGTACGTCTCCGATCCTGTCACGCGGCACCGACAGCCCGGCACCCCGGCCGGTGAGGAGGGGATTGTCGGTGGGCCGTGGCAGGATCGTCCCGTGGCCGAGACAGCATCGAAGAACACCGCAGACACCCGCCCCCGCCTGCTCCTGATGGACGGGCACTCGCTCGCGTACCGGGCCTTCTTCGCGCTGCCCGCGGAGAACTTCACCACCGCGACCGGGCAGCCGACGAACGCGATCTACGGGTTCGCCTCGATGCTGGCGAACACGCTGCGCGACGAGGCGCCCACCCACTTCGCGGTCGCGTTCGACGTGTCCCGCAAGACCTGGCGGTCCGAGGAGTTCCCCGAGTACAAGGCGAACCGTTCGAAGACCCCCGACGAGTTCAAGGGCCAGGTCGAGCTGATCGGCGAGCTGCTCGACGCGATGCGCGCGCAGCGCTTCGCCGTCGACGGCTTCGAGGCGGACGACGTCATCGCCACCCTCGCCACGCAGGCCGAGGCCGAGGGCTTCGACGTCCTGATCGTCACCGGCGACCGGGACTCCTTCCAGCTCGTCACCGACCGCGTCACCGTGCTCTACCCCACCAAGGGCGTCTCCGAGCTGACCCGCTTCACCCCGGAGAAGATCCAGGAGAAGTACGGACTGAGCCCCGCGCAGTACCCCGACTTCGCGGCCCTGCGCGGCGACCCGTCGGACAACCTGCCCGGCATCCCCAAGGTCGGCGAGAAGACCGCCGCGAAGTGGATCGGTCAGTTCGGCTCCTTCGACCAGCTCGTCGAGCGGGCCGACGAGGTCAAGGGCGTGGCCGGGCAGAACTTCCGCGACCACCTGGAGTCGGTCAAGCTCAACCGGCGCCTGACCGAGATGGTCCGGGACGTCGAGCTGTCGAAGACGGTGGCCGACCTCGCCCGCGAGCCCTACGACCGCGCGGCCGTCGCCCTCGTCCTCGACACCCTGGAGATCCGCAACCCCTCCCTGCGCGAGCGGCTCCTCGCCGTCGACCCGGGCTCCGCCGAGGAGGACGCCCCGGCGCCCGCCGCAGGCGTCGAGCTCGACGGTGCCGTCCTCTCCGCCGGCGAGCTCGCCCCCTGGCTGGCCGAGCACGGCACCGAGCCCCTCGGCGTCGCCACCGTCGACAGCTGGGCGCTCGGCACCGGCAGCGTCGGCGAAGTCGCCCTCGCCGCCGCCGGGGGCGCCGCCGCCTGGTTCGACCCCAGCGAGATCGACGAGGCCGACGAGCGGGCCTGGGCCGCGTGGATCTCCGACCCCGACCGCCCCAAGGTCATGCACAACGCCAAGGGCGCCATGCGGGTCTTCCCGGAGCACGGCTGGAGCGTCGCGGGCGTCACCATGGACACCGCCCTCGCCGCCTACCTCGTCAAGCCCGGCCGGCGCTCCTTCGCCCTGGACGCGCTCTCCGTCGAGTACCTCGGCCGCGAGCTCGCCCCGGCGGCCGCCTCCGACGGGCAGCTCGCCTTCGGCGCCGACGACACCGCGGAGGCCGAGGCCCTGATGGCCCAGGCCCGCGCCGTCCTCGACCTCGGCGGGGCCTTCGAGGAGCGGCTCGGCGAGGTCGGCGCCCGCGAGCTCCTCCACGAGGTCGAGCTGCCCACCTCCGCCCTCCTCGCCCGCCTGGAGCGGCACGGCATCGCCGCCGACCGCGAGCACCTGGAGGCCATGGAGCAGCAGTTCGCCGGCGCCGTCCAGCAGGCCGTGAAGGAGGCGCACGCCTCCGTCGGCCACGAGTTCAACCTCGGCTCGCCCAAGCAGCTCCAGGAGGTCTTCTTCGGCGAGCTGAACCTCCCGAAGACCAAGAAGACCAAGACCGGCTACACGACCGACGCCGACGCGCTCGCCTGGCTGGCCGGCCAGACCGAGCACGAGCTGCCCGTGATCATGCTCCGCCACCGCGAGCAGGCCCGGCTCCGCTCCACCGTCGAGGGCCTGATCAAGACCGTCGCCGCCGACGGCCGGATCCACACCACCTTCAGCCAGACCGTCGCCGCCACCGGCCGCCTCTCCTCCACCGACCCGAACCTGCAGAACGTGCCGGTGCGCACCGACGAGGGCCGGGCCATCCGGCACGGCTTCGTCGTCGGCGAGGGCTTCGAGTCCCTGATGACCGCCGATTACAGCCAGATCGAGCTGCGGGTCATGGCCCACCTCTCCGAGGACGAGGGCCTCCTGGAGGCCTTCACCTCCGGCGAGGACCTGCACACCACCGTCGCCTCCCAGGTCTTCGGCGTCGAGGGGTCCGCCGTCGACGCCGAGATGCGCCGCAAGATCAAGGCCATGTCGTACGGCCTGGCGTACGGCCTCTCCGCCTTCGGCCTCGCGCAGCAGCTGACCATCGACCCGGCCGAGGCCCGGATCCTCATGGAGACCTACTTCGAGCGCTTCGGCGGGGTCCGGGACTACCTGCGGCGCGTCGTCGACGAGGCCCGTGCCACCGGCTACACCGAGACGATGCTGGGCCGCCGCCGCTACCTGCCCGACCTCAACAGCGACAACCGCCAGCGCCGCGAGGCCGCCGAGCGGATGGCGCTCAACGCCCCGATCCAGGGCACGGCCGCCGACATCGTGAAGGTCGCCATGCTGAACGTCGACCGGGCGCTCACGGAGGCGGGCCTCACCTCCCGGATGCTCCTCCAGGTCCACGACGAAATCGTGCTCGAACTCGCCCCCGGCGAGCGCGAGCAGGTCGAGGCCCTGGTCCGCGAGCAGATGTCCGGCGCGGCCCATCTGCGCGCCCCGCTCGACGTCTCCGTCGGCGTCGGCCGCGACTGGGACTCCGCCGCGCACTGACACACCGCCCGCCCCCGGGGCCGTACGGACGCCGTACGGGCCCGGGGGCGTTCGGTCGTTCGGTCGTTCAGCCGTCGGTGGGACCCGGGGTGGTCGCGCGGTCGCCGGTGGTGGGGCCCGGGGGCGGCCCCACGGTCCCGGGGTCGGTCGCGCGGTCGTTGTCACCGGCCCCCGGGAGCGCGTGGTTTGCGCCGGATGGACCACTCCGGAGGGCGTCCCGGCGGCCGGGCTCACGAGACTGAGCAGCATGATCACGAGCCTCCGCGCCCGCCTCCGTGCCTGGGCCCTGCTCGGAGCCGTACTCGGGGCATCGGGCACCGCCTGGCCCGCCGAGGCGCACCGGGCGCCCGCACTCTGCACCTCGTCCCGCGAACCGGCCCTCGCCGCCCGGCTGTCCCGGGACATCGCGACGGCCCTCCGGAACCGCGACGGCACGGTCTCCGTCGCCCTGCACGACCCCGGGCGCGGACTGCGCTGCCGGCTCGACGACACCCTGGTGTACGACTCCGCCAGCGTCGCCAAGGTCCTCATCCTGGAGGCCGTCCTCGGGCGCGCGGCGGAACTCGGCCGTGCGCCCACCCGCCTGGAGTCCCAGCGGATGAGGGCGATGATCACCCGCTCCGACAACAAGGCGGCCGGCGAGCTGTGGCAGGGGCTCTCCCGCGCCCGCCTCACCCGGGTGCTGCGCGACGTCGGGGCCCGGGACACCGTCCCCGGCCACGGCGGCTACTGGGGCCTGACCCGGACCACCGCCCGCGACCAACTGGCCCTCCTCGCCGCGGTGTCCCGCCGCGCCGAGGCGCTGTCCCTGATGGGCCAGATCGTCCGCGACCAGGCCTGGGGCGTCACCTCGGGCGCGCCCCGCACGGTCAAGGTCCACCTCAAGAACGGCTGGCTGCCCCGCGCCACCCACGCCTGGCGGGTCCACAGCGTCGGCGTGGTGCGCCCGGCCGCCGGCAAGGGGAGGACCAGGGGCACGGGCCCCGCGAGGGGGACGGCCGGGGCCTCCGCGACCGACTACCGGCTCGCCCTCCTGAGCCACGGCAACCCCACCATGCGGTACGGCATCCGCACCCTGGAGGGGGTCGCCCTGGCCGTGCACCGCAGGCTCTCCGACGGCGCGGCGGCCCGCGGCTTCACCCCCTCGGAGAAGATCGGCGAGGTCACGGACGGGAGCGCTCCGGCCGGGACACCCGGTCCTCCTCCGCGCTCGGGAGAGCCGTGGCCGGGGCCGGGGTCCCCGCACCCGGAGCGCGCGACACCGCCCGCAGCCGCGCCCCCGTCCCGTACAGCACGAGCCCGACGGCGAGCCCGGCGCCGGCCCCGAAGCACGCCGTCGGAATGACGTCCAAGGGCGTCTCGATCCGGTCCCAGCCCCAGTACGAGGCCCAGCGCAGCACCCGGTGGGCGACCCCGGCGAGGACGCAGCCGCCGATGAGCCCGGCCGCGAGGAGTCGCCCGCGTCGGTCCGGGACCGGCACGCCGGCGGGCGGCTCCGCCCCGGGCGCGGTGGCGCGCAGCGCCCGGACGGCGAACCGGCCGAGGAGCCCCAGGGCCAGCGCCGAACCCCCGTACTGCGCGTAGAGGTAGACCGGGAAGCCGGCCACGATCTCGCCGAGGAAGGGGATCGCCCGGGTGCCCCAACGGTCGATGTGGGTGAACGAGTCCCACACCACGTGGGTGGTGGCGCCCAGCGCCGCCGAGAGGAAGAACCAGCCCGCGAGCGCGGCCGGGTGCCGCTCCCGCCAGCGGCGGCCCACGACGAGCCCGTACACCCTGCCCCGCCACCGGGCGGGCAGCAGCGCCACGAGCGGTTCGCGCACGGTCAGCCAGAGGGCGACGAGCGCGGCCGTGATCAGGACGTCGGCCGTGACGATCCCGACGGGGGAGTGGGTCACGTCCCCGAAGGCCATCGCGTCGGGAAACGCCGTGGCCGCGAAGTAGGTCGTGTCGGGGGCGAAGGAACCCGCGACGAGGGCGGACGCGACCAGCGGCCCGCGCGCGGTCCCGTTCCGGCGCAGCCCGGGCAGCACGGCGGCGGCGTGGCTCAGCGTGAACGGCAAGGGGGGCTCCCGGGGTTCGGCCGGCGACGGCCGGTGGACGTGGTCCGGTGGGCACGGGCCGGCGGTCCATGATCGGTCGCAGTGCAAGAGGCGCCGGGCGGCCCGGTCGGTTCCCGTCCCCGTTTGATCGGGAGGCGGCCAACAGGTGACGAAAGCGTGAAACACGGTCACCGGCCGGTACTCGCCGGTACGGAGTTGGCATAGGGTCACCGGAGGCCACGCGCGGGGAGCGCGGGGCCTCAGTCGATCGGGGAGGGACGACTCATATGGCACCGGACATCGGCCGCCGGCTGCGCAGGGGGGCCACCAGCGGGGCGGTGGTGGCCGCGGCGGTCGCCGCGCTCGCCGCCTCGCAGGCACCGGAGGCGATCCAGCCGACCACGGACAACTCCGGCGGCGACCGCGCCGTCGGTGCCGGGGACACCGCCCCGCCGTCCGGCGTGGGCTCCGCGACCGGTGACTCGCCGTACTACACGGAACTGCCGCCGCTGAAGACGCCGAACAAGCCGGGCAAGCCCGGGACGAGCGTCAACCTGCCGGTGATCATGGGACCGGCCGAGGCCGGCATACCCGCGTCCGTCCTCTCCGCCTACAAGCGGGCCGAGCAGTCGATCCGCTCGACCGACCCCGGCTGCAACCTGCCGTGGCAACTGCTCGCCGGCATCGGCAAGGTCGAGTCCGGGCAGGCGCGCGGCGGCCGGGTCGACGCCAACGGCACGACCACCTCGCCGATCCTCGGCCCCGCCCTCAACGGCGTCGGCTTCGCCAACATCTCCGACACCGACGGCGGCGCCTACGACGGCGACAAGGTCCACGACCGCGCCGTCGGCCCGATGCAGTTCATCCCGTCCACCTGGGCCACCTGGGGCCAGGACGCCAACGGCGACGGGAAGAAGGACCCGAACAACATCTACGACGCGGCGCAGGCCGCCGGTCTCTACCTCTGCGCCAACGACCGCAACCTCGCGCTCCGGGCCGACCTCGACCGCGCGATCCTCAGCTACAACCGCTCGACCGAGTACCTGAACACGGTCCTGTCCTGGTTCGAGTACTACAAGCGCGGCACCCACCAGGTCCCGGACGGGACGGGCGTGCTGCCGGTCGACCGTAGCGACGACCGCCGCCCGGGCGGCTTCCCCAGCCCCACCGCCCCGTTCCTCCCCGCGCCGACGTCTCCCTCCCCGACGTCCCCCGCGCCGAAGCCGGGCACCCAGAACCCGAAGCCGGCGGAGCCGTCCAAGCCCGGCACGACCAAGCCGCCGACCGTTCCGACCAAGCCCCCCACCACCGACCCGACGCCGCCCACCACGCCGGCCGGGAAGGTGGCGACGCTCGCGGTCGCCGCCAACGGAAAGCTGACCGCCACCACCGACAGCGACTTCGCCAAGACCCCCCGGGTCGCGGCGCTCGACGCCTCGGGCAAGCCGGTCTCCAAGGTGAGCGTCCGCTTCGAGATCGTCGGCGCCACCGACACCCGCTTCGCCGGGGGCAAGACCGCCGTCACCGCCACCACCACGGCGGCCGGCATCGCCTCCTCCCCGGCACTGCGGGCCGGCGAGAAGACCGGGGCGTTCACGATCCGGGCCACCGTCGTGGGCCGGAGCCTGGGCGCGGCCGACTTCGCCGTGACCGTCACCGAGCGGCAGGCGGACACCCTCGTCCGCGTCGGCGACGACCCGCTGTCGGCCGCCACCGGCACCGCCTTCGACCAGCAGGTCCAGGTGAAGGCCACCGACAAGAGTGCCCTCGCCCCCGGCGTGCGCGTCACCGCGCAGATCGTGACCTCGAAGACGGCCGAGGGGGCGAGCACCGAGGGCCCGACCTTCAAGAGCACGTCCTCCCGCACCGCCACCCTCACGACCGCCACGGACGGCACCCTCACCCTCAAGGCGGGCGACCTCCTCGCGGGCGACAAGAAGGGCACGTACTACCTCAAGCTGACCGCGCCCGGCGGCGGCACCCTCTTCGTCGAGCTCGACGTCACCGAGCCCGACACCACCCCCACTCCGGAGCCCACCGGGAGCGGCACGCCCGAGGCCACCCCCTCGCCGTCCACCTCCCCTTCACCGTCCACCTCTCCCTCGTCGTCGTCCGCCGCGCCGACGGCCTCTTCCTCCTCGGCCACGCCCAAGGACTGACCGTCCCGCCAAGGTGTGTCCGGCTCCCCCGCCAAGGTGTGTCCGGCTCCGCCAAGGCCTGACACCGCCTCGCCAAGGACTGACCGGACCCACCAAGGACTGTCCGGCCTCGCCAGGGCCTGACCGCCTGGACGGGACCTGGCCAACCCGTCCGAGGACCGGCACGGTCCGACCGCACCGCGTCTCCCCGCGCCGCCCCTCCGTCCGCACCGGACGAGAGGGGCGGCGCTTCGCGTCCCCGGAGCGCCCCGGTCCACCTGCCCTGGTCCACCGGCCCACCGGTCCACCGGCCCGCCGCCCACCGACCCGCCCCCGCTCCGCCCTCCGGAGCCCCGCCCGGCCCCTGCCAGGTCCCCGGCCCCTACCCCGACCCCGGGATCACCGCCCCCCTCTGAGCCGCGCGCTGGTGTGCCGGGTCGCCACCGCCGCGGACGGGTCCTCCGGCCACGGATGCTTCGGATACCGCCCCCGCAACTCCGCCCGCACCGCGCGGTAGCCGTCCCGCCAGAACGACGCCAGGTCGGCCGTCACCGCCGCCGGCCGTCCGGCGGGGGAGAGGAGGTGGACGAGCACCGGCACCCCCGCCACCCGGGGCGTCTCCGCCAGACCGAACATCTCCTGGAGCTTCACCGCGAGCACCGGCCGGTCGCCCCCGTACTCCACCCGTATCCGCGAACCGCTCGGCACCTCGATCCGCTCCGGCGCCAGCTCGTCCAGCCGGCTCGCCTCGCCCGACGTCCACGGCAGCAGCCGCCGCAGGGCCTCACCGGCGCCGATCCGCCCCAGATCGGCGCGGCGCCCGGCCCGGGACAGTTCCGGCTCCAGCCACTCCCCGGCCCGTTCGACCAGCGCCTCCTCCGACACGTCCGGCCACGTCCCGCCGACCTCCCGGTGGAGGAACGCCAGCCGCTCGCGCAGCTCCCCGGCCTCCCGGCTCCACCGCAACAGCCCGAGCCCCTCGCGCCGAAGACCGTCGAGCAGCGCCTCCCGGACCAGCGCGCGGTCGGCCCCGGCGCCCAGGGGCCGCACCGTCAGCTCGACCGCGCCCAGCCGGTCCACCGAGCGCGCGACCACGTCCCCGTCCTCCCAGCGGACCTCCTCGCCGGTGGACCGCAGGTGCCCGGCCGCCCGCCGCGCCACGGCCTCGTCCACCGCCACCGCGAGCCGCACCCGCGCCGTGGCGTCCCGCGCCGTACGGTCCGCCACCGCCACGGCCAGCCACGGCGCGGACCGCAGCCCGGAGCCCTCGGAGAGCCGCGCGCCGCTCCCCGACACCATCAGATAGCCGCCCTGCTCCCGGGCCCTGGCCACCCGCTCCGGGAAGGCGAGCGCCGTCACCAGACCCGCCACGGCGTCGTCACCCTCCCCAACCGCCGTCAGAACACCGCCCCTTGCCCCGGCCTCCGCCGTAATGTCCCCGGCCGCCGCCTCGCCCGCCGCCCGCTCCAGACGCCGCGCCTCCGCCTTCCACCGCGCGCCGTACCCGTCCGCGCCCCGGCGGGCCGCCCGCCAGGCCGCCGCCAGGTCGTCCCCGTAGTCGCGCGGCGGCTCCTCGCCGAGCAGCGCGACCACCTCGGCGGCCCGCCGGACCCCGACCTCCGGCGCACCGTCCAGAAGGGCGCGGCCCAGCCGGGGGTGGAGCCCCAGCCGGGACATCCGCACCCCCCGCTCCGTGGCCCGGCCCGCCGCGTCCACGGCGCCGATCGACCCGAGGACCGAACGGGCCGCCTCCATCGCCCCGGCCGGCGGCGCGTCGAGCAGCGCGAGCCCCCCGGCCGTCGGATCGCCCCAGCAGGCGGCCCGCAGGGCGAAGTCCGCCAGGTCCGCGATCCTGATCTCGGGCGAAGGGAACCGCGCCCGGCCGCCGTCCTCCGCCTCCGACCAGCAGCGGTAGACCACACCCGGCGCCTCGCGTCCCGAACGCCCGGCCCGCTGCGTCGCCGCGGCCGTCGACACCGGCACCGTCGCCAGCGACCCGAGCCCCCGGGCGTGGTCCGTCCGGGGCTCCCGCGCGAGCCCCGAGTCGACCACCACCCGCACCCCCGGAACCGTCAGGCTCGACTCCGCCACCGACGTCGACAGCACCACCCGGCGCCGCCCGCCCGGCTCGACGCCCCGCAGCACCGCGTCCTGCACCGCCGCCGGAGCCCGCCCGTGCAGCTGGAGCACCTCGGCGTCCAGCCCGGACAGCAGCCCCGCCGTCCGCGCGATCTCCCCCGTACCCGGCAGGAAACAGAGGACGTCGCCCGCGTGCCGCTCCAGCGCGGTCCGTACCGTCGCCGCCACGTGGCGCAGCAGCTCCGGATCGACCCAGGTGCCGTGCGCGGGCCTGATCCCGGACGGCGGCGCGGCGAACCGGACCTCGTACCCGTGCCCCTCGCCCTCGCTCCGCACGATCGGCGCGGGATCGCCGCCGTCGAGGGTCGTGAGCAGCCGGGCCCAGGCCTCGGCGTCGCTCGTCGCCGAGGCCGCGATCAGGTTCAGCTCCGGTCGCAGGGCCGCCCGTACGTCCACCAGGAACGCCATCGCCGTGTCCGCGTCCAGGTGCCGCTCGTGGCACTCGTCGAGCAGCACCACGTCGACTCCCGCCAGCTCCGGGTCGCGCTGGAGCCGCTGGAGCAGGATGCCCGTGGTCACCACCTCGACCCGGGTCGCCGGTCCGGCCCGCCGCTCGCCGCGCACCGAGAAGCCGACCGCGCCGCCGACCTCCTCGCCGAGCAGCCACGCCATCCGCCGGGCCGCCGCCCGCACCGCCATCCGGCGCGGCTCGGCCACCAGCACCCGGCGCGCCGGCCCGTCCCCTATGAGCCCCGCGAGCGCCAGCGGCACCAGCGTCGTCTTGCCGGTGCCGGGAGGAGCGGACAGCACCGCCGTGCCGCGCTCCGCGAGCGCGGAGAGCAGCTCGGGGACGGCATGGCGGACGGGGAGACGGTCGAGCGCTTCGTGTCGGATCACGCACTCAGTCTCGTACGCGGAAGAAAAAGGCGGGCCCCGTTGTCCACAGGGCCCACCCATAAGTACGACTGCCGTATATGAACACGGCCGGTGAGGGCGGCGCGTCCGCCCCCGGCTACTCCACCCCTGGCTGCTCAGCCCCCGGCCACTCCACCCCTGGTTACTCCGCCCCCGGCTACTCCGCCCGCTCGCACACGAAGATCGCCGTCCCCGGGATCAGGTTCCCCCGCAGCGGGGACCAGCCGCCCCACTCCTGGCCGTTCCAGGACGGCCACTCCGGCTCGACCAGGTCCACGAGGCGGAACCCGCCGGCCACCACGTCCCGCACCCGGTCACCGAGCGTCCGGTGGTGCTCCACGTACACCGCCCGCCCCTCCTCGTCCTGCTCGACGTACGGCGTGCGGTCGAAGTACGAGGCCGCGACCGAGAGCCCCTCGGGCCCCGGCTCGTCGGGGAAGGCCCAGCGGATCGGGTGCGTCACCGAGAACACCCAGCGCGCGCCCGGCCGCAGCACCCGGCGCACCTCCCGGAACACCCGCACCGGATCGGCGACGAACGGCACCGCCCCGTACGCCGAGCAGGCCAGGTCGAAGGAGTCGTTCCGGAACGGCAGCGCCCCCGCGTCCGCCTCCACCAGTGGCACCCCGCCGCCGATCCGCAGCGCGTGCTGGAGCTGCCGGTGCGAGAGGTCGAGCGCCACCGGCCGTGCCCCCTGCGCCGCCAGCCACCGGGAGCACTGCGCGGCGCCCGCGCCGATCTCCAGGACGTCGAGGCCCTTCAGGGAGGCGGCGGGGCCGAGCAGCCCGGCCTCGGCCTCGTCCAGTCCTTCGGGACCCCACACGAACCGGTCGTCGCCCAGGAAGGAGCCGTGCTCGCTCTGGTACTCGTCGGCGTTCCGGTCCCACCATCCGCGGCTCGCCCGGCTGCTCTCCGCGTCCCCCGCGTCACGCCGGGTCGCCTCCGCCCCGTCGGCGCCGTCCTCGACCGCGTCTTCGTGTCCGTACTCTTGGTTCATCTCGCCCGCCGATGTAGTTTGCGCGTCAGTACCGCCGTGCGGCGGGCCACGCCGACACGGCGTGGAAGGACATGAGTGGTGCCGGAGTTGAGCGGATCTGCCCCGGGTGCGCGCTTCGCGCATTGACCCTGTCCGGCTGCTTCCGTATGCTAAAGGTTGCGCTGCGGGTCTGCGTGCCTCAGACGGAGCAGGCCGCGCTCGTACCTGGTGTATGTCCCCTCGGTTTTCGAGGCTCCTCCCGTCCGCGGGCAGGGGGCCTCATTGGCTGTCCGGCTTCTTGGTGCGATACGGGCTCTCGGCGTAGCAGTACCTACGACTTTCTGTCCGTAACCGGAGCCCTTTCCCACATGACGAGCAGCACCGAGACCACCGCCACCACCCCGCAGGTTGCGGTCAACGACATCGGTAACGAGGAAGCCTTCCTCGCCGCGATCGACGAGACGATCAAGTACTTCAACGACGGCGACATCGTCGACGGCGTCATCGTGAAGGTCGACCGGGACGAGGTCCTGCTCGACATCGGTTACAAGACCGAAGGTGTCATCCCGAGCCGCGAGCTCTCGATCAAGCACGACGTCGACCCGAACGAGGTCGTCAAGGTCGGCGACGAGATCGAGGCCCTGGTTCTCCAGAAGGAGGACAAGGAAGGCCGCCTGATCCTCTCGAAGAAGCGCGCCCAGTACGAGCGCGCCTGGGGCACCATCGAGAAGATCAAGGAAGAGGACGGCATCGTCACCGGTACCGTCATCGAGGTCGTCAAGGGTGGTCTCATCCTCGACATCGGCCTCCGTGGCTTCCTGCCGGCCTCCCTCGTCGAGATGCGTCGTGTCCGCGACCTCCAGCCCTACGTGGGCAAGGAGCTCGAGGCGAAGATCATCGAGCTGGACAAGAACCGCAACAACGTGGTCCTGTCCCGCCGCGCCTGGCTGGAGCAGACCCAGTCCGAGGTCCGCCAGACCTTCCTCACGACCCTCCAGAAGGGTCAGGTCCGCTCCGGCGTCGTGTCCTCGATCGTCAACTTCGGTGCCTTCGTGGACCTGGGCGGCGTCGACGGTCTCGTGCACGTCTCCGAGCTGTCCTGGAAGCACATCGACCACCCGTCCGAGGTCGTCGAGGTCGGCCAGGAGGTCACCGTCGAGGTCCTCGACGTGGACATGGACCGCGAGCGCGTCTCCCTGTCGCTGAAGGCGACCCAGGAGGACCCGTGGCAGCAGTTCGCCCGGACCCACCAGATCGGTCAGGTCGTCCCGGGTAAGGTCACCAAGCTGGTTCCGTTCGGTGCGTTCGTCCGCGTGGACGAGGGCATCGAGGGTCTGGTCCACATCTCCGAGCTGGCCGAGCGCCACGTGGAGATCCCGGAGCAGGTCGTCCAGGTCAACGACGAGATCTTCGTCAAGGTCATCGACATCGACCTCGAGCGCCGCCGCATCAGCCTCTCGCTGAAGCAGGCCAACGAGTCCTTCGGTGCCGACCCGGCCTCGGTCGAGTTCGACCCGACCCTGTACGGCATGGCCGCGTCCTACGACGACCAGGGCAACTACATCTACCCCGAGGGCTTCGACCCCGAGACCAACGACTGGCTCGAGGGCTTCGAGACCCAGCGCGAGGCCTGGGAGACCCAGTACGCCGAGGCGCAGGCTCGCTTCGAGCAGCACCAGGCGCAGGTCATCAAGTCCCGCGAGGCCGACGAGGCCGCCGCTGCCGAGGGCGCTGCCGCCCCGGCCGCCGGTGGCAACGCCGGTGCGGGCATCTCGGGCGGTTCGTACTCCTCGGAGTCGGACGACAACTCCGGCGCCCTGGCGTCGGACGAGGCGCTCGCCGCCCTGCGCGAGAAGCTGGCCGGCGGCCAGAGCTGAACAGGCTCTCCGCTGAGCGCTAGCCGCTAGCGAAACCGAGGCCCGCTCCCCTCCGGGGGAGCGGGCCTCGGGTCTTTTCCTCTCCCCCGGGGCCCGCTCAGGGCGTGACGGCGATGTTCGTCAGGCCGTTCCCGCCGGTCACCGTGTTCGAGGCGTACACCGTGGTCCGGCACGAGCCGCTCTGGTGGGTGACGTTGATCGCGAGCCGCTGCGGACCGGTCGCGCCCGTCAGGTTCGCGCGGTTGCCGCGGAAGACCGTCCCGCAGCCCCAGCCGCTCTGCTGACTGTGGGTCTCGAAGCCGTTGTTCGTCGTGTTCACCCCGGTGTTGTCCTCCACGAGGACGTCGTTGCCCTTCACGTCGACCCAGGAGTCGTCGTAGTTGGCACCGGTCAGCCCGCGCCCGTCGAAGGTGTTGCCGACGATCCTCGCCCCGGTCGTGCCCTCCTTGACGTCGACGCTCTCGCCGCCCACGTCCGGCCCGATGACGTTGTTCAGGATCTGCGCGCCGTCGCTCCGGTCGGAGAGGTCGTTCGCGGTGCCGACGTACACCCCCTCGCCCATGCCCCGGCCGTCGTTCCCGGTGTCGTGGATCCGCGAGTTCTTCAGGACGCCGTTCCTGCTGGAGTTGCGGAAGTGCACGCCCTCCATGGTCAGGTTGTGCACGGTCACCCCGTCGATCACCACGTGGTCCGCGGCGTCGGTCATGATCCCCTTCTGGCCGCCGGTTACCGTGACCCCCTCCACCGTCCAGTACGAGGCGCCGTTGAGGTGCAGCCCGTAGCCGCCGCGAGCCGTCAGCACCGCGCGCGAGGAGCCGGTCAGGGTGATCCGGGCGGACGGGGTGCCCGGCACGGTCGCCTTGAAGTTCCCGGTGTACGTGCCGTCCGCGAGGTGGATCGTGTCGCCGGGGCGCGCGGCGGTGAGCGCCGACTTGAGCTGGGCGGCGGTCGCGACCTCGATGGTCGCCGCGGCGGCCGGAGAGGTCGTGAGGGGGACGGCGAGGAGCGCCGGGAGGAGGGGGAGGAGCAGCGTTCGAGTGCGCATGGAAGCCTTCCGGGGCAGGAATGGGGGGTGTTCCTGTATGTGCACGGGGATCGAGAGACTGAACGCGACGCTGTCCGGAGACGGTAGGGAGCCGCCCTGACCGTGTCAAGGTCTGGACCAGTGCCCGGAGTTCGAGCCGTTCCCGCCGAAAGATCGCGCGCCCCGGGAATGGCGGCGGCACCCGGCGCGTTCCCAGAGAGAACACGAGGAGGAGCGGTAATCGTGCTTGATCCGCAGGATTTGTACGAATGGGACCCGAAGGGCGTGGCCGTCGTCGACATGGCTCTGGCACAGGAGTCGGCCGGCCTCGTCATGCTGTACCACTTCGACGGCTACATCGACGCGGGCGAGACCGGCGAGCAGATCGTCGAGCGCGTGCTCGACACCCTTCCGCACCAGCTGGTGGCCCGCTTCGACCACGACCGGCTCGTGGACTACCGGGCCCGCCGCCCGCTGCTGACCTTCCGGCGCGACCGCTGGACCGCGTACGAAACGCCGTCCATCGAAGTCCGCCTCGTGCAGGACGCCACCGGCGCCCCCTTCCTCGTCCTCTCCGGCCCGGAGCCGGACGTGGAGTGGGAGCGGTTCGCCGCCGCCGTCCGGCAGATCGTCGAGCGCCTCGGCGTGCGCCTCGCCGTCAACTTCCACGGCATCCCCATGGGCGTGCCGCACACCCGCCCGGTCGGGCTCACCCCGCACGGCAGCCGCACCGACCTCATGCCCGGCCACCGCAGCCCCTTCGACGAGGCCCAGGTGCCCGGCAGCGCCGAGTCCCTCGTCGAGTACCGGCTCACGGAGGCCGGCCACGACACCCTCGGCGTCGCCGCCCACGTCCCGCACTACGTGGCCCGCTCGGCGTACCCGGACGCGGCCCTGACCGCGCTCGAGGCCGTCACGGCCGCCACGGGCCTCGTCCTGCCGGGCGTCGCCCACTCGCTGCGGACGGAGGCCCGCCGCACCCAGACCGAGATCGACCGCCAGATCGGCGAGGGCGACGAGGAGCTGGTGGCGCTCGTGCAGGGCCTGGAGCACCAGTACGACGCGGTGGCCGGGGCCGAGACCCGTGGCAACCTCGTCGCCGAGCCCGCCGACCTGCCGTCGGCGGACGAGCTGGGCCGCGAGTTCGAGCGCTTCCTCGCCGAGCGGGAGGGCGACGCGTAGCCCCGCCGGGACAGGCCCTAAGCTGCCGCTCATGCTGAAGGTGGGCCTGACCGGCGGGATCGGCGCCGGCAAGAGCGAAGTGTCACGGCTGTTCGTCTCGTACGGAGCCGTCCTCATCGACGCGGACCGGATCGCCCGCGAGGTCGTGGAGCCCGGCACCCCGGGGCTCGCGGCCGTCGTGGAGGCCTTCGGCGAGGACGTCCTCACCGCGGAGGGGGTGCTCGACCGGCCGAAGCTCGGCTCCCTCGTGTTCTCCGACCCCGACCGCCTGGCCACCCTCAACGCCATCGTCCACCCCCTGGTCGGCGCCCGGTCGGCGGAGCTGGAGAGCCGCGCGGAGACCGGGGACATCGTCGTCCACGACGTGCCCCTGCTCACCGAGAACGGGCTCGCGCCGCTCTACGACCTGGTCGTGGTCGTGGACGCCTCCCCGGAGACCCAGCTCGACCGGCTCGTACGGCTCCGGGGCATGGAGGAGTCCGAGGCCCGGGCCCGGATGGCGGCCCAGGCCACGCGCGCGCAGCGGCTGGCCGTCGCGGACCTCGTCATCGACAACGACGGGCCGCTCGACGAGCTGGAGCCGCAGGTGCGAAAGGCCTGGGACGAACTGGCCCGACGGGCCGCCGCCCCGTCCTAGGCCCCGGAGACCGGGCGGAATGCGGCCGCCGGGTCCGGTGTTCAACCACCGAACGAGGGGAAGGATGCCATCGTGGCCGACAGCAATCCGGAAACGCACGTCATCGACTTCCGCGCCGCCGAGCACCTGCTGGCCGCGCGGGACCCCCGGGGCGCCGTGAAGCTGCTGGACTCGGTGATCGCCGCCCATCCCGAGAACACGGCCGCGCGCCTGCTGCGCGCGCGGGCCTTCTTCGCCGCCGCCCAGCTGCGGCCCGCGCAGCTGGAATTCGAACTGGTCCTGGAGCGCGAGCCGGACAACGCGTTCGCGCACTTCGCCCTCGCCCGCACCTTCGAGCGCTCCGGACAGACCGACCGGGCCACCCGGCACTTCCGCCTCGCCGCCGCGCTCGACCCCAAGCCGGAGTACCTGGAAGCGGCGGGCTTCGACTCGCAGAGCTGAGACGTACGGGGCAAGGGGTGTACGGGGCGGGGTTACGGCGCTCAGCGCTTCCCGCCGCCGCGGTCGGAGTCGTACGGAGGGACGTCCCGGCCCGGCTGCCAGTGCGGACCCTGCCGCATCCGGCGCACCACGAGGACCAGGTCGCACAGGACCACCAGGAACAGCACCCCGCAGGCCGCCGCCCAGCCGGGGCGGCCCACCAGGGCGAACGCGACCGTGCCGAAGGCCGCCCACAGCAGCCCCCACACACTCAGCCAGAACCGCATCCGCAAGGGACTGCGCGCGGTCACCGGCTCGCTCCCGGTTCGCATGGCGGTCACGTCTCCCGTGAGGGTTTCCCGGACACTTCCGGACACTTCCAGCATGGACCCGTTCCGGGCGAAACCGAAGGAGGGGGCCGGACCGGCCCCGGCGGCCCGGCGCCCTAGTGGATGACGCTGTAGCTGCGCCAGGGCGGGGTGTCCGGAACGATGTGCTCCCCGGTGCTGGCCGGCAGATAGGTGGACTCCTTGCCCCGGCAGTCGGTGGTCGGGTACAGCACGATGTCCACCAGGGTGTTGTTCTCGACGCTGGTCGCGCCGGCCGGTGCCAGGCGGTGGCAGCCCTTCACCGAGGGGCTCGTCACCATCACCCCCACGTCGCGCCCCGTCTCGTACTCGATCGTGCCCACGGCGGTGCGGCCGAGGCCCGAGCAGCCGGCGACGGCGAGAGTGAGCAGCACGGCCCCGGTGGCGGTCGTGAGACGCCGGCGAACGGACATGGCGGTTCCTCTTCTGTCGGGCAAAGCCGACGGACGGCGACGGACGGCGACGGCACGGTGTCGAACCGCTACGGACGGTGATCGGCCGTGGTGGGCCGTGGTGGGCGGTGCCTCCGGGCCCGACCCCGGTCCAGGCCCACCCTCCCGCCCGCCGACCCCCGTGTCATCCGGTGCTGGGCCGCCCGGGGGAACCGCCCGGCGACCACGGCCGGACCCGTGGCCGGTCCCATGGCCGGACCCGTCGGCGGTCCCGTTGTCAGACCCCGCCCGTAAGGTCGGAGGTCCACGTCGGAGTTCGCCCGAACTCCGACGCGCGGCGGACGGCCGGGGGAGGAGAGCGGAGCCGTGACACACACCTGGATCACCGGCGCTGCCGTCTTCCTGCCCGCCGCCCTTCCCCGCGAGGGCCGGGTCGCCTTCTGGGCCCCCGACGGCGGCGCGCTGCCGGATCCGGGGACGGCGGCCGGCGCGGAGCGCGTCGAGCTGACCGTCGCCCGGCGGCACGGCACCGGAGCCCGGAGCCGCCTGGTCCCCGCCGTCACGCTCCCGGTCGAGGCCGCCCTGCCCCACCTCGTCGCCGCCCGCCACCACCCGGCCGCCCACCCCGCCACCGCGGGCTGGGGCGCCGCCGCCCTGCACGCCCTGCACCTGGCCGCCCGGGGACGGCTCCTGCCCGGGCTCACCGCCGACGACCTGGACGCCTGGCGGGCCGGACCCCTGGACGCCGACGACATCGCCCATCTGCGGGCCGTCGCCGCCGCCCTGCCGGCCGAGGCCCACGCCGTGCCCGTCCCCGGCCGCGGACCGCTGCGGCTGCCCGAGCCCGAAGCCCTCGTCCGCGCCTTCCTCGACGCCGTCGCCGACACCCTGCCCCGCACCCCGGCCGCCGCCCACGCGGTCGGGGCGCCGTTCGCCGCCCGCGCCCCGCAGCACCTGCCCCGCGCGCGTGCCTGGGCCGCCGAGGCGGCGGCCGGGATGGACGCCGGGGTCCGCGTCTCGCTCCGCCTCGACCTGTCCGCGTACGAACTCTTCGACATCGGCGCCCCCGGCGAAGGGAGCGCGGAAAGGAGCGGCGGCGAGCGGCACGCGGCCGCCGCCCTCCTTCAGGTCCACAGCCTCGCCGACCCCACCCTCGTCATCGACGCCACGGCCCTGTGGACGGGGGAGGGCGAGCACTTCGGCCCCCGCGCCCGGATCGACGCCGTCCTCGCCCTGCGCCGCGCCGCCCGGGTCTGGCCCCCGCTGGCCCGGCTCCTGGAGCGGGACGTGCCCGACGTCCTCGCCGTCACCGAGGACGAGCTGTACGAGCTGCTCGGCCCCGCCGCCGCCCGGCTCGCCGACGCCGGGGTCGCCGTCCACTGGCCGCGCGAGCTGGCCCGCACGCTCAGCGCCTCCGCCGTCGTCCGCCCGGCGCTCGCCGCGCCCGGCTCCGCGACCGACGGCACCTCCTTCTTCGACAGCGAGGAACTGCTGCGGTTCGACTGGCAGCTGGCCCTCGACGGCGACCCGCTCACCGAGCACGAGATGGACCTCCTCGCCGAGGCCCACCGGCCCGTCGTGCGCCTGCGCGACCAGTGGGTCGTCGTCGACCCCGACCTGGTCCGCAAGGCCCGCAAGCGGGAACTCGGCCTGCTCGAACCGGTCGACGCCCTCGGCGTCGCCCTCACCGGTACCGCCGAGGTGGACGGCGAGACCGTCCCCGCCGTCCCCGTCGGGGCGCTCGCCGCCCTCCGCGACCGGCTCCTGGCCGGACCCGAGGACGTACAGGCCCCGCCCGGCCTCACCGCCACCCTGCGCGACTACCAGCTGCGCGGCCTCGCCTGGCTTGACCTGATGACCTCGCTCGGCCTCGGCGGCTGCCTCGCCGACGACATGGGCCTCGGCAAGACCGTCACCCTCATCGCCCTCCACCTGCGCCGCGCCCGCCGCGCCCCCACCCTCGTCGTCTGCCCGGCGTCCCTGCTCGGCAACTGGCAGCGGGAGGTGCGGAAGTTCGCCCCCGACGTGCCCGTGCGGCGCTTCCACGGCGCCGACCGGGACCTGGACGGCGCCGGGGACGGCTTCGTCCTCACCACCTACGGCACCCTGCGCACCAGCGCCGCCCGGCTGGCCGCGCACGAGTGGGGGATGGTCGTCGCCGACGAGGCGCAGCACGTCAAGAACCCGTTCTCCGCGACGGCCAAGGCGCTGCGCGAGATCCCCGCGCCCGCCAGGGTCGCCCTGACCGGCACCCCCGTCGAGAACAACCTCTCCGAGCTGTGGGCCCTCCTCGACTGGACCACCCCCGGACTCCTCGGACCGCTCAAGGCCTTCCGCTCCCGGCACGCCCGGGCCGTGGAGAACCACGAGGAGATCGAGCACGACGAGGCCGTCGAGCGGCTCGCCCGGCTGGTGCGGCCCTTCCTGCTGCGCCGCCGCAAGTCCGACCCCGGCATCGTCCCCGAGCTGCCGCCCAAGACGGAGTCCGACCACCCCGTCCCCCTCACCCGGGAGCAGGCCTCCCTCTACGAGGCGACCGTCCGCGAGACCATGGCGCGGATCGAGGAGTCCGAGGGCATGGCACGGCGCGGCCTCGTCATGAAGCTGCTCACCTCGCTCAAGCAGATCTGCAACCACCCCGCCCAGTTCCTCAAGGAGCAGGCCCCGCGCGGCCCCGGCACCGCCCGCCTCGCCGGCCGCTCGGGAAAGCTCGCCCTCCTCGACGAACTCCTCGACACGATCCTCGCCGAGGACGGGTCCGTGCTCGTCTTCACCCAGTACGTGTCGATGGCGCGGCTCCTCGCCGACCACCTGGCCGCGCGCGGCATCCCCGCCCAACTCCTCCACGGCGGAACCCCGGTGGCTGAGCGGGAGCGGATGGTCGACCGCTTCCAGGACGGCGAGGTCCCCGTCTTCCTGCTCTCCCTCAAGGCCGCGGGCACCGGCCTCAACCTCACCCGGGCCGGCCACGTGATCCACTACGACCGCTGGTGGAACCCGGCCGTCGAGGAGCAGGCCACCGACCGCGCCTACCGCATCGGCCAGACCCAGCCGGTCCAGGTCCACCGGCTGATCGCCGAGGGCACGGTCGAGGACCGGATCTCCGAGATGCTCCGCGCCAAGCGGGCCCTGGCCGACGCCGTCCTCGGCTCCGGCGAGGCCGCCCTCACCGAACTCACCGACCGGGAGCTCGCCGACCTGGTGTCCCTGAGGAGGCCCTCGTGAACCGCGCCCGGGCCGTGCGCGCGGCCGTCCCCCGCCACGACGACCGCCGCCGCTCCTTCCCCCAGGTCGCGCCCCGCGCGGCCCCCGACGGGCGGTTCGCCGCCACCTGGTGGGGGAACGCCTGGGTCGAGGCCCTGGAGGACACCGCCCTCGACCCGGCCCGCCTCGCCCGCGGCAAGGCCTACGCGGGACGCGGGCACGTCGACGCGATCACGGTCACCCCCGGCCGGGTCGTCGCCTACGTCCACGGCAGCCGGCCCCGCCCGTACCGCACCGAGATCAGGATGCGGACCCTCGGCGACGACGGCTGGGAGGAGTTCCTCGACGGGGCCGCCGCGCGCCCCGACCACATCGCCGCCCTCCTCGACAAGGACGTGCCGCACGCCTTGGAGGCGGTCACCGGACTGCTGCCCGCGCCCGGCGACCTCGTCCCCGACTGCTCCTGCCCGGACGACGGCTACCCCTGCAAGCACGCCGCCGCCCTCTGCTACCAGGCCGCCCGGCTCCTCGACGAGGACCCGTTCGTCCTCTTCCTGATGCGCGGCCGCGGCGAGCAGGAGCTCCTCGCCGAACTGACCCGGCGCAACGCGGCCCGGTCCGCCGCGGAGACGGACGCCGCCGCGTCCCCGATGCCCACCGTCCCCGCCCGCACCGCCCTCGACGCCGCCGGGGCCGGGCTCCCGCCGCTGCCCGCCCCGCTGCCGCTCCCCGACCGGCCCGGCCGCCCGGCCGTCTTCCCGCCCGACCCCGCCGCCCCCGACCCGCTCGCGCTCGACCTCCTCGCCACCGAGGCCACCGCCCGCGCCCACGCCTTCCTCACCACGGGCCTCGACCCGGTCGCCGCCCTCACCCCCTGGCAGGACGCGGTCCGGCTCGCCGCCGCGCACCCCGGCTCCGGGCTCACCGCCTCCACCCGCGCGCTCTACCGGGGCCTGGCCCACGCCCTCGACCGCACCCCCACGGACCTGGCCCGCGCCGTCGCCGCCTGGCGGCAGGGCGGGGCCGAGGGCCTCGCGGTCCTGGAGGAGGCCTGGGACCCGCCGGCCGGCCCGTTCGACCGGGCCAGACCCGCGCTGCTCGCCGCCGGACTCCCCGCCTTCCGCCCCTGGCGCAACCGGCTCTCCGCCAGCTCCCTCCAGCTCCGCCTCGGCCGGGACGGCCTCTGGTACGGCTACGAGTCGGACGCCGACCGCGAGGACTGGTGGCCGCGCGGCCACCCCGACCCCGACCCGGTCGGCACCCTCGACGGCCTCCTGGGACGGTGAGTCCACACTCGAACAGGCCACACTCGTTGGGGTGAAACCCTCCGGGGGCCGGATCCGGCGCGCACGTCCGCCGCGTTGATTCGGGTACGGGCAACTGCCCGTGCACACCTCCGGAAGGCAGGAAGCCATGAGGCAGATTCGCCGAAGTGGTCTGGCCACACTGTTGGTCACGGGCGGGGCGCTCGCCCTCTCGGCGGGCGCCGCGCACGCCGACGCCGGCGCCCAGGGCGCCGCGGTCGGTTCGCCGGGAGTCGGTTCCGGCAACACGGTTCAGCTGCCGGTGCACGTGCCGGTCAACGTCTGCGGCAACACGGTCAACGTCGTGGGGCTGCTCAACCCGGCCTTCGGCAACGGCTGCGCCAACGTCTCCGACGAGCCGGGCGGTTACGGATCGGACGAGGACGACGGCCGCTCCCACGCGCACAAGGACGAGCCCGGCACCCCGCGCGGCGGAGAGCAGGGCGGCTCCGGAGGCGGCTCCCAGAGCGGCGGCTCCTCCAACGGCGGCGGCTCCTCCGCCGAGGGCCACGCCGAGGGATCGCCCGGCGTGCTCTCCGGGAACGGCCTCCAGCTCCCCGTCGATGTCCCCGTGAACGTCAGCGGGAACTCGGTCAACGTGGTCGGCATCGGCAACCCTGCCTTCGGCAACACCGCGGTCAACGGCCCCGCGAAGCCGGCCCAGCCGATCGAGAAGCCGACGCCGCGCCCGCAGACCCCCGTGCGGAACATCCCGGCCCCGCAGACCGTGCCGCCCGCCCCCGTGCCCGCCCCGGCCCCCGCGCCGCAGGGCGTGACGGGCGAGGCCGCGCTGGCCCACACCGGTTCGGCGGACGCCCTCGGCTACGCCGCTTCGGGAAGCGTCGCGCTGCTCCTCGGCGGCGCCCTGCTGTACCGTCGCGCCCGCCGCGCCGGAGACCAGGCCTGAGGAAGCGGTCCGCGCGGCGGGACCGGCGCGCACGGACGCCCGAGCCGTCAGCCGCGCGCGTCCCCGCCGCCACCGCGCCAGGCCCGGAGCACCGCCTCGATGGCGGGAGCGACCCTCGTCCGGGCCTGGTGACGGGGCACCCCCTGCATCAGCAGGGTGTCGTACGGGGTGTCCACGTGCCGTACGCCGGCCCGTACCGCGGCGGTCACCGCGCCGAGGTCGAGCGAGCGGCCCGCGGCCGTGCGCCCCACCCGCCCGCTGCCCTTCGCCGAGGCGTGGGCGGCGATCTCGCCGGCCCGGTCCGCCGGACAGGACGGGAAGAGCCGCAGGATCTCCGCCCGGAGGGCCGCGGTGACCTCGACGTCGAGGGCCGCGCGCCGCTCCGCGTCCCGGGCCCGCCGCCTGGCGCGCGCCTCCGCGTCCGCCAGACAGGCCCGCTCCGCCTCGGCCAGCGCCGCCTCCTCGACGAGGAGGCCCCGGCGCTCGTACCGGGTGCGGCGCCGGTTGTGCCGTACCACCACCGCCCAGAGGGTGCTGCCCTCGCGGGCGCGGCGGGTGAGGGCCGTGTCACCCCGGGGCAGGAAGACCAGGTGCCCGAGGTCGGCGCAGTCCAGGCAGACCGGCGCGTTGAACTCCAGGATCATCCGCTCCAGCGGCCCCCGGCGGCACTCCGAGCAGCGGCGGCTCCTGAGCGGCTCGACGACGACCGGCGCGACGAGGTCCACGTCCGCCCCCGTCAGCGGACGCCGGGCGCGGCGGAAGCGACGAACAGGGCGAGGGCCTCCTTCGCCCGCTCCGAGCGGTGGGCGCGGTCCGCGGTCCCCACCGCCTCGTGCATACAGTGGGTCTCCTCGAAGGCCTTCTCGGCCAGGCGCCGGGTCTCCGGGTCGTCGCACACCAGCTGGACGCGGAAGAGGGCCTGCCGGGCGGCGGTGCGCTGCCGGTAGGAGGCGTAGCGGGACTCCTCCGCCTCCTCCGAGCCGGGCTCCTCGGCCGCCCGGAACCAGCGGTCGTTCTGGCTGTGCCGGTAGTCGACGACCGCGCCGGCGAAGGCGCTGTAGGTCGCGATCCGCTCCTGCCGGAGCTGTTCGGACCGGGCGAGCGAGGCCGTGCGCTCGGCGGCCCGCCCCTGGAACCAGTGCGTGAAGACGACACCCAACAGGGTTCCCGCCACGGCTATCAGTGCGGCGTCCATGACCGGCAGCCCTCCCGTTCCCTCGGCCGTTCGACCCCTTGATCATGACAGCCGGGAGGGCGGACGTCACCGCCCGTGTCCGCTACTGCCGGTATCCGCTCAGGAAGCGGCCGATGCGGCTGATCGCGGCGTCGAGGTCGTCGACGTACGGCAGGGTGAGGATGCGGAAGTGGTCCGGACGCGGCCAGTTGAAGCCGGTGCCCTGGACGACCTGGATCTTCTCCCGCAGGAGCAGGTCGAGGACGAACTTCTCGTCGTCGTGGATCTTGTGCACGGCCGGGTCGAGGCGCGGGAAGGCGTAGAGGGCGCCCTTGGGCTTCACGCAGGAGACGCCGGGGATCTCGTTGAGCTTCTCCCAGGCGCGGTCGCGCTGTTCGCGCAGCCTGCCGCCCGGGGCGGTCAGCTCGTGGATCGACTGGCGGCCGCCGAGCGCGGCCTGGATGGCGTACTGGGCGGGGGCGTTGGGGCACAGGCGCATGGAGGCCAGCATGGTGAGGCCCTCCAGGTAGTTGGCGGCGTGCCGCTTCGGGCCGGTGACGACCAGCCAGCCGGAGCGGAAGCCCGCCACCCGGTAGGTCTTGGAGAGGCCGCCGAAGGTGAGGACGACCAGGTCGTCGGCGAGGGAGGCGGCCGGGTAGTGAACGGCGTCGTCGTAGACGATCCGGTCGTAGATCTCGTCGGCGAAGACCATCAGGCCGTGGCGGCGGGCGAGGTCGAGGATGCCCTCGACGATCTCCTTCGGATAGACCGCGCCGGTGGGGTTGTTGGGGTTGATGATCACGACGGCCCGGGTACGGTCGGTGATCTTCGATGCCATGTCGTCGAGGTCCGGGTACCAGTCGGCCGACTCGTCGCAGAGGTAGTGCACGGCCTTGCCGCCCGCGAGGGTGGTGGCGGCCGTCCAGAGCGGGAAGTCGGGGGCGGGGATCAGGACCTCGTCGCCGTCCTCCAGGAGCGCCTGCACGGCCATGGAGACCAGCTCCGACACGCCGTTGCCGAGGAAGACGTCGTCGACGTCGACCTCCGGGAGGCCCATCTCCTGGTAGCGCTGGGCCACCGCGCGGCGGGCGGAGAGGATGCCGCGCGAGTCGGTGTAGCCGTGGGCCCTGGGGAGCATCCTGATCATGTCCTGGACGATCTCCTCGGGCGCCTCGAAGCCGAAGAGGGCCGGGTTGCCCGTGTTGAGGCGCAGGACGCTGTGGCCCGCCTCCTCCAGGGCGTTGGCGTGCTCGATCACCGGGCCGCGGATCTCGTAGCAGACCTCGTTCAGCTTGCTCGACTGCCGGAACTCCATGTCCGACCTCCCCAGTTCCCGGAATCAGCACCGCTCGTTGTTGCTTGGTTTTACCAAGTTCGAGCTTGGAAAGTCCAACGACATGTCTAGACTGCGGCGTATGCCACGTCAGACACGCCGCAGCTACGACCAGCACTGCGCCGCCGCGCGCGCCCTCGACCTCGTCGGAGACCGCTGGACCCTGCTCGTCGTCCGCGAACTCCTCGCCGGGCCGCGCCGCTACACCGACCTCCACGCCGATCTGCCCGGCGTCAGCACGGACATGCTGGCCGGCCGCCTCAAGGACATGGAGGCCACCGGGCTCGTCACCCGCCGCCGACTTCCCCCGCCCGCCTCGGCGTTCGTGTACGAGCTCACCCCGCGCGGCCGGGACCTGCTGCCCGTCCTGCGCGCCCTCGCCGCGTGGGGGGCGCCCGACCTGGGGGAACCGCGGCCGACCGACGCCGTGCGCGCGCACTGGCACGCGATCCCGCTCCTCGGGACGCTCGCGGAGCAGGAGCCGGGGACCATCCAAGTCACCCTGGACGAGGGGGTGTTCCACGTACGGGTCGGGCCCGTCGGCGATGTCGCGTACGGGGACGGCCCGGTGGAGTCGCCCGACGCCCGGCTGCGGACCGACGCGGCGACGTGCCGGGCGCTGGCGGCCGGGGAGGTGACGCTCGGAGAGGCGGTCGCGGCGGGGCGGGCGGAGTTCGAACGGGCGGAGCCGGGGGCGGGTTCGGATTCGGATTTGGGGCCGGGTTCGGGTTCGGGTTCGGGGCCAGGGTCGGGTTCGGGTTCGGGTTCGGGTTCGGACAGAGGGCCGGGCCCGGTCGTGGCCGTCGGCCTCACGTCCTGACCGACTCCGCCTCCAGGGCCTTCGCCAGGCGGTCGCGGGCCGCGGTCTGCGCCGCGATCCGCGCGTCGAGCACCGCCAGCCGCTCGCGGGCGATCTCGAGCCCGCGGGCGGACGGCGGGGCCGAGGACACGTCCCCGTCCAGGCAGGAGCGGAAGGCGGAGACGTCGTCCAGGGTGAGCCCGGCGTCCAGCAGGTACCGGATGTTCGCCACCCGCGTGACGGCGCCCTCCTCGTACACCCGGTAGCCGTTGGCCGCCCGGGACGACGCGATCAGACCCGCCTGCTCGTAGTGGCGCAGGGCCCGGGCCGACACCCCGGTCCGCCGGGCCAGTTCGCCGATGCGCAAGGACGCCACCTCCCCGCACAGTCGTACCACGGCCCGGCCGACCGCCGTTCAGAAGACCAGCGCGCCCCCGTCGACGGGCAGCACCGTGCCGGTCGTGAAGGAGGCCTCGGGCGCGGCGAGGGACGTGATCGCCCACGCGACCTCCTCGGGCCTGCCGAGCCGCCCCAGCGGGACGTGCGCGAGCTGCCAGGCCCGCACCTCCTCCAGCCGCTCCGGGGACAGGCCCGCGTGCAGGCCGATCGGGGTGTCGACCGGTCCGGGGGCGACCGCCACCACCCGGACCCCGGCCGGCGCGAGCTCCACCGCCCAGCAGCGGGTCAGGGTCTCCAGGGCGCTCTTGGTCGCCGGGTAGAAGGAGTTGGCGGGCCAGCCGCGCTGGCCGACGGTCGTCGACACGTTCACCACCACGCCCCGGGACTCCCGGAGCGCGGGGGCGGCGGCCCGGGTGAGCAGGGTCGGGGCGACGAGGTTCGTCTCCAGGAGCGGGGTGATCACGGAGCGGTCGAGGGTGCCGAGCGGGCCGCCGGTGGAGATCCCGGCGTTGTTGACGAGGACGTCGAGGCGGCCGTGGGCGGCCAGGGCGGTCCGGACGATCTCCTCGGGGGCGCCCTCCGCCGTGACGTCGGCGGCGAACGGGTGGATCCCCGGCCGGCCCCCGGCGGTCTCCCGCAGCGGCTCCGCCCTGCGGCCGACGGCGACGACGGTCGCCCCCTGCCCGGCGAAGGCCCGCGCGGTGGCCCGGCCGATGCCGGTGCCCGCGCCCGTGACGACGACGACCCTGGTGGGTGTGGTGGTGTCCATGAATCCGATGGTCAAACGGTGACGCCAGTGACAAGGTCAAGCCATGACCCCGCACGAACTGTGGACGGCCCTGCCCCAGGAGGCGCGCGAGCGCGTGGACGCGCTCGTCGTCCGGCGGAGACGGCTCACGGCGACCGAGGAGGTCCTGAAGGCCGGCGTCGTACCCCGGCCCGCCCTGCACGACTGCTTCCGCCTCGTCACCGTACGCACGGAGATCTTCGCCGACCGGCTCGTGCCGCCGCCCCGGGACGTGGACGCCCTCGCCGGGAAGGCCGCCGCGCTGCCCGGGCCGCCCGTGGCCCTGGAGCTGGAGTGGGACGGCGACACGCAGGGCTGGATCCTGGTGCTCGGTGCCGTCCTGCCCGGTCCGTCCGGACGCCCGCATCCGTTGGCGCAATGGCGGGAGGCCGCCTGGACGGAGCCCCTCGCCACCGCGCGGACCCTCGCCGACCGGCTCGGCGTACCGCTGCGCGGTCCCGGTGACGACGGTCCGGTTCCGGTGGACGCGCGGGCGGAGTGAGGGGATGCGGTACGAGGCGATCACCTGGGACCGGATGGCGGAGGCGCTCGCCGGGCACGTCGACGCGGCCGCCCCCGGCGACGGCGGCCCGTGGCTCAAGGTCGGCATCGACGGGGCGCCCGCCGCGCCCGGCGCCGAACTGGCCGCCGCGCTGGCCGAGGCCCTGCGGGCACGCGGGCGCCCCGTCCACCTGGCGGGCACGGACGGCTTCCTGCGGCCCGCCTCCCTCCGGTACGAGTACGGCAAGCGGGACCCCGACGCGTACTACGGCGGGTGGACCGACACCGGGGCCCTGTGGCGGGAGGTCTTCGGCCCGCTGGAGCCCGGCGGCACCGGGCGCGTGCTGCCCGACCTCTGGGACCCGGTCACGGACCGGGCGACCCGCAGCCCGTACGTCACGCTGCCGCCCGGCGGTGTTCTCGTCCTGCACGGCCCCTTCCTGCTCGGCCACTGGTTCCCCTTCGACCTCGCCGTGCACCTGCGGCTCTCGCCCGCCGCCCTCGCCCGGCGCACGGAGGAGGCCTGGACGCTTCCCGCCTTCGCCCGGTACGCGACGGAGGTCGACCCGGAGGAGGCGGCCGACGTCGTCGTACGCGCCGACGACCCGCGTCATCCGGCTTGGACGGGGCTCGGTAAGTAGACCCGGGACGCGCTGGTCCTCCTGCGCCGGTTCTCAGAAGCCGTCCGCCTGCGGCCTGCCGCCCACCACGGCGACCGCCTCCGCGCCCGCCCCGCACCCCGCCTCCGCCGCCTCCGCCGGATCCGCGCCCGCGAGCCGGGCCGCCAGGAACGCCCCGGTGAACGCGTCGCCCGCGCCCGTCGAGTCCACCGGCCGCACCGGAGGCGCCGCCACCCGCGCGGTGACCGCGCCGCCCTCCGCGACCAGCGCGCCCGCCGCCCCGAGGGTGACCACGACCAGCGGGAAGCGCCGGCTCAACTCCGCCGCCGCCCGCTCCGGTGCGGCGTGCCCGGTGAGCGTCCGGGCCTCGTCGGCGTTGGGCAGCAGCACTTCGGCGCCCTCCGCGGCCGCGAGGAACCGGTCGGCGCCCAACTCCTCCAGGAACCCCGCCGAGGCCGGATCCACGCTCACCGGAACCCCTGCCTCCCCGGCGTCCCGCAGCGCCCGCCGGGCCGTCCCCCGGCTCCGGTCGGCGAAGAACAGGTATCCCGAGAGGTGCAGCCGGGCCACGCCGTCGAGCAGCTTCGGGGACCAGTCGGCGGGGGAGAGGCGCAGCGCGGCACCGCTGTCGGTCAGGAAGGTGCGCTCCGCCGTGGCGTCCACGAGCGCGATGACGGTGGCCGTCGCCGCCTCCGGATCCCGGACGAGCAGCGGACGCACGCCCGCCGCCCGCAGCGCCCGCTCGTGCCAGTCGGCCGCGTCCGTCCCCACCCGGCCGAGCAGCCGCACCTCCCCGCCGCCGGAACGCGCCGCCCAGCACGCCGCGTTGGCCCCGGCGCCGCCCGGCAGGGTCCGGATCTCCGCCGCCGTGTCCGTGGCCGGCGCGAGCGGGGCCCGGTGCCGGGCGACGACGTCCGTGACCACGTCCCCGACGACGAGCAGCGCGCGCCGGGCGCGGCTCACCGGCCGCCCGCGCCGCGCGCCTCCGTGCCGGGCGTTCCCGTGGGGTGGGTCTCCGTGCCGAGCGTCCCCGTACCGAGCACCCCCGCGTCGTGCGTCCCCGCGTCGTGCGTGCCGCCGCGTATCTCCGTGCCGCCCGCCCCTCCCGCCCCGGGTATGTTCGCGCTGTAGGCCTCCGGCCCTCCCGCGCCCGCCCCGTACGCCTCCGGCCTTCCCCTGGTGCCCGCCCCGCGCGCTTCCGGACCCCTCGCGTCCGCTCCGAGCGCCCCGTACGCCCCCGCGATCCCCGCCGCGAGCCGCACGTTCCCCCGTACCGCCGCCAGGTTGGCCTCCAGGGACGCCCCCTCCGTGTGGACCGTCAGGTATTCGAGCAGGAACGGCGTCACCGCCTGGCCCGTGATCCCCTTCTCCTTCGCCGCCGCCAGGCCGTCCGCGAGCACCCGGTCGTGCAGCGCGGGGTCCAACTGCTCCGCCTCCGGAACCGGGTTGGCCACGACGAGCGCCGTCCGGGGCCCCGTGAGCCGGTCCTGCGCGCGCATCACCCCCGCCACCTCCTCCGGCGTCCGCAGGGTCCAGTCCACGGGCTCGCCCGAGGAGGAGAGGTAGAAGCCGGGGAAGTGCTCCGTGCCGTAGCCGACGACCGTCACCCCCAGCGTCTCCAGGCGCTGGAGCGTCGCGGGCACGTCGAGGATCGACTTGACCCCGGCGCAGACGACGGTGGTGGCGACGCGGGCGAGCAGCCGCAGGTCGGCGGACTCGTCCTGCGTCTCGCTCCACGCGCGGTGCACACCGCCGAGGCCGCCCGTCGCGAACACCCGGACGCCCGCCGCGTCCGCCAGCCAGGCCGTCGCCGAGACCGTCGTCGCGCCGGTCGCCCCCGTCGCCAGGGCCGGGGCCAGGTCGCGGTGGCCCAGCTTCCGCACCGTCGGGTCCTCGGCGATCCGTATCAGCGACGTCTCGTCCAGGCCCACCCTGGCCGTGCCGTCCACCACGGCGATCGTGGCGGGGACGGCGCCCCCGGCCCGTACCAGCCGCTCCAGATCGCGGGCCACCGCGAGGTTGCGCGGGCGCGGCAGGCCGTGGGCGATGAGCGTCGATTCCAGCGCGACGACGGGACGGCCCTCGTGGAGCGCTTCCCGTACCTCTTCGGACACCTGTGTGGACATGTCCCATTCCTGGCGCGCCCACGAGCCCCGCAAACCTCGGTGGCGACCTCCTGCCAATTCCTTCCGCACCCCCTGCGGAATCCGTCACGGACCGCCCCCGGCGACCGCCCCGAGCGGTCGCGGCGCCCTTGCGGCGCCGCCCCGGAGCGCCGGTACGGATTCCGTCGCCCCCGGCGGAAGCGGGCATCGTCGCTGGTGGGGGCCGTGTCATAGAGGCGGTCCCGGTCTCGGGTGGCCCCCGGATCCCCGCTACAGTCACCGCCCATGACGACACACGACCTGCCCTCCTTCGCCGTCCACATCCCCGACGCGGAGCTCGAAGCAGAGCCCCTCGACCCCGCCCAGATCGTCTCCGGCACGCCCGAGGTGACGGGCAAGGTGCTGTGGGAGTCCGCCGACGGCAAGCAGGTGCGCGGCATCTGGCAGATCACGCCCGGCGTCGTCACCGACACCGAGGCGAACGAGCTGTTCGTGGTGGTCTCCGGGCGGGCGACCGTCGCCGTCGAGGGCGGGGACACCCTGGAGATCGGCCCCGGCGACGCCTGCGTGCTGCGCGAGGGCGACCGGACCACCTGGACCGTCCACGAGACCCTGCGCAAGGCGTACCACATCAGTCTCTGAAGCCTCCGAGCCTCCGAGGTCTCCGAAGTCTCGGAATCCTCCGAGACCCCAGAGGCCTTGCCGGGCCTTTTCGCGGCCTGCCGAGGCACGCCCGCGAGCCGCCGCCAGAAGTCTGGTAGGAAACCTTCCTATCCGCTAGCATCCCGGTCGGCGGCTTGGCGCGGCGTCCCTCTCCGAGGGCGTGACGCGCTCAGCGAGAGCTCTGACCTGGCCGCCGAGCACCACCCCCCGCCGCGCGGCGCCCGCAGCGCCCCCCGGCCGGTCGCCGTGCCCGCACACCCGGCGCGGAGGCCGGTTCGTGCCGCGCGGCGAGACCGTGGTGTCCACGCACCCGTGTCCAGCTCTCGCCACCCCTCAGGTCAGGGAGCCCAGGTATGCGCCTGTACGCCTCCGTCCCACCGCGCCGCACCCCCACCTCCACCCTCACGCCCACCCCGACCCCCACCCCTCGTCTCACCCTCGTCCTCACCGCCGTCCTGATGCTCGTCGGCGGCCTCCTCCTCGCCCTCCCGGACCGGGCCGGAGCCGCCGCCGACGCGGTGATCTCCCAGGGTCGGCCCGCCACCTCCTCCTCCGTCGAGGACGGCACCTTCGGCCCCGAGAAGGCCTTCGACGGCGTCTCCACCACCCGCTGGGCCAGCGCCGAGGGCTCCGACCCCCAGTGGATCCGGGTCGACCTCGGCCCCTCGGCCACCGTCTCCCGCGTCAAACTCGTCTGGGAGGCCGCCTACGCCAAGGCCTACCGGGTCGAGATCTCCGCCGACGGCGCCACCTGGACCCGCCTCGCCACGGAGACCGCGGGCAACGGCGGCACGGACGACTGGACCGGCCTGACCGGCACCGGCCGCCACCTCCGGGTCTACGGGACCGCCCGCGGCACCTCGTACGGCTACTCGCTGTACACCGTCGAGGTCTACGGCACCACCGGCTCCACGCCCCCGCCCACCGGCGCCTTCACCGTCGTCGCGGCCGGTGACATCGCCGCGCGGTGCACCGCCTCCAGCAGCTCCTGCGCCCACCCCAAGACCGCCGCGCTCGCCCAGCGGATCGCCCCGTCGTTCTACCTGACGATGGGCGACAACCAGTACGACGACGCGATGATCTCCGACTTCCGCGCCTACTACGACAAGACGTGGGGCGCCTTCAAGGCCAGGACCCGGCCCGTGCCCGGCAACCACGAGACCTACGACCCGGCCGGTTCGCTCGCGGGCTACAAGGCGTACTTCGGCTCGATCGCCTACCCGCAGGGCAAGCCGTACTACAGCTACGACCACGGCAACTGGCACTTCGTCGCCCTCGACTCCAACTCCTTCGACGACGCCGCGCAGATCCAGTGGCTCAAGGACGACCTCGCGCGGAACACCAAGGGCTGCGTCGCCGCCTACTTCCACCACCCGCTGTACTCCTCCGGCGGCCACGGCAACGACCCCGTCTCCAAGCCCGTCTGGAAGATCCTGTACGACGCGAGGGCCGACCTCGTGCTCAACGGGCACGACCACCACTACGAGCGCTTCGCCCCGCAGGACCCCAACGGGAAGGCCACCGCGAACGGCATCGTCGAGATCGTCGGCGGCATGGGCGGTGCCGAGCCCTACGACATCGAGACGGTCCAGCCCAACAGCCAGAAGCGGATCAGCGGCCCGTACGGCGTCCTCAAGCTGGACCTCACCGACACCACCTTCACCTGGCAGTACGTCGGCACCGACGACAAGGTGAAGGACTCCGGCCCGACCTACACCTGCCACTGATGTACCTCGCGACCACAGGTCGCCGCGACGCGCCGCCCCGGCCCTCCGGGGCCCGGCGGCGCGTCCCCGGCACCGTCCTCGCGCTCGGCGCGGTCAGCCTGGTCACCGACGTCTCCTCGGAGATGGTGACGGCCGTCCTGCCGCTCTACCTGGTCCTCGGACTCGGCCTCTCCCCGCTCCAGTTCGGCCTCCTCGACGGCCTCTCCACCGGCGCCACCGCGCTCGTGCGGCTCCTCGGCGGCGCCACCGCCGACCGGGGCGGCCGCCACAAGCAGATCGCCGGACTCGGCTACGCCCTCTCCGCCTGTTCCCGGCTCGGCCTCCTCCTCGCGGGCGGCGCGACCGGCCCGCTCGCCTCCTCGATCGTCGCCGACCGGCTCGGCAAGGGTGTCCGCACCGCGCCTCGGGACGCGCTCATCACCCTGCACAGCCCGCCCGAGGACCTGGGCCGTGCCTTCGGCACGCACCGCGCCATGGACACCACCGGCGCCCTCCTCGGGCCCCTGGCCGCCGTCGCCCTGCTGTGGGCGACGACCGAGGCGTACGAGGCGGTCTTCGCCGTCAGCTTCTGCGTCGGGGCCTTCGGCGTGCTGCTGTGGGTGCTGCTCGTCCCCGGCCGGGGGAGCGCGCCGGGACCGGGAGCGCCGCCCGCGTCCTCGCGCGGACAGGTTCCGGCTCCGGGAAAGGCTCCGGGAAAGGCTTCGGGAAAGGCTCCGGGAAAGGCTTCGGGAAAGCCGTCGGCGCCCCCACGCGCGCGTGGAGGATTCTTCGCCGCGCTCCGCACGCCCGCGTACCGCCGGATCGTGCTCTGCGCCGGTCTCCTCGGCGCCGCCACCATCGGCGACGCCTTCCTCTACCTGCTGCTCCAGCGGCGCCTCGCCTTCGACGCCACCTGGTTCCCCTTCCTGCCGCTCGGCGCGGCCGCCGTCTACCTGCTGCTCGCCGTCCCGGCCGGCCGGCTCGCCGACCGCGCCGGACGCCGCGGGCCGTTCCTGTACGGCCACGGAGCCCTGCTCCTCGCCTACGGCCTGCTCCTGGCCCCCGTGCCCGATGCGGCCGCCCTCGTCGGCGTGCTCGTCCTGCTCGGGATCTTCTACGCCGCCACCGACGGCGTCCTGATGGCCCTGACCGGCCCGTTCCTCGCCGAGGGACGGCAGGCCGGCGGCCTCGCCCTCGTCCAGACCGTGCAGGCCCTCGCCCGGGTCGGCGCCGCCGTCGCGTTCGGCGCCCTCTGGACCGCGAGCGGACAGGAGACGGCGCTCGTGGCGGCGCTGCTCGCCCTCGCGGCCGCCCTGTGCTGCGCCGCCCGCCTGCTGCCGACCGGCTCCCCGCGCACTCCCGAGAGGACCGCACCATGAACGCCCCGACCACCGGCGGCCCGTCCACGCGCACGCGTGTGTGGATCATCGTCCTCGCCCTCGTCCTGCTCGGCGGCGGAGCCACCGCCTACACCCTGCGGGCCGCCTCCGGCCGGACCGGCGCCGCCGACACCGCCGACCCCGGCTTCGTCCTCGTCGGCGGCTCCGGCGCGCTCTACGCCCGGGACACCGCGAGCGGGCGCGTCGCGCGCGTGGACCCGTCCGCGCCCGGCGGCCGGACGGTCGGCGGCCCGTCCTGCGACCGCTTCCACGCGGCCGGTCCCACCGCCCTCTGCCTCCAGCGGCGGCCGGGCGTCCCGGCCCGCTCGTACGCCATCGTGCTCGACCGGAAACTGCGCGAGATCCGGCGCATCGCCCTGCCGGGCATCCCCAGCCGGGCCCGGGTCTCCGCCTCCGGGAACATGCTGTCCTGGACGATGTTCGCGACCGGCGACTCCTACGCGCGCTCGTCCTTCTCCACCCGGACCTCGATCCTCGACCTGCGCACCGGCTACCTGGTGAAGAACATGGAGCTGATCCCGCTCACCCTCGGAGGACGCCGCTACCACGCGCCCGACGTCAACTACTGGGGCGTCGGCTTCGCCGCCGACGACAACCGCTTCTACGCCACCGTCTCCACGAACGGCCGCACCCACCTCGTCGAGGGGGACGTGGAGAAGTGGTCGGCCCGCGCCCTGCGGGAGAACGTCGAATGCCCCTCGCTCTCCCCGGACGGCACCCGGCTCGCCTTCAAGAAGCGGGTTTCCGACGGCCCGCGCGACCCCTGGCGGCTCTACGTGTACGACCTGCGCACCGGCCGCGAGCACCCCGTCGCCGAGCGGCGCGGTGTCGACGACCAGGCGCTGTGGACGGACGCGCGGACCCTCGCGTACGGATACGGGGGAGCGGTCTGGTCCGTCCCGGCCGACGGCACGGGCACCCCGCGCCGGCTCGCGGCCGGAGCCTCGTCCCCGGCGGCACCGCGCTGACGGAACGTCCTCCTGGGGCCCGGCTCAGGCCTTCCGCAGGACGCTCCGCAGGGCGAGCGCCGCCATCGGAAGCAGCAGACAGGCGGCGATCGCGTTCAGCGGCCCGTAGCCCGCCTGCGAGACGATCAGGCCCGCCGCGAGGCCGCCGACCCCGGCGGCGGTGTTCATGATGAAGTCGGAGAGCCCCTGGACGGCGGCCCGGGCGGCCTGCGGCACCGAGTCCGTGAGCAGCGCCGAACCCGACACGAGCCCCGCCGACCAGCCCAGGCCGAGGACGAAGAGGCCCAGGGCCACCCGGCCGTGGCTCGCCCCGGCCGTGCCCGCGACGAGCGCCGCCGTGCCGATCAGCCCGACCGCGAGCCCGATCACGGAGAGGCGCCCCAGCCGGTCCGAGAGCCAGCCCATCAGCGGCGAGAAGGCGTACATGCCCGCGATGTGGCCGCTGATGACGAGGCCGATCAGCTGGATGTCCGCGCCGTGGTGGGTGAGCGCCACCGGGGTCATCGACATGATCGACACCATGGCGGTGTGCGAACCCGCGACGGTGACCAGGGCGAGGCGGGCCCGCGGGGACTCCCGCACCGCCCGCATCCCGGCCCGCAGGGAACGGCCCTCGACGGCCGCCGGCCCGCCCGGGTCCGCGTCGGTCAGCGCGCGGGCGGTGAGCAGCGGATCGGGGCGCAGCAGCAGGGCGACCACGGCCGCGGCGAGCACGAAGACCCCGGCGGCCCAGACGAAGGGGCCCGCCGTGGCCGGTATGCCCAGGCCCGCGACGCTCTTCCCGGCGGGCGACGCGATGTTCGGCCCGAGCACCGCGCCGATCGTGGTCGCCCACACCACCGTGGAGATGGCCCGGGCCCGGTGGTCCGGCTCGGCCAGATCGGCGGCGGCGAAGCGGGCCGCCAGATTGGCCGAGGAGCCGGCGCCGAAGCCCACGAGCCCGACGAGCAGCAGCGGGAAGCTCCCGACGACCGCCCCGAGCACCACCACACCGGCGCCCACCGCCCCGAGGAGATACGCGAGGACCAGTCCCGACCGGCGTCCCTGCGAGGCCATCAGGGCGGCCAGCGGCATGGCGAGCAGCGCGGGACCGGCCACCGTCGCCGTCGACGCCAGACCGGCGAGGGCCTCGGTGCCGCCGACCTCCGTGGCCAGGACGGCGGCGAGCGCGACCCCGATGGCGATGCCGAGGCCGCCGAGGATCTGGGTGGCGATCAGCACGGCCTGGACGCGCCGGCGCAGCGCCGGCAGCTCGGCGGCAGTGACGGGGGCGGGTATGTGGCCGGGCAGGGTGGCGTCAGGGGCGCCGGGGGTGTGGGTCACTTACGAGAGTGTGCCAGCCGTCCCACCTGATGGGAACGCCTCCGCCGACTGACGGGAACAACCCCCTGTCTCCGGCGGACCCCCTCCCGGTCTCCGACGGGCCCGCTCCCGGTCTCCGACGGGAACAACCCCCTGTCTCCGGCGGGCACCCCTCCCGGTCTCCGACGGGAACACCCCGATCTCCGACGGGAACAACCCCCTGTCTCCGGCGGGCACCCCTCCCGGTCTCCGACGGGAACACCCCGATCTCCGACGGGCACACCCTCTCCGACGGGCACGCCCCCGTCCCCCCACGCACAGCCCTCAGAACAGCGGCGCCGGCAGCACCCCCTCCAGAGCCAGCAGCTGTCGCTTGGTCTCCAGGCCGCCCCCGAAGCCGCCGAGCCCGCCGTCGCTCTCCACCACCCGGTGGCACGGCACCACCACCGGCAGCGGATTGGAGCCCATCGCCGCCCCCACCGCCTGCGCGGCCCCCGGCTGCCCCACGCGCCTCGCCAGCTCCCCGTACCCGACGACCGTCCCGTACGGCACGCCGGTCGCCAGCTCGCGCAGCACCTGCCGGTTGAACCCGGCCGTCAGGCTCCAGTCCAGAGGCAGGGCGAGCTCGTCCGGGTCGCCCGCGAAGTACCGGCCGAGCCGGCGTATCGGCTCCGCGAGCAGCCCCGAGGCGCACTCCACCGGCTCCGCGCCGAGCCGGGCCGCCAGCCGGTCGGGGACGCCCTCCCGCCGCGCCGCCTCCGCGTGGAACCCGACCCGTACGAGCCCCCGCCCGGTCGCGGCGAGGAAGAGCGGCCCGATGCCGCTCTCCACGACCGCCCACTCCACCGCTTCGATGTCCATGCCGACCACGCTACGACCCCCCACCGACAACCCGGCCGCGACCGGGAGGAAGGCCCCCGGAACCGGCACCGAGATCACGGCCCGGTCTCGCTCCGGCCTCGCGAAGGGAAAATCCCCGGTCGCATGGTCGCCGTGACGTCCGCGCGCCATAATCTCGCCCCGGGGGAGTAGGAGCCGACGGAACCGACTGTTTTCGGCCGACGTCGCACCAGGGGTGGAGGGCACACGATCATGCAGGGCACGGTCGACGGATTCAGCTACGGGCTCGTCACGCCGGTGGCCTCCTTTCTCATGGCCTGCCTCGGCGGCGCCCTCGGTCTGAGGTGCACCACCAGATCCCTCCGCCACCGCGACAGCTTCAAGGCGGGCTGGCTCGTCCTCGGCGCCACCTCGATCGGCACCGGCATCTGGACCATGCACTTCATCGCCATGATGGGCTTCTCGGTCCAGCAGGCGCCGGTCGACTACGACCGGCCCATCACCTTCGCCAGCCTGGGCGTCGCCGTCCTCATGGTCGGCATCGGCATCCTCATCGTCGGATACCGCGGGGCGACCGCCCTGACCCTGGTCACCGGCGGCACCATCACCGGTCTCGGGATCGCCACCATGCACTACCTGGGCATGGCCGGGATGCGCCTCCACGGCCGCGTCGAGTACGACACGGCGACCGTCGCCCTCTCCGTCGTCATCGCCGTCGTGGCCGCCACCACGGCCCTCTGGGCGGCCGTTTCCGTGCATGGATTTCTGGCCAGCCTCGGTGCGAGCCTGGTGATGGGCGTCGCCGTCAGTGGTATGCACTACACCGCCATGGCGGCCGTCACCGTCCACCTGAACGGCGCCGGGGCCCCGGGAGCCGCCACCGCCCCCGCCGCCTCGCTCCTCCTGCCGATGCTGATCGGCCCCGCGGTCTTCCTCATCCTGGCCGCCGTCGTCGTCATGTTCGACCCGCTGCTCGTGATGGGCGACCCCGAGTGGCGGCAGGCCCCGGCCCGGATCGTGCACCGCCCCGGCGTGCCCGCCCCGCGCCACGTGCCGACCCACTACGGCGAGCCCGCCGGACGGTCCGCCCGCCGCGCCACCCGCAGGGCCGCCGCGGTCCACGGCGTGCACCGCTCCCAGGACTGGTGAGGGGACGCCCGCCGGCCGGGCGGTGAGCCGATCGCCGCCCGAGTGTCGGTGCCGGGTCGTACGGTGGTTCCATGCGGCCCGTTTCCAAGATCGAACGTACGGTGGCGCCCTTCGAGGTCGTCAGCTCCTACCAGCCCAGCGGCGACCAGCCGACCGCCATCGCCGACCTCGAGCGGCGCGTCCGCGCGGGCGAGAAGGACGTCGTGCTCCTCGGTGCCACCGGCACCGGCAAGTCGGCGACCACCGCGTGGATGATCGAGAAGCTCCAGCGCCCCACCCTGGTGATGGCGCCGAACAAGACGCTGGCCGCCCAGCTGGCGAACGAGTTCCGCGAGCTCCTGCCGAACAACGCCGTCGAGTACTTCGTCTCGTACTACGACTACTACCAGCCCGAGGCGTACGTCCCGCAGTCGGACACCTACATCGAGAAGGACTCCTCCATCAACGAGGAGGTGGAGCGGCTCCGCCACTCCGCGACGAACTCCCTGCTCACCCGCAGGGACGTGGTCGTCGTCGCCTCCGTCTCCTGCATCTACGGCCTCGGCACGCCCCAGGAGTACGTGGACCGGATGGTCCCGCTCAAGGTCGGCGAGGAGATCGACCGCGACCAGCTGCTCCGCCGCTTCGTCGACATCCAGTACACCCGGAACGACCTGGCGTTCACCCGCGGCACCTTCCGGGTCCGCGGCGACACCATCGAGATCTTCCCGGTGTACGAGGAGCTCGCCGTCCGCATCGAGATGTTCGGCGACGAGATCGAGGCCCTCTCCACCCTCCACCCGCTCACCGGCGAGGTCATCAGCGAGGACGAGCAGCTGTACGTCTTCCCCGCCAGCCACTACGTCGCGGGGCCCGAGCGCATGGAGCGGGCCGTCAACGACATCGAGCGCGAGCTGGAGGGCCGCCTCGCCGAGCTGGACAAGCAGGGCAAGCACCTGGAGTCCCAGCGGCTGCGCATGAGGACCACGTACGACATCGAGATGATGCGCCAGATCGGCTCCTGCTCCGGCATCGAGAACTACTCGATGCACTTCGACGGACGCGAGCCCGGCTCCGCGCCCAACACCCTCCTCGACTACTTCCCCGAGGACTTCCTGCTCGTCATCGACGAGTCGCACGTCACCGTGCCGCAGATCGGCGCCATGTACGAGGGCGACGCCTCCCGCAAGCGGACCCTGGTCGACCACGGCTTCCGGCTCCCCTCGGCCCTCGACAACCGTCCGCTGAAGTGGGAGGAGTTCCAGGAGCGGATCGGCCAGACCGTCTACCTCTCCGCGACCCCCGGGACGTACGAGCTCTCGCGCGGCGACGGCTTCGTCGAGCAGATCATCCGCCCCACCGGCCTCGTCGACCCCGAGGTCGTCGTCAAGCCCACCGAGGGCCAGATCGACGACCTGGTCCACGAGATCCGGCTGCGCACCGAGCGGGATGAGCGGGTCCTCGTCACCACCCTCACCAAGAAGATGGCCGAGGACCTCACCGACTACTTCCTGGAGCTCGGCATCCAGGTGCGCTACCTGCACAGCGACGTCGACACCCTGCGCCGCATCGAGCTGCTGCGCGAGCTGCGCGCCGGCGAGTACGACGTCCTCGTCGGCATCAACCTCCTCCGGGAGGGCCTCGACCTCCCCGAGGTGTCCCTGGTCGCCATCCTCGACGCCGACAAGCAGGGCTTCCTGCGTTCCGGGACCTCCCTGATCCAGACCATCGGCCGCGCCGCGCGGAACGTGTCGGGCCAGGTCCACATGTACGCGGACCGGATCACCCCGGCGATGGAGCAGGCCATCGACGAGACCAACCGGCGCCGCGAGAAGCAGATCGCGTACAACACCGAGCGCGGCATCGACCCGCAGCCGCTCCGCAAGAAGATCAACGACATCGTGGCGACCATCGCGCGCGAGGAGGTCGACACCGAGGAGCTGCTCGGCACCGGCTACCGCCAGGGCAAGGAGGGCAAGGGCGCCAAGGCCCCCGTCCCCGCGCTCGCCGCGCACGGCGTTAAGGGCAAGGGCAGGGCGGGCTCCACCGTGGAGCTCGGGGACCGGCCCGCCAGCGAACTGGCCGCGATCATCGAGGAGATGACGGACCGGATGCGTGCCGCCGCCGCCGAGCTCCAGTTCGAGGTGGCCGCCCGGCTCCGCGACGAGGTGGGAGAGCTGAAGAAGGAGTTGCGCCAGATGAAGGAGGCGGGCCTCGCCTGACCGGAGGCGGTCCGGTGTGTTGCAAGACCGACACAAAACCGGACCGCCCCTCCGCGGTGTCGGTGACCCTGCGTAGGGTGCTGGACAACCGCACGCACCGGACAGCGGGCGCGGGGAACGCAACGAGAGGGGCACGCGCGTGACCGTGAACATGACCAAGGGTCAGGCCATCAGCCTGGAGAAGAAGGGCGGGGGCAGCCTCACCCAGGTGCGGATGGGGCTCGGCTGGCAGGCGGCGCCGCGCCGCGGTCTGTTCGGCTCGCGCACCCGCGAGATCGACCTGGACGCCTCGGCCGTGCTCTTCGCTGACAAGCAGCCGGTCGACGTGGTCTTCTTCCGGCACCTGGTCAGCGACGACGGCTCGGTCAAGCACACCGGCGACAACCTGGTGGGCGGCGCGGGGCAGGGCGGCGACGACGAGGCGATCCTCGTGGACCTGGAGCGGGTCCCGGTCCACATCGACCAGATCGTCTTCACGGTGAACTCCTTCACCGGCCAGACGTTCCAGGAGGTGCAGAACGCCTTCTGCCGGCTCGTCGACGAGACGAACGGGCAGGAGCTGGCGCGCTACACCCTCGACGGCGGCGGCCGCTACACCGCGCAGATCATGGCGAAGGTGCACCGGGCCGGCTCCGGCTGGCAGATGACCGCCCTGGGCAACCCGGCCAACGGCCGCACCTTCCAGGACCTGATGCCGGCGATCCTGCCGCACCTGTAGGCGGCCCGCGCACCACGCACCCACAGCTCCCGGAGGCAGCCGCCGCCGGGAGCTGTCCCGCATGATCCGTTCGGCGCCCTGATCCGGACGGCCCATGAACGACCCGTTTGAACCGCACCGGGACACGCGAATCCGCACCGGGGAAGCACCGAGGGGACAGAGTCGATGACGGCCGAGCTGGTCCGGGGACAGAACCACCCCCTGCCCGACACCCGCCTTGAGATCCGGGTGTCGGCCGGTCATCCGGTCCTCGCCGGAGCCACCCTCGGCGACGAGGGGGGCAGGGTCCCCGGCGCGGAGTGGATCGCCCACCCCGGCGCGCCCTCGCTTCCCGGCGTCGACGTCCCCGGGGCACCCGCCGCCGACCAGCGCCTCTCCGTCGACCTGGGCGCGATGCCCGGGACCGTCCACCGGATCTCGGTCCTCCTCGCGCTGACCGGGCACGGCGGAGCCGCCCGCTTCGGGGCCGTCGCCGCCCCCTTCGTCGCCGTCGCCGGACCCGACGGCACCGAGATCGCCACCTACACCATCACCGGACTCGACCGCGAGTCCGCCGTCGTCGCCTTGGAGCTCTACCGCCGCCAGGGCGCCTGGAAGGTCCGCGCGATGGGCCAGGGGTACGAGGGCGGGCTCGCCGACCTCCTCGGCGACCAGGGCCTGGAGCGCCCCGCCGACGCGGCCGCGGCGATCCTGGCGGCCGCCGCTCCGGAGGCCGCCCCCGCGGCGACCGCCCCGCGACCGCGCGCCCCCGAGCCGGAACGGGTACCCCTGCCCACGGCTCCCACGGCTCCCACGGCTCCCACGGCTCCTACGGCCCCGACGGCCCCGATCCCTCCGGCGGCCGGGGACCCCAGCCTCCCGGCCGCCCCGGCCCCGGCGGTCCCGGCCGGATCGGACCGCCCCACGCCCCTGGCCACCCCGGTCGTCCCGGCTCCCGCCGCCCCGGCGACCCCGGACCCCACACCTCCGCCCCCGCCGCTTCCGCAGGCCGTCTCCGATCCGACGCCGACCGTGCCGGTGACCCCGCCGTCGGGCACGGACACGGGCGCGCGGGCGCCGGGCGGCCCCATCGACTACTCCCACCCCCGCCGCAGGCCCGCCGCCGCGCCGGAGCCGCCGCGGACCCCGCCCCAGGCGCCGCCCGCGCCGGTCGCCGGGGACGCCTCCGGCTGGTCCATGGACGAGCGCCTGTACAACCAGGTGTGGGGGATGTTCGAGGACCTGGCCCGTACCGCCGCCGCCTACCGCAGCGCCTGCGACTTCGCGGAGTCCCGGCTCGACCGGGAGCTCGACCAGACGCTCTCCGACTACCGCGCCAGGAACGGGGGCGCGAACGACGCGGCCCGCGCGGCCGCCCGCGCCCGGCACGACGAGCTGGTGGACCGGGCCCGCGCGGTCCTCGACCGGGACCTCGCCCAGCTCGCTGCCGAGTCCGAGGTGGTCGAACCGGCCCTGCCTGCCGCCTACGCCCGCTGGGACAACCCCGTCTGGCACGCCTACCGGGTCCCGGCCGAGGAGCCGATGGCCGTCCGGCTCGGCGACCTCCACCTGCCCGAGCGCACCGAGCTGCGGATCCCCATGCTCGTCCGGCTGCCGCTGGAGCGGGGGCTGTGGGTGGACAGCGGGCGCGGCCACTCGGAGGCGGCCGGCCTCCTCGACGAGACCGAGCTGCGGCGGCTCGCCCTGGACAGCGCGGTCGCGCACGCGGCCCGGCTGCTCGCGGCGCACCCGGCGGGCGGCTTCGCCGTCCACGTCCTCGACGCGGCCGGGGCGGGCGCCGCGTCCCTCGCCCCGCTCGTGGAGTCGGACGTCCTGGCCGCCCCGCCGGCCCGGGGCGCGGCCGGCGTCTCCGCGGTCCTGGAGCAGCTCACCGAGCGGGTCGACCTGCTCCAGATGGCGCTGCGGGGCGGCGCGGCCGACGCGCTGCCGCCCGGCCTGGACACGGCCCGGCAGCTGCTGATCGTGCACGACTTCCCGCACGGCTTCGACGACCGGGCGGTCACCCGGCTCCGGTACCTCGCCGACGAGGGCCCCTCGGTCGGCGTCCACCTGCTGATGGTGGCGGACCGGGCGGACGCGGCCGCGTACGGGCCGCTGCTCGACCCGCTGTGGCGCTCGCTGCTGCGCCTCACGCCCGTCCCCGACGACCACCTCGCCGACCCGTGGGTGGGGCACGCCTGGTCGTACGAGCCGCCGGTGCTCCCGCCCGGCAGCCGGGTCCTGCGGCAGGTCCTCGCCCAAGTGGCGGAAGCCCGCCGGAGGAAGCGGTTCTGACCTGGCGTCTTGATGATCCTTTAGCCTCCCCTTTACCTTCTCTTGGTATTTCGGGTAGTGTTCTTCGCGCGGAGGGGAGTACTCCCCAAGCGCGGCGTGCCCGTCAGTACGGAGGGATCCCAGTGATCCGATCCCGGGGCGTCGGCCCGGCGGCGGCTCGTCCGTCGCCCGGGTGGAAGAGACCTCCGGCAGCGACGACGCTGATCAGTAGCCGTACGACGCCGGAGGCGCAATGGACGTTTCGACGACCCTGTGGGTCCTGACCATTCTCGGTCTGGGTGCCCTGATCGGTGCCGACTTCTTCATCGGGCGCAAGCCCCATGACGTGTCGGTCAAGGAAGCCGGCATCTGGACGATCGTCTGGATCGTCCTCGCCGTGCTCTTCGGACTCGGCCTGCTGTTCTTCGGCAGCGCCCAGTCCTCCGGCGAGTTCTTCGCCGGATACATCACCGAGAAGTCGCTCAGCGTCGACAACCTCTTCGTCTTCGTCCTGATCATGGCGAAGTTCTCGGTCCCCTCGCACCTCCAGCAGCGCGTGCTGCTGATCGGCGTCCTGATCGCCCTGGTGCTCCGCGCGATCTTCATCGCCGCCGGTGCCGCGATCATCGCGAGCTTCTCCTGGGTCTTCTACATCTTCGGCGCGTTCCTGATCTACACCGCCTGGAAGCTCATCCAGGAGGCGCGCGCCGACGAGGAGGAGGACGAGTTCGAGGAGAACCGCCTCCTCAAGAGCGTCGAGAAGAAGTTCGGCGTCGCCGACCGGTACCACGGCACCAAGCTCTTCATCCGGGTCAACGGCAAGCGGGTGCTGACCCCGCTGATGGTGGTCATGCTCGCCATCGGCACCACCGACATCCTCTTCGCCCTCGACTCCATCCCGGCGATCTTCGGCCTCACCCAGGACCCGTACATCGTCTTCACCGCCAACGCCTTCGCCCTCATGGGTCTGCGACAGCTGTACTTCCTGATCGGCGGCCTGCTCAAGAAGCTGGTCCACCTCAGCTACGGCCTGTCGGTGATCCTCGGCTTCATCGGCGTCAAGCTGGTGCTGCACGCCCTGCACGAGTCCGGGGTGCACGTCCCGGAGATCTCCATTCCGGTCTCCCTCGCGGTCATCTGCGGTGTTCTGATCATCACCACGATCACCAGCCTGATCGCCTCCAAGCGACAGGCCGAGCGGGAGGCCGCCCAGAGCGTGGCCGACGCCGACGGCACCGAGAAGGACAGCATCGGCGCCTGACGCGGCACACACGGCGACGGCCGGCCCGGGACCCCCTCCCCGGTCGGCCTTCGCCGTTTCCGGACCCTCTTCCGGACAAAGCCTCCTCCCGGACAGGGCCCCCTCCCGGACGCGCCTCCTAGACGGTCGCGGGCTCCTTCACCGCCGTGCGCGCCGGCAGGGTCTCCGGGAGGAGCGCGAAGCAGCCCAGGCTGACCAGGGCCACCAGGGTCAGATACGCCGCCACGCCCCACGGCGGACCCGAACCGCCCTCGGAGAGCGCGGTGGCCGCGAGCGGGGTCAGGGCGCCGCCGAGGACACCCGCGAGGTTGTAGCCGACGGCCGCGCCCGTACAGCGGACCCGGGGCTCGTACAGCTCCGGCAGGTACGCGGCGACCACCGCGAACATCGTGATGAAGGCCAGCAGCGCGCCCACGAAGCCGAGGAACATCAGCGGCGGCCGCGCGGTGTGCAGCAGCGCCACCATCGGGAACATCCAGAGCGCGCAACCCGCGCACCCGGCCAGACAGAGCGTCCGGCGGCCCCAGCGGTCGGCGAGGAGCGCCACGAACGGGGTGGCCGCCCCCATCACCGCCACCGCCGCCATCACGCAGCCCAGCATCACCGGACCGCTCAGGCCGAGCCGCCCGGTGCCGTAGGCCAGGGCCCAGGTGGAGACCGCGTAGAAGACGGCGTACCCGACCGCCAGGGCCCCCGCCGTCAGCAGCACGAGCCGCCAGTGGTTCCGGACGACCTCGGCCAGCGGGGCGCCCGCGCGCCGCCCGGACGCGGACAGCTCCTCGAACTGCGGGGTCTCCGCGAGCGAGGAGCGCAGCAGCAGCCCGCCCGCCGCGAGCAGCCCCGCCGCCCAGAACGGCACCCGCCAGCCCCAGGAGCGGAACTCCGCGTCGCTCAGCCCGGCCGTGAGCCCCAGCATCACCCCGTTCGCCAGGAGGAAGCCGACCGCCGGGCCGATCTGCGGGAAGCTCGCCCACAGCGCGCGCCGGTGCTCCGGGGCGTGCTCGGCGGTGAGCAGCACCGCCCCGCCCCACTCGCCGCCCAGACCGAGCCCCTGGAGGAAGCGGAGGAGGAGCAGCAGCACGGGGGCGGCGATGCCGAGCGTCGCGTACGTGGGGAGGCAGCCGACCGCGACCGTGGCGCAGCCGGTCAGGAGCAGCGAGGCGAAGAGGACCGGGCGCCGGCCGTACCGGTCGCCGACGTGGCCGAAGAGGACCGAGCCGAGCGGCCGGGCCACGAAGCCGACGGCGAAGGTGCCGAAGGCGGCCAGGGTCCCGGCGAGCGGGGAGAAGGTCGGGAAGAAGAGCGGGCCCAGGACGAGGGCGGCGGCGGTCCCGTAGACGTAGAAGTCGAAGAACTCGATGGCGGTGCCGACGAGCGAGGCGGCGGCGATCCGGCCCATCGAGGGGCCGGGGGAAGGCGACGGAGAGTGACGGCGGTACATGTCCCGCGATCTACCCGCCGATCACCCCCGCTACGGGGGCGTGCGGGAGCGCGCCGCTGGTGGGGCGCGCGCCCTCCGTCCGCCCTCGGATCACCAGCCCCGCTCGCGCCACTCCGCGAGGTGGGGGCGCTCGTCACCGAGCGTGGTGTCCTTGCCGTGGCCCGGATAGACCCAGGACTCGTCCGGGAGGGCCTCGAAGAGCTTGGTCTCCACGTCGTGGAGCAGGCTCGCGAAGGCCTCCGGGTCCTGGCGGGTGTTGCCCACGCCGCCGGGGAAGAGGCAGTCGCCGGTGAAGACGTGGGGGTGGCCGTGCGGGTCGTCGTAGACGAGGGCGATCGAGCCCGGGGTGTGGCCGACGAGCCTGCGGGCGGTCAGCTCGACCCGGCCCACCCGGATCGTGTCGCCGTCCTCGACGGGCACGTCGGTCGCGACCGGGATGCCCTCCGCGTCGTACGCGCCCGCGTAGGTACGGGCACCGGTCGCGGCGACCACCTCGGCCAGGGCCTGCCAGTGGTCGCCGTGCCGGTGGGTGGTGACGACGGCGCCGATGCCGTCGTCACCGATCAGCGTGAGCAGGGTGCCGGCCTCGTTCGCCGCGTCGATCAGCAGCTGCTCGCCGGTCGCCCGACAGCGCAGCAGATAGGCGTTGTTGTCCATCGGGCCGACCGCGACCTTCGAGATCATCAGGTCCGCCAGCTCGTGCACGTCCGCAGGGCCGCCGACCTTCACCACTCCGCTGTACGTCATGCGCTCAGCCTATAGCGGGGGGAGGTCCGGGAGGCCGTCGCCGGAGAGGACGACGAGGTGGGCGCCCTCGTCGCCGCGGCCGGACAGCCAGCCGAGCAGTTCGGGTCCGGTGCCCGCGAGGACGACGGGAGTACCCTCGGTCCCTCCGGTGCGCCAGACGGGCCCCGTCCCGTCGTGACCGAGCCGGAGGGTCACCGGGGGCACCTCCGGGCGTCCCGACCACCGGTCGGCCAGGAACTCGACCTCCCGCAGGACGAACTCCTCCGGCAGGTCGTCCAGGCCGTATCCGGCGCCCAGGTCGACGTGGTGCAGTTCCACCTCCACCCAGCGGCGGAAGGGGACCCGGGAGGCGCTGTCGGTGACGCCGTTGCGCAGCTCGACCGTCCGACTCCAGTCGGCGGGCTTCTCGCACACCGCCCGCAGCCGCTCCGCGCTCTCGCGCACGTCGGCGAGCTGCTCGGCGAGCGGGCGGTACGCGTCGCGCTCGATGTCGGCCTCGCGGGTCGCGGCGTCCGTGTACATGGGGCGGCCCTCGAAGACGTTCACCAGGGCGTCGGCGTTGCGGGCGAGGTGGGCGAGGACATGGCCGCGGGTCCAGCCCGGAAGCCGTGACGGCTCGGCCGTCGCGGCGTTGTCCCAAGAGGCGGCGGCGTCCAGGAGCCGATCGGTCGCCTCTTGCAGGGAAACAAGGTCACGCTCGTGATCGATCATGGCGCCGACCCTAGCGCCGACCGGCCCGGACCACTCGTTCGGGTGAAGCGGTCTCCGGAAGACCAGAAATCGAATGTACGTGCTATACGCTCGATGGAAGCATCCGGCGTCCCCGGTTGTTGGTGTGTAGGCACATCCGCTCTCTCAAGAAAGGTGCGGACCGGCGTGGCCGACCGTCTCATCGTCCGTGGCGCTCGCGAGCACAACCTCAAGAACGTCTCCCTCGATCTCCCGCGTGACTCCCTCATCGTCTTCACCGGGCTCTCGGGGTCGGGCAAGTCCTCCCTCGCGTTCGACACGATCTTCGCCGAGGGGCAGCGCCGGTACGTCGAGTCGCTCTCCTCGTACGCCCGGCAGTTCCTCGGCCAGATGGACAAGCCGGACGTCGACTTCATCGAAGGTCTGTCGCCCGCCGTCTCCATCGACCAGAAGTCGACCTCGCGCAACCCGCGCTCGACGGTCGGCACCATCACGGAGGTCTACGACTACCTCCGCCTGCTCTTCGCGCGCATCGGCAAGCCGCACTGTCCCGAGTGCCACCGTCCCATCTCGCGCCAGTCGCCGCAGGCCATCGTCGACAAGGTCCTGGAGCTCCCCGAGGGCAGCCGCTTCCAGGTGCTCTCCCCGCTCGTGCGCGAGCGCAAGGGCGAGTTCGTCGACCTCTTCGCCGACCTCCAGACCAAGGGCTACAGCCGCGCCCGGGTCGACGGCACGACCGTGCAGCTCAGCGAGCCGCCGACGCTCAAGAAGCAGGAGAAGCACACCATCGAGGTGGTCATCGACCGCCTCACCGTCAAGGACAGCGCCAAGCGCCGGCTCACCGACTCCGTCGAGACCGCGCTCGGACTCTCCGGCGGCATGGTCGTGCTCGACTTCGTCGACCTCCCCGAGGACGACCCCGAGCGCGAGCGGATGTACTCGGAGCACCTCTACTGCCCGTACGACGACCTCTCCTTCGAGGAGCTGGAGCCGCGCTCCTTCTCCTTCAACTCGCCCTTCGGCGCCTGCCCGGACTGCACCGGCATCGGCACCCGCATGGAGGTCGACCCGGAGCTGATCGTCCCCGACGAGGACAAGTCCCTCGACGAGGGCGCCATCCACCCCTGGTCGCACGGCCACACCAAGGAGTACTTCGGCCGGCTCATCGGCGGCCTCTCCCAGGCCCTCGGCTTCCGCACCGACATCCCGTACGCGGGGCTGCCGCAGCGCGCCAAGAAGGCGCTGATGTACGGCCACAAGACGCAGGTCGAGGTCCGCTACCGGAACCGGTACGGGCGGGAGCGGGCGTACACCACCCCGGCCTTCGAGGGTGCCGTCCCCTTCGTCAAGCGGCGCCACACCGAGGCCGAGAGCGACTCCAGCCGCGAGCGCTTCGAGGGCTACATGCGCGAGGTGCCCTGTCCCACCTGCGAGGGGACCCGGCTGAAGCCGATCGTCCTCGCGGTCACGGTCATGGACAAGTCCATCGCCGAGGTCTCCGCGATGTCCATCAGCGACTGCGCCGAGTTCCTCTCCCGGCTCACCCTCAGCGCCCGCGACAAGAAGATCGCCGAGCGGGTCCTCAAGGAGGTCAACGAGCGGCTGCGCTTCCTCGTCGACGTCGGCCTCGACTACCTCTCGCTCAACCGGGCCGCGGGGACGCTCTCCGGCGGCGAGGCCCAGCGCATCCGGCTCGCCACCCAGATCGGCTCCGGCCTGGTCGGCGTGCTCTACGTGCTCGACGAGCCCTCCATCGGCCTCCACCAGCGCGACAACCACCGGCTGATCGAGACCCTGGTGCGGCTCCGGGACATGGGCAACACGCTCATCGTCGTCGAGCACGACGAGGACACCATCAAGGTCGCCGACTGGGTCGTGGACATCGGCCCCGGCGCCGGCGAGCACGGCGGCAAGGTCGTCCACTCCGGCTCCCTGAAGGAGCTCCTCGCCAACGAGGAGTCGATGACCGGGCAGTACCTGTCCGGCCGCAGGTCGATCGTCACCCCGGACGTCCGCCGGCCGGTGGACCCCGAGCGGCGGCTCACCGTGCACGGGGCCCGCGAGAACAACCTGCGGGACATCGACGTCTCCTTCCCGCTCGGCGTCCTCACCGCCGTCACCGGCGTCTCGGGCTCCGGCAAGTCGACCCTGGTCAACGACATCCTCTACACCCACCTGGCGCGCGAGCTGAACGGCGCCAAGTCGGTGCCCGGGCGGCACACGCGCGTGGACGGCGACGAGCTCGTCGACAAGGTCGTGCACGTCGACCAGTCCCCGATCGGCCGCACCCCGCGGTCGAACCCGGCGACCTACACCGGCGTCTTCGACCACGTCCGCAGGCTCTTCGCCGAGACGATGGAGGCCAAGGTCCGGGGCTACCTGCCCGGCCGCTTCTCCTTCAACGTCAAGGGCGGCCGCTGCGAGAACTGCTCCGGCGACGGCACGATCAAGATCGAGATGAACTTCCTCCCGGACGTCTACGTCCCGTGCGAGGTCTGCCACGGCGACCGGTACAACCGGGAGACCCTGGAGGTCCACTACAAGGGCAAGTCCATCGCCGAAGTCCTGAACATGCCGATCGAGGAGGCCCTCGACTTCTTCGAGGCCGTCCCGACCATCGCCCGTCACCTGCGCACCCTGACCGAGGTCGGCCTCGGCTACGTCCGCCTCGGGCAGTCGGCGCCGACGCTCTCCGGCGGCGAGGCGCAGCGCGTCAAGCTCGCCTCCGAGCTCCAGAAGCGCTCCACGGGCCGCACGGTCTACGTCCTGGACGAGCCGACCACCGGTCTGCACTTCGAGGACATCTCGAAGCTGATCAAGGTCCTCTCCGGGCTGGTCGACAAGGGGAACTCGGTGATCGTCATCGAGCACAACCTCGACGTCATCAAGACCGCGGACTGGGTCGTCGACATGGGGCCTGAGGGCGGCAGCGGCGGTGGCGTGGTCGTCGCCGAGGGCACGCCGGAGGAGGTCGCCTCGGTCCCGGCGAGCCACACCGGCAAGTTCCTCCGCGAGGTCCTCGGCGCCGACCGGATCAGCGATGCGGCGATCCCGGCGGCGCGCGGCACGAAGAGGACGGCGACGAAGAAGACGGCGGCGGCGGCGAAGAAGGCCGCCTCGGCGAAGAAGACGGCCGCCACCAAGACGGCCGCCACCAAGACAGCCGCCACCAAGACGGCCGCGACCAAGGCGACCGCGACCAAGGCCGCCGCCAAGAAGACGGCGACCCGCGCCCGCAAGGCCTGACCCGCCCCCGGCAGGGCCCCGCCCCGGGCCCTGCCCCCCGACACGCCCCCGCGCACGGACCCCGCCCCACCGGCGGACTCCGTGCCGGGGGCTTCGGCGTGCCCCGTGCACGGGCTTCCTCCCGCACCGGCCCATCGGCGGAGCCCCCGCAGGGCCCCCGCCGCTCAGGCCCGGGAGACGCCGGTATCGTCGGTTCGGTCACCGCTGGGGTGTCTTGTCCCCGATCTCACCGTGGAGCGCTCATGTCCGGCCAGTCCAGCCGTCGCACCGTACTGAAAGGCGCCGCCCTCGCCGGTGCCGCCGGGCTGGGGGTCGCCGCCTGCTCCACCGAGTCCAAGCTCGGCCACGCCGAGGTCCCGACCCCGACCGCCCCGGTCTCCCTCGGCTCCCCCGACGAGGTCCCGGTCGGCGGCTCCAAGCTCTACCGCGAGCAGCGCCTCGTGGTGAGCTGCCCCGCCGAGGGCCAGTACAAGGCCTTCAGCGCCCAGTGCACCCACGCGGGCTGCGTCCTCGACAAGGTCGAGGCGAACGAGGGCAACTGCCCCTGCCACGGCAGCCGCTTCGACGTGACGACCGGCAAGGCGCTCCGGGGCCCGGCCACCGTCCCGCTCCCCGCGGTCCCGATCCGCGTCGAGGGCGGCGAGCTCGTCGCCGGGCCCGAGGCCTGACGGAACGGCCTGACGGAACCGGCGGACGGCCGGGCGGTTCAGGACCAGTCCCAGTCGATCCCCAGGATCCCCGGACGCACCCCCTGCTCCACCAGGTGCACCGTGCGGTGCCGGCCGCTCAGGGTCAGCTCCGCACGGCCGCCCCGCGGCGCCCCCGCCGAGGTCTGCGCGAACCTCCGGCACCGCACCGGAAGCGCCGCCTCGTCGAAGCGCACCTGGAGCACGTACTGCCCGCCCGCGAAGCTGAACCCGCGCACGTACTCCCCGCTCGCCCCCGCCGTACCGTCCTCGAAGCCGTACGAGAAGAGGTACGTGTCCCCGGCCCGCAGCCGTGCGTCGAAGAGCAGCTCCGCGACCAGCACCCCCGTCCCCGCGTGCCACCGCACCCGCCCGGTCCGGCAGTTCTCCACCGCCCGCACCACCACCCGCGACGGATCGCAGCCCGGGTCCCCGTGGTGGATCGCCAGATAGCGGTCCACCCCGTCCCGGTGCGCCCGCACCACGTGCTGGGACTCGCGCCCCACCAGCTCCCGCCCCGCCCCGATCCGCACCCGCTCGTGGTGTCCCACCGTGTGCAGCCCCCCGTCCGTCGGGCATTCGAGCTCCGCGAGCAGCTCCTCGACCGAGCCGGACGCCTCCACCAGCGACCGGTACGAGCGGCCCGCCGGGCGCTCCACCTCGGACCGGGCGGCCGCGTCCCCCGACAGGAGCCGGAGGAGCGAGTTCCCCGGGAGCTGGAGCACCTCCTCCAGGGCCCGTACGGCCTTCAGGGACTCCGGCCGCTGCGGCCGACGGGCGCCCTGCTGCCAGTAGCTCAGGCTCGTCACCCCGACCCTGACGCCCCGGTGCGCCAGATGGTGCTGGACCCGCTGGAGCGGCAGCCCGCGCACGGCGAGCGCGGTGCGCAGCGCCAGATGGAAGGGACCGGTGTGCAGCAGCTGCGCAAGATCGGCCTCGGTGTGGCTCACGAGGACTCCTCGGTGAACGTTCACGGTGGGGGAGCGGACCGTCGCACCGCCGGGGACGAGCGGGCAGGTGGGCCGGGGGCGTCCGTTCACACCCGGGTCACACCGTTCACAGTCCGATGTCATCCCGCATTGAAGCGTGTTGACCCGGACCGGACAACGGCAGATGCTCCTGACCAGCGTCCGGACGCGCTCCTCCACACCCCCACCCCACCCGGGAGGAACGCGATGCGCAGAAGGAAACTGAACCTCGCGGCACTCGCCGCAGCCGCCCTCTTCCTCGTCCCCACCACCTCGGCGTCCGCCGCGCCGGCCGGTGAGGACGCCTCCGCCCTCGCCGCCAAGCGCCTGAACATCACCATGCAGGCCCAGCAGAAGACCAACTGGTGCTGGGCGGCGGCCGGCAACACCATCGCCACCTGGTTCGGCCGCGGCTACAGCCAGAACCAGTTCTGCAACGCCGCCTTCAACCGCCAGCAGGGCTACGACTGCCCCAACAACCAGGCCACCCTCGGCAACGTCCAGACCGGCCTGAGCTGGGCCGGCGTCCGCCCCGGCTCGTACGTCACCGGCTGGCTGCGCTACCCCACCGTGCAGACCGAGATCAACGCCGACCGGCCCATCGAGACCCGCATCCAGTGGTCGAGCGGCGGCGGGCACATGCACGTGCTCTACGGCTACGACGACGCGAGCAGCTGGGTCTACTGGGGCGACCCCTGGCCCTCCAGCGACCGCTACAACTGGGCCTCGCACGCCTGGTACGTCAACAACAACTCGTTCTCCTGGACCCACTCGCTCTACCGGATCGGGGCGTGACCACCGTGCTCACCGTGACCACGACACGCGCGCGTGCCACCGCCGCCGGTCTCCTGACCGCCGCCGCCCTCGTCGCCCTCGGAACCCTCCCGGCGGCCGCCGCCGAGGGCCTGCCGTCGGCCTCCACCCCCGAGCGGGCCGCCTCCGCACCGGGGACCCTGGACACCCTGTCCCGGTTCTTCGCCAGTGACGGGGCCGGGGCTCCGGCGACGGCCGCCCGTGCGGCGGGCGCCCCGCGGATCGAGGGCGCCTCCGTGCCCGTCCGGATCCTCTCTCCGGACTTCGTCGCCGGGAAGGCCGGGGCGCCGGTCGCCCGCGTCGAGTTCCGCGCCAGCCTGGCCGTCGCCCCGGACGGCCGGAAGGCCTCCCTGTGGACCGTCGAGGGCGCGGACGGCTGGCAGGTGGTGAACATCGCCACCGGCGACGACGAGATCCGGTACGCGGAGCGGGGCGGGCGCCTGCTGCCCGGCGGCCTCGTCTTCCGCGAGCCGCAGATCGACGCCTGGTACGTCCAGAAGGGGGCGAAGGTGCTCCCGCTGGACGAGGACGCGGTGCGGGCCGTCGGGAAGAACGGGACGAACCTCGCCGCGTACCGGGAGCGGGTCGCCCGGGCGTACGGCGACAAGCTCCCCGGCTCCGCCTACGCGAAGAAGGGCGCGGCGGGCGGGTACGGGCCGCAGGAGGCCCCGGGACAGGAAGCCGCCGCGCCGGCGGCTCCCGCGCCCCAGGCCGCCCAGACGTCCCGTACGGACGCCTCCGGGGGGTCCGCCGCCACCGTGGCCGGCGTGGGCGCCGCCCTGGCCCTCGCCCTGACGGCCGGCACCGCGATACGCCGCCGCCGGGCGCCCCGGAGCGGCCCGGCGGCCTGACCCGGGGCCGGTCCCGGGCCTGGCCCGACGACCCGTCCGGTCACGGCCCGGCGGCCCGGACCCGGGGCCCGCCTCGGGCGTCGCCCGGGCTCCGGGCCCGATCCCGGCTCCGGGTCCTGGGCCTGGCCTGGTGTCCCGTCCCATCTTGGCCGGGCGGCTCGCCCCGTCCCGGCGGCCCGGGCCCAAGCCCACCTCGGCTGTCGCCCCGGCGTCGGGTTCCGGGCCAGGCCCGCCCCGGGCCTGGCCCGGTGGCCCGTCCCGGTCTGGCGGCCCGGGCCGGGGCCCCGGGCATCGCCCCGGTCCCAGGCCCGATCCCGGCCTCGATCCCCGCTCCGGGCCCAGCCCCAGCCTCGGCCCGGCCCCGCCCTGCCCCGGCCCCGACGGCTCCCGTACGAGCGGGTCCCCACCCCGCCCGTACGGGGCCGTACGCACGCGCGTGCCCGGTCGGAGTGTCGGTCCTCGCCAGTAGGGTGGGGAGCATGGCAGACCCCTCCAGCTACCGCCCCAAGCCGGGTCAGATCCCCGACTCCCCGGGGGTCTACAAGTTCCGCGACGAGCACCGCCGGGTGATCTACGTGGGCAAGGCGAAGTCCCTGCGCCAGCGGCTCGCCAACTACTTCCAGCCGCTCACGAGCCTGCACCCGCGCACGGCCACCATGGTGACCACTGCCGCCTCCGTCGAGTGGACCGTCGTCTCCACCGAGGTCGAGGCGCTCCAGCTGGAGTACTCCTGGATCAAGGAGTTCGACCCCCGGTTCAACGTCAAGTACCGGGACGACAAGAGCTACCCGTACCTCGCGGTGACCATGAACGAGGAGTTCCCCCGCGTCCAGGTCATGCGCGGCCACAAGAAGAAAGGCGTGCGCTACTTCGGGCCGTACGCGCACGCGTGGGCGATCCGCGAGACCGTCGACCTGATGCTGCGGGTCTTCCCCGTCCGCACCTGCTCGGCGGGCGTCTTCCGGAACGCCGCCTCGGCCGGCCGCCCCTGCCTCCTCGGCTACATCGGCAAGTGCTCGGCGCCCTGCGTCGGCCGGGTCACCCCCGAGGAGCACCGCGAACTCGCCGAGGAGTTCAGCGACTTCATGGCCGGCCGCACCGGCACGTACATCCGCCGGCTCGAAAAGCAGATGACGATCGCGGCCGAGGACATGGAGTACGAGAAGGCCGCCCGGCTCCGCGACGACGTCGCCGCCCTGCGCCGGGCCATGGAGAAGAACGCGGTCGTCCTCGCCGACGCCACTGACGCCGACCTGTTCGCCCTCGCCGAGGACGAGCTGGAGGCCGCCGTCCAGATCTTCCACGTGCGCGGCGGACGCGTCCGCGGCCAGCGCGGCTGGGTCACCGACAAGGTCGAGGCCGTCGACACCGCCGGGCTGGTCGAGCACGCCCTCCAGCAGCTCTACGGTGAGGAGAGCGGCGAGGCGGTCCCCAAGGAGGTCCTGGTCCCGGCCCTCCCCGAGGACCCCGAGGCCGTCTCCGCCTGGCTCTCCGGCCGCCGAGGCTCCCTCGTCTCGCTGCGCGTGCCCCAGCGCGGCGACAAGAAGGACCTCATGGAGACCGTCGCGCGCAACGCCCAGCAGGCGCTCGTCCTCCACAAGACCAAGCGGGCCAGCGACCTCACCACCCGCTCCCGGGCCCTGGAGGAGATCGCCGAGGCCCTCGACCTGGACTCCGCGCCGCTGCGGATCGAGTGCTTCGACATCTCGCACCTCCAGGGCGAGGACGTCGTGGCCTCCATGGTCGTCTTCGAGGACGGGCTGCCCCGCAAGAGCGAGTACCGCCGCTTCCAGATCAAGGGCTTCGAGGGCCAGGACGACGTCCGCTCCATGCACGAGGTGATCGGCCGCCGCTTCAAGCGCTACCTCGCCGAGAAGGAGCGGACGGGGGAGTGGGGGGACGGCGAGGTCCCGGCCGAGGACCCCGAGGACGACGGGCGGCCCAAGCGGTTCGCGTACCCGCCGCAGCTCGTCGTGGTCGACGGCGGACAGCCCCAGGTCGCCGCCGCGCAGCGGGCCCTGGACGAGCTCGGCATCGACGACATCGCCGTCTGCGGCCTCGCCAAGCGCCTGGAGGAGGTCTGGCTGCCCGGCGACGACGACCCGGTGGTGCTGCCCCGCTCCAGCGAAGGCCTGTACCTTCTCCAGCGGGTGCGTGACACGGCTCACGACTTCGCCATCCGCTACCAGCGGTCCAAGCGGACGAAACGCCTCAGGACCGGGCCCCTCGACGCCGTCCCCGGCCTCGGGGAGACCCGGAAGCAGGCCCTGATCAAGCACTTCGGCTCGGTGAAGCGGCTCCGGCAGGCGACAATCGAGCAGATCTGCGAGGTTCCCGGCATGGGCCGGAAGACCGCGGAGGCGGTCGCCGCGGCCCTGGCCCTGGCGGCTCCGGCCGCTCCCGCCGTGAACACCGCGACGGGAGAGATCATGGAGGACGACGTGGCTCCCGCCCCGGCGGCTCCGGCCGTCCCCGCCGCGCACACGGCGGCGGGGGAGATCATGGAGGACGGCGCGGACGTCACGGCACGGCCGCGCGCGCACGGCACGACGAGCACCACCGAGAAGCACGGCATGACGAGCACCACCGAGAAGCACGGCATGACGAGCACCACCGAGAAGCACGGCACGACGAGCACCACCGAGAAGACGGAGCAGGACACGTGAGTACGGGCACCAAGGAGACCCCCGGCGACAACGGCGCCGAGGCGGCCATTCCCGAGCTGGTGATCATCTCCGGCATGTCCGGGGCCGGCCGGTCCACCGCGGCGAAGTGTCTGGAGGACCTCGGCTGGTTCGTCGTGGACAACCTGCCGCCCGCGCTGATCCCCACCATGGTGGAGCTCGGCGCCCGCTCCCAGGGCAACGTCGCCCGGATCGCCGTCGTCGTGGACGTCCGCGGCCGGCAGTTCTTCGACAACCTGCGGGAGTCCCTCGCCGACCTGGACGCCAAGGGGGTCACCCACCGGATCGTCTTCCTGGAGTCCTCCGACGAGGCCCTGGTCCGGCGCTTCGAGTCGGTCCGCAGGCCCCACCCGCTCCAGGGCGACGGCCGCATCACCGACGGCATCGCCGCCGAGCGCGACCTGCTGCGCGAGCTGCGCGGCGACGCCGACCTCGTGATCGACACCTCCAGCCTCAACGTCCACGAGCTGCGCGCCAAGATGGACGCCCAGTTCGCCGGCGACGAGGAGCCCGAGCTGCGGGCCACCGTGATGTCCTTCGGCTTCAAGTACGGCCTGCCCGTCGACGCCGACCTCGTCGTGGACATGCGCTTCCTGCCGAACCCGCACTGGGTCCCCGAGCTGCGCCCCTTCACCGGCCTCAACGAGGAGGTGTCGAACTACGTCTACAACCAGCCCGGTGCCAAGGAGTTCCTGGACCGCTACACCGAGCTGCTCCAGCTGATCGCCGCGGGCTACCGCCGCGAGGGCAAGCGGTACGTGACGATCGCCGTCGGCTGCACGGGCGGCAAGCACCGCTCGGTGGCCACCGCCGAGCGCCTCGCCGCCCGCCTCGCCGCCGAAGGGGTCGAGACCGTCGTCGTGCACCGGGACATGGGGCGCGAGTGAAGCCGTACCGCCGGCGTGCCTCCACCCTCACGGTGCGGCGCACGCTCCGCAGACGCGGCGCCCAGCCCAAGGTCGTCGCGCTCGGCGGCGGCATGGGCCTCTCGGCCTCCCTCGCCGCGCTCCGCCGGATCACCGGCGACCTCACCGCCGTCGTCACCGTCGCCGACGACGGCGGCTCCAGCGGCCGGCTCCGCGAGGAGCTGGGCGTACTCCCTCCGGGGGACCTGCGCAAGGCGCTCGCCGCGCTCTGCGGCGACGACGACTGGGGCCAGACCTGGGCCCGGGTCATCCAGCACCGCTTCCAGTCCAAGGGCGAGATCAACGGGCACGCCGTCGGCAACCTGCTGATCGTCGCCCTCTGGGAGCAGCTCGGCGACCCCGTGCAGGCCCTGGACCTGGTCGGTCTGCTGCTCGGCGCCCAGGGCCGGGTGCTGCCCATGTCCGCCGTGCCCCTGGAGCTCCAGGCCCTGGTCAAGGGCCACGACCCGGAGCGGCCGGACGACGTGGACACCGTGGCCGGTCAGGCGACCGTGGCGCTCACCCCCGGCGAGGTGCAGTCCGTGCACCTCGTGCCGAACGACCCGCCGGCCGTCCCCGAGGCGGTCGCCGCGGTCCTGGACGCCGACTGGGTCGTCCTGGGCCCCGGCTCCTGGTTCTCCTCGGTGATCCCGCACCTCCTGGTCCCCGATCTCCTCGACGCCCTGGTCGAGACGAAGGCCCGGAAGGTGCTCTCCCTGAACCTCGCGCCGCAGCCCGGAGAAACCGACGGCTTCTCCCCGCAGCGTCATTTGGAGGTTTTGGGGCGACACGCCCCTAAACTCGCCCTGGACGTGGTGCTGGCCGACGAGGCCGCCGTGCCCGACCGCGACTCCCTCGCCGACGCCGCCAAGCGGTTCGGCGCCGCGGTCGAGCTGGCGCCGGTCGCCCGGCCCGACGGCTCCGCGAAGCACGACCCGGAGCTGCTGGCCGCCGCGTACGACCGTATTTTTCGGATGCATGGAAGGATCGGCCCATGGCGATGACGGCAGCGGTGAAGGACGAGATCTCCCGGCTTCCCGTCACCCGGACCTGCTGCAGGAAGGCAGAGGTCTCGTCGATCCTGCGGTTCGCGGGCGGGCTGCACCTGGTGAGCGGCCGCATCGTGATCGAGGCGGAGCTCGACACCGCGATGGCGGCCCGCCGCCTCAAGCGGGACGTCCTGGAGATCTTCGGGCACAGCTCCGAGCTGATCGTGATGGCCCCCGGCGGGCTGCGGCGCGGCTCGCGCTTCGTGGTGCGGGTGGTGGCCGGAGGCGACCAGCTGGCCCGCCAGACGGGTCTGGTCGACGGCCGGGGCCGCCCCATCCGGGGCCTCCCCCCGCAGGTGGTCTCCGGGGCCACCTGTGACGCGGAGGCCGCCTGGCGCGGGGCCTTCCTCGCGCACGGCTCGCTGACCGAGCCCGGCCGGTCCTCCTCCCTGGAGGTCACCTGCCCGGGCCCCGAGGCCGCCCTCGCCCTGGTCGGCGCCGCCCGCCGGCTCTCCATCGCGGCGAAGGCCCGCGAGGTGCGGGGCGTGGACCGGGTCGTCGTCCGCGACGGCGACGCGATCGGCGCCCTGCTCACCCGGCTCGGCGCGCACGAGTCGGTGCTCGCCTGGGAGGAGCGGCGGATGCGGCGCGAGGTCCGCGCCACCGCCAACCGCCTGGCCAACTTCGACGACGCCAACCTGCGCCGCTCGGCCCGCGCCGCGGTCGCCGCCGGGGCCCGGGTGCAGCGCGCCCTGGAGATCCTCGGCGAGGAGGTGCCCGAGCACCTCGCCGCCGCCGGCCGGCTCCGCATGGAGCACAAGCAGGCCTCCCTGGAGGAGCTGGGCGCGCTCGCAGACCCGCCGCTGACCAAGGACGCGGTGGCCGGCCGGATCCGCCGGCTGCTCGCCATGGCCGACAAGCGGGCGCAGGACCTGGGCATCCCCGGGACCGAGTCCAACCTGACCGAGGAGCTGGACGACAGCCTGGTCGGCTGACGCCGGTCCTTTTCGGTCAACTCTTCGCTGCCGGTGCGTTTCTGACGCACCGGCAGTTTCTTTCTCCGGTGTGCGCGACGCGCCGGGAGGCACCCTTGACGCCCCTCCGGGCGCCGATGAGTCTGTCGTCTGTTCTTCCGTGAGACCTGTTCTTCCGTGAGACCCGTTCACCTTCGAGACGGACGACACCCGACACCAAGGGGAGCCCATGAGACGCAGAGCGGGATCGATCCTCGCCGCGGCTTCACTGCTGATCGCCGGAGCGGCGGCGGCACCCGCCGCCGGAGCGCGGCCGGACGACCGCGGCGGCGACGCCCTCTCCGTATGGCGCGCCGAGGTCACCAAGGAGCAGGTTCCGCTCCTCCTCGAAGCCGGCGCCGACGCGCACGAACTGACCGAGCGGGTGCCCGCCGAGGGCGCCGCCACGGTCGAGCTCTTCCTCACCGGCGACCAGGCCGGGCGGCTGCGCGGGGAGGGCGTGGAGCTCGCCGAGCACCGGCTGACCGCGGGGGCCGAGAAGCGGGTCGCCGCCGCCGGGGACGGCGTCTTCCGCCCGTACGGCGGCCCGAACGGCCTCAAGCAGGAGGTCCTGGACACCGCCCGGGCCCACCCCGGACTCACCAAGGTCGTCTCGATCGGCAAGACCCTCAAGGGCCAGGACATCCTCGCCCTCAAGGTCAGCAAGGGCGCGCGGCGGACCGAGGACGGGTCGAAGCCCGCCACGCTCTACATGTCCAACCAGCACGCGCGCGAGTGGATCACCCCCGAGATGACCCGGCGGCTGCTCCACCACTACCTCGACGGATACGGCAAGGACGAGCGGATCACCCGGATCGTCGACACCACCGAGCTGTGGTTCGTGCTCTCCGCCAACCCGGACGGCTACGACCACACCCACGCCGACCCCGCCAACCGGCAGTGGCGCAAGAACCTCCGCGACAACGACGGCGACGGCAGGACCGGCCCCGGCGACGGCGTCGACCTCAACCGCAACTTCGCCTACAAGTGGGGCTACGACAACGAGGGCTCGTCCCCCGACCCGGCCGACGAGACCTTCCGCGGCAAGGGCCCCATGTCGGAGCCCGAGACCAGGGCGATCGACGCCTTCCAGAAGCGCATCGGCTTCGCGTACGGCATCAACTACCACTCCGCCGCCCAGCTCCTGCTGTACGGCGTCGGCTGGCAGGTCGCCACCGACACCCCCGACGACGTGGCCCTCAGGGCGCTCGCCGGCACCCCGGAGAACTCCGCCGTGCCCGGCTACCGGCCGCAGGTCTCCTCCGAGCTGTACACCACCAACGGCGAGGCGGACGGACACGCCGCCAACGTCAACGGGATGCAGATGTTCACCCCGGAGATGTCCACCTGCGCCACCGCCTCCCGGGTCGACCCGAACGACGCCTGGAACCCGGCCGACTGCGCCTCCGTCTTCACCTTCCCGGACGACGAGAAGCTGATCCAGGCCGAGTTCGCCAAGAACGTGCCCTTCGCGCTCGCCGTCGCCGAGTCCTCCGCCCGCCCGGACCGGCCCGTCTCCCCGGTCGGCATCGAGGCCCCCGACTTCACCCCGAAGACCTTCGCCACCTCCTACGCCCGCGGCGGGGAGCAGGAGGTCGCCGTCACCGCCCGCAAGTCGCTGCGCGGCAAGACCCTCAAGTACCGGATCAACGGCGGCCGCGTCCACAGCGAGGAGCTCCGCGCCTGGAAGGGCGGTGAGACCTACGGCGGCGAGGACAACGTCTACTTCGACGAGTACCGGGGCGAGGTCGGGGGCGCCCGGCCCGGCGACTCCGTCCAGGTCTGGTTCACCGCGCGCACCCGCGACGGCCGGACCACCTCCTCCGCCCCCTTCACCTACGAGGTGGCCGCACGCGCGCGCGGCGACGTCCTCGTCCTCGCCGACGAGGGCGGCACCACCGCCGGACGCCACACCGCCGCCTACGTGAAGGCGCTCGCCGACAACGGCCGGAAGGCCGCCGTATGGGACGTCGCCGTCCAGGGCGCCCCCGACGCCCTCGGCGTCCTCTCCCACTTCGACGCCGTCGTCTGGTACACCGGCGCCGAGCGCCCCTCCGGGAGCGCCGAACTCGCCGTCCGCTCCTACCTCAACGAGGGCGGCAAGCTCGTCAACGCCGGGGAGAAGGCCGGCGGACTCACCCGGGTCGGCGCCGCCGAGACCAACGACTTCGCCCAGTACTACCTCGGCGCCCACCACCGCGCCGGCCTCAAGAACCCGTCCGCCTTCGCCGGCGCGGGCGCCTTCGGAGGCGTAGGGGCGACCCTCGGGGCCGCCGCCGGAAACCCGCTGGACGACGCGGGCGCGTACACCGTCACCTCCGACACCCTGAAGCCGAAGGACTTCCCGCAGTTCGCGAGCAGTGCCTCCGCCGGCGACTACCCGGGCGTCCGCACCCCCTTCGAGCCCGCCGAGGGCTCCTCCTTCGCGGCGGTGAAGCACGCCGACGACACCTGGGCCCGGCTCGCCAGGACCGTCGACCTCACCGGCATCCCGGCGGGTGCGAAGCCCCGGCTGGACTTCCAGGTCAGCCACGACACCGAGCCCGGCTACGACAACCTCGTCGTCGAGGCCCACACCGTCGGACAGGACGACTGGACCACCCTGCCCGACACCCTCGGCGGAACCTCCGCCGAGCCCCCGGCCGACTGCGGCGAGGGCTACTACGTCCGGGGCCACCCCTTCCTCGCCCACTACCTCACCGTCGGCGAGGACGGCTGCGCGCCCACCGGCACCACCGGCGCCTGGAACGCCTTCACCGGCCCCTCCAACGGCTGGCGCCAGGCCTCCGTCGACCTGAGCGCCTGGGCGGGCAAGAAGGTCGAGCTCTCCCTCTCGTACGTCTCCGACCCCGGCACGGGCGAGACGGGCGCCTTCGTCGACGACGTCCGGCTCGTCACCGGGACCACCACCGAGGCCGAGGGCTTCGAGACCTCCCTCGGCGCCTGGTCCACGCCCGGCGCCCCGGCCGGCAGCCCCGGCAACGGCTCCGACTGGACGCGCTCCGCCGCCCTCTTCCACTCGCAGGCGGCGGTCACCACCCGGGACACCGTCCTCCTCGGCTTCGGCCTGGAGCACGTGCCCGGCACGGCGGAGCGGGCCCGGCTCCTGGGGCGCGCCCTCAAGGCCCTCCACCGCTGAGGGGAGCACCCCCACCGTTTAACGGAGAGTAGTCGGGACAAACGTCCCAAGGCGGCCCTTACCCGCTGGTAGGTACGGGCCGCCGACCGTTTTCCCTCACGTTCCGAGCTCGTGCGGATGCGGCCGATGTCACTCCGGAGGCCCCGGGGAGGTAGGGTCGTAAGCGGTCGGGGACATCCCAAAAACAAAAATCTCGCCGGCGTCGAACAACACCGGCGTACCTAACGAGGAGATCGGTTCGTGACGATCCGCGTAGGCATCAACGGCTTTGGCCGCATCGGCCGGAACTACTTCCGCGCGCTCCTTGAGCAGGGTGCCGACATCGAGATCGTGGCTGTCAACGACCTGGGTGACACCGCGACCACGGCCCACCTGCTGAAGTACGACACCATCCTGGGCCGCCTCAAGGCCGAGGTGACCCACACCGCCGACACCATCACCGTCGACGGCCACACCATCAAGGTGCTCTCCGAGCGCAACCCGGCCGACATCCCCTGGGGTGAGCTGGGCGTCGACATCGTCATCGAGTCGACCGGCATCTTCACCAAGAAGGCCGACGCCGAGAAGCACCTCGCCGGCGGCGCCAAGAAGGTCCTCATCTCGGCTCCGGCCAGCGACGAGGACATCACCATCGTCATGGGCGTCAACCAGGACAAGTACGACGCGGCGAAGCACGACATCATCTCGAACGCGTCCTGCACCACCAACTGCGTGGCGCCGATGGCCAAGGTCCTCGACGAGAACTTCGGCATCGTCAAGGGCCTGATGACCACGGTCCACGCGTACACCAACGACCAGCGCATCCTGGACTTCCCGCACAAGGACCTGCGCCGCGCCCGCGCCGCCGCGGAGAACATCATCCCGACCACGACCGGTGCCGCCAAGGCCACCGCCCTGGTCCTCCCGCAGCTCAAGGGCAAGCTCGACGGCATCGCGATGCGCGTCCCGGTCCCGACCGGCTCCGCCACCGACCTGGTCGTCACCCTGGACCGCGAGGTCACCAAGGACGAGGTCAACGCCGCGTTCAAGAAGGCCGCCGAGGACGGCGACCTCAAGGGCGTGCTCTTCTACACCGAGGACCCGATCGTCTCCTCCGACATCGTGGGCGACCCGGCGTCCTGCACCTTCGACGCCTCCCTGACGATGGTCCAGGACGGCAAGTCGGTCAAGATCCTCGGCTGGTACGACAACGAGTGGGGCTACTCCAACCGTCTCGTCGACCTCACCGTCTTCGTCGGCGGTCAGCTCTAAGCTTCAGGGCGGGCTTTCGATGGTGAGCAGGGCTCGGGCAGCGCAACGCCGCGCTGCGCGAGCCCTGTTCGTGTGCTCCACCGCGTACCAAGGAGTCAGTTAACAGATGAAGACGATCGACGAGCTTCTCCACGAGGGCGTCGAAGGCAAGCGGGTGTTCGTCCGCGCCGACCTCAACGTGCCGCTCGACGGCACCACCATCACCGACGACGGACGCATCCGCGCCGTCGTTCCCACGGTCAAGGCGCTCGCCGACGCCGGCGCCCGCGTCGTGGTCGCCTCGCACCTGGGCCGCCCCAAGGGCGCCCCGGACCCGGCGTTCTCGCTCGCCCCGGCCGCCGCGCGCCTCGGCGAACTGCTCGGCGCCGACGTGGCGTTCGCGACCGACACGGTCGGCGACTCCGCCACGGAGACCGTCGCGGGCCTCGGGAACGGGCAGGTAGCCGTCCTGGAGAACCTCCGCTTCAACCCGGGCGAGACCTCCAAGGACGACGCCGAGCGCGGCGCCTTCGCGGACAGCCTCGCCGCCCTCGCCGACCTCTACGTCGGCGACGGCTTCGGCGCCGTGCACCGCAAGCACGCCTCGGTCTACGACCTCCCGGCGCGCCTCCCGCACGCCGCGGGCTACCTCATCGCCACCGAGGTCGGCGTCCTGAAGAAGCTGACGGACGACGTCAAGCGGCCGTACGCGGTCGCCCTCGGCGGCGCCAAGGTCTCCGACAAGCTCGGCGTGATCGACCACCTCCTGGAGAGGGCCGACCGCATCCTCATCGGCGGCGGCATGGCCTACACCTTCCTCAAGGCCCAGGGCCACGAGGTCGGCATCTCGCTGCTCCAGGAGGACCAGATCCCGGTGGTCCAGGAGTACCTGGCCCGCGCGAAGGAGCGCGGCGTGGAGTTCGTGCTCCCCGTCGACGTCCTGGTCTCGCCCGAGTTCCCGGACCTGAAGACCAAGGCCCCCGCGAACCCCACCACGGTCGCCGCGGACGCCATCCCGGCGGACGAGGAGGGCCTCGACATCGGCCCCGAGACCCGTAAGCTCTACGCCTCGAAGCTCGCCGACGCGGCCACCGTCTTCTGGAACGGCCCGATGGGCGTCTTCGAGCACCCCGACTACGCCGAGGGCACCAAGGCCGTCGCCCAGGCGCTCGTCGACTCCCCGGCCTTCACCGTGGTCGGCGGCGGCGACTCCGCCGCCGCGGTCCGCATCCTGGGCTTCGACGAGAACGCGTTCGGACACATCTCGACCGGCGGCGGCGCCTCCCTCGAATACCTCGAGGGCAAGACGCTTCCCGGCCTCGCCGCACTGGAGGACTGACCCCCTTATGAGCACCCGCACCCCGCTGATGGCGGGCAACTGGAAGATGAACCTCAACCACCTCGAGGCCATCGCCCACGTCCAGAAGCTCGCCTTCGCCCTGACCGACAAGGACTACGACGCGGTCGAGGTCGCCGTCCTGGTCCCCTTCACCGACCTGCGGTCCGTCCAGACCCTGATCGACGGCGACAAGCTGAAGATCAAGTACGGCGCCCAGGACATCTCGGCGCACGACTCCGGCGCCTACACCGGCGAGATCTCCGGCCCGATGCTGTCCAAGCTCAAGGCCTCCTTCGTCGCCGTCGGCCACTCCGAGCGCCGCCAGTACCACGCCGAGGACGACGAGGTCTGCAACGCCAAGGTGAAGGCCGCCTTCAAGAACGGCATCACCCCGATCCTCTGCGTCGGCGAGGGCCTCGACGTCCGCAAGGCCGGACAGCAGGTCGAGCACACCCTCGCCCAGCTCGACGGCGGCCTGAAGGACGTCCCGGCCGAGCAGGCCGAGACCGTCGTGATCGCGTACGAGCCGGTGTGGGCCATCGGCACCGGCGAGGTCGCCACCCCCGAGGACGCCCAGGAGGTCTGCGGGGCGATCCGCGGCCGCCTCGCCGAGCTGTACTCCCAGGAGCTGGCCGACAAGGTCCGCATCCAGTACGGCGGCTCGGTCAAGTCCGGCAACGTCGCCGCGATCATGGCGCAGCCGGACGTCGACGGCGCCCTGGTGGGCGGCGCGGCCCTGGACGCCGACGAGTTCGTCAAGATCGTCCGCTTCCGCGACCAGTGAGTATGCGGTAGCGGAGTTACGTCGTACCCTTGCGGGGGTCGGGCAGGCGCCCGGCCCCCGTCCGTATAAGTCCGAGGAAGTTGGTCCAGCCGTGGTTATGGGGTTCTCGATCGCCCTGATCGTCTTCAGCGCGCTGCTGATGCTGCTCGTGCTGATGCACAAGGGGAAGGGTGGCGGCCTCTCCGACATGTTCGGTGGCGGTATGCAGTCCTCCGTCGGCGGCTCCTCGGTCGCCGAGCGCAACCTGGACCGCATCACCGTCGTGGTCGGTCTGCTCTGGTTCGCCTGCATTGTGGTGCTCGGTCTGCTGATGAAGTTGGACGGGTAACTCCAATCACTGGACGCGCGTTGGGCCTTACGTAGACTGGGGCACCTTCGGGCACCATCACGCAGGGAGTTACGACCGTGGCAAGTGGCAACGCGATTCGGGGAAGCCGGGTCGGAGCGGGGCCGATGGGCGAGGCCGAGCGGGGCGAGTCGGCGCCGCGCCTCCGCATCTCCTTCTGGTGCTCGAACGGGCACGAGACACAGCCGAGCTTCGCCAGCGACGCACAGGTCCCGGAGACCTGGGACTGCCCGCGCTGCGGCTTCCCGGCCGGCCAGGACCGCGACAACCCGCCGGACCCGCCGCGCACGGAGCCGTACAAGACCCACCTCGCGTACGTGCGCGAGCGGCGCAGCGACGCGGACGGCGAGGCGATCCTCGCCGAAGCCCTCGCCAAGCTGCGCGGCGAGATCTGAGCACGGCGTGACGGCGTGACGAACGGGCCCGGCCCGCGAACTCGATTCGCGGGCCGGGCCCGTTTCCGTCGTCCCGGCCCCCGTGTCCCCGCCGCGTCCGTCCTCGCGCTCGTCGTCGCGCCGCCGGTCCCCCTGATCAATTAGGTTGGAGGGGCAGCGGGGCAGATACGTACGAAGAAGAAGAGGGCGATGTCTGAGATGACTGGCGAAGGACGTACGAGGCTCAACCGGCTGCCCGAGTGGGCGGCCCTCGGCAAGCACCGCGAGCAGCTGGGCGAACCCCATCTGCGCGAGCTGTTCGCCGCCGACCCGACGCGCGGCACCGACCTCACCCTGAGGGTCGGCGACCTCTACCTGGACTACTCCAAGCACCTCGTCACCGGCGAGACGCTGACCCTGCTGCGGGAGCTGGCCGCCGCCACCGGCGTCGCCGAGCTGCGCGACGCCATGTTCCGCGGCGAGAAGATCAACACCACCGAGGACCGGGCGGTCCTCCACACCGCGCTGCGCGCCCCCCGCGACGCCGTGGTCGAGGTCGACGGCGAGAACGTCGTCCCCGGCGTCCACGCCGTCCTCGACCGCATGGGCGACTTCGCCGAGAAGGTCCGCGCCGGCGAGTGGACCGGCCACACCGGCAAGCCGGTCAAGAACATCGTCAACATCGGCATCGGCGGCTCCGACCTCGGTCCCGCCATGGCCTACGAGTTCCTGCGCTCCTACACCCGGCGGGACCTGACGCTCCGTTTCGTCTCCAACGTCGACGGCGCCGACCTCCACGAGGCCCTCCACGACCTCGACCCCGCCGAGACGCTCTTCGTCGTGGCGTCGAAGACCTTCACCACCATCGAGACCATCACCAACGCCACCTCCGCCCGCGACTGGCTCCTGACCGGCCTCGGCGCCGGCCAGGAGGCCGTGGCCCGGCACTTCGTGGCCCTCTCGACCAACGCGGAGAAGGTCGAGGAGTTCGGCATCGACACCACGAACATGTTCGAGTTCTGGGACTGGGTCGGCGGCCGCTACTCCTACGACTCCGCCATCGGCCTCTCCCTGATGATCGCCATCGGCCCGGAGCGCTTCCGCGAGATGCTCGACGGCTTCCACCTCGTCGACGAGCACTTCCGCACCGCCCCGCCCGAGGAGAACGCGCCCCTGCTCCTCGGCCTCCTCGGCGTCTGGTACGGCGACTTCTTCGACGCCCAGTCGCACGCCGTCCTGCCGTACTCCCACTACCTGTCGAAGTTCACCGCCTACCTCCAGCAGCTCGACATGGAGTCCAACGGCAAGTCGGTGGACCGCGAGGGCAACCGGGTCGACTGGCAGACCGGACCCGTGGTCTGGGGCACCCCCGGCACCAACGGCCAGCACGCGTACTACCAGTTGATCCACCAGGGCACCAAGCTGATCCCGGCCGACTTCATCGGCTTCGCCCGGCCCGTCGACGACCTGGAGCCCGGCCTCGTCGCCCAGCACGACCTGCTCATGGCCAACTTCTTCGCCCAGACGCAGGCGCTCGCCTTCGGCAAGACGCCCGAGGAGGTACGGGCCGAGGGCGTCCCCGAGGAGCTCGTCCCGCACAAGACCTTCCGGGGCGACCACCCCACCACCACGATCCTCGCCGACGCGCTCACCCCGTCCGTCCTCGGACAGCTGGTCGCGCTCTACGAGCACAAGGTCTTCGTCCAGGGCGCGATCTGGAACATCGACTCCTTCGACCAGTGGGGCGTCGAACTCGGCAAGGTCCTCGCCAAGCGGATCGAGCCGGTCCTGACGACCGGAGAGGGCGCGGAGCAGCTCGACGGCTCCACCGCGGGGCTGGTCGCCGCCTACCGCTCGCTGCGCGGACGGTAGAGGCGTGCGGGGGGAGGGCGCGGTGCGGCTGAGGCCGCCGAGGAACGCCGTGGACGGGCGGGCCGTCACCTGGTGGCGGACCCAGCTCCTGGTCACCACCGCCGTACCGGTGGCGGTCCTCGCGGTCCTCGGCGCGCTGATCGGACCCGCCAGGTCCTGGCTGCTGATCGCGGCCGGGGCCGTGGCGGCCGCGGGCCTGGCCTGCACCGCGCTCCTCCCCGCCTGGTGGTTCCGGGTGCACCGCTGGGAGGCCACCGACGAGGCCGTCTACGTGCGCACCGGGGCCCTCTGGCAGGAGTGGCGGATCGCCCCGATGTCCCGGATCCAGACCGTCGACACCTCGCGCGGCCCCCTGGAGCAGTACTTCCGGCTCGCCACCGTCACCGTCACCACCGCCTCCTCCGAGGGCGCGGTCCGGATCGAGGGACTCGACCACGAACTGGCCGCCGACCTGGCCGAACGTCTGACCGCCGTCACCCAGGCCACACCCGGGGACGCGACGTGAGCGAGCCGGCCGCCGGGGCGCCGGGGGAGGAGCGACGGCTCGCCGCGCCGGAGGGCGAGTGGCGGCGACCTGGCGCCCCGGAGGGCGGAGAGCGACCGCTGCCCGAGGGCGAGCGGCAGCGACCCGGCGCCTCGGAGGACCGAGGGAGACCGCGACTCGGCGCGCCGGAGGACGGAGAGCGGCAACGGTCCGGCGTCCCGGAGGACGGAGAGCGACCGCGATCCGAGGCCGAGGGGCAGCGACCTAACGCCCCGGAGGGCGGAAGACAACCGCGCCCCGGCGCCCCGGAGGGCGGCGGGCGACCGCACCCCGGCGGCCCCGAAGGGGGATGGCTGCGGCTCGACCGGCGCACCCTCCTCGCCACCGCCGCCCTCCTGTGCGGAGTGGCCGGTGGCACCGGGCTCCCCGTCGCCCTCGGCCTCGCCGGCTCCCGGCCGCTCTCGCAGACCGTCGCCTGGGTCCTCGCAGGGGCCGTGCTCCTGGTCCTCGGCGGCACCGGCGCCGACTACGTCCGCTGGCGCCGCACCCGCTACCGGGTCGGCCCCGAGCGGGTCGACCTCCACACCGGCCTGCTCCTCCTCAAGCGCCGCTCCCTGGCCCGCGAGCGCATCCGCAGCGTCGACCTCACCGCCAATCCCCTCCAGCGCCTCCTCGGCCTGGTCAAGGTCCGCATCGGGACCGGCGAGCACAGCGGCGGCGACGCCGCCCTCGAACTCGACCTGGTCGCCCGCGCCGAGGGCGAACGGCTCCGCCGCGCGCTCCTCACCCGCGCCACCGCGTCCGAGGACCCCCGCCACGACGGCACCCTCGCCGCCCTCGACCCGCGCTGGATCCGCTACGCCCCCGTCTCCTTCGTCGCCCCCGCCCTCGGCGGCGCCGCCGCCGGAGCGGTCATGCAGGTCAGCGAGTGGTTCGGCGCCCAGGGCGAGGTCATCGACTGGATAGGGGAGCGCTTCAGCTCCGTCGCGATCCCCTGGATGATCCTCTGGCTGGTCCTCGTCGCCGTCGCCGTCGGGGCCGTCGGCGCCCTCGGCCTCTGGATCGAGATGTGGTGGAACTACCGCCTGGAGCGCGAGCCCGGCGGCACCCTGCGCGTCACCCGGGGCCTCCTCACCGCCCGCTCGGTCTCCCTGGAGGAACGGCGGCTGCGCGGCGTCGAGATCGTCGAACCGCTCGGCGTGCGCCTCTTCGGGGCGGCCCGCGTCGACGCCGTCGCCACCGGCCTCGCCCAGAAGGACGGGGACGACCACGGCGACCTCAAGAACCTGCTGCCGGCCGTCCCCCGCCCGCTCGCCGACCGGGTCGCCGCCCAGGTCCTGCGCGAACCCGCGCCGCCCACCGGGACGCCGCTCGCCGCCCACCCCCGGGCCGCCCGGAACCGGCGGATCCGCTGGGCCCTGTGGAGCGTCCTGGCGCCCGCCGCGCTCCTCGCCGCCCTCGGCCTCGCGCTCACCCCGGCCCTGCTGTACGTGGCGGCCGGCTGGACCGTCGTCCTCACCCCGCTCGCGCTGCTCCTCGCCCGCGACGCCCACCGGAACCTCGGACACGGCGTCGGCGGGGCGTACCTGGTCACCCGTTCGGGTACGGTCCGGCGGACCACGGTCGCCCTCCAGCGCTCCGGCGTCATCGGCTGGACCGTCAAGCAGTCGTACTTCCAGCGCCGGGCCGGCCTCGTCACCCTGACCGCCACGACGGCGGCCGGATCGGGCGCGTACGAGATCCTCGACGCCGGGCGGAGCCAGGGCCTGGTCTTCGCCGCCGAGGCCGTACCGGGGTTGCTCGCACCCTTCCTGGAGCCCGCCGACGCACCGGAGACGCCGGAGGCCCGGTCCACCGAGGGGTGAACCGGGCCTCCGGGGGCCGTAAGGGCCGGGACCGTACGGGTCAGGCCGTGGCCGGCGGGTACAGGCTCCGCGGCAGCTCCGAGGCCGCCGCCGCGTCGAGCAGCCACAGCGTGCGCGAGAGGCCGCGGGCACCGGCCGCCGGGGCCTGCACCTCGCCCGCGCCCGACAGTGCGAGCGCCGCCGCCTTCGCCTTGTCCTCACCGGCCGCGAGCAGCCAGACCTCCCGCGCCGCCCGGATCGCCGGGAGCGTCAGCGAGATCCGGACCGGCGGAGGCTTCGGCGCGCCGCGCACCCCGACCACCGTCCGCACGGTCTCGCGCACGGCGGGCAGCTCCGGGAAGAGCGAGGCCACGTGCGTGTCCGGGCCGACGCCCAGCATCAGCACGTCGAACGCCGGCACGCCGCCGCCGCCCACGGTGGTGGCCAGCTCCTCCGCGTAGGCGGCGGCAGCGGCCTCCACGTCGTCGCCGTACGGCCCGTCGGAGGCGGGCATCGCGTGCACCCGCGCGGGGTCCAGCGGCACCCGGTCGAGCAGCGCTTCGCGGGCCTGGGTGACGTTCCGCTCCGGGTCCCCGTCGGGCAGGTACCGCTCGTCGCCCCACCACAGGTCGAGCCGCGACCAGTCGACCGCGTCCCGCGCGGGCGCCGAACCGAGCGCCGCGAGCAGCCCGTTGCCGTTGCGCCCGCCGGTCAGCACCACCGAGGCGGAGCCCCGGGAGGCCTGGGCGTCCACGATCCGGGTGATCAGCCGGGCCGCGGCGGCCTGCGCCATCAGCTCCTTGTCGCGGTGGACGACCAGCTGGGGGGCGCTCACTTGGCCGCCGCCTTCCGGGCCGGGGCCTTCTTCGCCGCCGGCTTGGCGGCGGGCTTCTCCTCGGCGGGGGCGGTCTCCGGCGCGGTGTCCACCACGGCGGCCCCGGCCTCCTCCTCGGGCTCGGGCGCGGTGACCGCCGCCCGCTCGTCGAGCTGTCCGACGCCGAACTTCAGCGCCGCCGCGTAGGTGTCGTCCGGGTCGAGCCTGCGCAGCTCCTCGGCGATCAGCTCGGCCGTGTCGCGGCGCTTGAGCGCCACCCCCCGGTCCGGCTGGCCCTCGATGGAGAGCGTGGCGAGCGACCCGTCCGGCCGGTCGAGCACGATCGGCCCGCAGTCGGTCTCCAGGCGTACGGAGGTGAGGCCGGGGCCCGCCGACTTCGAGCGCCGCACGGGCACCTTCAGCCGGTCCGCGACCCACATCGCGAGCAGTTCCACGCTCGGGTTGAACTCCTCGCCCTCCACCTCGGCGGCGCTCACCTGGCACACGACCTGGTCGAGCGCGGCGGCCAGCATGGAACGCCACGGGGTGATCCGGGTCCACGACAGGTCCGTGTCGCCGGGGGTGTACGTCTCCGCCCGCGCCGTCAGCTCCTCGATGGGCTGCTCGGAGGCGTACGTGTCGGTGACCCGGCGCTGGGCGAGCGCGCCCAGCGGGTCCTTCGCCGGGTCGGTCGGCGCGTCCACCGGCCACCAGACGACGACCGGGGCGTCCGGGAGCAGCAGCGGCAGCACCACCGACTGGGCGTGGTCGACGACCTCGCCGTACAGCCGGAGCACCACCGTTTCGCCGGCGCTGGCGTCGGCGCCGAGGCGGACCTCGGCGTCGAGCCGTGCCTTGGCGCGGTCCCGCGGCGAGCGCGAGACCCTCTTGATGACGACGAGGGTCCGCGAGGGGTGCTCGCGGGACGCCTCGTTGGCCGCCTTCAGCGCGTCGTAGGCGTTCTCCTCGTCGGTGACGATGACGAGGGTGAGCACCATGCCGACGGCCGGCGCGCCGATCGCCCGCCGCCCGAGCACCAGCGCCTTGTTGATCTTGGAGGACGTGGTGTCCGTCAGGTCGGTCTTCATGGCCGGCGCCAGCTCCTGCCGTCTCGTGCGAGCATCTCGTCCGCCTCGACCGGACCCCAGGTCCCGGACTGGTACTGCGCGGGCTTGCCGTGCTCGTCCCAGAACCTCTCGATCGGGTCGAGGATCTTCCAGGACAGCTCGACCTCCTCCACGCGCGGGAAGAGGTTCGAGTCGCCGAGCAGGACGTCGAGGATGAGCCGCTCGTACGCCTCCGGGCTGGACTCGGTGAAGGACTCGCCGTACGCGAAGTCCATCGACACGTCCCGGATCTCCATCTGGGTGCCGGGCACCTTGGAGCCGAACCGCACCGTCACGCCCTCGTCCGGCTGCACCCGGATGACGATGGCGTTGCGGCCGAGCTCCTCGGTCGCGGTGTGGTCGAAGGGGGAGTGCGGGGCGCGCTGGAAGACGACCGCGATCTCGGTGACGCGGCGGCCCAGGCGCTTGCCGGTGCGCAGGTAGAAGGGGACGCCCGCCCAGCGGCGGTTGTCGATCTCCAGCTTCACGGCCGCGTAGGTGTCGGTCTTCGACTGCGGGTCGATGCCGTCTTCCTGGAGGTAGCCGACGGCCTTCTCGCCGCCCTGCCACCCGGCCGCGTACTGGCCGCGGACCGTGGAGGCGCCCAGGTCCCTGGGGACCTTCACCGCGCCGAGGACCTTGGTCTTCTCGGCGGCCAGCGCGTCGGCGTCGAAGGAGGCGGGCTCCTCCATCGCGGTCAGCGCGAGCAGCTGGAGCAGGTGGTTCTGGATGACGTCACGGGCGGCGCCGATGCCGTCGTAGTAGCCGGCGCGGCCGCCGATGCCGATGTCCTCGGCCATGGTGATCTGCACGTGGTCGACGTACGACCGGTTCCAGATCGGCTCGAAGAGGGTGTTGGCGAAGCGGAGCGCCAGGATGTTCTGGACGGTCTCCTTGCCGAGGTAGTGGTCGATCCGGAAGACCTCGTGCGGCGGGAAGACCTCGTGGACGACCTCGTTGAGCTCCTTGGCGGAGGCCAGGTCGTGTCCGAAGGGCTTCTCGATGACCGCGCGGCGCCAGGACCCGTCCCTCTGGTCGGCGAGCCCGTGCTTCTTGAGCTGTTGGACGACCTTGGGGAAGAACTTCGGCGGGACCGACAGGTAGAAGGCGAAGTTGCCGCCGGTGCCCTGGGCCTTGTCGAGCTCCTCGACGGTGGTCTTCAGCTGCTCGAAGGCCTCGTCGTCGTCGAAGTCGCCCTGGACGAACCGCATTCCCTGGATCAGCTGCTGCCACACCTCCTCGCGGAAGGGGGTGCGCGAGTGCTGCTTGACGGCCTCGTAGACCTCCTGCGCGAAGTCCTCGTCCTGCCACTCGCGCCGGGCGAAGCCGACGAGCGAGAAGCCCGGCGGCAGCAGGCCGCGGTTGGCCAGGTCGTAGACGGCGGGCATCAGCTTCTTTCGGGACAAATCGCCCGTGACGCCGAAGATCACCAGACCCGACGGCCCCGCGATGCGCGGGAGCCGTCGGTCTGCGGCGTCACGGAGCGGGTTGGCTCCGTGGACTGCGCTCAAGGTGTTACGCCTCCGAAGGTGCGAGGCGCTTCAGCTCCGCCTCGGTGGACGTGAGCAGGTCGTTCCAGGACGCCTCGAACTTCTGGACGCCCTCGTCCTCCAGGAGCTGGACGACCTCGTCGTAGCCGATGCCCAGCTTCGCGACGGCCTCCAGGACGGCCCGGGAGTCGTCGTAGGTGCCCTCGATGGTGTTGCCGGTGACCTCGCCGTGGTCGGCGGTGGCCTCCAGGGTGGCCTCGGGCATGGTGTTCACCGTGCCGGGGGCGACCAGGTCCACCACGTACAGCGTGTCCTTGTAGGCCGGGTCCTTGACGCCGGTCGAGGCCCACAGCGGACGCTGCTTGTTGGCGTGCGCCTTGTCGAGGGCCTCCCAGCGCTCGCCGGAGAAGACCTCCTCGTACGCCTCGTACGCCAGGCGCGCGTTGGCGAGGGCGGCCTTGCCCTTGAGCGCCTTGGCCTCGTCGGTGCCGATGCCGTCCAGGCGCTTGTCGATCTCCGTGTCCACGCGGGAGACGAAGAAGGAGGCCACCGAGTGGATCTTGGCCAGGTCCAGGCCGCGCTCGCGGGCCTTCTCCAGGCCCGCCAGGTAGGCGTCCATGACCAGGCGGTAGCGCTCCAGGGAGAAGATCAGCGTCACGTTGACGCTGATGCCGAGGCCGATGACCTCGGTGATCGCCGGCAGACCCGCCTTGGTGGCCGGGATCTTGATCAGCGTGTTGGGGCGGTCCACCAGCCAGGCCAGCTGCTTGGCCTCGGCGACGGTGGCCTTGGTGTCGTGCGCCAGACGGGGGTCGACCTCGATGGAGACCCGGCCGTCCTGGCCGTCCGTCGAGTCGAAGACCGGCCGCAGGATGTCGGCGGCGTCGCGGACGTCCGCCGTCGTGATCATCCGGATCGCCTCTTCGACGGTCACCCGGCGGGCCGCGAGGTCGGAGACCTGCTGGTCGTAGCCGTGGCCCTCGGAGATCGCCTTCTGGAAGATCGACGGGTTGGTGGTGACACCGACCACGTGGCTCTGGTCGATGAGCTCCGCCAGGTTGCCGGAGGTGATCCGCTGGCGCGAGAGGTCGTCCAGCCAGATCGCGACGCCTTCGTCGGAGAGGCGCTTGAGTGCGTCTGTCATGAGAGTTGCATCTCCAATAAGTCGTACGTAGGGGCGTCAGCGCGCGGCGGCGTCGATCGATTCCCGCGCGGCGGCGACGATCGCCTCGGGCGTGAAGCCGAACTCGCGGAAGAGGACCTTCGCGTCCGCCGAGGCGCCGAAGTGCTCCAGGGAGACGATCCGGCCGGCGTCGCCGACGTACTTGTGCCAGGTGAGGCCGATGCCGGCCTCGACCGCGACCCGGGCGCGGACCGACGGCGGCAGGACGGAGTCCTTGTACGCCTGGTCCTGCTCCTCGAACCACTCCACCGACGGCATCGACACCACCCGGGTGGGCGTGCCGGCCGCCTGGAGCCGCTCACGGGCCTCGACGGCCAGGTGCACCTCGGAACCGGTCGCGATCAGCACGACCTCCGCCTCGCCGCCTTCGGCGTCGAACAGCACGTAGCCGCCCTTGACCGTGCCCTCGTTCGGCGCGTACGTCGGCACGCCCTGGCGGGTGAGCGCCAGACCGTGCGGGGCGCCCTTGCCGTAGACCTTGGTGTGGCGCCGCATGATCTCGCGCCAGGCCAGGGCCGTCTCGTTGGCGTCGGCCGGACGGACCAGGTTCAGGCCCGGGATCGCGCGCAGCGAGGCCAGGTGCTCCACCGGCTGGTGGGTGGGGCCGTCCTCGCCCAGACCGATCGAGTCGTGGGTCCAGACGTAGGTGACGGGCAGGTGCATCAGGGCCGACAGGCGCACCGCGTTACGCATGTAGTCGGAGAACACCAGGAAGGTGCCGCCGTAGATCCGCGTGTTGCCGTGCAGCGCGATGCCGTTCATCTCGGCGGCCATCGCGTGCTCGCGGATGCCGAAGTGGATCGTGCGGCCGTACTTGTCGGCCTCCGGCAGCGGGTTGCCCTCGGGCAGGAACGACGAGTCCTTGTCGATCGTCGTGTTGTTCGAGCCGGCCAGGTCGGCCGAGCCGCCCCACAGCTCGGGAATGACCGCGCCGAGCGCCTTGAGGACCTGGCCCGAGGCGGCACGGGTGGCGACGCCCTTGCCCGGCTCGAAGACCGGCAGCTTCTCCGCCCAGCCCTCGGGCAGCTCGTTGGCCTGGATGCGGTCGAAGCGCGCCGCGTGCTCCGGGTTGGCCGTGCGCCACTCGGCGAGGGACTTCTCCCACTCCGCGCGGGCCTCGCGGCCCCGGTCGCCGAGCGCGCGGGTGTGCGCGATGACCTCGTCGGAGACCTCGAAGGTCTGCTCCGGGTCGAAGCCCAGGACGCGCTTGGTGGCCGCGACCTCGTCGTCGCCGAGCGCCGAGCCGTGGGCGGCCTCGGTGTTCTGCGCGTTCGGGGCGGGCCAGGCGATGATCGAGCGCATCGCGATGAACGACGGGCGCTCGGTCTCGGCCTCGGCGGCCTTGATCGCCGCGTACAGACCGGCCGGGTCCAGGTCGCCGTTCTCCTGCGGCTCGACGCGCTGCACGTGCCAGCCGTACGCCTCGTACCGCTTGAGCGTGTCCTCGGAGACGGCCGTCTCGGTGTCGCCCTCGATCGAGATGTGGTTGTCGTCCCACAGCAGGATCAGGTTGCCGAGCTTCTGGTGGCCGGCCAGCGAGGACGCCTCGGCGGAGATGCCCTCCTGGAGGCAGCCGTCACCGGCGATCGCGTAGATCCGGTGGTCGAACGGCGAGGTGCCGGTCGGTGCCTCCGGGTCGAACAGGCCGCGCTCGAAGCGGGCGGCCATCGCCATGCCCACGGCGTTGGCGACGCCCTGGCCCAGCGGGCCCGTGGTCGTCTCGACGGCGGCGGTGTGGCCGTACTCCGGGTGGCCGGGGGTCTTCGAACCCCAGGTGCGGAAGGCCTTCAGGTCGTCCAGTTCGAGACCGAATCCACCCAGGTAGAGCTGGGTGTAGAGGGTCAGGGACGAGTGGCCGGCGGAGAGGACGAACCGGTCGCGCCCGACCCACTCGGGGTCGGCCGGGTCGTGCCGCATCACCTTCTGGAAGAGGGTGTACGCGACGGGCGCCAGGCTCATCGCCGTACCGGGATGGCCGTTGCCGACCTTCTGTACGGCGTCCGCGGCCAGGATGCGGGCGGTGTCTACGGCCCGCTGGTCCAATTCGGTCCACTCGAGGTCTGTGGTGGTCGGCTTAGTGCTCACCCTGGGTCAGGGCTCCTCTCCACATGTCTGAAGCCGGTGACTGAGGGTGTACCGGCGGTGTCGAGCCTACCCCCGTCGGACGGCCCTCTTTTCGTGCTCATGCCCCTCAAATGAGCGCACATGGCAAGACTGCCGGTGGCCGTGGGACTTCGCCTCCCGAACGGGTCCACCCCTGGGGACGTACCCCTTCAACACGACCCCACCCCCGCGAAGATCGGCGTCTGGGCAACGTCTAGAGTGGCGTGGTACGCGCAAGCTTCACCCCGCTTTCATCCGGGGAGCTTGCTGGGATTTCTCTGTCAGGGGTGTGCGTGACGGCCGTCGAGTCCCGACCCGCAGGGGTCGTCTTGACTCCCAGCCCGGGGGGCCATCGGCCGTTCGGGGCCCGCGTCAAGGCATTCGTGGCGCTGACCAAGCCGCGGATCATCGAGCTGCTGCTCATCACGACCGTCCCGGTGATGTTCCTCGCCGAGCAGGGCGTGCCGAACCTCTGGCTGGTGCTCGCCACCTGCTTCGGCGGCTACCTGTCGGCGGGCGGCGCGAACGCGCTGAACATGTACATCGACCGGGACATCGACGCCCTGATGGACCGCACGTCCCAGCGTCCGCTGGTCACCGGCATGGTGTCGCCGCGCGAGGGCCTGGTCTTCGGCCTCACGCTCGCGGTGGTCTCCACCCTGTGGTTCGGCCTCCTCGTCAACTGGCTCTCGGCCTGGCTGTCGCTCGGCGCGCTCCTCTTCTACGTGGTCGTCTACACGATGATCCTCAAGCGGCGGACCGCGCAGAACATCGTCTGGGGCGGCATCGCCGGCTGTATGCCGGTGCTGATCGGCTGGTCCTCGGTCACGAACTCGATGTCCTGGGCCGCGGTCATCCTCTTCATGGTCATCTTCTTCTGGACGCCGCCGCACTACTGGCCGCTGTCGATGAAGGTCAAGGACGACTACGCGCGCGTGGGCGTCCCGATGCTCCCGGTGATCGCCTCCAACAAGGTCGTCGCCAAGCAGATCGTGGCCTACAGCTGGGTCATGGTCGCCGTCTCGCTGCTGCTCACCCCGCTGGGCTACACGGGCTGGTTCTACACCGCGGTGGCCCTGGTCACCGGCGGCTGGTGGCTCTGGGAGGCGCACGGGCTCCTGAACCGCGCCAAGGACGGCGCCACGGGGGCCAAGCTCAAGGAGATGCGGCTCTTCCACTGGTCCATCACCTACGTCTCGCTGCTCTTCGTGGCGGTCGCGGTGGACCCCTTCCTCCGCTGACCTCCGTCAGAACCGCTCGGCCGACGGCCGGGCCGCGTGGGAAACACCACGCGGCCCGGCCGTCGCCGTTCGATCTACCCGTCGGTAGCATCCTTGCCATGGCAGACACGACGGCAGACACGACGGCAGGCACGAAGAAGGACGAGCGCAGGGTCGCCCGGCTCGCCAAGCAGATCCAGGCCTTCTCCAAGGAGCACGGCGGCTCCGAGGGGCACCTGGAGCACATCGGCCAGGCGGGCACCCGGATCGTCCTCGTCGGCACGGACGGCCTCTGGGGCGACCTGGTGGCCCCGACGTACGCGGTCGCGGAGCAGGCCGCCGAGAAGGCCGGGCTGACGCTCCACAAGGAGTTCGACGGCGAGTTCGCCGCGAAGGTCGTCACCGGTCCGTACGAGTGGTCCCGGATGGCGGGCATCCAGATCGGCGGCCCCTCCGACCGCTGAAGCGGCGGACGCGCACACGCGAAAGGGCCCACCGGCTCGCGGGAACCGGTGGGCCCTTTCACGTGCGGCGGGGGCCGGCGGGCCTCAGGCCTTCGCGAGCTCCGGGTCGGCCTGGGCCGGGATCGCCGGGGTGGCCGGCGGGCGCTCGCGCAGGCTCAGGGCGAGCCGCACGACCGCGATCCACATCAGCGAGGAGCCGAGCATGTGGGCGGCGACCAGGATCTCGGGGACCCCGGTGAAGTACTGGACGTAACCCACGGCCCCCTGCATGACCAGCACGATCAGCAGGTCGCGGGCGCGGGCCCGGGTGTCGTCCGGGGCGTCCACCACGCGCAGGACCAGCCACATCGCGATGGCGAGCGCGCAGACGACCCAGGCCGCGATCGCGTGCGCGTGCGCGGCGACCGTCCAGTCCCACGGCATGCGCGGCACGTCGCTGCTGTCGCCCGCGTGCTTGCCGGAGCCGGTCACCGTCGTGCCGAGCGCGATCAGCAGGCCCGAGGTGATCGTGATCGCCCAGGACAGCCTGCGGACCGGGCCCGGCACGCGCGGGCGGGGGGCGGTGTCGCCCTCGCCGGTCCGGTGCCAGGTGACGACGGCGACCGTGAGCAGCGCGTTCGCGGCGAGGAAGTGGCCGGCGACCGTCCACGGGTTGAGGCCCATCCACACCGTGATGCCGCCGAGGACGGCGTTGCTCAGCACGATCCAGAACTGGACCCAGGCGAGTCGGGTGAGGCCGCGCCGCCGCGGCTTGACCGAGCGGACGGCGATGATGGCCCAGCCGACGGCCGCCGACAGGACGTACGTCAGCATCCGGTTGCCGAACTCGACGGCGCCGTGGAAGCCCTGCGCGGGCGTGGCGAAGAGGCTGTCGTCCGTGCACTTGGGCCAGGTGTCGCAGCCGAGACCGGAGCCGGTCAGCCGGACCGCGCCGCCGGTGATGATGATGAGCACGCTCATCATGACGGCGGAGAGCGCGGCGCGCCGGAGCGTCCGGGGGGACGGGGTCCAGCGCCGGGCGATGAGGGCGAGGGGGGTCAGCACGGGCCCCATCGTAGGACGGCGCTTGTGCGCGCTTTCACGAGGGGGGCGTATGTGGCCGAACGGAACCTCTCGGTTACTCCCAGCGGAAGAACTTCGCCGCCGCGCCGAGCCCCAGGACCGCCCAGACCGCCAGGATCAGCGCGTCGCCCCACGGCATCGCCGCCCCGCCCTGGAGGACGTCCCGCAGGCCGTCCGAGAGGGCCGAGATGGGCAGCAGGGCGAGCACGTCGCCCGCGGCGCCGAACTTCTCCAGGGGCACGATCACCCCGCCGCCCACCAGGAGCAGCAGGAAGACCAGGTTGGCGGCGGCCAGGGTGGCCTCGGCCCGCAGCGTGCCGGCCATCAGCAGGCCGAGGCCGGAGAAGGCGGCGGTGCCGAGGACCAGGAGCAGCAGCACGGAGAGCGGGTTGCCGTGCGGGGACCAGCCGAGCGCGAGGGCGATCGCCGTGAGGAGCGCGATCTGGAGGACCTCGGTGACCAGGACGGAGAGCGTCTTGGCGGTCATCAGGGCCCAGCGGGGGAGCGGTGAGGCCCCCAGGCGCTTGAGCACCCCGTACCGGCGCTCGAAACCGGTCGCGATGGCCTGGCCGGTGAAGGCGGTGGACATCACGGCGAGCGCGAGGACGCCGGGGGCGAGGAAGTCGACGGGCTTCCCGGCCCCGGTGTCGACGACGTCGACGGTGGAGAACAGCACCAGGAGCAGCGAGGGGATGATCACCGTCAGGAGCAGCTGCTCGCCGTTGCGCAGCAGCATCCTGGTCTCCAGGGCGGTCTGCGCGGCGATCATCCGCCCGACGGGGGCCGCGCCGGGCCGGGGGGAGTGGGTGCCGGTGGACTCCGGGAGGTGGGTGTCCGTGCTCATGACCTCAGCTCCTTGCCCGTGAGTTCCAGGCTGTGCCGACCCGGGGGGCGACCCCCGGACCCCCGGTGGATCTCGGCGGTGGCCGACCTCATGACCTCAGCTCCTTGCCCGTGAGCTCCAGAAATACGTCTTCGAGGGTGTGGCGCTCGACCGCGATGCCCTCCGGCATCACGCCGTGCTGGGCGCACCAGCTGGTGACCGTGGCGAGCAGCTGCGGGTCGACGTCGCCGGTGATCCGGTACGTGCCCGGCAGGGTCTCCGCCGCGGCCGTGCCGTCCGGGAGCGCCTTGAGCAGGGAGCCCAGGTCGAGCCCGGGGCGGCCGGTGAAGCGCAGGGTGTTCTCGGCGCCGCCGCGGCACAGCTCCTCGGGGCTGCCCTGGGCGGCGATCCGGCCGGCGTCGACGATGGCGACGTCGTCGGCCAGCTCCTCCGCCTCCTGCATGAAGTGGGTGGTGAGGACCGTGGTCACCCCGTCGGCGCGCAGCTCGCGGACCAGGTCCCAGGTGGCGCGGCGGGCCTGCGGGTCGAGCCCGGCGGTGGGCTCGTCGAGGAAGACGAGCTCGGGGCGGCCGACGACGGCCATGGCGAGCGCGAGGCGCTGCTGCTGGCCGCCGGAGAGGCGCCGGTAGGTCGTCCGGCCGCAGGAGCCGAGGCCGAGGCGCTCGATCAGGGCGTCCACGTCCAGCGGGTGGGCGTGCAGCTTCGCCATGTGCCGGAGCATCTCGCCGGCGCGGGCGCCGGAGTAGACGCCGCCGGACTGGAGCATGACGCCGATCCGGGGGCGCAGGGCGGCCGCGTCGGCGACCGGGTCCAGGCCGAGGACCCGGACGGTGCCGCCGTCGGGCCGGCGGTAGCCCTCGCAGATCTCGATCGTGGTGGTCTTGCCGGCCCCGTTGGGACCGAGGACGGCGGTGACGGTGCCGGCCCGTACGTCGAGGTCGAGGCCGTCGACGGCGGTCTTGTCTCCGTACCGCTTGACCAGGCCGCGGACCTGGACGACGGACTCACTCGCGGGCTTCCCGTGCATGTCGGGAAGTCTAGAGAGCGCCCGGGGGTCCTTCGGTCGCGGGTCCGGAAGAGTGGTCGAATTCATCCCATGAATGATCATCCTCGCAGGTCAGGTAAGCCTTACCTGAGTGACGCACGGCACCGTCCGCGCGCCGGGTGCCGCTTGTCACTCCCCGATTAATTACGCAACAATGGTGTTGTGAAAAACGTGGGAGCGGCTCCGGTGGAGGAACTCGCGACCCGGGAGCGCTCCACGCGCAACCGGGTGGCGCGGTCGATCCTCGACCACGGGCCGTCGACCGTCGCCGATCTGGCCGAACGGCTCCGCCTCACCCAGGCGGCCGTCCGCCGCCACCTCGACTCGCTGGTCGCGGAGAACGTCGTCGAGGCGCGCGAGAAGCGCGTCTACGGCAACCGCGGCCGCGGCCGTCCCGCGAAGGTCTTCGCCCTGACCGACTGCGGCCGGGACGCCTTCGACCAGTCGTACGACTCGCTCGCCGCCGAGGCGCTCCGCTGGATCGAGCGCAACGCCGGGGGCGAGGAGGCCGTCGCCGCCTTCGCCCGGGACCGGATCGAGAGCCAGGGCCGCGCGTACCGCGAGGCCGTCGAGGCGGCCGAGCCCGCGCGGCGGACCGAGGCGCTCGCCAAGGCCCTCACGGCGGACGGGTACGCTGCCACTGCGCGGAACGCGCCGGTCGGCGAGCAGCTCTGCCAGCACCACTGCCCGGTCGCCCACGTCGCCGAGCAGTACCCCCAGCTGTGCGAGGCGGAGACGGAATTCTTCTCCCGTCTCCTGGGAACGCACGTCCAGCGCCTGGCCACCATCGCCCATGGTGACGGCGTCTGCACCACGTTCATCCCGCACGGCGCACCACAGACCACCGAATCAGCATCCGCAAGCACGGCCGGGAGGAACCCCGCATGACCACCGAGATCAGCCACCCCGAGCTCGAGGGCCTGGGTCGGTACGAGTACGGCTGGGCCGACTCCGACGCGGCCGGTGCCGCCGCCAAGCGCGGTCTGAACGAGGCCGTCGTCCGCGACATCTCCTCGAAGAAGAACGAGCCCGAGTGGATGCTGAAGCTGCGTCTCAAGGGTCTGCGGCTCTTCGACAAGAAGCCCATGCCGACCTGGGGCTCCGACCTCTCCGGCATCGACTTCGACAACATCAAGTACTTCGTGCGGTCCACCGAGAAGCAGGCCGAGTCCTGGGAGGACCTGCCGGAGGACATCAAGAACACGTACGACAAGCTCGGCATCCCCGAGGCGGAGAAGCAGCGCCTCGTCGCCGGCGTCGCCGCCCAGTACGAGTCCGAGGTCGTCTACCACCAGATCCGCGAGGACCTGGAGGAGCAGGGCGTCATCTTCGTCGACACCGACACCGCCCTGAAGGAGCACGAGGAGCTCTTCAAGGAGTACTTCGGCACCGTCATCCCGGTCGGCGACAACAAGTTCGCCTCGCTGAACACGGCCGTGTGGTCCGGCGGCTCCTTCATCTACGTGCCGAAGGGCGTGCACGTCGAGATCCCGCTCCAGGCCTACTTCCGCATCAACACGGAGAACATGGGCCAGTTCGAGCGGACGCTGATCATCGTCGACGAGGACGCCTACGTCCACTACGTCGAGGGCTGCACCGCCCCGATCTACTCCTCGGACTCGCTGCACAGCGCCGTCGTGGAGATCATCGTCAAGAAGGGCGGCCGCTGCCGCTACACGACCATCCAGAACTGGTCGAACAACGTCTACAACCTGGTGACCAAGCGCGCCGTCGCCTACGAGGGCGCCACCATGGAGTGGGTCGACGGCAACATCGGCTCCAAGGTCACCATGAAGTACCCGGCCGTCTACCTGATGGGCGAGCACGCCAAGGGCGAGACCCTGTCCATCGCCTTCGCGGGCGAGGGCCAGCACCAGGACGCCGGCGCCAAGATGGTCCACATGGCCCCGAACACCTCCTCCAACATCGTCTCCAAGTCGGTGGCGCGAGGCGGCGGCCGCACCTCCTACCGCGGCCTCATCGAGATCGGCGAGGGCGCCCCGGGCTCCAAGTCCAACGTGCTCTGCGACGCGCTGCTCGTCGACACCATCTCCCGCTCCGACACGTACCCCTACGTGGACGTGCGCGAGGACGACGTCTCCATGGGCCACGAGGCCACCGTCTCCAAGGTCTCCGAGGACCAGCTCTTCTACCTGATGAGCCGCGGCCTCACCGAGTTCGAGGCCATGGCGATGATCGTCCGCGGCTTCGTCGAGCCCATCGCCAAGGAGCTCCCGATGGAGTACGCCCTGGAGCTCAACCGGCTGATCGAGCTGCAGATGGAGGGCGCGGTCGGCTGAGGCCACCGCCCGCACGCAGCGACCGTTTCCCCGTACGCAGGAAGAGAGCAAGACGACAGCCATGGCTGAGGCTCAGTACATCCCGGCAGGTTCGACCACTGCCGGCTCGATCGCGGTGGCCGCCGAGTCCACCGTCGCCACGCGCATGAGCGCGCCCCCGTCCTTCGACGTCGCGGACTTCCCCGTCCCGCACGGTCGCGAGGAGGAGTGGCGGTTCACCCCGCTGGAGCGCCTGCGCGGGCTGCACGACGGCACCGCCGTCGCCACCGGCGAGGGCGTCAAGGTCGACATCGAGGCCCCCGAGGGCGTCACCGTGGAGACCGTCGGCCGCGACGACGAGCGCCTCGGCCGGGCGGGCACCCCCGTCGACCGGGTCGCCGCCCAGGCGTACTCCTCCTTCGAGAAGGCCTCGGTCGTCACCGTCGCCAAGGACGCCGTCCTCGCCGAGCCGATCCGCATCGCCGTGCACGGCCGGGGCGGGGTCGCCTTCGGCCACCAGGTGATCGAGCTCGGCGCCTTCGCCGAGGCCGTCGTGGTCATCGACCACACCGGCGACGCTGTCCTCGCCGCCAACGTCGACTACGTCCTCGGCGACGGCGCCAAGCTCACCGTCGTCTCCGTCCAGGACTGGGACGAGAAGGCCGTCCACGTCGCCCAGCACAACGCGCTCGTCGGCCGCGACGCCTCCTTCAAGTCGGTCGTCGTCACCTTCGGCGGCGACGTCGTCCGCATCCACCCGCGCGTGGCGTACGCGGCCCCCGGCGGCGAGGCCGAGCTCTTCGGCCTGTACTTCACCGACGCGGGCCAGCACCAGGAGCACCGCCTCCTGGTCGACCACAACACCCCGCACTGCAAGTCCAACGTGGCCTACAAGGGCGCGCTGCAGGGCCAGGACGCGCACGCCGTCTGGATCGGCGACGTGCTCATCCAGGCCGCCGCCGAGGGCACCGACACGTACGAGCTGAACCGGAACCTGGTCCTCACGGACGGCGCCCGGGTCGACTCCGTGCCGAACCTGGAGATCGAGACCGGCGAGATCGCCGGCGCCGGTCACGCCTCGGCCACCGGCCGCTTCGACGACGAGCAGCTCTTCTACCTGATGTCCCGGGGCATCCCGGAGACCGAGGCCCGCCGCCTCGTCGTCCGCGGCTTCTTCGCCGAGCTGGTCCAGCAGATCGGCCTGCCCGACGTCCAGGAGCGCCTGCTCGCCAAGATCGAGGCGGAGCTGGAGGCCTCCGTCTGATGGCCTTCGTCCGAGTCTGCGCACTGAGCGAGCTGGAGACCGACACCCCGAAGCGGGTCGAGGTCGACGGCACGCCGGTGTCGGTCGTGCACACCGAGGGCGAGGTGTTCGCGATCAACGACATCTGCTCGCACGCGAACGTCTCCCTCTCGGAGGGCGAGGTCGAGGACTGCGCCATCGAGTGCTGGCTGCACGGGTCCAGCTTCGACCTGCGCACCGGCAAGCCCTCCGGCCTTCCCGCGACGCGCCCCGTCCCCGTATACCCCGTAAAGATCGAAGGGGACGATGTGCTCGTCTCCGTCACCCAGGAGTCCTGAGTCACCCATGGCTACGCTTGAAATCCACGACCTGCACGTCTCCGTCGAGGCGGAGAACGGCCCCCGCGAGATCCTCAAGGGCGTCGACCTGACCATCAAGCAGGGCGAGACCCACGCCGTCATGGGCCCCAACGGCTCCGGCAAGTCGACCCTGGCGTACTCGCTGGCCGGCCACCCGAAGTACACGATCACCGGCGGCACCGTCACCCTCGACGGTGAGGACGTCCTGGAGATGTCGGTCGACGAGCGCGCCCGCGCCGGCGTCTTCCTGGCCATGCAGTACCCGGTCGAGGTCCCCGGCGTCTCGGTCTCCAACTTCCTGCGCACCTCCGCCACCGCCGTCCGCGGCGAGGCGCCCAAGCTGCGCACCTGGGTGAAGGAGGTCAAGTCCGCGATGGAGCAGCTCCAGATGGACCCGGCCTTCGCCGAGCGCAACGTCAACGAGGGCTTCTCCGGCGGTGAGAAGAAGCGCCACGAGATCCTCCAGCTGGAGCTCCTCAAGCCGAAGATCGCGATCCTCGACGAGACCGACTCCGGCCTCGACGTCGACGCCCTGCGCGTCGTCTCCGAGGGCGTCAACCGCGTCCGCGAGACCGGTGAGGTCGGCACCCTGCTGATCACCCACTACACGCGCATCCTGCGCTACATCAAGCCCGACTTCGTGCACGTGTTCGCGAACGGCCGCATCGCCGAGTCCGGCGGCGCCGAGCTCGCCGACGTGCTGGAGAACGAGGGCTACGACAAGTACGTGAAGGGTGGCGCGTCCGCGTGACTTCTGCCCATCAGGGGCTCTCCGGCCTCCTCGACACCGAGGCGATCCGCAAGGACTTCCCGCTCCTGGACCGCACGGTCCACGACGGCAAGAAGATCGTGTACCTCGACTCCGCGGCGACCTCGCAGAAGCCGCGCCAGGTCCTCGACGCGCTCAACACGTACTACGAGCGCCACAATGCCAACGTCCACCGCGGCGTCTACACGGTGGCCGAGGAGGCGACGGCGCTCTACGAGGGCGCCCGTGACAAGGTCGCGGCCTTCGTCAACGCGCCGAGCCGCGACGAGGTCATCTTCACGAAGAACGCCTCCGAGTCGCTCAACCTCGTGGCCAACATGCTGGGCTGGGCCGACGAGCCCTACCGCGTGGACCACGAGACCGAGATCGCCATCACGGAGATGGAGCACCACTCCAACATCGTGCCGTGGCAGCTGCTCTCGCAGCGCACGGGCGCGAAGCTGAAGTGGTTCGGCCTCACCGACGACGGCCGTCTCGACCTCTCGAACATCGAGGAGGTCATCACCGAGAAGACCAAGATCGTCTCGTTCACGCTGGTCTCGAACCTGCTGGGCACGGTCAACCCGGTGGAGACGATCATCCGCCGCGCCCAGGAGGTCGGTGCGCTCGTCTGCATCGACGCCTCCCAGGCGGCCCCGCACATGGTCCTGGACGTGCAGGCGCTCCAGGCCGACTTCGTGGCCTTCACCGGCCACAAGATGTGCGGCCCGACCGGCATCGGCGTGCTGTGGGGACGGCAGGAGCTCCTGGAGGACCTGCCGCCCTTCCTCGGCGGCGGCGAGATGATCGAGACCGTCTCGATGCACTCCTCGACGTACGCGCCGGCCCCGCACAAGTTCGAGGCGGGCACGCCCCCGATCGCGCAGGCCGTCGGCCTCGGCGCGGCCGTGGACTACCTGTCGGCGATCGGCATGGAGAACATCGCGCGCCACGAGCACGCGATCACCGAGTACGCCGTCCGGCGCCTCCAGGAGGTCCCGGACCTGCGGATCATCGGCCCCACCACGGCCGAGGACCGCGGCGCGGCGATCTCCTTCACGCTCGGCGACATCCACCCGCACGACGTGGGCCAGGTCCTCGACGAGCAGGGCATCGCGGTCCGGGTCGGCCACCACTGCGCGCGGCCGGTCTGCCTCCGCTACGGAATTCCCGCGACCACGCGGGCGTCGTTCTATCTGTACTCCACTCCGGCCGAGGTCGACGCCCTGGTCGAGGGACTGGAGCACGTACGGAACTTCTTCGGCTAGGGGACGCTCGTGAAGCTGGATTCGATGTACCAGGACGTCATCCTGGACCACTACAAGCACCCGCACGGGCGCGGTCTCCGGGACGGCGACGCCGAGGTGCACCACGTCAACCCGACGTGCGGCGACGAGATCACGCTCCGCGTGAAGTACGACGGCTCGCGCGTCGAGGACGTGTCGTACGAGGGCCAGGGCTGTTCCATCAGCCAGGCCTCGGCGTCCGTCCTCAACGAGCTGCTCGTCGGCAAGGAGCTGGCCGAGGCGCAGAAGATCCAGGGCACCTTCCTGGAGCTGATGCAGTCCAAGGGCCAGATCGAGCCGGACGAGGCGATGGAGGAGGTCCTGGAGGACGCGGTCGCGTTCGCCGGGGTCTCCAAGTACCCCGCCCGGGTGAAGTGCGCCCTGCTGAGCTGGATGGCCTGGAAGGACGCGACCGCCCAGGCGCTGGGGGACGACGACCAGAAGTCCGAGAGGAAGTCGGCATGACCGAGAACGCCGGGGCCACCATGAAGCCGGCCTCCGAGGAAGAAGTCCGCGAGGCGCTGTACGACGTCGTCGACCCCGAGCTGGGCATCGACGTCGTCAACCTGGGGCTGATCTACGGCATCCACATCGACGACTCCAACGTCGCGACGCTGGACATGACCCTGACGTCGGCGGCCTGCCCGCTGACCGACGTGATCGAGGACCAGGCGAAGTCCGCCACGGACGGCATCGTCAGCGAGCTGAAGATCAACTGGGTCTGGATGCCGCCGTGGGGTCCGGACAAGATCACGGACGACGGGCGCGAGCAGCTGCGCGCGCTCGGCTTCAACGTCTGAGCGGTCCCGCTTCGCACGAACGGCCGTGCTCCCCTGACAGACTGGGGAGCATGGCCGTTCGCATGTACCACCTCGCCGTCGACTCCCACGACCCGTCCGCCCAGGCCCGCTTCTGGGCCTCGGTCCTGGACTGGAAGGTCCTCTACGAGGACGAGCACGAGGTCGTCGTCGGCGCCGACGAGCACGCTCTGCCCGGGATGTGCTTCCTGCCCGTGCCCGAGTCCAAGACGGTCAAGAACCGGCTGCACCTCGACCTCACCCCCGACGACCGGGACGCCGAGGTGGAGCGGATCCTCGCCCTCGGGGCGACCCGGATCGACGTCGGGCAGGGCGAGGACGCGACCTGGGTGACCCTCGCGGATCCCGAGGGCAACGAATTCTGCGTACTGCGGCCGAAGCGGTCGCTCACGGACTGAGGCGACCGCTCCCGCCGGGCCGTCAGGAGTCCTGCGCCCGCTCCGCCGCCGCCCGGGCGAGCACCGGCGCCAGGTTCTCCCGGCGGATCCGCTGGTCGACGTAGAGCAGCCCCGACACCAGCGGCGGGAAGAGCGCGGAGAACACCTGGGCGATCAGCGATCCGGCGACCATGACGATCAGTGCCGGCGCGAGCAGGGAGAAGAACTCCCCGGCCGTGTCCGGGGCCTGGTCCCCGTCGAGGGAGAGGGGCGCGGACGCCACCGCGCCCAGCACCTGCTGGAACACCATGCTGACGACACCCGTGATCACGGCGGCCACCAGCAGACCGCCGAAGGTCCGCCACCACGAGCCGGTCACCAGGCGCCAGGACCGCCGCAGGGACGCCGTGGCGCCCTGACGCTCCATCACCGCCACCGTCGGGGCGAAGGCGAGCTTCACCCAGATCCAGGTGCCGAGCGGGGCGATCAGCAGGAGCGCGGGGAGGAGCAGCAGCGTCGCGGCGGGGCCGGAGTCGTTGGCGATCAGCACGGCCATCAGGCCGACGAACAGGCCGCCGACGAGCAGGAACGGCACCAAAATGGTCAGCGACGTCAGCAGGATCGTGCCGAGCACCGCGGGCATCCGCGCCCACGCGCGCCCCCACACGGTCCCGAACGCGACGCGGCCGCCCAGGACCGCCTCCTGGAGGACCACGGGCACCGCCGCCGACACCAGGGCGCTCGCGACCATCATGACGACCACCGAGAACAGCCAGACGCAGCCGAACGCGATCAGCAGCGGAAGGCCGTCCTCCCACGACGGCTCCGCGTCCTCCGGCAGGTCGAACACGCCGGGCACGTGGTCCGCGACGGCCAGGTAGCCGACGCCGAACGCGGCGGCGACCAGCAGGAGGGTGAAGCCGTAGGCGACGGTCGTGACGCCCACGAGCTGCTTCCAGTGGCGCCCGAAGGTGCTGAAGGCGGCCGTCAGGACCTCGCTGAGGTCGAGCGGCCGCAGGGGTATCACGCCGGGCTTCGGCGGGGGAGGTGGAGGAGTGTGGCCGTAGCCGTAGGGCCCCGTGGGATAGGTCATGGCGACACCGTATCGGTCGTCGCACCGCACACCCGTACGAGACGGTACGTACGCCCGTACACAAGGGTGTGTACGCTCGTACGCATGGGTTACGGACTGCTGGCGGGCGCCATAGCGGCGGAGATCCTCGCCACCACCTCGATGAAGTACAGCGACGGCTTCAGCAAGCTCTGGCCCTCGCTCGTCACCGGCGTCGGCTACCTGATCGCCTTCGTGCTCCTGGCACAGGCGCTCAAGACGCTCCAGGTCGGCACCGCGTACGCCATCTGGTCCGGCGTCGGCACCGCGGCCGTCGCCGCCATCGGCGTCCTCTTCCTCGGCGAGACCCTGAGCCTCGCCAAGGTCGCCGGGATCCTCCTCATCGTCGCCGGGGTCGCCGTCCTCAACCTCGGCGGCGCCCACTGATGGCCCGGGCCCGCCGCCACGACCCCGGCCGCCGCGAGCGCATCGTGGACGCGGCCCTCCGGGTCGTCGGACGGTCCGGCATCGCCGGGCTGAGCCACCGCACGGTGGCCGCCGAGGCGGACGTGCCGCTGGGCTCCACCACGTACCACTTCGCCTCTCTCGACGAACTCCTCGTCGCGGCGCTCCGCGCGGCCAACGAGAACTTCGGGCGGCAACTGCGCGAGCGGGCCGCCCTCCTGGACCCGGACACCGACCTCGCCGCCGTCCTCGCCCGCTTCCTGGGGGAGTGGCTGGGCGGCGAACGCACCGGCGTGGAGCTGGAGTACGAGCTCTACCTCGCCGCCCTGCGCCGCCCCGCCCTGCGCCCGGTCGCCGCCGAGTGGACCGGGGCCGTCACCGCCGCCCTGGCCCCCCGCACCGACCCCGTCACCGCCCGCGCCCTGGTCGCCCTCATGGACGGCGTCTGCCTCCAGGTCCTGCTCACCGGCGGGGCGTACGACGAGGAGTACGCGCGCGCGATGCTGGGCCGGATCCTGGGGCACGGGGCCCCGGACGAAGCACCGAGAACCCCCGGCCGGGGCTCGTCCGAACCGACGGCGCGCCGGACCGACACCTGAGACCGGTTGGCCCGGGCGGGGGCCCGCCGGTTAGGTTTTCCGTCATGACCACTGCTCCTCGCACCACCGGCGCCGTCGCCGCCGGCCTCGCCACCCTCGCCGGCGACGGCACCGTCCTCGACACCTGGTTCCCCGCCCCCGAGCTGACCGACGCGCCCGGCCCCGCCGGCACCGAGCGGCTCGACCCCGACGCGGCCCTCAACGCCCTCGGCGAGGGCGCCGCCAAGGCCCTCGGCGTGGACGCCCGCCGGGGCGTCGAGGTGGTCGCCGTCCGCACCGTCATCGCCTCGCTCGACGAGAAGCCGCTCGACGCCCACGACGCGTACCTGCGCCTGCACCTGCTCAGCCACCGCCTGGTCAAGCCGCACGGCCAGAGCCTGGACGGCGTCTTCGGCCTGCTCGCCAACGTCGCCTGGACCTCGCTCGGCCCGGTCGCCGTCGACGACGTCGAGAAGGTCCGGCTCAACGCGCGCGCCGAGGGCCTGCACCTCCAGGTGACCTCGATCGACAAGTTCCCCCGCATGACCGACTACGTGGCGCCCGCCGGGGTTCGCATCGCCGACGCCGACCGCGTCCGCCTCGGCGCCCACCTCGCCGCCGGCACCACCGTCATGCACGAGGGCTTCGTCAACTTCAACGCCGGCACCCTCGGCACCTCGATGGTCGAGGGCCGCATCTCGGCCGGCGTCGTCGTCGGCGACGGCTCCGACATCGGCGGCGGCGCCTCCACCATGGGCACCCTCTCCGGCGGCGGCAACGTCGTCATCTCCATCGGCGAGCGCTGCCTGATCGGCGCCGAGGCGGGCGTCGGCATCGCGCTCGGCGACGAGTGCGTCGTCGAGGCCGGCCTGTACGTCACGGCCGGCACCCGGGTCACCATGCCCGACGGCGAGATCGTGAAGGCCCGCGAGCTCTCCGGCGCCTCGAACATCCTCTTCCGCCGCAACTCGGTCACCGGCGCCGTCGAGGCCCGCCCGAACAACGCGGTCTGGGGCGGCCTCAACGAGGTCCTGCACAGCCACAACTGAGGCCCCGTGCACGGCTGACCGCCCCCGCGCCCCGTCGTCAGACGGCCGGCAGGGCGGTCAGCCGCTTCCCGTGCAGGGCCGCGAGGCGCTTGCCCGAGGCCGCCACGTACCACTTGTCGACCGCGCCCGTGCCGTCGTTGTACGTCCAGCGCAGCTTGCCGGTCCGGGCGTCGAAGGCGAGGACCCCGCCCTTGGGGTCGAGCTCCGTCGCCGCGTAGAGGTTCCCGCCCGCCGTGACGAACTGCCAGGGGTACGCGACCTCCAGGAGCTCCGCGTTGCGCCAGCGCTCCCTGCCCGTCGCCGGGTCCACCGCCCGCAGCACGTGCGCGGAGTCGGAGGCGTAGAGCACCCCGTCCAGGACGGCGGGGCTGTGGAAGCGGGTGTACGACTCGTCGGCCGCAAGCGACCAGCGCTCCGTGCCGTCGGCCAGGGCGAAGGCGCGCAGCCGCCCGCCGTCGGCGACGACCACCAGGCCCCCGTGGACGGCGATCCGCTCGCTGTTGGAGCGGCCGATCTTCTTCGTCCACACCTGCCGGCCCGTGGCGGTGTCGCGGACCGTCACGTTCTCCCGGAAGTCCGTGTAGACGAGGTGGCGGCCGGAGACGGCGGCGGTGATGCCGAACTCCTGGGTGCCCTTGTCGCGCCGCTCCTGCCAGACCACCTTGCCGGAGGCGATGTCGAGGGCCGCGATCACGTTCTCCTCGACGCTGTAGTCCGCCTCCAGGATCCCGGCGAGGACGTAGACCCGCCGCTCGTCGACGGCGATCGTGCGGGGCTGCGCGTACTTCTTCCCGCCGAGCCTGCTGCGCCAGGTCTCCTTTCCGGTGGCCGGGTCGAGGCCGACCACGTCCCCGTCGTACCGGGCGCTGGCGAGGTACAGGGTGCCGCCCGCGACCAGCAGCTTCGCGCCCGGTACGGCGACCTTCTCGCGGGACCAGAGCTCCTTGCCGGTGGTGAGGGAGCGGCCCGTCAGCGGATCGCCGGAGACCATGACCACGTCCCCGGCGACGGCGAGCGCGTCCATCGCGCCGAGCGCCCCGGCCATGGCGTCGGCCTGCCACAGCGGGCCCGGGGCGGTGCCGGGCGGCGGGGTGGTGAAGGCGTCCCCGGGAGCGGCCGCCCCGGCCGACGGGTTCTTCCCGTTCCTGCCGGGCGCGGTGGCGTCGGCGGCCGGCTCCTCCACCGGGCCGCAGCCCCACGCGCCCACGCCGAGCGCCGCCAGGCCGAGACCGGTCCCGGCCAGCCGGATCAGACGTCTGCGGGACGGCCCGTGCTCCCCGGCGGCCGTCGTCCCGGCCGTGCTTCCCCCGCGTATCGGCATGTGTCCGCTCCCCGTTCCCTCGTCCTGTTCGTTCCACGGCCGGGCGGCCGTCCGGCGCCCGGAGCGGGCCCAGGCTAACCGGGGGACCAGGCGCCGCCCCGGGGCGGTACGCGATGGGGACAGGGCCGTGAAACTCCGGACGGCACCGTGAAGATCCCGTCACACGGCAACGCGCGCGTGACGCGCACGGCAACCGATCCGGTGACGCTGCGTTATCCGTACGGGGGCGGAGAGCCCCGTACGCAGACGAGACGAGGAGCCGACATGAGGACGAGGCCCATGGCCACCGGGGTGGGCGCGGCGGTGGCGGTCCTGCTGTCCGCCGGAACGGCGGCGGCGGACGAGACGCACCTGCACTCGCACAACGGCCCGAACGTCTCCCTGGTCTCCACCGGCCAGATCGACGACCCCCTGGAGGACGTCCTGGAACACGCCGCGATCCTCGGCCGCACCTACAGCGGGGACTCCGCCTGATCCGGCCGCAGCAGCGCCTCGTGGAGCGCGCGCAGTCCGTCGGCCGTCTCCCGGTCGGCGGGCAGCAGCGGCTCCCGCAGGGGACCGCCGAGGAGGGCCTTGGCGGTCACCGTGCCCGGCAGGCCCGAGGCCATCATCCGCTCGGCGAGCGGCAGCAGCCGGGCGTTGAGCCGGGCCGCCCCGGCGGTGTCGCCCGCGTCGAAGGCGTCCAGGACCGCCCGCAGCTGACGGGGCGCCACGTTCGCCACCGTGCTGACGTACCCGGCGCCGCCCACCGCGTACAGCGGCAGGTTCAGCTCCTCGCAGCCCGAGTAGTACGCGAGCCCGGTCTCCGCGATCAGCCGGGCCGCGCCGAGCAGGTCGTACGAGCAGTCCTTCACCGCCACGATCCGGGGGTGCGCGGCGAGCCGCCGCATCGTCGCGGGCTCGACGCGGGTGCCGGTCCGGCCCGGGATGTCGTAGACCATCACCGGCAGGCCGGTCGCGTCCGCCACCTTCAGGAAGTGCGCCTCGACGGCCGCCTGCGGAGGGCGGCTGTAGTACGGGGTGACGACGAGCAGCCCGTCCGCGCCCGCCTCCTCCGCCGCCCGGGCCAGCCCGGAGGTGTGCGCGGTGTCGGCGCTGCCGACGCCCGCGAGGACCGAGGGGCCGGGGCCGACGGCCTCCCGGACGGCGCGGACGAGCGCGGTCTTCTCGGCGTCGGTGGTGGTCGGGGACTCGCCGGTGGTGCCGTTGAGGACGAGCCCGTCGCAGCCCTCCGCCACGAGCCGGACGGCGAGGGCGCCCGCCGCGTCGGGGTCGAGCGCGCCGGCGGGGGTGAAGGGCGTGATCATCGCGCAGAGCGCGCGGCCGAAAGGCGGTGCGGTGGTCATGCGGGAAGTCTGGGCGCGGCGGACGGTGAAGGTCCACTTAGATCTTCTTGGCCGGAAAGGTAAGGACTGCTGAAGGGTGGGACGGCGCACGCCCGCGCCGAGTCTCGGCGCGGGCGTGGAGGGGCCTACGGGCTTACGGGCGGAACCGCAGGACCTGCGGGTCGTGGTCGCTGTCCTGGTCGGCGAACTCCGCGTTGATGTGGACGCTGTCGTATGCGAAGTGGCGGATCCCCGGGCTGGTCAGGATCTGGTCGAGGACCTGGCTGTTGCCCTGGTACACGTACGAGTAGCGCTCGCCGCGCGGCAGCGACTTCACCGCCGGGTACAGCGCGCCGCCGGCCGTCAGCGCCTTCGTGGTGCCGGAGAACTCGAAGTCGTTGATGTCGCCGACCACCAGCACGTCGGCCTGCTTCTCGACCGCGAGGAGCTGCTTCACGAAGCCGTTGACGGCCTGGGCCTGGAGCAGGCGCTTCGCCTCGGAGGAACGGTTCGGCGGCTGGTGGTGGGAGACGATCGACTCGTCCCCGCCCTTCGAGCCGAAGTGGTTGGCGATCACGAAGACCGTACGGCCCCGGAAGACGAACTCGCCCGCGAGCGGCTTGCGGCTGTCCGCCCAGGCCGTGTTCGCCGGGTCGATCCGGCCGGGGGAGACGGTCAGCGCCGCGTGCCCCTTGCGGCCGGTGACGCCGGTCGCGGTGGTGGCGTCGCCGCCCGGGCGGTCCGTGAAGGAGACCCGCGCCGGGTTGAAGAGGAAGACCTGACGGATGTTGCCGCCGGGCTCGCCGCCGTCCTTGTTGTTCTCCGGGTCGACCGAGCGCCACTCGTACGCCGGGCCGCCGGCCGCCACGATCGCGTCGGTGAACTTCTTCACCGTCTGACCGGCGCTCACCGTGCCGTCGTTCTTGGCGCCGTTGTCGTCCTGGATCTCCTCCAGGGCGACGACGTCCGGCGAGGCGAGGTTCTCCACGACCGCCTTCGCGAGCGCGTCGAACTTCTCCTGCGGGTCGGTCGGGTCGAGGTTCTCGACGTTGTACGTCGCCACGGCCAGCTCGTTCCGGTGCTGCCGGTCCGTGGTCTCGCGCTTCAGGCCCCGGTCCACGACCGTGCCGAGGGTGCGAGCGGTCAGCGTGTAGCCGCCGTACTGGTTGAAGTCGAGCGGGCCCTCGGTGGCGCCGGCGAGCACGTCGCCCACGTTCGCCTTGGGGAACGGCTGCTGGGCGGTCGGGACCAGCGACTGGACCTGGAGCCGGCCGGTGTTCTGGTCCTCGTACGAGCCGTAGACCGTGCCGCCGCGCCGGTTGGCGTTCTCCCACGGCTTCACCGTGACCCACAGCTCGGAGTACGGGTCGGTGGCGCCGACCACCCGCGAGGTGCCGATCCGGACGTTGGTGCCCTCCAGGGACTCGTAGTAGTCCAGGGCGTACGTCCGGGGCTTCAGGGTCAGGCCGTTGATCGAGCCGTCCGCGGCCGGGTCGCCCGCCGGGGCGTACGCGTCCGGAACGGACCAGGACGAGATCGTCACGGGGGCCGGCACCGGGTTGCCCTGCGAGACGACGGTGACGACCGGCTTGGAGAGCTGCGTCAGCGACTGGTTGCCGGAGGCGAGGCCGCCGGGGACGTACTCGGTGACCGTGCCGTTCACGCTCACCGCGTCGCCGACCGCGACGGTCGGGACGGAGCTGGTGAAGACGAACAGGCCCTCGCTGGTGGCCGGGTTCGCGTCGGGGGTGGGGTCCTGGATCCAGAAGCCGCGCGAGCCGTAGGTGCGGACGCCGGTCACGATGCCCGTGACACCGGTGACCTGCTGCCCGACCAGGGGCGAGACGCGGGTCGTGCCCTGGATGTCGTGGATGCGGGCACCGGCGCCGTCCTCGGCGGACGCGCTCGCCGAACCGGCGAGCAGTCCGGCGGCCAGGGCGGCGGACACGACGGCGGCGACGGCCGCGGTTCTCGGTATGGAGGAAGACATCAGGGACTCCGAGGGTGCTTGGAGGAACGGCAGATGGATCTACGCGCGTCAATCTCTTGGCAGGGCACCCCACTTGTCAAGGGTCGACGGGTGTACGAAGGCTGACGAATCCGTGAACCGGCGGACCTCCCCCCGGATGCGTCTACGCTGGGACGGCTCTCCGGGACCACTCGCCGAGACCGCTTTCCCGAGCCCGCTCGCCGAACGCCCTCCCGAGCCCCCGCCCACCGACCGCTTTTCCCGGACCCCCTGTTCACCCGCTCACCCCGTACGCGCCGAGGAGACCCCCAGAATGTCAGCGGACCACCCCACCCTTCCCCCCGTTCGGCTGCGTGCGGACGCGGAGCTGGCGCGGGACGCCCTGGCCGCCCCCCTCCTCGCCGACGCGGCCCGGCTCGCCCGCTGGACCGGGCCCGACACCCGGGTCGACGCGGGCGGCGACCTCGTCGACGAGCAGCTCCCGGCGGCGGCCGGGGCCCTGGGCCTGACCGCCGACGAGGAGGGCGAGCTCCGGGCGGGCGACGCCTGGCGGCTCGCGGTCGACACCGGCCTCGTGGAGGTCGAGGACGGCGAGCCGGCGGACGGGGCCGGCGAGGAGGACGTCCCCGGCCGGGCCGGGCCCGGCGAGAACCTGGCGCTGCTCACCGGCGGTTCGCCCCGGGACGTCCTCGCGCTCTGGCTGGACGGCTTCGACACCGTCTTCGCGGACGCCGTCGCCCCCGTCCTCGACGACCTCGACGACCTCATCGGCGAGGACGGCGAGATCGACGTCGACGCCCTCGACTGGGACCCCGAGGCCGAGGCCGAGTTCCTGGAGGGCGTGCTCGGCAACCTCTACCTGCTGACCGTCAGCGAGGGCGGGGCCGGCGAGGGCCCGGTGCCGCTGCCCGCGCTCGCCGCGTCGATGGTCGTCCCCGACGACATGGGCGAGCCCACCGACGACGTCCTGGAGCAGGTCTCCGACGCCATGATGCGGCTGGACGAGCAGTTCCGGCTGCTGGAGCCGATCGGGCTCGTGGAGTACCAGCCCCTGGACGAGGCCCTGATGGTCGAGGAGGGCGAGGAGCCGGCCGTCTCCGTCGACGACGAGGACGTCACCCGCTACGGCATGGTCCGGCTCACCCCGCTCGGCCTCTACGGCGTCCGGGCCCGGATGCTGGAGGCCGGCGTCGACGCGCCCGCCGTCGGCGACCTGGCCGACAAGGGCGCCGACGCCCTCCTCGACGGGATCGCCGGCTACCCGGAGGCGGCGGCCCGCGAGGAGACCGCCGTCTGGCTGGCCGGGCGCGACGCCCTCGGCGCGGCCCGCGAGCTGCTGCACGCCGCCCGGGGCTCCGACGCGGGCTCCCCGCTCCGCCGCCTCCACTGCCAGCAGACGCTCTCCCTGGTGGGCCCGGAGGCGGAGCCCGCCGTGCGGGAGGTCCTGGACGACGCGGAACTCGGCGGCCTGGCGCGGGTCTGGCTCGCGGAGCGGGGCGCGGCGGACGTACCCGCGCCGCCGGAGTCGATGATCTTCTGGCTGGCGATCGACACGATCGCGGCCCAGCTCGACGCGGAGGGCGACCTGGAGGAGCTCCAGGAGCTGATCGAGGGCCTCACCGGGCGCCACGGCGGCTTCTTCGAGGCGGCCTGGAGGGTGGAGCACCCGGCGACGGCGGAGGTCCTGGAGGCGATGGGCCGGCTGCACCGGGACAAGGGCGCGGCGAAGGAGGCCCGCAAGGCCGCCTTCAAGGCCCGCTCGCGCTCGGGCGCCTGACGGCACGGCAGGGTTCCGGTACGCGGACGGATACGGGAACGGGTACGGCGTGAGGCTGCGCCACCGGGAGCCCGGAGCGCCCGGAGCGCCCGGAGCGCCCGGAGCGCCCGGGCGTCCGGTGACATCCGGGTGCCGGGTGCCGGGTGCCGTCCGGCCTTCGGCGGTGTCCCGGTGCCGTCCGGGCGCCGCTCGCGGTGGTGCCGCCGGCGGCCCGTGCGGTCCGCCCGCCGTACGGAAGAGGGCTCCCGGGAGGACCCGGGAGCCCTTGCGGTCCGGTCGGTCAGAGGGCCTGGGCGGCCGGCTTCACCATGCCCCGGACGGTCCGCGACTTCACGAACTCGCCCATCGCCGTCATCTCCCACTCGCCGGAGAACTGCTTGATCAGCTTCGCCATCATCACGCCGGTCTGCGGCTCGGCGGTGGTCAGGTCGAAGCGGACCAGCTCCTCGCCCGTCGCCGCGTCGATCAGCCGGCAGTAGGCCTTGGCGACCTCGGTGAACTTCTGGCCGGAGAAGGAGTTCACCGTGAAGACGAGGCCGGAGACCTCGGCGGGCAGCCGGCCCAGGTCGACGACGATCACCTCGTCGTCGCCCGCGCCCTCGCCGGTGAGGTTGTCGCCGGAGTGCTTGACCGAGCCGTTGAGGATGGTCAGCTTGCCGAAGTAGCAGCTGTCCAGATGGTTGCGCTGGGGTCCGTACGCGATGACGGACGCGTCCAGGTCGATGTCCTTGCCCCGGTAGGCGGGCTCCCAGCCGAGGCCCATCTTGACCTGCGAGAGCAGCGGACGGCCGCCCTTGACCAGGGACACCGTCTGGTTCTTCTGGAGGTTGACCCGGCCCTTGTCGAGGTTGATCTTGCCGGTGGCGGCGGGCGCGGCCGGGGGAGCGGCGGGGGCCGGGGGCGCGAGCCGGGGGTCCACGGGGGCGACGGGCGGCGCGGGCGGGGCCGGGGGTGCCGGAGGCGCGGCCTGCGCGGCGGGGGCCGGGGGAGCGGCCGGCTCCTCGTCCACCGAGACGCCGAAGTCGGTCGCGATGCCCGCGAGCCCGTTCGCGTAGCCCTGGCCCACCGCGCGGGCCTTCCACGCGCCGTTGCGCAGGTAGATCTCGACGACCACGAGCGCCGTCTCCGTGGCCAGGCGCGGCGGGGTGAAGGTGGCGAGCACGGCCCCGCCGTCCGCGTCGCGGATCGTCGCCGTGGGCTCGACGCCCTGGAACGTCTGGCCCGCGGCGTCCGGGCTCGCCGTGACGACGATCCTCTCGACGCCGGCCGGCAGGGCGCCGGTGTCGACCAGGATCGCGTCGGGCGCGGTCCCGCCGCCGGAGCGGTAGGTGACACCGGGCCCGGCCGGCTGGTTGTAGAAGATGAAGTCGTCGTCCGAGCGCACCTTGCCGTTGGCGCCGAGCAGCAGGCCCGAGACGTCGAGCCGCACGGGGGCGGCGACGTCCACCGCCACGCGCGTGGCGGTGAGAGGGATGTTCGAGCCGGGGGTCATAGCGGTCATGCCAGGGCTAACGATCCGGGCCCCTTTGCCGTTCCCTTACCTTCGCCCGGTTCGGCCACCCTGATTACGGGGGTGGTCGCGCGCCTGCCGTTCGTTGCCGAAGCGGTACGCGCCCGTCCAGCGGGCCATGACCAGCTGGGCGTCGCCCGATTCCACCTCCGCCAGGAACTTCTCGGCGCGCCCGCCGCGCAGCACGCCCGCGGCGCGGCCCTGGTGGGTGAGGACGACGGAGCCGTCGCCCCGCTGCTCGTACGTGAATCCGTGAGGTCGTGGCATGACGGGCATCCTGCCGTTCCCGGTCAGATCCGTCATATGAATATTCTTTCGACCCATGGGTGCTGTGGGGGCCGGGGGGACGGGGGCGGACGCGGTGGGGCGGGAGAGACCGGAGGGCGGGGGCTCGTTCCGGACGGGAGACGTGGACGAGGCGCGCGAGGAACTCGACGCGCGGTACTACACGAGCCGCATGGACCTGGTCGAACGCGGCTCGCGCCCCTTCGCGGCGCGGTTCGACACCGTCGTCCTCGGGCCGCTGGTCATCGGTGACCTCAGCTGCGGGGCCGACGTCCGGATGAGCTTCGGGGAGCTGGGCGCCTACCACCTGAACGCCCCGCTGACCGGGACGATGGAGTTGCGCCAGGGCGGCGGCCCGCCGCTCGTCGCGACGGCCTCCGAGGCGCTGCTGCTCGACCCGGCGGGGGACACCTTCCTGGACCGCTGGAGCGGCGACTGCCGGACCCTGGCGGTGAAGATCGGGGCGGCCGCGCTGCGCGAGCGCCTCGAACGGCTGACGGGACGGCCGCCGCGCGGCCCGCTCGTCTTCGCGCCCCGCCTGGACATCACGCGCGGCCCCGGCCTGAGCTGGGTGCGCTTCGCCCGCCAGGTCGCGTACGGGGCGCTGGCCGGGGAGGGCCTCGCCCGGCACGAACTGGTGGCGGGACCCCTCCAGGAGGCGCTGCTCAACGGACTGCTCCTGGCCGCCGAGCACCCCTGGCGCGAGGCGCTCGACCATCCGGGGGAGGCCCGGCGCCCGGCCCCGGTCAAGCGGGCGATGGACGCGGTGCGGGAGCGCCCCGAGCACCCGTTCACCACGACCGAACTCGCCGCCCTGGCCCGGGTGAGCGTCCGCCGCCTCCAGGAGTCCTTCCGGGAGTACGTGGGGATGTCCCCGATGGCGTACGTACGGGAGGTCCGCCTCGACCGGGTCCGCGAGGAGCTGCGGGCGGCCGCGCCGGACGAGGTGAGCGTGAGCGAGGTGGCCTGGCGCTGGGGCTTCGGCCACCAGGGCCGGTTCGCGGCGCGCTACCGCGAGAAGTACGGCGAGTCCCCGTCCCGGACGCTGCGGGCGGGACGCTGAGGGGGGTGTGGCGCGGGGGCGCCCGACGGCGGTATCGCGCCAAAGCCGCCGGGCGGGCCCGGGCGGGACCGGCGGTCGTGGCGCCGGCCGGAGCCGCCGGACGGGGTCGGGCCGCCGGGGGCGCGTCCCCCGGCCGGGGCGTGCTTCGGTTGCCCCGATCCGTCGCGCATTCCGGACAGCCCCCGCGTTCCGCGGCTCGCGACGATCTTCGGCCGGGCCTACGGTGAGCGGGTCCGGTCCGCCCGTGCGGACGGTCACCCGGACCCGGCCGGCTCCCCCGTATCAGTCCGGCCGGGTCCTGCGTACTTCCGCGGCGCGCCTCCGGGTCAGACGAGGCCGCCGTTGGCCGTCAGCAGCTGCCCGTTGACCCACTGGCCCTCGGGCGAGCAGAGGAAGTCCACCAGGTGCGCCGCGTCCCGGGGGGTGCCGAGGCGGCCGAGCGGGGTCTTCCGGACGATCTCCTCCCGCAGCTCCCCGGACATCCAGCCGGTGTCCACGGGGCCGGGGTTGACGACGTTCGCGGTGACCCCGAGGTGCGCGAGTTCGTGGGCGGCCGCCAGGGTGATGCGGTCCAGGGCGCCCTTGCTCGCCCCGTACGGGAGGTTCCCCACGGTGTGGTCGCTGGTCAGGGCGACGACGCGGCCGGTGCCCGGGGTCCCGGTGAACCGCCGGCCGTACTCGCGGATCAGCAGCCAGGACGCGCGCGCGTTGACCGCGAAGTGGCGGTCGAAACTCTCGACCGTGGTGTCGAGCAGACCGGAGTCGACCGACTCGCAGTGGCACAGGACGAGGGCCGTGACCGGGCGGCCGAGGAGCCGCTCGGCGGTGTCGAGGACGAACGCGGGGGCCTCCGGGTCGGCGAGGTCGGCCTCGACGGCCTCGGCGGTCGCGCCCCGGGCGGTGAGGTCACGGACGATCGCCTCGGTCGCGCCCGGCTCGACGCCCCACTCCATGCGCAGGTCGTAGGGGGTCCAGTGGGTGAGGACCAGGTCCCAGCCCGAGTCCGCGAGGCGGCGGGCGACGGCCGCGCCGATGCCGACGGTACGGCCGACCCCGGTCACGAGGGCGAGGGGACGGGACATGCGGCGGCTCTCCTCCGGTCGGTCCCGGGACACGCTAGGAAGCCGCCTGACGGGCCGTCAACGCGGTTTCCGGGAGTGCTCCTCCCGGCGGCGGCGCCGGGCGAGGGCGAAACCGACGCCCGCGAGGAGGGCGGGGAGGGCGGACAGCGCCGTCAGGGAGGACAGCCAGCCGGAGGTGAGGCGTTCCGTCGCGCCGCTCGCGTACTGGCAGGTCGCCTGCGGCGGGAAGAAGGAGTACTCCAGCGTCCTGGGCGGGTGGTACCCCCAGCCCCCGCCCGCCGAACAGGCCGACGACGGGCCGGTGAACAGCTCCCAGCCGGCCAGCGCGTACAGCAGGAGGAAGAGGGACCCGGTCACGAAGAAGGCGGACCCCGTGCGGCTCACCTGCTCGGCCCTGCTCCTCGGCTCCACCAGCGGGTCGCCGGGGCGCGGTTCGAACCACTCCACCACCAGCGCCGTGAACAGGCAGACGACCAGGACCGCCAGGGCGACCCAGAGGAGCGCGCCGAGGACCCACGCGTTCCCGAGCGAGGACACGTCCCCCCGCTCGAACTCGCAGACCGTGGCCGGGGGGAACGCCTGGTTCCGGGTCCCCCGCAGCCCGCCGAGCCCCCGGACCAGCCCCTGGGCGCACCGCTCGTCGTACTCCATCATCAGGAACAGCGCGATGCCCGAGCCGACCAGGAGCGCGGCGAACGAGATCCGCACCGCGGCCCACAGCCCGCCCGTCCGATAGCCGCCGTACGTACGCGTGTCCGTCATCCGCGCACCCTAGCGGAGCCCGGGGCCCGCACCAGGCCGGGTCCTCACCAGGTCAGGCCCTCACCAGGCCAGGTCCTCCAGGGCGTCCAGGTCCGGCATCGCCGCCTCCGCCGGCTCGGGGTCGCCCGCGCCCGCCCGCAGTTCGGCCCAGATCGTCTTGCCGCGCCGCCCGTACCGGGTGCCCCAGCGCTCCGCGTACTGCGCGACCAGGTAGAGCCCGCGCCCGCCCTCGTCCGTCGCCGCCGCGTGCCGCAGGTGCGGCGAGGTGCTGCTGCCGTCCGAGACCTCGCAGATCAGCGCCCGGTCGTGGAGCAGCCGCACGCGCACCGGGTCCGCGCCGTACCGCACCGCGTTCGTGATCAGCTCGCTGAGGATCAGCTCCGCCGAGAACGCGAGCCCGTCCAGCCCCCACTCCGACAGCTTCGCCGCCGCCGCGTTCCGCACCGGCGACACCGCCGACGGGTCCCGCGCCACCTCCCACTCGGCGATCCGCTCCCGGTCGAGCAGCCGGGTCCGCGCCACGAGGAGCGCGATGTCGTCGCGCGGCGAGGGCGGCAGGAGCGTCGCCAGGACGTCCGCGCAGGCCTGCTCCGGGCTCCGGTCCGGGCGGGCGAGCGTGGACCGCAGCATCCCGAGCCCCGTGTCGAAGTCCCGCCCGTGGTCCTCCAGGAGGCCGTCGGTGAAGAGCACCAGCTTGCTCCCCTCCGGCAGCAGCAGCTCCGTCGACGCGAACGGCGCCTCGCCCAGACCGAGCCCCAGCGGCAGCCCCGGCGACAGCTCGGGGAACTCCACCCGGCCGTCGGAGGAGACCAGCGCGGGCCCCGGATGGCCCGCGCTCGCCACCGTGCACAGCCCCGACGCCGGATCGTAGATCGCGTACAGACAGGTCGCGCCGGTGATCCCCTCGTCGCGCCGCCGCCCCTCCCCGTCCGTCCCCTCCGACTCCCGGGGGTCGATCCGGCCCGTCAGCTCGTCGAGGTGGCCGAGGAGCTCGTCCGGCGGCACGTCCAGGGTCGAGAAGTTGTGCACCGCCGTCCGCAGCCGCCCCATGGCCGCCGCCGCGTGCAGCCCGTGCCCCACCACGTCCCCCACCACCAGCGCCACCCGCGCCCCCGGCAGCGGGATCACGTCGAACCAGTCGCCGCCCACCCCGGCCTTCGCCGGGAGGTAGCGGTAGGCGACCTCCACCGCGCTCTGCTCCGGCAGCACCCGGGGCAGCAGGCTCCGCTGGAGCGACACCGCCATCGCGTGCTCCCGGGTGAACCGGCGCGCGTTGTCGATCGCGACCGCCGCCCGCGCCGCCAGCTCCTCCGCGAAGGACAGGTCCTCCTCCCCGAACGGCTCCTGCGTGTCCGCCCGCCAGAAGTTCGCCATCCCGAGGACCACCCCGCGGGCCAGCAGCGGCACCGTGAGCAGCGAGTGCATCCCGTACGCGAGGGCCTGCGCCGCCCCCTCCGGGTCCTGCGCCCGCCAGCCCTCCGCCGCCGCCAGCTCCGGCTGCACCACCGCGTGCCCGGTGGCCAGGGCCATGGCCATCGGGGTGCTGGGGACGTCGAAGCGGACCGTGTCCCCGACCGGCTGGAGCGGCCGGTCCGGCCGCACCCCGCTCAGCGCCGTCCGCCGCATCTCCGCCGACGCGGCCGCCGTCTCCACGAGCTCGGAGGGCTCCTCGCCGCGCAGCACCGGCTCCAGGAGCTCCACCGTGGCGAAGTCCGCGAACCGCGGCACCGCCACCTCCGCCAGCTCCTCCGCCGTCCGCACGACCTCCAGGGTCGTCCCGATCCTGACCCCCGCCTCGTACAGCAGCTGGAGCCGGCCCCGGGCCAGCGCCGCCCGGCCGGAGAGCGCGGCCAGCTCGGTGGTGTCCCGCATGGTCATCACGCAGCCGGACTCGGAGCCGTGCGGCAGCGTGGGCCGCACGCTCACCGCGAGCAGCCGGTCGCCCGCCCGGTGCACCTCGTCGGTCGCCGCCTCCCCCGACTCCAGGAGCTCGACCGTGCGCGGGTCCAGGCCCAGCTCCGAGACATGCCGCTGTTCGGCCTCCGCGCCCAGGCCGAGCAGCCGGCGGGCCTCGTCGTTGGCGAGCAGCAGCCGGTGGTCGGAGTCGATGATCAGGACCCCTTCCCGCACGGCGTGCAGCACCGCCTCGTGGTGCTCCTTCATCCGGGTCATCTCGGCCGGCCCCAGGCCGTGCGTCTGCCGCCGCAGCCGCCGGCTCACCAGGGCCGCCCCGCCCACCGCCACCAGGAGCGCGCCGCCCGCCGCCCCGGCCAGCAGCGGCAGCCGGTCCTGCACGGAGTGCGCGATGTTCTCGACCTCGATGCCGCTGGTCACCAGACCGACGATCTTGCCCCGGTCGTTCACCACGGGCACCACGGCCCGCACCGCGTCGTTCGGCGCGCCCTCGAAGATCTCCGTGTACGACTCGCCGTCCACCGCCGCCCGCGAGAGGTCGCCGACCGCCCTGCGGCCGATCAGGTCCGGCTGCGAGTCGGTGTACCGCATCCCGTCCGGGCCCAGGATCGCGATGAAGTCGAGCCGGGTGGCCCGCCGGATCGCCTCCGCCTCGTCCTGGAGCCGCGCCGTCGGATCGGGCGAGGCCAGCGCCGCGTCGATGCCCGGGGCGTTCGCCAGCGCCTCCGCGACCGCGAGCGAGCGGGCCCGGGCGTCCCGCTCGGTGTCCCGCCGCTCCTGGTAGAACGTGACGAACACCGCCGCCACGATCACCAGGAGCGCGATCAGCGCCTCCAGGGCGAAGACCTGCCCGGCGACGCTCCGCAGCCCGGTCTCGCGCTTCCGGCCCTTCCCGCGCCGCGCCCCCTTCCGGCCGGTGCCGGTGCCGGGGTCCGGGCCGTCCCGCCGCTTCCGCGAGGTCATCCCGTGCTCCGGGCGATCAGGAGCGCCACGTCGTCCGGCGCCCCCGGCCGGCGCAGCGCCTTCAGGAGCAGGTCGCAGGTCTCCTCCAGGGGGCCGCGCGCCTCGTCGAGGAGGCCCACGAGCAGCGCGAGCCGCTCGTCGATCGCCTCGTCGCGGGTCTCGATCAGACCGTCCGTGTAGAGCACCAGGCGGTCCCCGGGCCGGAACGGCACCCGGGCCGTGCGGAAGGTGCCGCCGCCCACCCCCAGCGGCACCCCGGTCGAGAGCCGCACCAGCTCGGCCGGACCGTCCACCGGGACCCGCACGGGCGGCAGGTGCCCGGCGTTCGCGATCCGGCACCGCTCCCTGGCCGGGTCGTGGACGGCGAAGAGGCAGGTCGCGATGTAGTGCTCCAGGCCCTCCGTGATCCGGTCCAGGTGCCGCAGCACCTGCGCCGGGGACAGGTCGAGGTCCGCGAACGCGCAGGTCGCCGTCCGCAGCCGGCCCATCGTCGCCGCCGCGTCGATCCCGCTGCCCATCACGTCCCCGACGACGAGCGCCGTCTTGTCGTCGGGCAGCGGGATCACGTCGTACCAGTCCCCGCCGACCTCGCTCGACGCCTGCGCCGGCTGGTAGCGGGCCGCGACCTCCAGGCCCGCCCGGGCCGGCGGCGCCCCCGGCAGCAGACTGCGCTGGAGCGTCACCGCCGAGTTCCGCACGCTCTGGTACCAGCGCGCGTTGTCGATGCTCACCGCCGCCCGGGCCGCCAGCTCCGTCGCGAGCAGCACGTCGTCCCCGTCGAACGGCAGCGCGTTGCGGTCCCGCTTGAGGTCGAGCGCGCCGAGCACCTCGCCGCGCGCGATCAGCGGCACCGCCAGGTATGAGTGGACCCCGGCCCTGGCCAGCATCTCCGCCGCCTCCGGGCTCCGCGCGATCCGGGACAGGTCCCCGGGCCCGACCCGCTCCACCAGGACCGGCAGGCCCGTGTGCACGCACCGGGTGACCAGCCGGTCCGCCCCGTACATCGCGACCGACCCCGGCGGGTCGGCGGCCGGCAGCGCCTCCGTCTTCCCCGCCGCCTTCACCGCGAGCGCCCGGAACAGCGCGGGCCCCTCGTCCGGCGTGCCCGGTCTGCGCAGCGACAGGACGGAGTCCAGGACGTCGACGGCGGCGACGTCCGCGAGCGCCGGCACCACCACCGAGGCCAGCTCGTCGGCGGTCCGCTCCACCTCCAGGGTGGTGCCGACCCGGGCCGAGGCGTCCGCGATGAGCGCGAGCCGCCGCCGGGACCGGTCCGCCTCCGCGTCCGCCCGGTGCCGCTCGGTCACGTCGATCACCGACGCCGCCACGCCCAGGACCCGGCCCTCGCCGCCTTCGAGGCGGTAGCACGACACCGACCAGACGTGGTCGCGGTCCGGGTCCGCCGGGGTGCGGCCCACCGTGGAGTGGTCGAGCAGCGGCTCGCCCGTCGCCAGGACCGTCCGCAGCACCTCCTCCACCCCCGGCGCGTCGATCCCGGGCAGCATGTCGGAGATCCGCCGCCCGGTGTGCAGCGCGGCGGGGATGCCGTTGATCCGCTCCAGGGCCGGGTTCACCAGGACGAACCGCAGAGCGGTGTCGAAGACCGCGAGGCCGATCGGGGACTGGGAGACGAGCCGGTCGGAGAGGGCGAGCTCGGCCTCGACCCGCTCGACGACGGAGTGGTCGGCGGCGATCCCCAGGGCGTAGAGCCCGCCCAGGTCGTCGGTGAGCCGCATGTTGCGGAACTCGACCTGCCGGGTGGAGCCGTCCTTGTGCCGTACGGGGAAGGTGCCCGACCAGGTCGTGCCGGCGGCGAGCACCTCGCCGAAGAGCCGCATCGCCTCCTCGCGGTGGTCCTCGCCGACGATCAGCCGGGCCACGTACTGGCCGAGGGCCTCCTCGGCGCGGAAGCCGAAGAGGCTCTCCGCCTGCGGGCTCCACAGCACGATCCGGCCGCGCGCGTCCACGACGACGGCCGCGACCCCGAGCACGTCGAGCAGACCCTTGCCGCCCAGGGGCACCCCGACCCGCCCCGCCGTCCCAGGGAAGGAACCGGCCGTCACCCTGCCTCCTCCCGCCGCGCCCGTGCTTTTCCTCCATGCTCCCCGCCCGGAGGCCACCCCGCACCTAGGGGGCGTCTTGCCGACCGGGCCGGGCTCGCGGGGTCCGGCCCGACCGACAAGACACCCCCTAGGGGGCGTCCCCGGCCTTCCGCTTCTCGTACCGCAGCGCCGCCCCCGTCACGAGCGCGCCGAGCCCCTCCCACAGGCCCACGCCCAGAAAGCCGGCCGGGGCGCGGCCGGTGACGACGGCGAGGGTGAAGACCGCGCAGGTGAGGAGGCGGAAGGGGACCGTCCAGCGGAAGAACGGCTTCCAGTCGGCGAGCGAGGCCAGGACGTAGTAGACGCCCATGTTGAGCGCGGCCATCGAGGAGGCCGTCAGGAAGACCAGGGTGTGGTCGCCGTCCGCCCGTCCGCCGTCGGGCACCGGCTCGAAGCCCATGACCGTGAGCAGGGCGTCCGGGGCGACCAGGCCCACCGTGCCGAGCGCGGCGGCGAGCACGCCGAAGACCGCCATGGTCCAGCCGGACAGGGAACGGGGCAGACGCACGGCGGTCCTCCGGGAGGGGGAAGCAGGGGTACGGATCGAATGCGTGCTCGGATGCGAGCGTGCCCCTGCATATCGCGTGGCGGGGCCCGACGGCCAATCGGGCCCCGTCCGCCGTCACTTCGGCGCCACCGCCGTCACTTCAGCGCCGCCGCCATCATCTTCTGGGCCACCGGGGCCGCCAGACCGTTGCCGCTGACCTCGGAGCGGGCCGCGCCCGAGTCCTCGATCATCACCGCGACGGCGACCTGCTTCCCGGTCGAGGGGTCCTTCGCGTACGAGGTGAACCAGGCGTACGGCGTCTTGCTGTTGTTCTCGCCGTGCTGGGCCGTGCCCGTCTTGCCGCCGACCTCCGCCCCGGCGACCGCCGCGTTGGTGCCGGTGCCCTCCTCCACCACGGTCACCATCGCGCTGCGCAGCTGCCCGGCCGTCGCGGAGGAGACGATCCGCCGGGTGTCTCCGTCCTCGAACGAGGTGAGCGCGTCGCCGTCGGAGTCGACGACCTCCGACACCATGTGCGGGGCCGCGAGGAGCCCGTCGTTGGCGATCGCCGCCGACACCATGGCCATCTGGAGCGGGGTGGCCGTCACGTCGAACTGGCCGATGCCGCTGAGCGCCGTCTGCGCCGGGTCCATCTTCGACGGGTACACGCTCGCGTACGCCCGGACCGGCACGTCCAGCCCGGCGTCGTTGAAGCCGAACCTCTCCGCCATGGCCCGCACCTTGTCCTGCCCCAGGTCGGCGGCCATCTTGCCGAAGACGTTGTTGCAGGAGTACCGCAGCGCCGTGCGGATCGTGGCGTTCTCGCAGGGCGCGGACGCGTTCTCGTTGCGCAGCACGGTCCGGGTGTGCGGCAGCGTGTACGGGTCGGGGCTCTCCGTCGCCGTGTCCACCGAGCCGTACAGGCCGTCCTCCAGGGCCGCCGCCGCGACGACCAGCTTGAAGGTGGAGCCGGGCGGCAGCGGCTGCCGCAGCGCCCGGTTGACCAGCGGCTTGTCCTCGTCGCCGGTCAGCTCCTGCCAGGCGGCCCCGTCGTTCGTCCCGGAGATCCTCGACGGGTCGTAGGACGGCGTGGAGGCCATGGCCAGGATCCGGCCGCTCGCCGGGTCGACGGCGACGGCCGCGCCCTTCTTGTTCCCGAGCGCCCGGTAGGCGGCCTTCTGCACGGCGGGGTCGATCGTGGTGAGGACCGTGCCCGGCTCCTGCTGCTTGCGGGTCACCGCGTCCAGCGGGTTCTTCAGCCGGTCGTCGGTGCCGTCGAGGACGTCGGCGTAGATGCCCTCCAACTGGGTGGCGCCGTACGCCTGCGAGCTGTAGCCGGTGACGGCCGCGTACAGCTCGCCGTCCGTGTAGGTCCGCCGGTACTCCAGGTCCGTCCCCCCTCCGCTCCTCTCCGAGCCGGTGACCGGGGAGCCGGCCACGACGATGTTCCCGAGCGGCTGCGCGTACTGCGCGATCGTGTTCCGCCGGTTCTTCTGGTCGTCCGCGAGCGCCCGGGCCTCGTACGCCTGCACCCACGTGGCCCGGCCGAGCAGGGCGAGCACGAGGAGCAGCACGAAGACCGAGGTGTTCCTGATCGTCTTGTTCATCGCACTTGTCGGGACGAACGGACCGGCGGCGGACGTTCCGGATGTGCCCCGTTTCTCAGCGAACCTTCATGTCCGGATCCGTTCGGTCGACTGTGCGATCATGCGGAGGCCCCCGGGGAGGGGCCGTAAACGCGTGGGGACGGGGAGGGGCCGGGAGTGAGCGGGGACCGGGACGGTTCGGCGGTGCCGGACGAGGCGTGGGAGGAGTTCCTCCGGACCTCGGCCGACGGCACGGGGGACGCGCCGAAGGAGCCGTCCGCGCGGGCCCGCGAGACGGCGGCCCGGCTGCGGGCGGAGCCCGCCGGACCCGCGCCGTGGCGCGCGCCGACGTCCGCGCCCGTACGGCCCCGGTCCCGCTCCCGTAAGGGCTGGTACGTGGCGGGCTTCGCGGCCGCCCTCGCCCTGCTGTTCGTGGCGGTGGACCCGGGAGGCGTCGTCGGCTGGTCCGGCGGCGGGGACCGGGTCGGCGCGCCCCTCGCGCAGGAGACGGAGCGGCCCACGGAGGCGCCTCCCGCGGAGGCGGCCGGGCGGGCGACGCTCGACGACCCGTTCCGGGGCTCCCCGGCGGCGCGCTGGGCGAGCGGCACGGCCGGCATCACCGTGCCCGACGCCCGGCCCACCGGCCGGATGACGAAGGCGGAGGTGGCGCGGGCCCTCACGCGCACGCGCGACTTCCTCGCCGCGGCCGGCCTGGACCCGGCGGTGCTGCGGGGCGCCCGCCCGGAGAGGGCCATCGCCCTGATGAACCCGCACCAGGAGGACGTCCGGACCTTCGTGTCGACCGCCCTGAGCACCCCCGGCGAGGACCACGACCCGCTGCTGCTCTTCAGCCGCTTCGACCCGGCGCAGGCCCGCCTCGTCGGGGACGAGGTCAGGACCCGGGGCCGGCTCTCCTACCGGGAGGGACGGCTCGGGGCCCTGGAGGTCACCGCCGACGTGACGTACGTGTACCCGGCCGCCCCGGCCGGCGGCGGCGACGAGGTGGTGCGCGTGATCGTGCGGCGGGAGACCGTGGTGAGCTGGGACGACCCGGCGAAGGTGACCACCGAGGAGGGGACCCTCACCCTCCTGTCGTACAAGCTCCACATGACCAACGGCGGCTGCGGCGCACCCACCGGCTACTTCCGGCCGGAGTTCGGCGGGGGAGCGGTGGACACCGACCCGGACGGCGGGACGGTCGACCCCTACGCCCGTACGGAGCCGCTGGGCGAGGGCCGGGGCGGAACGGGCTGCGGCACGGCCACCCGGTCGTAGCGGCGGCCCCGGCCCCCGGGGAGCCCCGTCACCCCGTCCCCACGAATTCCGACTCGTACGCCAGGATCACCGCCCGGGTGCGGTCGCGGGCGTCCAGCTTGGACAGGACCGCCGCCACGTGCGTCTTGGCCGTGGCCGGGCCGACGCCCAGCCGGACGGCGATCTCCGCGTTCGTCAGGCCCGTCGCCACCAGCCGCAGCACCTCCGCCTCCCGCTCGGTGAGCCGCGCCGCCCAGGGCGGGGCCGGACGAGGCCCGCGGCGGGCGTGCTCGGCGGCCAGACCGCGCACCGCCTCCGGGTAGAGCAGCGAGTCGCTCCGCGCGACCAGCCGGACCGCGCCCACCAGCTCCTCCACCGCCGCCCGCCTCAGGAGGAAGCCGGCCGCGCCCGCGCGCAGCGCGTCGTACACGGAGGAGTCGTTCTCGAAGGTGGTCACCACCACGATCCGGGGCGGCTCCGCCGTCCCGGCGAGGATCCGCTCGGTGGCCCGGATGCCGTCGACCTCCGGCATCCGCACGTCCATGAGGACCACGTCCGGGCGCGCCGCCCGCACGGGCCCCGTGCGCCGCCTCCTCCCCGCCGGTGAACCGCCTCCGCCGCACGGGGGAGGAGCCCTCCTCCCGTACGGGGGGCTTCCCGGCGCTCAGAGGCGGCGGGTCATCAGGGCCAGCCGGTCCCGTGCGTCGAGGAGCGCGTCCCCGATCGACCGCTCGCGGTCCGGGGTGAGCCGCGCCACCGGCACCGAGCAGCTGACCGCGTCCCGCGCCGGGGTCCGGTAGGGGATCGCGACGCCGAAGCAGCACAGCCCCGGCGTGTTCTCCTCGCGGTCCACCGCGAAGCCCCGCTCGCGGATCACGCGCAGCTCACCGATCAGCTCCTCGCGGTCGGTGACCGTGTGCCCGGTCGGCGCCGGCAGGGTCTCCGGCAGCAGCTCGCGCACCCGCGCGTCGTCGTGGGTGGCGAGCAGCGCCTTGCCGAGCGCGGTCGAGTGCGCGGGCAGCCGCCGCCCGACCCGGGTGGACGGCCGCAGGTGGTGCGGGGACGGACGGACCGCCAGGTGGACCACGTCGGCCCCGTCGAGCCGCGCCAGCTGGATCGTCTCGGCGGTGGCGTCCGCGAGCCGGTCCAGGACGGTCCGGGAGGCGGCCACCACCTCGTCGCCGTCGACGTACGCCGTGCCGACGAGCAGCGCCCGCACCCCGATGCCGTACCGGGTGCCGGTCGCGTCCGTCTCCACCCAGCCCAGCTCCACCAGGGTCCGGAGCAGCATGTACAGACTCGACTTGGGATAGCCGACGGCCTCCTGGACGGCGGCCAGCGAGTGCATCCCGGCGCGCCCGGCGAAGTACTCGAGCAGCTCCACGGTCCGCACCGCGGACTTCACCTGGGCTCCGCCCGCGTCGGCAGTCGCCATGCCCCTCGCCCCCTCCTCCGCCGTCCGGCGGCCCCTTGTGGAGACGGCCGGGCCGTCAATAGAGTCCACCGGAAACGCGTTCATGTGCGGAAACGGTGTTCAGGGTAGCGAACAGGGGCGTGGCGGTGGCGGCGGAACCAGTGTGGAGCGTGGACCCCCGGACGGGGAAGCCGCGCGAACAGGTCGCGGTGGAGGCCACGGCGGAGGAGGTCGACCGGGCCGTCCGGGCCGCCCACGGCACCCGCGAGGCGCTCGCCGACCGGGCCGCGCGGGCCGCCCTCCTGCGTACCGCCGCCGACCTCCTCGACGGGGCCCGCGAGCACGTCGTGGAGGCCGCCGACGCCGAGACGGCCCTCGGGCCCGTCCGGCTCACCGGCGAACTCGCCCGCACCACCGCCCAGTTGCGGTCCTTCGCCGACGTGGTCGAGGAAGGCTCCTTCCTGGACGTCCGGATCGACCTACCCGACCCCGGAGCCGTCCCACCCCGGCCCGACCTGCGCCGCTGGAAGGTCCCGCTCGGCGTCGTCGCCGTCTACGCGGCCGGCAACTTCCCGCTCGCCTTCTCCGTCCCCGGCGGCGACACCGCCAGCGCCCTCGCGGCCGGCTGCCCCGTGGTGGTCAAGGCCCACCCCGACCACCCGGCCACCTCCGAGCTCTGCGCCTCCCTGCTGCGCCGGGCCGCCGTCGAGGCCGGTCTTCCCGAGGACGTCGTCGTCCTCGTCCACGGCTTCGACGCGGGCGTCGCGCTCGTACGCCACCCGCTCGTCGCGGCGGCCGGCTTCACCGGCTCCGTGCGCGGCGGCCGGGCGCTCTTCGACGCGGCCGCCGCCCGGCCCGTGCCGATCCCCTTCCACGGCGAACTCGGCTCCCTCAACCCGGTCGTGATCACCCCCGCCGCCGCCGAGGAGCGGGCCGCCGGGATCGGCGCCGGGCTCGCGGCCTCCATGACCCTGGGCACGGGCCAGTTCTGCACCAAGCCCGGCTTCGTCCTCGCCCCCCGGGGCGGGGAGGGCGACCGCTTCCTCGACGCCCTCACCGCCGGCGTCAGCGACACCGAGCCCTCCGTCATGCTCGACCACCGGATGCGGGACGCCTTCGTCGCCGGGGTCGCCGAGCGCGCCGCGCTCCCCGGGGTCGCCACCCCCGTCACCCCGGGCGCGGGCGGCGCGCACACGGTCAGCTCCGGCGTCCTCGCCGTCGACGCCGAGCGGCTCCTCGCGGGCGGCCACCACCTCCTCCTGGAGGAGTGCTTCGGCCCGGTCACCGTCGTCGCCCGCTACTCCACCCGCGAGGAGGCCACCGCCGTCCTGGACCTGCTGCCGGGCAACCTCACGGCCACCCTGCACACCACCGAGGCGGCCGAGGACCCCGACGCGGCCCCGCTGCTCGCCGCCCTCACCCCGCTGGCCGGACGCGTCCTCGTCAACGGCTGGCCCACCGGCGTCGCCGTCGCCGCCGCCCAGCACCACGGCGGCCCCTACCCGGCCACCACCTCCCCCTTCACCTCGGTCGGCGCGACCGCGATCGAGCGCTGGCTCCGCCCGGTCACCTACCAGTCAACCCCCGACCACCTCCTCCCACCGGAACTCCGCGACGGCAACCCGCTGGGGCTGCCCAGGCGTTGACCCGCCGGGTCCCGGACCGCCGCCGGGGAGGCGGGGCTTTCGGCACCCCTAGTGGCGCACGCGCACCACGATCTTCCCGATGTGCGTGCCGGACTCCATCAGCCGGTGGGCGTCGGCGATCCGCTCCAGGCCGTCGAAGACCTCGGCGACCACCGGCGCCAGGGAGCCGTCGCGCAGCCCCGAGCCGATGAACCCGGCCGCCAGACGGCGGCCCTCCTCGGTCCTGGCGAGCGCCCCGTTGGCGTACGCGTGCGTGGTCAGCGGCCAGTTCGCGGACAGCTCGGCCGGCCGGGGGTCCAGCCAGCCGTACAGCACGGCGGTGCCGCCGGGCCGCAGCGCGTCGCCGAGCCGGGCGAACCCGGGCCCGCCGATCGCGTCGAAGACCAGGTCCGCGCCCACGCCCCCGGTGATCCGCCGCACCTCCCCGACCAGGTCCTCCTCGTCCGTGACGACCACGTGCGCGGCCCCCAGCTCCAGGAGCCGGGCGCGCTTGCCCCCACCCCGCGTGGTGGCGATCGGCACCGCCCCCACCCGCAGCGCCGTCCGGAGCGCCGCCGTCCCCACCCCGCTCGACGCCCCGGTGACGACCACGTGGTCCCCGGGGCGCAGCCCGCCGGTGAGCACCATCCCGCCGTACGCGGTGAAGTGCGTCAGCCACACCGCCGCCGCCGTCACCGCGTCCGCACCCGCCGGCCGGGCCACCACGTACTCCTCCGGCAGCACCACCCGCTCCGCGTACACCCCGTGCGTCCCGAAGTCGAAGTTGGCCGCCGCCATCACCGGATCGCCCGGGGCGTACGCGGTGACCCCCGCGCCCACCGCCTCGACGGTCCCCGCCGCCTCGTAGCCGAGCCGCGAACCCGGCAGCGTCGGCCGGTAGTAGTAGGTGCCCGCGCGGAACAGCGCCTCGGCGCGGTTGAGGCCGATCGCCTCGACCCGTACGAGGACCTCCCCGGGCCCGGGGTCCGGCAGCGGCACCTCCTCCACCGTCAGCACCTCGGGGCCGCCCAGCTCGTGGAAGAGGACGGCCCTGGTGGTCGTGCCCGTCGTGTTCATCGGGTGCGTCGTCGTCATGGATCCGACCGTAGGAGGGCCCGGCGAGACGCTCCATGTCCCTCCGGCTCCCCGTGATGTCCGGTCGTCTCGCCACCCCGTCCGGACGGTCACGGGCGGTACGGTGCCGGGATGGACGTACTGAGCGACGCCGTCGCCGCCATGCGCACCGGCCGCCCCCACTCCTCCCGCGCGGTCCACGTCGCCCCCTGGGGGTTCCGCTTCCCCGCGAACGAGGGCGCCGGGTTCCACGTCGTCCTCCAGGGCACCGCCTGGCTCCTCCCGCCGGACGACGGCGCCCCCGTCCCCCTCGGTCCCGGCGACATCGTCCTCCTCGCCCACGGCACCGGACACGGCATCGCCGACCGGCCCGATACCCCGCTCGTCGACAGCCTGCCCGACCCCGACGGCTCCTGGCCCACCTCGCCCGACCGGGGACCCGCGGGCGCCGGGCAGACCCTGCTGCTGTGCGGCGCCTACCAGCTCAGCCGGGCCCGCGCCCACCCGCTCTTCACCGAGCTGCCCCCGTACGTGCACCTCCCCGCCCGGATCGGCGCGCACCCCCGGCTGCGTGCCGCCGTCGACCTGCTCGGCGCCGAACTCGCCGAACCCCAGCCGGGCTCCGACGCCGTCGTGCCCGCCCTCCTCGACACCCTCCTGCTCTACCTGCTGCGCACCTGGTGGCTCACCGAGCGCGCCGACCGGTCCACCGGCTGGTCCGCCGCCCTCGCGGACCCGGCGGTCGCCGGAGCCCTGCGCGCCCTCCACCGGGACCCGGCCAGGGCGTGGACGGTCGAGGAGCTCGGCGCGCTCGGGGGCCTCTCCCGCGCCGCGTTCGCCCGCCGGTTCACCGCCCTCGTCGGCCGCCCGCCCCTCGCGTACCTCACCTGGTGGCGGATGACGGCGGCGGGCCGCCTGCTGCGCTCCGACGACCTCCCGCTCCGCGCGGTCGCCCAACGCGCCGGCTACTCCTCCGAGTTCGCCTTCGCCAAGGCCTTCAAGCGGGAGTACGGGGTGGCGCCGGGGCAGTACCGCAGGGGCGCGTAGCGGCGCGCACCGGTGCGCCGCCCCTCACGCCCGGCGGCGCGGAAGCCGCAGCGAGGCCAGTGCCGTCAGGGTCAGGAACCCGGCGCTGATCAGCAGGCTCGTGCTCAGCGCCGACGCCACGGACCGGTCCGCCAGGGAGCCGAAGACCGCGACGGCGAGGCCGCCCGCCGTCTGCCGGACCGCGTTCAGGAGCCCCGCCGCCGTCCCCGCCCGCTCCGCCGGAACGGCCTCCATCATCGCGGCGATCAGCGGCGGCAGCGAGAAGCCCGCCCCGAGGGCCAGCGGCACCAGGAGCAGGGCCTGCGCCGCCCTCGGGGTCTCCGCGTCCACGACGAGCAGCCCGAGGAGCCCGGCCACCGCGACCACTTGGCCCACGACGATCGGCAGCCGCGCCCCGTACCGCGCCGCCACCTTCGCCGACAGCAGGTTCACCCCGGCGAGCAGCCCCGTCATCGGCAGGAACATCAGCCCCGCGCCGAGCGCCGAGAGTCCGAGGACCTGCTGGAAGAAGAGCCCGAACACGAAGACCATGCCGTAGAAGGCCACGCTGTTCGCCGCGCCTGCCGCCACCGTCACCGCCACCGTCGTGTTCCGGAAGAGGCCGAGCGGCACCACCGGATCGCGCCGCCGCGCCTCGACCGCCAGGAACGCGGCGAAGAGGACGGCCGCGGCCCCCAGCGCCCACCACCCCGCCGTACCGCCCTCGACGGCGGCGAAGGTCAGCGCCCCGAGCGCCGCCGTGGCCGTCAGCTGCCCCGGCAGGTCCAGCGGCGCGGGCCTGCGGGCCGAGCGCGCCACCCGGGCGAGCGGGACCAGGGCGGCGAGGCCGAGCGGCAGGTTGACGAAGAAGACGCCGCGCCAGCTCCAGGCCGTCGTCAGCGCCCCGCCCACGACCGGGCCGAGCGCCACCGCGACCGTCCCGCCCGCCGCCCACAGCGACACCGCGCGGGCCCGCCGCCCCGGATCGCCGTACGCCTCCCGTACGAGCGCGAGGGAGGCCGGCAGCATCACGGCCGCCGCCGCGCCCTGCACCGCCCGGGCCGCGAGCAGCGCCGGGAGGCCGGGGGCGAGGCCGCAGGCGGCCGAGGCGAGCGTGAAGACGACGACCCCGGCGCCGTACGCCCGGCTCGCCCCGACCCGGTCCGCGAGCGCCCCGCTGGACAGCAGCAGCGCGGCGAGGACCAGCGTGTACGCGTCCACGACCCACTGCAGACCGGTCATGCCGGTCCGCAGGTCGGCGCCGATGGCGGGCAGGGCGACGTTGACGACCGAGGTGTCGAGGGTGATGAGGGCGAAACCGAGCATCGCGGCGGCGAGGGCCGGACCGGGGGAGGGGGCGGATCGGGGGACGACTGACGCGGGGACGCGGACCGTTGAGGACATGCCCCCAGCTTCGTGATCCACCGCCCCGTACAGTAGTGGCCCGAATGCCATACGACCGGAGGTTCTGGCCATGCCGACCGCGTCCCGCGTCCGGCGCGTCGCCGTGATCGCCGCCCCGCCCGTCTCGATGTTCAACCTCGCCATCCCGGAGATGCTGTTCGGCAAGGTCGAGATCGACGGCGGACCGGGGTACGAGACGGTCATCTGCGCCCCCGACCCCGGGCCGGTCGCCACCACCGGCGGCCTCGACCTGATGGTCCCGCACGGGCTCGACGCCGTGGCCGGGGCCGACACGGTGGTCCTCGCGGGCAGCGGCTCGTACACCGACCCCGACCCGCGCGTCCTCGACGCGCTGCGCGCCGCCGCCGACGCGGGCAAGCGGATCGCCTCCATCTGCACCGGCGCCTTCGCGCTCGCCGAGGCCGGACTGCTCGACGGCCGCGCGGCCACGACGTACTGGACGTACCGGCCGCTGCTCGCCGCCCGGCACCCGGCCGTCGACCTCCAGGACGACGTCCTCTACGTCCAGGACGGGCCCGTCCTCACCTCCTCCGGATACGCGGCGGGCATCGACCTCTGCCTGCACGTCATCCGCACCGACCACGGCGCCGCCGTCGCCAACACCGTCGCCCGGCTCGCCCTCGTCGCGCCCGTGCGCCCCGGCGGCCAGGCCCAGTTCACCCGGACCCCGCTGCCGCCCGAGCGCGGGGTCTCCTTCGCCGACACGCGCGCGTGGGCGATGGAGCACCTCGACGAACCGCTCGGCCTCACCGACCTCGCCCGGCACGCCGGGGTCTCCGTCCGCACCCTCTCGCGCCGCTTCCACGCCGAGACCGGGGTCAGCCCGCTCCAGTGGCTGCTCCACCAGCGCGTCGAGCGGGCGAGGGAACTCCTGGAGACCACCACCCTCCCCATGGACGCCCTGGCCCGCGCCTGCGGCCTCGGCACGTCGGACTCCCTCCGCGCCCACGTCCTCCGCCGCACCGGCCTCACCCCGAGCGCCTACCGCACGACGTTCAGCCGCCTGCCGGGGAGCGGCGACGGCCGGGTGCCCCGCCTCACACCGGGGCGGCGGGAGGAATGAAACGGGCAGGTCGGAGCGTTCCTCGCACGGAACACCCCGTCATCACCCCCGTCACACCCCGGAGAGAACCCCCATGCGCGTCGAGATCTGGAGCGACATCGCCTGCCCCTGGTGCTACATCGGCAAGGCGCGCTTCGAGAAGGGCCTCGCGGCCTTCGCCCACCGTGACGACGTCGAGGTGGTGCACCGGTCCTTCGAGCTCGACCCCGGCCGGGCCAAGGGCGACACGGCGCCCGTCCTGGAGATGCTGGCGAAGAAGTACGGCCGCACCCTCGACGAGGCCCGGGCCATGGAGGCGCACGTCGCCTCCAACGCGCACTCCGAGGGGCTCGGCTACCGCACCGAGGGCCGTGACCACGGCAACACCTTCGACATCCACCGGCTGCTCCACCTCGCCAAGGCGCGCGGCCGCCAGAGCGAACTCCTCGACCTCGCCTACCGGGCCAACTTCGCCGAGGAGCGCTCCGTCTTCGACGCCGAGACCCTGGTGGCGCTCGGCGTGGAGGCCGGTCTCGACGAGACCGAGGTCCGGGCCGTCCTCGCCGACGAGGCCGCCTACGCCGACGACGTACGGCAGGACGAGCGCGAGGCCGCCGAACTCGGCGCCAACGGCGTGCCGTTCTTCGTCCTCGACCGCCGCTACGGCGTCTCCGGCGGCCAGCCCGCCGAGGTCTTCACCCAGGCCCTCGAACAGGCCTGGCAGGGCCGCGCCCTCCAGCCGCTCGGCGCCGCCCCGGACGCGGAGGCCTGCGGCCCGGACGGCTGCGAGGTCCCGGGGGCCTGAGCCGGGCCCGGGCCCGGACGCCGAACGGGTCTCCGGGGCCGTACCAAAGGCCCGGACCCGTGGCGCCGTACCAGGGGCCCGGACCGCAGCGTCGTACCAGAGCCCCGGACCCGCCCCGGTCCGCCAGCCGGATTTCGGTGACCCCGGTCGCCGGCCGAAGGCCCGTACCCCCTCCGACCTGCGACGATAAGCCGCGCTTGGACGCTCCCCCGGGTGCGGGCACGATTGACGGGTGATCGACGGGAATCCAGGGTGGGGGCATGGATTCCCTCGACCAGCCGCTCGGCGGCGCCGAATTCGCGCCCAAGAAGACCTACCTCAACACCTCCACCTGCGGACTGATGCCCCGCCGGACCGTCGAGGCCGTCACGCTCCTCGCGCGGGAGACCGCCGACGGGCGTCCCGGCGGGTCCGGGAGCTTCGAGATCGTCGACGAGGCCCGGGCGACCTTCGCCCGGCTCGTCGGGGTCGCCCCCGAGCGCGTCGCCGTCGGCAGCTCGGTCGCCGTGCACTGCGGCATGGTCGCCCAGTCGCTGCCCGCCGGGTCCGAGGTCCTCTTCCCCGAGGGCGACTTCTCCTCCGTCATCACCCCCTTCACGGTCCGCGGCGACCTCAAGGTCCGCTTCGCGCCCCTGGAGCGGCTCGCCGCGTCCGTCCGCCCGGAGACCGACCTCGTCGCCTTCTCCGCCGTGCAGTCGGCCGACGGCCGGACGGCCGACCTCGCGGCCGTACGGGAGGCCGCCGCCGCCCACGGCGCCCGCACCCTCCTGGACGCCACCCAGGCCGCCGGCTGGCTGCCGCTGCGCGCGGGGGAGTGGGACTACACGGTCGCCGGCGGCTACAAGTACCTGCTCTGCCCGCGCGGGGCGTCCTTCCTCACCGTCACCGAGGAGGCGCAGGACTCGCTCCTCGCCATCCACGCCAACTGGGTCAACGGCGAGGAGCGGTGGGCCAACAGCTACGGGCCGGTCCGTGAACTCGCCCGCTCCGCCCGCCGGTTCGACGAGCCGATGGCCTTCCTCTCGTACCACGGGGCGGCCCGCTCGCTCGCCCTCCTCGAAGAGATCGGCATCGAGCGGATCGAGGCCCACGACAAGGGGCTGGCGGCCCGCTTCCGCGCCGGGCTCCGCTCCCTCGGGCACGAGCCGGTCGCGGACGACTCGACGGTCGTCGCCGTCCCGGGCCTCGGGGACCGCGCGGACGCCCTGGAGCGGGCCGGCGTCCTGCTCTCGGCCCGCGCGGGCAACCTGCGGGCCTCCTTCCACCTGTACAACACGACGGCGGACGTGGACCGCGCCCTGGACGTCCTCGCGGGCTGAGGGCGGGGCCTCCCGGTCCGGTTCAGCAGACCTCGCGGGCTGAGGACGGGCCCTCCCGGTCCGGCTCAGCAGACCCCCGGCCCCGGCGGGCACTCGCCCGCCTCCTCCGTCTCCTCCCGCAGGTTCTCCGCGACGAGACCGAGCAGCCGGGCCAGCTCCGTGCGGTCGGCCGCGCCGAGCCCGTCGAGCGAGCGCGACTCCAGGTCCTGCCAGGCGTCCTCGACGCCCGCGCGCAGCGCCTGGCCCTTCTCCGTCGCCTCGACCAGGACGGCGCGCCGGTCCGCCGGGTCCGGGCCCCGGCGGACGTGCCCGCACTGTTCGAGCCGCTGGAGCATCTTCGTCACCGTCGACGGGTCCAGGCCCAGGGACTGGATCAGCTCCGACTGCCGGACCGGACCGCAGTCCCACAGACGCATCATCATCAGCTCCTGGCCCGGGTAGAGCCCGAGCTCCCGCAGCCGCCGCCCCATGGCGATCCGGTGCATCCGGGCGACCCGCGCCAGGGACTGGCCGACGGGCCCGCAGCGCGTGGCGGCGGGCGGCGGCTCGGTACAGACGGGGTCGGTTCCGGACATGGTGGCTCCTCGGGACGTCGTCACCCAAAGATTACCTTGGCCGGCCAAGGAATGGGTTACAGTGGCGTCCGGACCAGATGATTGGCCGACCACATAAATCCGATACTTGGTCGACCACATACCTTGTGTGAAGGGACCGCCATGACCACCGCCTTCGACCCGATCGACCTCGCGGGCACCCGGCTCGCCAACCGCATCGCCATGGCCCCCATGACCCGCAGCCGGGCCGAGGGCGAGAGCCGCACCCCCACCGCGCTCGTCGCGGAGTACTACGCCCAGCGCGCCTCCACCGGCCTCATCATCACCGAAGGCGTCCAGCCCACCGCCATCGGCCAGGGCTACCCCAACACCCCCGGCCTGCACACCGCCGAGCAGATCGCCGCCTGGCGCGAGGTCACCGACGCCGTCCACGCCAAGGGCGGCCGGATCTTCGCCCAGCTGATGCATGCCGGCCGGATCAGCCACCCCGAGGTCCTCGGCGGCGGCCTCCACCCCGTCGGCCCCTCCGCCGTGGCCCCGGCCGGAAAGATCTTCGCCGGCACCCTCATCGACTTCGTCGCCCCGCGCGAGCTCACCGCCGAGGAGATAACGGAGACGATCGCCGGCTTCGCCACCGCCGCCCGCAACGCCGTCGAGGCCGGCTTCGACGGCGTCGAGATCCACGGCGCCAACGGCTATCTGATCCAGCAGTTCCTCGCCACCGGCTCCAACCACCGCACCGACGAGTGGGGCGGCCCGGTCGAGAACCGCATCCGCTTCGCCGTCGAGGTCGTCAAGGCCGTCGCCGCCGAGATCGGCCCCGAGCGCACCGGCCTGCGCGTCTCCCCGGCCAACACCTACAACGACATCGCCGAGACCGACACCGACGCGATCTACCCGGCCCTCGTCGCCGCGATCGACCCGGTCGGCATCGCGTACCTGCACGTCACCGAGGCCAAGCCCGAGGTCCGCGAGCTGACCCTCGTCCTGCGCAAGGCGTTCTCCGGCACCTTCGTCCTCAACCCGGCCACCGAGGGCCCGACCGGCCCCGAGGCCCTCGCCCTGATCGAGGACGGCACCGCCGACCTCGTCGCCTACGGCGCCCTCTTCATCGCCAACCCCGACCTGCCCGCCCGCCTGAAGGCCGGCGGCCCGTACAACACCCCGGACCCCGCCACCTTCTTCGGCGGCGACCACCGCGGCTACACGGACTACCCGGCGCTGTAGTCCGCACCGGGTACGGGGAAGGGGGCGGGGTTCCGATGCCGGAACCCCGCCCCCTCCCGTGCGCGGCAACCCCCACGGGTTACGCCCAGGCCTCCGTCACCGCCCGGCGCGCGCCCTCCAGGTCCACCGCCCGGCCCGTCTCCCCGAGCGCCGCGCCCAGTGCCGCGAGCGAGGACTGCACGGCGCCCGGGGTCGCGTCCACCCCGTAGTGGTTCACCCGGATCATCTCCCCGGACAGCGCCCCGCCGCCCGCGATCAGCGGCAGCGACGGATCGGCGGCCAGCGCCTTCGCCACCAGCTCGGCCGCGTTCACGCCCTCCGGGGTGCGCAGCGTCGTCGCCACCGGGGCCGCGTCCTCCGCCTCGTACACGTACGGCTCCAGACCGCCGCCCAGCGCCAGCGCACCCGCGCGGGTCGCGGCCGCCGCCGAGGCGTGCCGCGCCATCAGCGCGTCCAGGCCCTCCGCCTCGATCCGCTCCACACAGGCCTCCAGGGCCAGCATCTCCAGTTGCGCCGGGGCGTGCAGGAGCGTCTTGCGACCGCCGTCGATCCAGCGCTCCTTCCAGTCCAGGAGCGAGAGGTACGAGCGGCGCGGCGCGGCCGGGTTGGCGGCGAACCGCTCCCAGGCCCGCGCGCTCACCGACACCGCGGACACGCCCGCCGGCCCGCCCATCGCCTTCTGCGCGCCGATGATGCACATGTCCACGCCCCACGCGTCCGGCAGCACCGGCTCCGCGCCGATCGACGCCACCGCGTCCAGGTAGAACAGCGCGCCGTGCGCCCGTACGACCTCGCCGATCTCCGCGACCGGGTTGGTGTTGCCGGTCGCCGCCTCCGCGTGCACCAGGGACACGAAGTCGATCTCCGGGTGCTCGGCGAGCGCCCGCTCCACCTGCTCCGCCGTCACCGCCGTGTGGAAGGGAACCTCCAGGTCGACCACGGTCGCCCCGCAGTCCCGCAGCCAGTTCCCGAAGGTCTGCCCGTACGGGCCGGTGACCACGTTCAGCGCGGTCGAACCGGCCCGCGCCCCGCTCCGGATGCACCCTTCGAGCGGCAGCAGCGCCTCGCCCTGGGTGATCACCACGTCCTGCTCCGTGGAGAGCAGCGCGGCCACCCGCCGCTCGATCGACGCGAAGTGCGCGGCGGTCAGCGGGGCCAGGTCCAGGAGCGGGTGCGTCACGGTCACGGTGGTGCCTTCTCGGGTCGGCGGTACGGGCGTGGCCAGCGTACGCCCACCCCTCCCGCGCGCCCTCGTACAGTGCAGGCATGAGCGATCACGAGGTGTTGCACGTCCGGGGGCGGGTGCTCGTCGGCCCGGAGGACGTACGGGACGAACTCTGGTGCGTGGACGGGCAGATCACCTTCGAACGGCCCCCGGGGGAGGCCCTGGAGGTGACGGGCTGGGTGCTGCCCGGACTCGTCGACGCCCACTGCCACGTCGGCCTCGACCGGCACGGGCCCGTCGACGCGGACACCGCCGAGAAGCAGGCCCTCACCGACCGGGACGCCGGGACCCTGCTGATCCGCGACGCGGGTTCGCCCTCCGACACCCGCTGGATCGACGACCGCGAGGACCTGCCGAAGATCATCCGCGCGGGGCGGCACATCGCCCGCACCCGCCGCTACATCCGCAACTACGCCCACGAGATCGAGCCCGCCGACCTCGTCGCGTACGTCGGCCGGGAGGCCCGCAGGGGCGACGGCTGGGTCAAGCTCGTCGGCGACTGGATCGACCGCGAGGCCGGCGACCTCACCGCCTGCTGGCCGCGCCCCGAGGTGGCGGCGGCCATCGCGGAGGCGCACCGGCTCGGCGCCCGGGTCACCGCCCACTGCTTCGCGGAGGACTCGCTCCGCGACCTGGTCGAGGCCGGGATCGACTGCGTCGAGCACGCCACCGGGCTGACCGAGGACACCATTCCGCTCTTCGCGGAGCGGGGCGTCGCCATCGTTCCGACCCTGGTCAACATCGCGACCTTCCCGCACCTCGCGGACGGCGGCCAGGAGAAGTTCCCCCGCTGGTCGGCCCACATGCGACGGCTGCACGCGCGGCGGTACGACACGGTCCGCGCCGCCTACGACGCGGGCGTCCCGGTCTTCGTCGGCACCGACGCGGGCGGCTCCCTCGCCCACGGCCTGGTCGCGGAGGAGGTCGAGGAGCTGACCCGGGCCGGCATCCCGCCGATCGACGCCCTCTCCGCCACCACCTGGGGGGCCAGGGCCTGGCTGGGCCGCCCCGCCCTGGAGGAGGGCGCCCCCGCCGACCTCGTCGTCTACGGCGAGGACCCGCGCGCGGACGTCCGGGTCCTGGCGGCGCCGCGGCGGATCGTCGTCAACGGGCGGATCGCGGGCTGACCGGCCGGCCGCCCTCGGGCCGTCGTCCGGTCAGCGGGACAGGAACGCGAGCCGGGCCCGCTTCTCCGGCAGGAAGACCTCCGGCAGGTCCACCTCCGGCAGCACGACCTCCGGACCCAGCTCGAAACCGGCCCGCACCATCCGGGCGACGGCCTTCTCGTTGGCGGCGTCCGGCTCGACCACGACCCGCGTGCGGTCCTTCAGCGTGAACGCGACGAGCGCCGTGATCAGGCCGCCGGTGAAGCCGGGCTCCGGGGACGCGTTCGGCGCGATGAGGAAGTGCACGCCGACGTCCCCGGGCCGCACCTCGTAACACTCGCTCACCCGGTCGGCCTCGGGGTCGTACGTCTGGAGGAGGGCGACGGGCTCGTCGTCCCTGCTGACCAGGAAGCCGTGGTGGGTGGTGAGCGAGTCCAGGTGCGCGTAGATATCCCGGACCTGCTCGACGGTGGTCCCGTTCATGCCCCAGAAGCGGGACCGTTCCGCGTTGACCCAGCCGTGCAGGAGCGGGGCGTCCCGGTCCGGGTCGACGGGCCTGACGGTGACGGTGCCGAAGCCCTCGACGGTCTGGACGTGCACGGCGGTGGTCATTCCTGCTCCTTGGTGAGGTACTGCCAGTCGGTGGTGACGGGGGCGAGCTCGCCCCGCAGCCACAGCGGGAGTTGGTCCCGGTGGTGGGGGTCGCCCGGCACGCCGGACGCGCCGAACGGGACGACCCAGCCGCTGCGCTCGCGGTCGGCCAGGTCCCAGACGTAGCGGGCGGCCGAGGCGCGCGCGCTCCGGTCGGTCCAGCCGGGCACGCTGGACGTGGAGAGCACGCAGTCGTGGTCCCCGGCGAGCCCCGGCCACCGCGCGTCGTCGTCGGGGTCGGGCAGCGCCTGCCAGGGCGCGAGCCGGTGGGTGGCGCCCCAGGCGGCGGGCGGCTCCCCGGCCGCGACCTCCTCCAGCGCTTCGCGCACGATCCGGTCGACGTCCCCGGCGGGCACGGGACCGGCCGTGAGCAGGGTCTCCAGGGCGAAGGCGACGCGCGGCCCGAGGGCCAGCCAGGGCCGGAACAGTTCGGGGTACGGGGCGGGGTCGCGCAGCGCCGCGAAGGCCTCGTGCCCGGCGAGGCGGCGGACGACCGCGCCCCGGACGGCCGCGTACAGACCGGCGCCGGTGCTCTCCGCGTCCATCCGCCGGTCCCAGGCGAGCAGCCGCTCCCGTACGGCCGAGGCGCCGGGGGAGAGGTCCCCGTCCGCGCGCCCGACCGCCGCGAGGAGACGGGCCGCCGAGGGGTTGTCGGTGTCCCGGTGGACGGCGGTGGTCGTCTCCGGGGTCCAGTCGGCCGAGGCGCCGAGCAGCGCGTCGATCCGGTCCGCCCGGTGCGGCGGCGCGAACTCGACGCCCAGCGGCGCGGCCAGGCCCCGGGCGTTGGCCATCACGGCGTGGCCCCGGACCTCGGCGCGGGGCAGCGGGGCGGGGGCGTCCGCCCAGGCGTGCGCCGGATCCCAGGCGGGCACGATCCGCAGCGAGTTGGCCCGGTCCCGTGCGGGGACGTGGCCGGCGACCCGGTGCAGCAGCCCGCCCCGCGTGTCGGCGGCCTGGACCACGTTCACCGGCTCGACCCAGCCGTCGAGGGCCGCGTCCACGTCCCCCACGGTCCGCGCCCGCAGCAGCGCGGGCAACACCCCGAACCCGAGCTCCTCGGTGACCCGGGGCGGACAGCGCAGCGCGAGCACCTCCCAACCGCCGCCGTGACCGTCCGGGACGCTGCCGACCGGCCCGTCCTCCAGTACTCTGCCGCCCGTCCCGTCCACCGGCGCACCCGCCGCCGGGCTGTCGCCCGCCGTCCGGGCGTCGGCCGGGGAGTTGCCGACCGGAGTCCCGGCTTCCGGGGCGCCGTTCGCCGGAGCTCCGGTCTCCGGGGTGCCGTCGGCGGGGCCGCCCGTCTCCGGTTCCTCCTCCACGCCCACGATCACCGGGCCCCGGTCCGTCTCGATCACCTCGATCGCGACCAGGTCCCCGCCCGCGACCTCGATCGTCTCCGTGTGGGTCGTCGCCGGGCGCCAGCCCTCGGGGCCGAGGGCCTCCACGGCCCCGCCGGGGAGCCGTCGCAGCCGTTCCCGGTAGACGTCCTGGTAGTCCGCCATCGCGTTGGTGATGGCCCAGGCCACCGACCCGGTGTGGCCGAAGTGGGCGAGGCCGGGGACGCCCGGCACGGCGAGGCCGACCACGTCGTACGCGGGGCAGGCGAGCCGGATCTGCTGGTAGACGCCCGGCGCCTCGATGAACCGGTGCGGGTCGCCGGCCACCAGGGCCGCCCCGCTCGCGGTCCGCTCGCCCGCGACCACCCAGCCGTTGGAGCCCGCGGTGCCCGGACCGTCCGTCGCGAACAGCTCCGTCCACTCCTCGCCGAGCCGCCGCGCGACCTCCTCCCGCCACAGCTTGGTGGGGAAACCCGCGAAGAGGATGTGGGTCGAGAGCCAGACGGCGAGCGGCGTCCACGGCTCCCAGCGGCCAGGCGCGAGACCGGTCTCCGCGAACTCGGGCGCGCGCCGGGCCCCCTCCGCCAGACCGTCGTTGACCCCGTCCACGTACGCGCGCACCCACGCGGCCGTCGGCGCGTCCGTGCGCTCCAGGCGCGCGAAGCAGCGGCGGGCGGTGTCCGCGAGCCGGACCCGCCGGGCGAAGACGTCCCAGCCGAGCTCGGCGGCGCCCAGGAACGCGGCCGAGGTCCCCCGGGCCCGGTGCCGCTCCACCTCCAGCTGCCAGGCGCGGTCACGGGCGGTGACCCGCCCCTGGGCGAAGGCGAGTTCGTCCGGGTCCCCGGCCCGCAGATGCGGGACGCCCCAGGCGTCCCGGTAGACCTCGATGCTCACGGAGAAACCGCTCCCGTCCCTGCTCTTCCGCAAATTCTTAGGTTAGGCTGACCTAAATTAATCTACAGTAACCAAAGGGGAGGGGATCACGGTGGGTCACGGCTGGCAGGGCGCCGTTCTCAAGCTGATGCGCGGTAAGGACTTCACGTTCACCGTGACGGGCGCCGAGCAGGTCACCGAGGACTACCGGCGGGTGCACTTCACGGACGGCGGCCTCCTCGCCGCCGCCGGGGTCCACCCGACGATGTGGGTCCGCGTCTGGTTCGACAACGGCGGCAAGCCGCACCAGCGCGCCTACACCCTCGTCGACCCGGACGTGGAGGCCGGCACGTTCAGCCTGGAGTTCGCGCTCCACGACGGGGTCGCGAGCCGCTGGGCCCGGGACTGCGCCGCCGGCGACACCGTCGAGGCCACCCTCCAGGGCACCGGCTTCGAGGCCCCCGACCCGCTGCCCGGGCGCCTGCTCGTGGTCGGCGACGCGGCCTCCCTGCCCGCGGTCAACTCCCTGCTCGACGCCTTCCCGGACCTCCCGGCCACCGTCTGGTTCGAGACCCAGCACGCCTCCGACGACGAGCTGCCGTTCCGCGTCGACCCCGAGCGGCACGACCTGCGCCGGGTGCCCCGCGAGAAGGGCGGCGCCGCGCTCGTCGCCCGCGTGAAGGCCGAGCTGCCCGCGCTCGCCGACCCCGCCTCGTACGTCTGGATCGCCTGCGACACCGCGACCACCCGCGCCCTCGGCGGATACGCGCGCAAGGAGCTGGCGCTGCCCAAGGAGCGCGTCCACGCCCTCGGGTACTGGCGAGAGGGCTGAACGCACCGGGTTGACGATCCGTTACCCCGGAGCGGAACCGGTCGTTCACACCCCTGCCCGCACCCCGCCCGCCGTTCTCGCCCGCCCCCGCACCCGCCCTTTCGTGCGAAACACGTGGGGCGAGCGAGAACGGTTGTAGCGAAAAGAATCGAAAAGGAAAACGGAAACCCCCCTTTGGAGTGAACTGGCTCCAGGTGACTGTTGGTTCACTCTCCGTGCGTAAAGATTCCGGTGTCCCAAGTCGCCGGGACCGCGCCGAACCACCGTCCCCGTGGTGAGCGGCCGGCGACGCCATGTCTCCTGTGGGGGTTCCACCACCTTGAACAGCAACACCTTCTCCCTGCCCGTACGCCGTTCCGCGGCCGCCGCGACCGTCGCCGCCCTGGTCGTCGGCCCCGTGCTCCTCGCGGCCCCCGCGGCGCACGCCACGGGCGGCGAAGGACGCGCCACCGCCGTCGTCCTGCGGACCGGCCTCGACGTCTCCCTCCTCGGCAAGACCGTGAACGTGCCGGTCCGCGCCTCCCTCAACGAGGTCAAGGCGCCGCAGAGCGAGAACGAGACCGCGCTCTCCGTGAAGGTGCAGGGGGCCGAGAACGGCGAGCCGGTCGACATCCTCAAGGCCGACGTCGCCACCTCCGAGGCCACGGTGGACGAGGAGAAGGCCGAGGGGCACGTAAACCTCGTCAAGGCGCGCGTGCACGTCCCCGGCCTCCCGCTGCTCTCCCTGATCGAGGTCGAGAAGGTCACCTCCAAGGCGCTGTGCGAGGCGGGGAAGCGGCCGGTCGCCGAGTCCAACGTCCTCGGCCACGTGACCGTCCTCGGGAAGAAGACCACCCTCTCCGCAGGCGGCCGCACCCAGGTCACCGTGCCCGGCGTCGGCGAGGTCACCCTCGACCTCTCCCGCACCTCCACGACCTCCCGCACCGCCGCGGCGACCGCCCTCGAACTCAAGGTGAAGGTCAACCCGCTGGACCTGGGCGTCGCCAAGGTCGACGGCACCGTCACCCTGGCCGAGGCGACCTGCGAGACGCCGAAGGGCACCGAGCCGACGGAGAAGCCGACCGCGAAGCCCACGGAGAAGCCCACCGCGAAGCCGACGGAGCGGCCCACCGAACGGCCCTCCGAGCAGCCGACCCAGGCGCCCTCCGCCGAGCCGAGCGACGACGGCGGCCTCACCACCAACAACGGCACCACCCCCACCCAGAACCTCGCCGAGACCGGCGGCAGCTCCAGCACCCCGTACATCGCGGCCGGGGCCCTCGCCCTCGTCGTGGCGGGCGGCGGCGCGCTCGCGCTGACCCGCTCACGGGCCCGCTCGCGCGGCTGACGGCCCGAGGGGGAGGCGCCGGGGGGCGCGGGAAAAGAGGAAACGGCGGGGCCCGGGGAGGGCGGCGGTGACGACACCGCCCTCCCCCGGGCCTTCGCCCGTTCCCGGGAGAACCCGAATGCCTCGGACGACCCTGAAGGCCCCCGCCCGTTCCCGGGAGCGAGCGGGCCCCTCAGCCCCCCATCAACAGCGCCTGGTCCAGCGCCTGGAGGAAGCGGTTCGTCGTCGCACGGTCCCGGACCGCGAGCCGCAGCCAGTTCCGGTCGAGCCCCGGGAACGTGTCGCCCCGGCGGGCCGCGAAGCCCAGTGACCGCAGCCGCTCCCGCACCGCGTCCGCCCCGTCGATCCGTACGAGCACGAAGGGCGCCTCGGCCCCCGCCACCGTCCGCACCTCGTCGAACTCGGCCAGCCCGGCGAGCAGATGGGCCCGCTCCATCCCGATCCGGTGCGCCGCGTGCTCGGCCTCCGCGAGCGCCGCCCGCGACATGCAGGCCTCCGCCGCCACCAGGGCGGGCGTCGACACCGGCCACAGCGGCTGCGCCCGCTCCAGGGCCGCGACCGTCTCGGGCCCGGCGAGCACGTACCCGATCCGCAGCCCGGCCAGGCCCCAGGTCTTGGTGAGGCTCCGCAGCACCACAAGGCCCGGCAGGTCCGTCCGCCCGGCGAGCGACTCCCGCTCGCCCGGCACCGCGTCCATGAAGGCTTCGTCCACCACCAGGGTCCGCCCCGGCCGGGCGAGCGCGGCGATCGAGGCGGCCGGGTGCAGCACGGAGGTCGGATTGGTGGGGTTCCCGATCACCACCAGGTCCGCGTCCTCCGGGACCGCCGCCGGATCCAGCCGGAAGCCGTCCTCCTCGCGCAGCAGCACCCGGTCCACCGCGTGCCCCGCGTCGCGCAGCGCCGCCTCCGGCTCGGTGAACTGCGGGTGCACCACCACCGGCCGCCGCGCCGGCAGCGCCCGCGCGAGCAGCACGAAGGCCTCCGCCGCGCCGGCCGTGAGCAGCACCCGGTTCGGGGACAGGTCGTGCCGCTCGGCGACCGCCGCCCGCGCGACCCGGCCGTCGGGATAGGCGGCGAGACCGGTCAGGGAGTCGGCGATGCGTCTGCGCAGCCAGTCCGGAGGGGTGTCCGTCCGGACGTTGACCGCCAGGTCGATGAGTTTCTCGTCCCTGACCTCGGCGTCACCGTGGTGGCGAAGGTCGTGGGCGTCGGTATGCGTGTGCATGTCCATGGCCGCCGTCGTGTGGGGGGTGGGGATGGTGGGGGGTGAGCCAGGCTCGCCAGCGATGTACCCGTGAGTTCGGGGCAACAACCGCGCGCCCGGGGCGTCTTCGCGTGGCCGAACCGGGACGGAAGCGGCGAGAGCGCACGTTACGCGCCGGGTTTTCCGCTTCGGCACGAGCAGCACGCCCCGCGCGCGTGCCACGACCTCCGCCACTCCGCCCCCGCCCGCCCCGGCGCCTCCGCCCGCCCCGGCAACCCCGCCTGCCCCCGTGCCCGCACTCGCCCCGGCACCGGCCCCGGCCCCGGCCCCGGCATCCGCCTCGGCACTCGCACTCACCCCGGCCCCGGCCCCGGACCGGGCACTCGCACTCGCCCCGGCACCCGCACTCGCACCCGCCCTGACACCGGCCCGGCCACCCGCACCCGCCCGGCCACCCGCACCCGCCCCCGTCCCCCCGCCCGCCGCGAGCAGCGCCGCCGCCTCCGCCACCGAGGCCGTGCCCGTCGCCGCCAGGGGCCGCGCGGACGGGTGCGGTACGGACACGGCCGCCAACTCCCCGGCCGCGAAACCCCGCACCGGCACGCCGAGTACCGCCGCCACCCCCGCGATCCCCGGCTCCGCCGCCCGCGCGTCCAGCGTGGCGACGGACCGGACGGCCGTACGCGCCAGCCCCGCCTCCGCCAGGACCGTGTCCACGAGGGCCAGCACCTCGTCCACCGGAACGCCCGACCGGGCGCCCACACCGAGGTGCGCGGACGCCTCCCCATCCGATAGCAAAGCCCCATGGCTGTGGTCGTCGCGCTCGGCGCGTTCCTCATGACGCTCTTCGGAGGATGGGTCGCCGGGCGCGTCACCGACCGGCGTCACCTCGTCCTCGGACTCGCCGGCGGGCTCATGCTCGGCGTCGTCGGACTCGACCTCCTGCCCGAGGCCCTGGAGGCCGCCGGGGACGAGGTGTTCGGCGTCCCGGAGGCCCTGCTGCTCTTCGTCGGCGGCTTCCTCTTCGCCCACGTCGTGGAGCGCCTGCTCGCCGTACGCCGGGCCGCGCACGGGGTCTCGGCCGGCGAGAGGGTGCCGCAGGTCGGCATGACGGCCGCCGCCGCGATGGTCGGCCACAGCCTCATGGACGGCATCGCGCTCGGCGCCGCCTTCCAGGTCGGCGGCGGCATGGGCGCCACCGTCGCCCTCGCCGTCATCACCCACGACTTCGCCGACGGCTTCAACACGTACACGATCACGAGCCTCTACGGGAACGCGCGCCGCAAGGCCCTCGCGATGCTCGTCGCGGACGCCGTCGCCCCGGTCCTCGGTGCCGCCTCCACTCTGCTGTTCACCCTTCCGGAGGAACTTCTCGGCGGCTATCTCGGCTTCTTCGGCGGCGCCCTGCTCTACCTCGCCGCCGCCGAGATCCTGCCGGAGGCCCACCACGACCACCCGGCCCGCTCCACCCTGCTGTGCACGGTGGCGGGCGTCGGCTTCATCTGGCTGGTGGTCGGGGCCTCCGGCGGCTGACCTCACGCGACCGGACCGCCGTCGGCGCCCGCGCAGCGCTCCACGAACCGCGCCGCCGCCTCGGGAGCGCCCGCCCAGTGGGTGTGCACGTAACTGGCGTGCACCCCTCCCCGTACGAAGCCCTCCACGCGCCGCTCCGGCTGCCGCAGCCCCCACGCGGGCCGTTCCCCGGCGCCCGGCTCGATCACGGTGCGGTGGAACTCGTGCCCCCGCATCCGCGCCCCGGCGGGCGCGAGGACGCTGTCGCCGACGGCCACCGCGTCCCGGTACCCCAGCGTCAGCCGCTCCGACATCCGCGCGTCCGCGTCGAGCACCCCGCACATGGGCGCGCCGTCCAGCGACCGCGCCAGGTAGAGCAGCCCGGCGCACTCGGCCGCGACCGGCGCCCCCGAGGCGGCGAGGTCCGCCACGGCCTTCCGCAGCGGCTCGTTGGCGGACAGCTCGCCCCCGTACACCTCGGGGAAGCCGCCGCCGATCACGAGCCCCGAGGTCCCCTCGGGCAGCGCCTCGTCCCGCAGCGGGTCGAAGGTGACGACCTCGGCCCCGGCGGCGGTCAGCAGCTCGGTGTGCTCGGCGTACGAGAACGTGAACGCGGCCCCGCCCGCCATCGCGATCCGGGGACGCGCACCGGCGACGGCCGGCCCCACGGCCTCCGGCGACCACGCCTCCGCGCGCAGCTCCGGCGCCGACCGGGCGAGCGCGAGCAGCGCCTCCATGTCGCACCCGGCCAGAACCTGTTCGGCCTGCGCCGCCACCGCCTCCACGGCGGCGGCCTGCCGCTCGGCCACCGGCACGAGCCCCAGGTGCCGCGAGGGCGTCGCCACGGCGGGCGCCCGTCGCAGCACGCCGAGGACCGGCACCCCGGACTCCCCGAGCGCCTCCCGCAGCAGGTGCTCGTGCCGGTCGGTCGCGACCTTGTTGAGGATCACGCCCCCGATCCGGACCTCCGGGTCCCAGGACGCGAACCCGTGCACCAGCGCGGCCACCGACCGCGACTGCGAGGACGCGTCCACGACCAGCACCACCGGCGCCTTGAGCAGCTTCGCCACCTGCGCGGTGGACGCCAGCTCGCCCTGGTCGGCGGCCCCGTCGTACAGGCCCATGACCCCCTCGACCACGGCCAGGTCGCAGCCGCGCGACCCGTGCAGGAAGAGCGGCGCCACCAGCCCCGTACCGCACATGTACGCGTCGAGGTTGCGCCCCGGGCGGCCCGTCGCGAGCGCGTGGTAGCCGGGGTCGATGTAGTCCGGACCGACCTTGTGCGGGGAGACGGCCAGGCCGCGGCCCGCGAACGCGGCCATCAGGCCGGTCGCGACCGTGGTCTTGCCCGCGCCCGAGGAGGGCGCGGCGATGACGAGACGTGCTACCACTCGATGCCCCGCTGGCCCTTCTGACCGGCGTCCATCGGGTGCTTGACCTTGGACATGTCGGTGACGAGGTCCGCGAAGTCCACCAGCTCCCGCGGCGCGTTGCGGCCGGTGATGACGACGTGCTGGTGACCGGGCCGGTCGCGCAGCACCTCCACGACCTCGTGCACGTCGATCCAGCCCCAGTGCAGGAGGTAGGCGAACTCGTCGAGGACGTAGAACTTGTACTTCTCCTCCGCGAGGTCCCGCTTGACCTGCTCCCAGCCCTCGCGGGCCTTGTCCTCGTGCGACTGCTCGCCCTCGGCGACCTCGCGCTGGATCCAGGACCAGCCCTCGCCCATCTTGTTCCAGGTGACCGTGCCGCCCTTGCCGGTCTCGCCGAGCGCCTTGAGGGCGTTCTCCTCGCCGACCTTCCACTTGGCGGACTTCACGAACTGGAACACCCCGATCGGCCAGCCCTGGTTCCAGGCGCGCAGCGCCATGCCGAAGGCGGCGGTCGACTTCCCCTTGCCGACGCCCGTGTGCACCATCACCAGCGCGCGGTTGCGGCGCTGACGGGTGGTCAGACCGTCGTCGGGAACGACGGTCGGCTGTCCCTGCGGCATTAAGCGGCCCTCCTGGTTGCCTGTGCTGCGTGCCTTGCCTGTCCTGCCTGTCCTGCCTGTACGTCCCTGACGAGGCCGGCGATCGAGTCGGCGCGCAGCTCGTCCAACGTCACCGCCGTGCCCCCGAGTTCGCGCGCGAGCTGCCCGGCCAGACCGAGCCGCACCGGCCCCGTCTCGCAGTCCACGACGACCGACGCCGTGCCCTCGGCGGCGTGCAGCCGCGCCGCGCGGGCGGCGAGCGCCACCGGGTCCCCGCCCGCCCGCCCGCCGGTCGCCCGCCCGTCCGTCACGACGACGAGCAGGGGGCGGCGCGAGGGGTCCCGCAGCCGCTCGACCCGCAGCACGTCGTGGGCCTTGAGCAGCCCGGCGGACAGGGGAGTGCGGCCCCCGGTGGGAAGCTGTTCGAGCCGGGCGGCCGCCGCGTCCACGGACGAGGTCGGCGGCAGCGCCACCTCGGCGTCCCGGCCCCGGAAGGTGACCAGACCGACCTTGTCGCGCCGCTGGTAGGCGTCGAGGAGCAGCGAGAGCACCGCGCCCTTGACCGCGCTCATGCGCTGCCGGGCCGCCATCGAGCCCGAGGCGTCGACCGCGAAGAGCACGAGGTTGCCCTCGCGGCCCTCCCGGGTCGCCTGCCGCAGGTCGTCGCGCCGGACCACGAGCCCCCGCCCGGTCCGCCCGCGCGCCTTCTGGTGCGGGGCGGCGGCCTGCACGGTCGCGGCCAGGTGCAGCTTGGTCAGCGCGCCCCGGGGCCGTACGGAGCCGGTCGTCCGGCCGTGCTCGGTGCGGGCCCGGGAGCGGCGTCCGGCCGCGCCCTCGCCGAGTCCGGGCACGCTCAGCACCTTCGTACGGAAGGGCTCGGCGGCCTTGACGGCGGCCCGCTCGCCGGAACCGGCACCCGCTTCGGCCTTCTGCGGTGCGTGCTCGGGCACGGGGGCCTCTTCCGGCGCCGGTACGTCCTCGGGCGCGGGCCCGTCGCCCTGCGGCGGGATCCCGCCGCCGTCCGGACCGCCCCCGCCGGGCCCTCCGTCGCCCGGGCCGCCGTCCCCCGGCCCGCCGTCGTCCGGGCCGTCCGGCTCCGGGTCGGGCTCCGGGTCCTCGCCCTTGAACTGTTCGAGGGTCTCGTCGAGCTTGTCCTCGTCGAGCCCCGGAGCGTCGAAGGGCGAGCGCCGGCGGCGGTGGGGGAGGGCCAGGAGCGCGGCCTGCCGCACGTCCTCGGAGGTGACCCCGGTCCGTCCGGCCCAGGCGGCGAGCGCGGTGGCCGTGCGGGCCATGACGATGTCGGCTCGCATCCCGTCCACCTCGAACGCGGCGCAGGTCGCGGCGATCTGGAGCAGCTCGGCGTCCCCGAGGACCACCTGCGGGAGGAGGGCGCGCGCGGCGACGATCCGCCCGCGCAGCGCGGCCTCCTCGCCGGCCCAGCGCGCGGCGAACGCGGCCGGGTCGTCCTCGAAGGCGAGCCGCCGCCGCACGACCTCCACCCGCTGCTCGGGGTCGCGGGAGGCGGCGACCTCCACGGTCAGGCCGAACCGGTCGAGGAGCTGCGGCCGCAGCTCGCCCTCCTCGGGGTTCATGGTCCCGACGAGCAGGAACCGGGCGGCGTGCCGCACGGAGACGCCCTCGCGCTCGACGTGCGAGAAGCCCATGGCGGCGGCGTCGAGCAGCAGGTCGATCAGGTGGTCGTGGAGGAGGTTGACCTCGTCGACGTAGAGGATGCCCCGGTGGGCGTCGGCGAGCAGCCCCGGCTCGAACGCCTTCACGCCCTCCGCGAGCGCCTTCTCGATGTCGAGCGACCCGACGAGCCGGTCCTCGGAGGCGCCGACGGGGAGTTCGACCATCCGCGCGGGCCGCTCGGCCCCCGGCCCCGCCTCGTGCGGCCCGTCCGGGCAGCCCGGATCGGGGGACGCCGGGTCGCAGCTGAACCGGCAGCCCGCGACCACCGGCACGACGGGCAGCAGCTCGGCGAGCGCCCGCACGGCGGTGGACTTCGCGGTCCCCTTCTCCCCCCGGACCAGCACACCGCCCACGGCCGGGCTGACGGCGTTCAGGAGCAGCGCGAGCCGCAGGTCGTCCATGCCGACGACGGCGGTGAACGGATACCGGGTGCTCATCGGGTGGTCCTCTCCTCGGATTCGTCGCGCCGGCGCGGGCGGCCCGGCCACGGGCCCGACGCGTTCTTCGTACGGCTCTGCCACGGGTCCGGCGCCGCCCGTACGTAGTCCCGTCCCGGGTCGGGGTTGTGGCCTGCACAGTCCCACCCCGGATCGGGGCCGTGGCCCGCCCGGTGCCACCCCGGGTCCGGCGCACGGCCCGCGCACGTCCTCGCGGCACTCCCGCCCACGGCGGCCCCGGGCCGCGCGCCCGCGCTCACGGCGCCCCCGGCGGCACGAACGGCAGCCCCGCCGGGGCGCCCTCCTCGATGAGCCGCAGCAGCGCGTCCGTGTCCGCGTGTTCCTCGATCAGGTCGCCGAGCCGGTCGAGCTGTTCCTCGCGCAGGGCGCCGAACGAGGTGTCCGGGGCCGGGACGAACCGGCGGCCGGCCGCCGCCGCGACCTCCCGCAGGAAGGCACGCCGGAAGCCGTCGCTCTCCAGGGAGCCGTGCCAGTGGGTGCCCCACACGGAGCCGACCCGGCAGCCGTCCAGGAACGCTTCCCCGCCCCGTACGTCCGCGACGCCGTGGTGGATCTCGTACCCCTCGACCCGCTCGCCGAGCGCCTCGCCCACCGGCCGGGCCAGGGTCTTCTCGACCCCGAACCGCACCCGTACGGGAAGCAGTCCGAGCCCGTCGACCACCCCGGCCTTCGACTCGACCTCGTCCTCGATCCGCTCGCCCAGGGCCTGGAAGCCGCCGCAGATGCCGAGGACCGGGCGGCCCTCGGCCGCGCGCCGGGCCAGGGCGTCCGCCAGCCCGCGCTCCCGCAGCCAGGCGAGCGCCTTCACCGTGCCGCGCGTGCCCGGCACGACGACCAGGTCCGCGTCGACCAGCTCCTCGGGCCGGTCCACGAACCGGACGACCACGCCCGGCTCGGCCGCCAGCGCGTCCACGTCCGTGAAGTTGGACATCAGGGGGACGGCGCACACGGCGACCCGCAGCACGTCCGCGCCGACCGGCGGCGCCACGACCGACTCCCGGACGGTGCCCCGCAGGGAGACCCGCAGGCCGTCCTCCTCGTCGATGCCGAGCCCGTGCGCGTACGGCAGGACGCCGAAGGTCCGGCGCCCAGTCAGGCCGTACAGCATGTCGAGCCCGGGTTCGAGCAGGCTCACGTCGCCCCGGAACTTGTTCACCAGGTACCCGGCGACGAGCGACTGGTCCTCGGGGGACAGCAGCGCCGTCGTGCCGAAGAACTGGGCGAAGACCCCGCCCCGGTCGATGTCCCCGACCACCACCACGGGCAGCCGCGCGGCCCGCGCCACGCCCATGTTCACGATGTCGGTGCGCCGCAGGTTGATCTCGGCCGGGCTTCCGGCGCCCTCGCAGATCACCGCGTCGTACGTGCTCCGCAGCTCCTCCAGGCACGCCATGACCGGCTCGAACAGCTCCTTCTGCCTGCCTCCGTGCAGTGCCTTCCCGGGGGACGACCCCCCGGACCCCCCGAAGAACCCCTTGGCGCTCATCTCGCCCACCGGCTTGCCCATCAGGACGACCTGGCTGGACCGGTCGCCGCCCGGCTTGAGCAGCACCGGGTTCATCAGCGCGGTCGGCTCGACCCGGGCGGCCTGCGCCTGCATGGCCTGGGCCCGCCCGATCTCGGCGCCCTCGCGCGTGACGAAGGAGTTGAGGGACATGTTCTGCCCCTTGAACGGCGCCACCTTCAGGCCCCGGCGGACCAGCCACCGGCAGATCCCGGCCGTCACGACGCTCTTGCCCGCGTCGGACGTGGTCCCGGCGACCAGCAGCCCCCCGCCCCTCCCGCCCGTCATGCGCTCCTCCGCTTCCCGCGCCGCACGGCGCCGACGATCAGACGGCCGCCCACGCAGGCGGCCAGGGTCAGCGCGGTCACCCGGCGCGAGAGCGCCACCGCCCGTTCGACGTCCGCCACCTCGACGGCCCGCCCCTCCCCGTTGAGCACCGGCCGGTGCTCGACGCGCCCGCCGTACGAGAGGGTGCCCCCGAGCCGTACGCCCAACGCGCCCGCGAAGGCGGCCTCGACCGGGCCCGCGTTGGGGCTCGGGTGCTTCGGCGCGTCCGCCCGCCAGGCCCGTACGGCCCCGCGCGGATCCCCTCCGGCGACGGTGGCGAGCGCGGCCGTCAGGCGTGCGCCCGGCCAGCCGGCCAGGTCGTCGAGGCGGGCCGAGGCCCAGCCGAAGCGGCGGTACCGGGGCGACTTGTGGCCGACCATCGCGTCCAGGGTGTTGACGGCCCGGAAGCCGACGAGTCCCGGCACGCCCGCGACCGCGCCCCAGAACAGGGCGCCGACCACGGCGTCCGAGGTGTTCTCGGCGACCGACTCGACGACCGCGCGGGCCATCGCCGGACCGTCCAGGGACTGCGGGTCGCGCCCGCACAGGTGGGGAAGCCGCTCCCGGGCCACCTCCAGGTCCCCGGCGGCGAGCGCCCCGCCGATCGCGCGGGCCTCCCGGCCCAGGGTCGTCCCGCCGACGACGGCCCACACGGAGGCGGCGGTCAGCGCGACGGCGGCGGCCGGCCGGTCCCGTACGGCCCGGGCGGCGAGGGCGCCGAGGGCGACGGTGGAGCCGGCGCAGACGGCGGTGTGCAGGGCGCCCCAGCCCCGGTGGTCGCGGTGGAGGCGCTTCTCGACGGCGGCGGCGGTCCGGCCGAACGCGGCGACGGGGTGCCCCCGGCGGGGGTCGCCGAGGAGCAGGTCGAGGGCGAGGCCCGCGGCCGCTCCGTACGCGAAGACACCGGTGGCTCTGGGACGGCCGGGCATGGCGCTGTGTCCTCACTCAGGGTCCGCGCCCTGGATCGACGTGACCGGCGGCGAGAGTTCCTGACTCCCGGACCCTCGGATCCGGTCACAGTGGCGGGACCGCGCCGGATTCGCACCGGACTTCCTCTGCTGCCGCCGTAATGGCCCGGGCAGTCCACCACGCCCCGAGAACGGGCGTCAACCCAGCCTTGACCTGCGGCGGCGCACTGTGCGGAGCACCACAGAAAAGGGGCCGGGCGGCCCGCACCCGAAGGTGCGGACCGCCCGGCCGGTGGAGCGGGGACCGTCAGGCGACGATCAGGTAGATGCCGTACGCCACGGCGGCCAGGCAGAGGCCGAAGCAGGTGTAGGCGCCGGTGCGGGCCAGGGTGGCGGAGCCTCCCCGGGCGGCGGCCTCCTCCTGCTTGGTGAGGCCGACGATGCCGAGGGTGAAGAGGCCCACCAGGGCGACGGTGGCCACGAGGCTGACGCCGAAGACGGAGCCGAGGGCTGCCCAGTCGATCTTCATGTGGTTCTTTCCTTAGACCTTCGCGGCCGGGGCCGGGGGAGCGGTCGGGTCGGTGGGGGCCGGGGCGAGGATGGTCGCCTTGAGGTCCTCGTCGGTGACGGCGGCGACGGAGCCGGCCGGCGGCGGGGTGACGGCCGCGATGGCGGTGGTCACCACGCCCGCGGGCTCGGCGTCGGAGGCGTCGAGGTCGTCGGCCGTGACGTTGTGGTGGTCGACCGGCTTGCGGCGGGAGAGCGCCCAGATGACGGCCGAGCCGGCCACGAGCAGGACCGCGACGGCGGCGATGCCCCAGGGGCCCTGCTTGGTGAGGAACTCGGCGCCGGCGCCGACCAGGCCCGCGGCGGGCAGGGTCAGGCCCCAGGCGACGAACATCCGGGTCGCGGTCGACCAGCGGACGACACCGCCCTTGCGGCCGAGGCCGGCGCCCATCACGGCACCCGAGCAGGACTGGGTGGTGGAGAGGGAGAAGCCGAGGTGCGAGGAGGCCAGGATGACCGTCGCGGCGCTGGTCTGGGCGGCGAAGCCCTGCTGCGGCTGGAGGTCGGTGAGGCCCTTGCCCATGGTGCGGATGATGCGCCAGCCGCCCAGGTAGGTGCCGAGCGCGATGGCGACGCCGGCGGAGACGACGACCCAGAGGGGCGGGTTCGAGCCGGGGGCGACGACGCCCTGGGTGACCAGGGCGAGGGTGATGATGCCCATCGTCTTCTGGGCGTCGTTGGTGCCGTGGGCGAGGGAGACGAGACCGGCGGAGGCGATCTGGCCGGCGCGGTAGCCCTTGGCCGTGGCCTTCGCCTCGGGGTTCGCCTTGATCTTGTACGTCAGCTTGGTCGCGGCCATCGCGGCGAGACCCGCGACGAGCGGCGCGGCGACGGCCGGGATGAGGACCTTGGTGACGATGGTGGAGCCGTTCACGGCCGACCAGCCGGCCGACATGACCGCGGCGCCGATGAGGCCGCCGAAGAGCGCGTGGGAGGAGCTGGACGGGAGTCCGAGCAGCCACGTCAGCAGGTTCCACAGGATGGCGCCGACCAGCGCGGCGAAGATCACCTCTGTCCGGATGCCCTCTTCGTTGATGATCCCGCCGGAGATCGTCTTGGCGACCTCCACGGACAGGAACGCGCCGACGAGGTTGAGCACGGCGGACATGGCCACCGCCGTCTTGGGCTTGAGCGCACCGGTCGAGATGGTCGTGGCCATCGCGTTGGCGGTGTCGTGGAAACCGTTCGTGAAATCGAACACGAGAGCTGTCACGACCACAATGGCGAGCAGCAGCGTGATGTGTTCCATTTACCCAGGCAATCGTTCGACGTCAGTGGCTGGTCGAACGTAGGCAACCTGGGTGAACGGAAGATGAACTGGGGCGGGCGGCGTGGTGTCCCTATCCGGTGTCAAGAGATTCCGCTTAGTCGTCCCGAGGGGGTCCGGGGGAGGGGTGTCCACGATGCGGGCGCCCTGCGACCCCGGGTAATCCGGGCCCGCGCAAGGCCTCGGCGGCTCGCCCCGGTTCCTCCCCCGCCGCCCCGTTCCGCCCTCCGGACCGGACCACCCGACCGGGGGACCCCGCCGAGGAGAGCCGCGTCACTCTCCCGGGGTGGCCCCCGGACACCGGAACGCGCCCCTCCGCTCCTTCCGGTGGCATCCGGGCCCCGTCCTGCGGACACTGGGGGTGTGCGCCCGGCTACAGCGACGGCAGCGGCCGTCACCACTCTGTTCGGTGTCGGCGCGGCCGCGGTCGCGGCCGGCCGGTACGCCAGCGACCTCGCCCTCAAGGCGTCGTCGATACGACCCCTGCCCGGCGATCCGAGACTGACCGTGCACGCCACGGGCCCCGACCGGATCACCCTCACCCGCAGCCTCGCCTCGCTGCGCCCCGGCACGTACGGCATGGAGGGCCCCGGCCTGCACGCCGTCCTCGGCCCCGTCCTCGACCGGGCCCCGCACACCGCCGACACCGCCGTCCGGCGCCTGGAGCGGGTCGAGCTCGGCACCCCCGGGCCCGGCGCCCGCGTCCGGCTCACCCCCCAGCTCCACCGGGGGACGCCCACCAGCGCCCTCGGGCTCGACCACGAGGACGTCGAGATCCCCGGCGAGCTCGGCCCGCTGCCCGCCTGGCTCGTGCCCGCCCCGCGCACCACCTGGGTGATCGCCCTGCACGGCCTCGGCACCACCCGCGAGCACCCGCTGAACCTCGTCCCCTTCTACCACCGGCACCGGATCCCGGTCCTGGTCCCCGCCTACCGGGGCGACGAGGGCGCGCCCCCGTCCCCGGACGGCCTCGCCCACCTCGGTGACTCCGAGTGGCGCGACGTCGACGCGGCCCTGCGCTACGCCGTCCGCCGGGGCGCCCGGAAGGTCGTCCTGCACGGCTGGGGGCCCGGGGCGTCGATGGCCCTGCGCGCCGCCGCCGACTCGGGGGTCCGCGACCGGATCGGCGGCCTCGTCCTCGACTCCCCGGTCCTGGACTGGGAGGTCACCCTCCGCAACCTCGCGTCGGCCCGGCACGTCCCCGGCCCCCTGGTCCCGCTCGCCGTCCGCGCCGCCCAGGGCAGGACCGGCCCGCACGGCGACCTCCTCCAGCTCGCCTCGGCCCCCGGCGCCCTGCGCGCCCCGGCCCTCCTCTTCCACGGCCCCGAGGACGCGATCGCCCCCTGGGAGCCCTCCGTCGAACTCGCCGCCCGCCGCCCCGACCTGATCAGCCTCCAGACCGTCCGGGACGCCCCGCACGCGGCGATGTGGAACCCGGACCCGCTCCGCTACGAGGAGTCCTTGCGGCGCTTCCTCGTCCCGCTGCTCTGAGACCCCCCGCGCCGGGGCGGGCCCGAGGCGCGGTACCGGGGACCGCCCGGTACCGGCCCGAGGCCTTTCCCTTACCGGCCGGGGTTTCCCGGCGTCCCGGCCCTCCGGTCCTCCCGGACCGCCCGGGAGAGCCCGCCGGGTCGCGTCGCGCGGTCTCCACGAGGTCTCCGGGAAGCCTCCGCCAGGCCTCCGCACCGTCTCCGCCGGCCCTCCGCGGCCCCCGTTCCGACGGCGCGGCCGGTTCCGATTGGGCTTTCGGGCCGTCAGCGGGAAGACTGCCCCCGTGACGTCTCGAAAGCCCGATGAACCATTGGCGCGCAACTCCAGACTCCGACTCGTCCGCCCACGGTCGCTGGCCACCGCCCGACGGGCCGTGACGACCCGGCGCACCCGGCCGGCGCCGCGGCCGCCCGAGGGCACTCCGCCCCGCGCGGAACTCGCCCGCCAGGCCCGGCACGTCCTCGCCGACGCCGTACGGATCGCCCGCTGGGCGGCCGTCGACGGCGGCGCCGGGAAGGCCCCCCGCACCGGCCCCGACGCCGTCCCCCCGCAGGAACGGGCGGCCGCGGCCCTCGACCTGACGCCCGGCCAGGTCCGGGCCGGCTGGGACCGCGCCCGGCTCGCCGGCCTCGTCGAGCTCCACGGCGACACCGCCCGCCCCGGCTGGCGGCTGCACGCCTGGGACCGCGACGACTCCGCCGTGCTGCGCGGCTGGGTCGCCCTCTTCGACGCCTGGTCCCTGGTGCACCCGGCCCCCGAGGGGGTCGCCCCGGGCGCCGTCGCCGAGGTCGTCGAGGCCCTCCCGCAGGTGCTCTCGCTGCTCCAGCTCTCCCAGGGCCCGGTCCTCGTCCCGGCCCTCCTCGACCTCCTCGGCCAGCGCGTCGAGGAGCTCCGCGGGGAGCGCTGCGAGGTCCCCGCGCCCGAGCAGGCCCCCGAAGTGCCCGCCGAGGGCGGCGTCGACGGGCTCCCCGCCCTCCTCGACTGGGCCCTGGAGGGCCTGGCCGCCGTCGGCGCGCTCACCCTGGACTCCGGCGCCGGCGAGCGCCACGCCACCCTGACCCCGCTCGGCAACTGGGCCGTGTGGGTCAAGCTGGAGCAGATCTGCGTCGCCGCGCAGAGCCCCGCGGGCAACATCGAGCAGTCCGCCGAGGACATGCTCCGCGGCTGCGCCCGGCTCACCCCGGGCCCGGCCCGCGACGAGTACCGCGCCTGGCTCGCGGCCCGCACCCTCTCCAGCGCGGTGGCCGAGCTGCTCGCCGTCGCCCGGGGCGAGGACGCCCTGCTGCGCGGCCTCGCCTTCGAGGCGCTCCGGGTCGTCGGCGCTCCCGCCGAGGCCGGGGTCCGGGCCACCGTCGCCGAGCCCTCGCTGCGCCCCTACGCGCTGCTCTGGCTCGCGGAGTACGAGGGCGCCGACCCCGACGAGGCCCAGGAGGTGCTGACCCGGGAGGAGGCCACCTGGCTCTGGGTGGACACCGCCGCGGCCGTCGCCGACCACGGCGAGAGCGCGCTCCTGGTCCGCCACCTCGACTCCGCCGTGCAGGGCACCGTCCCCGCGCTGCTCGACGAGGTCCGGGCCGTCGGCCACCCCCGTACCGTCCAGGTCCTGGTCGCCCTCGCGGCCGCCCACCCGGACCCGGCCCTGGCCAAGGCGGTCCGCAGGGCCGCCTTCCAGGTCCACACCGGGGGCGCGTGACGCCCGGCACCGGAGGGGCCGGGCCGTCGGGGGAGAGCCCGGCGCCCGGCTACTCCGGGGCGCCGGGGCCGTACGTCCCGAAGCTCCAGACGTTCCCCTCGGCGTCCCGGGCCATGTAGTCCCGGGCGCCGTACTCCTGGTCCGTGGGCGGCGTCAGGACCTCCACCCCGTGCGCGACCGCGCGCGCGTGGTGCTCGTCCACGTCGTCCACGTGCACGAAGACGCCCGCCGGACCGGCACCGGCCATCGCCTTGTCGAAGGCGCTCCCGGTGCCCTTGCTGCCCAGCATCACGACGCCGTTCCCGAAGGACAGCTCGGCGTGCGCGACGCGCCCGTCCTCGCCCTCGTACACGCCGGTCGCGGTGAAGCCGAAGCCCTCCGTGAGCAGCTCGATCGCCGCCTTCGCGTCCTCGTACAGCAGCGTCGGACAGATGTGGGGTGCCCCGGTCATCCCGACCACGTCCTCTCGAATCGGCCGCATGTGATCCAGGTCTCAGTCTCGCAGCCGCCACCGACAACTCAGCGGAAGGTGTTGCACCGGGCCATGTCGCCGGTCCGGTAACCCTCGTAGAACCACTGCTGCCGCTGCGCCGCCGAGCCGTGCGTCCAGCTCTCCGGCGTCACCCGGCCCTGGAACCGCTCCTGGATCCGGTCGTCGCCCACCGCCGCCGCCGCGTCCAGCCCGTCCTGGATGTCCTGGTCGGTCAGCGTGGTCAGCAGCCGCTTCCCGGTCTTCTCGTCGGGCGTGGTCGTCGCGTGCCGCGCCCACACGCCCGCGTAGCAGTCGGCCTGGAGCTCGACCCGCACCGCGTTGGAGTCCGCGCCGGTCCGGCCGTCCTGGGCCCGGCTCAGGGTCCCCATCAGGTTCTGGACGTGGTGGCCGTACTCGTGCGCCACCACGTACGCCTGGGCGAAGGGTCCGCCGCTCGCCCCGAACTTGGTCCGCAGCTCCTCGAAGAAGCCCAGGTCCAGATAGACCTGCCGGTCGCCGGGGCAGTAGAAGGGCCCGACCGCCGAGGTCGCCGTGCCGCACGCGGTCCCGACCCGCTGGGTGAACATCACGGTCGGCGCGGTGGCGTAGGTCCCGCCCCGGCGGGTGTACTCGCTCCGCCAGTAGTCCTGGACGCTGTTGACGACCGCCACGATCCGGCAGTCGTCGCGCGTGTTGGCGTCCGAGCCCTTCCGGCAGGTCTGGTTCACCTGGGCCGCCGAGGAGGAGGTCGCGGCCGGTTCGTCGCCACCCTCGGAGAGCCCGAGCTGCTCCGGTCCGACCCCGAAGAACAGCCCCAGGACCAGCGCGACGAAACCGATGATCCCGCCGCCGATGGTCGCCCCGCCGCCCGGGATCCGGCTGCTCCGGACGTCCTTGACCTCCGAGGTGTCCAGGTCGGCGTCGTCGTCGAACTGCACGGTCCACCACCCTCCGCGTGTCTGCCGGGCAGTGGCCGCCGCCCTGCGCCGAGTATCGGACGACCGCCTACCCGCCGCCCCTTTTACGAAGCGCCGGCGGGACCACCGGAACGCGGGCGGGAGGGGTCCGGGGCGCGGCCCTGCGCCCCGCGTGGCCGAAAACCAGTTGCAGGGGCCCGTTAGACTGGCCGTATGGCCATTCTCCCCGTGCATTAGCGGCGTCGAAGCCCTCCACCCCGTCCTTCCGCCGTATCCCCACCGCCCTGGAGTCTGTCCGTGATCACCGCTTCCGGCATCGAGCTGCGCGCCGGCGCCCGCGTCCTCATCGAGTCCGCTTCCTTCCGCGTCGCCAAGGGCGACCGCATCGGCCTGGTCGGCCGCAACGGAGCGGGCAAGACCACCCTCACCAAGTGCCTCGCCGGCGAGGGCCAGCCCGCCGGCGGCACCATCGCCCGCTCCGGCGAGGTCGGCTACCTCCCGCAGGACCCGCGCACCGGCGACCTCGACGTCCTGGCCCGCGACCGCATCCTCTCCGCCCGGGGCCTCGACACCCTCCTCAAGAAGATGCGGGCGAACGAGGAGCGCATCGCCACCGGCTCCGGCGCCACCCGCGAGAAGGCCCTGCGCCAGTACGAGCGCCAGGAGACCGAGTTCCTGACCAAGGGCGGTTACGCGGCCGAGGCCGAGGCCTCCACCATCGCCGCCGCCCTCGGCCTGCCCGACCGGGTCATGGGCCAGCCGCTGCACACCCTCTCCGGCGGTCAGCGCCGTCGCGTCGAGCTCGCCCGGATCCTCTTCTCGGACGCCGACACGCTCCTGCTCGACGAGCCCACGAACCACCTCGACGCCGACTCCATCGTCTGGCTGCGCGACTACCTGAAGACCTACCGCGGCGGCTTCATCGTGATCTCCCACGACGTCGACCTGGTCGAGACCGTGGTCAACAAGGTCTTCTACCTGGACGCCAACCGCTCCACGATCGACGTCTACAACATGGGCTGGAAGCTCTACCAGCAGCAGCGCGAGGCCGACGAGAAGCGCCGCAAGCGCGAGCGCCAGAACGCCGAGAAGAAGGCCGCCGCGCTCAACTCGCAGGCCGACAAGATGCGCGCCAAGGCCACCAAGACCGTCGCCGCGCAGAACATGGCCAAGCGCGCCGAGCGGCTGCTCTCCGGCCTGGAGGCGGTGCGCGCCTCCGACAAGGTCGCCAAGCTGCGCTTCCCCGAGCCCTCGCCCTGCGGCAAGACCCCGCTGACGGCCGAGGGGCTCTCCAAGTCGTACGGCTCCCTGGAGATCTTCACCGACGTGAGCCTCGCCATCGACAAGGGCTCGCGCGTCGTCATCCTCGGCCTCAACGGCGCCGGCAAGACGACCCTGCTGCGCCTGCTCGGCGGGGTCGAGCAGCCCGACACCGGCGAGGTGACCCCGGGCCACGGCCTGAAGCTGGGGTACTACGCCCAGGAGCACGAGACCCTCGACCCGGACCGGACCGTCCTGGAGAACATGCGCTCGGCCGCGCCCGACCTGGACCTGGTCGAGGTGCGCAAGACGCTGGGCTCGTTCCTCTTCTCCGGCGACGACGTCGACAAGCCGGCCGGGGTGCTCTCCGGCGGCGAGAAGACCCGGCTCGCCCTGGCGACCCTGGTCGTCTCCTCGGCGAACGTGCTGCTCCTCGACGAGCCCACCAACAACCTGGACCCGGCCAGCCGCGAGGAGATCCTCGGCGCGCTGCGCACGTACAAGGGCGCCGTCGTCCTCGTCACCCACGACGAGGGGGCCGTGGAGGCGCTCGACCCGGAGCGGATCATCCTGCTCCCGGACGGCGTCGAGGACCTGTGGGGCGCGGACTACGCGGACCTGGTGGCCCTGGCCTGACCCTCCGGGGACCCGGCGCGGACCCCTTCCGGACCCGAAACGGAGCCGGTCCGGAGCCGGTCCGGACCCGCTTCGGACCCGAGACGATCATTCCAGACTGGATCATTCGGCTCATGGGTGATCCGTCATCTGAGTGAGGACGTCTCGTACCCGTCGGCGCGGTGCTCTGCTGAATCCTTCCGGCAGGCCCGCGCCGCACGTGTGTTCCCGGCGCCCCTCTGACCTGGCACTTCCCGTTCCGCCCGGCGCGGAGGCGGCTTTCCCGAGGACCGGAATCCGGCCTTCCGGTCATGGCGATGCCGCACTCGTCCACCAACGAAGCCGCACGGACCTTGTCGAATGGGTGGCCAGGACGGACGGGAGGGGTGATCATGAGAAGTCCAGAGCGCACTTCCCATGAGGAGGCACGGGTGGCCGAGACTCTGAAGAAGGGCAGCCGGGTGACCGGCGCCGCGCGCGACAAGCTCGCGGCAGACCTGAAGAAGAAGTACGACTCCGGTGCGAGCATCCGGGCGCTGGCCGAGGAAACCGGCCGCTCCTACGGATTCGTCCACCGGATGCTCAGCGAGTCCGGAGTCACGCTGCGCGGACGCGGCGGAGCGACACGGGGCAAGAAGGCGGCCTCGGCCTGACACGGGGCGGCTCCCACCGGGCCACCGGGTCTCCCGGTGGCCACCCGGTCGGCTCCGCGGTCGGCCGGGTGGTTACTGTGCAGTCACTTAGCATCGGATGCAGTGCTGCACCGGAACCGGAGGCGCCCCATGACTACGCTCGACGACTCTGAGCTCGTATTCGACAAGGACGGTGTACGGCTCACCGTCGAGGACGCCGTTGCCACGGTGACCTTGACCAATCCGGCGAAGCGCAACGCCCAGTCTCCCGCTCTGTGGCGGGCGTTGACGGAAGCCGGACGGTCGTTGCCGGGCAGCGTGCGGGTCGTGATCCTGCGCGGCGAGGGCAAGTCCTTCTCCGCCGGGCTCGACCGGCAGGCGTTCACGCCCGAGGGCTTCGACGGCGAGCCGTCCTTCCTGGACATGGCGCGGGGGTCCGACGCGGACCTCGACGCCGTCATCGCCGAGTACCAGGAGGCGTTCACCTGGTGGCGCCGCGGCGACCTCGTGTCGATCGCGGCCGTCCAGGGCCACGCCATCGGCGCGGGCTTCCAGCTCGCCCTCGCCTGCGACCTGCGGGTCGTCGCCGAGGACGTGCAGTTCGCCATGCGCGAGACCAGCCTGGGCCTCGTCCCGGACCTCACCGGCACGCACCCCCTCGTCTCCCTCGTGGGCTACGCCCGCGCCCTGGAGATCTGCGCCACCGGACGCTTCGTGCACGCCGACGAGGCCGAGCGCACCGGCCTGGCCAACCTCGCCGTGCCCGCCGACCAGCTCGACGCGGCCGTACGGGACCTCGCCGCCGCCCTGCTCGCGGCGCCCCGCGACGCGGTCAACGAGACCAAGGCGCTCCTCCAGGGCGTCTCCGGCCGCTCCTACGAGGAGCAGCGCGTCGCCGAGCGCGCCGCCCAGGGCCGCCGTCTGCGCGACCTCGCGGGCCTCGGCGACTGACGCCGGACCCCTTTCAGCGCAGCTCCGACACGAGCACCGTGACCGCGGTCGCCCCACCGGCGGCCGCGGTCGCGGCGCTCCGGGCCGCGCGGGCCACGTCCAGCGGGCGGCGGCCCGCCGTCACGGCCAGCTCGACCCGCAGCGCGTCCCCGCTCCGGCGCACGGGCGGCCCCAGCGCGTCCGTCACGCCCGCCACCCCCTCGACCCGCAGCACCGCCAGGGCCACCGGATCGTCCGTCGCCGGGGAGGGCCGCCCCGGCGGGGGAGCGGCCGGCTCCTCCTCCGGAGCCGCGTCGAGCAGCTCCGTCACCCGCAGGTCCACGGCCGCCACCCGCAGCCCGATCCCGTCCGCCGCCGCCCCGAGCAGGGCCGCCCGCAGCTCCTCGGACACCTCCGGCAGCGGCCGGCCCGCCACCGCCCCGAAGTCCGCGGCGATCCGCAGCGGCCCCGGCGCGAGCCCTCCCGGCGGCACCGGGAGCGGCCCGGCCTCCCGCTCCCCGTCCGGATCGGCGCCGACCCGGATCAGGCCCGGCACCACCCCCCGTACCGCCGCGGCGGCCCCGTCGAGGACCTGTCGTGCCGCCCGCTCCGTGATCCAGGCGCCGTCCTCCGCCGTGCCCAGGGGCAGCAGTCTGCCCGGCGCCAGGCGGTCCCGGACCGCCGCCGTCCAACCCTCAGCCGTCGTCATTCCCCCAGACTGCCGCATTCGCGGAGCAGATATGGGAAAGCGCCCTTAATGTGAGCGAGGAACCCCGAAATATCCCAGAAGGGGCGAAAACTGATGACGGACACCACCCACACCGGAGACTCCTCGGCCGACGAGTCGCGCCGCACCTCCGTGACCAAGCGGGGCGGCGGCCCCGCGGCCACCCGCGGCAAGACGACCATCGCCGACGGCGTGGTCGAGAAGATCGCCGGTCTCGCCGCGCGGGACGTCGAGGGCGTCCACGACATGGGCAGCGGACTCTCCCGCACCTTCGGCGCCGTGCGCGACCGGGTCCCCGGCGGCAGCAGCAAGTCGAACGTCACCCGGGGCGTGAAGGCCGAGGTCGGCGAGGTGCAGACCGCGCTCGACCTGGAGATCGTCGTCGAGTACGGGTACGCCATCTCCGACGTCGCGGGCAACGTCCGGGAGAACGTCGTCAACGCCGTGGAGCGGATGACCGGCCTCGAAGTCGTCGAGGTCAACATCGCGGTCAGCGACGTGAAGCTGCCCGACGACGAGGACGACGAGGACGACGAGGACGAGCGTCGACTCCAGTAGGCACCGGAACCCCGGCGGCCAGGGCCAGGAAAGGGACTCGGAATGAGCATGGCGGTGGTCGGCCTGTTGGCCGGCATGGCTCTCGGCTTCGCCGGATACTTCGGCGGCTTCGGAGCGTTCGTACTGGTCGCGGCCCTCGGGGCGGTCGGCTTCGTGGTCGGCCGCTTCGCCGACGGGGACCTCGAACCCGGCGACCTGTTCCGGGGACGCGATCGCGGCGACCGGCGGCGGTGACGGGCGGTGGCGACGGACCTTGCAGCCGCCCCGGCGGACACGGCACCGGAGCCGGTGCGCGGGCGGGGAGCGACCGACATCGCCGACCGGGTCGTCGCGAAGATCGCCGCCCAGGCGGCCCGGGAGGCGCTCGACCGCGTCCCGAAGGGAGGCTCGAAGCCCCACGCCTCGGTCGTCGTCCACCGCGACGCCGCCCGCGTCGCGGTGACCCTCGAACTCGACTACCCCTCCGACGTCGGCCGCCAGTGCGGCGCCGTGCGCAGCAGGGTCCGCAGCCGGGTGGAGCACCTCGTCGGCCTGGAGGTCCACGAGGTGACCGTCGACGTGGAGCGCCTCCACTCCGCCCTCACCCGTGACGACACGCCGAGGGGCCGCCTCTCATGACCACCACCCCGGCACCCGCTCCCGCCCCCGCGCGGGAGGAGGAGCCCGGCACCACCGCCCCCGCGGCCCCCGCCCGCCGCTTCTGGGCGGTGCGCCGCGTTCCCGCCGCCCTACTCGCCGCCGTCGTCCTCGGCGGCGCCGGGCTGCTCCTCTACGACGTGGCGGCCGTACGGGCCGACCACTCGGCCATGGCCTGGCGGAAGGAGACGGCCGAGGGCCTCGCGACCCGGCCGCTCGACTCCACCTGGGTCATGGCCGGAGCGTCCCTCGCGGCCCTGATCGGCCTCTGGCTCCTGTTCCTGGCCCTCACCCCCGGGCTGCGCTCCGTGCTCCCCATGCGGCGCGACCACCCCGACGTACGGGCCGGACTCGACCGCAAGGCCGCGGCCCTCATCCTGCGGGACCGCGCCATGGAGGTCTCCGGCGTGCAGACCGCGAAGGTCCGCGTCCGCCGCTCCAAGGCCGCCGTCCGGGCGGTCTCGCACTTCCGGGACCTCGACGAGGTCCGGGCCGACCTGGAGCGGGCGGTCACCACCGGCATCGACGAACTCGGCCTCGCCCACCCGCCCGCGCCGAAGGTACGGGTGGCCCGGCCGCCCCGGAAGGGATGAGCGGCCCGATGACGCCCCGCGAGAAGACCCCGTCCCGCGCCCCGTCCCCCGCGCCCCCGGAAGGAGCCCGCAGGTGACCGTCGTCCTGCGCCGCGTCAACCGCTTCCTGCTCGGCCTGGCCGGACTGGCCCTCGTCGTCCTCGGCGGCTCCGTCCTCGCCGCCGCGGCCGGCCTGTCCGTACCGTCCTGGTGGCCCTGGTCGGGCCCCTCCGACGTCCTGCTGACCACCGCCGACCGGCAGCGCTGGCGGGACGAGGGCTGGTGGTGGCCGGTGGTCATCGCCGTCCTCGGCGTGCTCGTCCTGCTCGCCCTGTGGTGGCTGATCGCCCAGTTCCGCCGGGCCCGGCTCGCCGAGGTCGCCGTCGACAGCGGCGACGGCGACGAGGCGATCCTGCGCGGCCGGGCCCTGGAGGGCGTCCTGGAGGCCGACGCCGCCTCCCAGGACGGCGTGGACCGGGCCAGGGTCTCCCTCACCGGCCGCCGCACCGCCCCCCGCGCCCGGGTGAAGCTCCAGCTGGAACCGTACGCGGCCCCGGCCGACGCCCTCGCCACCCTCGGCTCCCAGGCCCTCGCCAACGCCCGCACCGCGACCGGCCTGTCCTCGCTGCCCACCGAGGCCCGCCTGCGCGCGGTGAAGCACCGCGCCCGCCGGGTCAACTGACGGACGGACGGGCGGGCCGGGGGCGGCTCAGAAGCCGCTGCGGGCCCCGCCGTCCACCGGCAGCATCACGCCCGTCAGGTACGAGGCGGCCGGTGACAGCAGGAAGGCCGCCGTCCGCCCGAACTCCTCCGGCGTGCCGTACCGGCGCAGCGGGATCGTCGCCTCGTTCGCCGCACGGGTCGCGTCCGCGTCCCCGGAGAGCGCGTCCAGGGAGCGCACCCGGTCCGTGTCGATCCGGCTCGGCAGCAGTCCGACGACCCGCACCCCGCGCGGCCCCAGGTCGTTGGCGAGGGACTTCGCGAAGCCCGCGAGCCCCGGGCGCAGCCCGTTGGAGATGGTCAGGCCGGCGATCGGCTCGTGGACCGAGGCGGACAGGACGAAGCCGATCACCCCGCCCTCGCCGAGCGTCTCGGCCGCCGCGCGGGCCAGCCGCACCGCCCCCAGGAAGACGGTGTCGAAGGCGGCGGCCCACTGCTCGTCGGTGTTGTCCGCGGCGAAGCCGGGCGCCGGGCCGCCGACACTGATCAGGACGCCGTCGAAGCCGCCGAACCGGGACCGCGCCTCCGCGATCAGCCGGGCCGGGGTCCCCGGGTCGGTGTTGTCGGCCGCGACCCCGGCCGCGCCCGGGCCCAGCGCCTCCACGGCCTCCGCGACCGTCTTCTCCTCGCGCCCGGTCACCAGCACCTTGGCGCCCTCCGCGAGCAGCGCCTCCGCCGAGGCACGGCCGAGCCCCCGCGTCGCGCCGGTCACCACGTACACACGGTCCTTCAGTCCGAGATCCATGGCCCTATCCTGCCGGGTCCGGCTCGTCCGCTGCCAGCGCGAGCGCCGTGCCCACCAGACCGATGTGGCTGAAGGCCTGCGGGAAGTTGCCGAGCTGGCGGCCGGTCGCCGGGTCGTACTCCTCCGCGAGGAGCCCCACGTCGTTGCCGAGCGCGACGAGCCGCTCGAAGAGCGCCCGCGCCTCCCCGGGCCGCCCGGTCATCCGCAGGGCGTCCGCCAGCCAGAACGAGCAGACCAGGAAGGTCCCCTCCTGCCCCGGCAGGCCGTCCACCGCCGTCGAGTCGGCGCTGTAGCGGCGCACGTACCCGTCGTGCATCAGCTCCGTCATGACCGCGTCCACCGTGCCCACCACCCGGGGGTCGTCCGGCGGCAGGAAGCCCACCTGGGGGATGAGCAGGGTGGCGGCGTCCAGCTCCCGCGAGCCGTACGACTGGGTGAAGGTGTTCCGCACGGGGTCGTACGCCTTGTCGCACACCTGGGCGTGGATGTCGTCCCGCATGGCCCGCCAGCGGGCCGCGTCCCCCGGCAGCGACGGGTCGGCCTCCAGGGTGCGCACGGCCCGGTCGGCGGCCACCCAGGCCATCACCTTCGAATGGGTGAAGTGGCGGCGCGGTCCGCGCACCTCCCACAGCCCCTCGTCGGGCTCCCGCCAGGTCGACTCCAGGAAGCCCAGCAGGCTCAGCTGGAGGTTCCAGGCGTGCCGCTCCGCCGGGATCCCGGCCTCCCGCGCCCGGTTGAGCGAGTCCATGACCTCGCCGTACACGTCGAGCTGGAACTGGTCCACGGCCGCGTTCCCGGTCCGCACCGGCGCCGAGTCGGCGTACCCCCGCAGCCACGGCAGGGTCGTCTCGGGCAGCCGGCGCTCCCCGGCCGGGCCGTACATGATCTGGAGGTCGGCCGGGTCGCCCGCGACCGAGCGCAGCAGCCAGTCGCGCCAGGCGGCGGCCTCCTCCACGTACCCGGCGGCGAGCAGCGCGCCCAGGGTGAGGGAGGAGTCGCGCAGCCAGCAGGAGCGGTAGTCCCAGTTCCGCACGCCGCCGACCTCCTCCGGCAGGGAGGTGGTGGGGGCGGCGACGATCCCCCCGGTGGGGGCGTACGTGAGCGCCTTCAGGGTGATCAGGGAGCGCATCACCGCCTCCCGGTGGGGTCCCCGGTAGGTGCAGCGGGCCGCCCACTCCCGCCAGTCCGCGAGCGACTGCTCCAGCGCCTCGAAGGGGTCGATCAGGTCGGGGCGCGGCTCGTGCGAGGGGTGCCAGGTCAGCACGAAGGCCACCTTCTCGCCGGCGGAGACGGTGAAGGAGGAGCAGGTGGAGAACTGCTGGCCCCAGGTCTTCACGTGCGGTTCGCTGCGCAGCCAGACCGCGTCGGGCCCGGCGACCGCCACCCGGTGGCCGTCCGCCCTGCGCATCCAGGGCACGATCGAGCCGTAGTCGAAGCGCAGCCGCAGGACGGCGCTCATCTCGACGCTGCCGCTGACCCCCTCGACGATCCGCATCACGTCGGGGTAGGCGTCCCGCTGCGGCATGAAGTCGATGACCTTGACGGTGCCGGTACGGGTCTCCCAGGAGGTCTCCAGGACGAGGGAGTCCTCGGCGTAGCGGCGGGAGGTGCAGGTCGTGGCGCCCTTGGGGGCGATCCGCCAGTGCCCGTTCTCCTCATCGCCGAGGACGGCGGCGAAGCAGGCGGCCGAGTCGAACCGGGGCAGACACAGCCAGTCGACCGATCCGTCACGGCCGACGAGCGCGGCGGTCTGGAGATCGCCGATGAGGGCGTAGTCGTCGATGTGTTGCATCACGCTCGGGCTGTTCCCGGAAGCGGCGGCGGTCAATCAGCGCGACGGCGTGGCCAGGGTCTCCGCGGCGTCCGGTTCCGGCGTTCCGGCGGTCCCGGCGGCGGCTCCGGCCTCCCGGTCGCGCTTCTCGCGGCGCACCAGGATCACCCAGCCGACGGGCACGCCGGCCGCGAAGAGCCACCACTGCACGGCGTACGCCATGTGGGCGCCGATCGAGTCGTGGTCGGGCTCGGGGATCTGTTCGAGGGTGCCGTCGGCGGGGTCGGGCGCGGTCTGCTCGACGTAGCCGCCGAGGACCTCGCGGCCGATGAGCTCGGCCTGCTGCCGGCTGTTGATCAGCATGACCTGCCGGTCGGGCAGGCCCTTGAGGTCCTTGATGCCGCTGGCGCCGGTCGTCTCGTCGGCCTTGAGCCGGCCGGCGATGGTGACCTCGCCCTTCGGGACGGGCGGCACCGCCGGGTAGGAGTGCTGGTCGGCGGCGGCCGGCACCCAGCCCCGGTTGACCATCACGATCTTCCCGTCCCGCAGGACCAGCGGGGTCAGGACGTGGACGCCGATCCGGTCGTCGGAGGAGGTGCGGCGGCGGACGACCACCTCGTGGGAGGTGTCGAAGGTGCCGGTGGCGGTCACCGGGCGCCAGTAGTCGGCGCGCGGGACGGTGTGACCGGGGGAGGTGAGCTCCTCGACCGGCACCGGCTTCGCGCTGACGCTGTCCTCGATCAGGGCGTTCTGGGCGACCCGGCGCTCGTGCCGGTGGAACTGCCAGAAGCCCAGCTCGATCATCGTGGGGACGAGGACGAGGGCGATCAGGGTGAGGATCACCCACTGCCGGGACAACAGGAAGCGGTACACCCCATGACCGTACAGCGGGGGCCACGGGGTGCACGCAGGGGGGTTGGGGGCGCCGGCGCGCCCTCCGGAATCGTTTCTTCGGGTTCCGTCCTCACACCTTGTCGACGATGCCCACCTTCCCCTCCGCGCGGGCGCAGTGGCCGCCGCAGTACCAGCTGCCCTCCACCTCGACGCCCTGGCCGATGATCTGGACCCGGCAGTGCTCGCAGATGGGCGCCATGCGGTGGATGGCGCAGGCGAAGCAGTCGAAGACGTGCACCGCGCCCTGCGCGTGCACCTCGAAGGACATGCCGTAATCGTTTCCGCAGACCTCACAACGTGCCATGCGCCACAGGGTGGGGCTCCTCGCGGGCGCGCGCGGTCCGGCACGCCCGGAGGGGCCGGGGTGTCACCCGTCTGCCGGGGCCACGTCCCGCAGCAGCTGGGTGTAGGCGGCCTCGTCGACGACGGGCGTGCCGAAGGACCGGGCCTTGAGGGTCTTGGAGGTGGCCGCGTCCGGGTCGTTGGTGACGAGCAGGCTCGTCAGCCGGGAGACGCTGGTGGCGACGTGCAGACCGGCCTCGACGGTGCGGTCCTCCAGGAGCTCGCGGTCGATGGAGGTGTCCCCGGAGAACGCCACCCGCATCCCCTGCTTGAGCGGCTCGTCGGCCGTGTAACGGCCGGGATTGGGATACGGGCAGGCCGGCCGTTTCCGCGAGGGACGCCAGCTGTTCGCCCGGTACGAGGAGGAGGGGTACGCGGCGGGCGCGGCCGGGGAGGCGGCCCACTCGGTCAGCGGCCGGCACTCCAGGAGCGGCAGCCGCACGCCCTGCTCGGCCGCCGCGTGCAGGCTCGGCCGGAACGCCTCGGCGAGCACCCGGGCGTCGTCCAGCGCGTTGTGCGCCTGGCGCTGCTCGACGCCGAAGTGCGCGGCGAGCGACTCCAGCTTGTGGTTGGGCAGCGGCAGCGACAGCTGCTTGGAGAGCGCGATCGTGCACAGGCGCTGCCGCACGGGCGCGGTGGACTCGGCGCGCGCGTACTCCCGGGCGATCATCTGCCAGTCGAAGATCGCGTTGTGCGCGACGAGCACCCGCCCGTCGAGCCGGGCCGCGAACTCGGCCGCGATCTCCGGGAAGAGCGGCGCGCCCTCCAGGGCGTCGCTGGTCAGCCCGTGGATCCACACCGGACCCGGGTCGCGCTCGGGGTTGACGAGGCTGTACCAGTGGTCCTCGACGTTCCCCTGGGCGTCCAGCCGGTAGACGGCGGCGGACACGATCCGGTCGTCGCGGGCGAGGCCGGTGGTCTCCACGTCGACGACCGCGTACCCCTGCGGGTAGGCGGCCGGCCACGCTGCTGCTGTCGTGAGGTCGTCGAGCATGGTCATTGAGAATACGGCCCGCGACCGACAATCCCCTCCCCGGACTCCGGGGGCACCCCGCCCGCCGGGCCTCCGGGCGGGTCGTTCCACGGCCGGCGGCCGGCCGGGTGCGACCCTCCTGACGTGACCGAACCCCCCGCGCCCGCCGAGGCCCACGGCGGCGGCCTCGGCCCCCGCCTCAACCGGCTCCGGGCCGCGGTCCTCGGCGCCAACGACGGCGTCGTCTCCACGGCGGGCCTCGTCGTCGGCGTCGCCGGGGCCACCGGCTCCAGGTCCGCGCTGCTCACGGCCGGTCTCTCCGGGCTGTTCGCCGGGTCGATGTCGATGGCGGCGGGGGAGTACGTCTCGGTCTCCACCCAGCGCGACTCCGAGAAGGCGGCGCTCGCCGAGGAGAGGCGCGAGCTGCGCGAGCGGCCCGCGGCCGAGCTCGACGAACTCGCCGCCCTCCTGGCCGCCCGGGGCCTCTCCCCGGACGTCGCCCGCGAGGCCGCCGAGCAGCTCACGGCCCGCGACGCCCTGCGCGCCCACGCGCGCGTGGAGCTGGGCATCGACCCGGACGCCCTCACCGACCCCTGGCACGCGGCCGTCGCCAGCTTCCTCGCCTTCACCGCCGGGGCCCTGCTCCCGCTCCTCGCGATCGTCCTGCCCCCGCCCTCCGCCCGCCTCTGGATCACCGTCCTCTCGGTCCTGGCGGCCCTCGCCCTCACCGGCTGGTCCAGCGCCCGCCTGGGCGCCGCCCCACCGGCCCGCGCGGTCCTGCGCAACGTGGCGGGCGGGGCCCTGGCGATGGGGGTGACGTACGGGGCGGGAACGCTGCTCGGGGCGGCGGGCGTCTGAGCCCGGCCCGGAGGGGCTTGTCGGAAGGTGCCAAAGCCTGCTGACAACCCGTCTCGCATACTTGTTGGTAACAACGTCTAGCCGCGCCCCGACCCCCGCCTCTACCGTCGACGACATGCCGAACCTGCCCGATGTCGTGCTCTGGTCCATACCGGCGTTCGTCCTGCTCACCGTCCTGGAGATGGTCAGCCACCGGATCCACCCCGACGAGGACGCCGCCGGGTACGAGACCAAGGACGCCGCCACCAGCATCGGCATGGGTCTGGGGAGCCTGGCCTTCGACGCGCTGTGGAAGATCCCCGTGGTGGCGATCTACACCGCCGTCTACGAGCTGACCCCGCTCCGCGTGCCCGTCCTCTGGTGGACGATCCCGCTCATGCTGCTCGCCCAGGACTTCTTCTACTACTGGCAGCACCGCGGGCACCACGTCGTCCGCATCCTCTGGGCCTGCCACGTCGTCCACCACAGCAGCCGCCGGTTCAACCTCACCACCGCCCTGCGCCAGCCGTGGACCAGCGTGACCTCCTGGCCGTTCTACCTGCCGATGATCGCCCTCGGCGTGCACCCGGCGGCCGTCGCCTTCTGCTACTCGGTCAACCTCGTCTACCAGTTCTGGATCCACACCGAGCGCGTCGGCAAGCTGCCGCGCCCCTTCGAGTACCTCTTCAACACCCCCTCGCACCACCGCGTCCACCACGCCTCCCAGGGCGGCTACCTGGACCGGAACTTCGGAGGGATCCTCATCGTCTGGGACCGGATGTTCGGCTCCTGGGTCGGCGAGACCGAGCGGCCCGTCTACGGTCTCACCAAGAACATCGAGACGTACAACCCGCTCCGGGTCGCCACCCACGAGTACGCCGCCATCGCCCGCGACCTGCGGGCGGCGAACGGCTGGCGCGAGCGGGCCGGACGGGTCTTCGGCGGCCCGGGCTGGCAGCCGGCCCCTGCACCGGCCCCTGCACCGGCACCAGTCCCGGTCCCGCCCGAGGCAGGCCCCGTCACCACCGGCCCCGCCCCGGCCGGCCCCGCCGCGGAGTCCGCCGCGTGAGCGCCCCCGCCGCGCCGCGGGCCGAGTCGTCCGCCCCGCGCGCCCCCGCCCTCTCCCGCGCGCTGCTCGTCGCCCTCGGGATCGCCGTCGCCGTCGACCTGGTCTCCCTGCTCGCCGGGGCCGAGCTCGGCCACCGGATCGCCAAGCCGCTCCTGATGCCGCTGCTCGCCGCGTACGCCGCCACCAAGGGGGCCCCGAAGCTCCTGGTCGTGGCGCTCCTCTTCGGCTGGGGCGGCGACGTCTTCCTGCTCTCCGACGCCGACTGGGCCTTCCTCGTCGGCATGGGCTCCTTCGCCGCCGGGCACGTCTGCTACCTGGTGCTCTTCGGCCGCCGGCGCACGTCCCCGGCGCTCGGCGCCCTCTACGCCGTCGCCCTCGTCGGCACCGTCGCGCTCCTCTGGCCCGACCTCCCCGCCGAGCTGCGGATCCCGGTCGCCGGGTACTCGCTGCTGCTCACCGCCATGGCCTACCGCGCGAGCTCCCTCGGACTCCTCGCCGGTCTCGGCGGCGCCCTCTTCCTGCTGTCCGACACCCTCATCGCCACCGGCGTCGCCGAGTGGCCCCAGCCGCCCGCGCCCGACTTCTGGATCATGCTGACCTACCTCGCGGCGCAGTGCCTGCTGGCGGCCGGGGCGCTCCGGGCGATGTACGGTGAAAGTCGTACAACCGTCTGACAGCAAGGACCGTCCGTCATGCGCGCCACCACCATCCACGCCCCGTTCGACATGCGCGTGGAGGACGTGCCCGACCCGGTGATCCAGGATCCCCAGGACGTCGTCCTGCGGGTCCTGCGCGCCTGCGTCTGCGGCAGCGACCTGTGGGCCTACCGCGGCGAGTCCGCCCGGCAGCCGGGCCAGCGCATCGGCCACGAGTTCCTCGGCGTCGTCGAGGAGGCCGGCGACGGGGTCCGCGGCTTCCGCAGGGGCGACCTCGTCGTCGCCCCCTTCGTCTGGTCCGACGGCACCTGCGCGTACTGCGCCGAGGGCCTCCAGACCTCCTGCCCGCGCGGCGGCTTCTGGGGCTCCGCGGGCTCCGACGGCGGCCAGGGCGAGGCCGTCCGCGTCCCCTTCGCCGACGGCACCCTCGTCAAGCTGCCCGCCGAGGCGGCCTCCGACGACCGGCTCCTGACCGCCCTGCTCGCCCTCTCCGACGTCCTGGGCACCGGCCACCACGCCGCCCTCGGCGCGGGAGTGGGGCCCGGCTCCACCGTCGCCGTCGTCGGCGACGGAGCCGTCGGCCTCTGCGGCGTCCTCGCCGCCAAGCGGCTCGGCGCCGAGCGGATCATCGCGCTCGGCCGGCACACCGCCCGCACCGACATCGCCCGCGCCTTCGGCGCCACCGACGTCGTCGCCGAGCGCGGGGAGGCCGCCGAGGCCGCCGTCCGCGAGCTCACCGGCGGCCAGGGCGCCCACGGCGTCATCGAGGCCGTCGGCACCGAACAGTCCATGCGGACCGCCGTCGCGATCGCCCGCGACGGCGGGTCCATCGGCTACGTCGGCGTCCCGCACGGCAGCGGCACCGGCCTCGACCTGTCCGTCATGTTCGACCGGAACATCGCGCTGCGCGGCGGCGTCGCCCCCGTGCGCGCGTACATCCCGGAACTCCTCCCGGACGTCCTCGACGGCACGATCGACCCGTCCCCGGTCTTCGACCTGACCGTCGGCCTCGACGGCGTCCCCGGCGGCTACAAGGCCATGGACGAGCGCACCGCCCTCAAGGTCCTCGTCAAGCCGTAGGACCCGTCCACGCGGGCGCGTCCGCCCCCGGCAGGCCCGGCGGCCGCGACCAGCCCGCCGGGCCGCCCTCGTACGCGACCGGGGACAGCGCGTGCCGCAGCCGCCCGAGCGGGCCCTGCGACTCGGTGAGGTACCGCCCGGGGTCGTACGCGGGCAGCGCGTGCGTCAGCCAGTGGCCCGTCCGCGCGAGGGCCAGGCGGACGAGCCGGGTGCCGCCGTCCCGGTCCCGCTCGGTCAGCGACCGCAGGACCGCCGCCGCGAGGAGATAGCCGGTGCCGTGGTCCAGGGCCTGCGCGGGCAGCGCGCCCGGCTCCTCCGCCGAGCCCTCCACCACGGCGATCCCGGTCGCCGCCTGCACCAGCGAGTCGAAGCCGCGCCGCCCGCCCCACGGCCCGTGCTCGCCCCAGGCGGAGACCCGGGCCGTGACCAGCCCCGGGCGGTGGAGGTCGAAGCGGTCGAGCGCGCCCGGCCGGTAGCCGGTCACCAGCACGTCGGCCGCGTCCAGGAGTTCGCCGAAGGTGCGCCGGTCCGTGGGCCGCTCCAGGTCGAGGACGGTCGTCCGCTTCCCGACGTTCGTGTCCGCGTGCTGGTCCGGCAGCTCCGGATTGCCCGGCGGATCGATCCGCAGCACGTCCGCGCCGAGCAGCGCGAGCGTCCGGGTCGCCACGGGGCCCGCGAGCACCCGGGTCAGGTCCAGGACCCGCGGCGGCCCCGTACGCGGCCGGGGCGGCGCCTCGTCGAGCCGTTCCCGGGTCAGCAGCGGGCTCTCCGCCACCGCCCGGCCCTGCGGATGCGCCGCCCACTCCCCGGGGGTGCGCAGGGCGACGGCCAGGCCCCCGGCCCCGTACACCGCCGTCTCGACCTCGACGGCCCGCCGCCCGCCGATCGCCGCCGCCACCTCCTCGACCGCCCCGGACGGCACGCCGAGGGCGGCCAGGAGCGCCGCCCGGTGGTGCGGATAGTTGGCGTGGGTGCGGACCCAGCCGTCCGCCGCCCGCCAGAACCGGGAGAGGGGCGCGAAGTTCACCGGCGCCCGCCCGTCCACCCGCAGGTGCCGCTCGCTCGTGAAGGCGGTGGCCACCGCCCCGTCGTCCACCCGCACCGGCCCCGGGAGCCCCGCCCGCTCGACCGCCGCGAGCCCCGCCACCGCGACCGAGGCCCGCGCCAGGTCCATCACCGGCAGCCGGGCCGGCAGCAGCCCCGAGGGCCCGGTGAACGACACCCGGTCGACGAGGGCGGGATCACCGCCGAGGGCCGACCACAGCGACTCCGTACCCGTGCGCACCGTGCTGTCCATGGCGTTCATGGAGTCCATGATCCGCGCCGGGGCCGGTCACGCGAAAGGGCCCCGGCGCGGCGTACCGCACCGGGGCCCCGACGACCGCTGGTTACCAGCGGACCGCGTCGAGCGCGTCGATCAGACCGGCCCCGTAGAAGCCGTTCTTGTTCTTGCCGCCCTCGCAGACGGCGTCGATCGTGCCGTCGGCGTCGATGTCGTACGGGTTCGTGCAGGCGCGCTTGTCGGCCTGCGCGTACAGCAGCGCCTTCAGCGCCGCCGGGCTCGCGCCCGGGTGCTTCGACTTGATGAGCGCCAGGACGCCCGCCGCGTGCGGCGAGGCCATCGACGTGCCGCCCTTGTAGTTGTAGCCGCCGTTGACCGTGGTCGACAGGATCAGGCCGTTCACCGCCGGGGCGTCCGGCGTCTGGTACGCGGTGCGGTCGCCGCCGGGCGCGGCGACGTCGATGACGCCGAGGCCGTAGTTCGAGTAGGACGCCTTGAGGTCCTTGGCGCCGGTCGCGGAGACCGTGACGACGCCCGGGAGCATCGCCGGGTAGTCCAGGCACTTCTTCGGGTCGATGGTCCGGCCGCCCGGCGTGGAGTCGTTCGGGCTGCTGTCGTCGACGATCGAGTCGGCCGCCAGGTCGAACTTGGAGTTGCCGGCCGCCGCCACGTTGACCGTGCCCTTGCGCTCCGCGTAGCGGGTGGCGCGGGTGACGGCCTCGATCAGGGCCTTCTGGTCCGCGTCGTTCTTGCACGCGAACATCCACGGGTCGGTGTAGTAGCTGTTGTTCGTGATGTCGACGCCGTGCTCGGCCGCCCACACGAAGCCGCAGACCACGGCCTCCGTGTAGAAGAAGCCGTCCGGCGTGGACACCTTGATGCCGGAGACCTTCACGCCCGGGGCGACACCGGTGATGCCGATGCCGTTCTTGGCGGCGGCGATCGTACCGGCGACGTGCGTGCCGTGGTCGCTCTCGCCCGGGTTCGGACGCCACGAACCGGGGGTGGTGTCCGGCTTGCCGGAGACGCAGTTCGCGGAGGCCTTGGCGTTGAAGTTCGGGGCCAGGTCCGGGTGGGTGTCGTCCACGCCCGTGTCGATGACGCCGACGGTGACGCGCTTGCTGCCGAGCGTCCGCTGGTGCGCCTTGTCGGCCTTGATCGCCGGCAGGTCCCACTGCAGGGGCTCCAGCGCGTCCTGCTCGTCCGTCGCCCGGGCCGCGGCGGCCTTGGCCTCGGCCTCGGTCAGCTCCTGCGTGCCGCCGCCGACCGACTTGTCGCCCTGCACGGAGAGCGGGGCGGTACGGGTCGCGCCGGCCGACACCACGCCGCGCGCCTTGCGGACCTGCTTCGCGAAGTCCGGGTTCTGCGAGTGGACGACTATCACGCCTATCTGGTCGTAGGAGACGACGACCGTACCGCCCGCGGCGGCTATCGCCTTCTTCACTGACTTGGCGGTCGAGTGGCCCCCGTCGACGTTCACGACGTACGACAGCTTCGGTCCGTCCGTCGCCACGGCGGCGGCCGGGGCGTCGCTCAGCTCCGCGGCCGAGGCACCGGAGGGAAGGAAGCCGAGCGAGGCCGTGAGCGCGAGGCCGACCGGCAGAGCGAGAGCTCGGCCGCGCCTCGATCCCAGATGAGCCATGGGTTCTCCACATCATCCGTATGTACTGCTCGCGCGCGGGTTTGCGCGCGGACAGGTGCATGACGAGTGAAGCTATCGCTGATCTTCCTGTCCCATCAATGAGTTGAGAAGACTTCATGAAGATCTGCCCGAGAAAATCCTCGGGGTGAACCGCTTCGCTTCCTCCTCCGTGCCGTTGTGCAGGGGAGGGCTCCACCCGGAGCCCTGGCTCCCGCACCCCCGGTGAGGCCCCCTTTGACCCAGCCGTCCGCCCCCGCGTCACGAGGAGATTCCGTGGCTACCGAAGCACCGCCGCCAGCCCGAAACGGCACGGAGACCGATCGGGTTCCCGTGCCGCCCACCACGGAGCAGTTCGTCGAGGTGCAGGAGGGCGAGGAGTTCGGCGAACTGCGCCGCACCTACCGCTCGTTCGCCTTCCCCCTCACTCTCGCCTTCATCGCCTGGTACCTGCTCTACGTGCTGCTCTCCAACTACGCGGGCGGCTTCATGGGCACCAGGCTCTTCGGCAACATCAACGTGGCGCTGGTCCTGGGCCTCGGCCAGTTCCTCACCACCTTCCTCATCGCCTGGCTCTACTCGCGGCACGCGGCGAACCGGCTCGACCCCAAGGCCGAGGCCATCAAGTCCCGTATGGAGGGCGACGCATGAGCACCCCCGTCCTGCTCGCGGCGGGCAACGCCACCGGCGAGCACCGGCCCCTGATCATCGCCCTGTTCGGCGCCTTCGTGATCGCCACCCTCGTCATCACCGTGTGGGCCGGCCGGCAGACCCGCAGCGCCGCCGACTTCTACGCCGGCGGACGCCAGTTCACCGGCTTCCAGAACGGCCTGGCGATCTCCGGCGACTACATGTCCGCCGCGTCCTTCCTCGGCATCGCCGGCGCCATCGCCCTCTTCGGCTACGACGGCTTCCTCTACTCGATCGGCTTCCTCGTCGCCTGGCTCGTCGCCCTGCTCCTGGTCGCCGAACCGCTGCGCAACTCCGGCCGCTTCACCATGGGCGACGTCCTCGCCTACCGGATGCGCCAGCGCCCGGTCCGCACCGCCGCCGGCACCTCCACCATCGTCGTCTCGATCTTCTACCTGCTCGCGCAGATGGCCGGAGCGGGCGTCCTCGTCTCGCTGCTCCTCGGCATCACCAGCGACGGCGGCAAGGTCGCGATCGTCGCCCTCGTCGGCGTCCTGATGATCGTGTACGTGACCATCGGCGGCATGAAGGGCACCACCTGGGTGCAGATGGTCAAGGCCGTCCTGCTCATCGCGGGCACGCTCCTGATCACCTTCCTCATCCTGTGGAAGTTCCACTTCAACCTGTCGGAGCTGCTCGGCGCGGCCGCCACCAACAGCGGCAAGGGCCAGGCCTTCCTGGAGCCCGGCCTCAAGTACGGCGCCACCGCGACCTCGAAGCTGGACTTCCTCTCGCTCGGCATCGCGCTCGTCCTCGGCACGGCCGGCCTGCCCCACATCCTCATCCGCTTCTACACGGTCCCGACCGCCAAGGCCGCCCGGAAGTCGGTCAACTGGGCCATCGGCATCATCGGCGCCTTCTACCTGATGACCATCGTCCTGGGCTTCGGCGCCGCCGCCCTGCTCAAGAACAGCGACATCATCGCCTCCAACAAGGCGGGCAACACCGCGGCCCCGCTCGCGGCCCTGGAGATCGGCGGCGGAGCCGGCTCCACCGGCGGCGCGATCCTCCTCGCCGTCATCTCCGCCGTCGCCTTCGCGACCATCCTCGCCGTCGTCGCCGGCCTGACCCTGGCCTCCTCGTCGTCCTTCGCGCACGACATCTACGCCAACGTCATCCGGCGCGGACAGGCCACCGAGAAGGAGGAGGTGCGGGCCGCCCGCTGGGCGACCGTCCTCATCGGCGTCGTCTCCATCGCGCTCGGCGCCCTCGCCCGCGACCTCAACGTCGCCGGCCTGGTCGCCCTCGCCTTCGCGGTCGCCGCCTCCGCCAACCTGCCGACGATCCTGTACTCGCTCTTCTGGAAGCGGTTCACCACCCAGGGCGCCCTGTGGTCGATCTACGGCGGTCTGGTCTCCGCCGTCGTCCTGGTGCTGTTCTCGCCGGTCGTCTCCGGCAAGCCGACCTCGATGTTCAAGAGCGTCGACTTCTACTGGTTCCCGCTGGAGAACCCCGGGCTCGTCTCCATCCCGCTCGGCTTCCTGCTCGGCTGGCTCGGCTCGGTCCTCTCCAAGGAGAAGGCCGACAAGGGCAAGTACGCGGAGCTGGAGGTCAAGTCCCTCACCGGTGTCGGAGCGCACTGAACCGCACACGTTCCGCATTTCCCGGGCGGCCGCGTCGTAGGCTTCTACGACGCGGCCGCTCCGGTCCTCGTGACAATCTGTCCTGCTCGATGTCGCACCGCTCGCGTAGGCTCGGAACAGGCGATCGAAACGAACCGATCCACAGACGGGGAGGGGGCCCACCGTGCTCATCGACACCTTCGGCCGGGTCGCCACCGACCTGCGCGTCTCGCTCACGGACCGGTGCAACCTGCGCTGCACGTACTGCATGCCGGAGGAGGGCCTCCAGTGGCTCGCCAAACCGGACCTGCTCACGGACGACGAGATCGTCCGGCTCATCCGCATCGCCGTCACCGACCTCGGCGTCACCGAGGTCCGCTTCACCGGCGGCGAGCCGCTGCTCCGCCCCGGGCTCGTCGGCATCGTCGAGCGCTGCGCGGCCCTGGAGCCCCGCCCCCGGATGTCCCTCACCACCAACGGCATCGGGCTCAAGCGCACCGCGACCGCCCTGAAGGCCGCGGGCCTCGACCGGGTCAACGTCTCCCTCGACACCCTGCGCCCCGACGTCTTCAAGACCCTCACCCGCCGCGACCGGCACCGGGACGTCCTCGACGGCATGGCCGCCGCCCGCGACGCCGGCCTGGTCCCGGTCAAGGTCAACGCCGTCCTGATGCCCGGGCTCAACGACGACGAGGCCCCCGACCTGCTGGCCTGGGCGATCGAGGAGGGGTACGAGCTCCGCTTCATCGAGCAGATGCCGCTCGACGCCCAGCACGGCTGGAAGCGCGACGGCATGATCACCGCGGGGGACATCCTGGAGTCCCTGCGCACCCGCTTCGCCCTGACCCCGGAGGGCGCCGACGAGCGCGGCTCGGCCCCCGCCGAGCGCTGGGTCGTCGACGGCGGACCGCACACGGTCGGCGTCATCGCCTCCGTCACCCGCCCGTTCTGCCGGGCCTGCGACCGCACCCGGCTCACCGCCGACGGACAGGTCCGCACCTGCCTCTTCGCCACCGAGGAGACCGACCTGCGGGCCGCGCTCCGCTCGGACGCGGGGGACGCCGAGGTCGCGGAGCTCTGGAAGAAGGCGATGTGGGGCAAGAAGGCCGGCTCCGGCCTCGACGACCCGAGCTTCCTCCAGCCCGACCGCCCGATGTCGGCGATCGGCGGCTGACCCCCGCGCTAGGGCGCTTCCGACTCCCAGTCGGCCAGCGGCACGACGTCCTTGAGGAAGCCCCGTACGCCCAGGAACTGGGAGAGGTGTTCGCGGTGCTCCTCGCACGCGAGCCAGGTCTTGCGCCGCTCCGGCGTGTGCAGCTTGGGGTTGTTCCACGCGAGCACCCAGACGGCGTCGGCGCGGCAGCCCTTGGCGGAACAGATCGGCTTCTCTTCGCTCACTGGACCCATGATCACCCGGTCATTGTCCAGCAAGGGCGATGCCGAGCAGCCACGGGGGGAGCTGCCCGGCACCGGTCCGTCGCTCCGACGGGGGATGCGGAGCGCGTAGGCAGTATGTCACGGCACATGGGGTCCGGTGCACTGGAACTTCATGATTGATCTGAGCTTTTCTTGAGGTTTCCGGCCACGCTCGGTGATCAGTTCCGGCCGTGCGCGCGGTCCGTCTCCGGGGCCGCCTCCGACCCCTCCGCGCCGAGCGCGGGCCGCACCGGAGTCGGTACGAACGTGGAGGGAAGGGACGGCGCCGACTCGCGTCCCGCGTTGGCGATCACCACGGCGACGTACGGCAGGAGGATGCCCAGGGCCAGCGCCACGACCGCCACGTGCCGCTCGACGTTCCACAGCACCGCGGCGGCGATCACGGAGAGCGTCCGGACCGTCATCGAGATGACGTACCTCCGCTGCCGCCCCCGGACGTCGTCGGCGAGCCCCTGCCGGGCCCCCGTGATCCGGAAGACCTCGGTTCCGCCACGCTTCGGCATCACCGTTCACCACCCGCCGGTCGCGCCGGACCCACCCCGGTCCGGTCCTCGTTCCACGGTACGCCCGCCCTCCGGCGCGTACGAGACCGGGGCACGTATGGCGCTGTCCGACATGCGCCGCATGTCGGCAAGGCCGAGACTGGCCCCACATGCTTACAAGGAGGCGACAATGGGTTGGTTGTGGGCGATCATCGTGGGACTCGTCCTCGGTCTGATCGCGAAGGCGATCCTGCCGGGCAAGCAGCAGATCCCGCTCTGGCTGACGGTCGTGTTCGGCATCCTCGGCAGCGTCCTCGGAAACGCGGTCGCGACCTGGATCGGCGTGAACGACACCAAGGGCATCGACTGGATCCGTCATCTGCTCCAGCTGATCGGCGCGGTCGTCGTCGTCGGCCTGGGCGACATGCTCTGGGCCTCGATCAAGGGCGAAAGACGACGGGCCTGACCCCTCGCGGGACGGCACCGGAGAGACCGGGGGCCCGGTACGGCACACCACGTGCCGTACCGGGCCTCCGGTCGTGTCGTACGGGCGGACCCGTCAGGCGCCGGTGTACTCGATCGCCGCCAGGTTCTTCTTGCCGCGCCGCAGCACTAGCCAGCGCCCGTGCAGCAGGTCGTCCGCCGACACCTCGGCGTCCTCGGCGGCGACCTTCGCGTTGTTCACGTACGCCCCGCCCTCCTTCACCGTGCGGCGCGCCGCCGACTTGCTCGCCACCAGACCGACCTCGGCGAACAGGTCCACCACCTGGCCGAGCGCCGACACGCGCGCGTGCGGCAGCTCGGACAGGGCCGCGGCCAGCGTCGGCCCGTCCAGCTCGGCCAGGTCGCCCTGGCCGAACAGCGCCTTGGAGGCGGCGATGACGGCCGCGCACTGCTCGGCGCCGTGCACCAGGGTGGTCAGCTCCTCGGCCAGCGCCCGCTGGGCCGCCCGGGCCTGCGGCCGCTCGGCGGTCTGCTCCTCCAGCTCCTCCAGCTCCGCACGGGAACGGAAGGAGAGGATCCGCATGTACGTGGAGATGTCCCGGTCGTCCACGTTCAGCCAGAACTGGTAGAACGCGTACGGCGTGGTCATCTCCGGGTCCAGCCAGACGGCCCCGCCCTCGGTCTTGCCGAACTTGGTGCCGTCCGCCTTGACCATCAGCGGGGTCGCGAGCGCGTGGACCTCGGCCCCCGGCTCCAGGCGGTGGATCAGGTCGAGCCCGGCCACCAGGTTGCCCCACTGGTCCGAGCCGCCCTGCTGGAGCACGCAGCCGTAGCGGCGGTACAGCTCCAGGAAGTCCATGCCCTGGAGCAGCTGGTAGCTGAACTCGGTGTAGCTGATGCCCTGCTCGGACTCCAGGCGCCGGGCCACGGAGTCCTTGGTCAGCATCTTGTTGACCCGGAAGTGCTTGCCGATGTCCCGCAGGAACTCGATCGCCGAGAGGCCGGCGGTCCAGTCCAGGTTGTTCACCATGACCGCCGCGTTCTCCCCCTCGAAGGAGAGGAACGGCTCGATCTGCGACCGCAGCCGGTTCACCCAGTTCGCGACCGTCTCGGGGTCGTTCAGGGTCCGCTCGGCCGACGGCCGCGGGTCGCCGATCTGCCCGGTGGCCCCGCCGACCAGCGCCAGCGGCCGGTGCCCGGCCCGCTGGAGCCGGCGGACGGTGAGGACCTGGACCAGGTGACCGACGTGGAGACTGGCCGCGGTCGGGTCGAAGCCGCAATAGAACGTGACGGGACCGTCCGCGAGAGCCTTGCGCAGTGCGTCCTCATCGGTGGACTGGGCGAAGAGCCCGCGCCACTTCAGCTCGTCGACGATGTCCGTCACGGTCGTCCGTCTCCTTGATTGATCGGGGTGATGCCGGGGCCCAGTCTAGGTGGGTCAGACCCCCTTGCTGACCGAGCTCATGTTGAAGTCCGGCACCCGCAGGGCGGGCATCGCGGCCCGGGTGAACCAGTCGCTCCACTCGCGCGGCAGCGTCTTCTCCGTACGGCCCGCCTCCGAGGCCCGCGACAGCAGGTCCACCGGCGACTCGTTGAACCGGAAGTTGTTCACCTCGCCGACCACCTCGCCGTTCTCGACGAGGTAGACGCCGTCCCGGGTCAGCCCGGTGAGCAGCAGCGTTGCCGGGTCGACCTCGCGGATGTACCAGAGGCAGGTCAGCAGCAGACCGCGCTCGGTGGAGGACACCATCTCCTCCAGGGAACGCTCCCCGCCGCCGTCCAGGATCAGGTTCCCCGCTCCGGGGGCCACGGGCAACCGAGTAAGTCCCGCCGAGTGCCGGGTGGTGACCAGCCGCTCCAGCTTCCCGTCCCGCACCCAGTCCGTCGGCGCCAGCGGCAGGCCGTTGTCGAAGACCGAGGAGTCGTCGCCGGAGGAGTGCGCGATCACGAACGGCGCGGACTCCAGGCCCGGCTCGTTCGGGTCGGTCCGCAGCGTCAGCGGCAGCTGCGAGAGGGTCTCGCCGAGCCGGGTGCCGCCGCCGGGCTTGGAGAAGACCGTACGGCCCTCCACCGCGTCCCGGGCCGCGGCGTTCCACTGCTGGTAGATCAGCAGGTCGGCCACGGCGGTCGGCGGCAGCAGCGTCTCGTAGCGCCCGGCGGGCAGCTCGATCCGCCGCTCCGCCCAGCCGAGCCGGACCGCCAGGTCGGCGTCGAGCGCCGCCGGGTCGACGTCCTTGAAGTCCCGGGTCGCGCGCCCGGCCCAGGCGGAGCGCGAGCGGTCGGGGGACTTGGCGTTCAGCTCCAGGGTCCCGTTGGGCTGGTCGTGCCGCAGCCGCAGCCCGGTCGACGTGCCCAGATAGGTGGAGGTCAGCTCGTGGTTCGCGAAGCCGTACAGCTCGCGGCCCCCGGACCGGGCCCGGGCGAAGGCCTCGCCGAGCGCGGGCGCGAAGTCCCCGAAGACGGCGGAGGAGGTCTCCGCCGGGGCGTCCGTGAAGTCGGGGGAGACGGGCACGCCCTCCACCAGCGGCTGCGCGTCCTCGGCGGGCCCGGCGGACCGGGCGGCGGCCTCGGCGGCCCGCACCAGGGGCTCCAGGTCGTCCACGGTCACGGCCGACCGGGAGACGACGCCGGAGGCGGTGCCCTGCGCCCCGTCGACGGTCGCGATCACCGTGAGAGTGCGGCCCCGGGTGACGCCGTTCGTCGTGAGGGCGTTCCCCGCCCAGCGCAGATTGGCCGAGGACTCCTCGTCCGCGATGACGACGCACCCGTCGGCCCGGGACAGCTCCAGGGCCCGCTCGACGATCTCGTACGGCTTGCTGACGCGGCTCATCGTCCCGCCTCCTGCGTCGTGTTGAGGCTGTGCTTGCCCGGGGGTCGACCCCCGGACCCCCGGCAGATCTGGTGGCGAGCGATCATCGACCGGCCTCCTGCGTCGTGTTGAGGATGTTGACGCCCCGGAAGAGGGCGGAGGGGCAGCCGTGGGAGACCGCGGCGACCTGGCCCGGCTGGGCCTTGCCGCAGTTGAAGGCGCCGCCGAGCACGTACGTCTGCGGGCCGCCGACCTGCTCCATCGAGCCCCAGAAGTCCGTGGTCGTCGCCTGGTACGCGACGTCCCGCAGCTGTCCGGCCAGCCGCCCGTTCTCGATGCGGAAGAAGCGCTGCCCGGTGAACTGGAAGTTGTACCGCTGCATGTCGATCGACCAGGACCGGTCGCCGACCACGTAGATCCCGCGCTCCACGCCCCCGATCAGGTCCTCCGTCGACAGGCCGCCCGGGTCCGGCTGGAGCGAGACGTTCGCCATCCGCTGCACCGGCACGTGCCCGGGGGAGTCCGCGAAGGCGCAGCCGTTCGACCGGCCGAGGCCGGTGAGCTTCGCGATCCGCCGGTCCAGCTGGTAGCCGACGAGCGTGCCGTCCTTCACCAGGTCCCAGGACTGCGCCTCGACGCCCTCGTCGTCGTAGCCGATGGTCGCGAGCCCGTGCTCGGCGGTCCGGTCGCCCGTCACGTTCATGACCGAGGAGCCGTACGTCAGCTTGTTCAGCTGGTCGAAGGTGGCGAAGGAGGTGCCCGCGTAGGCCGCCTCGTAGCCGAGGGCCCGGTCCAGCTCGGTGGCGTGCCCGATCGACTCGTGGATGGTCAGCCACAGGTTCGACGGGTCCACGACCAGGTCGTACCGCCCGGCCTCGACGCTCGGCGCCCGCATCTTCTCGGCCAGCAGCGCCGGGATCTCGTCCAGCTCCTTGTCCCAGTCCCAGCCCGTGCCGGTCAGGTACTCCCAGCCGCGCCCGACCGGCGGCGCGATCGTCCGCATCGAGTCGAACTCACCGGTCGTCCCGTCCACGGCCACCGCCGTGAGCTGCGGGTGCAGCCGCACGCGCTGCTGGGTGGTCACGGTGCCGGCCGTGTCCGCGTAGAACTTGTTCTCGTGGATGGTGAGCAGCGAGGCGTCCACGTGCGCCACGCCCTCCGCCCCCAGCAGCCGCGCGCTCCAGTCGGCGAGCAGGGCGCTCTTCTCCTCGGAGGGCACGGAGAAGGGGTCGATCTCGTACGAGGAGACCCACACCTTCTCCTCGTGCACCGGCTCCGCCGCCAGCTCCACGCGCTCCTCGGACCCGGCCGCCGCGATCACCTTCGCGGACAGCTTGGCCATGGCGACCGCCTGCGAGGCGACCCGGGCCGCCCCGTCCATGGTCAGGTCGACCCCGGAGGCGAACCCCCAGGCCCCGCCGTGCACCACCCGCACCGCGTAGCCGAGGTCCGTGGTGTCGGAGGATCCGGACGGTTTGGCGTCGCGCAGCCGCCACGCGGCGCTGCGCACCCGCTCCAGGCGGAAGTCGGCGTGCTCGGCACCCAGCGCGCGCGCTCGGGCGAGCGCGGCGTCGGCGAGTGCCCGAAGGGGCAGCGCGACGAACGAAGGGTCGATCTGATGGCCCACGAGCGGCCTCGCTCTCGGTGATCGGAAGACGGTCACGGAACTGCCCGGGAAGTCAATCACGGGACGGGCGGTCGGGGCGGCGCATTGCCGTGCGCCCTCGGCGGAACCGGACCCAACCGGCCACCGCACAGCGGGCATTGGGGTGACGGCACAAGGCGCTCCGGTACTGGCCGGGCCGCCCGGCCGCGTACGGGCCGCGCTTCCCGGCAGGCGACCCGGCGGCCGGAAGACGCGATCCCCCGCCCCGGACCACGCCTCTCACGCCCCGGACGGCACCCCGCGCGGGCCCGGTCGCGGGCCGCCGGGCGGCCGCCTCCCGGAGCCCCCGGGCTGTAGGGACCCGACAGAGCGGCCCGTACGCCACTGTCGGAGGTCGATTCCTCATGTCGGGAGCGATGCAGATAGGTTTTCGGCTACCAGACCGCTATCGAAAGGGTGATCCGTTGAGCCGCTCGGTTCTCGTCACCGGAGGAAACCGGGGCATCGGCCTCGCCATCGCCCGCGCGTTCGCCGAGGCCGGCGACAAGGTCGCCTTCACGTACCGCTCCGGCGAGCCGCCGGCCGCGCTGGCCGAGCTGGGCTGCCTGGCCGTGCGGTGCGACATCACCGACGGCGAGCAGGTGGAGCAGGCGTACAAGGAGATCGAGGAGAAGCACGGTCCGGTGGAGGTCCTCGTGGCCAACGCCGGCGTGACGAAGGACCAGCTCCTCATGCGCATGTCCGAGGAGGACTTCACCTCCGTCGTCGACACCAACCTCACCGGCACCTTCCGGGTCGTCAAGCGGGCCAACCGCGGGATGCTGCGCGCCAAGAAGGGCCGCGTCGTCCTGATCTCCTCGGTCGTCGGCCTGCTGGGCTCCGCGGGCCAGGCCAACTACGCCGCCTCCAAGGCCGGTCTGGTCGGTTTCGCCCGCTCCCTCGCGCGTGAGCTGGGCTCCCGCAACATCACCTTCAACGTCGTCGCCCCCGGCTTCGTCGACACCGACATGACCGCGGTGCTCACCGACGAGCAGCGCGCGGGCATCGTGTCCCAGGTGCCGCTGGGCCGCTACGCGCAGCCCGGGGAGATCGCCGCCGCGGTGCGGTTCCTCGCCTCCGACGACGCCGCGTACATCACTGGAGCCGTCATCCCGGTTGACGGCGGATTGGGCATGGGTCACTGATCACCATGAGTGGAATCCTCGAGGGCAAGCGCATCCTCATCACCGGTGTGCTGATGGAGTCCTCCATCGCCTTCCACGCCGCGAAGCTGGCCCAGGAGCAGGGTGCGGAGATCATCCTCACCGCCTGGCCCCGGCCGACGCTGACCGAGCGCATCGCCAAGAAGCTGCCCCGGCCCGAGGACGTCAAGGTCCTGGAGCTCGACGTCTCCAACGACGAGCACCTCGCGCGCCTGGAGGGCCAGGTCCGCGAGCACCTCGGCGACCGCCTCGACGGCGTCGTGCACTCGATCGGCTTCGCCCCGCAGGACGCGCTCGGCGGCAACTTCCTCAACACGCCGTTCGAGTCCGTCGCCACCGCCATGCACGTCTCGGCCTTCTCCCTGAAGTCCCTGACGATGGCGCTGCTGCCGCTGATGAGCGAGGGCGGCTCCGTCGTCGGCCTCACCTTCGACGCGAAGTTCGCCTGGCCGCAGTACGACTGGATGGGCCCGGCCAAGGCCGCCCTGGAGGCCACCAGCCGCTACATCGCCCGTGACCTGGGCAAGCAGAACATCCGCTGCAACCTGGTCTCGGCGGGTCCGCTCGGCTCGATGGCCGCCAAGTCCATCCCGGGCTTCGGCGAGCTGGCCTCCGTCTGGGACAGCCGCTCCCCGCTGGAGTGGGACCTCACCGACCCGGAGCCGGCCGGCCGCGGCATCGTCGCGCTGCTCTCCGACTGGTTCCCGAAGACGACCGGCGAGATCGTCCACGTCGACGGCGGTCTGCACGCGATCGGCGCCTGACGCCTTCCGTACGGACTCCAGGGCCGTGTGCCCGCCCCCCCGGGGCGGTGCGCACGGCCCTTCGCCGTCTCCCGGGCCGCGGGCTCCCGAACGCCGTAATCGAACACTCGACTCGAAAAGTAGCCCGAACGACCCCAGACTGGGGCAGAGCGTGAAGGTCTGCTGCTGGCGGGGAGGAGGTACGGACATGCGCGTGATACGCCAGGGATTCGGGGCGTTCGCCTCGGTCGCCGTGCTGCTGACCGGGGTCGCCCTCGCCGCCGAGGTGCGCGCGGCGCCCGCCCCGGCCGAGGAACCCGCCGCCGCTCCCGCGGCCGGGGAGCCGGAGAACTTCGGCGCCTCCTGCCGCACCGACGTCGAGGGCTCCCGCGTCACCGCCCACTGCCAGAACCCCTACCCGCGCACCGACCGGGTCCGCCTCCACGTCGAGTGCGAGCAGTGGTGGGACGTCGACACCGACAGCGCCCCCGTGGACGTCGGCCCCGCCGACTACGCCCAGCTCACCGGCCGCTGCTGGAAGGAGGTCCGGTCCGCCTGGATCACCCACCAGCCGGCGGACCCGGAACCCGCGCCGGGCTCATCGGGCCCCTGAGTCCGGTACGGCGTCCGGCGCCGGGCTCCGCAGGCACATGAAGGGGTAGCCGGCCGCCTCCGCACCGGCCCGCTCGGCGTCGCCGTCCCGGATCGCGTCCACCAGGCGCGCGTGGTCCATGTGGTTCTCCGGCCGCAGCTCCTGCCCCACGTCGTCCCGCAGCCACTGCCGCAGGAGATCGCCCAGGTCCGCGTACAGCTCCGTCAGCACCTCGTTGCCCGAGGCGGCGACGACCGCGTGGTGGAAGGCCGCGTCGGCCGTCACGAACCGCTCCGCGTCCCCCGTCCCCCACGCCTCCTCGCGCCGTACGAGCAGGGCGTCGAGCTGTTTCAGGTCCCGCTCCGTGCGCCGCTCCGCCGCGAACCGCGCGGCGGCGGACTCCAGGGTCGAGCGCAGCTCGGCGACGTGCCGGGGGTCGGAGCCGGAGAAGCGCCGGTGCATCACGCCCGCCAGCTCGCTGGTAGCCGCCACGTACGTCCCGGAGCCCTGCCGGATGTCGAGCAGCCCGTTGTGCGCGAGCGCGCGGACCGCCTCGCGCACCGTGTTCCGGGCCACGCCCAGCTGCTCGACCAGCTCGGGCTCGGTCGGGATGCGCGAGCCCACCGGCCACTCGCCGGAGGTGATCTGGTTCCGCAGCTCGGCGATCACCTGGTCGGAGAGGCCTGCGCGCCGGGGATGGCCGAGAGCCATGGAGGCACCTTCCCATTCGTTCGAGATTGGACAACCAATCATCCCATGATTCTATGATGGCCTCATGCCTGACGAGCCGAAGACCCTCGACCCCGCCGCCCGACCGGCCGCCACCGCCGGGGATTCTCCCGCACCCGACCGGGACCGCCGCGCCGATGGGGACGCTCCGTCCCGGACCCGGTTCCTCGTCCCGGTCACCGTCGGACTCGTCCTGGCCGCGCTCAACCTGCGCCCCGCCATCACCAGCCTCGGCGCCCTCCTCGAAGAGGTCAGCGAGGGCCTCCACATGAGCGGCAGCGTCGCCGGCGTCCTCACCTCCGTGCCGCCGCTCTGCTTCGCGGTCTTCGGCATCACCGCCCCGCGCCTCGCCCGCCGCTTCGGCCCCGCCGCCGTCGTCTGCGCGGGCATGGCCGCGATCTTCACCGGCCTCCTCCTGCGGCCCCTCGCCGGCGGCACCGCCGGCTTCCTCGCCGCCAGCGCCCTCGCCCTCATGGGCATCGCCGTCAGCAACGTCCTGATGCCCGTCATCGTCAAGCGGTACTTCCCCGACCGCGTCGGCACCATGACCGGCCTGTACTCCATGGCGCTCGCCCTCGGCACCTCCGTCGCCGCCGCCGCGACCGTCCCCCTGACCGACGCGCTCGGCGGGGACTGGCGCCTCGGCCTCGGCGTCTGGGCGGTCCTCGCCGCGCTCGCCGTCCTGCCCTGGCTCCCGCTCCTGCGCGACCGAGACCGCGACCGCGTCTCCCGTACGGGGACCGACCGCCCTTCCGGTACGGGGACCGGCCCTTCCCGTACGGAGACCGGCCCTTCCCGTACGGGCGCCCCCGTCTCCCGTACGGAGGCGAAGGCCCCGGCGCCGGACGCCGCGCCGCGCGTCACCCGCAGCCGCACCGCCTGGGCTCTCGGCGCCTTCTTCGGCCTCCAGGCCACCGGCGCCTACATCACCATGGGCTGGATGCCGCAGATCTTCCGCGACGCCGGCGTCCCCGCCTCCACCGCGGGTGTGCTCCTCGCCGTCACCATGGTCATGGGCGTCCCGCTCGCCTTCGTCATCCCCCGGCTCGCCACCCGCATGAAGACCCAGGGCCCGATCGTCGTCGCCCTCGCCCTGTGCGGCCTCGGCGGCTACACCGGCCTCCTCCTCGCCCCGGCCGCCGGAGCCTGGGTCTGGGCGGTGCTGCTCGGCGTCTCCAACTGCGCCTTCCCGCTCGCCCTCACCATGATCGGAATGCGCTCGCGCACCGGCGCCGGCGTCGTCCGCCTCTCCGCCTTCGCCCAGAGCGTCGGCTACCTCATCTCCATCCCCGGCCCCCTCCTCGTCGGCGTGCTCTACCAGCACAGCGGCGGCTGGGGACTGCCCATCGCGCTCATGGGCGGGCTGATGGTGCCTCAGATGATCGTCGGAATCCTCGCGGGCAGGGACCGGACGGTCGAGGACGAATGCTGAGGTGCGAGACTGTTCCCATGCCAGTCCTCGAACCCAATCCGCCGAACGGCCAGAAGAAGCTGCTCGCCGTCTTCGGCGCGATGATCGCCATCACCGTCGTCATCGGAGTCATCGCCTCCATCGCCGCCCCGTGACCCTCCGGCCGGGGGGTAACCCCCGCATCCCCTAGGGGGTGGGTCTCAGGGTCGAGTGGGTGGATCACCGGATGGGCCGCCGCCCCCGCGCTCCGTACGGTGGAGCCGACGGCGAAAGCGGAGACCCACCCACCACGGAGGCGGCCATGTCGGTCCGTACGCACAGCGGCAGCGGAACCACGGCGACCGGCGTCGACACCCGGCTGTCCTGGTGGGCCCTCGCCCTCCCGGCGGCCGCGTTCGTCGCCCTCCTGCTGCTCATGACCGGGCCGGGAGAGGCCCACGCGACCGGGGGAGACCCGACGGTCGGACGGTTCCTGGAGCAGGTCAGGCAAACGCTGCCTCTCTGAGTCGGAGCGGCCCTTTTCGTGCGAAGCTGTGGACCATGAGCGTCGATACACCCCGCAGGATCGTGCTGCTCCGGCACGCGAAGGCAGACTGGCCCCAGGTGTCCGACCACGAGCGCCCCCTCGCCGAACGAGGCCGCTCGGACGCCCCCGTCGCGGGCCGCAAGCTCGCCGAGACCGGCATCGGCTTCGACCTGGCCCTCTGCTCGACCGCCGTCAGAACCCGCGAGACCTGGAAGCTCGCCGTGCAGGAACTGCCGGAGCGCCCCAGGACCGTGTACGAGGACCGGCTGTACGAGGCCTCGCTCGGCGAACTCATCGCCCTGCTCAACGACGTCCCGGACGAGGTCTCCGACCTCCTGGTCATCGGCCACAATCCCGGTATGCACGCCCTCGCCGATGCCCTCGCGGGCCGGGCCGAGGGCGACACCGCGACCCGGATGAACCGCAGCGGCTTCCCGACCTCCGCCTTCGCCGTCCTCACCTTCGACGGCTCCTGGAAGTCGGTGGAGCACGGCGTCGGCAGCCTCGTCGACTTCTGGACCCCGCACGACTGACGGGCCGCACGACTGACGGGACCCCGCACGACTGAACGGGCCGCGTGATCGACGGGCCCGTGTGATCGACGGGCCCGCGCCCCCTCCCGTACGCACGAGGGCCCGGCCGTCCCCAGGATGACCGGGCCCTCCTCGCCGTGAAGGCCGGCCCACGGCTCAGTGCAGCAGGTCCTCGCCGCCGTCCGCCGCCTCGACCTCTTCGCGCGTGATCCCGAGCAGATAGAGCACGGTGTCCAGGAAGGGCACGTTCACCGCCGTGTCGGCCGCCTTGCGCACCACCGGCTTGGCGTTGAACGCCACCCCGAGCCCGGCCGCGTTCAGCATGTCCAGGTCGTTGGCCCCGTCGCCGATCGCCACGGTCTGCGCCAGCGGCACCCCCGCCTCCGTGGCGAACCGGCGCAGCAGCCGCGCCTTGCCCGCCCGGTCCACGATCTCCCCGGTGACCCGCCCGGTGAGCTTCCCGTCCACGATCTCCAGGGTGTTGGCCGAGGCGAAGTCGAGCCCCAGCCGCTCCTTCAGGTCGTCGGTGACCTGGGTGAACCCGCCGGAGACCACGCCCACCTGGTAGCCGAGCCGCTTGAGCGTACGGATCAGGGTCCGGGCCCCGGGCGTCAGCCGCACCTCGGCGCGCACCTTGTCCACCACCGAGGCGTCGAGCCCGGCGAGCAGCGCCACCCGCGCGTGCAGGGACTGCTCGAAGTCCAGCTCGCCGCGCATCGCGGCCTCCGTCACCTCGGCGACCTTGTCCTCGCAGCCCGCGTGCGCCGCGAAGAGCTCGATCACCTCGTCCTGGATCAGGGTCGAGTCCACGTCCATGACGACCAGCCGCTGGGCGCGCCGGTGCAGACCGGCGGAGACCACGGCCACATCGACCCCGATGGTGTGCGCTTCGACGGCGAGCGCCGTCCGCAGCGGCTCGGTCTCGCAGCCCGAGACCGCGAACTCGACGGCCGTCACCGGGTACTTCGCGAGGCGGAAGACACGGTCGATGTTGCCGCCGGTCTCCGCGATCCTGGCCGCTATGGCCGCCGTCTGCTCCGCCGTGAGCGGGTTGCCGAGCACGGTGACGTGCGAGCGCCCCTCGCCCCGGGGGCGGTTGTCGCCCGTACCGGAGATGATCTCGGCCTGGAGCTTCAGCGACTCGGCCCAGCTGTGCACGGTCGCCCGGAGCTCGCCCTGCGAGGCGACGGTCGGCTCGGTGACGAGCGCGCACAGGACGAGGCGGCCGCGCGAGACGACCTGCTCGATGTCCACGACGTCGACGGAGTAGGCGGCGAGGGTGTCGAAGAGTCCCGCGGTGATCCCGGGGCGGTCCTTCCCGAAGATCTTGACGAGAAGGGTGGGAACGTCCGAGGGGGGAACGTCTGAGATCTGCGATGCGCTCATGGTGGTCCCACCGTATCGGGCACCGCGCGCCCCTGGCCCCCCGTCCCGCGTACCGGACACCCGGGCGCCCGGGAGGCTCCTCCGGCCCCCGTCCCGCGGCCCGACTTTCGGAGAGGGGACCGGGCCTGAAATAGTTCCCCCCGGATGTTCGCCATCCCTGGACTCCCAGCGACGGGGGTACATCGGGGGACAAGTAGTGGGGCATGGAGTGCCAGAACTCGTACTGGAATTGAATGGAAGGACCTGGACCCTCGATCCGTCCAGGTCGTACACCGTGGGCCGGGACCCGCAGGGGGACCTGGTCATCGACGACGCCAGGGTCTCGTGGCGGCACGCCACGATCAGCTGGGGCGGCCGGAGCTGGGTCATCGAGGACCACGGCTCCACGAACGGCACGTTCGTCCGGGGGCAGCGGATCCACCAGATGGAGATCGGCCCCGGCTCGGCCGTCCACCTGGGCAACGCGACCGACGGCCCGCGGCTGAATCTCGCCGCCGGAGCCCAGGCCGGGCACCAGCCCCAGCAGCCGGCGCAGCAGCCCGCGCCGCACCAGCAGCCGCCGGTGGCCCAGCCCGTCCCGGCCCACCAGGCCGCCGAGCAGGCCGAGTGGATCACCCACCAGGCACCGCCGCAGCACCAGCAGCCGCAGCCGCCGCAGCACCACCAGGCGCCGCAGCAGCCCGGCTGGCAGCAGCCGCAGGTCCCGCACCAGCAGGGGCCCGGCCACGGTCACCCCGGCGCCGTCGCGGGGGCGTCGTCGGCCTACTCCGACCGCAGCCCCACCACGTTCCACGAGCTCTCCCTCGGCCGCGTCATGCGCATCGGCCGTGCCCTGGAGAACGAGCTGGTCGTCTCCGACCTCCAGGTCTCGCGGAACCACGCCGAGTTCCACGCGACGCCCGACGGGCGCTTCGAGATCCGCGACCTCGGCTCGCACAACGGCACGTACGTCAACGGTCAGCCGATCCCCAAGGGCGGCACGGCCCTCCTGGGCCCGCAGGACATCGTCGGCGTCGGCCACTCGACCTTCCGGATCGTCGGCGGCCAGCTGGAAGAGTTCGTCGACACCGGCTCGGTCTCCTTCTCGGCCCGCCACCTCACGGTCACCGTCGACGGCGGCAAGCAGATCCTCAAGGACGTCACCTTCGGCGTCCCGGAGAAGTCGCTGATCGGCGTCATCGGCCCGTCCGGCTCCGGAAAGTCCACGCTCCTCAAGGCGCTGACCGGCTACCGCCCGGCCAACGAGGGCGACGTCCTCTACGACAACCGGAGCCTCTACAAGCAGTTCGCCGAGCTGCGCCAGCGCATCGGTCTGGTCCCGCAGGACGACATCCTGCACAAGGAGCTGACCGTCCAGAAGGCGCTGCGCTACGCGGCCAAGCTCCGCTTCCCCGGCGACACCGCGACCGCCGAGCGCGAGGCCCGCATCGACGAGGTGCTGCGCGAGCTCAAGCTCGACATCCACAAGGAGAAGAAGGTCACCTCCCTCTCCGGTGGCCAGCGCAAGCGCGTCTCCGTCGCCCTGGAGCTCCTCACCAAGCCCTCGCTGATCTTCCTGGACGAGCCGACCTCCGGCCTCGACCCGGGCATGGACCGTGACGTCATGCAGCTGCTGCGCGGCCTCGCCGACGACGGCCGCACGGTCCTCGTCGTCACCCACTCGGTGGCCGAGCTGGGCCTGTGCGACAAGCTCCTGGTGATGGCGCCCGGCGGCTCGGTGGCGTACTTCGGCCCGCCGGAGGAGGCGCTGAACTTCTTCGGCTACTCCACCTGGGCCGACGTCTTCTCCGCCTTCGAGAACTACCGCGAGTACGACTGGGCGGGCCGCTGGAAGGGCTCGCAGCACTACCAGATGTACGCCGCGGACATCGACGCCGTCGCCGCCCAGCCCGTCCAGGTGCCGCAGCAGGCGATGTCCCGCCCGCCGAAGCCGCAGGGCTGGGGCTCCCAGCTGTGGACCCTGATCCGCCGTTACGTCTCGGTGATCGCGTCCGACAAGGGCTTCCTGGGCCTGATGGTGATCCTGCCGGCCGTCCTCGGCGCGGTCTCGGTCGTCATCCCGGCCGACTTCGGCCTCGGCTCGCCGACCCCGCCGTCCCGCTTCAACGGCGACGCGGGCACGATCATGCTGATCCTCGCGGTCGGCATGTGTTTCAGCGGCGCCGCCAACTCGGTCCGCGAACTGATCAAGGAACGGGTCATCTACGAACGGGAGCGCGCCACCGGCCTCTCCCGCTCCGCGTACCTGATGTCCAAGGTCATCGTCCTCGGCCTGATCACGGCCTTCCAGGGCGTCATCATCTGCGGCATCGGCTTCTCCACCCGGGCGCTGCCCGAGGAGGGCCTCTTCATGCCGCCGGCCGTCGAGCTGTGCGTCCAGGTCATCGCCCTGGGCCTCACCTCGATGATGTTCGGCCTGGTCATCTCCGCGCTCGTGAAGACCGCCGAGAAGACCATGCCGCTCCTGGTGATGTTCGCGATCGTCCAGGTCGTCTTCACCGGCATCCTGTTCCAGGTGTACGGCTCGCCCGGCCTGGAGCAGTTCGCCTGGCTGATGCCGTCGCGCTGGGGCATCGCCGGTGCCGGCACCACCCTCGACCTGGGCCGCCTCATGCCGCCGTGGGACCCGAAGAACCCCACGGACACCGACCCCCTGTGGGAGCACACGGTCGGCCAGTGGAGCCTGGACCTCGGCGTCCAGCTCCTGATGGCGACCGTTTTCTGCGTGCTCGTGGCGCGGCTGCTGCGCCGCCACGAGCCCGAGGTCATGCGCAAGTAACCGGCCGGCGAACGCGTCCGAGGGCGGCATCCCGTGCGGGGTGCCGCCCTTCGGCGTACCGGCGCGCGATCAGTACGCGCTGTTGACGTTGTCCATCGAGCCGTAGCGGTCGGCGGCGTAGTTGCAGGCCGCGACGATGTTGGCGACCGGGTCGTACAGGTCGAACTTGGTGCCCTTGACGTGGTACCGCTCGAAGGTCGGCTGGATGACCTGGAGCAGGCCCTTCGAGGGGATGCCGTTGATGGCGTTGATGTCCCAGTTGTTGATGGCGCGCGGGTTGCCGCTGGACTCCCGGATGATGTTGCGGTGGATGCCCGCGTAGGTGCCGGGGATGTCGTGCTTGTCCATGATGAACAGCGCCTCGCGGATCCAGCCGTCGAGGTTGTTCGCGAAGACCGGGGTGCGGGTGACGGAGCGGTTGGCGGCGGCCTTCTCGGCGGCGCGCTTCGCTGCGGCGGCCTTCGCCTTGGCAGCGGCCTTCGCCTTCGCGGCGGCCTTGGCCTGGGCGACGGACTTGGCCTTCGCGGCCTTGGCCTCGGCGGCGGCCTTCGCCTGGGCGGCGAGGTTCGCCTTGGCCTTGGCCTCCTGCTGGGCCTTGAGGCCGAGGGCGGTCTGCTGCTCGTTGAGGCTGGCGGCCAGCGCCTTGGCCTGGGTGCTGTTCGCGTCGTAGGACCACGCGACCTTCTGCGTACCGGAAAGAGCCTGCGGCTCGGTCTCGGTGGAACCGTTGCCGGGGACCAGGGAGAGCGTGAGGGCCGCGGCGCCCAGAGCGGCGACGCCGGCGATCGTGGCCTTGTGGGTCTTCTTCAGACCACGACGACTGTGGCCAGGGGTGTTCGCAGACATGCAGGACTACCTCTTCGAATCGCTGGGGGTCGCTCCGGCCGGGGGCGGCACACGCCTCACTCGGCGGCGACGGATGCAATTCTTAGCGGCAGCAAAATCTGCTGGCAAAGGTGTGACGTACGAAGCCGGGTAGTGGATCGGGGGGTCGGGGACGGGTCGTCGGCTGTCCTCTGTGCCCGTTTTTCTCCGTCCTTATCCGACCTTGAGGTGTCCACTAAGGGGCTTCGTAAGTGACGTGGGTCCTATGCGGCGCCTCACATGGGGGTGGCCCCGAACTCACCCCACGTTGCGTCAGCAATGCGCACAGTGAGCCGTCTCCTCCGGGAGGAGGAGATGGACGTCCCCGAACTCATGCCAGAGATAGCGGTCCCTCACCGCCGCGGCGTACGCGCTCCGCAGCGCCGCCCGCCCGGCGACCGCCTCCAGCATCAGCAGGTGCGAGGCCTCCGGCTCGTGCAGCCCGGTGAGCAGCCCGTCCACGACCCGCACGCCCCGCGCGGGCGTCACGACCAGACCGGTCCACCCCCGGGCACCCCGCACCGCGGCACCGGCCGCGGCCGACTCCAGCGCCCGCACCACCGTCGTCCCCACCGCGACGACCCGGCCGCCACCGGCCCTCACCGCGTTCACCAGGGCCGCCGTCTCCTCCGGGACCTCGAAGCGCTCCGGGTACGGCGGCTCGTGCGCCTCCGCCGACGCCACCCCCGTGTGCAGCGAGAGCGGGGCGATCCGCACGCCCCGGGCCTCCAGCTCCGCCACCAGCTCCGGCGTGAAGGGCCGCCCCGCGCTCGGCATCTCCGCCGAGCCCGCGCCGTCGGGGGAGGGGCGCGCGAAGACCGTCTGGTACACGGACAGCGGCTGGTCCCGCTCCGTGTACCCGTACCGGATCGGCCGCCCGTGCCTCCCGAGCAGCCCCGGCACGTCCCCGTACGCCCGCGCCCACCACAGCCGCCCGCTCCCCGGCGCCAGCGGCCCCGCCAGGACCAGCCGCCCCCCTCCCGGCAGCCGCACGACCGCCCCCGGGGGACCGCCCGCACGCGGGCGCGTACTGCCCGACGGCTCCGGCGACCGCAGCTCCACCGCCCACCGCCCGTCGTCGCCCCGCGTCGAGAAGTGCACCACCACCGGCTCCCCGCCCGGCTCGGGCCCGAGCCGCCCGTCCACCGCCGCCGCCAGCGTCGGCGAGGTGTTGACGACGAGCACGTCCCCGGCCCGCAGCAGCGACGGCAGCTCCCGGAAGGCGTGGTGCGACACCGCCGTGCCCCGCGACACCAGCAGCCGTACGTCGTCCCGGCCGCGCCCCGGCCCCCGCTGCTCGGCCGGCACCCGCGCCGACAACTCCTCCGGCACGCGCAGCCCCGCCAGCCCGTCCACCACCGGACTCATCGGACCGACTCCACGGAAGCCGAGCCGGAACCCGCCGCCGAGCCCGCGCCCGAAGACGAGCCCGCGCCTGCACCTGCACCCGAAGGCGCCGCCGAACCCGAACCCGAGCCCGAATCCGAAGCCGCGCCCGAAGACGAGTCCGCGCCTGCACTTGAGCCCGAACCCGCGCCCGAAGGCGCCGCCGAACCCGCCTCCGCCCCCACCCCGTACCGCCCACTCGCCGGACGCCGGTCGAGCAGGGACAGGAAGCCCGGCACCACGGTCTCCGGGGCCGGCCGCTCCCCGGCCCCCTCCGGCTCCGCCGCCGCGTACAGGTCCGTCTCCATGTCGCCCGGGTCCACCGCCCACACCCGCAGCCCCGGCTCCTCCACCGCCAGCACCGCCGCCAAGTGGTCCGCCGCCGCCTTCGACGCCCCGTACCCGCCCCACGTCCCGTACGCCTCCACCGCCGCGTCCGAGCTGACCACCACCACCGTCCCCGCCCCGCTCTCCCGCAGCGGCGCCAGCCCCTCCCGCACGAGACCGAGCACCGCCACCACGTTCGTCTCCAGGGCCTCCCGCAGGCCCTCCAGCGACTGCTCCTCCAGGCGCACCAGCGGGGCCGCGCCCAGCGCGCTCGCGTTGTTCACCAGCAGGTCGAGCCCGCCGAGCCCCCGCGCCGCCGCCACCAGCTCCCGTCGGTGCCCCGCGTCCCGGACGTCCCCGGGCAGCGCCACCACCCGCGTCCCGTGCGCCGCGCGGACCGCCGCCGCGGCCTCCTCCAGCACCTCCGCCGTCCGGGCGTCGAGCACGAGGTCCCAGCCCCGTTCCGCCAGCGCGTGGGCCAGCGCCCGGCCCAGCCCCTTCGACGCCCCCGTCACGATCGCGACCGCCATGACGACCACACCTTCCCGTCCCATCGCTCGGACACCTACGGCTCCACCCTCCGGCGCGGCCCCCGCCCGCCGCCTCGTCCCCGCGCCCGGACCGCCGAGGGCACTTCGACCTAGGTCCCGGGACCCGCCCCGGCCTCGTCCCCGGACGGATACGGACGGTCACGCCCCGCCGGTACGGTGAACACATGAGCCATCGACCCAGCTCCGGCCTGGCCGCCGTGAGCACCGCGCTCCTGGCGATGAGCCGCCACCTGGAGGTCCGCGACGTCCTCAAGACGATCGTGGCCTCGGCCCGCGAGCTCCTCGACGCCGAGTACGCGGCCTTGGGCGTCCCCGACGACCACGGCGGCTTCGCCCAGTTCGTGGTCGACGGCGTCAGCGACGAACAGTGGCGGGCGATCGGCCCGCTGCCCCGCCAGCACGGCATCCTCGCCTCGATGCTCCACAAGGCCGAGCCCGAGCGGCTCGCCGACGTCCGCAAGGACCCCCGCTTCGAGGGCTGGCCCGACGCCCACCCCGAGATGTCCGACTTCATCGGCCTGCCCGTCAGGGACGGCGACGAGACCCTCGGCGCCCTCTTCCTCGCCAACAAGCGCTGCCCCAAGGAGGACGGCCGCTGCGGCTTCACCGCCGAGGACGAGGCCCTGCTCGCGATCCTCGCCCAGCACGCGGCCATCGCCCTCACCAACGCCCGTCTGTACGAGCGCAGCCGCGAGCTCACCATCGTCGAGGAGCGCTCCCGCCTCGCCCACGAGCTGCACGACGCCGTCAGCCAGAAGCTGTTCTCGCTCCGGCTCACCGCCCAGGCCGCCGCCGCCCTCGTCGACCGCGACCCGGCCCGCGCCAAGGGCGAGCTCCAGCAGGTCGCCGCGCTCGCCGCCGAGGCCGCCGACGAGCTGCGCGCCGCCGTGGTCGAGCTGCGCCCCGCCGCCCTCGACGAGGACGGCCTCGTCCACACCCTCCGCACCCAGATCCAGGTCCTGGACCGCGCCCACTCCGCCCGGGTCACCTTCGAGAGCCCGGGCACCCGCGCCCTGCCGGCCGCCCAGGAGGAGGCCGTCCTCCGGGTCGCCCAGGAGGCCCTGCACAACGCCCTGCGGCACGCCGACGCGGAACGGGTCCGGGTCTCCCTCGTCCGCAGCGGCCAGGGCGCCCGGCTCACCGTCACCGACGACGGCAAGGGCTTCGACCCGCGTACGGTCCGCAGCGCCGGACGCCACCTCGGCCTGGTCTCCATGCGGGACCGGGCGGGCGGCGTCGGCGGACGGCTCACCGTGACCTCGGCCCCGGGCGAGGGCACCACGATCGAGATGGAGGTTCCCGGTGGCTGACAAGCCGATCCGCGTCCTGCTGGTCGACGACCACCAGGTCGTCCGCCGAGGCCTGCGCACCTTCCTGGAGGTGCAGGACGACATAGAGGTCGTGGGGGAGGCCTCCGACGGCGACGAGGGCGTCGCCCGCGCCGAGGAGCTCCGCCCCGACATCGTCCTGATGGACGTGAAGATGCCCGGTACGGACGGGATCGAGGCCCTGAAGCGGCTCCGCGAGCTCGCCAACCCCGCCAGGGTCCTGATCGTCACCAGCTTCACCGAGCAGCGCACGGTCGTCCCCGCGCTCCGCGCCGGTGCCTCCGGATACGTCTACAAGGACATCGACCCCGACGCCCTGGCCGGCGCGATCCGCTCCGTCCACGCCGGACACGTCCTGCTCCAGCCCGAGGTCGCCGGCGCGCTCCTCTCCCCGGACGACTCCCACGGCGGTACGGGCCGGGGGCCGTCCCTCACGGAACGCGAGCGGGAGGTCCTGGGCCTGATCGCGGACGGGCGCTCCAACCGCGAGATCGCCCGCGCCCTCGTCCTCTCCGAGAAGACGGTCAAGACGCACGTCTCGAACATCCTGATGAAGCTCGACCTCGCGGACCGCACCCAGGCGGCCCTCTGGGCGGTCCGCCACGGCCTCACCCGCTGACGCGCCCCCGTCGCGCGCCGGGCGCACGACCGTTCACCCCTTCATACCGTCGGGTGTACGTCCCCCGTTCGGCGCAACCTCCCGGGCGGCGGGGCGTTCTCCAGGGCGTGCTGCGGCGGACCGGCCGCAGCCACGACCAGGAGGAATCACCAAGTGAACAAGTTCAAGAAGGCCGCCGCCCTCACCATGGTCGCCGGTGGCATCGTCGCCGCCGGCGCGGGCGTCGCCTCCGCCGACGCGGGCGCCGAGGCCGCGGCCGTCCACTCCCCGGGTGTCGCCTCCGGCAACGCGGTGCAGGTCCCGGTCCACGTCCCCGTGAACGTCTCCGGCAACACGGTCAACGTGATCGGCCTGCTCAACCCGGCCTTCGGCAACGGCGCCGTCAACGACTGACCCGCCACCGAACCCCCGGCCCCCGGACGTTCCCCCCGGAGGCCGGGGGTTCCCCCGTTCCCGCCCCACCCCTCAGAACCCCCGTTCCCGCTCCCTCTCCTCCACGTACGCGTTGTACGCGGCGACCCGAGCCCGCCGCGCCACCCGCTCCACCGGCCGCAGCGCCTCCCCCCGCGCCGTCATCTCCGAGGCGCTGACCGCGCCCCCGTGGCCGTGGTCGTACGCCAGGTCCACGAGGAGGCCGATGCGCCGGGCCAGCTCCAGGACCCGGACCGCGCGCGGCGGGTAGCCGGGGGCCAGGGCCTCGCGGTCCGTCTCCGACCGGGCCCGGTACGCCTCCCGCGCCGCGTCCGCCGCAGGGCCCGAGGCCGCCACGTCCAGCCGGGTCAGCACCGCCGTCGCGTCCCGCAGCGCCTCCGCCAGCTCCCGCTCCGCCTCGCCGAGCGACGGCACGTCCGCCGGCGGCGCCTCCCGCACCGCGAGACAGCGCCACACCACCGCCACGTGCACGTCCCCCGCAGGACCCGCCTCCGAGACCTCCGGCACGAGACCGTACGGCGCGCCGAAGCCCACCACCGCCTCCTCCGCCTCCAACGCGCGCGCGTTGAAGTCCGGCGGCCCGCTCAGCCCCAGCGGATGCCCCGGCGCCGGCAACGCCACCCGCCACCCGGTCACCCCGAGCCGCCGCAGCCGCCCCAGGGCCAGCGTCAGCCCGACCGGGCCCGCCTCACCCGGCAGCCCCTCCACGCGGTGCACCGCGTCCTCCCCGACAATGGCGAGCGCCGCCTCGTCCGGCGACACCTCCCCGGCCAGCAGGGCATTGCCCCAGGCGGCCAGACGTCCTGAGCGTGGTTCCGAAAACATCCCCCCAGACTAAGGACCCGGGGGAAACACCAGGGCCTGTCCGGCCCGCTCCGGCGATAACGTAGGTTTTCCCCTGGACGCCGCGCCCGCCGGCGCAAGGCGACGACACTCGACCCCAAGGGGAGACAACGCGCTCATGAGCGATGTACTGGAGCTGGTGGACGTATCCGTGGTCCGCGACGGACGGGCTCTGGTGGACGAGGTCTCCTGGTCGGTCAAGGAGGGCGAACGCTGGGTGATCCTCGGCCCCAACGGCGCCGGCAAGACCACCCTCCTGAACGTCGCCTCCAGCTACCTCTTCCCCACCAAGGGCACCGCCCGCATCCTGGGCGAGCAGCTCGGCGGCGTCGGCACCGACGTCTTCGAGCTCCGCCCCCGCATCGGCATGGCCGGCATCGCCATGGCGGAGAAGCTCCCCAAGCGCCAGACCGTCCTCCAGACCGTCCTCACCGCCGCGTACGGCATGACCGCCACCTGGAACGAGGACTACGACCCGGTCGACGAGGACCGCGCCAAGGCCTTCCTCGACCGCCTCGGCATGAACGACTACCTGGACCGCAGGTTCGGGACGCTCTCCGAGGGCGAGCGCAAGCGCACCCTGATCGCCCGCGCGATGATGACCGACCCCGAGCTCCTCCTCCTCGACGAGCCCGCCGCCGGCCTCGACCTCGGCGGCCGCGAGGACCTGGTCCGCCGCCTCGGCCGCCTCGCCCGCGACCCGTACGCCCCCTCCATGATCATGGTCACCCACCACGTTGAGGAGATCGCCCCCGGCTTCACCCACGTCCTGATGATCCGTCAGGGCAAGGTCCTCGCCGCCGGCCCCGTCGAGACCGAGCTCACCTCCCGTAACCTCTCGCTCTGTTTCGGCCTCCCGCTCGTCGTCGAGCGCCTGGAGGACCGCTGGACCGCCCGAGGCCTGCCGCTCAAGTGACCGGCCGGGCGCCGTGACCGCACGGCACCGCGCCCTGTCCCGGAAGCGCCCCACCGCCCTACCATGACCACGTGGACATCGACGCGTGGGTGTGGTGGCTGATCGTCGCGGTGGGGCTCGGCATTCCCCTGGTCCTCACCGCGATGCCGGAGTTCGGCATGTTCTCCGTGGGAGCGGTCGCGGGAGCGGTGACCGCCGCCCTCGGCTTCGGCATCGTTCCCCAAGTACTCGTCTTCGTCGTCGTCTCCGTGGCGCTCATCGCGGTGGTACGCCCCCTCGCCGCCCGCCACAGGGGCGACGGACCCGGACTCTCCAGCGGGGTCGACGCCCTGAGAGGACGTCAGGCCGTCGTCCTGGAACGGATCGACGGCGCCGGCGGGGGCCGCATCAAACTCGCCGGAGAGATCTGGTCCGCCCGCGCGCTCGACGCCGGACAGACCTTCGAACCGGGCGAACAGGTCGACGTCGTCGAGATCGACGGTGCCACCGCCGTGGTCATGTGACCGAACCCCGCCCATGACGTTCCGGCGTCTGCGAGACTCGATCATCGAAAGCAAACCGGCAGTCAACCGGCAGCGAAGGGCACGGGGAACACGATGTCAGCAGTCATCATCGTCCTGATCATTCTGGTGGTGCTCGTCTTCATCGCCCTGATCAAGACGATCCAGGTCATCCCGCAGGCGAGCGCGGCGATCGTGGAGCGCTTCGGCCGCTACACCCGCACCCTCAACGCGGGACTGAACATCGTCGTCCCGTTCATCGACTCGATCCGCAACCGGATCGACCTCCGCGAACAGGTCGTCCCCTTCCCGCCGCAGCCGGTCATCACCCAGGACAACCTGGTCGTGAACATCGACACGGTCATCTACTACCAGGTCACCGACGCCCGGGCCGCCACCTACGAGGTCGCCAGCTACATCCAGGCCATCGAGCAGCTCACCGTCACCACCCTCCGCAACATCATCGGCGGCATGGACCTGGAGCGGACCCTCACCTCCCGCGAGGAGATCAACGCGGCCCTGCGCGGCGTCCTCGACGAGGCCACCGGCAAGTGGGGCATCCGCGTCAACCGCGTCGAGCTCAAGGCGATCGAGCCCCCGACCTCCATCCAGGACTCGATGGAGAAGCAGATGCGCGCCGAGCGCGACAAGCGCGCCGCGATCCTCACCGCCGAGGGCACCCGCCAGTCCGCGATCCTCACCGCCGAGGGCGAGAAGCAGTCACAGATCCTCCGCGCCGAGGGCGAGGCCAAGGCCGCCGCGCTGCGCGCCGAGGGCGAGGCCCAGGCCGTCCGCACGGTCTTCGAGGCCATCCACGCCGGCGACCCCGACCAGAAGCTCCTCTCGTACCAGTACCTCCAGATGCTCCCGAAGATCGCCGAGGGCGACGCCAACAAGCTCTGGATCGTGCCCAGCGAGATCGGCGACGCCCTCAAGGGCCTCTCCGGCGCCTTCGGCAACATCGGCGGCGGCACCCCCGGCTTCAACACCAAGACGGGCGCGCCCGAAAGGCGAGACGAACCGCCGGTTGACTGACACGTACACGTAACTCTCGTGCATGATCGGTGCGAGCCCCTCGACCCCGGCGGACCCGGAGCGGGGAGGCGACTCACCGACCTTGTAAGGAGATGGCGTTGTCCCCCTGGGAAGCCCTGGCGGTCTTCGCCGCCGGCATCGGCGCCGGCACCATCAACACGATCGTGGGATCGGGAACGCTGATCACGTTCCCGGTCCTCCTCGCGACCGGACTGCCACCGATCACCGCCAACGTCTCCAACGCCCTCGGCCTCGTCCCCGGCTCCGTCAGCGGCGCCATCGGCTACCGCCGCGAACTCAAGGGCCAGAAGAAGCGCGTCCTCCGCCTCGGCGCCGCCGCCCTCGTCGGCCTCCTCCTCGCCAGCATGTACGGCGGATACTTCGGCGCCGCCCAGGGCGTGCTCTACCTCTCCCTCATGGGCCTGCTGCTCCACGACGACCTCCAGCGGATCAACGCCGTCAAGAACATCCTCGGAGCCCTCGTCAACGGCGTCGCCGCCGTCTTCTTCCTCTTCGTCGCCGACTTCGACTGGACGGCCGTCCTGCTCATCGCCGTCGGCTCCACCATCGGCGGCCAGCTCGGCGCCAAGGTCGGCCGCAGGCTCTCACCCACCGTCCTGCGCGGAGTGATCATCGCCGTCGGCGTCGTCGCCATCCTCCAGCTGACCCTCAAGTGACGCGGAAGGGCCCGCCCCCCTCCCGGGAGACGGGCCCTCGCATACGGAGCGGATCCGCGGGTACGCGGACTACGCGGCCGAGTTCGCCAGCCACTCCGGCAGCGCGGACCGCTCGCTCGCCCGCATCGCGAGCAGCATCGCGTCCGCCGGCGTCGGCTCGAACGGCTGGTGCAGCAGCGGCATCCCCGCCTGCTCCGGCGTCCGGTCGGCCTTGCGGTGGTTGTCCTCGGCGCAGGACGCCACCGTGTTCAGCCAGGTGTCCTTGCCGCCCTGGGCCCGCGGCACGACGTGGTCGACCGTCGTCGCCCGTCTCCCGCAGTACGCGCACCGGTGCTGGTCCCGGACCAGCACCCCCCGTCTCGACCACGGAGCCTGTCTTCGGAAGGGCACCCGTACGTATCTGCAGAGTCTGATCACCCGGGGCACCGGCAGGTCGACGGCGGCACCGCGCACCCGCAGCTCGGGATGGGCCTGCTCGACGACGGCCTTGGCCTGCAGCACGAGCACCACCGCACGGTGCAGAGTGACCGTCGAAAGCGGCTCGAAGCTCGCGTTGAGTACCAGCGTGTCCCGCATGTTGCCCACCTCCCGTATGCCGGCCCGCCCCCTGGCGGGCTTGGATCAACGATGGCCGGGCCGGCCGGGTCGGACAACGCAATTTCTCGCGAAACAAAAGGTGCCCGCTTCTGATCTCTCCAAGACCAGAAGCGGGCAAACAACAAACGAACGATCAGCCTGCCGCGGGAGCCGCGTACTCACCGACCAACTGCGCACGGCCCAGCGTGTGGAACCGCAGGTTGAATCCCACCACCGCCGGCGAGGCGTCGGCGTCCGGCCCCAGCTTCTCGCTGTCCACCGCGTACACCGTGAAGACGTAACGGTGCGCCGGATCCCCCTCCGGGGGAGCCGCACCGCCGAACTCCTTCGCGCCGTAGTCGTTCCGGGCGTGCACGGCACCGGCCGGCAGACCCTCGAACGCACCCGACCCGGCACCGGCCGGCAGCTCCGTCACCGACGCCGGGATGTCGAACACCACCCAGTGCCAGAACCCGCTGCCCGTCGGGGCGTCCGGGTCGAAGCAGGTGACGGCGAAGCTCTTGGTCTCCGCCGGGAACCCCTCCCAGCGCAGCTGCGGCGAGGTGTTCCCCTCCGCGTACACCTGAGCGTCCTTCAGGACCCCGCCCGGCGCGATGTCGTCGCTCACCACGGTGAACGTCGCCACCGGCGGATGGAAGTCGTGGGGGAGCGGCGCCCTCTTGCCCTCGGACACGTAGAAACCCTCCGTATCGCCCGTCGCCGCCTCGGCGGTCCCGCCTCGACGGCCTTGCGCACCCGAGCCTAGAGCCAGTTGCGACGGCCGCCGACCTCGGCGAGCCACTGGTTCAGGTAAGCCGCCCAATCGGTGGTGTGGAAGTCGTGCAGGCCCACCGTGAAGGACCGGAAGGAGTCGCTGCCCTCGGTGAACAGGCCCGGCTTCTTGTCCATCTCCAGGACGACGTCCATCTCGCGGTCGTCGGCGACGAAGCTGACCTCGACCTGGTTCAGACCGCGGTACTGCTGCGGCGCGAAGAACTCGATCTCCTGGTAGAAGGGCAGCTTCTGCCGCGTCCCCCGGATGTGCCCGCGCTCCATGTCCGCGCTCTTGAAGCGGAAGCCCAGCTGGAGGAAGGCGTCCAGGATCGCCTGCTGCGCCGGCAGCGGGTGCACGTTGATCGGGTCCAGGTCACCGGAGTCCACGGCGCGCGCGATCTCCAGCTCCGTGGTCACGCCGATGTTCATGCCGCGCAGCTGCTGCCCGGACACGGCCGTGACCGGCGTCTCCCACGGGATCTCCAGACCGAACGGCACCACGTGCACCGCGCCGGCCTGCACCTGGAAGGCCCCGCCGAGGCGCACCTTCACGAACTCGATGTCCTGCTTGTGCTCCTGGTCGCCGCCCTCGACCTCCACGCGCGCCTGGAGCCCGACGGACAGCCCCTCGATCTGCTGGTCGACGCTCCCGCCCTGGATCCGCACCTCGCCCTGGACGACCCCGCCCGGGACCACGTTCTCCTCGGTGAGCACCGTCTCCACGGTGGCCCCACCGGCACCCAGGCTCGCGAGCAGCTTCTTGAATCCCATGGCCTTCACTCCTTCTAGTCCTGACCCCTACATACGCGCGAAGACGGTAACCGGTTCCGCGCCGGCCCCCCCACTACCCTCGGACGCCATGAACGAGAGCCCCGACCGTACGCCGCTCCCGCGGTCCTTCTTCGACCGCCCCGTCCTGGAGGTGGCCCCCGACCTCCTCGGACGCACCCTCGTCCGCACCACGGAGGAAGGACGCATCGAACTGCGCCTCACGGAGGTGGAGGCGTACGCCGGAGCGATCGACCCGGGCTCGCACGCCTTCCGGGGACGGACGGCACGCAACGCCGTCATGTTCGGCCCGCCCGGACACGCGTACGTGTACTTCACCTACGGCATGTGGCACTGCCTGAACCTGGTGTGCGGCCCCGAGGGCAGCGCGAGCGGGGTCCTGCTGCGCGCGGGGGAGATCGTGAGCGGCGCCGACCAGGCCCGCCCCCGCCGCCGCTCGGCCCGGAAGGACGAGGAGCTGGCCAAGGGCCCGGCGCGCCTGGCCACCGCCCTCGACGTCGCGCTCTCCCTGAACGGCGAGGACGCCTGCGCCGGCCCGGACGCCCCGCTCGCCGTCCTCACCGGCACCCCGCCGGCCCCGGCCCTGATCCGCAGCGGCCCCCGCACGGGCGTCGGCGGCGAGGGCGCCCCGCACCCCTGGCGCTTCTGGATCGAGGGCGACCGCACGGTGAGCCCGTACCGCGCCCACACCCCTCGCAAGCGGCGCCTTGACTCCGGACGGGGAAGTGCGTAATGTGGCCCGAGCCGCTGGATCAGGGCCTGCTTGTTCAAGCACCCCCGTAGCGGCCATCCACTACTCAAGAAGATTCCCCCGGCGGGGGCGTATTTCGGCGTGCCGTAAATGCGTTTCGAATGACTCGATTATGAGTCACCGGGGAAATCCGCTAAAGTAGTGACCACGCCGAAAGGCCCCCGGAGTGAAAGCGAAAGGGACCGGAAAGCACCGAGGAAATCGGATCGGAAAGATCTGATAGAGTCGGAAACGCAAGACCGAAGGGAAAAGCCCGGAGGAAAGCCCGCGAGGGTGAGTACGAAGGAAGCGTCCGTTCCTTGAGAACTCAACAGCGTGCCAAAAATCAACGCCAGATTAGTTGATACCCCGTCCAGCCGGTTTCGGTTGGTCGAGGTTCCTTTGAAGAAAAACACAGCGAGGACGTTGTGGACAGCCGGCCTTATTCCGGCATGGCTGTCCCGCTCAACGCGAGTGTCACACCGGATATCCGGTAAACATTCACGGAGAGTTTGATCCTGGCTCAGGACGAACGCTGGCGGCGTGCTTAACACATGCAAGTCGAACGATGAAGCCCTTCGGGGTGGATTAGTGGCGAACGGGTGAGTAACACGTGGGCAATCTGCCCTTCACTCTGGGACAAGCCCTGGAAACGGGGTCTAATACCGGATAACACCGGCTTCCGCATGGGGGCTGGTTGAAAGCTCCGGCGGTGAAGGATGAGCCCGCGGCCTATCAGCTTGTTGGTGGGGTAATGGCCTACCAAGGCGACGACGGGTAGCCGGCCTGAGAGG